>NZ_BMNH01000022.1 GCF_014646355.1 Nonomuraea cavernae
CCGCATGATCTTTGGTTGTCTTCACAAACTCCGAATGATCTCGCGGTGGCCGTCGCCATGTGACGCTTACGCCTCAAGATCGCGAAGTGTCACTGGAGTACTAGTTGACCTCGCAGGCGACCGTCAGTTCCGATGTAGAGGACCGGTTGTGTCGCGCCGTGCGCGTATCCGTACTGCGCAGCAGAAAAGATCATGCCTCGTTGGGTGGTCTTGAACCAGCCTTCGATCGACACCCGATCCCGCAGCCGGGCCAGGATGTAGGACGGCAGCATCACGTTCGACTGGGTGAAGCCAGCCGCTGTGTCCGTGCTGCCTTCCAAAGCGCCGGGCTGCCCGACGGTGACGGCGTTGTACTGCCCGCTGCGACCATCGCTGCCTTCGTTGGCCGGCGCCTCGTACTGCCCTTCGCCGAACCGGAAGTACCCCACCGGCTCCGAATCCAGCACGATACTGCGATACCGTGACCCGTCCGCGTAGGTGTGGTTCGTGCAATTGGGCGCGGCCACCGGAGCGCACACCGAAGTGAGATTGTCGCCCGTGTAGGTGTAGGTCCACGTCGCACTCTGACCGTTGACCGGGTCGGTGGACACCGACGCCACCCGAGAATCTGCCCAGGTGAAGTGCAGCGACCGGCCACCCACCGCGGTGACCGTGGTCAGCTTGCCGTCACCTCCATAGGTGAGAGTCTGGCTGCGGCCACGCCGGTCAGAAATCTTGGTCAGACGCCCTTGAGCGTTGAAGAAGTACGAAGTCGACGCCTTGTCCATCAACTGCCAGCCCGCTGCCACCTGCCCGTTGCATGAGATGCCCGGGGTACAGGGAGCCGGCTCAAACAACTGCTTCAGGGTCGCGTGCATGCCGGGCGGAGGCTGGAAGGTGAAGTCGCCTGTCGAGGCCCCTTTCATCGCGAACCGTGCCTGGCTCCCGCTTGGGGAGGTCAGCAGCACCGACCGCGGCACCAGCGGATAGCCGACGATCGTCGAGTCGTGCAGGTCTTCCGCGACGATCCGCATGTCCCACTGAGTCGACCATCCCGCGCCGAAGATGCCGTTCGTGCGCGCGTCCAAGCTGTTGTAGGTACGCACCACCGACAGCGGTGGCCCTGCCGCCGGGATCCGCGCGTCGACGAAACTGGTGGTGTAGTTACCCGCCACCGGCGAGAACTCCTGCCCCTCACCGCCCCGCTCACCCAGATGCGCACTGGTCAACGGCTGCCGCGCCCCCGTCGTCACCAGTTGCTTGTCGCTCTGATCCAACTCGGCGCTCTCCACATCGACGACGCGAACCCACCACTCGTACTGCTTGCCCCACTGAAGTGAGCCAGCCGGTACGCGCCAGGTCTGCTCTCCCACCTGCGCACCGGAGGTGAAACACTCCGGCGTCGGTGCCGGAAGGGGAGGAATGGTGGGCACCTCATCTTCGTCTTCCTCTAACTTCTCGCAGATCTTGAAGGTGAACTTCAAGTCGGCCGACGACCCGCCACCCAAACGAGTCGCTTCAGTGGTCAGCAGCGGCGTCACGGTCCCGATCAGCATGCCGTGCTCGGGATACACATCATCAATGATCGGAAACGTAGTGCTCGACATCGTCAGCCGGTCAATTTGCTCGGCTCGTTCAACACCCGCCGGAAGCTTTGATGTCGTCGTCGTCGCCGGTACGGAGGAACGCGATTCCAGGGCAAGAGCTTCCGGTGCTCGCTCAGCCTGCCCGGTATCGACCGTGTCACCCACCGCGCTCGTGAGCGACGTGTCCACCAGGCTCGGCAGGCGCCCCGCCGTACCCGCCATCTGCTTGGGTGTGACCACCTCTCGCTGGTCGACAGTCCCGCCCCCGACCATGGGCACTTGCGCTTCCGCCGGAAGCACAGAGAGTACAAGGAGGCCCGGCATTAACGCGGAGAATACGATCGCCACCGATTTCGGCGAACGAGCCCACGACAAGGACCGGCGCATACTCCGTCACACTCCGAACCACGTAGGGCGCCTGCTGACGCCAGACGAAGCTCCACCCGTCCCGAGACAAGGTTGCTGGCTTGTGCAGCTCGGAGCATGTTGCCAAACGGACGAAGCGTAACTTTTGCCCAAAAAGGCAACAAGATCCAATTTAGTTAGATAAAGATCACGGACGGTCACTTGCCGCATGATTCGCTTGCGGGCTGATTGCGGTCAGGCGCCCCTGGACGCGACAGGAGCTTCGCCATCGTTGGTTCATCAAGCGGATTGGATCGTCACCACATCTTCGATCCGTAAGACTTCGGCCTCATGGTCGCGGTAGCGAGTGGGCAGCACAGAGGGGCGGCGGGTGATCCAGGCGCACTTGAGAGGTGCGGAGCACGTGGAGCTCGTTCACCTCTGGCAGGTCTTGGCCGACCGCGATGTCGGAGACGACCACGGCGACGACGGGGATGCGTCGTCGCCGATGCTGATTGGGCTCACGCGGGCCACGGCGGCGGCCAGGACGGTCATGACTGGCTGCCGTGTCTGGGCACCAGCACATACACGCCCGAGCGGCAGGCCACCAGATATCCGGCCGCACACCACGCCTCGCCAGGCGTGGAAGTCATCGCCGACCAGTGGCGCCAGGACGCGCATCAGTCGCGGTTCCCTGACGGGGCGGGTCGTGCGCAGCGTGGTGGGTCAGCCGGATCAGCGTGGACAGTACAAAAGTGATCAGTGTGTAGATCGCCTATCCCACCGCCACCACCAGCATGAAGAGCGTTTCGCAACTGCTCGGAGCGGAGATTTAGGGCAACGGCCGTCAGCACTCCGCCCTGCCAGCCCCACAGCCAAACGGCGGACCGAACACGATCACTGCCGGCGCCGCGGCCGTGATCAGCACGAGCGCGCGCGGCGAGGATCTCGGCGACAGTGCTCCAGGTAGTGCTTCGCAGCCGCTTGATGCGCTGAGCTTCCCCCTGTTCTCCGGACACTTGACCTGAGGTCACCCTTGATCATCAGGAAGGATGTCCTTCATGCCCTCGCCTCACCCGCCAGAGTTCCGGCGCCGCGCGGTCGAGCTCGCGCGCCAAGGTGACAAACCACTCGCCCAGCTCGCCAAAGATCTGGGCGTCAGCCGGTCGTGCCTGCAGAACTGGATCAGCCAGGCCGCCGCCGACGACAATCGCGATGCCGGCGACCGGCTGACCAGCGCCGAAAAGAAGGAACTCACCGAACTGCGCCGCCGCAACAAGCAGCTGGAGATGGAAAACGACATTCTCAAGCGCGCGGCCGCCTATTTCGCCAGAGAGAGCGTCCTCCCAAAGTAATCTACTCGCTGGTCCGTGAACTCGCCGACGACTCCATCCCGGTCGCGGTGGCCTGCCGAGTACTCAAGGTATCGACCTCGGGATATTACGACTGGCTCGGCCGGCCCGAGCCGCCACGAGAACTTCGCAACAAAGAGCTCATCAAAATGATCCAGCACATTCATGCCGACTCGCGCGGCAGTTACGGCTCACCGCGTATCCATGCCGAACTGACGCTCGGGCTGGGCGAGAAGGTCAACCGCAAGCGCGTCGAGCGGCTCATGCGAGCGGCCGGCCTGCAGGGCGTCTACCGGCGCAGGGGCCGCCGTAACCTGGTCAACCAGGCCACCGAGGAGGACCTGGTGCAGCGCCGGTTCGACGTCAAGAAGTCCGACCGGCTGTGGCTGACCGACATCACCGAGCATCCCACCGGCGAGGGGAAGGTGTATTGCGCCGCGGTGATGGACGCCTATTCACGGCGCATCATCGGCTGGTCCATCGACGCCCGCCAGAATACCGATCTCGTGGTCAATGCGTTAGCGATGGCCGTGGCCCGCCGTAAGCCGGATGACCGGTCGACGATATTGCATTCCGATCATGGTACGCAATATACGTCATGGGCTTTCGGGAAGCGGCTGCGTGACGCCGGCCTGCTCGGCTCCATGGGAACCGTAGGCGATTGTTACGACAACGCGATGATGGAGTCGTTCTGGGGAACGATGCAACTCGAACTCCTCGACACCATAACCTGGGAAACTCGCGAAGAACTCGCCAACGCCATATTCGAATGGATTGAATGCTGGTACAATCCATACAGACGCCACTCCAGCATCGGAATGCACAGCCCCGTCACGTACGAGAGCCTCCACCGGCCCTCAGACACCGCCGAGTGACCTCACCTCAGGTGTCCGTGCTGCAGGGGGAACCTCACCGCATATCTGTAGCACAAGCCTCAAGCCCGTAGCGGAGGCCTCAAGTCAAGCAGCCGCTGATGAGAGGCGTGGGATGGCGGAGTTGGGGTCGGTGCCGGCGAAGGCCAGCCCGATGGTGAAACCCGCGACCTCCTCAAGTTGGCGGACACGATCCAGTGATCCCAGCACGGCCGGGGCCGCGCCGAGATCACGGACCAGCTCGCCGACGACGTGCAAGGCGCGCGGATCGTCACCGCACATCGCCACCGTGACAGGGGGTTTGCCACTGGCGCGAGACCGCGTCCAGTGATCGGAGGGGAACATGTGAAAGGCCTTCACGACGTGGGCTCCCGGACACAGCCGGGCGATCCGCTGCGCCATCGCCTCGCCTGGGCCGGTGAGCAGCACGCCCACGCCGTGCTCGACGGCGTTCGTCGGGTCGATCAACGCCGTTCCCGCCAGCGAGCCGTCGGCCGCGCCCGCGCTGCGCAGCATGTCCTCGGCGCCCTGCCAGGAGACCGCGAGCAGCACCGCGAGCAGCACGGCATCGCGATCTGCCACAGCCTGGCGCGGCGTGACAGCGCGCGCCCTGGGGCCGAGCCGATCAGCGAGCTCCTGCGCCCTGGCCGAGGTTCGCCCGGCGACCGCCAGCTCATGTCCGGCGAGCGCCCAGCCCTCGCCCAGCGCCGCCGCCAGCGTACCCGTGCCCAGAATCCCGATGCGCATCCGCATCCCCTCTCCAGTGATGATCATCTGGTGGCTACGGTAGAGAAGCCGTTGCGCACCGATCGGTGCGCGACAGGGAGGCGATGATGGTCGGCGAGAGGAGCGATCAGGACATGGATCGAGACAAGTTCGTGGCGGATTGCCGGGTGCGTTCGGCCACCGATCTGTTCGCCCACACGTGGGATCCTGTGGTCCTGCTGGCTCTTGCCCCTGGGCCGCGCCGGCGGCGCGAGCTGCGCGCCGCCATCGGCGGCGTCAGGACAAGGTGTTGACGGAGGCGTTGCATCGCCTGCTCGCCAACGGCCTGATCGACCGCCGCGCACATGCCGAAGCCCCGCCGCGTGTCGAATATGCCCTGACCGGCTTGGGGCAGAGCTTGGTCGACGGCCCGATGAACGCGCTCGGACGCTGGGCGGATGAGCACGGGGACGAGCTTCTCGACGCTCAGGAGCGGTCTGCGCGGAGCATCATCGACGCGCGTGTGATCACGACGGCGTAGCCCCTGGCCCAGCTTCACCAACAGTGACGCCGGAAAGGTACGCCGTCGCCTTCCCGGCAGACCATGTGGACTACCTTCCGGTCCGTCGATCGGGCTGACGTCGATTCGGTCGGAGAGCGAAGCAACCCGCTTGAGATGGGCGAAGGTCCCATCCGGGTGCGGTGGGCCTCGTCGAGGAAACGGTCGCGCATGCTCGGGACGCAATCGAGCGCGGGCACGTCTTCAGGATGCCGGCGAAAGTGCTCCGGCTTGAGCCGTTCGTGGCCGAGGCCCGCGACGTGCACGGCTGCTCCGCCCGGACCAGCCTGTGCACGGGAACCTTCTCGACGACGAGGCTGGCGTGCCGCAGAATCGCCACCTCAACCAGTGAGTACGGTCCAGGTTCCGTCCGCGCGCTTCGAGGAAGCGGTGTGCGACGTCGGCCCGGTGCGGGCGAACTCATTCTCGCCTTGGTAGGTGCCGGTCAGACCGAGATCGTGGTCAGGCGTCGATGTGGTCGCGGTCGACCTCTGCGGCGCTCTTGACGATGAACTCGCGGCGGGGCGCCACCTCACTGCCCATGAGGAGGCTGAAGATGCTCTCGGCCCCCTCGGCGTCCTCGATGCGGACGCGGCGCAGGATGCGGTGGCGAGGGTCCATGGTCGTCTCAGCCAGTTGGTCGGCGTCCATCTCGCCCAAACCCTTGTAGCGCTGCACGGGATCCTTCCAGCGCTTGCCGCGGCGCTCCAGGTCGCGCAGCACCTTGTGCAACTCCGCGTCGGAGTAGCAGTAGATGTATTTCTCCTTGCCCCGGCCCGGATTGGTGAGCTCGATCCGGTGCAGGGGCGGCACGGCCGCGAACACGCGGCCCGCCTCGACCATGGGACGCATGTAGCGGTGGAACAGCGTGAGCAGCAGGCAGCGGATGTGGGCGCCGTCGACATCGGCGTCGGCCATCAGGATGATCTTGCCATAGCGGGCCGCGTCGAGGTCGAAGGAACGGCCCGAGCCGGCGCCGACCACCTGGATGATCGCGGCGCACTCGGCGTTCTTGAGCATGTCGCTCACGGACGCCTTCTGGACATTGAGGATCTTGCCCCGGATGGGCAGCAGTGCCTGGAACTCCGAATCGCGGGCCAGCTTGGCCGTGCCCAGCGCCGAGTCGCCCTCGACGATGAACAGCTCACTGCGGTCGACGTCGTCACTGCGGCAGTCGACCAGCTTGGCGGGCAGGGCGGAGTTTTCGAGCGCGCTCTTGCGGCGCTGGTTGTCGCGGTGCTCGCGGGCCGCGATGCGCGCCTTGGCGGCGGCGACGATCTTCTCCAGTGCGGCCCGGAGCGGCTGCTTGAAACCGCGCGGCGGGTTGGCGAACAGCTCCTTGAGCTCGCGCGAGACGACGTGGGACACGATGCGGGTGGCCGCGGAGGTGCCGAGCACCTCCTTGGTCTGGCCCTCGAACTGCGGCTCCGGCACCCGGACGGTGACGACCCCGGTGAGGCCCTCAAGGATGTCCTCCTTGGTGACCGGGTCGTCGCCGTTCTTGAGCAGCCGGGTCTCGCGCAGTTGCTCGTTGATCGTACGGACGAGGCCGCGCTCGAAGCCGGTGAGGTGGGTGCCGCCCTTGGGGGTGGCGATCACGTTGACGAACGAGCGGACGGTCGACTCGTAGCCCTTGCCCCAGCGCACGGCCACGTCGACGGTGAGCTCGCGCTGCACCTCGGTCGGCGTCATGTGGCCCTGGTCGTCGAGGACCGGCACGGTCTCGTGGAAGTGGCCGACGCCCTGGAGGCGGAGCACGTCGCAGACGGCCTCGTCGCGCGCCAGGAACTCGGTGAACTCGGAGATGCCGCCGTCGAAGCGGAACTCCTCCTCGATGCGCTCCTCGTGCCTGCTGTCGATCACCACGAGGGTGAGGCCGGGCACCAGGAAGGCGGTCTGGCGGAGCCTGACGTGGATCTCGTCGAGCGACACCTCGGCGTCGGGCAGGAAGATCTGCTTGTCGGCCCAGAAACGGACCCGGGTGCCGGTGACCCTCTTCGGCAGCTTGCCGCCGTCGCGCAGGCCGGACTTCTTCTTGAACTTGGCGGTCGGCCCCTCGCCGTCGAACACGCCGGGCACGCCGCGCCGGAAGCTGATCTCGTGGACCCGCCCGTCACGGTCGACCTCGACGTCGAGGCGCGAGGACAGGGCGTTGACCACGGAGGCGCCCACGCCGTGGAGGCCGCCGGACGCACCGTAGGAGCCGCCGCCGAACTTGCCGCCCGCGTGCAGCTTGGTGTAGACGAGCTCGACGCCGGCCAGGCCGCTCTTGGGCTCGACGTCCACCGGAATGCCCCGGCCGTCGTCGCGGACCTCGATGGAGCCATCGGCGTGCAGCTCGACCTCGATGCGGCCGCAGTGGCCCGCGAGCGCCTCGTCGACGCCGTTGTCCACGATCTCCCAGAGGCAGTGCATCAACCCGCGACTGTCGGTGGACCCGATGTACATGCCCGGGCGCTTGCGGACCGCTTCGAGGCCCTCCAGCACCGACAGGTGACGAGCCGTGTAACCCGCCTCCACTAGCGTCACTCCGGCTCCTCTGGTCTAGGCATCGAACACCAGTGCGTAGCCTACCGTTCTTCCCCTACGCACGCGTACAAGCTTGCCACGTCGTGATGTTTGCCGTTACCAAGCGACTGATCATCATTACTTTCGGACACATTCTGCTCTCGGCGTATTGGTGCGGCGGTTGGGAACGTCCACGTCCGGTTAGATGTTGTCTCAAGTGACTGACGCCAGATCCTCGCTCCGGCGAGGGTGACCCGAAAGGCGATACGTGACTGGAGCTCTCGCCCCCGTTAAGCCGCTGACGGCCCTCGACCGATGCGACCGTTGCGGCGCCCAGGCATACATTCGTGCGACCCTGCCCGTGGGCGGGGAGCTGCTGTTCTGCGCCCACCACGGGCGTCAGCACATCGCGGCGCTGCGCGACAAGGGCGCCGACATCCTGGACGAGTCGGCTCGGCTCAGCGAACCTTCGATAATTGCCCCTAACGACTAGCGCTGATCTGCGCGGGTCGTGATGAGATAACCACATATTGCGTGAAGAAGGACGGCGATTCCGACATATCGGAGGTCGCCGTTCTGCTTCAGCGCACCCGGGAGTCATCGCCACCTCGCACCCGGTAGTGATA
Source organism: Nonomuraea cavernae (assembly GCF_014646355.1). Taxonomy (GTDB): domain Bacteria; phylum Actinomycetota; class Actinomycetes; order Streptosporangiales; family Streptosporangiaceae; genus Nonomuraea; species Nonomuraea cavernae. The sequence goes on from NZ_BMNH01000022.1 coordinate 8,533, forward strand.
GCCACCCCGCACACCGAAGCCCTCGCCCCGATACAGAGCCTGGGCGGCCCTGTTGGCCTCCGTGACGACCAGGTAGGCCGAGGTCGCGCCGCCGCGCCCCATCAGGGCGCGCAGCACGCCGCGAGCCAGCCCCCGGCGACGCGCCCGCGGCAGCGTGGCCATGCAGTAGATCCCGAGCGTGTCGCCCTGCGGCACGCCTCGCCCGACGGCGACCGGCACGCCGTCCTCCTCGATCGCCGCATACCAGGCGGGCGTTCCTGCGCAGATGCGCTCCGCCGTGTCCATGCCCTCCCCGAAACGGCCGTCCACGGCCCACCACGTCTCCAGCCACCCCGGCCAGGGGGCGTCCTCGATCCGCACCTCGGGAGAGGCCTGAGAAGGGGCCGGCCCTGCGGTGCCCACCATGACCACGGTCGGGTCGACCAGCGCGTACCCCCTCGCGGCGAGCTCGGCGTCGAGCCCGGCGGTGGCGCCCTGCCCCATCGAGAAGACGCAGGGCAGTCCTCGTTCGGCGTAGTAGCTCTCGGCGGCGGCGATCGCGGCACCGAGGTCGGCGGGCACGCCCAGCGGCAGCACCGAGTTGGCTCGCTTGGTCACGCCCCCCGCGTGACGCAGGATCCAGCCGTCATGCACGTGCTGCTCCCAGGCAGGCCAGGCCTGGTGGACGAGAAGGTCGACGTTCATCTCGGGCAGCCTAGCCTCCGCCATGGGCCGCCCTGCCCCGTCCTCGCGCCGCCCCGCACTCGGCGGCCAGAGGGCGGCGACATAGGCGCTGGGCTGGGGCAATAGGCTGTGGGCTCGTGCTGATTCTGTTGCCGCCGTCCGAAGGCAAGGCGCTCGAAGGGAACGGGCCGCCGGTGGGCGAGCTGTCCTTTCCCACGCTCGACAAGCCTCGCAGACGGGTGCTCACCGCCTTGATCAAGGCGTCGAAACGGCGCGACGCCCTCGACGTGCTGGGCCTGACGCCCGGCCTGGCGGGCGAGCTGGTCAGAAACCAGGCGCTCAGGACGGCCGCCACCCTGCCGGCCGCCGACCTCTACACCGGCGTCCTCTACGACAACCTGAGCCTCGGCACGCTCGACGACGACGCCCGGCGGCGGGCCGAGGAGTCGGTGCTCATCTTCTCGGGCCTGTGGGGTGTGCTGAAGATCACGGACCAGGTGCCGCCCTACCGACTGTCGATGGGGGTCAACCTGCCGCCCCTGGGCGGCCTGGCGACGTTCTGGCGCCCTCTGCTGTCCAAGCAGCTCGACCGGGTGCCCGGTCTGGTCGTCGACCTGCGCTCGGCGACCTACACGGGCGCGTGGCAGCCGGGAGACCGCTCGGTGGCCGTGCGCGTCTTCAGGGACGGCAAGGTCGTCAGCCACATGGCCAAGGCGACACGGGGCGAGATCGCCCGCGCCCTTCTCGAAAGCGGGGCCGATCCCGCGACCCCGGCCGAGCTCGCCAAGATCGTTGACGCACTGGGCCACAGCTGCCGTCTCACCGAGCCGGCCCGGGCCGCCCGGCCCTGGACTCTGGACGTGGACACCGCCTGACGCACGCCGGGCCCCGCACCGAGAAACGGCGCGGGGCCCGGGGAGGCGCGAAGAACCTCAGTCGAGGTAGTCGCGGAGCACCTGGGACCGTGACGGGTGACGCAGCTTGGACATCGTCTTCGACTCGATCTGCCGGATGCGCTCACGCGTCACCCCGTAGACCTTGCCGATCTCGTCCAGGGTCTTCGGCTGCCCGTCGGTGAGGCCGAACCGCATCGACACGACGCCCGCCTCGCGCTCCGACAACGTGTCGAGAACGGAGTGCAGCTGCTCCTGCAGCAGCGTGAAGCTGACGGCGTCGGCCGGCACGATGGCCTCGGAGTCCTCGATGAGGTCACCGAACTCGCTGTCGCCCTCCTCACCCAGCGGGGTGTGCAGGGAGATCGGCTCGCGACCGTATTTCTGGACCTCGACCACCTTCTCGGGGGTCATGTCCAGCTCGCGGGCCAGCTCTTCCGGCGTCGGCTCGCGGCCGAGGTCCTGCAGCATCTGCCGCTGCACCCGGGCCAGCTTGTTGATCACTTCGACCATGTGGACCGGGATGCGGATGGTGCGCGCCTGGTCGGCCATGGCCCGGGTGATCGCCTGCCGGATCCACCACGTGGCGTAGGTGGAGAACTTGTAGCCCTTGGTGTAGTCGAACTTCTCGACCGCGCGGATCAGACCGAGGTTGCCCTCCTGGATCAGGTCCAGGAACAGCATGCCGCGACCGGTGTAGCGCTTGGCAAGGGAGACCACGAGACGGAGGTTGGCCTCCAGCAGGTGGTTCTTCGCCCGGCGACCGTCTTCGGCGATCCATTCGAGCTCGGCACGGACGTCGACCGGCAGGCTGTCGGTCTCGCCGCCGCCCAGCTGCTCCTCGGCGAACAGGCCGGCCTCGATGCGCTTGGCCAGCTCGACCTCCTGCTCGGCGTTGAGCAGGGGAACCTTGCCGATCTGCTTGAGGTAGTCCTTGACCGGGTCGGCGGTGGCGCCGGCGGCGGCGACCTGCGCGACCGGGGCGTCATCGTCGTCGTCGGACAGGATGAGGACTTCGTCCTCGCTCTTCTCGGTGGCGGCGGCCGCGGCGGCTGCCGCCTTGGGCTCGTCGTCGGTCTCGTCGTCGGTCTCGGCCTCGGCGACGATCTCGTCCTCCTCGACGACCACGATGTCCTCGAGGTCCTCCAGCTCCACGTCGGCGTCGAGCTCGATGTCCTCGTCGTCGGCCGCCTCGGGATCCTTCGGCTTGGTCTCGGCAGGCCCAGCACTGTCCGGCTTGGCCTTCTTGGCGGGCGGTGCCGCCTTCTTGGCCGCCGGGGCGGCCTTCTTGGCGGGAGCCGGCTTCTTGGGCGCGGGCTCGGCTTCGGCGGTGACGACCGCGGTCACGGTCTCAGGTTGCTGCTCTTTGGCGGCCGCTGCGGCCTTGGTCTTGACGGGGGCAGCGGTGCGGCGCTTTGCTGGACCACGAGACTTCTTCGGCGCTGCCGAATCCGCGGCGGTCACCACCACGGTCACGCCCTCTTTGCTGAGGTTCCGCAAGAACGCGGCGGCGTGCGACATGGGGATGTCCGCCTCCTCGAAGGCCTGGCGGACATCCTCAGACTCGAGGAAACCCTGCGAGCGCCCACGCTCGAGCAGTCGCTGAATGACGGGCTCGTTCAGCTCTTGTGGCTTCGAGCGAGTCGAACTTGCAGGCGACACGAACACCTCTCGAACGAACGCGTGGCGACAATGGACCCAGATGCCCGCTGGGGGGCTGTTGCCTCTCTGGAGATCGGTGAGGCCGTGCGAACCGCTACGGACCTGCCCTGCATTCTGGCACGACCATGCACTTCATACGGCCACCTCCCGGCGGTTGTCCTCCACCCTAGGCTGACCCGGACAGTAGTGCGTACGTAAGCGCGCCACCGATACCCGAAAGCAACCCTTATGACTGTTTCATTCAGTCACTCTTCGTGGCGGGCGGCACGTGGATGGCCAGGGCGGTAACGTCATCATCCTGTTCATATCCCGACAACATCCGATCAACCAGAAAGTCCAGCAACATATGTGGACTGCTGACGACCTCTGGTGGCGCTTCGGTCACAACACTGCAAATTTCCGCGAGTCCCGCGTCCAAGCCACGCTTCCGGTTCTCCACGAGCCCGTCGGAGTAGAGCACGGCGGTGTGTCCCGGAGGCACCACGAACCGGAACTGACGGCGGCTGGTCGGCCAGCCGAGCGGGGTGCCCGGCTGCGCCTCGCAGAGCATGGCCGTGCCCTGTGGCGAGACCAGGACGGGCGGCGGATGACCGGCGAGCGCGAGGGTGCCCTCACCCGTGACGGGCTCGACCACCATGTACGCCAGGGTCGTGACCTGCTCTTCTTCCTCGGTGGCGTCGAAGACCCGGTCGAGACCGGTCAGCACCGCGGCGGGCGGCGGGTTGGTCAGCGCCAGCGCGCGCATGGCGTTGCGGATGCGGCCCATCCCGGCCGCGGCCTTGACGCCCTTGCCCATGACGTCGCCCACGACCGCGGCGACCCTGCCGTCCTGCAGCACGAAGGCGTCGTACCAGTCGCCGCCCACCTGGACGTGACGGCTGCCGGAGCGGAAGCGCTGGGCCAGCTCGAGGCCCTTGACCACCGGCAGGCGATCGGGCAGCAGGCTGCGCTGGAGCGTCTCGGCGGTGCGGTGCTCACGCTCGAACAGCGTGGCCCGCTCCACCGCCAGCGCGCACTGCCCGGCCAGCGCCTCCAGGAAGACGCCGTCCTCCTGAGAGATCTTCTGCGGCCGGGTGAACGAGAAGCGCAGCGCTCCCAGCGCCCGGCCCGCCGCGAGCAGCGGCAGGCCGACCCAGGCCCGCTCATCGGTGTGGGTGAGGTAGTTGGCCAGCACCTGCTCGTCGCCGCCGGCGTCGAGCAGCTGGGACCGGAGGCTGTCGGGCGACTCGGCGAACACCGGCCGGCGGCTGTTGACGGCCATGGTCATCACGCTGGAGTGGGAGAGCGGAATCTCCTCGCCCGACGTGCCCGACGCCTCGGGCACGCCCTCGCCGTTGATCAGCTTGAGTGCCGCGCGGTCGGGGTCGAGGAGCGCGACAGCCGAACGGTCGGCCGCCAGGGCGGTGCGGCCCACGTCGATGATGACCTGCACCACCTGCTCGACCGTCAGCGCCTCGGCCAGTATGGCGGTGGCGCCCTGCAGCCGCGCCGTGCGCAGCGCGGCGGCGCCGAGCTGGTCGGTCAGCCTGCCGCGCATCTCCTCGGCCTCACGCTGCGGCGTCACGTCGGTGTTGGCGCCCACCCACTCGACCACCCGGCCATGCCGGATGATCGGGACGGCGCGTACCTCGAAGTGGCGGTAGCCGCTGGCGCGGGTGCGCACCCGGTAGTTCCACTCGAACATGGTGCGGCCGCGCAGCGCCTCCTTCCAGGCCTCCTCGGTCTGCTGGCGCTCCTCCGGGTGGACCACGTCCAGCCAGCCGTGCGCGAGGTACTCCTCGAGCCCCTGGCCGGTGATGGCGCGCCACTGCGGCGCGTCCTCGACCACGGCGCCGGTGGGCGAGGTGATCCAGACGAGCTGCGACTGCGCCTCCACCAGCGAGCGGTAGCGCTCCTCGCTGCGGCGCAGGTCTTCCTCGGTCTGCCTGCTCTCGGTCACGTCGAGCCCGACCAGCGCGATGGCCCGCAGCTCGCCCGCCTCGTCGTGGACCGGGGAGAACGACAGCGACCAGTGCCGGGTGTCGCCCTCGGCGGAGCGGACCCGGACGCGGCCCTCGGTGACGGGCGCGTCACTCTCGATGACGCCCTGCACGGCGTGGGTGATGAGCTGGCTGAGATCGGCCGCCAGGGACTCGATCGGCACCCGGCCCACGAGCCGCTCGGCCGGCACGCCGACCACGTCGGTGAACACGTCGTTGACCCGCTGCACGCGGCCATCGACGTCGAAGAAGGCGAAGGCGAACTCAGCCTCCGACAACATGCCCTTGAACAGGGCGGAGTCTGAGACGTCCACATCCGACTCCCGTGGACGGGGAACGGAGGTCTCGGCGCTCATGGTCGGCACCTCCGTCGCGTGCCAGGGTCTCCCACGCGGCACATCTCCATAACTGTGTATCGGCGTAGCGCAGCTCCGGGCGACCGGATCCTGCAGTACATCATCGGCGATGGGCAGGCGCGGACGGAAGCCCCGGCCGCCATACGGTCAACGCATCCTGTCAAAATCGCTCCACGTTGCGCAGCAAGATCAGGCTACTTGGCCCGCGCCGCTCGCTTCGACTCCTGCTTGGCGGCACGTACGCGACCCAGCGTCTCGGCGTCGACCACGTCGGCCACCGACCGCAGAGAACCCTCCTCGCCGTAGGGTCCGGCCGCCTCGCGCCATCCTGACGGCTGGAAGCCCAATTGCTTGCCGAGCAATGCCAAAAATATCTGGGCCTTCTGCTTGCCGTAGCCCGGAAGATCCAGCAGGCGCTTCAGCGCGTCTTTGCCGTCTGCGGCCTCCGTCCAGACGCGCTCGGCCTTGCCGTCGTAGTGCTCCACGAGGTAGGCGGCCAGCTGCTGGATCCGGGCCGCCATCGCCTTGGGATAGCGGTGAACGGCCGGTTTGGCGGCCAGCAGGGCGGTGAACGCCTCGGGGTCGAAGGAGGCGATCTCCTCCGCCGTGAGGTCGTGTCCGAGCCGCTCGGAGATGGTGTGGGGCCCCGTGAACGCCCATTCCATCGGGATCTGCTGGTCGAGCAGCATGCCGACGAGGAGGGCGAACGGACTGCGGCCGAGCAGGTCGTCGGCCTCGGCCCGCTGGGCGAGCTGGATGCGCATGGGAACAGCTTCGCACGAAAGGGCCTGCCGAGAAGCGAACACAACCGTTGTGGAGCCTTGACACCGGCCCGAGAAAAGATGGAATGAGAGCGCAAGTCGCCCTGCGTCCATTCCTGGGGGTTTGCCCCGGGCCTCCAGAGGAATCTCACATCTATGCTCGCTCTGGCCACACGCTTTCTCAGGGAGCCGGTCAGTCACAGGCTGGCTGAAGAGTTCCTGACCGTGCCCGTGGACACGATCGACCGCTGCGTCGCCGACGTGTGCGCGTGCGCGCAGCACCTTGGCATCACGGCGACACCGGAGATCGTGGAACGCATCGCGCGAGAGCACCTGCTCGCGATCGTCAACTCCGCACCGCCGCCCCGAACTCCCCGATAACATCGGGGTCACCAGGCCGCGTTCTACGCACCGTTTACGCCTGGAATGCGAGAGAGTGAGGGCGTGCGCCGACACCGACGAGATCCCCGGGAGAGCACCCCGCCAGACGACGTGTTCAAGGAGATGGTGCAGGCGGCTCGCGAGTTGCTCGCGGTGCGCAGCCCCCTGGACGCCGAGTTGATGGTCTCCGACATGGTCGGTGCGTGGTGGGGCCGGCGGGTCAGAGGTGGCGACGTGGAGCAGGTCCTCGGTGAGGGCCTGGTCGACTACGCGGCCAAGGCGGGCAGCCCGGCGTCGCTGACCCTGCTCATCTGCCTGGCCTATCTCGGCACGGCCCGCCAGGGCGCCAAGGCGGAGGGCGCGGCGCTCGCGCTCATGGAGTCCGGCGTGGCCAGGCCCGGCTGGGCCGACCGGGTCGGCGCGGTCAAGCCCACCGGCTGTTACGTCTCCCGCGACGCCTACGGCGACCAGGACACGGTGATCTGCACGTTCGCCTACCGGTGGGGCGAGGAGTCGCCCGCCGGGGCCGGCCACGAGCCCCACGCGCTGGTCATGGTCGTCGACCACAACATGTCCGGCATGGCGCGTGACGCCTGGGTCTCCTCCCAGGTCGACATGCTGATCGAGAAGGCGCGGGCCGAGGCGGCCGGCAACGCGATGCTGCTGTTCGAGGAGATCGAGCCGCAGCAGGCCAGGGCGCTGCTGGAGTCGGCCATGAAGGCCACCCGGGAGCCCAAGACGCCTCCCCCGGTCAGCGAGAGCTACAGCGCCTACCACGCGTTCGCCCGAGCCCGGCTCAAGGCGCTGCCGCCGGGGCGCAAGCGTCCGGCGCCGCTGCACATCGAGGCCCCCTACAGCCGCGAGCGGCGGGCGATGCTGGCCGCCGAGTTCCTCGCGTCCGACGCGGCCGAGCACCTGTCCGACCCGTCGGCCGCCTCGCGCTGCGCCGACCACATCATCGACTACGGCTGCGAGCAGGACTTCAGCCGGCCGCTGCGGGTCAGCCCCACCAAGTGCGAGACGTTCCTGCTCGACTGGCTGCCGCGCAAGGTGATGCTGAGCGTCGCCGAGCAGGAGGCCATGCCGCACGTGCTGGCCGCCTGGGTGCGCTTCGCGGCGCTGCGCACCGGGCTGCCCGAGCGGGGGCTGAAGGCCACGCTCGACGCGGTGTGGGAGGCGATCGGCAAGTTCCCCGAGGCCTACCGCGACCCGACGTCGTTCGGGCTCGACCGGCAACTGCTGGAGCGGCTGCTGCCCGACGGCGACCTGTCGGCGCTGGCCAGGCGGGTCTTCGCGTTCCCGTTCCTGCAGGGTGTGCACAACGGCGTCGACCTCGACCGGCTCAACCCGGCCGACGACGCCGACCGGCGGACCCTGCTGGAGATCGACCATGTCGGCACCGTCGACGAGGAGCATCTGGCCTGGCACGAGGAGATCGCCGGCCGGTTGTGGGTGGGTGATCCGCCGCAGCTGTGGGAGGCGGCGCAGCGTCTGCTCGACCTCGGCCACGATCGTCATGACGTGTTGCACGTGCTGATCGAGATCGCCGAGCGCATCGGCGGCGACCCGGAGGAGCTCGCCGCGGCCCTCGACGACATCGCCGACATCCCCGACGAGATCTAGGCGCGGCTCCGCTTTCCGTCCCGCCGTAGAATTTCGTTCTATGTCGATGTACACCCGGCTGGCGACCGGCCGCTACCTCGCCTCGGAGCACACCCAGGGGCCGTGGGATCCCGCCACGCAGCACATGGGCCCCGTCACCGCCCTGATCATCCACGAGCTCACCCAGACCGCCCCGAGGGCGGGCCTGGAGCTGTCGCGCCTGGTCGTGGACGTCTTCGGCCCGGTGCCGGTGGGCGAGCTGGAGTTGCGCACCGACGTGATCCGCGACGGCAAACGCGTGCAGTGCCTGACCGCGAGCGTCTGGTCCGGCGACCGCGAGCACTGCCGCGCCACCGCCTGGCGCATCCGGGAGTCCGGCACGCCCGCGACGCCGGTGGCCGCCCCGCCCGCGCCCGTCCCGCCGCGCTCCGAGGCCGACCGGAGCTCGTGGCTGGGCTCGGGATTCGGCTACGGCAGGGCGCTGGACTGGCGGTTCGTCACCGGCGGGCCGATGGTCACCGGACCCGCCACGGTCTGGGGCCGCGTCCTGGTGCCGCTGGTCGAGGGTGAGGAGATCTCCCCGCTGGAGCGGCTGGCGCTGTTCGCCGACAGCGGCAACGGCATCAGCCATGCGCTCGACTTCCAGACCCACCTGTTCGTGAACGTCGACCTGACGATCTCCCTCTTCCGCGCCCCCGCCGGGGAGTGGATCTGCATGGACGCCACCACCGTCATCGGTCCGGCGGGCCGCGGCCTGACCCGCTCCACGCTGTACGACGAGAGCGGCGAGGTCGGCACGGCGACTCAGACACTCTTCGTCGCGCCGAGGTGACCGTGCCGTCATGATGGATCCATGGTGATCGACCTCAACGCCGACCTGGGTGAAGGCTTCGGCATCTGGGAGCTCGGCGACGACCTCGCGCTGCTCGACATCGTCACAAGCGCCAACGTGGCCTGCGGCTTCCACGCCGGCGACCCGGTGACGATCAGGCGCACGTGCGCGGCGGCCGTCGACCGGGGCGTGTCGATCGGGGCCCAGGTGTCCTACCGCGACCTGGCCCACTTCGGGCGCAGGGAGATGGACCTGGAGCCGGAGGAGCTCTGCGCCGAGGTGCTCTACCAACTGGCCGCCGTCGACGGCATCGCCCGGGCGATGGGCGGCCGGGTCTCGTACGTCAAGCCGCACGGCGCGCTCTACAACCGGGTCTGCCGCGACGAGGGGCAGGCGGCGGCGCTCGTCGACGCGGTGGTCGACTACGACCCGTCCCTGCCGGTGCTCACGCTGCCCGGCTCGGCCGTGCACAGCGCGGCGGCGGCCGAGGGCGTGCCCACGATCGCCGAGGCGTTCGCCGACCGCGCCTACACCTCCGCCGGAGCCCTGGTGTCACGCCGGGAGCCGGGGGCGCTCGTCCACGATCCGGCCGCGGTGTCGGCCCGCGCGGTGCGGATGGCCGTGGAGGGCTCGGTGACCTCGATCGAGGGCACCCCGGTGCCGGTCTCGGCCCGCTCCATCTGCGTCCACGGCGACACGCCCGGCGCCGTACGGCTGGCGCAGGCCGTACGAGACGGGTTGCTCGAGGCGGGTGTGGTTCTGCAGGCGTTCGCGTGACCGTCGCGCCGGGACGCGGGGTGGCGGTGTGATCCGGACGGCCGGGGAGCACGCGCTGCTCGTGGAGACGGGGGCGCTGGAGGTGTCGCACCGGCTCGACGCCGTCCTGCGCGCCCGCGGTCTCGAAGGGGTGGTGGAGATCGTGCCCGGGCCGGAGACCGTGCTGGTCGTGGCCCCCGGAGCGGACCAGCCCCGGTTGCGGGCCCGGCTGGGTGAGCTGCTCGCCGAGGCGCGCGAGCCTGCGCCTGGCACGCCCTCGCGACCGGCGCCGAAGGACGTGGTGACGATTCCCGTCGTCTACGACGGCGCGGATCTCGATTCCGTGGCGGCGTTGGCGGGGCTGTCCGTGGCGGAGGTGATCGCCCGGCACACCGGGCGGGAGCTGGTGGTCGGGTGGCTGGGGTTCGCTCCTGGGTTCGCCTATCTGACCGGGCTGGATCCGGCGCTCCACCTGCCGCGGCTGGACACTCCGCGCACCTCGGTGCCCGCCGGGTCGGTGGCCGTCGCCGGGCCCTACTCCGCCGTCTACCCCAGCGCCTCGCCGGGCGGTTGGCGGCTGCTCGGCCGCACCTCGGTGCGGGTGTGGGACACCGGCGCCGACCCTCCGTCGCCGTTCCGGCCGGGGACCCGCGTGCGATTCGAGCCCGCATGATCGAGGTGCTCGCGCCCGGCCCGTACGCGACCGTCCAGGACCTGGGCCGCCGCGGCTACGCCCACCTGGGGGTGCCCGGTTCGGGCGCGGCCGACGCCGGCAGTCTGCGGCTGGCCAACCGCCTGGTCGGCAACCCCGAGGAGGCGGCCGGGATCGAGCTGACCTATGGCGGGGCCCGGCTGGTGTTCCGCTCGGGCGCGTGGGTCGCCGTCACGGGCGCGCCCTGCCCCCTGACGAGCCGCGGCGCCGCGTCCGGCATGCGGGTTCCGTTCTGGGTTCCGGCGGGGGGCGAGGTACGGTTCGGCGCGCCGCCTCGGGGGCTGCGTACCTATCTGGCCGTGCGGGGCGGCATCGCGGTCGAGCCGGTGCTCGGCAGCCGGTCCACCGACTCGCTGTCGGGGCTCGGGCCGGAGCCGCTGCGGGCGGGGACGGTGCTGCCGGTGGGCGCCGTCGGCGCGGCGGAGCCGATCTCCGTCGACCTGGCTCCGGCGCGCTCCCCGGGCCCGGCGGTGCTGCGGGTGCTGCCGGGGCCGCGCGACGACTGGTTCGCCCCGGGCGCGCTCGCCGACCTGTGCGCGCGGCCGTACGAGGTGAGCCAGGACAGCAACCGCGTGGGGGTACGGCTGCGCGGCCGGGAGCTGGCGCGGGCCAGGGAGGGCGAGCTGCCCAGCGAGGGCATGGTCACCGGAGCCGTCCAGGTGCCGCCGAGCGGGCAGCCGATCGTGTTCCTGGCCGACCATCCGCCGACGGGCGGCTATCCCGTGATCGGCGTGGTCGCGACGGCCGACCTCTCGATCGCGGCCCAGCTGTGCCCGGGCGACGAGGTGCGCTTCACAACTCGACCTGCCCGCTGACGCAGGTGACGGTGGAGCCACCGACCCAGACGGTCTGTCCGGCGTCGGCCGAGACGTGCACCCTGCCCGCCCGGCCGAGCACGGTGCCCTGACCGGCCACGTAGGGGGCGGTGGCCCGGCCGGTGCGCAGCAGCCACTGGGCGACGGAGGCGTTGAGGCTGCCGGTGACCGGATCCTCCACCGTGCCGCCCTCGGACGGACAGAACGCCCGCAGCTCGAAGGCGAGCGGCGATCCGGGCGGGTAGGGCCCCACGACGCCGAGGTCGAGGTCGACGCGGCCGGGGCGCAGCGCGAGGACCGCGTCGGCGTCGCGGAGCAGCACGGCCGCCCAGCCTGGGCCGTTGGCGGCCCATTCGGCGTCGACGATCTCGTCGCGGCCGATGCCCAGCAGCTCGGCGATGTGCTGGACCTGCGGCTCGTCGATCGGCCCCGACCGTCGCAGCGGCGGCGCGGCGAACGCGAGCCCGTCGTCGGTCCTGCGCACCCGCACCAGCCCGGCGCCGCACTCCTGCACGATCACGGCGTCGTCCTTGGGAGTGCCGCCGGACTCCAGCCAGGCATGGCAGGTGCCGAGTGTGGGATGACCGGCGAACGGCAGCTCGGACAAGGGGGTGAAGATCCGGACCCGGTAGTCGGCTTCCGGCACGGTCGGCGGCAGCACGAAGGTGGTCTCGGCCAGGTTGGTCCAGTGGGCGAAGCGCTGCATGCGCTCGGTGGTCAGGCCGTCTCCGTCGAGGACGACCGCGAGGGGGTTGCCGAAGTAGGGCGTGGCGGTGAAGACGTCGACTTGCGAAAAGGGGCGCGACATACGGCAAGCTTCGCAGAACTCCACCGCCTGCCGGGAGCTCCCGGTGCCCGGCCCCGCTGTCACGGCTCGTCGGCCACGGTGGCGAGGAGGGACTCGATCCGCGAGACGGCCCGGCCCAGGGCCCCCTCGGGCACCGGCGCGAAGAGGTCGAGGCCGATCTGCCCGCCCTTGCGCTCCCAGACGCCGGTCACCCTGCCCTCGTGGATCACCACAGGAGAGATCCACCCGGCCTGACGGCTGACCTTGGCCTTGACGGCCGCCGGGATGAGCGGCTCCAGGTCGCGAGGGGCCGCCAGGATGAACTGGTCGAACCCCGGCAGCAGGTGCGTCTCGCTGGACGGCCGGGTGGCGGCGAGGTCGTCGAGATGCTCGGTCAGGACGAGCAACCGGCGGCCGTCATCGGCCTCGACCTCGGTCAGCTCGGGCCCGAGGTCGCGGAACCAGGCCCTGAGCACGGCCTTCCTGGCGATGCCCCCGAAGAGCCACTTGTCGAACATCTCGGGCGTAGCCGGGCCGTGGGCGCCGAGGAAGGCACGGGCCAGACGCACGCCGGCCTCCTCCTGCGGCGGGAGCACCGGCGGCCAGCCCGGCAGCCAGTGGCGGGGCGCGGTGAACGTCACCCTGCCGTCGCGCGGCGGGCCGTAGCAGAGCTCGCCGAGGCGGCTGAGCGGCTTGAGCAGGGCGCCCCAGCCGGAGGTGAGCGCCTGCCTCAGGTGGGCGTCACCGGTGACGTCGACGACGGCGTCGACCAGCTCGTCGCGGGTCAGCGCCCGCTCTCCCAGCGCCTGGGGCACGGCCTCGATGACGGCCTCGATCTCGGCCGCGGTGACGCCGTGCCCGCGCTGCCAGGAGCCTTTCTCCCAGAACCGCAGCGTGGCGAGGGCCGCGCAGCAGCCGGCCAGCTCGTCGGACGGCAGGAGGTGCAGGGTGCCGCGCATGATCCAGGTCTTGACCAGGCTCCGGTCGGCCCACAACGCCCGGTCGACGGCGCCGGGGCCGGGCGTGGCGCTCCTGAGAGCCACGGCCAGCTGGGCCGAGGAGGCGACCTGGGTCTGGACACCGCACAGCCTGCGGACGACCGAGACCGCGTCGGGGCCGCCGGAGCCGCTCACGAACTGTCTCCGCAGCCGCCAGGAAAGGATCTGCGGCCAGGTCAGCTGAAGGGTCACCCGTCACTTCTATCGGACCCCGCCGACAGACCCCGCCGACAGATCGGGGCCTCAGGCGGTGAAGCCGATGTCCTGGTAGCGGAGGTCGTAGAAGCCGCGCGCGCCCACGTTGGCCAGCGACTGCCTGACCGCCACGAACTGCGGCCGCTGGTAGAGGGGCAGCACGTTGACCTCCTGCCAGATCAGCTTGTCGGCGGCGTTGGCGTCGGCCCGCGCCTGCGCGGGGTCGAGGTTCTGGCTCGCCTTGTTCATCGCCTGGTCGATGGCCGCGGAGCCGGTGCGGCCAAAATTGGCGTTCCAGGTCTTGCCGTCGGGTGAGTTCGCGTAGACGCCGTAGCTGCTCGACACGGGGAAGGGTGTCCCGATGTACGCGAAGGGCGTGATGTCGAAGTTGCCAGGGATCACGTACTTGGTGAAGAAGTCGTCGCTGGGCACCGCCTGGATGGACACCTTGACCCCGATCTGGCCGAGCATGCTCTGCGCCAGCTCGCCCTCGGACTTGCTGGTCTGTACGCCCGACGGCACCACGAACCGCAGGGCGAGGGGCTTGCCGTTCTTGGTCCGCACCTGGCCGGTGAGCTTCCAGCCCGCCTCGTCCAGCATCCGCTTGGCCCGCTCGGGGTTGTAGACGCCCAGGTCGCCGGCGTTGTCCTGGTAGCCCTCCTGGGTGTTCATGAAGAAGTGGTTGTTGAGCGGGGTGATCGGCCAGTCGAGGCCCGCCAGGTCGGACTGGGCGATGGCGTCGCGGTTGATGCCCAGCTGGATCGCCTGGCGGACGCGTACGTCCCTGAGCGGCTCGCTGGAGCCGTTGAAGGTGAAGTGGCGGAAGTCGGGGCCGGCCGCCTGCCGCACCTGGGCTCCCCTGGTGGACCTGGCGCGGGCGTAGTCGGGCGCCGACGGGCCGACGTCGGTGATGTCGAGCTCACCGTTGCCGAACGCGCCCATCAGGGAGTCCTGCTCCGAGGCACGGTAGATGATCTGGTCGAGTTTGGCCCGTTCGCCCCACCACTTGTCGTCGCGGACCAGCGTGATGGTCTTGGCCGTCTGGTCGAAGCCCTTGAAGGCGAACGGCCCGGCCGTCACCGGGATCTTGTTCAGCCAGGACTCGTTGAACGCCTCGGGCGTCCGGTTGGTGGCGGCGGGCAGCAGCGGCCCGAACAGCGACTGCCAGTCGCCGAACGGCCGGGCGAAGGTGACGATCACCGTGTAGTCGTCCTTGCCCCGCTCGACCCGTTCGATGTCCTGGTAGCCGGTCGCGGAGACGATGTGGAAGGCGGCGTCGCGACCGTTGAGCGCCTGCCACTGCGCCTGGTAGTCGGCCCAGGTGATGGGCTTGCCGTCGGACCATCTGGCCTTGGGGTTGAGCGTGTAGGTGACGACCTGCTTGGGCTCGCTGCCGGTGACCTCGGCCTTCAGCACGTAGTCGGGGTTGGGGGTGATCTCCGCCTTCTCGTTGGAGAGGAACGGCGTGGGCAGCAGCGCGTTGCTGATCAGGGCGGCCACCGCGAGGTTGCCGTCGACGTGGTTGCGGTTCCACTGGGCGGGGAACTCGTTGATGCCCCAGCGCAACGTGCCGCCCTCCTTGATCCGGTCGCGCGGCTGCGGATTGATGTCGTACGCCTTGAGCGTCCGCGCGTCACCTCCGCCGGCCGGCCCGCCGGAACCGCCCGCGCCGCCCGGGCCGCCTCCACAGCCCGTCAGCGACAGCGAACCGGCGACGGCCAGAGCGACGGCCAGACGTGATGCGTTCATCAAGGAATCCTCCTGGTCTAGACGACTTCGAGCTTCTCGGCGTAGTGGCAGGCCGCACCCTGGTCGACGCCGAGCGGCCGGATCTCGGGCTCGACGTCGACGCACAGGACCCGCTGCTCGCCGGTCAGCTCCGCCCGGAACTTGGGGCACCGGGTGCGGAACCGGCAGCCCGACGGCGGGTCGGCCGGGCTGGGCAGGTCGCCTTCGAGCAGGATCCGGCGGCGCGAGCGCTCGCGGGCGGGGTCGGGCAGCGGGATCGCCGACAGCAGCGCCTGCGTGTAGGGGTGCATCGGTGTGCCGTAGACCGCGTCCACGTCGCCGATCTCGGCGATCCTGCCGAGGTACATCACGGCCACCCGGTCGGCGATGTGACGGACCACGGCCAGGTCGTGCGCCACGAACAGGTAGGACAGACCGAGCCGGGCCCGCAGCGAGCCGAGCAGGTTGATCACCCCGGCCTGGATCGACACGTCGAGCGCCGAGACCGGCTCGTCGAGCACCAGCAGCCTGGGCTCCAGGGCGAGGGCGCGGGCGATGCCGATGCGCTGACGCTGCCCGCCCGAGAAGTCCTGCGGGTAGCGGGCGGCGTGGGAGGGATCGAGCCCGACCAGCGCGAGCAGCTCGCCGATCCGGCGGCCCGGGTCGCCCTTGGCGTGCGTGCGCAGCGGCTCGGCGAGCAGGTCGTAGACGGTCATGCGGGGGTCGAGCGAGGCCAGCGGGTCCTGGAAGACGACCTGCATGTCACGCCGGATCGCCATCCGCTCGGCCGCGCCCAGCCGGGCGGTGTCGTGACCGAGCACGACGATGCGGCCCCGCTGCGGTCTGGTCAGCTCCAGGATCTCCAGCAGGGTGGTGGTCTTGCCGCAGCCCGACTCGCCGACCAGCCCGAGCGTCTCGCCCTCGCGGATGTCGAAGCTGATGCCGGCCACCGCGTGGACCGTGCCGACGCGCCGCTTGAACACCGAGCCCCGCATCAGCGGGAACTCCTTGACCAGGTCGTCCACCCGCAGCACCGGCCCGCCGCGCGGTGGCCTCGGGGCGGGCGGCGGGTGCTCACCGAGGGTGGCGGGACGGACGTCCTCCCACCGGATGCACGCCGCCCGGTGGCCCTCGTCCACGTCGAACAGCGGTGGCTCACCGTGGACGCAGGCCTCGATCCGCATCGGGCAGCGCGGCGCGAACGGGCACCCCGGCGGCAGCGCCACGGGGGACGGAGGGGTGCCCTCGATCGGCACCAGCGGGCGGCCGCCCTGGTCGATCCGCGGGATCGAGCCGAGCAGCCCCGCGGTGTAGGGCATCCGCATCCGGTAGTAGATGTCGTCGACATCGCCCGCCTCGACGACCCGGCCCGCGTACATGACGAGCACCCGGTCGGCGAAGCCGGCCACCACCCCGAGATCGTGCGTGATCATCACGATCGCGGCGCCCGTCTCCCGCTGCGCCTTCTTCAGCACCTCCAGCACCTGCGCCTGGATGGTGACGTCGAGCGCGGTCGTGGGCTCGTCACAGATGATCACGTCGGGATCGTTGGCGATGGCCATCGCGATCATCGCCCGCTGCCGCATGCCGCCGGAGAACTCGTGCGGGAACGCCAGCGCCCGCTGTCCGGCGTTGGGGATGCCGACCAGGTCGAGCAGGTCGACGGCCCTGACCATGGCCTGCTCGCGGCTGACCGGCTGGTGCACCCGGATGGCCTCGGCGACCTGGTCGCCCACCCGGTAGACGGGGGTCAGCGCGGACAGCGGGTCCTGGAAGACCATGGACATGGTCCTGCCGCGCAGGGCGGTCAGGTCGCGCTCGCGGGCGCCGATCAGCTCCCTGCCGTGCAGCCGCACCGACCCGGTGACGGTGGCGCCGGGCGGCAGCAGGCCCATGATCGCGGCCGAGGTGACGGACTTGCCGGAGCCGGACTCCCCCACGATGCCGAGCACCTCGCCCCGGCGTACGGCGAAGCTCACTCCGCGTACGGCGGGCACCGGGCCGAAGGAGACGCCGAGGCCGGCGACTTCGAGGACCGGGGTCATCGCGGCCTCGTGGAGGTGGGGTCGAAGGCGTCGCGCAGGGAGTCGCCGATGAGGTTGACCGCCAGCACGGTGATCACCAGCAGCCCCGCGACGAACCAGAACGTCCACGGCGCGTAGACGGCGGTCCGGGAGCCGTCGGCGATGAGCGTGCCGAAGGAGACGTCGGGCGGCTGGATGCCGAAGCCGAAGTAGGACAGCGAGGTCTCGGTGAGGATGGCGGCGCTGACGTTGAGGGTGGCGTCGACGATCAGCAGGGACGACAGGTTGGGGATCACGTGCCGGAAGATGATCGTGACCGGCGGGACGCCCATGAACCGGGCCGCCTGGATGAACTCGCGCCGCTTCAGCGAGATGGTCATCCCCCTGACGATCTTGGACGTGACCATCCAGAGGAACAACGCCAGCATGATCACGAACAGCACCCACTTCCCGGCCCCGAACAGCGGCGACATGATCGCCAGGATGAGGAACGCGGGCAGCACGAGCAGCAGGTCGACGCCCCAGGACAGCACCCGGTCGGGCCAGCCCGGAAAGTAGCCGGCGAAGGCGCCGACCACGGCGGCCAGCGCGGTGGAGACCAGGGCGGCGAGCAGGCCGACGATGAGCGACTTCTGCATGCCGCGCAGCGTGACCGCGTAGACGTCGGCGCCCGTCTGCAGGGTGCCGAACCAGTGGCCGGCCGACGGCGGCTGCAGGAACGCGGTGAAGTCCTTGTCGGTGTAGGACCACGGGCTGAGCATCGGCCCGGCGAACGCCAGCAGGAACATCAGCACGAGTACGGCGAAGCCGACCCGCCCCTGCCGGGACCCGAAGAACCTCCTGGCGACGATCCGGACCCGGGACGGCGCCCTGGACTCGCGGGCCCCGATCAGCTCCTCGCCCAGCTCCTCCTCGGAGAGGGTCATCCCGCCCTCACCCGTGGGTCCAGGGCGGCGTGCAGGAGGTCGGCGGCCAGGGAGGCGCAGAGCACGGCGATCGCGGCGAGCAGGGAGATGGCGGCCACGGTGTTGACGTCGTTGGTGAAGATGGAGTTGATCAGCTGCTCGCCCAGGCCGTGCCAGCCGAAGATCTTCTCGGTGAAGGTGGCCCCGATCAGCAGGGTGCCGAAGGTGAACGCGAAGTAGGTCGCCACGGGGATCAGCGCGGTGCGCAGCGCGTGCCTGATGAGCGCCTGGCGCCTGCTCAGCCCCTTGGCCATGGCGGTGCGGACGTAGTCGGCGCCGAGCACGTCGAGCATCATGTTGCGCTGGTAGCGGCTGAAGACCGCGATCAGCCCGAGCGACAGCGAGACCGTGGGCAGGATCAGGTGCTGGGCCCGGTCGAGCACGCTCCCCCAGAACCCGGTGTCGAGCCCGGCGCTGTATTCGCCGCTGACCAGGAACACCTGCCGGCCGAAGACGTTCTCGTTGGCCCAGGTGCCGAACAGGATCAGCGTGTTGGCCAGCACGACGACGGGCACCGCCAGCACCACGAAGGACAGGCCGGCCGACAGCCGGTCGAACCATCCGTACTGCCTGACCGCGGCGTAGGCGCCGAGCAGCACCCCCGCGAGGCTGCCGCAGGCCAGCCCGAGCAGGACCAGCCGGGCCGTGACACCGGCGCGGCGGCCGAGGTCGTCGTTGACCGGCGTGCCCGTGACGCTCTTGCCGAAGTCGCCGTGCAGCACCCCGGCGGCCCAGGTGGCGTAACGCTGGATCAGCGGGGTGCGGTCGTTGAGGTTGAGCGCGGTGAGCTGGGCGTCGACCACGGCCGGCGGCGGCTTGGGGGTGCGGTCGGCGTAGTTGGAGCGCGGGTCGAGAGCGCTGGCCGCCAGCAGGTAGGCGAGGCTGGAGGCGACGACGACGAGCACCAGGTAGTTGAGCAGCCTGCGGGCCAGGAACCCGGCCATCGACCCCCCTCCCGCGCACGGTGCGTAGTCATATTGCTACACCATGACACGGGGACGGCGCACGGAAGCGTCGGGTCAGCGCCCGGAAAGTTCGTCGATCGCGGTGCGGACGTCGTCGCTGGTGATCGTGGTCAGCTCGGCGGAGGTGGTGGCGCCGCCCTTGCCGGCCAGGGCCGCCAGCCGCACGTCACGGCGCATGGCCGCGCGCTCGAACAGCGACCGGGCGAACCGGCCGTTGCCCAGCCCGTCGATCAGCCGCTCGTCGCAGACCCAGGCGAACACCTCGTCCAGGTCGCGCAGCGCGTCGTCGTCGAACCGGTCGCCCGACTTGTCGGCGAGCAGCACCGCGATCTCCGACAGCTCGGCCGGCGAGTAGCTGGGGAAGGCCACCCGCTGGTTGAACCGGCTGGCCAGCCCGGGGTTGGTGGACAGGAACGCGTCCATCTCGCTCTGGTAGCCGGCCAGCACGATGACGAGCCGGTCACGGTCGTCCTCGGCCCGCTTGAGCAGCGTCTGCACGGCCTCGGCGCCGAAGGCGTCGCCGCCGGAGTAGCCGGGGTTGGTCAGGCTGTAGGCCTCGTCGACGAACAGCACCCCGCCGAGCGCCCGGTCGACCAGCTCGTTGGTCTTGATCGCCGTCGCGCCGAGGTGCTGGCCGACCAGGTCGGCCCGCTGCGCCTCCACCACGTCGGGCCGGGCCAGCAGGCCGAGCGCCGCGAAGACCCGGCCGAGAACCCTGGCCACGGTGGTCTTGCCGGTGCCGGGCGGCCCGACGAACACGAAATGACGCATCTGCGGCGGTGTGGGCAGCCCGCGCTCCTGCCGCATCCGCGCCACCTGCAGCTGCGCGGCGATGGCGTGCACCTGACGCTTGACCGGCGCCAGGCCGGCCATCCGGTCGAGGTCGGCCAGCGCCTCCTCCAGCGTGGGCGTGGCCTCGTAGCCGCGGAAGCGCGCGGTGAGCTCGTTGAACGCCTTGGTCACGTCGGGCGTGGTGGTGGTCACCAGGTCCTCGGTGGTCGGCGTGCCGCCCGCGCCCACCACCCGCACGTCGCGGGCCTGCGCGGCGGCCTCGACCAGGCTGCGGACGAACCTGGCGTTGCCCAGCTCGTCGACCAGCCCGCGCCGCTGCACGTCCTCGAACAGGCCGAGCAGCGCCGTCCTGGCCTCGCCCGACATCGTGTCACCCCGCTGCCGCTGGAGCAGCACGGTGATCTCGGCCAGCTCGCCGGGCGAGTAGCTGGGAAAGCGCACCCGGGTGGCGAACCTGCTGGCCAGGCCCGGGTTGGAGCTGAGGAAGGAGGTCATCTCCTGCTCGTAGCCGGCCAGGATGATGATCAGCCGTTCGCGGTCGTCCTCGGCCCGTTTGAGCAGCGTCTGCACGGCCTCGGCGCCGAACCGGTCAGGCTGGCCGTCGGACGAGATGACCAGGCCGTAGGCCTCGTCGATGAACAGCACCCCGCCGAGCGCCCGGTCGACCAGCTCGTTGGTCTTGATCGCCGTCGCGCCGAGGAACTCGCCCACCAGGTCGGCCCGCTGCGCCTCCACCACGTCGGGCGTCTCCAGCAGGCCGAACGCGTAGAAGATCTTCGCGACCGTACGGGCCACGCTGGTCTTGCCGGTGCCGGGCGGGCCGACGAAGACGAAGTGCCGGGTGGGCGGGCCGGCCGTGTAGCCCGCCTCGGCGCGCAGCCGTGACGCCTCGATGGACGCCGCTATCGAACGCACCTGCTCCTTGACCGGGGCCAGGCCGATCATGCTCTCCAGCTCGCTGAGCGCCTCCTCGACCGAGATGCTGGGCGGCTGGGGCGACCTGTCGGCGGGCGCCCCCGGCATGCCCTCGCGCACCCGGATGCGCAGCTGCTCCTGCTCCTGGCCGGTCAGCTCGGCCCGGGCCCGGCGGGCGAGCAGGAACCGGTAGAGCAGGGCCGCGGCCGCCACGCCGTACGCCACCCAGACCGCGATCGTCTCGGAGACCAGGGACAGGGCGGCGGCGAGCAGACCGGCCGGCAGAAGGGCGAGCAGGGCCGTCAGCCATGGCGTCACCCACCGGATCAGGTGGGCGGCGGCGGCGACCGGCAGCGCCAGCAGGGCGAGCAGCAGCGCCGAGCCCGCCGGGAAGAGCAGCCCCGACATGCCGATGGTCAGCACGACCCAGGCGCCCACCACGAGGGTGGTCGCGGCGGCCCTCGGGAAGCGCAGGGTGAGCGCGACGAAGGCGAGCGCCACCAGCGCGACGACGAAGGTCTGGGGCAGGTCCCAGCTGAGGGCCGCGCCGAGCCCGACCGCGCCGATCAGCGCGGAGACGTACATCACCCGCCTGACGGCCGGTGGAAGGCGGAAATAGCGCAGCCTCACCCGCTCGAACAGATCCCGGGCCGCGGCCCGCCCCGCGGCCTGGGCCGCCCTGTCGGACTCACGCATCACGCCTCCCCGGTCCGCCCCTGGTTATATCGCACCGGACCAACGATTGGGCGGACCTGACACGCTAGGTGACACTGACGAACGCGGCTACGTGGCGGCCGAGTTCGGCGCCCGCGTCCTCCTGGAGGAAGTGGCCCGCGCCGGCGATCACCGGGTGCTCGCGCCCGGCCGCGCCCGCCATCGTCCGCTTCATGATCGGGGCCATGCCGCCCGTGATCGGGTCCGAGTCGGAGAAGGCCACCAGGAAAGGGCGGTCGAGGGTGGTGAGCACCTGCCATCCCGCGCGGTTGGCGGCCGCCGCCGGATCGTCCGGGCTGATCGGCACGAGGCCGGGCAGAGCCTTGGGCCCCGCCTTGTACGACTCGTCGGGGAACGGCGCGTCGTAGGCCGCGAGCACCTCGGGTGAGAGCCTGGTCCTGCAGCCCGACTGCACGAACCTGGCGATGTCCAGGGCGGGCGAGTCGACCACCGTGTCCTTGAACCGGTGCCACACCTCCGGCATGGGGATGTCACCGGTCGGCAGGCCCGTGTTCGCGGCGACGATCCTGGCGATGCGCTCCGGGTGCTCGGCGGCGATCCTGAGCCCGATCAGGCCGCCCCAGTCCTGGCCCACCATGGTGACGCCGGTCAGCTTCAGGGCGTCGAACAGCAGCGCCCGCGTCCACTCCACCTGCCGGGCGTAGGTGTGCTCGCCCACCTCGGCCGGCTTGTCGGAGCGGCCGAACCCGACCAGGTCGACCGCGATGGCGCGCAGCCCGGCCGCCGCCAGCTCCGGCATGACGTGCCGGTAGAGGAACGACCAGCTCGGTTCGCCGTGCAGCAGGACCACGGGCTCGCCATCGGACGGCCCGTCCTCCACCCAGGCCATGCGCAGCCCGTCGACCTCGGCGTATCGCGGCTCGTAGGGGAAGTCGGGCAGATCGGCGAAACGTTCGTCGGGAGTGCGGAGGATTCGCATAGAACATGACTCTAGCTAGCGGCGCTGATGCCGCCCAGGGAACTCACCCATGAGCACCTGCTTGGGCGTGACACGCAGCAGGTCGCCGTCGGCCAGCGCGATGCCGCGCACCTCCACCCAGAACCGGCGTTGCAGCGGGTCCGCCGCGAACACCGCCACCCGTGGGTCGGTCTCGATCGCCTCCCATGCCTCGGTCTCGGCGATCAGCCTGAGCTCGCCGGACGGCCCGACCGTCGCCACCGCGCCGACCACCCGGGGTCCCAGGGAGTCGCCATAGGTCAGCACGACGTTCCTGGCGTACGCGAACGCCTGGCGTATCTCGGAGGTCAGCTCCACGGACGGTTCGGCGCCGACGGGCAGATCGCACATGATCAGGGACGCGCGCCAGGGGCCGGGCGCGCCCCGCCACCACGCGCGCACGGCTCGCAGCGCGAACACGATCGCCACCGC
The DNA here is from genome assembly GCF_014646355.1 of Nonomuraea cavernae. Taxonomy (GTDB): domain Bacteria; phylum Actinomycetota; class Actinomycetes; order Streptosporangiales; family Streptosporangiaceae; genus Nonomuraea; species Nonomuraea cavernae. The sequence continues at coordinate 31,418 of NZ_BMNH01000022.1, forward strand.
GCCCAGCGCGCCCAGGCCCGCCCGCCAGCTCCACGCGGAGCCCAGCGTCCCGCCCGCCGCGCAGGCCGCCGCCGCGAGCGCGACCAGGGCCGTCGCCGCCGCCAGCCACTTGTCCTCCCGATATCCGGCCCGGCGGTAGGAACCGACCAGCGGGTACGGCACCGCCACGGCGAGCAGCGCCGCCCGCGGCTCCACGGCCAGCGCGCCGAGCACCAGCGGCACCAGCACCGACCAGGTGCGACCGAGCACGATCCACAGCGCCACCCCGGCGTTCCGCCTGGCCGTCCGCTCGCCCGCGGCGCGGATGAACTCTGTCAGGGCCTGGACCGGCCGGCCGCGCCAGGTCTCGGCCAGCGCGCGCAGGGCGGCGAGCATCGGCCAGCCCAGCACGGCGATGGCCGCCAGCCCGGCCCATACCGGGTCGAACGACGACGGCACCCCCGGCACCGTGGCCAGGCCCAGCCAGGCGGCGAACGCGACCACGGACACCGCCGCCGACACCACGGCGGTGCCCAGCCAGGGGTCACGGCCGAGCATGCCCGGCACGTACGGCCAGACCCTGATCCGGCGGGCCTGCCCGAGCGTGAGCGGGACCAGCAGCACCAGCACCGCGAACCCGGCCAGTTTGGCCTCGGTTCCACGGTCGAACCCGAGGGCGGCCACCGCGACCGTGAGCGTGGCCAGCGCCACCAGGAGGCGGGCCTGACGCGACCACACCTCCAGCGCGCGTCTGGCCCGGCCCGTCTCGCGCGGCTCGATCGGCCAGGCGGGATCGTGATGGGCGCGGGGGCGGTCCCAGCGCAGCAGGGTGAGGCCCAGGTTGACGCGGGCCTGCGGGTGTCCGGGGTCGAGGTCGAGTGCGGCCCGGTAGGCGGCCGCGGCGCGGGAGTGCTCGGCGCGCAGCAGGGCCAGATCGCCGTCCAGGACGTACGGGCCGGGCCGCTCGGGGGCGAAGCGGCGGGCCAGGGCCACCTGGTCGAGGGCCTCGTCCCAGTGGCCCGGCAGCCGGCGCAGAACCGCCGCCAGCCGTACCCGGGCCGGCCAGGAGCCGAGGGCCAGGCGCACCGCCTCCCGGGCGGGCGGGAGCGCGTCGGCGTCGCGGCCGAGTCGTTCGAAGGCGAGGCTGCTCAGGCGGTGGGCCCATTCGCTGAACGGGTCGAGATCGGCCGCCCGGTGGGCGGCGGTCAGGGCGTCTTCGGGGCGTCCCGCGTCGAGGCGGGTGACGGCCTCGCGGCACCAGTCACGCGAGGATCCGCCGAAGTTGTCGTCGCCTTTGTCGTCGTCGCTGTGGTCAGGGCGGTACTGATCGCCTGGGCCGGTACCCACTCTGTCCATGATCGGCTGGTCAGCGAAGGTTGGATAGGTGCCGACATATGGCTGTATCTCTCTAGAGAGGTGCCGGTGGGCCGCTCGATGCGTCCATACCGCTATACCAAGGGCATGGCATGGCTTAAGCTGCCACGCAGGCCGGAGCGGAGGAGCTCGGGAGGAGGGAGCCGGTCGCCCGCCCACGAGTTCCGACGCGGGCCGTGACCACCAGCACGTGCGGGCCCGTAGTGACCGGATCGGCCTGCGAGGAGGCCCATGACCGTCACACAGGCCGCGCCCGTCGCACGGCGCGCGGTTCAGCGACAGCACGACAATCGCTGGTCCATCCTCCTGGTCCTCTGTCTGAGCCTGCTCCTGATCACGGTCGACGCCACCGTGCTGCACATCGCGGTGCCCGCGCTGACCGCGGCGCTGGAGCCGTCGGCGGTGCAGCTGCTCTGGATCATCGACGTCTACTCGCTGGTCGTGGCGCCGTTGCTGATCATGTTCGGCGCCCTCGGTGACCGTTACGGGCGTAAGCGGCTGGTGCTGGCGGGGTTCGTGCTGTTCGGCGTCGCCTCGGCCGCCGCCGCCTTCTCCCCCACGCCGCTGGCGCTGATCGTGTTCAGGGCGCTGCTCGGCGTCGGCGGCGCGATGATCATGCCGGCCACGCTCTCCCTGATCCGCCAGGTCTTCACCGACCGGCGCGAGCGGGCCATCGCGCTGGGCGTCTGGAGCGCGGTCGCCGCCGCCGGCGCCGCGATCGGGCCGCTGGTCGGCGGGCTGCTCGTGGGCATCTGGTGGGGCGCCGTCTTCCTGGTCAACGTGCCCATCCTGCTCGTGCTGCTGCCCGTCGCCGCCCGGCTGCTGCCCGAGTCACGCAAGCGGGCCGACCGGCCGTGGGACGGCCTGAGCGCGGCGCTGTCGGTGTTCGGCATCCTGGCGCTGGCGTTCGGGCTCAAGGAGGCCGGGTCGGGCAGCCTGATGCCGTTCGGCGCCGCCTTCTCGATCTTCCTGGGCGGCGTGGCGCTGCTCGTGTGGTTCGTCCGGCGGCAGACCCGGCTGGCCTCGCCGCTGCTGGAGGTCCGCCTGTTCCGCGACCGAGAGTTCAGCACCGGCGTGACCGGGGTGCTGCTGGGTGTGTTCGCCCTGGTGGGGCTGCAGCTGATGCTGGCGCAGTATCTCCAGCTCGTGCTCGGCGACAGCCCCGTGCGCGCCGCGCTCAGGATGCTGCCGCTGGTCGTCTCGGCCGTCGTCGGCGGCCTGGCCGCCGCCCACTTCCTGCCCAGGATCGGCCTGCGGGCCACCATGAGCGGCGGGCTCGGGCTCGTCGCGGTCGCGCTGACCCCGACGCTGACCTGGGGCGTCGAGGGCCATCCGGTGATGCTCGCGGTCTGCTTCGTGGGCATCGGCTTCGGCGTGCAGGTCTCCCTCCTTGCCGCCTCCGACACGATCATGTCCGCGGTGCCCGAGTCCCACGCGGGAGGCGCGGCCGCCATCGAGGAGACCGCCTACGAGCTGGGCGCCGGCCTGGGCGTCGCGGTGCTCGGCACCATCACCACCATCGCGTACGCGCCCGCGCTCACCGCCGTGCCCGGCGTGCCCGCCGGTGGCATGGACCAGGCCAGGCAGTCACTCGCCGGAGCCGCCCACGTGGCGCACGAGATCGGTGGCAGCGCGGGCGACGCGCTGCTCCACACCGCCCGATGGGCCTTCGTCAACGCCCTGCACACGACCGTCGTCGTGAGCGTCGTCCTCCTCAGCCTGACCGCCATCGCCGTGGCCATGCTGCTCCGCCGTGATTGAGGTGTGTGATGTCCCGATTAGGGCAGGCATCAACCGTGAGACAAGCCCTCCGTGATCTTGCCGCGTTAGTCGCCCGCATAGGTGTGGGCGGCATCTTCTTCGCCAACGGCTGGAACAAGCTGGAAATCGGCCTGAAGGCCACCGGAGAGGAGTTCGCGCGACAAGGAGCGCCCGCGCCGGGCGCCTGGGCCACCGTGACCATGCTCACCGAGCTGATCGGCGGCGCCCTGCTGATCGCCGGGCTGGCCGTGTCGGTCGTCGGACTGACCCTGTTCGCCGAGGCGCTGGCGGTGTTCCTGATCGCTCCGCCACTCAATCCGATCACGCTGAACGAGATCATCCTGCTGGGCGCGGCCGCGCTGCTGCTCGCCGTGGTGGGCGCCGGGCGGATCTCGGTCGACCACATGGTGGTGATCCGGCGCAGGGAGTCGGCCGCGGCCAGCGAGTTCGCCGCCGATTCGGAGGCCGACCAGGTCATCGCCTCGCTCCGCGAGCCGGATGGCCCCCCGCCCCCGACGGCGACCAAGCCGGCACGACCGCCGGGTGGCACCTCGTCCGGGAGCAAACCGACCGGGAGCAGGCCGTCCGGTGGCAAGGCGTCCACCGTCTCGTCGAAGCCCGACGCCGCCGACGGCACCACCGCCGAGACCGCCAAGACCGAGGGCGCCAAGCTGGAGGACACGGCGCCGCATCCCCGGCCGCGCCGTACGGGTGACGCCGCACCGTCCGAGGAGCCCACCGCCTCGGCGTCGCCGGGCGACACGCTGGTGGCGGGCCGCAAGAAGCCACCGGCCCGCGGTCGCCGCACCCCCGCCGACGACTGACCCCCGGCTTTCTGAGCCATCCCCCGGTCGCTCTCCACCGTCCGGGGGATCGTGGCGGCCGCTTCCCTGGACTACGGACCGAACCAGGAACTCGCCGTCAGCGCCTGGCCAGAAGCTCACCACGGACGACTTCGTCCGCGTCGCCTGGGCCTCACCGGCTTTCGCGTGACCCCGGCCGTCGCGGCTGGACCGCGCGCGTGCGCCGGCTCACGCACCGGACCACACTCACCACGGCCGGCAGAAGCAGTCGGACAAATCCCCCATCACCCGCGAATCTCAGCCGCCACCAGGAACAACAGAGCCGAGGCCAGGAACGGCCGAGAGCCGGCGTCCTCGATCCACCTTTCGGCATCGGAATCGAGATAGCCGGCGTCGATGGCCCGGCCCACATTGCGACGCAGCCCGAACATGTGATCAGCCGTCGTGAAGTCGCGAAACACCGGCGCCACCGTCACCACAGTCCGGACCACGAGGCCCGCCTCCTCGCACAGCCGGGCCAGGCCGCGGCCGATGGTCGCGTTGCGGATCATCTCGGCGACCATGAATCGGCTCAGTCCCCGGCTCATGGCCGGCTGAGGGGAGTCGATCAACAGTCCCTCCCAGTCGGGTTCGGCCATGACGATCCGCCCTCCGGGACGAGCCACCCGGCGAAACTCCGCCAGCACCCGCGCCGGATCGGCCACATGCTGGAGCACGCGGTCGGTACGAGCTCGATCGACGGTGTCCTCCTCCAGCGGCAGCGCATGGACATCACCGGAGCGAATCTCGATCAGGGGCTGTCCCACGGAACGGGCACGAGCCTCCGCGATCATCACCGGATCCCGGTCGACTCCGATGACCCGACCGGCCGGCGCGACGGCGGTCGCCATCGCCGCCAGGTCGGTCCCCGGACCGCAGCCGAGATCGAGCGCGGTCTGGCCTGGCTGGAGATCGAGCAGTTCGAGCACCTGCCGCTTGTAGCCCCGGCCTACCGCGCTCGCGGCCACCTGGTCGAGATAGGCGATCGGGTCAGGCCGAGACAGTGAGTCGCTGTTGATCATGCATATAGCCAAGCAGACGCAGATGCGGCTCCCGAGCAGAAAATGTCGAGATCTCGTGCACCCCGCGCACCCAGCGGTCGCGGGCGACGGTGATGGGCGCACGGCCCTCACCCGTACCGGCACGACAGGCCCGGTGTGACGGGTGCCCGGCCCGGGTCAGAGTTCGAAGCGGGCGACGCGCCGGAGTTTGTTCATCGCGTCCAGGGCCGCCACCTTGTACGACTCGGCCCGCGCCGGCCGGGTCCCCGTCGCCACAATGATCTTGTCCGCTGTGACCTTGACCCCGCGCCCCGCCTCGTCGACCACGTCCAGCGTGTGCGCGTCGACGAACCGGGCCGACCCCATGAGCACCGTCACATGGTTACGGGCCAGTTGGGAGCGGATCACGTCGATCTCACGGCCGATCACGTGCTGGGTCCGGATCCCCAGATCACCCACCGTGATCTCGTCCTTGACCCGGTAGCTCTGGCCGTACATCTCGCGCTGGTTGAGGCCCGTCAGGTAGAGGACGGCCTCGCGCAGGGTCTTGGAGGGGATGGTGCCCGTGTTGATGCACACGCCGCCGATCATGTTGCGGCGCTCGACGACGGCGACCCGCTTCTCCAGCTTGGCCGCCGCTATGGCCGCCTTCTGTCCGCCGGGCCCGGAACCTATGACAACCACCTCGAAGTCGGCCACGTCCTCCAGTCTGGGCACTGCGCACGATCAGGAGAAGCCCTCCGTGCCCATCGCTTCGGTGCGGCGGGCGGATCCGGACGAGGAGTCTCTAGGCGGACGTCCCCGCCATGACCCGGTCGACGATCCCGGCGCTGCCCTCCTGGCGGGCGCAGTGGGCGCCGCAGTACCAGTGATCGCCGGACTGGGCGCCGTGGCCGATGACCCGGGTGCCGCAGTGCTCGCAGATCGGCGCCATGGTCTGGATGGCACACTGGAAGGAGTCGAAGACGTGCACCGCTCCCTGGGCGTGCACTTCGAAGGACATGTCGTAGTCGTTGCCACATGCCTCGCAGATGGCCATGATGATCCCCTTTGTCCGGTCGCTTCGCCGACCAGATACCCGGTTTCCGGGTGCGCTTTCCTCAAGGGACCTCAAGGGACGTCCATAATCGGGCCGGGTTCGCCCGATCCGACGCGACCGGCCGGCCAGTGGTCGCCGAGCCGCCACAGGTCTCCGTCGATCAATGCCATGACCGGCCGGCTTCGACGCACGGACAAAGTGTCACATTCACCGGTCCCATCCCGTCTTGTCCCTGTAACCACGACACGATGGAGGTAGTCATGTCCCAGCGGATCAACGTGGCCGAGCTGGCGCCCGAGGCGTACCGGTCGTTCGTCGACGTCGAGGGCTTCCTGCTGCGCAGCGGTCTCCCGCACAGCACGATCGAGCTGGTCAAGCTGCGCGTCAGCCAGATCAACGGCTGCGGCTTCTGCGTCGACATGCACAGCCGTGACCTGAAGAAGGCCGGTGAGAGCGACGAGCGGCTCTGGTCGGTGGCCGCCTGGCGGGAGGCGCCCTACTACACCCCGGCCGAGCGGGCGGCGCTCGCGCTGGCCGAGGAGGCCACCCGGCTGGCCGACCGCGAGGCCGTGCCCGACGAGGTCTGGCGGCAGGCGGCCGAGCACTACGACGAGACGGGGCTCGCGACGCTGGTCGTGGCGATCGCCATGATCAACGCCTGGAACCGGATCGGCGTCGCCACCCGCCTCGCGCCCGCCGGCTGAGCCGGGCCGGGCCGTAACGGGCGCGCGCCCGTTACGGCCCGGGGAGCGCGGGTCGTGATTCGGACGGCTCCCGGGCGGGAACGGCTGATGATTCGGGACGGCACCGGACGCGTACGGCGAGACCGTAGAAATGCGTGGAGCCGCGTCCCGGACCCGGACTAGGTTGGGCTGCAAGCACTCACCAACTCCCCGGCAACCGGCGGGGCGCACAGTGAGCCCAGGCCGAGACACCGAGAGGGGGCAGACCATGAGACGCGTGAGGATCGTCAAGCCGACGGCGAAGCGGCGTCCGGACCGCGACACGGGCCTGGACCTGCGGTCCCCATCGGGCCGACGGCTTCCCTACTGAATCACTCCTTACACAGAACTTACCCGGGTATCTGTAGATAACATAGGTAACAAGAACATCACGGGGGGCTCACATGAAGAGGCTCGTGGCAGTGCCGCCACACGTGTCCAGGCACAAGGTCCGCGACATCCGCACCGACGACCGCCACAAGCCGGTTCCCCCCGATCCCAAGATCGTTGACCTGCGCGCCTACAGCAGCCGCAACGTGATCCGCTTCCCCGACGGCCCGCCTCCCGCGGCCTGACCTCCGAGCCCCGGCTGTGACGGCCGGGGCTCAGCCGTACAACCGCTTGGCGTAGGTCTCGCCGTAGTAGTCCTCGAGCTCTTCGAGGGTTTCGTCCACCTTCTGCACGTCCTTGACCAGTTGCGCGTGCGAGGGCAGCCGGTCGGGCTCCCAGCGGTCGGGCTTCCAGAGCGACGAACGCAGAAACGCCTTGGCACAGTGGAAGAAGATCTGCTCGATCTCCACGACGATCGCCAGGTCCGGGCGGTGTCCCTTGGCGATCAGCTCGTCGAAGAACGGCGCCTCCCGGACGAGCCGGGCACGGCCGTTGACGCGGAGGGTCTCGTTGCGGCCGGGGATCAGGAAGATCAGGCCGATGTGCGGGTTGCGCAGGATGTTGCGGAATCCGTCGGCCCTGCGGTTGCCCGGGCGGTCGGGGATGGCGATCGTGGTGTCGTCGATGACGTGGGCGAACCCTGCCGGGTCGCCCTTCGGCGAGACGTCGCAGTTGCCCTCCGCGTCGGAGGTGGCGATCAGGCAGAACGGCGAGGCGGCCAGCCACTGCCTGTCGCGCTCGTGCAGGCGGACGCGCTCCTTGGTCGCCGAGCGCGCCTTCACCTCTCCCAGCAGATCCCGCAGTTCGGCCTCGGACCCGATCTCCACCCAGCTCATGCGCGCTCCTTTCGGGGGTTCGCTCGATCTTGTCAGAATCGGGTGGACCGTCCGACATCACCATTGGCGGGAATTCGCCATGACCCCCAGCAGCGCGTTGCGTTCGGCCGCGAACGTGTCCAGGTCCATGCCCTCCCGGTCGGCCCGCAGGTGCAGCATGGTCAGCTCGGTCGCCGCCTGCTGGTAGTCGGACATCTCCTTGCCCAGCCCCTTGCCCCTGGCCCACTTGCGGGCGAGTCTGCGTCCCGGAAGGGAGCTCAGCATGGCGATGTCGGCCGGCGTGACCAGCCCCGTCTGCTGGTACGCCGGCAGGTGGACGCCCATCGTGGCGACCAGGTGCCTGCGCTCCCGTACGGTCACCATGATGAGGAAGACCAGCGCACCCATGATCACCAGGTAGGCGAGGCCGATCCAGGACAACGACTCCGTCGTGGCGCTACCGTTCCAGAGCCCGTGCAGAAGGACCGCCGCGAGGTAGCCGAGCGGGATCACGGCGTACCGGGCCGGCCCCCGCCGGGTCAGCGCGTACGCCACGGCCACACCGATCATGGAGGTGTAGACGGGGTGGCCGAGCGGGTCGATCAGCCCTCTGATCACGAACAGCTGGATGGTCGCGCCCACACCGCCCTGGGTGAAGCTCAGCAGGTAGTAGCCGACGTTCTCCACGGCCGCGAAGCCCAGCCCGGCCATGGAGGCGTAGATGATGCCGTCGGTGAGCCCGTCGATCTCCCGCCGCCTGCGCAGGAGCAGCAGGAGCGCCGCACCCTTCAGCGCCTCCTCGACCACCGGGGCCAGGAAGACGGTGCCCACGGTGCTGACGACCTGCGAGCCGTAGCCCGCCTTGGCGAACAGCGCCTGGCCGGCGACGGTGAGCCCGATCCCCAGCACGATCGCCACCCCCGCGCCCCAGGCGAAGGAGAAGGCCAGGTGCAGCTTCGGCTCCGGCTCCAGCCGGTCGAGTGAGAGCACGGCCGCGAGCAGCAGGGGCAGCGGCGCCAGGGCCAGCCCCATCGACAGGCCGAACCCGACGGGACCACCGTTCAGCAGCAGTACGACCAGCACGACCACGGCCAGCAGGCTGGACACCACGAGGCCGATCAGCAGCGCCTTGCTGGGGTGACCGGTGAGGGCGGGGGGCCGTAAGGGGACTGTCATCGTGGCGCCTCTCGTCGATTCGAACCCCCACTATGGATCTGCCCCATCGACGCTCGCTTAACGGTCACTTGCCGGTCGCGATCTTTGTCCCCCTCACAGGTGAGAGCGCGCGTCTCGTGGGTACGGGCGGCGGATGATCGCGACACTGTACGAGCGCTGGCTGCTCGAGATGTGGAACGGCGACTTCGAGCTCGCCCACGACCTCGTCACCCCCGGGTTCGTCGGTCACTGGCCGGACAAGGAGGTGACGGGCCCCGGCGAGCTGATCGAGATGCTCCGCCAGGGCCACGCGCCGTTCGGCGACGTCTCCGTCACCCTCGACGTGGGGCCGATCATCGACGGCGATCGGGTGGCGGCCCGCTGGACGTTCGGCGGCTCCTACCGCGGCGGCCTGCCGGGCGCGACGGCTCCGGCGGGGACCAGGGTCACCTTCAGCGGCCACGACATCCTGCGGGTCGAGGGCGAGAGGTTCGCCGAGTACTGGGTGATCTCCGACGGACAGGCTCTCGCGCGCCGGCTGGGCATGGACTGAGCTCCGGTAGGGTTCCTGTGACGAAAAGGGGAGTCCGCCGATGTCACAGGAGACCCAGGGGTCGGCCATGGGCTCGCCTGGCGGCTTCCTGTCCGAGGCGCAGGTGTCCCGGTTGCTGGGTGAGCAGCGCTTCGGCACGCTCGCCACGGTCCAGAGCAGCGGCCGTCCCGAGATGTCCACCGTCCGCTACGCGTGGGACCCCGAGCAGCGGGTCGTCCGCATCTCGACGATCGCCGACCGGCCGAAGGTGCGCCAGTTGCACAAGGATCCGCGCGGCGCCCTCTACGTGGCCGGCGAAGGCTTCCGCTCCTACGGGGTGGCCGAGGGTGAGGCCGAGCTGTCACCGGTGACCGTCGAGCCCGGCGACGAGGTCGGCCATGAGCTGCTGGCCATGCGGTCGGGTTTCGCCGCCCCGGGTGACGAGGCCGCGTTCCTGCGCCGGATGGTCGACGACCGGCGCATGGTGATCAGGCTCAGCGTGTCTCGGCTGTACGGGATGAGCCTGCGCGCCGAGTGACCTGCCCCCAGGCCGTACGGCGGTGGCTCGCGGGCTGCTCCAATGTCCGGCGAGGCGCCGAGCCCTGGCTGACGGAGGGTGTCTACCGGAGCACAGACAGCATTTACGTCCGTTTTAGACCGATTCGTGCACACTTGTCCTATTCCACAGCTCGGGAGGACAAGAAAGATGACCCCAGGATCGGACAGCACCACCACGTCCCAGGCCGGCAAGCCGGCCAGGCGCCGCGTTTCCCGCTCCTTGCTGCTCATGGCCACCACCGCGCTCGTGGTGGCGACCGGCGGTGGCGTGGCCACCGCCGCCGCCCTCACCTCCCCGACAGCGCCGGCCGCCACGTCGAGCGACACACCGTCGGCCACCCCCTCCGGGGCCCCTTCCGACAAGAAGTCGGGCAAGGACCGGGGACACAAGTGGGGCTTCCACAAGCTCCCCATCCACGGCGAGTTCGTCGTCCCCAACGATGAGGGCGGGTACGCGACCTTCACCGGCCAGCAAGGCGAGGTCACAGCCGTCGGCCAAGGCTCGGTCACCGTCAAGAGCGCGGACGGCTACACCAAGGAGTACACGGTCAACGACGACACCCGGATCAACCGCCGCGGCGAGGGCATCGACACCGTGAAGGCCGGGCAGAAGGTCGCGATCATGGCGAAGGTGGAGGGCGACACCGCCACCGCCGTCGTGATCCGCGACATGAGCGCCCGCGACGGAAAGGGGCCCGAAGGCAGGGGCTACGAGGGCATGGACCGCGAGGGCCAGGAAGACCGGAGGCACGGCAAGGACGACCGCTCGCAGCGCGACGACCAGCAGGACGAGTCGTCGAGCCCGTCCACCGAGGGGTCGTACTGACCGCTGTCGTAAAGGTACGGAAAGGTCGTACTCACCGCTGTCATGGAGGAAGCGAGAGATCGTACTGACCGCTGTCGTGGAGGTGGCGCGGGCCGCGTGACACCACGTCCCGACATCAGCGCCCCACGGTCAGCGCCTGTCCGGATCTGACCGGCGCACCTGGCAGCGACCCGAGCGCCTGGCCTTCCCAAGGCCAGGCGCTCGTCGCCGTCAGCCCCCTCCCTCCGAGCAGGCCGATCGATCGCGCGAGCGCGCCGCGGCCGGCGGTCGAAGGCTCGGCGCTCCGAGCAGCCGCCCCTCTCCGCATCAACCGATCGGTTGATGCCGGAATCCACCACTCCGCTCCCCACTCGGCCGATCCGCCACCCCACACCCCCGCGCGATCCTCGAAGCATGTCAACACATCCGGAGCCCGCCCTCCAGACCACGGGACTCCGCAAAGCCTTCGGCGACCACGTCGCCGTCGACGACGTCGACCTCACCGTCCCCGCCGGATCCTTCTACGGGCTGGTCGGCCCCAACGGCGCCGGAAAGACCACCACTCTGGCCATGGCCGTGGGCCTGCTGCGGCCCGACGCCGGCAGCGCCCGGATCTTCGGCGTCGACGTCTGGCACGACACCGTCCAGGCCAAGGCGCTCGTCGGCGTGCTGCCCGACGGCAACGCCATGCCCGAACGGCTCACCGGGCGCGAGGTTCTCACCTACCTCGGTCTCCTGCGCGGCCTGCCGGCCGGCGTCGTCGCCGAACGCACCGACGAGCTCCTTCAGGTTTTCGAACTCGACGCCGCGGAGCGGACTCTGGTCATCGAATACTCCACCGGCATGCGCAAGAAGATCGGCCTGGCCGTCGCCCTCCTGCACGCCCCCCGCCTCCTCGTCCTGGACGAGCCGTTCGAGGCCGTCGACCCCGTCTCCGCGGCCACCATCAGGGCCATCCTGAGCAAGTTCGTCGACAGCGGCGGCTCCGTCATCATCTCCAGCCACGTCATGGCCCTGGTCGAGCAGCTCTGTGACCACGTGGGCGTCATGTCCGACGGGCGCGTCGTGGCCGCCGGCCCTCTGGCCGACGTACGCGGCACCGCCACCCTCGAGGACGCCTTCGTCGGCCTCGTCGGCGCCCAGAGCCGTGGAACGGAGGGACTGGCATGGCTCACAGCATGACCCCCGGCCAGGCCGACCTGGCGCACATCCTGATCCGGATGCGGCTCGCCCTGCTGCGCAACTCCCTGCGCGGTGACCGCGCCACCAACCTGTACTTCGGCGTCCTGCTCGGCCTCGCCCTGGCCGCCGGAACGATCGTGGTCGCCGTCCTGTGGCCCGCCTACCTCCCCCTGGCCCTGGCCGTCTGGCTCATCGGCTGGATCTTCGGCCCCATCTTCACCGGTGGCGGCGACGAGACCCTCCGCCCCGAATACTTCGCCATGCTCCCCGCCACGCCCCGCCGTATCGCGGCAGGACTGCTCGCCGGAGCCTTCGCCGGCCCCGCACCACTCGTCACCCTCATCGCCCTGCTGTCCCTGCCGGTGTACGGCTGGCGCCACGGCCCCGCCGGCGTCCTCATCGGGCTGGCCGCCGCCCTGGCCACGCTCACCACGATGGTGGTGATCTCCCGGGTCGTCGTCGCCGTCATCGGGCTGTTCGTCCGATCCCGCGTCACCGCCGCCACCGCCGGCATCGTCACCGGAACCGCCCTGGCCCTCAGCGGCAACGGCTGGGCCCCCGCCGTGGCCCTCGGCACCACCGACACCCTCGCCTGGACCCAGACCCTCGTCCGTGTCCTGCCCTCCGGCTGGGGCGTGGCCGCCATCGAAGCATCCTGGCCCCTCGCCCTGCTCATCCTCGCCGCCAACGGCGCCGCCATCGCCCTGCTCCTGCTCGCCTGGGCCGGCCTGCTCGCCCGGCGCGTCGTCTCGGCAGCCCGGGGCGGCGTACCCGCCCGCCGCGGCACACCCCGCCCCTTCCCCGCCGCCGGCGGCGCCCGCATCGCCGCCGCCAAGGAACTGCGCACCTGGTGGCGCGACCTGGTCCGCATCCAGCTCCTCGGCACCGCCTTCTCCTACGCCCTGGTCTTCCCCCTGCTCCTCGTCACCATCGACTCATGGATCATGGTCCCGTTCACCGGGCTCATCGCCATCGTCATGGCCGCCGGAGTCTCCGCCAACCTCTACGGCGTAGACGGAACCGCCCTGTGGCTCACCCTCATGACCCCAGGCGCCGAACGCGCCGACGTCCGCGGCCGCCAGCTCGCCTGGCTGCTCGTCGTCGGCCCGGCCGCCACCGTCCTCACCCTCGCCGGCACCGCCGTCAGCGGCCAGACCTGGGCCTGGCCCTGGGTCCTCGGCCTGCTCCCCGCCCTCCTCGGCGGCGCCGCCGGCCTCATCGTCTGCATCGCCGTCACCTCCCTCGTCCCCGGCACCGACCCCCACAAGCGCGGCGGCAACCCGCTCAACACCGGCGCCGACGAAGGTGCCGAATCCGGCCTGGCCTGGCTCATGCTCGTCGCCGTCCCCACGATCGCGCTCCCCACCGCCGCCGCCATCCTCCTGCAACCCTGGGCCGGCATCCCCGTCGGCCTGCTCACCGGCGCCCTCAGCTTCTGGGGCCTCGGCAGGATCGCCCACCGCAGGCTCGAAAGCCATGGGACCGAGCTGCTCAGCCTCATGAAGCACGGCCCCGCCCCCCAGCCCACCGGCAAGGGCACCGCCGCCGACCTGCCCCTCAAGCACCGCGTCGCCGTCACCCTCTGCTACTGCGTGGCCTGGCTGCCCACCTTCCCCCAGGGCATCGTCCCCATGATCTTCAAAATCGTCGGCATCCAGGACCCCGTCTGGTTCCTCGCCCTGCACCTGCCACCCCTCTGGCAGTGGCCCACCATCATCTTCATGATCACCCTCGGGCTGCTCATGTACGGCTACGCGATCCTCATCCCCATGCGCATAAGCTCAGCGCCATGAACGACCCCTTCCCACCCTCCACCTGGGAACGACGTTTCGGGATCTTCGTCGAGGTCGTTCCCTACCTCACCCTGGCCACCGCCCTGGCCATCAGCGTCACCTCACCCGAGCAGCCCGCGGGCGGGATCCCCCGCACCCTCGCGCTCACCGCCCTGGCCCTGGCCTGGATCCTCGGCGCCCACACCCTCCTGCCCGCCGACCTCCGCAACCGCCGCGCCACCACCATCACCTACTTCTGCGGCGTCCTGGCCACCTCCGCGCTCCTGTCCTTCCACCACCCGATCTTCCTCATCTACTGCATCTCCGGCTTCTTCCTCGCCAGCTCCTTCGCCCCCTCCAAGTGGACCTTCGCCGCCGTCGCCGCCACCTCCACCGTCCTGTACGGAACCTCACTCGACTGGTCCCAGGTCAACGCCCAGATCGTCCTCCTGCACATCGCGATCATCGCCGTCCAGACCCTCACCATCGGCGGCGGCCACATCTTCGGCATCAGGATCGAAGAACGGCAGCGCAGGTACCGCCAAGCACTCACCGACCTTCAAACAGCCCTGGAAGAGAACGCCGACCTCCACGCCCACCTCCTCAGTCAAGCCCGCGAAGCCGGCATCCTCGACGAACGCCAGCGCATGGCCCGCGAAATCCACGACACCCTCGCCCAGGGCCTCGCCGGCATCATCACCCAGCTTCGCGCCGCCCAACGCGTCCAGGACCGCGACACCCACATCGACCGCGCCCTCACCCTGGCCCAGGACAGCCTCGCCGAAGCCCGCCGCTCGGTCGACGCCCTCCGTCCCCACCAGCTCGAAAACGCCCACCTTCCCGAAGCCTTGACCACCCTCGCCCGCACCTGGACCCAGACCGCCGGCGTCGACCTCCACGTCGAAGTCACCGGCGACCGCATCCCCCTCAGCCCCGCCATCGAGGTCACCCTCTTCCGCGTCGCCCAGGAAGCCCTCACCAACGTCGCCAAACACGCCAACGCCACCCGCGCCGGCCTCACCCTCTCCTACACCGGCACCGTCGTCCTCCTCGACATCCGCGACGACGGCAAAGGCATCGACGGCACCAACGGCCAAGGATTCGGGCTCAGCAGCATGAGACAACGCGTGCGCGGCGTCGGCGGCGACTTCGAGATCGAAAGCGCCCCCGGCGAAGGCACCGCCGTCAGCGCCACCGTCCCCGCCCTCCAGATAGGCCCCCAGTGATCCGCCTTCTTCTCGTCGACGACCACCCCATCGTCCGCGACGGCCTGCGCGCCGTCTTCGAAGCCGAACCCGACATCGATGTCGCCAGCGAGGCCGCCAACGGCCGCGAAGGGCTCGAACGCGCCGCCGAACTCGACGTCGACGTCGTCCTCATGGACCTGCGCATGCCCGAGATGGACGGCGTCGCCGCCATCACCGCCCTCCGCCGGGCCCACCCTCACGTCAAGGTCCTCGTCCTGACCACCTTCGACGGCGACTCCGACGTCCTGCCCGCCATCGAGGCCGGCGCCACCGGCTACCTGCTCAAAGACGCTCCCACCGACGAACTGCTGCGTGCCGTCCGCGCCGCCGCCGCCGGCGAGCCGGTCCTGTCGCCCTCGGTCGCCGGCCGCCTGATGGGCCAGGTGCGCCGACCGGTCAAGGCCGCCCTCACCGACCGCGAGCTACAGGTCCTCGCCCTTGTCGCCGACGGCGCCTCCAACCGCCAGGCCGCCGCCAAACTCTTCATCAGCGAGGCCAGCATCAAGACCCACCTGCTGCACATCTACGACAAACTCGGCGTCCGCGACCGGGCTGCCGCCGTCGGCGAGGGTTATCGCCGCGGCCTGCTCAGTTAACCGGCCCTTCTTCACCAAAAGGGAGAAGGGGAGCCGGGCCGATGCCCGGACTCCCCTCCTTGACCTGCGACCACGCCCTCAGTCGATCAGATCGACTGGCACGTCATCCGCGATCGCCTAGCTGCAGCCGCTGGTCGAGCCGCAGCCCTCGCAGACGTAGCAGCTGCCCGCGGGCCGCATCTTGGTGCCGCACGTCATGCAGAGCGGCGCGTCGGCGGTGATGCGCCGGTGGCTCTCCAGCGTGAGCTCCTTGGCCGGCTCCACCTCCGGCTTCTCCTCGATCGGCGCCGACTGCGCGAGCGCCTCGCGGTCGACCGACTCCTGCAGCACCGCCGGGTCCTCACCGCGCTGCTGCGCGGCGCGCTCGGCCGCCGAGAAGATGCCCAGCGCCGCCCGCTCGTCATAGGGCAGGTGGTCGAGCGCCAGACGCCGGAAGATGTAGTCCATCACCGAGGTCGCCATCCGGATGTCCGGGTCGTCGGTCATCCCGGCCGGCTCGAACCGCATGTTGACGAACTTGCTCATGTACGTCTCCAGCGGCACGCCGTACTGGAGCCCTATCGAGATCGCCACCGAGAAGGCGTCCATGACGCCCGCCAGCGTCGAGCCCTGCTTGGACATCTTGAGGAAGACCTCGCCGAGCCCGTCGTCAGGGTAGGACGAGGCGGTCATGTAGCCCTTGGCCCCGCCCACCGTGAAGCGGGTGGTCGTGCTGGGCCGCTGGTTGGGCATCCGCCGCCTGGTCGGGCGGTTGATCTCGACGACCTTGACCTCGGGCTGCGCCTCGGTCTTGGCCTCCTCCTTCTTGCCGCCGGCCGACAGCGGCTGGCCGACCTTGCAGTTGTCGCGGTAGACGGCCAGCGCCTTGAGGCCGAGCTTCCAGCCCTCCATGTAGACCTGCTCGATGTCGTCGATGGTCGCCGACTCGGGCAGGTTGACCGTCTTGGAGATGGCGCCCGACAGGAACGGCTGGGCGGCGGCCATCATGCGCACGTGGCCCATCGGGGCGATCGCGCGCTCGCCCATCGCGCAGTCGAACACCTCGTAGTGCTCCCCGCGCAGCCCGGGAGCGTCGACGACGTGACCGTGCTCGGCGATGTACTCGACGATCGCCTCGGTCTGCTCCTGCTGGTAGCCGAGCTGCCGGAGGGCCCGCGGGATGGTCTGGTTGACGATCTGCATGGAGCCGCCGCCCACCAGCTTCTTGAACTTGACCAGCGCCAGGTCGGGCTCGATGCCGGTCGTGTCACAGTCCATCATCAAGCCGATGGTGTTGTGGCTGACCATGCCGTTGGCCACGTAGGTGACGTTCTCCGGCACCGAAAGGTCGTAGGTCGGCTGCACGCCGCCGTCCTCGTTGGCCGCGACGACCTCGAAGGCATGGCCCAGGGCGTGTGCCAGCCGCTCGTCGTGCGTCTCCGCGAACAGCAGCCTGGCCGCCATCCGCGGCACCCCACCGACGTTGCGAAGCGACTGGAGGATCGCGTCGCGGGACCTGTGGCCCTTGGGCGCAAGCTCCTCCCACGCCTCGCGCGGCAGGTAGACGTGGTCTCGCCTGGCCGACCCGTCAGGCTCCGCGAACGCCAGCGCCCGCGCCTTACGTTCGCCGAGGAAGCCGATCACCTCGTCGTAGACCAGCGCGTGGTCGATGTTGCGCAGGCGCACTTGGTAGAGATCGCTTCCGAAACCGCTGACCGTCGTCCTGGTGGTCGTGATCATGCCGAGGGCGAGCAGAAGCGTGCGGATCTCACCCGCGAAGGACTTCGACGCGGTGCTGAGGCTGGGGACACCCTCAGCGACGGTGCCGTCGGCCTCGAACAGACCACGCAGGAACGCCGCGTACACAACAGCGTCGTTGGACTCGAGAATCGCCGAGGGAACCCGCGGAGACCAGCCCTTGCCCGAATGGTCGACGCCGGGAAGCTCCTTGGCGAAGCCGGATCCCTCCCACCAGCGAGCCAGCCGGACGGACTGCAGAACCACCTCGTGGTAGCCCTCCTTCGCCGTGACGACGGGCTCCAGGTCGAACAGCGACTTTGAGATGATCCGCAGTCGCTCCACCACATCGAGATCGGCGTCCGCCACGCACAGCCTGATGCCCTTGCTGTGCAGGCTGCCATCACCCATGAAGTAACCCACCAACTCGGCGAGCTCCTCGGAGACGGCATCGGGAACCCGAATGTTCCGGTCGCCCGCATAGTAGGCCTGGTCCAGAACGGGCAGCGCGACCTTGCGAGGGGTCCCCACCAAGGTCCTCAGCTGCATCGGCAGGATGTCGCCCGCGCCCACGTCCGCCATGCGCTTCCAGATCCACTCGCCATTCGCCTGGTCCACCACCTTCACACGGTGGGTGAGGGTGCCCTGGATCTGGTAGCCCCCGGCGGTCCTGAGCAGCCGGGTGGGCTCCTCGCCATTGACGAAGAACTTCGTAGCCCGGCGTGGTCCCTCATCTGTCGAGACCGTCATGTCCAGATCCTGCCAGCGGTCGCCGTAGACGTCGCCGATCTCCGAGAGCCGGACCAGACCACGGTCGGTGGTGATCAGCGTGTCGCCGGTGAGGCAACCGGTCGGCGCGAGCAGGCTGGCCTGGGCGTTGCGGTAGCCGTTCTTCTCGCCGATGCGCAGGCACTCCGACCACTGCCGGGACGCCTCGGCGTGGATCTTGCCGTCCATCGAGCCGATCGTGCGCAGGTTGTCGTTGGCGGCGGCGTGCTTGCGCATGACCCGCTTGTGCGGCTCGGCGTTGCGGGCGTAGCCGTCGTACGGGCCGACGGCGCCGGCCAGCTCCGCGCTGCGGCGGTAGGACGTGCCGGTCATCAGCGAGGTGATCGCCCCGGCCACGGCGCGACCGCCGTCGGAGTCGTAGGCGTGGCCGGTCGCCATGAGCAGCGCGCCCAGGTTGGCGTAGCCGATGCCGAGCTGACGGTAGGCGCGGGTCGTCTCGCCGATCTTCTCGGTCGGGAAGTCGGCGAACGTGATCGACACGTCCATGGCGGTGATGATGAGCTCGGTCAGCTTGACGAAGCCCTGGATGTCGAAGGAGTTGTCGTCCTTCAGGAACTTCAGCAGGTTGATGCTGGCCAGGTTGCAGGACGAGTTGTCCAGATGCACATATTCCGAGCAGGGGTTGCTTGCAGTGATTCGCCCGGTTTCGGGAGTGGTGTGCCAGTCGTTGATCGTGTCGTCGTACTGGATGCCCGGATCGGCGCACTCCCAGGCGGCCTTGGCCATCTTGCGGAACAGGTCGCGGGAGTCGACGGTCTCGATCACCTCGCCGGTAAGACGGGCCCGCAGGCCGAACCCGTCGCCCTGCTCCACGGCCCGCATGAACTCGTCGGAGACGCGGACCGAGTTGTTGGCGTTCTGGTACTGGACCGAGACGATGTCCTTGCCGCCCAGGTCCATGTCGAACCCGGCGTCGCGCAGCGCGCGGACCTTGTCCTCCTCACGCGCCTTGGTCTCGATGAACTCCTCGATGTCGGGGTGGTCGACGTCGAGCACGACCATCTTGGCGGCCCTGCGGGTGGCGCCGCCCGACTTGATGGTGCCCGCGCTCGCGTCGGCGCCGCGCATGAACGACACCGGACCGCTGGCCGTGCCACCGCTGGAGAGCAACTCCTTGGAGGAACGGATGCGCGAGAGGTTGACCCCCGAGCCAGACCCCCCCTTGAAGATCACGCCCTCTTCCTTGTACCACTCCAGGATCGACTCCATCTGGTCGTCCACGGACAGAATGAAACACGCCGAGACCTGCTGGGGCGACTGGGTGCCCACGTTGAACCAGACCGGCGAGTTGAACGCGAAGATCTGGTGGACGAGGGCGTACTTCAGCTCGTGATCGAAGATCTCGGCGTCCTCGTCGCCGGCGAAGTAGCCGTGCTCGACCGCCGTCCTGGTGTAGACGCCGACGACCCGGTCCACGAGCTGCTTGAGGCTCCACTCGCGCTGCGGCGTGCCCACGGCGCCACGGAAGTACTTGGTCGTCACGATGTTGGCCGCGTTGACCGACCAGGACTCCGGAAACTCGACACCCCGCTGCTCGAAGTTGATCGAGCCGTCGCGCCAGTTGGTCATAACGACGTCACGGCGCTCCCACGCGATGTCGTCGTACGGGTGCACGCCCGGCTTGGTGAAGATCCGCTTCATCTTCAAGCCCTTGCGAGGACGCTTACCCCCGCGTGTGACTGAACCGCTGACCGTCTCCGTCATGACTCCCCCTTCTCCGCCTTCAACTGTTCGATCTCGGCTTCGAAGTCCGCCAGGCTCTCGAAACCGCGATATACCGATGCGAACCGCAAGTAGGCCACCTCGTCCAACTCCCGTAACGGGCCGAGGATCGCCAGCCCCACCTCGTTGGAGGGGATCTCCGCCGCGCCTTTGGCCCTGATGGCCTCCTCCACCCGCTGGCCGAGCTGGGCCAGCGAGTCTTCGCTCACCGGTCTGCCCTGACAGGCCCGCCGCACGCCCGCGACGACCTTGTCCCGCCAGAACGGCTCCGTCACCCCGCTGCGCTTGCTCACCATGAGGAGTACGGTCTCCTGCGTGGTGAACCTGCGACCGCATTCGGGACAGGTCCGGCGACGCCGGATGGCGGCTCCGTCGTCCGTGGAACGACTGTCGATGACCCTGGTGTCAGGATGACGACAGAACGGACAATGCACGCTTTCGCCTCCTAGACCCGCGGTCACCACCGGCGTAAAGCACGTGCGACGGAACGCTCGCGCACGCCCCATAGCGTGCCATGGTGCGGTCGCTGAAACACAAGGTGTGGTGAACTACATCGGTGTAACTACTAGATGTTGTGGTCCAACGGTAGAAGCGCGCGACCATGAACGCAAGTTGAGCAGACCTATCCAACCGAACTCGCTGATCAGCAGAGCCTCATCTCGCTGCCCCGGGCGTGTCGGTTCATGCGTCACTTCGCTTGGCTCGCATCACGTCCGTGAACTTCTCTCACACCGCGATCCGGTTGCACACCGTTCAGCCAGCCCACAGCGGGCGCTCGTGCCCGCTCTCAGCCCTCGACACCGGGCGGGAGGTAGACGCGGGCGCCCGGCCGGACTAACAGGTCGGGCAGGCGGTTGAGCCGCCTGATCTCCTCGGCGAACACGCCGGGGTCACCGAACTGGGGCGTCACCGCCTCGGCGATCTTCCACAGCGTGTCGCCCCTGCGCACGTCCTCCCACGGCAGGCCCACCTGCCAGGAGTGCCCCGTCACCGCGGGCGTCGAGGCCGCGTGACTCGCCGTCCTGGTGCCGAGCCAGAATCCGCCCAGCGACAGCAGTGCCATGCCCACCACCAGGACCGCGCGGCCTCGTCGCGTCAGACGCACGGGCGGTGCCTGACGCTTCGCCGGACGCGTCACGCCCTCGCCCCCGCCCCCGCCGCCGCGCCGCCTCCCACGCGTGCGCCGGCTCAGCTCCTGAGGCCGCCGGCCATTACGCGCTCGTTTGCGCGATCGCTTGGGCGCTTGCTCGTGCTTGTGCGGCCCCTTCTGCTCACTCTCCGGCCGGCTCGCCATCAGGTCCGCGCCGGTCGGCACGAGCTTCAACCGCCGCCCGCCCTTCTCGGCCGCGCCCGCACGCCCCCGCCCACCACTCTCAAACCCGCCCGTACGCCCCGGCCCACCATTGCCGACCACGGCCGCACGCCCCTGCCGGCTACTTTTGGCCCCGGACGCACGACCCAGCCCGCCACTCTTAGCCCCGGACGCTCGACCCAGCCCGCCACTCTTAGCCCCGGACGCACGACTCCGCCCGCCACTCACGGCTGCGGCCGCCCGACCCGACCGGTCTCGCCAAAGGGGGCCAACCACGCGCCCCGATTGGCCTTGACGCCGGATGCCCTTCGCCGGCTCCGCTCGACGCTCGCCGCCCCTCGACCCTTCCGCCTCGGATCGCCGGCGAGAGTCGGCCGCGCGAGCCGCCTCCTCTCGCGAGCCGGATCCACGTCCACGCTCTCGCGAGCCGGATGCACGTCCGCGCCCCGGCTTTCCTCGGAGCCAGAACCAACCGTCCGCGCGGCTTGCCGTGCCGTCTCGGGCAGGCTCTCCCGGACGGGCCTTTCCGTACTGACCGACCGGCTCACCTTGGCCGGCGGTCTCCTGCCCAAGGGCTCGCCGTTCCGATCGGCGTGGTGGCGCAGGTGGCGATCCTTTCGGCCGCTGCCCACTCGGGCGCACCGGATCGTCCCCGACGTCTCTCAGGGAAAGGTCACCCATGAGGATCTGCCCGGGCTCGCCGCGGCGGGCCGGGCCCCGCTTGGTCCGCATCAGCGCGTCCGCTGCACGCCCCCCGCTACGTCCCGCCCTGCGACCTTTCTGGGATCGCACCGGCGCCGCGCCCGTCACTTCCCGCTTGGCGGGCTGTCGCCCCTCCCTGCGTGCCGAGCCGGTGTCGTCAGGCCCCCTCGCTCCACGGGCCCCGCCTCCAGGATTCGCTCCTTCCCCCGCGTGGGGCGCGATGTCCTCATCCCTTGGCTCCGTACGCGGCGGAGGCACCAGCCACAGCTGCGGCCTCCCCGGCCCCGTCGACCTGCGCCCCGCCCTTCGCCCATCATGCGAAACCACGCTTCCCCTCCCTTCTCGCCCCGCACTCCAGCTCGATCCGCTCCGGCTCCGGCATCACCCCTCAGTTCCGCATCCCCGCTCGACCGGGACTAACGACCTCACCCGAGCGACCACGGCCAGCGACCCCACCGCCACCACCGCCAACGTCGCCGCCACCGCCACTGTCGCCACCGCCCCCGTCGTCGTCCCCGTCGCCGCCACCATCACCATCACTGTCGCTATCGCCACCACTGCCAACGTCGCCGTCACCGGAAGGTCAGCCCTGTCGGCGCCCCCGGCACGGCGACCTTCGGCGTCACCCAGCGACGCGGCCCCGCCGAACGATCCCGGGATGCCAGGGCGACTTGAGACGGCCATGGGAGTGAGCGACCGCGCAATGTCGATCGGCTCATGGCGTGTCGCAAGTGATTTCCCAGGGGCATGGTCCAGGGCCGAAGGTTTCGCGAAGACACGGTCCGACGCCGGATCTTTCGCGAGGCGGTCCAGGACCGGAGCTTTCGCGAGGACGCGGTCCAGGGCCGAAGGTTTCGCGAAGACACGGTCCGCCGCCGGATCTTTCGCGGGACGGTCCAGGGCCGGAGGTTTCGCGAGGACGCGGTCCAGGACCGGAGGTTTCGTGGGGCGTGGTCCGGGGCCTGTGCGGCCGTGACGGCCCCGAGTGGCGCCGGCGCCGGCGGCCGGTTGCTTGACGTGGTCTCGGGTCGGGTCTGTGATCCTGGTGGTTCGCACGGATGGACCTCCCACACCGTCGCGGCCCCGGGAAATGGCCAAATAAAGATCGGCGAATCGAACACGGTGTCGATCGAACTCCCGTACGATGTTGTACACCACGCTGCCGACATTTTCGAGGAAGACTCGAACAATTGTTTGAAGATGATCTTCAACAGCGATACGGTCGCTGTGAGCGACATGGAGACCACGGACCGGAGGGTTCGCCGGTGAGGCGGGCGACCGGGCGAGGAGGAAGAGCATGAGCGAGCGGGATGACGCTAACGGGGTCACTGACCTCGCGGTGCGGCGGCGTGACTCCTTGGGGCTGACCCCGAGGCAGCGCAAAATCCTCGAAGTGATTCGCGACTCGGTGCAACAGCGCGGATATCCGCCGTCCATGCGTGAGATCGGCGAGGCCGTGCAGCTGACGAGCACGTCCAGCGTGTCGCACCAGTTGACGGCATTGCAGCGCAAGGGCTACTTGAGGCGCGACCCCCACCGGCCACGTGCGCTGGAGGTGCGACTGCCCGGTGAGCCCGCGCTCTGGGTCGACCCCGACGCCGGCAGCGAGGAGTCCCCGGTCAGCCGCCCCACGGCCGCCTACGTGCCGCTGGTCGGCCGGATCGCCGCCGGTGGTCCGATCCTCGCCGAGGAGAGTGTCGAAGACGTCTTCGCCCTCCCCAAGCAGTTGGTCGGCGAGGGCACCCTGTTCCTCCTGCAGGTCGCCGGTGACTCCATGATCGATGCCGCCATCGCCGACGGCGACTGGGTCGTCGTACGCCAGCAGCCGGTCGCGGAGAGCGGCGACATCGTGGCCGCCATGATCGACGGTGAGGCCACGGTCAAGACGTTCAAGCGCAAGGACGGCCACGTCTGGCTGGTGCCCCACAACTCCAACTACGACCCCATCCCCGGTGACGAGGCCAGCGTCCTGGGCAAGGTCGTCGCGGTGCTGCGCCGCCTCTGACGGTCCACCGTTCCCCGCGGCGCGCGGCGTCTCATCGCCCGCGCCGCACCGGTGTGTCCCTTCAGGCGGCCGGTTCAGCCGGTCGCATCCAGCTGAGGTCAGCCTTGAGCTGCTCATGGAGGTCGTGGCGCACGCAGGCGAACACTCAGACGGTTCGCCCAGGAGATCTAGACTGAGCACGTGAGCGACGAAATCCATCTCTACGACCTCAAGTCACAGCATGATGGGTTGAAGTGGGCCGAAGCCGGACCAGGAGTCATCCCCGCCTGGGTGGCCGACATGGACTTGCCCACCGCCCCCGAAGTCATCCAAGCGCTACAGCGCCGGGCCGAAGGTGATCTTGGCTACCCGGCCTGGCTGCTGAGCCAGCAATGCGGCCCGCTGGCCGAGGCGTTCGCCGAGCGCATGGCGACCAGGTATGGCTGGGAAGCCGACCCCGTGCACGTGCGCAGCTACAACGATCTCAACCAGGCGCTCCAGGTGCTGCTGCACGTCTGGACCCGGCCCGGTGACGGCGTGGCCGTCCACACCCCTGCCTACCACCCGTTCCTCGACACCCTGGCCATCATGGAGCGCCCGCTCCACGCCATCCAGATGCGGCCCGAGGGCGAGTCCTGGTGGTTCGAGGTGCCCGACCTGTCGGGCTGCCGGGTGCTGCTGCTGGTCAACCCGCACAATCCCACCGGCCGTGTCTTCACCCGCGAAGAGCTGGAACGGCTGGCCGAGCACGCCGAGCGCCACGACCTGCTGGTCATCTCCGACGAGATCCACGCCGACCTGGTGTACGACCCGTACGAGCACATCCCGTTCGCCACCATCCTGCCGGACCGGACCGTCACCCTGACCTCGGCCACCAAGGCGTTCAACCTCGGCGGGATCCGCTGCTCGGTGGCCCACATCGGCTCACCGGAGATGCGCGAGGCCCTCGACGGTCAACCGCCCTTCGTCTACGGGTCGGCCAACCTGTTCGGGGTGGAGGCGACGGTCGCCGCGTGGCGGCACGGCGACGCCTGGCTCCGGGAGACCCTCGCCCTGCTCGACCGTAACCGCTGGGCCATCGCCGAACGCCTGCCCCCGACGGTCGGCTACCGCGTCCCGGAGGCCACCTACCTGGCCTGGCTCGACTACGGGCGGCCCGGCATGGCGGAGGTGCTGAAACAGGAGGCCAAGGTCCTGCTGAGCGACGGCGCCCTGTTCGGCCCCGGCGGCGACACCCACGTCCGGCTGAACTTCGCCACCACCGAGCCCATCCTCACCGAGATCCTCAACCGGCTGAACCGGGCCGGATAAGCACCGGCCCGGCCCGATCCGGTCGCGAAGCTCAGGATCGGGAGGACCAGGTGGGGGGCGGCAGATCGGGAGGCGTCGCGGCGGGGTGCTCGTCGAGGGCCGCCAGGGCCAGTTCGACCGCCTTCTCCAGCTGCGGGTCCCGCCCGCCGACCCGGTCCTGCGGCGTCATGACCACCTCGACGTCGGGATCCACGCCGTAGTTCTCCACGCCCCAGCCCTCGCCTTCGAGCCAGTACGAGTAGCGAGGCTGGGTCACGACGGTCCCGTCGGCGAGCGAGTAGCGCGAGTCGATGCCGATCACGCCGCCCCACGTCCGGGTGCCGACCAGCGGGCCGATGCCCCGGTTCTTGATGCCGGCGCTCACGATGTCGCCGTCGGATCCCGCGAACTCGTCGGTGACGGCCACGATGGGGCCGCGTGGCGAGTCCTCGGGGTAACGCGTGGGCTCGTAGCCTCGGGCGTGCGCCCAGCCGGTGACGCGGCGGGACAGCTTCTCCAGGACGAGCTCCGAGGTGTGTCCGCCGCCGTTCTCCCGAACGTCCACGACGAGCCCTTCGCGGGCCATCTCGGTGCGCAGGTCTCGGTGGAACTGGGCCCATCCGGAGGCCACCATGTCGGGCACGTGCAGGTAGCCGAGGCGACCGCCGGAGGCCCGTCTGACGAAGGCCCGCCGCCCCTCCACCCAGTCGTGGTAGCGCAGCTGGGTCTCGTCGCTGATCGGGGTGACGACGACTCTGCGCAGGTCGCCGCCGGACGCGGGCCGTACGGTGATCTCGATGGGCTGGTCGGCGGTGCCGGACAGGCACTCGAGCGGGCCGCGGACGGGGTCGACCTGGCGGCCGCCCACCGCGACGATCTCGTCACCCTCGCGGACGGCGACGCCGGGTGCGAGCAGCGGCGAGCGCGCGTCGTGGTCGGACGACTCTCCGGGCAGGATCCGCGCGACGCGCCACGCGCCCTCGTCGTCCCTGAGCAGGTCGGCGCCGAGCAGGCCCTGGCGGCGGCGCGGGTCGACGGCGGAGCCGCTGGGCCGGGCGTAGGCGTGGGAGGTGCCGAGCTCGCCCTGCACCTCCCAGAGCAGATCGATGAGCTCCGAGTAGGCGCCGATCCGTTCGACGAGCGGGGCGTAGCGGTCGAGCACGGCCTGCCAGTCGACGCCGTTCATGTCCGCGCGCCAGAAGTGGTCGCGCATGAGCCGGCCGGCTTCGAGGTAGCCCTGCCGCCACTCGGCGACCGGGTCGAGCTGGAGCGCGATCCGGTCGAGGTCGATGGTGACGACCTCGTCTCCCTCTGTGGCGGCGCGGGTCTGCAGCCCGTTCTTGCCGGTGAGGACGAGGCGGGTGCCGTCGCCGCTCACCTCGAACGCCCGCAGTTCCCTGCCCAGCTCGCACCTGACCCGCTTCTTCAGGTCATAGCGTTCCAGGACGACCTCGCGGACCGGCTCGGTGCCGTCGCCGAGTTGGCCGGCGAGCGGGTAACGCAGCCAGAGCAGGGCGTCCTTGGCGGTGCGCAGGTTGCCGTACCGTCCGGCGGGGACGGGCACCGGCACCACGCGCGAGGCGAGCCCCTCCGGGTCGACCTCGGTGCGCGGCGGGGTGTCGTCCTTCCTCTTCTCGTCGGACGCGGGCTTGTCGTCCTCGCCGTTGAACCCGCGTCCCCGCAGGCAGGGGTCGAACGGCGAGGGCGTCGTGGCCCGCAGCGGCACCATGTACGGCCGGCAGCCCGCGGGGAAGGACAGGTCGAACACGTGCGCGTCGTAGACCGGGTCGAACGTCCGTACCGACAGGAATGCCAGGTGCTTGCCGTCCAGGGTGAACATCGGGTCGAAGTCGGCGAAACGCACCGGAGTCACGTCGATGATGGATGAGCCGTCGACGCGGCCCATCTTGATCTGCGACAGCGGGTCCTGGTGCGGGTGCACCCAGGCCAGCCAGGCCGAGTCGGGTGAGAAGGTGAGCCCGCTGATGTCACCCTGGGTGGTCCGGTCAAGCTCTCTGACCTGGCCGGAGTCGAGGTCGACGACCAGCAGCCGTCCGTCGTGGGTGGCCGCCGCGACGTGCTTGCCGTCGGGTGAGGCGTCGAGGTCGAGCACCCGGCCGAGCTGTCCGGCGGCCAGCGTGCGGATCTCGCCGCCGGGGGTGCCGACCTCCAGTCCGTCTTCGCCGGTGATGTCGGAGATCCAGACGGTCCGGCCGTCGGCGTCGAGGGCGCGCGGCAGCCGTACCCGGACTCCGGGTTGCGCGCGCAGCATGCCGGTGGGGCCGTCGCGGTGGGTCACCCAGTGGGCGGTGCCGCGGATCTCGACGGCGCTGGCCCGCCCGGTGGGATCGGGCGAGAAGGAGCCGACGCGGGTCGGCGCCGGGCGCTTCGCGCGCGCCGGGCGCGGCCCGCCGAGCTTGATGTCCAGCTTGTACGGCTCGGAGTCCAGGTCCTCCAGCAGCCACAGGTCGCCGGCGTGGCTGTAGATCACCCGCCGCCCGTCGGTGGCGGCGTGACGGGCGTAGAACTTCTCGTGTGGTGTGTGCCTGCGCGGGTCGGAGCCGTCGGCGAGGCAGGAGTGCAGGTTGCCGTTGTCGTCCACGTCGGACAGGAAGGCCAGGCGGTCGCCGACCCACAGGGCCGACCAGTACTGGGCCGTGCTGTCGGCGAACAACCGGGTGAACTCACCGTCGCCCTCGACGTCGACCCAGATCTTGCCCGCGGTTCCGCCGCGGTAGCGCTTCCACTGTGAGGGCTCGCGCCACATCGGCGACACGGTCGCCACTCGATCTCCGCTGACCGCGACGTCGCTCACCCACCCGTAGGGCAGGCGGATCGGCTCTCCGCCGTCGAGCGGGACCGCGTACGCCCAGGTCCTGATGCGGCCTCCCTCTCCGGCCGCGGTGACGGCGAGCACGTCCCCGGCGGGGGTCCAGCCGCGCGATCCGGTCGTCGCGTTGCCCCAGTGGGTGAGGCGGTCTCCCTCGGGCCCGTCGAGCTCGGCGGCGAACACCTCGGGCGTTCCCTCACGGTTGCTGGTCCACGCGATGCGGGTGCCGTCGGGCGAGAATCTGGGGTGGGAGACGGGAGTGCGGTCGGCGGTGAACCGCCAGGCCCTGCCGCCCGTCACGGGGGCCAGCCAAACGTCGTCATCGGCGACGAAGGTGACCAGGTCACCGTGCAGATGCGGATATCTCAGGTATGCGCCAGTTGTCACACGTGCACACTAGTGCCGTCCACCGAGAGCCTGAGCTGTCTCGGTCGCCCGCGAGGAGGCGAAGCGGCACTAGAAACTATGAAATTCCTGGTCAAGTCCGGGCTCAGACCGGGATGCGGTGGAATGTCGCGGGCAGGAGTGCGAGACCACATCTCACCTGCGAGGAATCATGATGTTCTGCACTCACGCGTACCACCTTCCGCCCCGGATCGCGGCCGGTGTGTTCATCCTGAACTCAGGTCTCTCCAAGGCCAAGGCCGACCGGGAGACCGCGGTACGGGTGCACGGCATGGCCGCCGGCACCTATCCCGCCCTTCGCGGGAAGGATCCGGAGGAGTTCGTCAAGATGCTGTCGAGGACGGAGATGGCCCTCGGCGCGGCGCTGCTGGTCCCGCTGGTCCCCTCGCTGCTGGCCGGGGCCGCCCTCACCGCGTTCGCCGGCGGCCTGCTCGGGATGTATCTCAAGACGCCGGGCATGCGCCGGGAGGGCAGCCTGCGCCCCTCCCCCAACGGTCTCGCGCTGGCCAAGGACGTCTGGCTGTTGGGCATGGGGCTCGGCCTGGTCCTCGACGAGCTCAGCGAGCCACGCACCATCATTGATCTCCGGTGCTCTTGACCTAAAATCCATCAATTCCGGGCAGAAAGCACTGCATGGTGCAAATCGGATACACCCTGATGTGCGAGCAGACGCCCGCCCGGCAGCTCGTGGACGACGCGGTCACGGCTGAGCGGATCGGCTTCGACTACGCGGTGATCTCCGACCATTACTTTCCCTGGGTGGAGGAACAGGGGCACTCCCCCTACGCCTGGTCCGTGCTGGGCGCGACCGCCCAGGCGACCGAGGATCTGCCCCTCATGACGTACGTGACCTGCCCGACGATGCGTTATCACCCGGCCGTGGTCGCGCAGAAGGCCGCCACCATGGGCGTGCTCACCCACGGCCGCTTCACCCTCGGCCTGGGCTCCGGCGAGAACCTCAACGAACACGTCATCGGCGAGGGCTGGCCACCGGCCGACACCCGGCACCGGATGTTCCGTGAGGCCATCGAGATCATCCGGGAGCTGTTCGACGGCGACTACGTCACCTACCAGGGTGAGTTCTACGACATCGACTCGGCCAAGCTCTACGACCTGCCGGACGCCCCGGTGCCGATCGGCGTCGCCGCCTCCGGCCGGACGTCCGCCTCGATCGCGGCTGACTTCGCCGACGCGCTGATCATCAACGAGGTCCTGCCGGACGTGGTCGACCAGTTCGCCGCGGCGGGAGGCGTGGGCAAGCCGGTGTACGGGCAGCTGGCCGTGTCGTACGACACCGACGCGCAGGCCGCCAAGGAACGCGCCCACCGGTTGTGGCGCTGGTCGGCGGCCGGATGGAAGGTCATGGCCGAACTGCCGGCACCGGTGAACATCGCCGCCTACGCCGAGTACGTACGTCCCGACGACATCGCCGCGAGCGTGCCGTGCGGCGCCGACGTGGACGCCGTGGTGGCGGCCGTCAGGAAGTACGTCGACGCCGGCTACTCGCACGTCGCCCTGGTGCAGATCGGGCACGACCAGCAGCAGCCCTTCTTCGGCTGGGCCGAGAGGGAGCTGCTGCCGGCGCTGCGCGCCCTGTGAGGCGTCAGGGAACGATGTTGACCAGCTTGGGCGCC
Organism: Nonomuraea cavernae; assembly: GCF_014646355.1. GTDB lineage: Bacteria > Actinomycetota > Actinomycetes > Streptosporangiales > Streptosporangiaceae > Nonomuraea > Nonomuraea cavernae. Next base: position 61,572 of record NZ_BMNH01000022.1, read on the forward strand.
CGCACGATCACCTTGCGCGGCTCGCCCGACAGGTAGCTCCGAACCTTCTCCGAGCCCAGGGCGAGGGCCCGCAGGTCGTCCTCGGAGATGGCGGGCGAGACCTCCAGGCGCTCGCGCACCTTGCCGGCCACCTGGACGACGCAGGTCACGGAGTCCTGGACGAGCAGCTCCGGCTCGGCGACCGGCCAGCCCGCCAGCGCGACCGAGCCCTGGTGACCCAGCCGCTCCCAGCCCTCCTCGGCGGTGTAGGGCGCCACCAGCGACAGCATGACGGCCAGCGTCTCCGCGGCCTCGCGCACGGCGGGGTCGGCGGCGCCCGGCCCCGAGTCGATGGCCTTGCGGGCCGCCGAGGTCAGCTCCATCAACCGGGCCACCGCCACGTTGAAGCGGTGGGACTCGATCAGCTTGGTGACCTCGTCGATGGTGCGGTGGGTGACCTTGCGCAGCTCCAGGTCGCCGCCCTCGAAGGCGACGCCCGGGTCGGCGGCCGTCTCGTCCATCACCCGCAGGGCGCGGGCCAGGAACTTCTGCGACGCGGCCGGCGACACATCGGCCCAGTCGATGTCGTCCTCGGGCGGCCCGGCGAACACCATGGTCAGGCGGACCGCGTCGACTCCGTAGGCGTCGATCTGCTGGCCCAGGTCGACGCCGTTGCCCAGCGACTTGGACATCGCCTTGCCGCCGTTGATCACCTGGCCCTGGTTGAGCAGCCGCAGGAACGGCTCGGTGAAGTCGAGCATGCCCATGTCGTGCAGGACCTTGGTGAAGAACCGCGAATAGAGCAGGTGCAGCACGGCGTGCTCGACGCCGCCGACGTACTGGTCGATGGGGCCCCACTTGCGGACCTGCTCGACGTCGAACGGGCCGTCGGTGTAGCCGGGCGAGCAGTAACGCAGGAAGTACCACGACGAGTCGACGAAGGTGTCCATCGTGTCGGTGTCGCGCCTGGCCGGACCGCCGCACTTGGGGCACTCGACGTTGACCCACTCACTGGCGCCGGCCAGCGGGGCGACGCCCTTGGGGGCCAGCGCCTCGCCGCGCAGGTCGGGCAGCGTGACGGGCAGCTGGTCGTCGGGGACGGGCACCTCGCCGCAGTCGACGCAGTGGATGATCGGGATCGGCGTGCCCCAGAACCGCTGGCGGGACAGCAGCCAGTCGCGCAGCCGGAAGTTGACCGCGCCCGTGCCCCGGCCCTCGACCTCCAGAATGTCGATGATCTTGGCGATGGCCTCGGTCTTGGTTAGGCCGTCGAGCGGGCCGGAGTTGACCAGTTTGCCCTCGCCGGGGGTGGCCACGCCGGTCTCACCCGGATCGGCCAGGCCGGTGTGCACGACGACCTTCACCGGCAGCCCGAACTTCATCGCGAAGTCGAGGTCGCGCTGGTCGTGGGCGGGCACGGCCATGATGGCGCCGTGGCCGTAGTCGGACAGCACGTAGTCGGCCGCCCAGACGGGGATGCGCTCGCCGTTGACCGGGTTGATCGCGTAGCGGCCCAGGAAGACGCCGGTCTTGTCCTTGTCGGTGGACAGCCGCTCGATGTCGCTCAGCTTGGCGACCTCGGCGCGGTAGGCCTCGAACGCCTCGCGGTGCTCGTCGGTGACGATCTCGTCGGCCAGCGCCGCGTCCACGGCGACCACGAAGAACGTCGCGCCGAACAGGGTGTCGGGCCGGGTGGTGTAGACGTGGACCGGCTCCTCGCGGCCCTCGATCTCGAACAGCACGTCGGCGCCCTCGGAGCGGCCGATCCAGTTGCGCTGCATGGTCAGCACGCGCTCGGGCCAGCCGCCCTCCAGCTGGGCCATGTCGTCCAGCAGTCGCTCGGCGTAGTCAGTGATCTTGAAGTACCACTGCGTCAGCTCGCGGCGGATGACGTCGGCGCCGCAGCGCTCGCACTTGCCGGCCACCACCTGCTCGTTGGCCAGCACGGTCTGGTCGTTGGGGCACCAGTTGACCAGGCCGCCCTTGCGGTAGGCCAGGCCGCGCTCGAAGAAGCGCAGGAACAGCCACTGGTTCCAGCGGTAGTAGTCGGGGTCGCTGGTGTGCAGGCGCCGCGACCAGTCGAAGGAGATCGCGTAGCGCCTGAAGGAGTTGGCCTGGGTCTCGATGTTGGCGTAGGTCCACTCGGCCGGGTGCGCGTTACGCTTGATCGCGGCGTTCTCGGCCGGCAGGCCGAAGGAGTCCCAGCCGATCGGGTGCAGGACGTTGTAGCCCTTCTGGAACCAGTAACGCGCGAAGACGTCACCGATCGCGAACACCTCGCCGTGGCCCATGTGAAGGTCACCGGAGGGGTAGGAGAACATGTCGAGCATGTAGCGCCGCTCCCGGGTGTCGGCGGCGTCCTCGCTCGCCCGGAACGGGTCCAGCTGCTCCCACCGCTGCTGCCACTTGGCCTGCAGCGCCTGCGGATCGTACTCACTCACGGCGGTTGTCCTTCTGGTTTGACTTCGGACCCATAAGAAAACCCCTCGCGCGCGTGACGAGGGGCAGCCGCGACGGCGAGCTCTCTCAGAGCCGTCGCGGCCCGCTAAGAAGCAGGGTCGCGGAACGCATAGGTCAAGCCTAGCGCACCTCTTCAATGGAATGCCGATACTCGACCGTGGTAGCCGGGCACAATGGGCACTTCAGGTCTGGTGAGACCTGATGGTGATGTATCCGTTGTGACCTCATATGTCCCTTTAGAATACTCTCGTCGCCGTGGTGTACCCAGCTGAGCCCGAACGATCGATGGACGGCCTGCCGATGCAGGACCCGCCCACCGATCCGCACGGCTTCGCCCGTTTCCCTGCGGAACTCGCTGGGTCTCCTGGAAAATCCCATGAGATCACGCCCGATGCGTCAAATGCGGACATAACACCACCAGGAGGTATGGCAGCAATGGCAACGGAGAATTCCGGAGCACCACACCTGCCACAGTCCTGGCCCGAAGTGCCGCCGCAGGAGGCTCCTCAGCGCGACGTGCCCCCCTCGTGGCCGGCCGGCGGCCACGCGGACGTCCCCATGTCCTGGCCCGACGCCACCTCCCCGGCGCAGCGAGCCGACGCCTCCCGCCAGCCCTCCTGGCCCGACACCGCTCCGCCGTCACAGCCGTCCTGGCCGGACGCCACGCCGCCCCCGCGGCAACCGTCGTGGCCCGACGCCACCCGGCCCGGACAACCGGCCCAGCGACCGGGCGCCGCACCGGCACAGCAGCCGTCCTGGCCCGACGCCACCTCCCCGTCCCAGCCGTCCTGGCCCGACAGCCAGCGCTACGAGCAGCCGTCCTGGCCGGACGCGACGGCGCCGTCGCAGCAGCCGGCCCGGCCGGAGCCGAGCCGGCAGGATCCGGTCCCCGCCTGGCAGGAGGCGCCTCCCGCCGCGACCGGCTGGGCCAACCTCAGCTCCCCCGCTCCCTGGCCGCAGGCCGACCAGGCCCGCCAGGCCGCACCCTCCGGACCGGAGACCCGGGCGCCGCAGGGCGGGCAGGTCGGCGCTGCGCCGTTCGACGAGCGCACCATGCAACAGCCCGCCTTCGACGAGCGCACCATGCAGCAATCCGCCTTCGACGGACGCGCCGCGCAGCAGGCCCCCTACGGCGGGGGGACGCCGCTGGACGAGCGGGCGATGCCGCAGGGACCGCCGCAGCCCGCGGGCGAGCGGCCGGGCGGCGAGCAGCAGGCGCGGCACGGCAGGCCGGGCGCCAACCTGAGCCGCGACCCCTCCGACCCCGACCGGCCGTTCGTGACGGCCGGCCAGATCAGCGGCTCGCGCACCCCTCCGCCGGAGCGCCAGCAGCAGCTCTGGGACACCGTCTTCGGCGACGACTACCAGTCCATGGACGAGCCGGATTCGCTGGACGACACGGGCAAGCCCATCTGGATCTACGCTCTGGCCGGATCGGTGGGGGTGGCCCTCGTCGGCGCCCTGCTCTGGGCGTTCCTGGCGGGCCCCCTGGCGGGTGACGGCGCGGACGACCCGGTGGCCCAGCCGAGCGCGTCGGCCAGCGCCACCGCCCCCAAGAAGACGTCCAACTCGATCGGCCGCCTGCGCACCTACGCCGGCACCGCCGCCCCGGTCGTCGGCGTCGTGCAGAGCCCCACGGCGGGCGTCTCGGTGCCGCGGCTCGGCGGCACCTGGCAGCTCGACCAGCGCGCCACGGTCCAGGCCACGTACGGCTTCGAGACCCGCCAGCACGCCAGGGTCGGCGACACCCAGGCCGAGCTGCTCACGGGCCCGCTGCCGCAGCGGATGGCGTCGGCCTACACCTCCGGCGACGATCTCGAACCGGTGATCAAGGCGGTCGTGGTGAACGCCCGTAAGCGGTTCTTCCCGCCCGGCAACCAGGTCCGCAAGATCGCTCAGCAGCCGATCAAGGTGGGCGACGCCACCGGCCGCCTGATCGCCTACTCGCTGACGTCGGACACGCAGAAGGCGACGATCGTCACCATCGCCGTCAACAGCGGCAACGACCTGCCGGCGATCGTGTACATGTCGGTGCCGTCCACCGGCAAGCAGTTGCTGCCCGACATCAACACCGTGGTCAAGCAGTTGAAGGTCACCGCGCAGTCGTAGCCCGGCCGCGCGGTGGCCGCCGCGCTAGCCGTCGCGCTAGCCGTCGCGCTAGAAGGTGCACTCCATGTGCTTGATGCCGTTGATGAAGCTGCTGTGGAGCCGGTCGGGCTTGCCGCCCTCGATCTGCGGGACGCGGCGCAGCAGCTCGCGGAACATGAGCGTGATCTCGCGCCGGGCCAGGTGCGCCCCGAGGCAGAAGTGCGGCCCGGGCCCGCCGAAGCCCACGTGCGGGTTGGGGCTGCGGGTGATGTCGAAGGCGTACGGCGAGTCGAACACTTCGGGGTCGCGGTTGGCCGCCCAGTAGTAGAGGACGACCTTCTCGCCCTTGCGGTAGAGGTGACCGTTCATCTCGTGGTCCCTGGTCACCTTGCGGCGCATGAAGTTGACCGGCGAGGCGAGCCGGACGATCTCCTCGACCGCGCCGGGCGCGCGGCCGTCGATGTCCTCCAGCCACAGCGCCCGCTGGTCGGGGTTCTGGGTGAGCAGCCGGAGTCCGTACGAGATCGCGTTGCGGGTGGTCTCGTTGCCCGCCACCACCAGCAGGATGAAGAACGACCCCAGCTCCTGCATGGTCAGCCGCTCGCCGTCGATGTTGGCGTTGACCAGGGACGACGTCAGGTCGTTCGTGGGGTTCTCGGCGCGGTGGGCGGCCAGGTCATGCACCAGTTGCTGGAGTTCCATGCCCGCCGTGAGCAGCCGCTCGGCGATCTTGCTGACGTCGTCGCCGGCGTATTCGGGGTCGAACCCGCCCAGGATGATGTTGGAGCGGTCGAAGACGAACCGGTAGTCCTGCTCGGCGATGCCCATCATGTCGCAGATGATCTTCAGCGGGAGCCGCGCGGCCACGTCGGTCACGAAGTCGCCGCCGGGGCCCTTGTCCAGCAGGTCGTCGACGATGCCCGACGCGGCGGTCTCCACGTCGGCCTCGAACTGCTTGATCATCTTGGGCGTGAAGGCCCGGGAGACGATCCGGCGGAGGCGGGCGTGACGGGGGTCGTCCATGTTGATCATGGAGCCGAAGTACTCGGCGAACTCGGCGGGCATGTCGGGGATGTTCGTCGCTCCCCCGTCGCCCGAGCAGAAGACCTCGGCGTTGCGGCTGGCTTCGACGACGTCGGCGTGCTTGGCCAACGCGTAGTATCCGGGCCCCTTCGGAATGAGGCCGATCTCCATCTCCTCGAAGAAGGCCGGCGTCTCAAGCGCGCGTAGCCGGTCGAACGCCTCCTCCCTCTCGGACATGGGCCGAGCCCAGAATCGTTGGTCGGAGAGGTCGAAGTCCACGCTCATGAGGCAATCATTCAAAGCGACGACACTCACGTCAATGCTTTCGACGTACACCGTACGTCCATCTCTCGGAAAATCTGTCGCGCCCAAGATCCCAAAGCTTTAGGGTGGTGGCGTGTTCTTCTTCTTCCACCTGCGTTAGCGATCCGCCGGCGGGTCCGTGGACGACCCACCGCCGGCGATGCGGGACGGCCGACCGCCGCCCCGGGTCGCGACGTGGGAGAAGGACACGTGCGTACATATGCCGTGGCCAGGGCGGTGCGTGGCATCGAGCCCCTGGTGGCCGCGGAGATCAGCGGGCTGGGACGGGTGCGCGCGACGCGCCACCGTGAGGTGTGGTTCGAGACGGCGGAGCCGGGGCCCGGGCTCCTGGGCCTGCGGACGGCCGACGACGTGCTGCTGGTGGCGGCTGTTGTTGACGGCGTCGGGCGCGACCGGAGCGCCCTGGAGCGCCTCGGCAGGGCGGCCCGCGAGATCGACGCCCCGGGCCTGTTGCGGCTCAGACGGCGCATCACCGGGGCCGCTCGCCGGGCGGACGGAGAGGCACGGGAGCAGGGCGGCCCGTCTCCCCTGACGGGCGTGGAGGTGTCGGCCTCCTTCGTCGGACGCCGCAACTACACCCGTTTCGACCTCGAGGACAGCGTCGGCGCGGCGCTCGCCCGGCCGCTCGGGCTGCCCTATCACCCGCGCCGCGACGGCGGGGTGCCGCCCGGCGGGTCGCTGGCCTGGCGGGTCACGGTCGAGGACGACCAGGCGGTCATCGCGCTGCGGGTGGCCGACCGGCCGCTGCACCGCAGGCCGTACAAACTGGGCACGGTCGCCGGGACCCTGCACCCGCCGATGGCCGCCGCGATGGCGCGGCTGGCCGGGATCGGCGGAGCCGGCACGGTGCTGGACCCGTGCTGCGGCGCGGGCACCACGCTCATCGAGGCGCACGCGCTCGCCCCGGGCGCGTGCCTGCTCGGCGTCGACCGCGACCCACTCGCGCTGCGCACGGCCGCCGCCAACGCCGCCCGGGCATCGTCCGGGCGGAGCGCCTTCGGGTGGGCGCTGGGGGACGCCGGTCGGCTGCCGGTGCCGGACGGCGGTGTGGAGCGGGTGCTGGTGAACCCGCCCTGGGGGCGGCAGGTGGCGCCGTCGGGGGCGCTGGCACGCGACGCCGGGCTGCTCTGGCGGGAGCTGTGGCGCGTGCTGGCGGGCGACGGGGTCGCGGTCGCGCTCCTGCACGAGGGCGCGCCGGGCGCGACCGGTGTGCCGCCCGGCTTCGAGGTGGAGCGGACGCTGGAGGTGAGCCTGGCGGGGCGCCACCCGGTGATCGCGGTGCTCAGGAAACGCCCCCGTCCCCGGCGCCGGCGAGACCGCTGACGTTCAGGAGGGGGCGGGGCCGAGCCAGTCGAGGATGAGGCGGTTGACCTCGTCGGGGCGTTCGAGGTGGAGGAAGTGGCCCGCCTCGGCGACCAGCTCGGCCCTCGACCCCTCGGGCAGGTGGTCGAAGGCGCCCTTGGCCACCTCGGGCCCGAGGCAGCCGTCCTGGGCGCCGTGCAGGTAGAGGACCGGCCCGGTGGGGGTCGGAGAGGGCTCCGGGTAGCGGCCGGACGGCGGCGTCGTGCCCAGCTCGGCACGGTAGTAGCCGAGGGCCGCCGCCAGGTTGGCGGGTTCGCCGATGCTGCGCCGGACGAACTCCACGTCCCGGCCGGCGTCGTAGCCGGGCGACCAGTCGGCCCAGAGCTTCTCCAGGAAGCCCGGCATCGCGACGGCGGTCTCGGCCAGGCCGGTCTGGAAGAGGAAGACGTAGAACGACCGCTTGAGCTGGTCGTACTCCAGGAACGCGGGGAACAGCGTGCCCGAGGGAGGCACCGCCATGGCGACGGCCCGGCGGAAGCGGCCGGCCGTGGCGTAGACGGGGAACGCGCCCCAGTCGTGGCCGATGACGACGGCCCGCTCGTCCCCGCCGAGCGCCTCGCGCAGAGCGGCGACGTCGGCGGCGAGCGCCGCTCCCTCGTAGGCGCCGTCGGCGGGCACCTCGGTGGGGGCGTAGCCGCGCATGAACGGCGCCACCGCCCGGTAGCCGCGCTCGGCCAGGGCGGGCATCAGGTGCCGCCAGGTGTGCGCGGTGTCGGGGAAGCCGTGCAGGCACAGCGCCAGCGGTCCTTCCCCGACGGCCAGATACGCGAACTCCACCCCATTGGCGTGGATAGTTCTGATCTCCATGACTGCGAAACCTAGCATTCGGTCAGTAGGTGTAGCGCAGGTGTTTGATGCCGTTGATGAAGTTGGACAGCAGGAAGTCGGGCTCCGCGGTGGCTCTGATGTCCGGCAGCCGGGTGAACAGCTCGCGGAACATCACGGTCATCTCCCTGCGCGCGAGGTGGGCGCCCAGGCAGTAGTGCGGACCGGGGCCGCCGAAGCCGACATGCGGGTTGGGGTCGCGGGTGATGTCGAACGCGTCGGGGTCGGCGAAAACTGATTCGTCGCGGTTGGCGGAGTTGTAGAAGAGCAGCACCTTGTCGCCCTTCCGGTAGTTCACGCCGTTCATCTCGTGGTCGCGGGTGAGGGTGCGGCGGAACTGGATCACCGGGGTGGCGTAGCGGACGATCTCGTCGCAGGCCTTGCCGATGCGGCCGTCGAAGTCCGCCAGCAGCAGCTCGCGCTGGTCCGGGTGGTCGGTGAGGAGCTTGAGCCCGTACGCGATCGCGTTGCGGGTCGTCTCGCTGCCGGCCACCACGAGGAGGATGAAGAACGAGCCCAGCTCCTGCGAGGTGAGCCGTTCCTCGCCGTTGACCAGCAGGCTCACCAGGTCGCCCGTGGGGCGTTCGCGCCGCTCGTCGCCCAGGCGGGCGGCCAGGCGGTTCAGCGAGAAGCCGGCGTGCAGCAGCTTGACCAGGCCGCGGGCCACGTTGACCCGGCTGAAGTCGGGGGACAGGCCGGTGTACTCGGGGTCGGCGTTGCCGAGGATCACGTTGGTCCGGCGTAACACCATGTCATGAAATTTCGCCGGAATCCCCATCATGTCGCAGATGACACGTACGGGAAGCTTCGCGGCGATTTGGGGGACGAAGTCCCCGGGCCCTTCCTCGATCGCCTGGTCCACGATCTCGGCGGCGGCCCTGGCCAGGTCCTCCTCCATCTTGGACAGGATGCGCGGGGTGAACGCCCGGGAGACGATCCGGCGCAGCCGCGCGTGCCTCGGGTCGTCCATGTTGATCATCGAGCCGAAGTACACGGCCAGCCAGCGGGGCATGTCGGGGATGCTGTTGGAGCAGGGCTCACTGCTGAAGACGGCGGCGTTGCGGCTGGCCTCGGTCACGTCCGCGTGGCGCACCAGCGCGTAGTAGCCGGGGCCGCCCCCGATGAACGGCACCTGCTGCTCGGGCACGAACACGGGCCTGTCGAGCGCGCGCAGCCGCCGGAAGGCGGCCATCCGCTCAGCCTGGGGCAACGCCCAGAACGGGATCTGCGACAGGTCCGTGTCCAAGGAGAGCGTCATACTCCACGACCTTCACGCAAGTGTTCACTTACGTCAAGGCCTGCTCCGGCAGGATGAGATCCGCCGCCTTCTCACCGATCATGACGGCCGGCGCGTGGGTGTGGCCGCGGTTGACCGTCGGCATGATCGACACGTCCACGACCCGGAGCCCCTCGACGCCGCGCACCCTCAGCGAGGGGTCGACGACCGACTCGGCGTCGGCGCCCATCCGGCAGGTGCCGACCGGGTGGTAGAGCGTCTCCCCTCTGTCGCGGATCCACTGCACGAACTCCTCGTCGCTCTCGGGGAACGTGTAGGGCGGCAGCGGACCGTCGGCGAAGGGCTTCATCGCGTCCGTGGCGAAGACCTGCTTGGCCGTCTTCAGCCCGGCGACCAGCCGCCGGACGTCGGCCTCCTCGGTCAGGTAGCCGGGGTCGATCACCACGTCGCGCCCGCTCAGCCCGACCCGGCCGCGGCTCTCCGGCTGCAGCAGCACGACGCCCACGGTCATCCCGTGGTCGGTGGGCGGCGTGAGCCCGTGGTCGATGAACGGTCCCGGCGCGAAGACCAGCTCGATGTCCGGCGCCGGCTCCTCCGGTGAGGTCCTGATGAACGCGACCGCCTCGCCGACGTTCGTGGTGAGCATGCCGGAACGCGCCACGACGTAGCGCAGCAGGTTGCCCAGCGACTCGGCCTTGGTCAGCGTCACCGGCTGCTTGCACCGCACGAGCACCCCGCTGGTGAGATGGTCCTGCAGGTTGCGGCCGACCGCCGGCAGCTCGTGCACGACCGGGACGCTCGCCTCGCGCAGCTCCTCGGCCGAGCCCACGCCCGAACGCAGCAGCAGGTACGGCGAGCCGATCGCGCCCGCCGACAGGATGACCTCGCGCCTGGCCCTGACCTTGGCACCTCCGTCGTGTTCGACGCCCGTGGCGCGCCGGCCGTCGAACAGCACCCGGTCGACGGTCGCGCCGGTGATCACCGTCAGGTTGGGCCGCTTCAGCGCGGGCCGCAGGTAGGCGTCGGCGGCGCTCCACCGGCGGCCGCGCCGCTGGGTGACGGGCGTGGGGCTGAAGCCCTCGTTGGACCGGCCGTTGAGCTCGGCCAGCCGTTGCATGCCCATCTCCTCGCAGGCCCTGAGGAAGGCGGCGGTGGTGACGTTGGGGCTGCGCAGCTCGGAGATGTACAGCGGCCCGGTGGAGCCGTACACGTCGCCTCGGTTGCTGCCGACCCGGCGCTCGGCCTTGTTGAAGTACGGCAGGACCTCGTCGTAGGACCAGCCGGGCACGTCCCACTGGTCGTAGTCGCGCTGGCAGCCGCGCACCCACATCTGGGCGTTGAGCGAGGACGAGCCGCCGATCACCTTGCCGCGCGGCCAGTAGAGCTCCCTGTCCCCCATCTCGGCCTGCTTGGCGGTCGTGTAGTCCCAGTCGGCGTCGGTCTTGAACAGCTTGGCGAACCCGGCGGGCATCCGGATCTCCAGCTTGTCGTCCTGGCCGCCCGCCTCCACCAGCGCCACGGACACCCCTGGATCGGCCGACAGCCTGTTGGCCAGCACGCATCCGGCCGACCCCGCCCCGACGATCACGTAGTCGTACTCCATGGCCCCTCCCAGGGGTAAGTAACTTGGTACTTGCTTACTCCACGTGGTGGGCCGCGTCCATATCTCGTTGTGGCTGGCGTCACCTACCGGCCGGTATGTTCATACTGCGAGGATTGCCACGGAAAGGGAGAACGCACCATGCTCAACCTGTCGATCGTCCTGGAGGACAGCGCCCGCAAGGCCCCCGACAGGACCGCGGTCGTCTTCGGCGACCTGCGCCTGCCGTACTCCATGATCGACACTGTGGCGCGGCAGGTCGCCGCCCTGCTGGTCTCGCGCGGCGTCGGCAAGGGCGACAAGGTGGCGCTGGCCTGTCCCAATGTGCCGTACTTCCCGTTCGTCTACTTCGGCATCCTGAAGGCCGGGGCGACCGTGGTGCCGCTGAACGTGCTGTTGCAGGGCCGTGAGATCGCCTACCACCTGGACGACAGCGACGCCAAGGCGCTCTTCTGCTTCGAGGGCACGCCCGAGCTGCCGCTCGGCGAGCGCGGCAGGGCCGGCTTCGAGGCCGCCGAGGGCTGCGAGCACTTCTTCGTGCTGCCGGCCACCCCGCTGGCCACCGAGTCCGAGTACGGCGAGTCGTTCTGGGCGGCGATCGACGGGATGCCGGCGGAGTTCGAGACCGTGCAGACCGACCCCGACGACACCGCGGTGATCCTCTACACCTCCGGCACCACCGGCCAGCCCAAGGGCGCCGAGCTGAGCCACCAGAACATGCTGATGAACGCCGTGGTCTCGGACGAGATGTTCCCCAGGGCCGAGGGCGGCGACGTGTCGCTGGCGGTGCTGCCGCTGTTCCACTCCTTCGGGCAGACCACCGTCATGAACAGCGGCTTCCGCCGGTGCTCCACCCTGGTGCTGATGCCGCGCTTCGAGCCGGGCGAGGCTCTGGAGCTGATGCGCAAGGAGGGCGTCACCCTGTTCGCCGGGGTGCCGACGATGTACTGGGCCATGCTGACGAAGATCCACGCGGAGGGCGCGGAGGTGCCGCGCTCCCTGCGGGTCGCGGTCGCGGGCGGCGCCTCGTCGCCGGTCGAGGTGCTGCGGGACTTCGAGGAGACGTTCGGCATCGGCATCCTCGAGGGCTACGGCCTGTCGGAGACCTCTCCCGTGGCCAGCTTCAACCAGCTCGGCCGGCCCACCAAGCCCGGCACGATCGGCACCCCCATCTGGGGCGTGGAGATGAAGCTGATCGACAGTGACTGGAAGACGATCGACGGCGAGGGGCCCGGCGAGATCGCGGTCCGCGGCCACAACGTCATGAAGGGCTACTACGGGCGGCCGGAGGCCACGGCCGAGGTCATGCGCGACGGCTGGTTCCGCACCGGCGACATCGCCACCCGCGACGAGGACGGCTACTACGCGATCGTCGACCGGGCCAAGGACATGATCATTCGCGGCGGGTTCAACGTGTACCCGCGGGAGATCGAGGAGGTGCTGATGACGCACGAGGCGGTCTCGCTCGCCGCGGTCGTCGGCGTGTCGCACGACTCCCACGGCGAGGAGATCAAGGCGTACGTCATCCGCACGCCGGGCGCGACGCTCACCGAGCAGGAGCTGATCGGCTGGGCCCGGGAGAACATGGCGGCCTACAAGTATCCGCGCGTCGTGGAGTTCCGCGACGCCCTGCCCATGACCGCCACGGGCAAGATCCTCAAGCGCGAGCTTCGCTGACCCGCCGTCACGGGTGAGGGGCCGCGAGACCCCTCACCCGTGACCGTCAGGGCCAGTCGCGCGACGGGCGCAGCGGGACACCCGAGTGGCCCGCGTCGTCCAGCTTGACGCCGAGGACCTGGTGCAGCTGCACCTTGTTGCGCTCGAAGCCGACGATGCAGCCCGCCATGTACAGCGCCCACACCCGGGCGGTGCCCATGCCGACCTCCTGCACCGCGTCCTCCCAGGTGGCGTCGAGGTTGGCGCACCAGTGGCGGAGCGTCTCGGCGTAGTGCTCGCGGAGGTTCTCCTCGTGGCGGATCTCGAAGCCGAGGTCCTCCATCTGCCTGATCAGGTGGCCCACCGACTCCAGCTCCCCGTCGGGGAAGACGTAGCGGTTGATGAAACCGCCCTTGTTGAACGTCTTCTCCGTGCCGGTCGGCCGGGTGATGCAGTGGTTGAGCAGCCGGCCGCCCGGCTTGAGCTTGCCGTACAGGAACGCGAAGTAGGACGACAGGTTGGCCGCGCCGATGTGCTCGGTCAGGCCGATGGAGCTCACCGCGTCGAAACCGGTCTCGGTGACGTCGCGGTAGTCCATGAACCGGACCTCGGCGAGGTCCTGCAGCCCCGCCTCGGCGATGGCCTTCTGCGCCCACTCGGCCTGCTGCCTGCTGAGCGTGACCCCGAGGACCTGGACGCCGTAGTGCTCGGCCGCGTGCAGCGCCATGCCGCCCCAGCCGCAGCCCACGTCGAGCAGCCGCATCCCCGGTTTCAGGCCCAGCTTGCGGGCCACCAGGTCGAACTTGGCGAACTGGGCCTCCTCAAGGGAGGCGTCCTCGGACGGGAAGACCGCGCAGGTGTAGGCCATGGACGGGCCGAGCACCCACGCGTAGAAGCGGTTGGACACGTCGTAGTGGTGGTGGATGACCTCGGCGTCACGCTGCTTGGCGTGCCGCGAGCCCATCCGGGCCAGCATGCTCTGCCGCATCTCCTGCGGAGGCGGCGGCACCCGCATGAGCAGTGGCTTCATCCCGAGCGAGCGGACCGCGGCGAGTTTCTCGGCCGTGGAGAGGTCGTTGGTGGTGATGTTCCACATGCGGTCGAGCAGGGTGTACATGTCGCCGTGGATGTCGATGTGACCCGACACGTAGGCCCTGGCGAGACCGAGCTCACCGGGCGCCTGCGCGAGATAGGCCACCGCGATCGGAGACTTCACTTCCAGGCAGACGTCCGCCCCGTCGGGACCTGCCTTGCTGCCGTCGTATGCCATGAACGCGATGTTCGCCTCAGGGCCGACGATCTTCTCAAAGATGGATGCCAGTGCCATCTGTCACCTTCCCCGCACACACTTGTCGTACAGGTCCAGCAGGCGACCGCTCGGGTCGTATTCCCGCTTGACCGGCCAGTAGGCATCGCCGTTGTAGAGCCGCCAGAACTGCTCACGGGCGTAGAAGGAGGTCGAGTAGAGGGACTTGTGCCCGTCGAGCGCGTGCACAGAGTTCTCGATGAGCCGGTTGTAGTAGCCGTCGAACTGTCCCCGTGGCAACGGCACCATGCCCCAGAAGCCGAAGTTCACGTACAGCTTGCCCGGTTCCAGTGGATAGAGCGGCCAGCGCGAGGAGGACCGCAGCGGGCACATCCACACCGGCGTCATGCCGACCTTGTCATGGAAGAATTCGAGGAACTCGGCCCCTCTCTCGACCGGCGTCTCGACGTCCTGGATGACCGACTCCTGCACGGGCTGACCGCGCCACCGGTCGATCCGGGCGGTCAGGCCGTACTTACGGTCGAGCGAGACGAGCTTGCGGTAGACGTCGGACCGCATCCAGCGGCGCGGCATCAGCGAACGCACCACCGGCTGCTGCACGCCGAAGGCGCGCGAGCACCAGAACCAGTCGGTGTCCCAGCGCCACAGGTAGTCGCGGACCGTCAGCCAGTCGCGGTTGCGCTGGGTGATCGACTGGTAGTAGATCCGCATGCCGGTGTAGTCGGAGACGTAGGGAGCGCGCTCGGCGAAACGGCCGACCGTGATGTACATCTCCTGCGGGCCGAAGTAGACGCCGTCGACGAAGTCGACCGGCTCGCCGTCGTGCTCCATGCCGTCGCAGATCTCCTGCATGGCCAGCATGCACTTGTCGGCGTCGGTGAACTTCACGTGGGTGAGCCGGACGTACGGCTGGACCTGTCTGAGCTTGATCCTGATGCGCAGCGCGTAGCCGAGCGTGCCGTAGGAGTTGGGGAACGCCCGGAACAGGTCGCGGTGCTCGTTGTCGTCGCGGGCCACGATGACGCGGCCGTCGCCGGTGAGGATCTCGAGCTCCTCGACCGACTCGTGCGGCAGGCCGTCGCGGAAGCTGGTCGACTCGATGCCGAGCCCGGTCACGGCCCCGCCCAGCGTGATGGTCTTGAGCTGTGGGACGACGTACGGCATGAGCCCGTGCGGCAGGGTGGCGTCCACCAGGTGCTCGTAGGTGGTCATCCCCTGGACCTCGGCGGTCATGGCGACGGGGTCGACGCTGATCACCTCGGCGAGGTCGCGCGCCGACAGCTTGGCCGTCTTGCCCTGGTCACGGAACCTGAAGAGGTTGGACGTGGCCTTGGCCAGCCGAGGCGCGGCATCGCCGGGGATCTCCGCGTAGGACCGCCGGATCTCCTCTACTGCCCGTCGGTGTGTCGACATCGTCGTCGTCACCTGCGGCACCCCCTTTGAGCTGGTAGAGATCGTCCGTAGAAACGTATCTCCCGGGGCTGACATCGAACAGAGCGGGGTCGTTAAAGACACGAAAACTTCGCGGTTCGCGGTGGGACCGTTACGAAGGAGCCGAATCGGCGGGTTTCCGGCGCACGACGGGTGAGACGGAGTTCAGCACGTTGGCCACCTCACGACCGTCCAGAGCGGCGCCGAGGTTGTCCAGCGTGGCCGCCAGCAGGCGTCCGGTGGACTCCGGCGTCACCCCGGCGGCGTGCGGCGACAGCAGCACCCCGGCCACCTCGCGCAACGGGTCGCCGGCCGGCAGCGGCTCGGTCTCGAACACGTCGAGCGCCGCGCCGCCGAGCCGGCCCGCACGCAGCGCGGCGACCAGCGCGGCCTGGTCCACCACGCCGCCCCGCGCGGCGTTGACCAGCAGCGCGCCCGGCTTCATCCGGGCCGGGTCGATCAGACCGCGCGTCTCGTCGCTCAGCGCGATCACCACGACCAGCACGTCGGAGGTCGCCACGAGCGTCTCCAGATCGGTGTGGCCGGGCTCGTCGCGGGGGGTGCGCGTCCAGTAGGACACCTGGCAGCCGAACGCGCGGAACAGCCGGGCGCAGGAGACGCCGATCGGCCCGAACCCGACGATGCCCACCCGCTGCCCGTGCAGCTCGCGCGGCTGGAGCCCCTGCTGCGGCCACTCCCCCGCGCGGACCGCGGCGTCGGCGGCGGCGAGCCGGCGGGTCAGCGACAGCGCGGCGGCCACGCACCACTCCGACACCGCGACGGCGCTGACGCCCGCGGTGTTGGCCAGCGGGACCCCGGCGGCGGTCAGCGCGGTCAGGTCGTGGCCGTCGACACCGACCGACGGCTGCTGGACGAAGGCCAGCCGGGGCGCGGCCGCGACCGCCTCGGCGTCGAGCGCGAGCAGGCCCGTCCAGTCGCCCAGCACGATCTCCGCGTCGGGCAGGGCGTCGAGCAGCGCGGCCCGCTCGCGGGCGGCGGGCACCCGCACGTCCACCCGGTCGCCCAGCGGGGCGAGCAGGCTGCGCAGCACCTCCTCGGGAAGGGGCGGGAGGGCAAGGAGGTTCCAGGGTGTCATCCGCCCACCGTAAAGCTGCCGATCACCTGCCGCATCAGCCGGGTCTCGCGGTTCCAGTGGGCCTCGGCGACCGTCCAGCTGAGCATGTACGCCGTGTCGCCGGCCACGAGGGCGCGCCGTACCTCGCGGTAGCGCGCGCCCGGGGTGGCCCACGGCGCGCTCCCCTGCGCGCCGGCCGTGTAGGCGAACTCCCATTCCACCGCCCGCGTGCCACGGTGGGCGACCACCCTGCGGCCCAGGACCTCCAGGTCGGTGGTGTTCTCCCGGAGCACCTCCTCGGCGTCCCTGATGATCTGGTAGGCGTCGACGTTGGCGTAGATGGCCTCGACGCCCAGGTGCGCGGTCCCGTTGCGGCGCGTCCACTCGGTGTAGGCCTCCGCGCGTGCGCCCCGCCAGCCGGTGGGGCGCACGATCGACCAGCCGTCGGGCGAGTTCCAGGCACGCACGGCCGGCACGAACCTGGACGGCGTCGGTGTCGGCGTCGCGCTGGGCGTGGGCGTCGCGGTGGGGGTGGGCGTGGTGGTCCGCGGGGTGGCGGGCAGCGGGCTGGTCGCGGCGCGCCCGGCGAGGCGCGGGGTGCCCTCGGCGGGCGTGGCGGTCTGGAGGTAGACGACGGCGCCGCCGGCGACCAGGAGCACGGCCGTCAGCGCGACCGCGAGGAGGGCCCGGCCGGCCCGCCGCGGGCCGGCCTCCTCCACATCGCGGTCGGCGCCGGCGGGCCTGCTGGCGGCGATCTCGGCGAGCAGCCGGTCGGCCTCCTCGGCGCTCACCCGGTCCTCCGGCTCCTTGCGCAGCAGGCCCTTCAGGATCGGGTGCATGATCGGGGGGATCCGACGGTAGTCGGGCTCGTCGTTGAGCAGCGCGTTGAGGGTGGCCATGGGCTCGCCTCGTTCGAAGGGCGAGCGGCCCACGAGGGTGGCGTAGAGCGTGGCGCCCAGCGACCACAGGTCGGAGGCCGGGCCCGCCTCGGCGGCGCGGACCCGTTCGGGGGCCAGGAAGCTCGGCGACCCGGTGACCATGCCGGTCTGGGTGAGCGAGGCGTCGCCCTCGGCCGTGGCGATGCCGAAGTCGGTGAGCACGGCCCTGCCGTCGTCGGCGAGCAGGATGTTGCTCGGCTTGACGTCGCGGTGCAGGATGCCGGCCTCGTGGGCGGCGCACAGCGCGGACAGCACCTGCCTGCCCACGTCGGCCGCCTGCCGTACGGGCAGGGCTCCGCTCGTGGCGACGACCTCCTCGACAGAGGGGTGGCGGACCAGCTCCATGATGATCCAGGGGCGGCCGTCCTCCTCCACGACGTCGTAGATCGCGACGACCGACGGGTGGTTCAGCCGGGCCGCCGTCCGGGCCTCGCGGGCCGTACGGAGCAGCTGGCGCTCCTGGTCGGCGCGCGGCAGCCCCTCCGGGAGGAGCACCTCCTTGACCGCGATCTGCCGGTTGAGCAGCGTGTCGCGGCCTTCCCAGACCACCCCCATGCCGCCGCGGCCCAGCTCGCGCAGTAACTGGTAGCGCCTGGCGATCAGCGGCGTACTATCCGAAACCATGTCCTACCCCTGTAGACCACCCGATCAGTGGGCAAGTTTCCCATACCTCTCCCCGCTTCGCGGGAAGGTCGGAGACGCTGCTTGCCACAGCTCACCGAATGTTGTTCTACTGAGGCTGGTTGAACGTCCGAGTCGAGGAGTCACAGATGTCTGAAGCCCGCCAGGGGCCGCTGGCCGGAGTGCGCGTTCTGGAGCTCGCCGGGCTGGCCCCCGGCCCGTTCGCCGGGATGATGCTGGCCGACCACGGCGCCGAGGTGCTGCGGGTCGATCGCGTGTCCGCCGTCACCGACCGGCCGCGTACGGACGTCATGGACCGCGGCAAGCGCACGATCGGGCTAGACCTGAAGTCACCCGAGGGCGTGGCGGCCTTCAAGGACCTGGTGGCGAACGCTGACGTGGTGATCGAGGTCTTCCGCCCCGGCGTCGCCGAACGGCTCGGCATCGGGCCCGAGGACCTGCACGCGGTGAACGAGCGGCTCGTCTACGGCCGGATGACCGGATGGGGACAGGACGGCCCGCTGGCCCCGACCGCCGGGCACGACATCGACTACATCGCCATCTCGGGTGTGCTGTCGATGCTCGGCCGCGAGGACGAGAAGCCCACCCCGCCGATCAACATCATCGGCGACTTCGCCGGCGGCGGTCTCATGCTCGCCTACGGCGTGCTGCTCGCCCTGCTGGAGCGCGAGCGCACCGGCAAGGGCCGGGTCATCGACGCCGCCATGGTCGACGGGGCCGCGCTGCTGTTCTCGATGTTCTACCACGGCGTGCAGTCCGGCTACTGGGGCCCGCGCGGCACCAACCTGCTCGACACCGGCGCCCCCATGTACGACACGTACGAGACCGCCGACGGGGGGTTCCTCGCCGTCGGCTCGCTGGAGCCGCAGTTCTGGAACACGATGGTGACGCTGATGGGCCTGACGGACCTGCCGGACCGTGACGACCGGAGCCAGTGGCCCGCCCTGAAGGCCCGCCTGGCCGAGGAGTTCAGGTCCAGGACACGGGCCGAGTGGGAGGCCGTGTTCGAGGGCTCCGACGCGTGCGTCTCGCCCGTGCTGTCGATGCCGGAGGCGACCACCCACCCGCACAACGTGGCCCGCGGCGCCTTCACCGAGGTCGGCGGCCTCACCCAGCCGATGCCCGCGCCGCGACTGCTCGGCACGCCCGACCCCGACCTGTCCCCCGCGACCCGGCTCGACGACCTGTCGGCCTGGGGCCTGCCGGCCGACGTGGCCGCGAAACTCCGATCCCAAGGGGTGCTCGCCTGACATGGACCTCGACTTACTCGACCTGCTCGACGGCGACCTCTACGCCGGTGACCCGGACCCCGTCTACGCCCGGCTCCGGGAGCACTCGCCCGTTCACTTCGACGCGGCCAACGGGCTGTGGGGCATCTCCCGCCACGCCGACATCACGGCCATCGAGCGGGACGCGAAGCTGTGGACCAGCACCGGCGGCTACCGCCCCCAACTGCCCTCCGACCCGTCGATGATCGGCGTGGACGACCCCGAGCACGCCGAGCGCCGGCGGCTGGTCTACCGCCGGTTCACGCCGCGCCACGTGCACGAGCGCTACGCCGGCCGGATCCGGGAGGTGGTGGTCGAGCTGATCGAGCGGGCCCTGGCGGCGGGCACCGTGGACGTGGTGCCCGCGCTGGCCGCGCCGCTGCCCGCGCGCATGATCGGGTGGCTGCTCGGCTTCGCCGACGAGGACTGGCCGAGGCTCGTGCACTGGTCGGAGACGACGATCCCGGCGGGCGGCGGCCTGCGGTACGTCACCCACGACGCCGCCGTGGCCGCCGGCGAGTACGGCGAGGCCGTGCTGGCCTTGGCCGCCGAGCGCCGCTCCTGCCCGCGCGACGACCTCGTGTCGCTCTGGTCGGCCGACCCCGGCTACGACGACGAACGCCTGGCCGGCGACGCGCTGCTGCTGCTCGACGGCGGCGCCGAGACCACCCGCACGGTCATCGCCACCACGATCGCCGCGCTGATCCGCCACCCCGGCCAGTGGGACCTGCTGCGCCGCGACCCGTCGCTGATCGAGAACGCCGTGGAGGAGTTCATCCGCTGGACCACGCCGGTCCTGAACATGTGCCGGGCCGCCACCCGCGACACCGAGCTGCACGGACGGCACATCCGCCAGGGGCAGCAGGTCCTGCTCATGTACGGCTCCGCGAACCGGGACCCGGAGGTGTTCGACGACCCAGGCCGCTTCGACGTGACGCGAAGGCCCGGCGGTCACATCGCCTTCGGCTTCGGCACCCACTTCTGCCTGGGCGCCGCGCTGGCCCGGCTGGAGCTGCGGATCTTCTTCGAGGAGTGGGTGGCCCGCGTGGGCTCCGCCGCCTGGGCGGACCCGGCCGGCCCGCGCATGCTGCCCAACGCGTTCGTGCGGGGAATCACGTCGTTCCCGATCGAGCTGCGAGCCAACCGCCCGGAATGAGCGGCGGGTCTGGCGACTGATCCTTTCGTGGGCGGAGTAGTTCTTGACCACGATCGAGTCGTGCAATCTCGCGTCGCCGCCCAGCTTGCTCGCGGCCCGGGTGAGCGAGGGAGGTAGGTGACCGATCAGGCGCAGGGTCCCCGTCACCGTCCACAGGTCGAGGCGGCTGCGAGGCACCAGGCGCCTGGCCGCTTTGACGGCGAAGACGCGGCTGCGCCGTACATAGTCGCCGATTTCGGTCTCATAAGCAGGAAAGGCCCGCTCGTGGTCGCCGCCGGCCGCGGCGAGCTCGCCCGCCAGGACGTGCGCGACGTTCCTAGACCGCGACGTTCCTGAACCGCGACGTTCCTAGACCGCGACGTAGAGGTCGGCGCCGCCCGGGTGGTGCACCTCCAGGTCGGTGGTGAACACCCGCGACGGCGTGCCCCCGGCCTCGGTGTGCTTCCACACCTGCTGCCACGCCTCCATGACCGCCTGCGGCATCGGCCCGCGCGCCTCGATCCGCAGCGTCCTGGCCGCCGGCACCCGCACCGCGACCATGCCCTCGGGCAGCCTGGGCACCGTGCGCACGCCGATGCCCACGACCTGCGTGTAGGCGCCGTGATGGTCGCTCTCGTAGTCGGTGAGCACGGCGTACAGCCGCTCATCGATCCGGCCGGGCACGTGCGCGAAGGCCCCCGGCGCTCCCGCCCGCTGCCAGAGCACCGGCAGCCTCGCCCGCGTGGGATCCATCTCCTCGGCGTTGGTGGTGCGCACGGCGAAGCCCACCACCGTCAGCTCCTCGCGGTCTGTGATGTCCACAGCCCCTCCATCCCCCATGAGTATCCCGGCCGATCATAAGCCCCCGGGAATCAGGGCAAACCATTGTTGACGCAGTCACTGCATAGGATGGACGAACGTGAAGTTTCTTAACGACCTCGAGCCGCGCCACGATCTGACCTACAGCGACGTCTTCATGGTGCCGTCGCGTTCCTCGGTCGGTTCCCGGCTGGCGGTCGACCTCTCGACGCACGACGGCACCGGCACCACCATCCCGATCGTCGTGGCCAACATGACGGCCGTCGCGGGCCGCCGGATGGCGGAGACCATCGCCCGGCGCGGCGGCATCGCGGTGATCCCGCAGGACATCCCCATCGACGTCGTGACCGACGTCGTCGACTGGGTGAAGAAACGTGACCTCGTCCATGACACGCCGCTCACGCTGACCCCGCACGACACCGTCGGCGAGGCGCTGCAACTGCTGCCCAAGCGCGCCCACGGCGCGGTCATCGTGGTCGACTGGGACAACCGGCCGGTCGGCGTGGTGACCGAGGCCGACTGCCAGGGCATCGACATGTACACCCAGCTCTCGCAGGTGATGTCCAGCGAGCTGCTGACGCTGCCGGCCGGGCTGGAGCCGCGCGCCGCGTTCGACCGGCTGCACGACGGCCGCCACCGCCTGGCGCCGATCGTCGACGCGGACGGCCGCCTGGTGGGCATCCTGACCCGTACGGGCGCGCTGCGCGCCACGCTCTACCAGCCCGCCCTCGACGACGCGGGCCGACTGCGGGTCGCCGCCGCCGTGGGCGTCAACGGCGACGTCGCGGCCAAGGCCAAGGAGCTGCTCGACGCCGGCATCGACTGCCTGGTCGTGGACACCGCGCACGGGCACCAGGAGAAGATGATCTCCGCGCTGAAGGCCGTGCGCGCGCTCGACCCCGGCGTGCCGGTCGCCGCCGGCAACGTGGTGACGGCCTCGGGAGTGCGCGACCTGGTCGAGGCCGGGGCCGACATCCTCAAGGTGGGCGTCGGGCCGGGCGCCATGTGCACCACGCGGATGATGACCGGTGTCGGGCGGCCGCAGTTCTCGGCGGTGCTCGAGTGCGCGGCCGAGGCCCGGCGGCTCGGCCGGCACGTGTGGGCCGACGGCGGCGTGCGCCACCCGCGCGACGTGGCCCTCGCCCTGGCGGCCGGCGCCGCCAACGTGATGATCGGCTCCTGGTTCGCGGGCACCTACGAATCGCCCGGCGACACGCGCACGGACGCCAACGGGCGCAAGTACAAGGAGAACTTCGGCATGGCGTCGGCGCGCGCCGTCCGGCTGCGCACGGCCGACGACAGCGCCTTCGACCGGGCCAGGAAGGCGCTGTTCGAGGAGGGCATCTCGACGTCGCGCATGTACCTCGACCCGCTGCGGCCCAGCGTCGAGGACCAGATCGACGCGATCGTGGCCGGGCTCCGCTCCTCGTGCACCTACGCCGGGGCCACCACCCTGGAGGAGTTCCACGAGCGCGCCGTGGTGGGCGTCCAGAGCGCGTCGGGCTATACGGAGGGCATGCCCCTGCACCAGAGCTGGTGACCCCCTCAGCCCGTCCGGACACGGCTCCCGGACGGGCCGGCGCGGCTCTACGCGCGATCGATCCCATCGGGGAAACGGCCACGCCATGGACGTCGGCGATATCCCGACGGCATAGAGTCGTCGGGTCCATTCACTCGTCATCAGGAGCACTTCGTGGCACTGGAGAAGCCGGAAATCGACTTCCCGGAGGGCAACCCGCCCACCGACCTGGAGATCGTCGACGTCGTCGAGGGCGACGGCCCGGAGGCCAAGCCCGGCCAGAGCGTCAAGGTCCACTACGTGGGCGTGGCGTTCTCGTCCGGAGAGGAGTTCGACGCGTCGTGGAACCGCGGCGAGGCGTTCGAGTTCCCGCTGGGCGGCGGGCGCGTCATCGCGGGCTGGGACCAGGGGGTCGCGGGCATGAAGGTGGGCGGCCGGCGCAAGCTCGTCATCCCGCCGCATCTCGGCTACGGCAGCCGCGGCGCCGGCGCCAGCATCAAGCCCAACGAGACCCTGATCTTCGTGGTCGACCTGCTGGGGGTTCGCTGACGTTCGGGTGGGCCCGCGGGCCCACCCGTTCAGCACGCTGACCGCGCGCGGTGGGAAGTGTCGGCGCGGTGCGGCACGATAGGGCTTGTGCTACTGATCGACGTGGTCCGGGTCTCCGAGGCGGTGACGCGGACTTCCGCGCGCCTGGGCAAGATCGGTCATCTGGCGGAGCTGCTCGGCCGGGTCGGGGCCGGCGAGGCGGAGATCGCCATCGCCTACCTGTCCGGCGAGCTGCCGCAGCGCCAGATCGGCGTCGGCTGGCGCAGCCTTCAGGACCTCCCCCAGCCCAAGCTGGCCGCGACCGCCACGCTCACCGAGGTCGACGAGCTGCTGAGCACGATCAAGGCGGTCTCCGGGCAGGGCTCGCAGGCGGCCCGCAAGGCGCTCGTGAGCCGGCTGTTCGCCGGGCTGACCCGCCAGGAGCAGGCGTTCATGCTGCGGCTGCTCGGCGGCGAGCTGCGGCAGGGCGCGCTCGACGGGGTGATGATCGAGGCGGTCGCCAAGGCGTCGGGAGCGCCGTCCGCCGACGTGCGGCGGGCGCTGACACTGCGCGGCTGGCTGCCCGCGGTCGGCGCGGCGGCGCTGACGGGCGGGGTGCCGGCGTTGCGGGCGTTCCGGCTGGAGGTCGGGCGGGCGGTGTCGCCGATGCTCGCCGGCAGCGCGCCCAACGTCGTGACCGCCCTGGCCAAGGCGGGCGCGCCGGCGTCGCTGGAGTGGAAACTCGACGGCATCCGGGTCCAGGTCCATCGCAGCGGCGGCGAGGTCAAGGTGTTCACCCGCACCCTCGACGACATCACGGGCCGGTTGCCCGAGCTGGTCGAGGCCGTTCTCGAGCTGCCGTCCGACGATCTCGTGCTCGACGGCGAGGTGATCGCGCTGCGTCCCGACGGGCGCCCGCACCCGTTCCAGGTGACGGCGAGCCGCGCCTCCAGCAAGGTCGACGTGGCACGGCTGCGCGAGCAGACGCCGCTGAGCGTGTTCTTCTTCGACCTGCTGCGGGTCGACGGCGCCGACCTGCTCGACCTGCCCTACTCCGATCGGCAGGAGGCGCTCGGCCGTGCGGTCCCGCCGGGCCTGCTCACGCCACGGCTGGTCACGGACGAGGTGGCGCAGGCGGAGAAGTTCTTCACCGACGTGGTCAGGGCCGGGCACGAGGGCCTGGTGGTCAAGTCGCTCTCCTCTCCCTACGCGGCCGGGCGCAGGGGCGCCGGCTGGGTGAAGGTGAAGCCCCGGCACACCCTCGATCTCGTCGTGCTGGCCGCCGAGTGGGGGCACGGGCGTCGCCAGGGCAAGCTGTCCAACCTGCATCTCGGCGCTCGCGACCCGGAGGGCGGCGGGTTCGTGATGCTCGGCAAGACGTTCAAGGGCCTGACCGACGAGCTGCTGGCCTGGCAGACCGAGCGCTTCCTGGAGTTGGCCGAGGGGCCGGCCGACGAGCTGACCGTGAGGGTGCGGCCGGAGCTGGTGGTCGAGATCGCCTTCGACGGGGTGCAGCGCTCACCGCGCTATCCGGGGGGCATGGCCCTGCGGTTCGCCCGCGTCCTGCGCTATCGGCCTGACAAGCGGGCCGAGGACGCCGACACGATGGAGACCGTACGATCTCTGATGCTCTGATGTGTGGATATTGATCCAATATCTAGATGACCTTGTAACCAAAGTGAGATATGTCACTGGTTAAGGCATTAACTTGCCTTTACCCACTCTTTGTCGCATATGTTCGTCCAGGTCCGCGGGGAACCCCACCCCGCACACGGGATCGGCCGGCGTGCGCCCCCCCTCACCTTCCCGGTCTGGCCTTTCCCGGTTCTTTCCCCTAGCTAGGACTGTGGTTTACCTTGGGCCAGCATTCGCACAAGCCGTCCCTCCCCAACCCGCCGAGGCGTACGACCTCTCCGGCCAGGCGCCGCTGGGTCACCGTCGCGGCCGGAGCAGCCGTCGTCGCAGCCGCCTCCACCACCGCGTGGGCCGCCGTCGCCAACGACGACCCGAGAGCCTCGGCCCTGTCCCCCGAGCCGAGCCCCTCCCCGTCGGGGTCGTCCGCCGGATCACCCGGCGCGTCACCGGCGCTTTCGCCGACCGTTTCGCCCACCGGGCCGGTCGGAGGACCGGCCACCGGCGAGACCTCCGCCCCGGCCGGCGCCAAGGCCACGCCGAACACACCCGCGCCGTCCGGCACGCCGGTCACCGTCAAGTCGCCTTCCACCAAGTCGCCTTCCGCCAAGCCGGTCGCCACCTCCCAGCCGAAGACCGACAAGAAGCCCGCTGCCAAGACGAAGACGAAGCCCTCCCGCGTGCTCGCCAGCGGTAGGTGCGGCGCGTCCTTCTACGCCGAGGGCCAGATGACGGCCAACGGCGAACGCTTCAATCCGTCGGCGATGACCGCGGCGCACAAGACCCTCCCGTTCGGCAGCAGGGTCCGCGTCACCAACCCGGCCAACGGCAAGTCGGTGACGGTCCGCATCAACGACCGCGGCCCGTTCATCGGCGGCCGCTGCCTCGACCTGTCCCGGGCCGCCTTCGCCGCCATCGGCAACACGGGCGCGGGCGTGATGAGCGTCAAGTACGCGGTCCTGTCGCGCTGACCGCCCTCCCAGCCGAGCATGGTCGTGGCCCGCGCCCGGCCGACGGCGTCAGAGACGGCACCCCTCAGCGGGGCATCGGCATTACAAACGGCAACCCGCAGCGGGACATCCGCGTCACAGACGGCAACCCGCAGCGGGACGTCGGCCTCCTTGGTCATCGACCGGCGAGAAGGGGCTTATTTGACCAGGCGAATCGTCAGCGGGTAGTCGAACCACCGCTTCTCCGAGAGTGCCGAGATGCCGCCGATCACGGACAGGACGAAGCCACCCATCCAGAGCACCGGGACGACCACGAGGCCGATGATCGTCAGCGACAGCAGGATCGTCGCGCCGAGCACGGTGAGCTGGAAGTTGAGCGCCTCGACCGCGTGCCGCCGGATGTAGGGCGAGGTCTTGCCGCCCGTGAGCATGAGAATCAACGGGCCGGCGATCGGGATGCCGACGAGCATCAGCAGATGGGCCGCCGAGGCGACGAGGAGCTCGTTGCTGTTCGGGACCGTCTGGGGACGGATCGGCGCGGGCATCGGGCGGTGCGGGGGAACCGGATGGGTGCCGTAGAGCTCGGTCATGATGGGCATCAGGTCACCGTGGGTACGGGCCGTCATCGCTCGATCGAGCCGATCGTCGAACTCGAGCTTGTCGAAGCGCCCCTCGGCGTAGGCGGCTTTGACATGCTCCACCACGTGCTCGCGGTCCTGGTCGGTGACGCGCAGGTGGGCCGGCGGCACCTGTCCCGGGCCCGGGGATGTGGGTACCCCAGCCATCACAGCCATGCCTCTCCTCAGATCGAAAACAGTCATTTCCATACTGCATCCTGGCGAGACGGCGTGGCCATCGGGAGGATCCCGGATGTGTCCCTTAGATCTCCCCCGACGCGCGCGGCACTTTGGCGGTATAAAAAGGACTCATGAGATGGCGAGACCGCTACGGTATCCGGCGTCTGCGCGGCCCCAAGATCGCGAAGTTCGACAGGGAGGCGACGGACGCCGACATTGAAGCGCTCATCGCCTTCGCCCGGTCACGGCGTGGCGTGGAGTTCTACGTCGAGCCCGAGACGTTCGCCACCGACACCACCGCCGTCGCCGTGGCCGACGACGGCGAATGGACCCGGCGAAGGGTCGGGTCCCCCGCAGTGATCCACAAAGTAGCCCGTGACCTGGCATTACCGGTGTACGACGTCCAGCTCACCGGCTATCCGCAGCGGATGCGCGCCTACAACGAGCGCCGCCGCCGCGAGGACGGCGGGCTCTGACCAGCCTCGGCCGTCAGCGCGGACGCCGCCTGCTCCTCGCCGTCGAGCACGTCGAGCAAGGGGAAGAGCCAGCTCGCGCGGGCCGCCCCCATGGCGGTGTCGAGGTCGGCCGGAGTGGGCATCCGACCGCGGAGCATGCCCGGCGACAGCAGGTTGCGCAGGGCGTGCATGAGCAGGTTGGCCATGGAGTAGCCCGGATGGGTGGCCAGCACGCGTTCGAGGGCGATGGTGGCGAGGACGCAGTCACCCGACCGCCAGGAGCCCATGGCGAACAGTGACGCGGCGGGCGGCACGAACCCGGGCTCCAGTCTGCGCATGACGTCTTTCCACAGACCGACGTGACCGTCTTCCATCAGGGTCCAGGCTTCGTCTCGCACTCTGACCACGGCCAGGTCAAGGCCCAGCCGGGCCGCCTCTGCGTCGTCGACGCGCCCGCCGGCGGCGTGGACGGCCAGCGCCGCGCGGACTCGCACGAGCCCGCGGGCGACGAACTCCCGGGCGAACGCGTCGGGGTCGGCGGCGGCGGCGAACCCGGCGCGAAATCCGGCGACCGCCTCGGCGGTCGCCCGGCGCATCGCCATCCGCACCGGGCCGGTGACGGGGGCGATCGTGTCTTCGAGAGTCCGCCGGTCGGGCAGGGCGACCATGCCGTGCACCGTCGCCTCGGCCGCGATCGGGCTGGCGACGGGGTCGAACGGCGTGCCGCCCGGCGGGCAGCAGTGGGCGACGTCGCAGACATAGGACCAGTAGCGCCCGTCGTGGGCCCGGAGCGCCTCATCGACCTGCACCCCGGCCTTGGCGGCGAACGCCCTGGCCTCGTCGACGGCCGAGGTCACCCGCTCTCCCGGGCCGTAACCGACCACGATGATCCGCGTGATGCCCTCGCGCTCGCACAGCTGGGGGAGCGGCGCCAGCGTGCCGGGCGGGAACGGAAGGCCCCACCTGGCGGCCACCTTGACCTGGCCGCGGGCGAGCCCGATCACGATGAGGCTGTCGGCGGGGTGGAAGCCCACCAGGTAGGGGACCGCGGCCAGGATGTCGGCCGGACCGGCCAGGGTGAGGCTGGGCGCGGAGGTGTTGGTCGTCATGAGGCATGAGGGTGCCGGACCGCCGAAGTCTCCGAGCTGCCGAAACTCGTTCTGTGGATGACCGGCGAGGTCCGCCCTCCGCCTGTGGACGACCACCCGCGGGCGTCAGACTTCGAACGCGAGCAGGCCACGATCGGGATCGCCCCGCGAGCGTCAGACTTTGAACGTGAGCAGGCCGCGAACGGGATCGCCCCCGGAACGTCAGGCCCGACGGGCAGCGTCTCGCCGAACGTGCATGCCCAACAGGCAGAGCCCTACGGAGCGTCAGGCCCAAGAGCGGCGTCTCGCCCAAGGCCGGATCCCGACGGGCGGAGCCTCATGGAAGGTCAGGTGTGGACCCGGGGAGCCTCGGCGCCCGGGGCCAGCCGGGTGCGGACGAGCAGGGCGGCGCCCGCCACCGCGGCGGGCATCGCCAGGACCGCCACGAAGGGCACCAGGAACAGCACGAACACCGCGACGCCGAACCCCAGCGCGGCCGGCTTGCTGCCTCTCAACAGGGCGAACCGCTGCTTGCGGGCCATCCCGCGCCGCTCCAGCGCCAGCGTGGTCAGCTCCACCGTGAGGAAGAACCCGGAGATGGCCGCGCCCAGCACCGGCACCACCGTCTGCCCCACCACCGGGATGAACCCGAGGAAGAACAGCGGGACGGTGAACATCAGCACGAAGCCCAGCGTCACCAGACTGTCCTTGATCGACCGCGGCAGGGTGCGCCACCAGGGCTGCTCCTCATCCCCGTCGACCGGGTCGACGGTGCCGGACAGCTTCTCGTAGAACGGCTCGCCGATGGCCAGGGTCAGCGCCGTGAAGGTCAGCACCGCCAGTGCCAGGCCGCCCAGGAAGAGCGCGACGCCCACCATCGCCCGGAAGGTGTCACGCCACCCCCACGTGTCGGCGAACGGGGTCAGGAACTCGGCCAAATCGGTGGCGTTGGTGCCGAGGAAGACGAGCGCCACCACGTAGACGGCGAACGCGATCAGCGCGGGGATCAGCCCGAACAGCCACCATCGCCCATTGCGGGCGACCCAGCCGACACCTTGGAAGAAGAACCCCACGCCGGCCAGGAAATCGCGCACAGATCGCATGCCCGGCAGGCTAGCGCCAGAACGACGTCACCGTGTAGCCCAGCTCCTCGAACAGCCGCCGGGTGAGGGGCAGTGAGATGCCGAGCACATTGCCGTGGTCACCGTCGATGCCGTCGACGAACCATCCGCCGCGCCCCTCGATGCTGAACGCGCCGGCCAGGCCGAGCGGCTCACCGGTGGCGGTGTAGGCGGCGATCTCGTCATCGGACGGCTGGCCGAAGTGGATCACGGTGGTGGCCACCTCGGCCGCCTGCCGGCCCGCGGCCACGTCGATGACGCAGTGACCGGTGACCAGGCGGCCCGTCCGGCCGCGCAGGACGCGCCAGCGCTCCGCGGCCTCCTCGTTGGTGGCCGGCTTGCCGTAGGGGCGGCCGTCGAGCTCCAGGATGGAGTCACAACCGATGACCAGCCCCTCGTCCAGCCCGCCCGCCACCGCGGACGCCTTGGCCTTGGCGAGGTCGAGGCTGAGCGCCGCGGGCGAGTAGGCGGAGAAGGACTCCTCGTCGACCCCGCTCACGATCACCTTGGGGTCGAGACCGGCACCGCGCAGCAGGGCGAGACGGGCGGGAGAAGCCGAGGCGAGAACGATCACCGCTCCAGCTTACCGGTCACCAATCCCCCTGCGTGCGGGCCTGCTGGGGCACCGTCTCGCCGAAGATCCCGGCCAGCATTCCGGCGAGCACCTCGCCGAGCTCGCCGGGCAGGGTCGACTGCTCGCGGACGAGTTCCGCGGCGACGGCGGCGGCGTCCAGGTCCCGCTCGCTCGCGCGGTCGGCCAGCAGCGACATGATCATGGGGGCGATCAGGGGCAGCAGCTTCGTGAGGATGCCCGTGTCGACGTCGGCGAGACGGGCGAGCCCGGCCGCGGCCTGCTCGGTGCCTTGGCCGCCGAGCACATGGCCGAGGATGCTCTGCCCGTCGCGCGTCAGGGAGGCGATGTCGCCGTTGAACGGATCGGCGTCGATGTGCTCGTCCAACGCGCCTCGCAGGGCCTCGGCACCGTCGGGGTCCTCGACGTTGCGGACCAGGCCGCCGACGATGGTGCCCGACACCGCCTGGAGAACGGTCCGCGCGGTCGCCACGTCGGTGCCCAGCATCCCGGCGATCTGCTCCAGGCCGGGATCTCCCAGCCCGGCGAGAAGCTCGTCGTTCAGAGTCATGGCAGTCCCCCGTCCATCCTTCCGGGAGACTTTCCCCACGCTAAACCCAGCTATATCCCGACTTGCCCTAAGTCTCGGGAAAGCTAAGCCTGCGCGACCCTGAGCTCACTGAGACCCGCCGCCGTGTACGCGCCGATCTCGTCGAGCGTCTCGTGCTCCAGCAGGGCCTCCACGATCGCGTCGAGCTTGACGCGATTGCGGGTCAGCACGTCGATGGCGCGCTCGTAGCACTCGTCCACGATCCGGCGGGCCTCCTCGTCGACCATCGCAAGGGTCGCGGGCGAGGCCTGGGGCTGCTGGCCGTCGGAGGGCAGGATGGTCAGGGGGCCGATCTTCTGCGACATCCCCCATCGGCCCACCATGCCGCGGGCGATCATCGACACCTGCTCCAGGTCGCTCTCGGAGCCGGTGGTGACCACGCCGAACACGACCTGCTCGGCGGCCATCCCGCCGAGCGCGCCGGCGATGCGCCCGCGGAGGTACTCCTCGTCGTAGGCGTAGCGGTCGGTGTCGGGGGTGGAGAGCGTGACACCGAGCGCGCGTCCGCGCGGAATGATCGAGATCTTCCGCACCGGGTCGGCGCCGGGCTGCAGCATGCCGAGCAGCGCGTGGCCCGCCTCGTGGTAGGCGGTCCTGTTGCGCTCCTCCTCCGGCATCACGATGCTGCGCGCCGCGCCGAGTTGCAGCTTCTCCAGGGCGTCGGCGAAGTCGAGGTCGGTGACCTTCTCCTTGCCCCGCTTGGCGGCCAGCAGTGCCGCCTCGTTGACCAGGTTGGCCAGGTCGGCGCCGGTCATACCAGGCGTGATCTTGGCGAGCCCGCCGAGGCTGACGCTCCCGTCGAGCGGGACCCCCCTGGTGTGCACCTCGAGGATCGCGGCGCGGCCCGCGGCGTCGGGCAGCCCCACCTGGACCGTACGGTCGAAGCGGCCGGGCCTGAGCAGAGCCGGGTCGAGGATCTCGGGGCGGTTGGTGGCGCCGATGACGATGACGCCCTCGGCGCCGGAGAAACCGTCCATCTCGGTGAGGATCTGGTTCAGGGTCTGCTCGCGCTCGTCGTGGCCGCCGATGCCGCCGGCGCCGCCGCGGGCCCGGCCGATGGCGTCGATCTCGTCGATGAACACGATCGAGGGCGCCACCTTGCGCGCCTCCTCGAACAGGTCGCGTACCCGGGACGCGCCGACTCCGACGATCATCTCGATGAACTCGGACGCGCTCGCCGAGAAGTACGGCACGCCGGCCTCGCCGGCCACGGCCCGGGCCAGCAGCGTCTTGCCGGTGCCGGGAGGTCCGGCGAGCAGCACGCCCTTGGGCAGCTTGGCGCCGAGCTTGCGGTACTTGCCGGGGTCCTTGAGGTAGTCGACGATCTCGACGAGCTCGTTCTCCACCTCGTCGATGCCGGCCACGTCGTCGAAGGTGACGCGTACCTGGCCGGCCTCGACCGGCTTGGCCGCCTTGGACTTGCCGAGGCCGCCCAGGCCGCCGCCGCCCATCATGCCGGCGCCGCGGCGCATGACCCAGATCCAGAGCCCGGCCAGCAGCGCCACGGGCAGCAACGAGAGCAGCAGATTGACGACGAAGCCGCGGCCGCCGATCGGCTCGGCCTTGATCTCCACGCCGGCCGTGTCGAGCCGCTGCGAGAGCTGCTCGGTGTTGGCGAAGGCGGGGATCTCGGTGCGGAACTGCGTGTAGTCCTTGTTGCCGCTGTCGGGGTCCTTGGCGGCGTTGCGCAGGTCACCCTCGACCGACAGGCCGGTGGCGTAGATCTCCTTGACGTTCTTCGCGTTGACCTGCGAGGTGAACTCGGTGTAGGAGATCGTCTCGACCTGGCGGCTGTCGAAGAACGACGACACCAGGAAGAACGCCGCGTAGACGACGAGCAGGGTGGCGGCGAACCGCCACCAGTTCATCTTGCGTCGGCCACCGGGAGTGCCCGGCAGTCCTTCGGAGCGCCAGGGCGGCTTGGACCGATCCTGGTCCGGGGCCTGTGGCGATCCAGTGCGTTCCACGGCGTTCTTCCCCCACATCACCGCATGAGCAAGCCTCTACTTGAGGACACGCACTCCCGAGGCCGCGCGGGTGACGTCGGCCCATCGACTGCGTTGCGTGTCCGGCACCGAAGCAAACGCCAAACCAGGTTTCGCCATTCCCCCGTCAACTACGGCGACCGCCGAGCGCGCGCTGCGCTTGCCGTACTTGACCTGGTAAACCAGCATCCAACCGCCCTTTACCGGCTGCGAGGCGATCCAGCTGATCTTGGCGCCCTTGGGGTGGTGGTTGAGGGTCCAGCGGGCGGCGAGCAACGCGGTGTCGCGCGGCTCGGCCTGCTCCTCGATGGGCAGCGGGCAGGTGACGAAGACACCGCGCCGGGTCGAGCCGCGCTTGATCGGCAGCACCTGCTTGGTGGTGAACGGCGCCGCTCCGTGCCTCTTCCACTGCCCGCCCAGCCTGGGCACGGCGAGCCCCGACCGGGTGTCCTCGATCACACGCTTGCCGGGCGCCCGGAGCGCGAGGCGTTTGGGCCTGGCCGGCAGCCTGGGCACCCGGATGTCGGCGTACAGGGCTTCCATGGCCGTGTAGCCCGGGGCCAGCGAGGTACCCGGCGTCGGCGTCGGCCGGGGAGTGGCCGCGGCGAGCGACTCGGTCGGCGAGGGAGACGGGGACGCGGAGGGCGAGGCCGGCGGGCTGGGCGAGGGCGCGGGACCGGACGAGGCCGGCACGGCAGATGGCGCGGCGATCTGCCCTGCGACGACCTCGTCCGACCGCGACGGGAGCACGAACACGAGCCCCACGGCGGCGACCGCCACCGCGGCGACCACGGCGCACCCGCGGTAAATCACCCGCATCGGCAGATCGCCGATGCGGGAGCGCCTTGGCGAAGAGGCGGGGAGTCCCGATCTGTCTGCCGTCTTCACATCGGAACCCACGGTCCCGTCATCCCCATCGAGCACGACGGGAGCGTACGACAAATCCCGCCATTCCGCTCATGAAGCAGCCGAAGTGTCATCAGGCCTGTACCGAACAGGTGGAGCTCCGGATCCGCCGCCACCGGTGGGCGCGCCCGATGGCCCCGTAGCGGGACTCACCGGCGGACGCCCAGTGACTCCGATCAGCGGTTCATCGGCGGACGCGCCCGTACAGCCAGGGGGCCTCCGCGACGAACGTGCACGAGCCCGGCTCGATCTCGGTGAACCCGGCGTCGCGCACCACGGGCAGGCCCGCCGCGACCTTCGCCGCGAAGTCGGCCGGCGCGGCGGTGCGCACCGACACCGGCAGGCCGGCCTCCCGCCAGGCGTCGCGTTCGGAGCGGTCGCTGGCCCACCAGGCGAGCTGCGCGGCGTGCCCGGCCTGGGCCATCGCCTTGCCCGCCGACATGGCGAGGCCCGGATTGGCCCACAGGATCGGCTCCCGCGCCGGCGGCAGGTCGCGCGTGTCGGTCAGCTCGGTGCCGGACACCTGCAGCCGCGCGAGGTCGCGCGGCCAGTCGTCGAGCGGCACGGGCGGGTGCACGCGCACCTCGGCGGTGCGGTGCCCGATCGTACGGCCGGGCAGCGCGACCGCCCGGCGCCACTCGGCGCCCCGGGCCCTGCGGACCACCTTGCGGATCTTGCCGGTGGACTGCCAGGCCGCCAGCTCGGCGGCCCACTCGCCCGGGTCGTCGAGGAGGCTCAGCACGGCCTTGGCCGCCGCTTCGAGCGCGTCGGCGCGTTCGGGGGGCTCGGCCCTCTCGATCCTGACGACCAGGGGCAGGACCATCAGCTCGGCGTCGTTCGCGTAAGAGTCGTGTGGGTGGGAGTCGTGTGGGTGGGAGTCGTGTGGGTGGGAGTCGTGTGGGTGGGAGTCGTGTGGGTGGGAGTCGTTCGGCTGGGAGTCGTTCATCGCCGTCCAGCATGCCTGATCGCCAGGGACATGCCGGTGGCCAGGAGGCAGAGCAGGCCGGAGCCATACCACGCGAGGTCGTAGGCACCCAGATGGTCACGGGTGAGCCCGGCGCCGAAGGCCGCGATCGCGGCGCCCACCTGGTGCGAGCCGAACACCCAGCCGAACACCACGGCCCCGTCGGCGCCGTAGATCCGCCGGCACAGCGCCACCGTCGGGGGCACGGTCGCCACCCAGTCGAGCCCGTAGAACACGATGAAGATCAGCATGCTGGGCTCGGCGGTGGCCGCGAACAGGCTGGGCAGGATCATCAGCGACACCCCGCGCAGCCCGTAGTAGACGGCGAGCAACACCCTGGGGTCGATCCGGTCGCTGAGCCACCCGGAGGCGATCGTGCCGGCGATGTCGAAGATCCCGATGATCGCGAGCAGTCCGGCCGCCATCGGCTCCGCCATGCCGTGGTCGTGCGCGGCCGGGATGAAGTGGGTGCCGACCAGGCCGTTGGTGCTGGCGCCGCAGATGGCGAAGCCGCCCACGAGATACCAGAACGGGCGGGTTCGCGCCGCCGACCTGAGCACCGTGACCGCCCTGACGGCCGCGTTGGCGGTGCTGGGTTCGGGACGGCTCGCGCCAGGCTCGGCTCCGAGCGCGGTGGTGCCCACGTCCTCGGGACGGTCGCGCAGCAGCCACCACACGAACGGCGCCACGGCCAGCGCGGCCGCCGCCACGGTCAGCGAGGCGACCCGCCAGCCGGGGCCCTCGGCCAGCCAGGCCAGCACGGGCAGGAAGATGAGCTGGCCGGTGGCGCCGGCCGCGGTCAGCACGCCGGTGACGAGCCCGCGGTGCCGTACGAACCAGCGGTCGGTGACCGTGGCCACGAACACCAGCGCCATCGAGCCGGTGCCGAGCCCGACCAGCACGCCCCAGAGCAGCAGCAGGTGCCAGCTCGCGGTCATGAGCACGGTCAGCCCGCTGCCCGCGGCCACCAGCAGCAGCGCCAGCGTGACGACGCGGCGCATGCCGAAGCGGTCCATCAGAGCGGCGGCGAAGGGGGCGGTCAGCCCGTAGAGCACCAGGTTGATCGACACGGCCAGCGAGATCGTGCCCGTGCTCCAGCCGAACTCCGCGTGGAGCGGGTTGATCAGCACGCCCGGGGTGGCGCGGAAGCCGGCCGCGCCCAGGATGGCCACGAAGGCGACGGCCGCGACGAACCAGGCTCGGTGCAGGCGCACGCGGCGGCGGGTGGCGCTCAAGGTCATGGGGACCATCGTGAGGCTCCACCGGGTGCGCGGGCGAGTGACCGGGTAGCCAACATCTGAAAGAATCCGGCCATGGCCCATCGGATCGCGGTCGTCGTCCTCGACCACTTCGCCCCGCTCGACCTGGGCGTGCCGGGGCAGGTGTTCTGGGCGGCGGAGTCGGCCGCGGGCGAGAAGCTCTACGAGGTGGTGACCTGCTCACCCGGCCGCGCGCCCGTACGCTGCTCGGCGGGCTACACCGTGCTGCCCGACCACGACCTCGACGTGCTCGACACCGCCGACACCGTGCTGGTGCCGGGCATCCACGCGGGGCGCGCGCTGCTGAACGGCACGATCAACGACACCCTGGCCGCCGCGCTCCAGGGCCGCCCGCGGGTGATGTCGATCTGCACCGGCGCGTACGTGCTGGCCGCCGCCGGCCTGCTCGACGGCCGCCCGGCCACCACCCACTGGCGCGACGCCGACCACTTCAGGAGGTTGTTCCCCAAGGTCAGGCTCGATCCCGACGTCCTGTTCGTCGACGACGGCGACGTTCTCACCTCGGCGGGCGTGGCGGCCGGCCTCGACCTGTGCTTCCACGTGGTCAGGCGCGACCACGGCAGCGAGGTGGCCAACCGGGCGGCGCGCCGCTGCGTCATGCCCCCGTGGCGGGAGGGCGGTCAGGCCCAGTACATCGAGCGCCCGCTCCCTCCGTCCACCGACACCGGCACGGCCGCCACCCGCGACTGGATGCTGGCCAACCTCGACGCCCCGCTGGACCTGGCGGCCCTGGCCGAGCACGCCAACATGAGCGTGCGCACCTTCACCAGGCGCTTCCGCGAGGAGACCGGCCTGAGCCCGGCCCGCTGGCTCATCCGGCAGCGGGTCGAGCGCGCCCGCCATCTGCTGGAGACGACCGACCTGCCGGTGGACCAGGTGGCCCGCCGCGCGGGCTTCGGCACCGCGGTCTCCCTGCGCCAGCACCTGCACTCGGCCGTGGGCGTGTCGCCGCTCGCCTACCGCCACACCTTCCGCCGGCCCGTGGGCTGACCGGTCACTCGAAGAGGTCGGGTTGTTCGCGGGTGATCTGGTCGTGCAGGGGCTGGTAGTTGATCCAGCCGACCAGGTCGTTGCCGATCTGCCGGTGGGTGAGGGCGGCGTTGGCCGGTTCGATCGGGATGACCTGGCCCGCCGCCTTGGCCACGAGCTGCACCTGGGCCGAGCGCTCCATGGTGATGAACCACCAGGCCGCCGCGTCCACCGAGTCGCCGACCGTCAGGAGGCCGTGGTTGCGCACTCGTTGACGGGGTGGCGGCCCTCGACGACCTTGCCGCCGTGGTCGACGAGGATGAGGTCGGAGACCCGGATGTGCTTGAACGACATGCTCCCCAGCGGTCTAGAATGGCGTTCTAGCCACCCTAGCGCCGTACAGGTGCCTCGAACCACCTCGCGCTCCCGCGCGAGTCTTGCCGACCCCCTCCGAGATCACGTCCTCAGCGGGCGGTCGTAGGGTGCACGCATGGAGGGGTGGGGGGCGAGAAGTCCGTTCGAGGAAGAGCTGGAAGCCGCGCACGCGGCCGGAGACCTGGCCCGCTGTCTGTCCCTGTTACGCGAGGCCGACTTCGCGCTGCCGATCAGCGCCGAAGCGGCGGCCGGGCTGGAGCGGCCCGCGTGGGCGACCGTGACCGATGACGAGCGCACCTGGGTGGCGGCCTTCACCTCGGTCGAGGCGATGCGGGCTGTCACCGGCGTCACCACGTACCGGGTCACCTCGCTCGCGGAGCTCGCCGCCGGCTGGCCGGATCCGCACTGGGGCCTGGCGGTCAACCCTGGGCTCCCGGTCGCCTTCCCGCTCGAATCGGGGACGGTCGCCAGGCTCGCGGTCCCGTCCATGGCGCAGGATCTCGTCCTCGACCCCGGATCGGGGCTGCCGGTCGTCCAGAAACTGCTGCGGCCGTCCGCCATCCACGCTCTCCTGGTGGACGGCGAGGCGCGGGTGTCCGGCTACTGCCACCACGCGCTGGACGTCGCGCACATCGCCACCCCCTCCGTGCTGGCCGAAGCCCTGGGTGAGCCCGACGTGGTGACGGACGACGGATCGGTCAACATCCTGCGCTGGCATGCCGCCGGGCCCGCCCTCTATCGCACGCCGTACGGCGGGGTGGACGAGGACACCATGGCGGCGGTGGCCGGCTGGGTGGTGGAGGAGCCGCCCTTCATCGGCCTGGGGCTCGTGCCGAACGTCAACCAGGTGATCCGCGAATACAAGATCGACGGAGTGGGGCTGACGCACGGCGCCGTGATCGTCGAGCTCACGCCGGAGGGGGTCGAGCGGCGGCGCGCCGTCTATGACGGCGATGCCGGACGATGGCTGCTGGTGCATGTCGTGCCTCGCGAGGATGTCGTATGACCTGGTACGGCTACCGGGCCCGCTGGCAGGGCGTGGAGTACGCGGCCAACCCTGACCCGCGTCCCGACGGTCTGTGGATGCGACTGCGCAGCCCGGTGCCCGCCGAGGGGTTCGAAGAGGTGGAACCAGGGTGTTTCGTACGGCCCGTCCGGGCCGACGCGTGCGAGGAGGCCGTCTTCGTCACTACGGTCTGCGTGTGGCGTGGTGAGCCGTTCCAGGTGGTGGGCGGGATCGACGACGAGTTGCTGCTCGAATACATCGGCGGACGGGTCACGGTCGCCAGGCGGCTGGAGCTGGAGCGGGTCGAGCGGGGTGTCCACCGTTGCCGGGTCTCGCTCGCCGAGGTCGTCGACCTACATGAGCACGTGGAATCTCTTCTGTGCTAGAAGTTCTTTCTGTTCACCTCTTGTGCCCAATGTGAAATTTATGGAAAATCTTGCTCAAAGTGGGCGATGTTACCTGTGCGTATCGGGGTGAACGTGGAGTTCGGGTCGGCTGAGGCCGCGGGCATGCAAGCCTACGCGGAGGAGCTGCGCACCACGTTCATGCGGATGCAGGACGAGGCGCTGGAGCTGCACGCGCAGGCGCGCGCCGTACGCGTGACGGAGACGTCGGCCGATGCCCTGGTCTCGGCCACCGTGGGCGCGCGCGGAGAGCTGATCCGGCTGGACCTCGACCCTCGCATCTACCGCCGCCCCGACTCCCGGCAACTGGCCGACACGATCACCGAGACCGTCGGCCGCGCCGCCGCCAAGGCGCGTGAACGCGTCGTGGAGATCTTCGCCCCCCTGATCCCGCCCGACCAGATGGAAGCCCATATCGAAGGCGACGTCGAGACCGCGATGCGGCAGCTGGCAGACCGGATGACCGGGAAGGGATGACGTGATCTCATGCACAACGGGGTGCGCTTCAGCGAACGGACCGTGGCCGCGGGCATCGGCGTCTGGAAAGACATGGCCGGCGTCCTGAAGAAGGAATGGGACTCGGCAGCCTCCGAGATCGAGGACCACATGTCGGCCGCTCCCTGGGGACAGGGAATGGAGGGCTTGCAGTTCCAGGCGGCGCTCATGCGGAGCGGCGGCCCCCTGCAGATGGTCAGATCCGGACGCGAGATCATCGACCAGATCGTCCAGGCGGGCTCGACCCTGCACCTCACCATCAGCAACTCGGTCGCCACCGACCAGGCAGAGGCGGCGCGCATCAACAGGTTGCTCACCGAGATCTGACACCTGCCGGACCGCCCATCGGGCGGCGAGCGGAAACCGGCAGGTGACAAGAACCCGGGGGGGACATGGCCGGCGGGCCCGTAGACGTCAACACCAGCACCTCTGGCGGCCTGCCGTCCGCTGGAGAAGGTGGGACGTCGTCCACCGACATCCGGCCCGTCTGGGAGACCGAGTCCTTCCCTGACTGGGTCAACTACGTCCTGATCCCCCTGCTGGCCTCCGGGCAGTCCTGGCCGAAGGCCAGTGAGAGCGGCCTGTGGGCGATGGCCAAGCCCCACGAGCGGACGATGAACGCCATGGTCACCGCCTTCGATCCGACGGCGCAGTCGGTCAAGCTGGTCCTCTCCGGCTGGCAGGCGCCCGCGACACCCGGCTACCTCAGGCAGGTCACCCAGCTGTTCGGGGAGAACACGGGAGCCGGCGCGCTGGCGAAACAGTCCGACGGCTACTACCGGCAGATCGACGCCTTCGCCCGGGAGACTCAATACTCGAAGATCTCGATCAATGTGGCCTTCTACATCGCCCTCATCGCCGCGTTCATCGCGCTGCTGGCCGCCTTCTTCTCAGCGGGCTCCACCGCCTGGCTGGTGGGCCCGTACGCCGCCGCGGCTCGCAGGGCCGTCGCCCGCATCCTGGAACTGCTCGCCATCAACGCCGGACGAGGCTTCGTCGCGTCATCGGTGGGCCGGGTGACCGCCCTGGCCGGCCTCTCCCGGTTGGTCGCCTCGCCGATAGCCCGCGAACGGGTCGAAGAGGTCGGCGAAGAGGTCTACATCGACTACAAATCCCAGGAAGAGCAGCGGAAGATGGGCACTCGGGAGGGGACGGACTGGAGGAAAATGGCGGCCGCGGCCGTCGGCGCGCTCTTCGGCGCGGACGTCGGCATGAGGCTCGCCAACCGGACCTCCAGACTCGCCGACTCGATCCCGGGCATCTCACAGCTGAACCGGATGGCCGGTGACTCGCCCGGCTTCAGCAACGCCCTTCTCCGCTTCCCCGGCCGGGCCATGAGCACCGGTCTCAACAACACGATCGCCTCACCGGTCGGCAGCCTGGCGGCCAACGCGCTGGTGTACGGGCAGGTGGCGATGCCGGGCACGGACGCGTTCGTCGGCGGGTTCATGGGCGGTGTCGGCCGTACCGGGACGATCAGCCCGTTCAACCCCGACGTGGCCCTGGCCCTGTCCAACCCGAGCGCGGCGCTCGCCCAGGCCACCGACGCGGCGAACCGCACCGACGTGGCCAGGGCGGTCGACCAGGCCATGGCCAACCGTCCCGCCCCAGCCACCGGCCCCACCCCCTCCACGCCGTCGCCGGCGGGTGTGACGCCTGTGGGGGTGACCCCGGCCGGCCTTCCGGTCCCGTCCGCCTCGCCGACCCCCGCCCCGGCCGCCCCTCAGGCGCCCGGCTCGGTGCCCCGCCAGACCGGACCGCAACTCCAGCCCGGCCAGCAGCCGGACGCGGCGGCCACGCAGGCCGCTCCCACCGCGCGCACTCCGGCCCAGCCGGCGACGCCGAGTGTTCAGTCGGGCCCGCAGCCGGCACCCGACCCGGCCACGCAGCCGGACCCGGCCAAGCCCGCCCCCAGCGCCCGGCCGGCGCAGACCGCGCAACCGGATCAGACCGCGCGTCAGGATCAGCAGGTCTGGCCGCCTCGCGGCACGGAGAACGCCCCGCTCGTCCAGCCCACGGAGAACCCTCGGCCCGTCCAGCTCACCGAGAACCTCCAGCCAGGCCAGGACGGACAGACCACAGCCAACCCCCACACCACGGAGAGCCCCCAGACCGCACCGAGCATCCCGCCGGACCAAGCCACCGCCCAGCCTTCCCCCTGGGCACCGCCCGATCCGGGTATGGCGCCGCAGGCCCCGGTCAACGCGGCGCCCGACCCGGCCGCCCAGCCCACGACCTCCGCCGGCAGTACCACGACGGCCGGCGGCACCACGGCGCCGACGGCGCCCAACACGCTGTCGGCCGTGATGGCCCAGGCAGCCGTCACGGAGGCGCAGCGCCTGGCCTTTCCCCATGCGATCCCGCTGCAGGACGGCGGCGTCTTCCTCACCGATGCCAGGGGACGGTCGGTCAGTCTGTCACCGGAGGCGCTGCGACGTACCGAGGAGCGGCTGACGTCGCGAGCCGCGAACGGCGCGACCGCGAAGCAGCTGGTGGCGGAGGCGGCGGCCGCCCTGGGCGCCGAGATCGCGATCGCGGGCGGCAGGCCGGCGACCGAGGGCGCCCTTGAGGGCCTCGATCAGCTCGCCGACGCCGATCCGGGCACCGCGCCCGACGCCGCCGACCACAGCCGCGCCTGGAACGACGACGTGGAGCACGCGGAGCAGGTCGCCAGCCGGTTGTCTGCCAGGGCTCTCGGTCCCGACGCCGCCGTCCGCGCGGGCTTCTACGACATCGCGGCCCAGGAGATCATGGACCGGCTGGCGGCTCTCGGCACGCAGCAGGCCACCTCCCCCTCCCCCGCCCCCGAGACCGGCGGCCCGCGGACCGTGCCCGCGCAGCAGATCGAGAACTCGCTGTTCCAGCCTCAGCGCCGGCGTCCCGCGCACCACGGCGCGGTGACGGACACGGAGATCCGGGCGGCGATCACGACGGATCTCGACCTGACGGACTTCGGCGGCGAGGTGCTGAGCCTGACCTGGGCGGACCCGTCCTCCACCACGATGCTGGTCGAGACCCGCACGCACGGCACCCTGCACTACCGGATCAGGATCGGCGGCGTCAGCGGCGACAACGTGGCCGAGTCGGAGATCCGCACGGGCTCGGTCACCGACCCGATCGTCATCAAGATCGCGCCGCGCGCGTCGAACGAGTCCCTGTACCGGGCGGTGGTGCACGAGATCTCACACGGCGGCCAGACGCGAGCGGCCGCGGCGACGCGGTCGGAGCAGGGCACGGTGCGGCGCTGGCTGTCGAGGACACGTCCCGTCGAGGGCGTCGACGAGTGCGTCGCGCCGCGGCTCAACGAATTCCGCTTCCTGACCAGGAAGTGGCGCGCGGCCGGCTCCATGGACGAGAAGCAGCGCTGGGCGCACGAGATCGACCAGTTGCTCGCCGACCTGCGTGACCGCGGCCAGTCGCCGCCCCTGCCGCCGTGGTCGAGCGGCAGCGCCGCCGCGCCGCCCCCTGTGACCACACCGCACGCCGACCTGGTCGCGTACGTCCGCCGAACCGTCGATTCGCTCACCGAGACCATCGCCGGATTGGAGGCACGGTACAACGCCAAGGAGGCGAGCCAGGCAGCGGCCAAGGCGGCGGCCAAGGTGGCGGCGGAACAGGCCCACACAGCCGATGGGCAGAAGGATCATGGCGCGCCGGAACGCGCACGGAAGGCGAGAGTCAACGAGGCCAACGAACGCATCATGCTCGAACGGCACCGGCGCATCGCGGAGGCGTACGACACGGCAGGCGAGTACGCGGACTACGCGCGGAAGGCGTACGAGCTGTTGCTGGCCGAGCTCGAACGGGGCGCCTCGGCCGCCCAGGCCGCCCCGCTGGCAGTGCAGGCCAAGAGCTGGCTGGACGACTTCCAGCTGGCACTGACCGCGGCGCTGCCCTCGCTGGCGGCCCTGCCCAGCTTCGTCCCGGCGGGCCGGCTGCCGCATCTGAACAGGCTCACCGAGACGGTCAACGACCTGCTCCAGG
The DNA here is from genome assembly GCF_014646355.1 of Nonomuraea cavernae. Taxonomy (GTDB): domain Bacteria; phylum Actinomycetota; class Actinomycetes; order Streptosporangiales; family Streptosporangiaceae; genus Nonomuraea; species Nonomuraea cavernae. Next base: position 104,340 of record NZ_BMNH01000022.1, read on the forward strand.
AGCGCGGCATCGACGAGATCTTCACCCCCGCCGAGCTGGGCCGCAGGTTGTCCACGGAGTTCAGCCGGGTCCTGTCGGCCGACGGCGCGTTGATCCGGGTGGGGCGCGACGTGCCCGGCGAGATCCTGATCAAGCTGTCGGTCACCGACCTCGTGGAGGTGCTCGACCCCGGCAAGATCGCCTCCGAGATCATGCAAGGCGTGCTTCCGCAGGGCGGCCAGACCATCGGCGCCACGGCCAACGCCAACCGCGGCGCCAATGCGGGTCTCAGGCTGGACCCGTTGATCGCGGCGCTGCCCGACAGCCAGCTCAAGAAGTTCCTTGAGCATCTGGAAATGAGCGCCACGTACAACACAGGCTTCACGAGCTCGGTGACCGGCAACGCCACCGATTTCGCGCTGGACGGCGCGGTCGAGGACAACCGGGGCGAGTCGGTCCAGTATGACGGCAGGGCCCGATGGAGTGTCCAGGCCCGCACCTCGTCCAGGGACGGCTGGTCGCCCGAGGCCGTCGTAGACCACGGCTACCACGACGACGTCGGCAGCCTGCGAGCTTACGTGTCGCACGCGTACATGGACAGCCCGCCGATGAACCCGTTGCGGCTGCCCGCGGACCAGCGCCGGCAGGAGTTCCCCGAACACGTCGTCCTCGGCCTGACCGGGATGCTCAAGCTCGCCGAGGACACGATGAAGGCTCTGGGCGAGAAGAACTTCCCGCCGGGCAGCGTCGCCCGCCAGCAGGTCCTGACCGCCTTCGTCGACGACTTCTACAGCCGCATGGAACACGCGGTGAACGATCCACAGGGTGTCCCCCGGATCATCCACGTGAACGGCCGCCCGTTCGCCCAGTTGTCGTTCCGGGCCGTGCCCCGGGTGGACACGGCAGAGCCCGTCGGCGCGCCCAGCCGCTCGCACTGGCAGGAGCGGCTGCGCGTCGGGGTCACCAGTGCCACGGGCAACCAGTCGTTCAGCCGATCCGGGGGCGTGGGCGGCTCGCTCGGCCTCAGGGTGGTGCCGGAGCTCGACGCCGTTCGCGGCGACGACGAGTACACGGTCGCGTCGGGGCCGAACTTCCGGGGCTCCGCCGGCGCCTCCGCCGCCGACGGGCTGAGCGTGAACGGCGTCACCTACCACCCGAGCGTCCAGCGGTACACCGGTTACACCCAGGGTGTGGCGCTGGAGTTCGACTACGAGGTCACGGCTCACCTGATCGATGCCGACAAGCAGCTCGGCCCGATCAGAGGCGAAGGCGGCGGACTGTTCCGATTCGCGGAGTCGGACGCCTACTGGTACGGCCTGCCCGTCGCCCAGAAGGCCGTTGAGGTCCGCGAGGACGGCACGGTGGTGCATCGCGACGACCCTGATCCCAAGCCTCCGAAGGGCCGCAAGGGCGAGCTGCCGAGCTTCTACGGCAACGAACCCGGCAAGCTGCGCGGCGCGGGCCCCGCGCTCGTCCGGGGCATCGACGACGCCGACCGGCTCCGGAAGGAGACCGAGGACAAGCTGCGCGCCATGGGCGTGCTGGCCCCGCTCGATCCCGAGACCGGAGAGCCGATCTACTCCTCCGATCTGCTGGAACGGTGGAGCCAGATGGTCAACGAGCGCGAGATCGCCGATCAGCTGGTCAAGCACCGCCTGCAGAGCGGCTACGACCAGGCCGCGCAGGACGGCATCATGATCGACCTGATAACCCTGCGCAGTGGGCGGGCGCCACGGCACCTCACGCTCCGTGTCACACTCAACCAGCACTTCACCGACGAGCATGGCAGGCCGAGATCCAAGTTCGGGGGCATCACCACGGCATACGCCGACGTCAACCTGGACATCGGCTCCGACACCAACGTGTGGTCGCACGCACGCAGTGAGAACGTGTCAGGCGGCCTGGGTTACGGCGCCAACCATCAAGTGCCCAAGGGGCAGGAGGGAGTCAGCCCCAACGCCGGCGTGGGCGGCGGCCGTGACTATTCGCGCACCCTCTCCCACACCATCGGTCTCACGATCAACGGGGTGCAGCTCAACGAGGCCACCGTCCCCCTGGCGATCTTCGACATCCCGCACACCGCCCGGGTCGAGTTGCTCCATGCCAACGGCGACGTGGAGCAGCTGGCAAGCGTGGACGGGAGTGCCCGGCTGCTGATCTCCAGTGACTCCCTTCCCGAGGACGGCACGGAACGGCCCCTGCCTCCGCCGTCCGCGCCGACGCCGACCCCCGACGAGATAATGCGGTACGCGACGATCCAGCACATGGACGTGCCAAACCTCCTGGACGTGGCCCGGGAGCTGCTTCCGCGAGCAGCACGTCCGGACTCACCCGCCTTCCATCATCTCGCCGAGTTTCTCAACGTCCGCAGCCTCATCGCCCACCCGGAGATGCTTCGCACCCCATATGGCACGGAGCTTGTGATCAGACCCCAGGGCGCCGCGCCGACCAAGGCGTCGATCTCCGTACAGGTCAGAGTGGGGAAGATGGTGTTCCTGGGTGCGAACAACAACGTCAAAGGCGACATCAACCTCACGCTGTACAGCATGGGCGTCACGGCCGGCCGATCGTCCGGCGGAAAGGTCGAAGGCTCGGCGGGTGCGAATCTCCAGGACGCCGACGGCTCCGGGGAAGGCGGCAAGGTCGGCGCCGGCCACTCCGGCGGGGAGTCACGATCGCAGTACGACCTGTCCATCTACGGCATGGAACGGCTCGGGATCGGGCTGGGCAAGCAGTACGAGTTCCTGACCGATATCGAACTGGACCTCACCGGAGTGGAGGGGGACGGAACGCAGGTCACCAGGACGGTCGACGGGACCATGCTCTACACGGTGCCGGAGCGTGTCGCCCTGCGCATGTACGCCAAGGGGAGCCTCGATCTGCCTCTGTACCAGGTGGCGGACGTGGTCGAACGGTTCCTCGACCGCACCTTGCGGCTTGACCGTAGCGTGGCCGTACCACTCGTCAAGCGCTACCTGTCCGAGTTGTCACAGTCCACGGACTGGATCCCGCTGGCGGCCAGGCATACGCCGGCCGTGCTGATCGGCGGGCTGAAGACGGTCGTGAACGCCGGATCCACGCTGACGAAGGTGGACGACTTCCTGACCAGGGCCACCGAACTGATCGCTATCCCGCGTGAGGTGGAAATCCCTCGGTGGTTGATGAAATCGATAGGAATCACCCTCATCGAGGACATCCGCCTGGCACGCGAAGGCACGGACATCGAGCTGCTCAACGCCGTCCGCGACGCCATCGAGGCGGTCGCTCCGGACGTCCTCCAGGACCGGGTGATAGCGGACAGCCTCCGCAAGATCTTTGGGGGGACGCGCTGGTGGGGGCCGATCGACAACATCTTCAGCGCGGACGGCCTGCCGCCGCTGCGCTACTACACCCCCTACGACGAGCTCGGCCGACGAGACAAGGTCGTGGTGACGGTCCGGGCCGAGTTCACCGGCAGGGCCGAGCTCACCGACAGGGCCGAGCTCGACACGTCGGCGGAACTGCTCGAGACCACGGACGAAGTCGGCAACATCATCCAGGCCTACACCTACAAGGAGCAGGGCAGGTCGGAGACTCGCTGGGCGTCCAACTCGGTGCACGCCGGCATCGACGTCTCCGGCGAGGGGCACGGCCACAGCCCCGGCGGCAATACCGATCGCAGCCTCTCCAGCAGCGGTTCTTTCAGCGAGCAGGACACCGGGCTCCAGGGCTACGCCGTTTTCAACGGCATGGACCTGGTCCAGCAACGGATGAAGCTCGTGATCGAGGTTGAGCGGACCCGTCAGCAGGCACGCGCGGTCGGGCTCACCCCGCTGGAGGAGCCTGCGGGGAAGGTCACCGTCGAGCTCACCGGCCACATGGACCGGTGGATCCAGACCGGGCTGACCAGGCCCGTGGGGACTCAGCCCGCGGAGCCGGGCAGGACCTTCGACCCCCGGCAGGTGCCTACGATCCACAGCTTCATGGCCAACTCGGTCAAGACTGACCTGTACCAGAGGATCAGCGAAGCGCTCAGGAACCCGCGGCTGTTCGGTGAGGCGGTCGAGGTGCTCGACGTGGAGCTGCGCAACCAGCTGTCGGAGATGGCGACCACCGCTCTGTTCGAGCGGATGACCGGCGAGCGCGGCCACCCGATCCGGCTTCCCGTGATCGGACTGCGCAATCGCGAGGTGGACGTCTGGGTCAAGGCGGTGCAGTCCAACCTCCAGGTCCTGGCCCGCGGCCTGCAAGGAGTGGAGATCAGGCAGGTCTATCGTTTCCAGCGGTTGACCGGCTCGTCGTCCAGCGGCGGTATGGCGTTCCCGGTCGGCGGGAGTTTTGGTCTCTCCGACCCCTCCGGCCTGAACGGCGGCGTCTCCGTCGGTGAGCAGTCCTCGGTCAGCAGGGCGAACGCCGGGGGCAACCGCAGGGAGATGAGCCGCTTCGAGAGGGACAACGCGGTCATCGTCCAGCTCACCACGGACTATGACCTGACCTTCACCAGGCAGGCGCTCACCCCTGAAGGGACGAAGTACGAGGCGATGCCCATCCACCTGCCCCGCGCCGCCACGGGCGAGGTGGTCGCCATCATGTCCGAAACCGACTACGAGGCGCTGGTAGCGGCCATGGAGGCCGGAGCTCCCCTCGGTCCCGAATGGGAACTCATCCCGGAACCCGCGGTCTCCTGGGGGCCACAGACCAGCACGGCGCCGCCGGAGCAGGCGGACCCGGCCAGGCCGTGGGGCTCGCTGATGGACGCCCGGATCAAGGCCAGCCGCTCGGGCACGGACATCAGCATCGACGTCACCGGACCGGACGGCCGCACGTACACCTACCACATCTCCCCCGACGGGTCGCTGCGCAGCGAGGACGCCAACCGCGCCTTCGCGGAGGCGTTCGCCACCCTGTCGCCCGCGTTGGTGGAGCTCGCCGACCGAGCGGGCCTCGACCTGCGCGACCTCTTCGACAACCCCCGAACCCAGGCCACCTTCGCCGACCGGATCCGCACCGAACTGGCCGCCCGGGGCGTGGACCTGGCCACGCTGGAGGCGCCCACGGTCTGGCCGTCGCGGCCCGTCCTGGTCGGCGAGACCGCGAGCGGCGGCCGCTCCATGGGCTCGACGGGCGGGGTGGGCGCGCCGGAGGTCGCCGGCTCCGCGTTCATCGCCGACGGCAGAGCGCCGCACCTGCCGGACGCGACGCTCGACGAGCTCAAGGAGGCGACGGCACGCGATCTGAGGATCTCCGACTTCGGCGGGAAGCTGCTCGGTCTCTCCTGGTCTGGATCGACGCTGACGGTGGAGACCCAGGCGTGGGGGACACTCACCTTCCAGGTCGAGGTCGGCGAGGTACCGCCGGGCCGGGTGGCCATGACGGACCCCAAGACGGGCCGCATGGTGGTGTCCGCCCGGACCGCGAACGACCAGCTCGCCCGCGCGGTGCTGCACGAGATCTCACACGCCGGGCAGGCCATGGCCGCCAGGGCGCAGCCGAGCGTGGTGCGCCGCCTGATCTCCCGCGCGAAGTCGATCGTGGGCCACGACCATTGCGTGTCGGCCCACTTCGACGAGTTCCGCCACCTGGCGCGCAGGTGGGCCGCCGCGAAGGCGGCCCACGACCTGGACCCCACCCCCGAGAGGGAGGACGAGGCACGCAAGTGGCGGCACGAGCTGCAGGCCCTGGACGCCCGGCTCCGCACTCTGGGTCACACACCTCCGTCGTTCCCGTGGACGACCGGCCGGTCGGCGACCCCCGGCTTCCACACCGGCGCCGTCGCCGCCCTGCCCACGACGGCGGCGGGTCTCGGCACGCTCGCGGACCTGTCCGGAGTCGGGGCCATCGCGCCCACCGGCTCCCCGAGGACCGCGACCACACCTGCCGGGCAGCCGAGCACGTTCACCGTCACCTCGCCCGCCGGACAGCTCACCCTGGAGGTCTCCGAGGCCGACCTGCCCCCCGGCACGGTGGAGGTGCGGGCGTCGAGCCCGGGGGCGCTCTCCGTCGCCGTGTCCCCCTCCGACGGCGGGAGCGTCCGGATGCGGCTCGCCGAGCTGATCGCGCAGGCCGTCGCCGACCAGATGGGCATGGAAGCCGGGCATGCGCTGCGCCCCGGGCCGCTGAGCTCCGTCCCCGACCTGCGGCGCGGCGACGCCGCGACGCTCGTCCGCGTCAGGGCGCTGATCGAGGCCCGCGCCGCGGCCTCACCCTTTGAGCGCGGCGCCATCGAGGACCGGCTCCGTGCCGAACTGAGAGACGCGGGGCTGACGCCCGGCACCGAGGGCGCGACGGCCAGGCAGGTGAGCGCCGCCCGCGCGGGCCTGCTGCCGGCCGCGCACCTGGACCTCATCAACGAGCTGTCCGGCCGGACCGTGCACCCCACCGCCACGGCCATCGTCGCCGCCATCACCCGCACCGCCGCCCTCCTCGGGGCCACGACCAGCAGGTACGGTTCCACGCTGGTCGACGTCACGCTGCCCGATGGGACGTCGATACCGGTGGAGGTGCGGGCGGATTCCACCTCCACGGGCCAGTCGCTCGAGCTCACCACCGACCAGGGGGTGCACACGTTGACCGTGGACCTCGGCTGGCCTGTGCCGGCGCTCGAGCGCAGCGTGGCCGGCAGCATGGTGAGCGCGATCCTCACCGCGTCGGGCGTGCCCGAGGACCAGCCCGTGCCGGTCCCCAGCGCTCCGGGCGGCACCCTTACCAGGAGGGAGGTCTATCTGGCCATCGAGCTCCAGGAACTGCTCAACCAGGTGCGGACCGCGACCCCTCAGCAGCGTCCCGGCCGATTCGCCCTGCTCGTCCACATGGCAGAGCTCAGGGGGCTCGGCAAGCGTTCCCCCGACCGCGACGCCAATCGGGCCCTCCTGCCGTACCCCATCGGCGCGGAGCTCACCGAGATGCTGGACCACAGCATCGAGGGCGAGTCCCCGCGCGCGTTCTGGGAGCGAATGCGCAAGATCGCCAACGGCACCGGCTGGTACCCCCCGGAGGAGTACGAGGAACGCCGCCCCGTCCCGGAGCAGTCGGACGACAACCAGGAGCGGGGGACCTGGGACCAGGAGGGCCGGGAGCGGGAGGATCGGGAGCGGGAGAGCCGGAAGTCCGCTGAACCCACCCCCACATCCGCCGCACCGCATGCCACCTACACCGCACCTCCCAACCCTGGTGCTGTTTACACCGCACCTCCCAACCCCAGTGCCGTGTACCCCGCACCTCCCGACCCGGGTACCGGGGACACCGAGACCACCCCTGCGTCCCCCAGCCCCACACCGACCACCCCTGCGTCCCCCAGCCCCACACCGACCAACCCTGCCCCCACGCCCAGCCAGCCCACGCCCAGCACCCCCGCACCCTCAAACCCGGCACCCACACCGACCCCAACCCCAACCCCAACACCCACACCGACACCAAGCGGCCCCGATCCGACACCCACCCCATCCAGCCCCGAAACCACCGATCCGACACCCACACCTAGCAATTCGACACCTGCGCCTTCGAGCACACCGACATCACGGCCCACCCCCAGCTCCACCCCCACTCCGGAACAATCCGCGGACGAACCCGGGGTTGAGGTCCCGGCATGATGGTCAGCGGAACCAGCGACGTAGGAAGGGAGCACGCGATGCCATTCGCCATAGCACGCACGAGGGACGAGGCGCATCTGTACCTCGACCTGCACCCGTGCGCCTGCGGTTCGGTCGAGACGACCTGGGACACCGCGCTGGTGACCGCCGGCGGTGAGCTGACCTCACGCTATTCGGGCGCCTGCGATGACTGCGGCACGGAGCGGGAGTTCCTGTTCGGCCTGCCCGAGCGCGAGACGATGACCGGTGACTTTCCCAACTTCGGCGGCGGCGAGCCCTCCCAACTGCTCGACGCCGGCGAATGGCTCTGGGTGGCCGACCTGACGGCGGGCAACGTCCCGACCGACGACGAGGCCGCCGCCCGTCAGGCGCTGACGATCGCCACGGCGGCGGTCGAGGAGGTGGTCAAGTTCATCCCGGCGGGCCAGGACAGGGTGCCCGACCATGCCTTCTGGTCGGCCCAGGGCCGCGACACGCGCGACGCCGAGCCGGGCAGGTTCTCCCTCGACCGGCTGCTCATCGTCCGCGACACCTACCGCGAGCTGGCGGCCGCCCATGCCTGAGGCCAGGACGATCGCCGAGGCGTACGTGCACATCGGCCTCACCGTCCAGGGCGAAGAGCTGGGGCGCAACCCCGACTACAGCCGCTGGAGCACCCTCACGGAGGGCGGCGACTCCTGGACGCTGGTCTTCGACCACGCCGGCCACCACATCGTGCTCCGCGTCCCCTACCAGACGGAGTACGACGCCAGGCGCGACGGTCTCCACTTCGGCACCGGCACCTCGACCCTGGTCGATGCGGGCCAGTGGGTCCTGGTCTCCGCCGCCTACGCCCGGATGGCCGTGGAGGACGACATCCTGTCCTCCCCTGACGCCGCCGACGGCTGGGAGCTGGCCAGGGACGCCGCGGTGGAGGCGGTCAAGTTCATCCCCGAGGGCGACGAGGAGCCGCCACCGGGCGCGTTCTGGACCGCCCTCGGCACGCAGGCCCGCGCGCAGGAGCCCGAGCGCTTCACTCTGCGGCGGCTGCGCGACGACATCGACTTCTACCAGGAGAGCCTCGACCGCCTGCGGCCCGGATAACCGGTTGCCCGGCCGGACGGCCACCTGCTGCACTACGGGGTGACAGCCGCCGGCCAAGGAGCGAGAACATGCGAGGAACGTTCATGTCCACCCGGGAAAGGATCATCAGCCTCACAAAGGACATGACGCTTCGTGCGAACGCTCAACTTGGGGATCCTGGCGCATGTAGACGCCGGTAAGACGAGCCTGACCGAGCGGCTGCTGCACGCCGCCGGTGTCATCGACGAGATCGGCAGCGTCGACGACGGCAGCACCCAGACCGACTCCCTGGCGCTGGAACGACGGCGGGGCATCACGATCAAGTCCGCCGTGGTGTCGTTCGTGGTCGGCGACGTCGCGGTCAACCTGATCGACACCCCTGGTCACCCTGACTTCATCGCCGAGGTCGAACGCGTGCTCAACGTGCTCGACGGCGCGGTGCTGGTCGTGTCGGCGGTGGAGGGGGTGCAGCCGCAGACCCGCGTGCTGATGCGCGCGCTGCGACGGCTGCGCATCCCGACGCTCGTCTTCGTGAACAAGATCGACCGTCGCGGCGCGCGTGACGCCGGCCTGCTGCGGAGCATGTCCGAGAAGCTGTCCCCGTCGATCGTCGCTATGGGTTCGGCCCGCGCCCTGGGCACCGCTCGCGCCGCCTTCACGCCGCACGCTCCGGACGACCCCTGCCTCGCCGCCGCGCTGGCCGATCTGCTCACCGGCCACGACGACACGCTGCTGGCGGCGTACCTCGACGACGAGCGGGCCCTCACCCATGAGCGGCTGCGCCGCGAGCTCGCGGCGCAGACCGGGCGGGCGCTGGTGCACCCGGTGTTCTTCGGCTCGGCGATCACGGGCGCGGGCGTGCACGCGCTGATCGCCGGCGTCCGCGAGCTGCTGCCCGCTGCCGGGGGCGACGCCGCCGGACCGGTCTCGGGCACCGTCTTCAAGGTCGAACGCGGCCCGTCGGGCGAGAAGATCGCCTACGTCCGACTCTTCTCGGGCACGGTACGCCTGCGGGACCGGCTGCCGTTCGGTCACCACGGCGAGGGGAAGGTCACCGCGATCAGCGTCTTCGACCACGGCTCGGACGTCCGCAGCGCGTCGGTGTCGGCGGGACGGATCGGCAGGATCTGGGGGCTCGACGACATCCGCATCGGTGACCGGGTCGGCGAGCCCCGCGCCACGTCCGATGACCACCACTTCGCCCCGCCGACGCTGGAGACCGTCGTCGTGCCCCTCGACCCGGCCGGCAGGGGCGCGCTGCACGCCGCGCTCGCCCGGCTCGCCGAGCAGGACCCGCTGATCGACCTACGGCAGGACGACGTCCGGCAGGAGCTCTCCGTCTCCCTGTACGGCGAGGTGCAGAAGGAGGTCATCCAGGCGACGCTGGCGGAGGAGTTCGGCGTCGACGTCACCTTCCGCGAGACGACGACCATCTGCGTCGAACGCCCGGCCGGCACCGGCGAGGCCGTCGAGGTGATCGCCAAGGAGCCCAACCCGTTCCTGGCGACCGTCGGGCTCCGCGTCGACCCGGCCCCCGTCGGCTCGGGCGTGCGCTTCGTGCTGGAGATCGAGCTCGGCTCGCTGCCGTCGGCGTTCCTCAGGGCGATCGAGGAGACCGTGCGCGAGACGCTGCGCCAGGGCCTGCGCGGCTGGCAGGTCACCGACTGTGCGGTCACGCTGACCCGGTCGGGCTACTGGGCGCGGCAGAGCCACTCGGGCGGGGTGTTCGACGCGAGCATGTCGAGCACCGCCGGAGACTTCCGGCACCTGACGCCGCTGATCCTGATGAGCGCGCTCAGCCGGGCGGGCACCCGGGTGTACGAGCCCATGCACCGCTTCCACCTCGATGTCCCGGCCGAGTCGGTAGGGGTGGTCATGCCCGTCCTGGCGGGCCTGCGCGCCGTGCCCCGCGACTCGGTGGCGCGCGGCTCCTCGTACGTGCTGGAGGGCGACCTTCCGGCGGCCCACGTGCACGCGCTGCAGCGGCGGCTGCCGTCGCTGACCGGCGGCGAGGGCATCCTGGACTGCGCCTTCGACCACTACCAGGAGGTGACCGGCACTCCCCCGGCCCGGCCGCGCACCGACCACAACCCGCTCGACCGCAAGGAGTATCTGCTGCACGTCATGCGCTCCGTCTAGCAGCGGGAGTCTTCACACCGGCAGCGCGGTCGAGGACATCAGCAGGAGCGCGACTCCCAGGCCGACGTCGAGCACGAAGCACGCTTCGGTGAGCGAGCGGCTGACGACCTTGTCGCGGACGAAGTGGATCACGTCCCAGATCGCGTGTCCGATTGCGGCGACGGCCGCCAGGAATACGGCCAACGCCGGACTGGACATCATGGCCGTCAGGGCGATGGCGCTGAAGCCCACGAATCCCAGCACTTGCACTCCGACTTCCCGGCGATCGACCCCGGTGCCGCGAAGGAACCCGAAGATCGCGAAGCCTGCGCCCATGACGAGCAGCGTCGCGGTCGGATCGAGTCCCGTGAGGCGGGCAAGGACGACCGCGACGCTCGCGACGCCCACCATCACCCAGACGCTTCGCCGCGATCCGACAGCGGCGGCGGCGAGGTAGCACATCGCTGCCAGCATGATGATCATCGCGGTCACATGCGGATCCGCTCCGTTCGCGATATTGGCGATCAGCGCCAGCAGACCGAGGACGGACGGCCAGCGTGCGAGGAGGTGATGTCCGACAGCCGCGGCGCGGCCGGACGGATGACGGTGTGCGTGGGTGTCGAGATTCGTGGTGTTGTTCATACTCGACAGCCTCTGCTCGGTCCCCGCCGGGTGGACCCGTGCATCTGTCATGAAAAGTCCGTGCACCCTGAAGAGCCTGACGTCAGACCCACCCGTTCTCGCGTGCGATCCGGTAGGCCTCTGAGCGGGTGTCCGCTCCGAGTTTGTGGGTGACGATGGCGAGGTAGTTGCGTACGGTTCCTGGCGAGAGGAAGAGCTCCCGTGCGACCTCCCGGACTGGCCGGTCCGCCTGCGCGGCCAGAAGCACTTCGGTCTCGCGTGGCGTCAGCGGTGTCGGCGGCATGGTGAGCGCATCTGCGGCGAGTACGGGATCGACGTAGCGCCGTCCTTCGTGTACACGACGCACGACGTCGGCCAGCGCGGTGCCGGGGGCGCCCTTCGCGAGGAATCCCCGCGCTCCGGACGACAGTGCCTGGCGCAGCACGTAGGGATGACCGTGGCCGGTGAGTATCACCCCGGCGCACTCGGGTAGCACTCGGCTGAGTTCCACGATGACGCCTAAACCGTCGAGTTTCGGCATCTGTAGGTCGACAACCGCGACATCTGGTCGGTATGTCACTGCCTGTTCGACCGCCTGCCGACCGTCACTGGCGACGCTCACGACCTTGATGTCCGGCTCGCGCTCCAAGAGCCCGACGAGCGCCTCTCGAATCAACTCATCGTCCTCGGCCAGGAGGACCCGGATCGGCGAGCTCATCGGGACCGACCCGCATCGTGTCGGCATTCCACTTTTACCTCAAAACGGTTCTTATCGGCCTGGCGATCGACGATCAGATGGGCGCCCATGGCGGTGCAGCGGGCCGAAAGCGTCGCCAGACCGCTGCCGCCGGACACCTCACTCCGCGCGGCCTCGCGGACTCCGTCATTCACGACGATCAGCCTGATAAGCGGTTCGGTGTCCGCAACGGTGATCGACGCATGCCGTGCGTCACTGTGTCGCAGCACGTTCGTGACCGCCTCTCGGACCACCGCCGCCAGGAGGCGTGACAGCGCCTGGGGGATACGTGGAAGAACTTCTTGGTCGGCATCGATGCTCGCCTCGATTCCGGCCGAACGGAGCACGAGGTCGGCGGCCTGGAGCTGGGTCGCGAGGTCAGCGGTCGTCTCGCCGTGGATCGCCCGCCGGACTTCGACGAGCGTATCGTTTGCGAGCTCGCGGATCCCCTCGCTTTCCATGGCTGCCTGGGCGGGGTCACGGCGGGTGAGGTCCGCGGCCAGTTCTGCTTTGAGAGCGATGATGCCGAGGCGGTGCCCGAGCACGTCGTGGAGGTCACGGCTGACGCGCAGGCGCTCCTCGGCGATCGCGAGTTCCGCCTGTGCCTCCCGCCCGGCCTGCGCCGCCCACAGCAGCCGCAGCAGCCACACGAATGCTTGGCACATCGCCCATACCACCAGGCCGCAACCGAGCGTTATCAGGACACCTGCGGCGATTGAGGTATCGAACACGATGCCACCGATCGAAGCCGCGGTTCCCAAGACCACCGCCGCCACGATTCCCGTCTGCCACGTGATCAGCGCACAGGCGGCGATCGCGAAGCCCGCTAACCATGCCCACGGTTGCTCTCCACGCTCCGCCCACCCGTACGTTGGTGCCCACAACGCCAATGAGACGGCCAAGAGGAGTGCGGTCCTCCACCATGCGGCGCCGAGGGCAGGACTCGGGCTTACCGCGACCCATAACACCAGCATCATGGTGGCACCGAATATGGCCAGCCCGGTCATGAAGACCGCGGCAAGCAATATGCTCGGAGGCGTCGTCAAGGACATCGGGATGATCAGCGCCCACGCAAAGCAGGCCATCAGGACGCCGAGCACGATCAAGCGAGGACCTGGTCGATTCACCGATCTTGGATCATCCATTGATTGCTTCTTTCGTTGACTCGACCGACATCCCGTCGAAAAGAGCTGGGCGTCGGGGCTTTCCCTTGAGTGCGGACACCGATCTCAAGCAGCGGCCTTCAGGCTATCTGCCGTCTTCTCGTCGTCGATCGAGCTCAGCCGGCCGAGGCGGGAGTGCCGCCTGACCGTGTGGTGTCGGGTGATCCATCGGGACACCGCCAGGCGGACGGTCTGGGGTCGGGTCAGCGGTGCGCGCCCTGAAGCGTGTCGCTTCGCCACGATCCTCAGCGTCACGAGCAGCCGGCGCAACGAAAAGAGCCTTGCCCCACGATCACGCGGGGCAAGGCTCGAACGTTGATGATGGGGTGGAGCTATGGGGATTCGAACCCCAGACCTCCTCCATGCCATGGAGGCGCGCTACCAACTGCGCCATAGCCCCTTGCTGCGTGAACCAGTGTATCGGACTCCGCAGACGGTCAAGCACCCCCAAACCGCGTACGGCACAGGGGCGCCGACGTCACGGGCGAGGGTCAACCGGCGGCGCGGGCCCGTTCGATGAGGCCGGCGAGCTCGGTCACCATCGGGTCCTCCGCGGCGCCGGCCAGGCGGCCGGCGTGCTCCGCGAGCGCGGGGAGGTCGAGGCCGAAGGCCTCGCGGTCGCGCAGGTAGAGGGCGAAGGCGGCGGCGACTACGTCCACCTGGAGCCGGAGGGGGGCGTCCGACCAGACCGAGTCCGCGAGGGCGCCCGCGTCGACCGACTTGCTCGCCTCGGCGGGGCTCCTCGTGTCGGGGTCCTGCCAGCGCACCGTGGCCTGGGCGAGCTGGCCGGTCGCGCCCGGCCTGAGGCGCACGGAGTAGAGGGCGGTCACCGCGTGGCCGGGGCCGATCTCGCCGCCGTCACGGCTGTCGTCCCTGAACTCCTCGGCCTTCAGCGCGCGGTTCTCGTAGCCGACGAGCTGGAAGCTCTCGACCACGGACGGGTTGAACACCACCTGCGCCTTGGCGTCGCGGGCACGCAGCTCGATGGTGGCGGGGAGTTGCCTGACGAAGACCTTGTCGGCCTCCTCCTGGCTGCTGACGTAGACGGCGGCGCCGTCGCCGTTGTCGGCCAGTTGCTCCATCAGCTCGTCGCCGTACTCACGGCCGACGCCGACGGTGAGAAGGGCGATCTGCCGGCCGGCGTGTTCCTTGACCCGGTCGAGGATGGTCTGCCATGCGGTGCTGCCCTGGTTGGCCAGACCGTCGGAGAGCAGGATGACCCGGTTCGTGGCTGCGGGACGGAAGGCCTTGGCCGCCTCCTGGTAGCCGGCGACCAGGCCGGACTCGAGGTCCGTGCCGCCCTGGACGGTGAGTTCGTCCACCGCGCGGTGCAGGTCGGCGCGGGCGGCGAGCGGGGTCATGGAGGCGAGCAGCCGGGCCTCGTCGCTGAAGGACACGATCGACACCTGGTCGCCGGGAGCGAGCTGGTCGAGCAGCGTGTGCAGGGCCTGCTTGACCAGGTCGAGCCGGCCGGTCTCGGCCATCGAGCCCGACACGTCGACCACGAACGTGAGGTTGGCCGGGCGCCGGGCGGCGGCAGAGGAGCCACGGGTCTGCAGCCCCACGCGCAGGACCGCCTTGTCGCGGGTCATCCGCGCGCCGTCGAGGTGGACGGTGAACCCGTCGTCCGGGGGCTCCACGTAGTCCTGCCTGAAGGAGTTGACGAACTCTTCCGGCCGGATCTGCCCAGGTTCGGGCCAGCGCCCTTCCTGGAGCGTACGACGGGCGTAGCCGTACGAGGCGGTGTCCACGTCGAGGGCGAAGGTGGAGATCTGGGTCTCGGCCGGGGCCTTCTCGCTCCTGAGGGGCGAGGGCTTGGCGGTCGGGACCGGTTGCCGGTGCTCGCTGCTGGGGGCGCGCTCCCCGGAGTCGCCGGAGCCTTCAGGACCGCCACCGCACGCGGCGAGCACGAGCACTCCAACAAGCCCGACACCTATAGCTAAAGGACGAAATTTCACTGCAAGCACCTCCACGCCGTATGACGGCACTGGTGGACGGGTGGCCGGGCCGGTGACGTAAGCGAGCGCAAACCGCGACCGCCGCGTGATCGGTTGTGGCAAAGCGGTCATATCCGGTAGGCATGGGTGCCGTGCGCGTCTATTTGGGCTTGGCCGCGAAGCGGCAGGACATCCCGGCCCGTGTCCTCGACCGGGTTCGAGCCGTCGTCGAAACCGCTTTCCCCGTGCCCGCCGACGTGATCCGCGGCAGAGAGTGGCACGGCAGGGGCGTGTCCCTGTTCGGGTGGACCAACGAGCCCGACGACTCGCGGCAGCCTCCGCTGATCTCCGAGGAGACCGGCCGGGTCCTCGGGCTGAACGGTCACCTGGCCGATCCGGCCGACGCCGCGCGGCTGCCCGGCGACACCGTGGGCGGTTGCTTCTCGGCCTGGATCGCCCGTGACGGCGAGCTGACCGCGAGCACCGCGATCAACCGGGTCTGCCCGGTCTTCTACGCCGAGACGCCCGACCTGCACGTCGTGGGCAGCCGCGCCCTGCTCGTGCACCTGGCCGCCCAG
The DNA here is from genome assembly GCF_014646355.1 of Nonomuraea cavernae. Classification (GTDB taxonomy): domain Bacteria; phylum Actinomycetota; class Actinomycetes; order Streptosporangiales; family Streptosporangiaceae; genus Nonomuraea; species Nonomuraea cavernae. The sequence continues at coordinate 120,102 of NZ_BMNH01000022.1, forward strand.
CAGGTGGACCGGATCGACCACGACCTGATGGCCCTGCAGACGATGATCAGGCAGGGCTTCTTCCTGTCGGACGAGACCCCGTACAAGGGGGTGTCGGCGCTGCGTCCCAGCTCGCGGATCGACCTCCGGGGCGGGAGCCGGACGATCACCGAGACCCCGCTGCCGGAGGCGGCGCCCGCGCCCACGTCGGCGCGGCGCAAGCGGGCGGCCGTCGACGAGCTGGCCGACGCGCTGCTGGCCACGGTCGCGCCGCTGCGCGAGGCCGGCGAACCGGTGAACCTGGCGCTGACCGGCGGGCGCGACACCCGCATCCTGGCGGCGTTGCTGCACGCGGCGCGGGTGCCGTTCCGGGTGACGACGAACGGGCTCGACACGCACCCCGACGTGATCCTCGCCCGGCAGATCGCGGCCAGGCTCAAGGTCGAGCACACGGTCATCGCGCCGCCGCAGACCGCGGCGAAGGACGCGGTGATCGTGGAGCACCCGCTGAGCCGGGCGTGGGAGACGCTGCGCACCTGTGAGGGGATGACCTCGGCGTACGAGTCGATCGTGAGCTACCTTCCCTACTCCGGCAAGCCGACCATGTCCGGGCAGAGCGGTGAGACCCTCAGGGCCGGCAGCCTCAACCTGCTCCAGACCGACCTCGGCGACAAGGCACTGCTCCGGCGGATCAACAACACGTTCTACAAGGACGAGAAGCTGTTCACCGCCGAGGCGAACGCGCACGCGCGGGAGCTGGCCAAGCCGTGGCAGGCCCGGCCGAACCGGCTGGAGGCGCTGGACCACATCTACATCTGGTACAAGGTGGGCCGCTGGCAGGCCAGTGCACGGGCGGGCTCGCTGCGCCGGGGCGACCCGGTCCGGCCGTTCCTGGACAACCGGGTGGTGCGAGCGGCGTTGAGCCTGGACCAGGGCTGGCGACTCTCCGAAGAGGTGATTTATTCGCTTATTTTGCGCTTTGCCCCCGAGCTGCGGGACGTCCCGATCGAGGGGAAGCCGTGGCGGTTCGCGGAGGCGATGGCGGCGCGCCGGCCGCGCTGGTTCGAGCGGACGCACGTGCCGCCCGCGCATATGCCGACCCCCAGGACCGGCGGCGGGTGGAGCTGGCGCACCAGCCCGGGCCCGGCGCTGACGGACGTGCTGCGCGAGCAGGTGCTCGGCGGCCTCGACGCGCTCACCCCGATCGTCAACCCGGACGAGGTGCGCGCGCTGTTCGCCGATCCCGTGGTCAAGAAGCCCGCCCTGGCCTGGCACCTCTACACGGTCAGCACGCTGCTCACCGGCCTCTACCCCGGCAAGGAGCCCGAGGGCCTGGATGCGATCAGCGTCTCCCGGCCAGGAGCCTGACCCGCGCGGGCCCGGCGCCAGGCGAGCGCGGCCGGCACGCCGGCGGCCAGCCCCGCCGCCCCCGCGACGCCCAGCGCGCCCGCCACACCTATGTTCGTGGCCAGCAGCCCGCCCACGATCATGCCGATGCCCTGGACGGCGACCAGGGCGGAGGAGGCGATCCCCAGCACCTGGCCGCGCCGCTCAGTGGGGACGATCCGAACGAACTCCGCGTTCGCCGTCACCTGGTAGGCGCCGAGCGCCCCCACGAGCGCCCACAGGAGCAGCGCCGCGACCGGACCCGGGACCACCGCCGAGACCAGCAGCGGCACGCTCGCGGCGCACGCCAGCGGTCCGAGCAGCCGCAGCCGCGTCTCAGTGGGGCAGAACCGGGTGAAGAGGAACACGCCCAGCACGTTCCCCACCGGCATCGCGGCCATGAGCAGGCCCACCATCACGGTGCCCTGGCCGAGCCCGGCGGCGTAGGGGGCGGCCAGCGCCTCCGGCACCACCTGGAACCCGGCGAGCATGGCGAGTGCCAACAGGCCGCGTAACCGGTGGTCGGAGACGAGCAGGCGCAGCCCCTCCAGCGGCCCGCCGCGCCGCCCCTGGCCGTCCCCCGCGGCCCCCGCGTCCCCCGCGGCGGGGTGCGGCCGGACGCCGCGCAGCACGATCAGCGCGGCCAGCGCGAACGCCACCGCGTTGATCGTCAGCGACCCGGTCGTGCCCACCGCCGCCACCAGCACGCCCCCCGCCGCGAACCCGGCCAGGCTGACGATCTGGGAGGTGAGGTGCTGGATGGCGATGCCCGACTGGTAGACGTCCTTGGGCAGGATGTCGGGCGTGAGCGCCATCTGGGCGGCCGCGGCCGGCGATTCGAGCAGCTGCGAGGCGAAGATCAGGGCGCACAGCACCGGCAGCGGGATCCCCGGCACGGCCACCAGCGCGATCAGCGCGGCCCGGGCCAGGCCGCAGACGACGATCAGCCCGCGGCGGGAGTGGCGGTCCGCCAGCCCGCCCAGCAGCGGCCCGCCGATCAGCGCCGGCACCAGGGTGAGTGCGTACACGAGCGCGGTCACCGCGGCGGACCCGGTGCGCTCGTAGGCGAGCACCGCCAGCGCCACCCGGCCCAGCTGGGTCCCCGCGCGCACGACGGCCATCGCGCCCCAGAGCGCCCTGAACTCCGTGACGGCGAACGCCCGGCGGAAGGTCCCCGCCCCACCGCTCCCCATCGCCGCCTCCCCTCAGCCGTTCGCGTCAGCCATTCTCTCGGCCGCTTGTCTCGGCCGCTTGTCGTAGCGCGGAGACGGCCGGCGGCGCGCTGGAAGCGCCGCCGGCCGCAAGGTGAGTCAAGGCCGTCCGGAGACCGGGAACCGGCGCACGGTCCCCGTCCACCCGACCGGCCTGGTCCGCTCAGTTCCAGATGATGTCACGCATCTCGAAACCCACCTCCCCTTCAGTGCCCCGTGGTTCTCGGTGCCCCCGTCGTCGTTCGGCTGATCCGCCCCAGTCGAAGCAGCGCAGAACTCCTCCACTTCCCCCGTTGGACCGCCCGCCGGACGGAGACGCGGGCTGTCGCCTCCCTTTCTGCCAGGCCGGGTTGATGCGCGAGCTATACGCCGGCTACACGCCTTTCCGCCACTCCGCGCCGGAGGCCGGCCCGGCCCCGTCTCCCCGGCCCTCGCGGACCCGCGCGAGCAGTTCCGCGGCCTCGGCCCGCATCAGCGGGGAGGCCAGGCTGTCGATCCGCGGCAGCAGACGCTCGATGGTCTCCCCGGCCTGCGCGAGATCCCCCAGGCGCAGCAGGGCGCCGCCGACCGCCAGGCCGATCTTGCAGAGCACCAGGGCCAGCTCGGAGCGTTCGGCGTGGTCGAGCGCCAGCGCGAGCTGGGTCCGGGCCTGCCGGTGGTCGTCCGCCTCGATGGCCACCTGGGCCAGGCCGAGCCGCGCGAACGCGCCTCCGGTGAAGTCGCCCACCCGGTCGGCCGCCTCCGCGACCGTGAGGAAGGCGTCCCGGGCCTCCCCCGCGCGTCCCACCCTCAGGTAGACCTCGCCCAGCCAGAACAGGGTGTTGAGCCGCTTCCAGTCGCCGCGGCTCTTCTCCGCGACGCGCACGGCCTCCTCCAGGTACCGCAGCGCCTCGGCCACGCGGCCCTCGACGAGGTGGATCTGCCCGATGGAGCGCAGGGTGTGGGCCTCTCCCGAGTGGTCGTCCAGGAGTCTGAAGGTCTCGCGTATCCGCTCGTAGCGGCGCAGGGCGACGGCATGCTCGCCGCGCGTGCGCTCCAGGTGGGCGAGCATCCGCCAGACCTCGGCCAGCCCGTGCTCGTCCCCGATCTCGACGAAGATCCGCTCGGCCGGCTCCAGGGTCAGCACGGCCTCCTCCAGGGCTCCGGTGAGCACGCCCAGCTCCGCGGAGAGCGCCGGCACGATGGCCTGGGCCCGGCGGTCTCCGGACTCCTCCGCCGCCCGGCCCGCGATCGACAGCATCTCCCGGTACTCACTCGCGCAGCACCGGATGTCGTACAGCCAGCCTCCCATCAGGGCGATCCGCCAGCACTCGTCGAAGAGCCCGTGGGCCGACGTCTGCCGCAGGACGCCGAAGACGGTGGCGGCCTCGGCCTCCAGCCAGTCCACGGCGTGCTCCGCCGCGTGCCGTACGATCTCCTCCTCCATGGGGACGACCAGCTCCTCGGCGAGCCGGGCGTAGTAGTCGTGGCCCCGGTTGGCGCCCCGGGCCTCGGCGGCGAGCCGGAGCAGGTGCCTGGCGGCCGACGAGAGCACCGACAGCGCCGTGTCCGCGGTCTCCTCCTCGGCCATCCGTTCCCGGCAGTAGGTGCGGACCAGGTCGTGCATCCCGTACCTGATCTGCCCGGTGCCGTCGACGCCGGTCACCCGCAGCAGGTGGATGTCCGTCAGGCCCTCCAGCATCTCCTCCGTGTCGGCCGGACGCTCGCCGCTGACCGCGATGGCCAGCCACGCCCCGGCCTCGGGCACGTCGAGGAAGGCCAACCGCCGCAGCAGGCGGCGCTCCGCCTCGCCGAGCGCCTGGTAGCTCAGATCGAGACCGGCCCGTACGGCGAGCCCCGAGTAGGACAGCTCGTCCAGGCGGCGCTGCTCGTCGGCGAGCCGCCTGGCCAGCTCCCCGATGCGGCGGTGGGGCCGCGCGGCGAGCCGTGACCCGGCGATGCGCAGCGCGAGCGGCAGCCCGCCGCAGAGCCGCGCCACCTCGCGGGCCTCCCGGTCCTCGGCCGCGACGCGCTCGCTCCCGGCGATACGGCCCAGCAGCTCGACCGACTCCTCCCCGTCGAAGGGGAGCAGTTCGACGGTGGTCTGCGCGCCGAGACCGGCCAGGCGTCTGCGGCTGGTCACGAGGACGGCGCAGGCGCCCGCGCCGGGCAGCAGCGGCCGTACCTGGCTCTCGTCGGTCGCGTTGTCGAGCACCACGAGCACCCGCCGGTCGGCGAGCATCGTCCGGTAGAGCGCGGACCGCTCGTCGCGGCCCTGCGGGATCTCCCTCCCGTCGACGCCCAGCGCGCGCAGGAAGCCGGACAGCGCCTCGGCCGGCGCGGCCGGCCTGCTGTCGGCCCCCCGGAGGTCCACGAAGAGCTGGCCGTCGGGGTAGCTTTCGCGGATCCGGTGCGCGGCGTGCACGGCGAACACGGTCTTGCCGACCCCCGGCGGGCCGGTCACCGCGCAGATCGGCGGCGCGTTCCCCTGCTCGCCGGCCAGGACGGCCAGTACCGGCAGGGCCTGAGCCAGTTCCCGATCCCGCCCGGTGAAGTCGAAGGTGTCCGCCGGGAGCTGGGCGGGCGCGCCACTGTGCGCCCGCGCGGGTCCGGCGGTCACTGACCCGGACAGGAACCCGTTCGGCGGGGCGAGGGCCGGATCGGCGCGCAGGATGGCCTGCTCCAGCTCGATCACCGCCAGGCTCGGGTCGAGCCCGTGCTCCTCGACCAGCCTGTGGCGCAGGTCGCGGGAGAGGTCGAGGGCCTCGGTGCGGCGGCCATCGCGGTAGAGCGCGAGCATGAGTTGCGCGTGCAGCCGCTCCCGCAGCGGGTGCTCCGTCACCAGCCGCCGCAGCTCGCCGATCGCGTGGTGGTGCCGTCCGAGCGCGAGCTCGGCCTCGATCAGCCTCTCCACGCAGCCGAGCCGGGTCTCCTCCAGATGGGCGCGGACCGCCTCGACGTAGGCGCCGGACGCGTCGCTGAGCGCGGGGCCGCTCCAGAGGGCGAGGCCCCGGCGCAGCGACCGGACCACCTGCTCGGGCCGCTGCCCGGCCCCGGCCTGCCGGGCGCACTCCTCGAACAGGGCGAGATCCAGGTTCGCGGCGTCGGCCCGTAACGTGTAGCCGCCACGGGACGAGACCACCTCGTCGATGCCAAGGACACGCAGCTCCCGCCGGATGACGTGGATCCCCGAGTAGATCTGGGCGCGGGCCGACGTCGGGGGCGCGCCACCCCACAGCGCGTCGATCACCGCCTCCATGGTGACGACCCGGCCCGCGTTGAGCAGCAGGAAACCGAGCAGACCGCGCCGTTGGGACCGGCCGAGGGCGCTGACCGCGCCACCGCCGCATACGCGGACAGGCCCCAGAACGGTGAAGGTCAGGTCGCCCCCGTGTGGCGCGTCAAGCGTCATTTAACGATCTTTACCGATTTAGACAGATTGCGACAGCAAACTGGCCGGTTTGGGGGTCGTCGCTGTGCCCCTCGGCCGGCCCGATCAGCACCAGGTCAGGCGTTCACCAGTGCATCAGGAGCATCTCGGCGGAGAAACCGGGGCCGAGCGCGAGGAGCGCGGCGGGCTGGCCCGGGCGGGGAGGCGTCTGCTGGAGAACGTGCAGCACCGACACCGACGACAGGTTGCCGTGCTCGCGCAGTGACCGCCGGGTCAGCCGAACGGCCTCCTCGGGCAGGCCCAGCGCCCCGGCGAGCGTGTCGATCACCTTGGGGCCGCCGGGATGGAAGATCCAGGAGGCGACCTGGTCGGGGGTCAGGCCATAGTCGGCGAGGAAGTCCCTGACGTCACCGCCGACCTTCCGCGCGACGAAGTCGGTGAGCCCGGCGTCGAGCACGACGCGGAAGCCGTGCTCGCCGACCTCCCAGCCCATGAGGTGCTCGGTGCCGGGATAGAGCCTGCCGCGCGTGGCGAACACCTCCGGCCCCGGCCCGTGCCCGGTGGCCACCACCGCCGCCGCGCCGTCCCCGAACAGGGCGCCGGCGATGAGGTTCGCCACCGAGGTGTCGTCGCGTTGCACGGTCAGCGAGCAGAGCTCCACGCAGACCAGCATCGCCACGTGATCCGGCCAGCCGCGCAGGTAGTCGTTGAGCCGCGACAGACCCGCCGCCCCCGCCGCGCAGCCCAGCCCGAACACCGGCACCCGCTTGACGTCGTCACGCAGCCCGGCGCGCTGGGCCAGCCGGGCGTCGAGCGAAGGAGTGGCGAGCCCGGTGGTCGAGCAGAGCATCAGGTGGTCCACCTTCTCCGGTGGCAGGCCGGCTTTCTCCAGCGCCCCGCTGATCGCCCGTTCGCCCAGGTCCAGCGCCGCCTCGACGTAGGCCTCGTTCGCGCGGGTGAACGAATCGAGCTTGGCGTAGTCCTCCAACGGGAGCGCCAGGCTGCGGCCTTCGACGCCGACGGCCGCGTGGAAGCGTTCAAGGAGGTCCCGATCGGCCGAGGTCAACTGGGAGAACGCCTCGGTGATCTCCGCCTGCGCGTAGCGGTGACCGGGCAAAACGGTCTGTACCCCCGAAATGTGCATGCCTTCTCTCTGCCGCAGGGAGCCGAGGGCTAACATGCGGCCATGCTCATGCCCGAACGTCTGCCCACGATCGCCGTGCTGGCCTTCGACGGGATGGCGCCGTTCGAGTTCGGCTGCGTCGTGGAAATCTTCGGACTGCCCCGGCCGGAGCTCCATGTTCCCTGGTACGACCTCAAGGTCTGCGCCGAGACGACCGAGCCGCTCCGGGTGGTGGGCGGATTCACGATGCGGGCCGCTCATGGGCTCGACGTGCTCGCCTCGGCCGACACGGTGATCGTGCCGGGGGTGCCCGACGTGCGCGGTCAGGTCTCCGAGGACCTGGTCCGCGCGCTGCGGGCGGCGCACGAGCGCGGCGCCCGGATGGTGTCGATCTGCTCCGGCGCGTTCGCGCTGGCCGCCGCCGGGCTGCTCGACGGGCGCGAGGCGGCCACCCACTGGAAGTACGCCGACCTGCTGCAACGCCGGTTCCCCGCCGTCTCGGTCAACGCCTCCGTCCTGTACGTGGACGACGGCGACGTGCTGACCAGCGCGGGCAGCGCGGCCGGGCTCGACCTGCTGATCCATCTCGTACGCGCCGACCACGGCCCCGGCGTGGCCAACACGGTGGCCCGCAGGCTGGTCATCGCGCCGCACCGGGAGGGCGGCCAGGCGCAGTTCGTCGAGAGCGCCGTGACCCCGGTCGAGGACGACGGCCCGGTGGCCAGGGCGATGGAGTGGGCCCTGGCCAACCTGACGGAGCCGATCAGCGTCGGCGGCCTGGCCAGGGTGGCGCGCATGTCGGAGCGCTCGTTCATCCGGCACTTCAGGCGGCGGACCGGCACCAGCCCGCTGCGCTGGGTGAACTTCCAGCGGGTGTCGGCCAGCCTGCCGATGCTGGAGTCGACGACCGTGCCGGTGGAGGAGATCGCGGCGGCGGTGGGCTTCGACAGTCCGGTGACGTTCCGCCACCACTTCTCGCGGGCGATGCGCACGTCTCCGTCCGCCTACCGTCGCGCCTTCAACGGCTCCTCGCGGGCTCAGGGACGGGTGGTGGCTCTCGGGCCTGGTTCGAGAACGGCGTAGGCGTCGCGGACCCACTCGGTCAGGACGGGCCGGGTGCCGGCCGGGTCGATGAGGTCCTCCACCAGGAAGGCCTCCGCCGTGCGGAACGGCGACCGGACCGCCTCCAGACGGGCCGCGATCTCGGCCTTGAGGGTCGCGGCCTCCGGGCCCGCCTCGGCCAGCATCCGCTTGAAGGCCACCTCCAGCCCGCCCTCGATCGGCAGCGACCCCCAGTCGCCCGACGGCCAGGCGACGCGCAGGCCGTACCTGTGGTGGGGCCGGTGCGCGGCGCCCGCGACCCCGAAGACGCGGCGGACCAGCACCGACGCCCAGGGCACCGTCGACTGGTAGACGGCGGCCAGCGCGCGGGCGCCGTGGCGGATCGTGCCGGCCCGTTCGGCGGTGCTGCCGATCACGAACCCGGGCTGGTCGACGAGGTGCACGACGGGCAGGTGGAAGGTCTCCGCCAGGTCGACGAACCGGGCGGTCTTGTCCGCGCCCAGCGCCGTCATGCCGCCGCCGTACACGCGCGGGTCGCTCGCCAGCACCGCCACCGGATGCCCGTCGAGCCGGGCGAGCGCGGTGATCGTGGACGGGGCGAACCGCCGGCCGAGCTCCAGCACACTGCCGGTGTCGAAGACCAGATCGAGGATCCGGCGCATGTCGTACGGCCGGCGGCGGTCGCGGGGCACGATCCCGGCCAGCTCCGGGTCGGCGCGGCCGGGGTCGTCCTCGGACGGTGTGACGGGCGGCAGCCGCCAGGCGCTCTGCGGCAGGTAGGACAGCGCCCGCCGGGTCAGCTCGAACGCCTCCTCCTCCGAGGCGGCGACCAGGTCCACGGTGCCCGCCGCCGAGGTCGCCCGCCAGCCGCCGAGCTCCTCCTTGCCGACGCTCTCCCCCATCCCAGCCTCGACCACGGCCGGACCGGCCACGAAGACCTGGGAGAGCTCCTTCACCATGATCGAAACGTGCGAGGTGACCAGGCGGGCGGCGCCGAGCCCGGCGACCGGGCCGAGCGCCAGCGCGATCACCGGGACCCTCCCGAGGTTGGCCACGACCTGGTCCCAGCCGGGGTTGAACGGCACGTACGTACGGCCGAAGTCCTCCAGTTGCCTGACGCTGCCCCCGCCGCCGGTGCCGTCGATCAGCCGGACCAGCGGGACGCGCATCTCCCCCGCCATCCGCTCGGCCAGGATCTGCTTGTCGTGGATGGCCGCGTCGGCCGCCCCGCCGCGCACGGTGAAGTCGTCGCCCGCCACGACGATCCGCCGCCCGCCGAGCGTCGCCCGGCCGATGATGACGTTCGACGGCGTGAAGCCGTCAGGCCCGGTGGCGTGGCCGGTCAGGGCGCCGATCTCGGTCCAGGAGTCGGTGAGCGCCGCGAGGCGTTCGCGGATCGTGAGCCGTCCGGTGGCGTGCTGGCGGGCGACCCGTTCCTCGCCTCCCATGCGCTCGGCCAGCTTCCGTCGGCGCTCCAGTTCGGCGAGTTCGGGCTCCCACACGGCGTCTCCCATCCGTACCGGCTGGTCGGTAGGTTAGTCGAGACCGGGACGGATGAGAACGACCCGGACGGGAGGTCAGACCAGCACTCCCGGATTGAGCACCCCGGCGGGGTCCAGAGCCTGCTTGGCCGCCCGGAGCGCGAGCGCGAACGGCTCGGGCCGCTGACGGTCGTAGAAGGGCCGGTGATCGCGGCCGACGGCGTGGTGATGGGTGATCGTGGCGCCGTGGCGCAGCAGCACCTCCGACACCCGCCGCTTGAGGTCGTCCCACTGCGCGACCTCCTCGCCCCGGATCGCGGGCGCCAGCACCGTGTAGTAGGGCGCCGGCCCGTCGGGGTAGGCGAAGGCCAACCGGCAGCTCACCGCGATCCTCTCGCCGAACGTCCCCATCACGGCCTCGTGCAACGCCGGGAACCGGTCCCAGGTGACGGCGGTCTCGAACGTCTCCGCGATCAGTCCGAGCCCCGGGTAGGCGTTGCGCAGGTAGGGCATCCGGGTGAACGTGCCCTTCCACTCGCGATCCTGGCGCGCTCCACCCGGCGAGCCGCCGGCCTCGCCCGCCTCGCCGCCGTGCCCGCCGGTGATCTCCAGCGCCCGCGCCGACCAGGCGTCGACCGGATGATCGGCCGACTCGAACCCCACGATGAGCACGGCGTGCCGCCCGTCCCCTCCGGAGGCCAGCGCCGCCTCGCGGGCGTCGAGCAACCGGCAGTTCGACGGATGCAACCCCGACTGGGCGAGGTCGCGCACGGCCGCCACCGCCGCCTCCCAGGACAGGAAGCGCACCGGCACGGACACCTTGAAGGCGGGCCGCTCCTGCACCCGCACCCAGGCCCGGGTGATCACCCCGAGCGCGCCCTCGGACCCGAGCAGCCACCGATCCGGCGAGGGCCCGGCTCCGGAGCCGGGCAGCCGCCTCGACTCCCACACCCCGGCCGGAGTGATCGCGCGCACCGCCTCGACCAGGTCGTCGATGTGCGTGTGCAGGGTCGCGTAGTGCCCGCCCGCCCGGGTCGCGATCCACCCGCCCAGCGTGGAGAACTCATAGGACTGCGGGAAGAACCGCAGCCGCAACTCTCCGGGCAGCCGCCCGTTGATCTCCGGCCCCGACGCCCCGGCCTCGACCAGCGCCGCCCGCGACACCTCGTCCACCTCCAGCACCCGGCGCATCCGGCCGAGGTCGAGACAGACGGCGGGCCCGTCGAAGCGCGCCTCCACCCCGCCCACGACGCTGGTGCCGCCGCCTCTCGGCACGACGGCCACCCCCTCGGCCGAGGCCCACGCGAGAACCCGCTCGACCTCGCCCTCGTCCCTCGGCCTGGCCACCAGGTCCGGCGCGTTGCCGAAGTCGCCCCGGTAGGCCCGGATCAGGTCGCGGTAGGCCTGCCCGTACGTGCGCGTCACCCGCTGGTACGGCTCGGCCGAGCAGAACTCCCGCAGCTCACCCGGAACGGGCACGCGCGACGGCGCGAGGCGCACCCGTTCGAAGGGCACCGGCTCCTCCCACGCGGCCGGATCCCCGATCCCCGTGTACGCGGCCGTCAGCCGCCCCATCTCGCGTAACTCGTCCGGATCCGGCTCGGGACCCCACGCCCAGTGACTCGTCGACATGGAGTCGATTGTCAGGGTACGAGCAGCTCGTAGTCGAAGGTGTAGGAGTGGGAGCCGTCGGGGGCGATGAGGATGTCCATCTCGCCGCGGAGCCCGCGCAACTCGCCAGTGCCGGAGTCGGGGACGACGGTGACGCGCAGCGACTGCTCGCCGCGGTCGCTGACGGCGTTGTGCTGGACGACGAAGGAGCCGGAACGGCCGTCGAGGGTGCCCTCGACGCGTTCCAGGGCGACGTACGACCGCGAGTCGGTCACCTCGGTCGTGGCCACGAGCATGGTGACGACCGAGGTGGCGGTCAGGTCCCCGTGAAAGGTCTTGCGGAGGGTGACCTGGCCGAGCGAGATGCCGTCGCGGTCGTCGAAGGGCGGCTGGGAGGTCCAGTCGGCGGTGTCGAAGGGGCCTTTGGCTGTCATGGGTCCAGACTGCCGGTCAAACCTGTCAGCCAGTGTCAGGTACGGCCCGCCGCAGAAAGTCGTTGCCGAACTTGCCCGCCGGGTCGTAGCGGCGGACCAGCTCGCGGAAGCGTTCCGGGCACGACGGCCACCTGGTGAACAGCTTGCCCCAGTGCGGTCGCGGGTCGAAGGGCGCCAGGACGTCCTCGACCAGGGTGAGCACCGGCAGCACCGCGCCCCAGTCCTTGACCCAGGTGAAGTGCACGGCCACGCTGTCACGGTCGCGGCTCGGGCTCATCCACAGGTCGTCGGCCGCGACCGTGCGCACCTCGGAGATCCGCAGGACGGGCCGGATCCGGTCACCGACGGCCGTCAGCGCGGCCAGCGCCTCGGTGGCGTGCTCCCTGGGCAGCAGGAACTCCGACTGCAGCTCGTCCCCCGCGCTGCTCGGCGGCGAGCCGGCCCGGAAGTGCGGCAGTCGCTCGTGCCACGGTCCGGGCACACCGAGCTGCTCGGTGCAGCTGCCGGCCGGCATGCCGGGCACCGGATGACGCGGGCCGGCGGCGGGGCGGGTGCCGTGCCAGTCTCCGGGCGGCAGCTCCGTACGGCGCTTCAGCCAGACACGGGTGGAGCGCCAGTCGGTGAAGAGGCTGACACTGTGGCCGTCCGCCATGACCTGCTCGAAGGGGTAGCCGGGCGGCAGGTCCTCACGGACGTACTGGCGCAGCTCGAAGGCGGGCACGAGGTCGAGCGTGAGCGTCGTGACGACGCCGAGCGCGCCGAGCGCGACCACCGCGCCGGGGAAGTCGGCGTCGCCGCGCTCCAGGGTCGTCACCGAGCCGTCGGCGGTGACGAGCTCCAGCCCGGAGACCGCTGCCGCCAGGCTCCGGTTGGCGACGCCGGAGCCGTGGGTGCCCGTGGCGACCGAGCCCGCGACCGAGATGTGCGGCAGCGACGCCAGGTTGGCCAGCGCGAGCCCGCTCGCGTGCAGGACGGGCGCCAGCCGCGCGTACGTCACGCTCGCGCCGACCCGGACCCGAGCCGCCGCGCCGTCGATCTCCACGGCCTGCGGCAGCCGGTCCAGGGCCACCAGCTCGCCCGGCGAGTCGGCGATCTCGTTGAAGGAGTGGCCGCTGCCCAGCGCGCGGACGGCGGGACTGCCCGCCACCAGCCGCCGGAGCTCGCCGAGCGTGGTGGGCCGGTGCACGCCGCGCGCGCGAAAGGCGATGTTGCCCGCCCAGTTGGTCAGCACGCCCCGCGATCTTACGCCTCGACCGCGCACGGGGACAGCCGCCCGTGCGAGAGAACCGTCGCGGACGAGGTCGCGGGCACGGTCCCGTGCCCGCGGGAGATCGCTTCCGGTCGCTGGATCCACGGTTCGCCCAGCAACAGGCGCCCCCTGGAGCTACGGTGCGCGCAGCAACAGGCGACCTTGGCGGAACCGCTCCCCCTCCCGGGGCTCACGCATCATCCGGCCGACCTCGGCGAACCCGGCGTCGTACGCCAGTGCGGCAAGGTCGTCGATCGGCCACCGGTAAGCCGGCACCACCGCGTGGTCGAACACCTCCACCGGCCCGCCCCCGGACTCGAAGAAGGCGAGCAGCAGGTAACCCCCCGGGGCCAGCACGCGCCGGAACTCGGCGAAGTACGGCCGCAACTCCTCCGGCGGCGTGTGGATGACGGAGTACCAGGCCACGACACCGCCGAGCATGCCGTCGGCCAGGTCGAGAGCGTCCATCGACCCCACCTCGAAGCGCAGGTCCGGGTAGGTCTGGCGGGCAAGATCGATCATCACCGGAGACAGATCGATACCGAAGGCGTCCACTTCCAGGTCCCGCAGATGCGCGGTCACCCGGCCCGGGCCGCATCCGAGCTCGGCCACGGGCCCGCCACCAGCAGCCTGTACGAACTCGGCGAACGCGGCGAGCAACGCGCGGTCCAGCGGCACCTGGGCGAGCTCACCCCGCACGAAATCGGCATATTGAACGGCGACGGCGTCGTAGGCGTTCGCGGTGGCACTCAGATGGGAGGGGGATTTCGTCATGACGGACGACCTTAGCGATCCCCGCCACGACGAGGTGTTCATCAACGCGCACAAAGGCTCTCCGCAGTTGAGGGTGTAACCGGAGTGAGGAAGTGGCGTTTCCCGAGAGTGGTGGTGGCGTCGGCCCCCTTGCTGACGGAGGGCTCCCTGCCGGCTACCAGCGGGGGGTTGCGGAGCAGTTCCGCCCACTCGCCGGTGGCGAGGAGGGCGCTCGAAGCAGGCAATGACCTTCTCGGCCGTCGGTGGTGTGGTGTCGTCCCAACTCAACCAAGCAGCAGCACCGACGCCTGACTGCACACCCCGGAGCCCGCTCGCTTCTGTCCCTCGGCTCTCGGCCCGAGCGGATCATCTCTGTGGCCACACGCCGCTCCCTACGAGCCCCCTCCAGCTGACTGGACGTGACGGCCTCCTCAATAAGGGAGTTGACCAGATACCTGTCACGTGTGGCGGGATTTGTAACTTCCTCGCTGAGGCCTATGCTGCCACCCGTATGGGTGCCGATGAAGTCAGCCTCACGCAGAACCTCGTCCGGCAGCGAATAGGTGAATCGATTGCCCGATGTCCATCAGCGGAATGGGACGACTGGCGCTCCTGCGAGTGAGCTTCATCGCGGCCCACCATTCCTCGCGGGTCAGACCATCCGGGGCACGACGATGACGAATCTCATCCCAATGATAATATTTTTGGCTGTTAGCTCCGACTGGATAGTTATCCACGATCTTCGAGAGGAGTCCTTTTCGCATGATGATCTGCGCCAACTCTTCGAGGGATGGCGGAGATTCCGGCCTACGCATCAGCCCTCCAAGGCGAGTTTTCATCCGTTGAAACAATTGTCCACAAAAGGCGCTCAGCTTCTGAATTCACCCCATCTTGCCTTTTGAATTCAGCGTGATCTGGCGTGGAACCCCGGGCGTTCACGCCCGGGAGGAAACGACAGCGCGGGAGGGCCGCCAAGGCCCGAGCGGTGCGGTGACCGGTAGGCCGTG
>NZ_BMNH01000023.1 GCF_014646355.1 Nonomuraea cavernae
GACGGGCTGGGCAGTGAGTCACGCTGCCTGACGCGGACCAAACCGTCGAAACCACCGACGGCCAGGAGCTGCAAGCTCAGTCCCTTCAGGGCTGAGAAGCTGACTCTCCTTGTTGCTTCTAGGTCCGAGTTCCTTGTGGTCTCCAGCATGCTGATCGGCCGCTCGCCGGGCTTGCGGCTGCGTGCCAGGCGCTTGACGATCCGTGCCGGGCCTCAGCCACTCGGTGTCAGGCTCGCTCGGCGGTACTCAACGGGGGGCATCCCGTACGCCCGCCGGAACAGCCGGCTGAAGTGCGCCAGGTCGGGCAGTCCCCAGCGGGCCGCGATGCTGCTGACCGGCTGGTCGAAATTGACCGGGTCGGCCAGGTCGCGGCGGCAGCGTTCGAGCCTGCGGTGCCGGATCCATGCCGCGAGCGTGGTGTCCTGCGACGCGAACAGGCGGTGCAGGTATCGCAGCGAGACATGGTGCGCCGCCGCGACCGTCGCGGGACCGAGGCCGACGTCGCCCAGGTGCTGCTCGATGAAGGTGTGCACGTGCCGCAGCAGCACCCGTTCGCGGGTCTCCGGATCGAGCGCCGGGAGCTGGGACACCTGCTCGGCGATGGTGGTGGCCAGCAGGTCCATCACCACCGTGGACACCCGGGCCGCGCTGGCCGGCTGGTAGGTCTCCACGTCGCGGGCCACCCGGGCCAGCAGCGGCGCCGCCAACGCCGCCGTGCCGTCGCTCCCGGAGATCGCGACGGCCGTCAGCCGGGCCGCCGGATCGGCGGGCACGGCCAGCATCTCGCGGGTGAAGCTGAAGACGGCCAGCTCCACCGTCGTGTCGTAGACCAGCTCGTAGGGCCGGGAGAAATCGTAGACGGTGAGGTCGCCCGGCCCCAGCCGCGCCGCGCGGCCGTCCTGCTCGACCAGGATGGTCCCGGACACGGGCATCACCACCCGGTAGAGCTTCGGGGCTTCCTTCCGGATCAAGCCGGGCGTCCGCAGAACGCGGTGCGGCGTCGTCGTCTGGATCCTGCCGACACCGACCGGGCCGAGCCAGCCCGACTCGATCTGTCCCCGCAGGTCGGCGTCCCGATCCATCCGTACGTCCAGCGGCCCCAGGATGTCGCACACGACGCTCAGCCAGGCATCCACCCGGTCCGCGGCGGGCACATCACTCGCCCGGATCAGAACAGCCAACCCGTCCTCCGATCCCGGAAGATCATCGAGCGCGACCATGATCGGCCTGAAGGGCGCAATCCGCACGACCATTCTGGCCGACCGCTGCCGTCCCCGCCTACCGGCCGTACACCGAAGGGGCGTTCGGAGCGCCGTCGCCGCCCCCTCTTGCCCCATAGTACGGATGACGATATATATCGACTATGGCGCTACGCGAACAGAGCTACCTTGTGCTGCTGGCCCTTTCCGAAGGTCCCCTTCACGGTTACGGCGTGATCAAAGCCGTGCGGGAGTTGTCGGAGGACCGCGTACGCCTCGGCGCGGGCACCCTCTACGGAGCACTCGACCGCCTGACCAGAACGGGGCTCGCCCGCGTAGACAGCGAAGAGGTCGTGGACGGCCGTCACCGCCGCTACTACGAACTGACCGGCCAGGGCGCCGAGCTCCTGGCCGAGGAGACCGCCCGACTGACCAGGCTCGCCGCGACCGCGCAACGCCGACTCGGCTCACGACTTCAGCCCGGGACGTGATCATGAATTCCTACGAACGCCGCTGCCGACTCCTTCTGCAGGCCTACCCGTCCCGCTATCGACAGGCGCGCGGCGAGGAGTTGATCGGCACGTTGCTCGACCTGGCGGAGCCGGAGCGCGCCTGGCCCACCCTGCGCGACTCGCTCGACGTCGTACGTGGCGGCATCGTCCTGCGCCTGCGCGAGCGCCCACCACTGTGGCACTGGGCGAGATACCGGCTGTTGCACAAGCGCCTTCCCTACGCCTACCGCTGGTGGGCACGCGACGACCTGGTCGGTAAGTGGTACCTGGCGCGGCAGTACATGGCGTGGCTGCTCCTCACGTCGCCCCTGTGGACCTTCATCGCCCCCGGAGGTCTCCTCTGGGGCGACCTGGTGATCGCCTCGGCGCTCCTCCTCATGGTCGGCTATCTCAGCCGGCCGACCCTGCGCCGCTACCAGCTGAGCAGACACGAGTTCGACCACGAGGGCACACCCATCGGCCAATGAACGTTGACGGCGTCAAGACGATCCCCCGGCCTTGAGTGCGGCGGCGGTGTCGACGGCGCGCCGGGCCTGGTAGCGGGCCGCCTCCAAGGACACGTCGTTGGGCGGACCATCGCCGACCACGTGGGAGGTGCCGTAGGGATTGCCCGACTTGAACTGGACGGGGTCGGTGTAGCCGGGTGGCACGATGATGCCGCCCCAGTGGTAGAACGTGTTCCCCAGCGCCAGGAGGGTGGACTCCTGTCCGCCGTGGGCGGTGTTGCTGGCGGTGAACGCCGAATAGACCTTGTCGGCGAGCCTGCCCCGTGCCCACAGGCCGCCGGTGGTTTCGATGAACGCCCTGAGCTGGCTGGCCGGGTTGCCGAAGCGGGTGGGGGTGCCGAACAACACCACGTCGGCCCAGTCCAGGTCGTCGAGGCCGGCCTCGGCGACGTCGGCGGTGTCCTGGAGGTGCTGGGCCCAGGCGGGCTTGGCGTTGATCGCCGCCGGTGGGGCCAGTTCGGCGACCTTGCGCAGCCGCACCTGTGCGCCGGCCTTCTCCGCGCCCTCGGCGGCGGCTCGCGCCAGGGCGTGCACGGTGCCGGTGGCGCTGTAGTAGATGATGGCGACGTTCACGGGTTCCATGGTGGGTTTCCTCTCTTCGCCGGATCCAGCCTGCGCATGAGTACCGGCGGAAATGGCGTTCGTCTCAGCAGTACGACGAGACGACCCCTCAGAATGTGAGGCGATGCGGCCAACCTCACATTCGCCAACCTCACATCGCCAACCTCACATTCCAGGCGGTTGTCTCGTCGATCTCATGAGGACAGACGCGACAAAGGAAGTCGGCGGCACCATGACCACCCCACCCCAGCCAGAAGACGGCCGGCTCGATCCGGGCCTGAGCGCGATCATGAGCGAGCGGCGTCAGCTGATCA
Source organism: Nonomuraea cavernae (assembly GCF_014646355.1). Lineage (GTDB taxonomy): Bacteria > Actinomycetota > Actinomycetes > Streptosporangiales > Streptosporangiaceae > Nonomuraea > Nonomuraea cavernae. Next base: position 3,093 of record NZ_BMNH01000023.1, read on the forward strand.
ATCTCGCGTACCGGCTGCTCGGCTCCCTGGCCGACGCCGAGGACGTCGTACAGGAGACGTACGCCCGCTGGTACGCCATGTCCCGGCGACAGCAGGAGGCCATCGAATCGCCCGGCGGCTGGCTGACGAAGGTCGCCAGTCGCATCTGCCTCGACCTGCTCGGCTCGGCACGGGCCCGGCGCGAGAGCTACGTGGGCGAATGGATCCCGGAGCCGCTGCCCGATCGTACGGAGTGGATCAGCGGACGGCGGGGCGGCACCACCGTCGACCCGGCCGACCGGGTCACTCTCGACGAGTCCATCAACATGGCCTTCCTCGTCGTGCTCGAATCGATGACCCCTGCCGAGCGGGTCGCGTTCATCCTGCACGATGTCTTCCGCTACTCCTTCGCCGAAGTGGCCGAGATCGTCGGCCGCACGCCGGCGGCATGCCGCCAGCTGGCCTCCTCGGCCCGGCGCCGCATCCGCGCGTCGCAGGCGTGCGCGGTTCCGTCGACCCCGCGCGCCGACATCGTCAGGGACTTCAAGCAGGCGTGGGAGGCCAAGGACATCGACGCCCTCATCGGCCTGCTCGATCCCGACGCCGCGGCGATCGCCGACGGCGGCGGCCTGGTCAGCGCCGTGCTCCACCCCATCGAAGGCGGCGAGCGGATCGCGCGCGCCCTCGTCGACATCGTCGGCGAGGTGCCCGACCTGACGATGCTGGAGCGCACGGTCAACGGCCAGCCCGGTCTGGTGACTCAGCAGGACGGCGTCACCGTGGTGGTGATGGCGTTCGACGTCGCAGGCGACCGGATCAAGCAGATCTGGGCGGTACGCAACCCGGAGAAGCTCCGGACGTGGACGACGGGCTGACGCGCGTCTCGTACCGCCGGACCGGCTACGGGCAGCTTCGCGGGTCGTCAGCGCGTGCGGCCGGCGGTCAGGGGGTGCGGCGCAGAGGTGGACGGCTGACCCAGGTGGCCCAGCGCCAGAGCCATTCGAGAGGACCTTGGCGATAGCGACGCAGCCAGAGCGTGGACACCAGCCACTGGGGGATGAGGATGGCTCCGGCGATCAGGAGCACCGTCGCCGAGGACCAGCCGTCCGGGACGCTGCCGATGAGGCGGGCGGCCAGCAGGACGAGGACCGTGGCGGACAGGTAGTTGGTCAGCGCCATCCGGCCCAGCGGGGCGAAAACCGTCTGAAGCACCGGCCGGAGCGGCGTCCTGAGCAGGAGCAGCAGGGCGCACACGTAGACGCCCGCCATCAGCGCCCCGGCGAGGCCGAACCAGGTGTTGAGGTGCGCGTCGTCGATCGGTGTCCGGACCTGTAGCCACACCGCGGGCAACGCTCCCGCCGCGAAGACCAGGCCCAGCGCGGCCGGAACCCGAACAGAGCCCTCGATCCGGTCGATCACCCCGTAACGGGTCAACGCCGAGCCCAGGAGGAACAGTCCGGGCACCAGGGGCACGCCGTTGCCGCCGAGGATCAGCGGCGTCACGATGAGAACGGCCGCGAGTCCCGCGACGGCCCAGCGCGGCAGCCAGGTCGAGGGCAGCAGCACCAGCAGGCCGACGATGGCATAGATGGTCAGGATGTCGCCCCGCCACAGCAGGAACATGTGAGCCAGGCCGATGGCGAGCAGGGCCAGGAGCCGGCGCAGCAGGAGCACGCGCGGACGCGGCACCCGTCGTCCCGCGGATCTCACCAGTAGCGAGAAACCGATGCCGAACAGCAGCGAGAAGATCGGGAAGAAGCGCTGGTCGACGAAGAGCCCCAGCCCCAGCCAGGAGCCGTCCTGGCTCGTCGCCACCACGGGCTGCGTGGTCGACACGGTGTGGACCATGTGGGCGATCGGCTTGACGTTGGCCACCAGGATTCCGCATAAGGCGAACCCTCGCAGCACGTCGAGCGCGGCGATCCGCGGCTGGTCGGAGGGCGTCGTGGCGGGGTGCGCCGATCCGGCGGCCTGCGGTGTCGGGGGGTGTTTTTCCTGCGGCATGGGGCTTGATTCTGTGGTCCCCGGGCCGATGCCGGATCGGTCGAAAGGAGGTTGTTCGGCGGTCCGGACCGTACTTCCAGCCGATTCTGTGCCGGGCTGACCCGTCAGCCGAGGCGGTCGGCCCGGCCGAGCAGGTATCGCCGCTCTACCTGGTTGTCCGTCAAGGTGGCCGCCTCGCGGTACAGCGTCGCCGCCCCGGCCGTGTCGCCGGTCAGCTGGAACAGGTGGGCGCGCACCGCGCGTTCCCGTTGCCGGGTGAGTGGTTCCTGATCCAGCCGGTGGCGCCGGTTGAGGTCGTCGAGCAGGGCCAGCCCCCTGGCCGGCCCGTACGCCTGGGCCACCGCGACCACCCGGCTGAGCCGCACCGGCGCGGTCGGGGTGAGCCGTTCGAGCCACAGGTACAGCGCCGCGATCTGCGGCCAGTCCGTCTCCGCCGGGCCGGCGGCGGCGGCGTGCACGGACGCGATCGCCGCCTGCAACTGGTACGGGCCCACCATCCGCCGGCTCCAGGCGCGGTCGATCAGCTCGGTGCCTTCGCGGATCAGCCGGGAATCCCACCGGGTCCGATCCTGCTCCTCCAGCGGCACCAGCTCGTCGTCGTCGGTACGGGCGGTGCGCCGCGACTCGGTGAGCAGCATCAGCGCGAGCAGCCCGGTCACCTCGGCGTCGTCCGGCAGGGAGTCACGGAGCATGCGGGTCAGCCGGATCGCTTCGCGGGTCAGGTCGACGCGGGCGAGCTCGACGCCGGTGGAGGCCGTGTAGCCCTCGTTGAAGATCAGATAGAGCACCTGCGTCACGGCGGCCATCCGACTGTCGCGGTCCGTTTCCTCCGGCGGTGTGAAGCGGGCGCCGGCCCGGGCCAGTCGCTGTTTGGCGCGGCTGATCCGCGTACCCATGGTGTTCTCGGTGGTCCCGTAGGCGTGTGCGATCTCGGCGGTCGTCAGACCGCCCACCGCGCGCAGCGTGAGCGCCACCTGGGACGTGGTGCTCAGCGCGGGGTGGCAGCAGAGCAGCAGCAGGGTGAGGCTGTCGTCGCTCTCCTGAGGAGGACCCGCCCGGCGGGCCGGTTCCTGCATGGCCAGTTCGGTCAGTCCGGCTTCCCGCTCGCGCCGGCGCCGGGCCTGGTCGGAGCGGAGCAGGTCGACCATCCGCCGGTAGCCGATCCGGATCAGCCAGCTGCGCGGGTCGTCCGGCACGCCGTCGGCCTGCCACGTCCGGCTCGCGGTGAGCATCGCCTCCTGCAGCGCGTCCTCGGCGATGTCGAAGTGTCCGAACCGCCGTACCAACGCGCCGAGCACCTGCGGCGCCTCCGCGCGCAGCAGTCGCTCGACGTCCGTGGTCATGCGGAGGCCGCCCCTCGCGTGCCCTCCCGCCACTCCGCTCCGGCCAGGCGTCGCTCGGTACGATCGATCATGCCGTGAAGTCCTCGCCCATGATCGGCCGGATCTCGATCGGCTCACCCAGCACCTCGGCGATCCGCGAGCCGATCTCGACGGCTCGTTCATGGCCGGCCACGTCGATCACCGCGAAGCTGGCCAGGACCTCCTTGAGCTCGGCGAACGGTCCGTCGGTCGCCACCACGCCGTCCGCGGTTCTGCGCACCGTGGTGCTGACCGCCGGGTGGCCGAGGCCCTCGCTGCCAACGAACTCGCCGGTCTCGATCAGCTCCTTCTCGAACAGCTGGTACGCGGCGAACGCGGCCATCGCCTCATCGGACGGTGTGTCGGCGGTCGCGGCGTCCCACGCGGCGGCGGGAGTGTAGCTGAGCAGCAGATACTTCATGAGGAAATCCTCTTCGATCGTGCCCGTGCGACGGTGCCCGGGGTCAGACGGAGCGGCGCGAGGACGGGTTCGTGCCGGTACCTCGAAGCCGGACCTGGGATCTCGACCTGGCCGCGATGTGATCCACATCACACACGCCGGGTGTCGAGGTGCGGGGGCCGGCTTCGAGGTAGCGGCAGGAACTCACCGAGGAGGACGAGATGTCTGAGAACAACCAGCCGAGCGCCGAACTGAAGGCTCTGGAGCGCCTGGTCGGCACCTGGGCGGTTACCGGCGGCGCCGAGGGAACCGTGCGGTACGAGTGGATGCCGGGCCGGTTCTTCCTGCTCCAGCACGTCGAGCTCAGCCAGTTCGGCCAGCCGGTCACCGGGCTGGAGGTGATCGGAAACCTGCGCCCGTTCGGCGAGCCGGTCGGCGCGGACGTGGTGTCGCGGTTCTACGACTCGGTCGGCAACACCTTCGACTACGTCTACGAGCTGAACGGCGACAAGCTGACCATCTGGGCCGGGGCCAAGGGCAGCCCGGCGTACTACGAGGGCACGTTCAGCGCCGACGACGCCACGGTCACCGGCGAATGGGTCTACCCCGGCGGGGGCGGATACGAGTCGAGCATGACCCGCATCTGAAGCCGTCCCCGGCATGGCCGGAAGCGGTGGGCTCACCTGAACAGGGGGACCGCCGTTCCCGGCCGTTCACCCGGACGGTGCGTAACGCCGCGGCGACTCCGCTTGCTCGGGTGCCGGTCCCGGTCAGAGATGAGCAGGGCGTCGAAGGCGATCTCTAGTCGGCCGGCCGTTCAGCGCCCACCAGCAGCAGTGACTTGCCCACCGTGGTGCGCGCGGCCAGTGCGCGGTGGGCATCGGCGGCACGCTCCAGTGGGTAGGTGGCGCCGATCGCCGGCCGCAGCCGTCCCTCCGCGGCCCGTTCCAGTGCCAGGCTCAGCAACGCGCGCACGGTCTCCTGGTCCGGTGGACCGTCGAGGAGCGGGGTGTGCACCCGTACGCCGCGGCTCGTGGCCGACTCTGGGTCCGGAGCGGCGAAGCCGTCGGCCGTGCCGTAGGTGACGAATCGGCCGCCATCGGACACCGCATGGACAGTGTCCGTGCCGAGCGGGCCGCCCGCGCCGTCGTATACCAGGGCGGCACCGCCATCGGTGGCCTCACGCACCCGCTCGATCCAGTCTGGCCGCGTGTAGTCGACGACGACCTCGGCGCCCAGCTCACGGGCGAGTGCCAGTTTGGCGTCGCTGGACGCGGCGGCCACCACCCGGGCTCCAGCGTCGACGGCCAGTTGCACCAGCAGTGACCCGGCTCCACCGGCCGCCGCCGACACCAGCACCCATTCTCCCTTCTCCGGCCTGCCCAGCCGGTCCAGGTTGAGCGCGGTCACGCCGTCGTGCACCAGTGCCGCCGCCGTCTCGGCGGCCAGACCGTCGGGTATCGGCATGATCTCCTGCTCGCCCGCGACGATCCGTTCGGCGTACCCGGTGCCGGTCCGTACGACCACGCGCCGACCGATCCATGCCGGATCCACGCCTTGGCCGGTCTCCACCACCTCACCCGCTCCGCCGCCGCCTGGCACGTACGGCAGGGTCCGTGGGAAGAAGTCCTGACCCCAGCCGCCGCGCAGGAGAGTGTCCAGAAAGATGACATCCGCCGCGGCCATACCGACGACGACCTGGCCGGATCCGGGCACCGGGTCGGGCAGGTCCACAGCGGACAGTGCTTCCGGACCGCCGAACGAGGCCACCTGGATTGCGCGCATGGTGAACACCTTTACGTGAGACGTCGTGATGGCTCAGTGTTCAACCTGAAGGATGGTTGAGGTCAAGGGCCGGTCGGCCCGTCGGCCGACCTCCCATGCCGTTCTGAGCGAAGCCTGTCGGCTCAGGTGTCGAGTGCGTGCCCGGTGGTCGCGTCCACGTGGTCCGGGATCTCATCGTGGCGATCGCCCACGGACGGTGTCCCGGTGGGCTCGAACATCAGGATGGCGGTGCCGGACGGAGCGTAAGGCTTGTGCTCCGTGCCTCGGGGGACGGTGAAGACCGCACCCCGGGGGAGCACGACCGTGCGCTCCCCGGCGGGCTCGCGCAAGGAGATGCGCAGCTCTCCGTCGAGTACGAGGAAGAACTCGTCGGTGTCGTCGTGGACGTGCCAGAGGTGTTCGCCCTCGACCTTGGCGACGCGGACGTCATAGTCGTTGACGCGCGTGACGATACGCGGGCTCCACAGGGCGTCGAAGGAGGCCAAAGCCTTGCTGAGGGGGATCGGTTCGTTGCTCATGAGGTGATCCTTCGCCGTTTCGCGTGGTCGGCGTGAGTGCTAGGAATAGCACATGGCGAAAGAATCCTCGCACGCAGTGCGCGCGACGGGCGTGCACCGGGTCGTCGTGATCGTGGACGAGAACTCGAACCCCTTCGAGCTCGGCTGCGCGACCGAGGTCTTCGGTCTGCGCAGACCGGAGATCGGTCGTGATCTCTACGACTTCAGGCTCTGTTCGCCTGAGCCTCGCACCCTGATGCGGGACGGATTCTTCACGCTTACCGGAGTCGGCGACCTGGAGGTGGCCGACACGGCGGACACCTTGATCGTCCCCAACCGCCCCGACGTCGAGGTGCCCCGCCGCAGGTCCGTGCTCGCCGCCATCCGGCGGGCGCACGCGCGTGGTGCGCGCCTGGTCGGCTTCTGCAGCGGCGCTTTCACGCTGGCCGAGGCCGGAGTGCTCGACGGGCGCCGGGCCACCGCGCACTGGCAGTGGGCGGATTCCTTCCAGGCCCGCTTCCCTTCGGTCCAGTTCGAGTCAGACGTGCTGTTCGTGGATGACGGGGACATTCTCACCGCAGCGGGGAGCGCGGCCGCCCTCGACCTTGGGCTGCATGTGGTCCGCCGCGACCACGGCGCGGAGATCGCCAACTCTGTGAGCCGGCGCCTGGTCTTCGCGGCACATCGGGACGGTGGGCAGCGGCAGTTCGTGGAGCGTCCCATACCCGACCTGCCGGACGAGTCCTTGGCTCCTGTCCTGGCCTGGGCCCAGGAACGCCTCGACTCGCCGCTCACGGTGTCCGACCTCGCGGCGCGTGCGGCGGTCAGTCCGGCGACGCTGCATCGCCGCTTCCAGGCGCAACTGGGCACGACGCCGTTGACGTGGCTCACGGGAGAACGACTTGCCTTGGCGTGCCGGTTGATCGAGCGAGGTGAGTCTCGCTTCGAGATGGTCGCGCGGAGCAGCGGGCTCGGCACCGCCGCCAATTTGCGCACGCTGATGCGTCGCGCGACCGGCATCACTCCGTCGGCCTACAGGCGCAGGTTCGGGCCTGAGACGAGTTGACGGCGGGGCGCCCATGGCCGAAGGGCGCTGCCGGCCACGTCAGCCGTCCAGGTCGACGTTGTCGACGAGTTGGAGGAGGCGGGAGAGCACCCGGATGCAGGTGGCGACCTCGGCCTCGGTCAGGTCGCCGCCGATCTGGCTCAGCACCGCGCGCTCGCGGGCCATGACGGCGGTGATGGCGGCGCGCCCCTCCTCGGTCAGCCGGATGAGCGACGACCGCTGGTGCGCCGGGTTGGGGACTGACTCGACGAGGTGGCGCGCGGCCGCGTCGTTGATCATGCGTTGGACGAACTGGCGGCTCAACGCCTGAGCCCGGCCCATCTGGGGGACGGTCATGGGCCCGTGCTCACGCAGCATGTTGAGCACGGCCCGTACCCCGACCGACAGGCCCTCGATGGGCGCGTCCTGCTCGACCTTGCGCTGGGCGCGCCGGTACAGCGGCCCTACCAGGTCGAACACCTCCATGAGCCGGTCGGTCAGCTCTTCGGACGCCTGGGCACGCTCTGTGTCGCTCACTCCACCATGATGACACCTGAGTTGTCATTGTGCGCCAATGATGACACCTTGGTTGTCATGAATGACTTGTTCTGGCTCGACACCGGCTCCGGTCGGCCCCTCGTTCTGCTGCACGGCGGCTTCGTGGACCACGGCATGTGGGACGACCAGATCCCGGCCCTCGCCCCGGGATACCGCGTCATCGCGCCCGACGCCCGCGGCCATGGCCGCTCGGCCAACGCCACCGAGCCGTTCCGGCTCACCGACGACCTCGCCGCGCTGCTGCGCCACCTGGACACCGGCCCCGCCATCCTGGTCGGAGTCTCCATGGGGGCGGGCATCGCGGTCGACACGGCGCTGGAGCACCCCGACTTGGTCAGCGCCGTGGTCGTCAGCGGCGCCGGCACCAGCGAGCCGTACTTCACCGACCCCTGGACCACCCAAGCGCTGACCACGTGGCACTCGGCGATGGCCGCCGGCGACCTGGACGCCTCGATCGAGGGATTCATGCGGTTCGCGGCGGGGCCGCACCGCACCCTCGACGATCTCGATCCCGGCGTCGTGAGCCACCTGCGGCGGCTGGCCCGGGACACCATGTCCAAGCACACCGCCGGCGAACCCGACCGGCTCGTGCCGGTGCGCGACACCTGGGAGCGCGCCGCCGGAATCGACGTTCCGGTGCTCGCCGTCAACGGCGCCGTCGACTCGCCCGACCACATCGGCATGGCCGAACGCCTCGCCGGCACGGTCGTCAACGGCCGCGCCATCTCGATCGACGGGACCGCCCACTACCCGAACATGGAACGCCCGGACCTCTTCAACAAGATCCTCGAAGACTTCCTGCGCACCGTGTGACCGTCATGTCGTCCCTCTCGATCAGGGCGTACGGCCGGCGCGGAGCCGGAGGCTCACGGCGCGCCGGCGATCGCGCACGCGCGGCACGGGGGCCGTCCGCAGGTGCACTGCATGATCGCCTCAAGGACGTCGTGGTCGTGGTAGAGGCACCGGTCGTTGCAGGTGTGACGCGGGACGAACCCTGCCTGGATCTCGTCGGGCCAGGGGTCCTCGCCTTCGCGGCAGCGTACGAACTGCTCGGGGTCCGTCGCGTGCAGCCCCTCCATGCGCGACCGCGCCTGGGTCTCCAGCGCCCGCGTCTCGGCCACCATGGCCTTGAGCTGGGTGGCGAGGTCGGAGTACCGGTCGTCGCCGGTTCGTACGTGTGCCGCCCGCAGCGCCATCACGGCGTTGCCCAGGAAACGGCCGGCGTCCTGGAGGTCGGTGGTGTGGTGCAGCTGGATGCCTGTCACGCCCCGGACCCACACGGCGTCGTTGTTCATCGATCAGACCTTTCAAGGGGGCGCTCGTGTTCCGGAGTTATTTATGGCTATACGCGAGGATAACCGGAATTTGAGCGTGATTTATCGTACGTGTGGTCCTGATGAAAGGGCTGGCAGGGCTTGCGCGGGGCGCTGAGCTGGCGCGGAAGGCGTACGGGACGACCGCCAGGCGTACCTGTATCGCAAAATAGAATTTGACCATATTTTTAACGAAAAATGCCGCGAACCCCTGCCTGGTGATGATTCCAGGCAGGGGTTCACGTCACGGCGTGGCGGTCAGGTCGTCACGGCGCACTGTCCCCGGTCCATCTTCACCGGCCCTTCCGCGGTCGGACGGACGTCGAAGTCGAAGATGCCGGTGGGCAGGTAGAGCGAGCAGCACGCGTTGGGAATGTCGACGATCCCGCTGACTCGCCCCTCGATCGGAGCCGAGCCGAGGAGCAGGTACGCCTGCTCGCCGGTGTAGCCCCACTTCTTCAGATACTCGACGGCGTTGAGGCAGGCCCTGCGGTAGGCCACCGTCGCGTCGAGGTAGTAGTTGGTATCGGTGTCGTGGTCGACCGAGATCCCGATGAACGAGAGGAACTCGGAGTATCGGGGCTCGACGTTCCCCGGCATGAAGACCGGGTTGGTGGTGACACCGTACTTCTCCATGCCGCCCTTGATGAGGTCGACGTGGAAGTCGATGTAACCGCCCATCTCGATCGCGCCGCAGAAGGTGATCTCGCCGTCGCCCTGGCTGAAGTGCAGGTCACCTCCGGACAGTTTGGCGTCCTTCACGTGCACCGGGTAGAAGACCCTCGCTCCACGGGTGAAGTTCTTGATGTCGTGGTTGCCGCCGTTCTCGCGTGCCGGGACGGTGCGGGCGCCCTCGTTGGCGATCCGCTCCATCACGTCGCCCATCGCCGTGCCGGTGATGGCGTTCTCGGGCAACGGCGGCAGGCCCAGCGGCGGGACCCGGTGCGGATCGGTGTCGATGAGCGCCTGCTCCCGGCGGTTCCAGGACTCGAGCAGTGCCGCCGACGGCGCGGTGCCGAACAGCCCGGGATGGGTGATGCCGGTGAACCGCACACCCGGCAGGTGACGGGATGTGGCGGACATTCCGTGGAAGTCCCAGATCGCCTTGTAGGCGTCGGGGAAGTAGTCGGTCAGGAAGCCGCCGCCGTTCGCCTTGGCGAAGATTCCGGTATAGCCCCACCCCTGTCCGGGCGCCTGTCCCATCTGCTGCGGAACCGGGCCGAGATCGAGGATGTCGACGATCAGCAGATCACCCGGCTCGGCTCCGTCCACCCCGATGGGCCCGCTCAGCACGTGCGCGACGGTCAGATCGACGTCTCGTACGTCGTTCGCGGAGTCGTTGTTGCCTATCTGGGCGTCGGTCCATTCTCTGCATTCGATCCGGAATTCATCTCCCGGGTGCACCATGTCGGCCACCGGGACATCCGGGTGCCACCGGTTGTGGCCGGGTATTTTCTGATCACGCATGGATTTCGACTGGTCTATGCTGAATATGACCTTGGGCATGATGATCGGCCTTTCTTCGAATAACGGTGTCCTGCGCCTGCCGTACCACCTCCTGTCGCGACCACGGGTTCACGGTGTGCTAAGTCCAGTGATGGCGATGCTTGTCGTCATGGGCGCCCATCGACCCCTCGCCTGCGCCCGGTGTCGTGGCGGTGAGCTCCCGCTGCCGGGCGAGCAGCCACAGCCCGATGAAGACCACCAGGCCGAAGACGGCGAGGATGAGGGCGTAGAGACCCAGGTTCACCCAGTAGCCAGTGAGGATCATGAACGCGGGGATCGCCGCCGTGACCCACCCCTGGATCGCCGCGACCCAGCCGGTGTATCTGGTGATCTCCTCGCGCTTCAGTCCCAGCAGCACGAAGAACAGGGTCCACAGGAAGGCCCAGTAGAGCCAGATGACCCCGAACGCCGGGTCGGCCAGGAGTTGAAAGTTCGCGTACGAGTAGCCGAGCGCCATGATGGCCACGAACAAGGAGAAGTAGCCGACTCCCGTGGAGTCGAATCCGCCCAGCAGGGTGATCCCGACATAGAGATAGGTGAAACCGAAGAGATAGAGCCCCGACGCGTTCAGGAGTGCGGCCGGCACGTCGGGATTGGCGATGATCAGCACGGTGGGCGTGACCACCTGCAGGGCCCCGACGAAGAGATTGAAGATCGCGGCCGCACGTGGCTCCACCTTCTTCAGGAGCATCAGTCCGTTCAGGAAGAGCACCGCGCCGACATAAAGTAGCCCGACGGCTCCCATCAGCAACGCACCTCCTTGTGCTCGTGATGGATGGTTTCCGGCCGACCGTGCCGACCGTGCCGAGCGATCCGGCCCGTGGCGCGCGACCCCGTCGGCCCGTCAGGGCCGGGGAAGGCGTCGCAGTGCGGGGTGCTGCGGCGGCGGGCGGCGCCCCCTGGAAGGCAGACCGGTGACGACCTCGGGTGCTTCCCGTCCCTGCTCCTCGCGGGCGAGCGCGGTGGACACGGCCGTGGGCACCTGGTTGAGGTACGGCGCGGAGAAGACGCGAGGCGCCGGGAGGTGGCACGCGGGGCAGTCGCACACCGCCGTGGCAGTGCCTATGGGCAGGCGTATCTCGAATGACCCACAATCAAGGCAGCGATACTCGTAGGTTGCCATAGGCGCTCCCGCCGGAGGTCGAGCCCACTGTTTCCGGCCTTTGGTAAACGAATCTCGTCAATCCAATCACCGCTTGTGGCGATTGAGGCCGCACTTTCAGACAACCTCTGGCGGAAACCCATGTCAAGGTCGGCGGCTGGGTCGTGGAACAGCCGAAAAATCCCGGCGCGAAGCTGAAACCTGTTCGCCGCGCCATTTCGCATGGCCATTCTTTGTGGAGGCGCGGCGAACGATTTCCCGATGGCGCCGGCAAATTTCCCGACATTTGACTCGGCCGGGAGTGCGACGTCACCGAAGCTTTCCGAACCGTTCCGGACGGCTCTGGACCGTTCTGGGCCGCGCCGTTCGAGAGGCGCAGGCGGTAGCGTCGGGGCATGCGTCTTCATGTGGGATGCGCGATGTGGGCGCACGCGTCGTGGCAGGGGCGCTTCCTGCCTCATCCGCTGCCTCCCGCCGAGCGCCTGCGGGCCTATGCGACCTGGTGCAACGCGGTCGAGGGCAACACGACGTTCTACGCGACACCGGCGAAGAGCACGGTGGAGTCGTGGGCGCGGCAGTGCGGGCAGGACTTCCGGTTCGTGGTCAAGCTGCCCAAGCCCATCACGCACGAGCGCCGTCTCGTCGGCGTGGACGACGAGCTCCGGTCGTTCGTGGACACGATGGAGCCGCTCGGCCCGCGTGTCCACAGCCTGTGGATCCAGCTGCCCGGCTCGTTCGCGCCGAACGATCTCGGCGCCCTGGCGGCCTTCCTGCACCGGCTTCCCCGCTCGCACAGATACGCGGTCGAGGTCCGGCACCGGGCCTTCTTCGAGGACGGGCGTGCCGCGCGACTGCTCGAAGAGGTGCTCGCCCGAGCCGATGCCGAGTGGATCCCGTTCGACACCACCGCGTTCTTCCAGAGCCCTCCGACCAGCGACGCCGAACGGGACGCGTGGACGAAGAAGCCCCGCGTGCCGCGCCGGTCGTCGGCTCTGACAGACCGGCCGATCGTTCGCTATCTGGGCAGGGACGCCACGGAACGGACGGTCGAGGGCTGGCAGCCGTGGATCGGCACGGTCGTCGAATGGCTGCGCGAAGGCCGCTCGCCGACCGTGTTCGTCCACACCCCCGACAACGCCGACGCGCTGACGCTCGCCCGCCGTTTCCACGACGACGTGCGGAGCCGGCTGCCCGAGCTGGAGCCGCTGCCCGACCCGATGCCGGTCGAGCCGCTGTCCCTGTTCTGACCGCGCTCGGGCCCAACCTCCTGAGTTGGATCAGTCGTGACGGGTTGCGAACTGAGAGGCCCCTTCGCGCGTCGAACATCCCAAAGACTTCGTGGTGGGAGAAATCCGTGATGCACAAGACCCTGGCCGTAGTGACACTCGGCGCCTCCGTGCTGCTGGCCGCCACCCCGGCCGCAGCTGCTGCCGTCTCCGTCGCGCCGGTCGGCACGGCCGATGACGCGACGGCGGCGCGGGCGATCTCCGGTGCCGCCGTGTACGCCGGCTACCAGCGGGGCTACACGGTCTCCCGGCACCGGCCGGGCGCCGCGCCGAGCACGCTGGCCAAGCCGGGCGACAGCCCGCAGTTCGCGGCCTCGCCCGACGGCCGCAAGGTCGCCTGGATCACGGCCGGTGGGCTGCTGCGGGTGCGCGAGGGCGCCAAGGTCACCACCGCGGCCAGGGGGCTGCAGGGTGGCACGCCCTGCCTGTCTCCCGCCTGGTCGCCCGACTCGCGGCGGGTGGCGTACGTGCACGTGGGGCGCAACCCGGCGGGGTCGGTGAGCGTGGTCAACGCCGACGGCACGGGTGAGCGGGTGCTCGGCAGCACCCGCGGCGTGTGTCATCTGGCCTGGTCGCCCGACGGGCGCTACCTGGCGGGCTACGCCGGCACCACCGCCGGCGTCTACCGGCTGGACGTGAAGACCGGGAAGGCGGCCAAGGTCAAGGGTGTCGCCCTGGCCAACCATGTGCAGAGCCTGTCGCCGGGCGGCAGGTACGTGGTCGTACGGACGCTGCGGGCCGGTGACGACGCCGGCGACGGGTCGTGGCCGGAGTGGTTCACGCCGACGCTGGTCGACACGGTCACCGGGCGCAGGCTGCCGATCGCGGTGAAGGGGCGGCAGATCGGCGCGTTCCACCTGGCCGACGGGCGGCTGGTGGTCAGACTGGCCGGAAGTGGCGGCAACGCCCTGGTGGTGCTGGACGAGCGGGGCCGCGTGGTGCAGCGCCTGTCCGAGCCGGTCGCGGCCAAGAACCAGGCGCTGCTGCAAATCCTCCGCTGACGTTCAGCGGATCAGCGGTGTGAGCGGAACCGGCTGAGGAACCGCTTGGCCTTCTGCTGGTTCTGCGGGTCGTTGGCCATCCGTTTGGCCTTCTCGACTGCCTCCTTGCCTTGCGGGCTGCCCAGGTACGCGCGTACTCGATCGATGATTGTCGCCATACGCGTCCCCTACCCAGGACGGCCGAAAGCAACAGGCCGCCCCTTGCCGGACGTTATTCCCGAATGACATTCTGGAATTGCTGCGCAGCGGACGCCGCCCGGCATCCGGCACTCGTGGACCCGACCTCCGGAGCACGCATGCCCGCCATCGACAAAGACACTCTCCGCCGGAAATACCTTGAGGAACGCGACAAACGCCTCCGTCCCGACGGCAACGACCAGTACCTCCAGATCACCGGTCGGCTCGCGCACTACCTGGACGACCCGTACACCCCACGGGTCGAGCGCGAGCCCAAGACCGACCACGTGACGGTCGCGTTCATCGGGGGCGGCTTCGCCGGCCTGGTCACCGGCGCGCGCCTGCGGGAGGCGGGTGTCGACGACGTACGCCTCATCGAGAAGGGCGGCGACTTCGGCGGCACCTGGTACTGGAACCGCTACCCGGGCGCGCAGTGCGACACGGCCTCGTTCGTGTACCTGCCGCTGCTCGAAGAGACCGGCCACATGCCGACCGAGAAGTACGCGCACGCGCCCGAGATCCTGGAGCACTGCCGGCGCATCGGCAAGCACTTCGGCCTGTACGACAACGCGCTGTTCCACACCGAGGTCCAGGATCTCGAATGGGACGAGAGCCGATCCCGCTGGATCATCCGCACGAACCGGGGCGACGAGTTCACCGCCCAGTTCGTCGCCATGGGCACCGGCCCGTTGCACGTGCCGAAGCTGCCGGGGATCCCTGGCATCGAGTCGTTCAGGGGACACTCGTTCCACACGAGCAGGTGGGACTACGACTACACGGGCGGCGACCCGTCCGGCGCGCCGATGGACCGGCTGGCCGAGCGGCGGGTGGCCATCATCGGGACGGGCGCGACCGCCGTCCAGTGCGTGCCGCACCTGGCGCGGGCCTGCGCGGAGCTGTACGTCTTCCAACGCACGCCCTCCTCCGTCGACGTACGCGACAACCGGCCGACCGATCCCGAGTGGTTCGCCGAGATCTCCACGCCGGGCTGGCAGCAGCGCTGGCTGGAGAACTTCACGGCCAACCAGGCGGGCGGCATGCCCGAGGACGATCTGGTGATGGACGGCTGGACCGACATCGCCCGCCGGGTCCGCTCCAGGATCATGACGCTCCCGCCCGAGGACCGGAGCGTGGCCAGGATGCTGGAGGCTTTCGAGGACTACGACTTCGAGAAGATGGAGGAGATCCGGGCCCGCGTCGACTCCATCGTCGAGGATCCGGAGACCGCGCGGAAACTCAAGGCCTGGTATCGCCAGCTGTGCAAGCGGCCCTGCTTCCACGACGAGTACCTCCAGGCGTTCAACGTCCCCGGCACCCACCTGGTCGACACCGACGGCAAGGGCGTGGAGCGGATCACCGAGACCGGGGTGGTCGTCGCCGGCAGGGAGTACGAGGTCGACTGCGTCATCTACGCCTCCGGCTTCGAGGTCGGCACCGAACACACGCGGCGGGCCGGTTTCGACCTGACCGGCCGAGGCGGCGTCAGGCTCTCCGAGCACTGGGCCGAGGGCATGCGTACGCTGCACGGCATCCACGTACACGGTTTTCCGAACGCCTTCATCGTGCAGCCGACGCAGGGCGCCAACCTCATCTCCAACATCCCGCACAACCTCACGGAGGCGGGCCGGACGATCGCCATGCTGGTCAGGCACGCGCTCGACCACGGGTTCGACGAGATCGAGGTGTCGGAGGAGGCCGAGAACGCCTGGGTCGAGCTGCTGCTGTCGGGAGCCGGGATGCTGCTGGGATCACCGGACTGCACACCGGGCTACTACAACAACGAGGGCCGCGACCCAGGGGCGCGAGGGCGGCTCATGGTCGGCTACCCGCACGGGGCCATGGCGTACTTCAGCTACCTCGACGGATGGCGCTCGTCCGGCGTGTTCGAGGGGCTGGAGTTCCGCTGACCGCTCTCGGATCGCTCGCTCGACGTGCCGATCAGCGGTTCGGCCGGTCCACCCGGTAGAGGTAGTGGACGGGATCGTCGATCGGGTTGTCAGGCTCCAGGTCGCCCACCCCGACGCGGCGCAGCCCGGCCTTCTCCAGGGCCCGCCAGGAGGCGCGGTTGGCGGCCGACACGGGCACCAGCAGGCAGGTGGCCTCCGGAAGCTCGGCCCAGGTGCGCTCGACGATCGAGCGGATCATGGCCGTGCCGAGGCCACGGCCGACCTGGCCGGGATCGCCGATCAGGTAGTCGATGGTCACCGTGCCCTCGGGCACATCGACGATGGAGGCCAGCTCGTCCAGGTAGTCGGGGTAGTCGGCCAGCCGCGAGCGCTGGACCAGGCCGAGCGGCCGGCCGTCGAACAGGGCGAGCAGGTCCGCCGACGGCTCCTCGCCCCTGGTCGCGGGGCCGAAGTCACGCTCCACGGCCTCCATCGAGGTCTCGTGGTTCCACCAGCGGGCCACGTGCGGCTGCCGCAGCCATTCGCGCAGCATGGGGAAGTCCCGCTCGTTCAGCCGCCGCCAGGTGATCACCCGGCCTCTTCTCCCTGGAAGGGGCGCACCTCGACCGGGAGGTGTGCCACCGCGCGGGCCAGCTTGCGTCCCCATGCGAGCGCGGCGTCCAGGTCGGGGGCCCGGATGACGGTGAATCCGCCGATGTGCTCCTTGCCCTCGGTGTAGGGGCCGTCGGTCATGAGCACCTCGCCGTCGCGCAGCCGGAGCACGGTGGCCGTGCTGGGGGAGTGCAGCCCGCCGGAGAAGACCCACACCCCGGCGGCCCTCATCTCCTCGCCCACGGCGTCGAGCTCCCGCATGATCGGCTCCAGCACCTCGGCCGGCGGAGGGTCTCCATCGGGTTGGTACATGCTGAGCAGGTACTGCTTCACGCGGAACCCTCCTTGGCGATCAATCGCTACCACCCCTTCCTTCTTGATCACGACCTGCTACCTTAAATGGGGCGATTGTTGTCTATGTGGCATAGGTGGGGCTCTGGTGGCAGGCTTCGAGATCTATTTTGATGCCCTGAGCGACTGCGCGGACAGGGCCCTGCATATCTCCAAACAGTTCAAGGGCATGGCCGACGAGAGCCCTCCGGCGGTCAGTGCCAAGTGTTTCGGGGACCTCAGCGGCAAGTCCGACAAGCTGGGCGATGCTGTCAACAAGCTGGAAAAAATGCTCGACACCGAGAGTCGGTATGCCGAGCAGAACCTCCTCAAGGTCGAGGGTGCTCTGCACACGGTGATCAATAACATCAAGAGATCCGACAATCCGGACAACCCGAACAACCAGGTGAAGGACTAATGGGGCTCTGGGACACTCAACTCGCGGCCCTCAAGCGCATCGTCGATGAGCTGACCAGCGATCAGGGCGAGATCGCGAAAATCTCACAGCGCTGGCGGACGATGGCGACCGCGGTGACCACGGACACCGGCGCTCTCAACACCGCGGTCGGTACGGTGGACGATGCCTGGAAGGGCGGCGCGGCCGATAATTTTGTCACCTATATGGCGAAATATCCCAAATCTGCTAGCCAGTTGAAGGAGGCGCTGACCACCAGTGCCACCAAGATCGACGAGGCCGGTGCCGCGCTGAATACAGCCCGAGGCGACGTCCAGAAGATCTACACCGACACGAGCACCTGGCTGGCCAAGCAAAGCCCCAAAACTGACAGTGCGATCACGTCCATCACCAATCAGGTGAACGCAGCCGTGAAGCGGGCCGATGAGCCGAGGCAACGGGCGATCGACGCCATCGACGCGGCCATCAAAGAGATCAACAACCATGTCGACGACAAGTTCTTCACCACCATCCCGGCCCCGGGAGACCAGGACTTCTATCCCAAGAACAAGCCCAACCTGCACTGGCTCGTCGATCCGCAGTTCAAGCAGACGGGGGACCCCACCCAACCGACCGGCGACAAGGGCAACGGGTCGCCGAACGGCGGCAATGGTGGCAACGAATCCGGGGCCCCTCCGAACATCCCGCCGGCGGAGTCTCAGGTGCCGCCGGACGCGAAAGATCTCACCGAGAACCCCGATGCCCAGAAGATCCTCGACTACGCGTTCGAACAGCTCGGCGACCCTTACGTGTGGGGCGCGGAGGGCCCGGACAGCTTTGACTGCTCCGGCCTGACGCAGAAGGCGTACGAAGCGGCCGGGATCGAGATCCCCCGGGTCGCCAACGACCAGTGGGGGGCCGGACCGCGCATCCCTGACGGCAACGTTCAGGCCGGAGACCTCATCTTCTTCGACAATGACGGAAACGGCACCGCCGACCATGTCGGCATCGTCGTCGATCCGGAGAAGAAGACGATGGTCCACGCCCCCAACTCGACGACCGTGGTCCAGATCGCCGACTATGGAGGCAGAACCGCACTCGGCTTCACCAGGCCGGGCAACAGCTGACACCCGTACGTCTCTGATCCGGTGTAAGGCCCCGGGCGGCGCCGGCTGAGCAGCCGGTTCTGAAAGTTACCCGCCGATCCCGGTGATTGCGCCACCTTCGGCTTCCGGGCCTCCTGGAACGGTGCCAACGCCGCGCCCTCCCCGACCTGCTCGCCGGCCTACGGCGTTCAGAGGAACCGGGCGAGCCGGAACCTGCGTACGGTCAGCGGGACGGTGCACCGGCTGATCAGCCGGATCTTCCGGAGACGGGTCTTCTGGTTGATGGTGACCTTCACGCACTTCAACCGGACGTCGTGATCGCCGAGGAGCGTGTAGTAGGAGATGATGACCGCGCGCCGGCCGAGACCCCGGTCGGAGAGTCCCAACCCCACCTCCCGGTAGAACCGCCGCGACCCCTTGAGGGCGAACGCGGTGGAGCCGATGATCGCGTGGTTGGCCGTCGTGGGGCAGTGCACGAAGATCCGGACGACGTCGTTCTGGCGTGGCAGTTCGGGCAGGACCCGCAGTGACGTGACCTTCTTCCAGTCCTTCGGGGGCGAGTCGTCGGAGGTCGCCGGCGCCGTGCGCGCGTCGGCCGCCGGACCCATGGCGAGAGCGGCGACCAGGGCCATTCCCATGAGGACACGCATCTCTTCCCCTTGCCGGACGGACGCCCAGGTGTCGGCGGCGCCCTTGCGTGGAGCAGCGCAAACGCCGGTAACAGATGGCGGCCGTGGACGAGGAAACCCCTGCTGAACAGGCCGTTCGTCTCATTATGTCGATCAGGTGGCGATGGCGGGCGCGCCACGCCGAGGCGCGCTGAGGGCGCAAATCGCTGGTTTCTCTCGTGTCAATTCTGTCCTACTTTTCACCGATATTTGATTCTTTGTCGTGGTTGAGGGGCAGGCCCGGAAGAAGCCGCCGCAGCGGTGAGCACGGCTGTCAGAGAGGTCGGTCGGTCAAGGAGGTGAGGCAGATGGCGGACGGAACAGCCGGAGCCGGTCGGCTCAAGGACGCGGCGGAGCGGACAGGACAGGAAGCGGCGGGAAAGGCCGCCGAGCCGGCCAAGGGAGCCGCAGGGGCGGTCCAGGACATCGGCCAGGGGCTTGCCGGCTTGCCGACGGACCGGCTCAAGCAGGAGGTCCGGAACCTGCTGCGGGCGGCGGGCGAGCGGATGATCAACTCCGCCGGTGACCGGATCGCGGGTCTCACCGGCCGGTTGACCGACTATGCCGAGAGCGGTGGGAAGGGACTGGTCGGCGCGGTGGTCGATTCGGTGGCCGAGTCGGCGGGCGGCGGAGTGGCGGGCGGAGCCCTGAAGGGCGGACTCAAGGGCGGGCTCGCGGGCGGGATCAAGGGCGCGCTGAAGGGGCTGTTCAGCAAGGGCGGCAAGGGCGGCAAAGGCGGTAAGGGCGGCTTCGAGAAGGTCACCAACATCGTGGAGACGATCGACGTCGGCGCGTCCCGTCGCCTCGTCTACAACCAGTGGACCATGTTCCAGGATTTCCCGAGCTTCATGAAGAAGGTGGAGAACGTCAGTCAGGACTCCGACGAGGAGCTCACCTGGAAGGCGCAGGTCTTCTGGTCGCACCGGAACTGGAAGGCGCACATCGTCGAGCAGATCCCCGACCAGCGCATCATCTGGCGGTCCGAAGGAGCCAAGGGGTACGTCGACGGGGCGGTGACGTTCCACGAGGCCACGCCCGATCTCACCCGGATCCTGCTGGTGCTGGAGTACCACCCGCAGGGCCTGTTCGAGAAGACCGGAAACCTGTGGCGGGCGCAGGGGCGGCGGGCCCGCCTCGAACTCAAGCACTTCAGGCGGCACGTGATGTCGCACCTCCTGTTGCATCCGGACCAGGTGGGCGACGGCTGGCGTGGTGAGATCCGCGACGGCAAGGTCGTCAAGGACCACGAGACCGCGCTGCGGGAGGAGCAGGAGGCCGAGGGCCCGCAGGAGGAGCCCGAAGAGGGCCGGGAGCCCGAGGAAGCCGCTTCGGAGCGCGGTGGCGAGGAGGCGGCCGAGGAGGCGTACGAGGAGGAAGAGCCGGAACGGCCAGAGCCGGAAGAGGAAGAAGCCGAGGAGAAAGAGCCCCAAGAGGAAGAACGCGAGGAGGAGAAGGCCAAGGAAGGGGAGCCCGCGCGGCGGCGCGCAAGCGCGCGCCGCTCCGAGAGGGGAAGCGCCCGCCAGCGGGAACGCCCGGTCCGGCGGCGCAAACCCAGCACCGAGTAGAACCCGGCCGAGAGAAGAGCCGGGCGATCGATCAGCAGGGATCCGATATGACCATGCAACCCGCGCATCGCGGCTCGGCGGCCGGCGGTGGCTCCGCCACGGGCCTGGCGGACGTCATCGACACCATTCTCGACAAGGGCCTGGTCATCGACGCCTTCGTCCGTGTCTCGCTGGTCGGCATCGAGGTGCTGACGATCGACGCGCGGATCGTCGTGGCCAGCGTCGACACCTACCTGCGTTTCGCGGAGGCGGTCAACCGGCTGGACCTTTCGGAGACGGGCGAGAAGGGGCTGCCGGAGCTCGTCAAGGACGTCAAGCAGGTCCGAGCCGTGGACCAGGGCAAGGAGAAGCCGTTGGAGGCGGCCGGCGAGAGGCTGGAGGACCTCGTGGCCGATTCCTCCACCGAGCGTGAAGACAGGCCGCGCCGGGCGCACCGGCGAGAGGAGGAGTGAGGTGTCTCGACGCATGCGATCCACCGAAACCCAGGAGGCCGAGGCCGAGGCCGACGCCGGCGGTAACGGCGTCGGGTCCTACGTGTACGGGATCGTGCCCGGCGATGTGGAGGTCACCCCCGGCACCAAGGGGGTGGGAGACCCGCCCGGCCAGGTCGAGCTGCTGACCTACGGCGAGATCGGCGCCCTGGTGAGCGACGTGCCGGTGGACCGCCCGCTGGGCAGGCCGAAGGATCTCCAGAGGCACGCGGAGCTGCTGGACGACACCGCGGCCGAGGTGCCCGTGCTGCCGCTGAGGTTCGGCGCGGTGCTCACCAGCCCTGAAGCGGTGGTCGAGGAACTGCTGACCCCCTACCACGACGAGTTCCGCGACGCCCTGGAGGAGCTGGAGGGACGGGCGGAGTACGTGATCAAGGCCAGGTACGTCGAGCGGGCGATCCTGCTGGAGGTCCTCGACGAGAACAAGGAGGCGGCCCGGCTCAGGAAGGACATCCACGGCCGTCCCGAGGAGCTGACGCGGAACGCCCGGATGCGGCTCGGCGAGATCATCGAACAGACGATCGCGGCCAAGCGCGAGCTGGACACCGACACCCTGCTCGACGAGATCGAGAACCTGAGTGAGGCGGTGGTCATCCGCGAACCCACGCATGAGCGAGACGCCGCGCACATTGCCCTGCTGATGGAGAGCGACCGCCGGGCCGAGCTCGAACAGGTTCTGGACGAGCTGCGCGACGAATGGGCGGGACGCGTCGAGATCCGTCTCCTCGGCCCGCTGGCCCCGTACGACTTCGTGGGCACCACCGCGGAGTGAAGGGTGACGAGCGGGAGGAGTGAGATCTGATGGGATTGGGGACGCTGCTCTTTGGCTGGCCGCTCGCGCCGGTCTACGGAGTCATCAAGCTGGGTGAGCTCCTACGTGACCAGGTCGAACGCGAGCTCCACGACCCGGCGGTGGTTCGGCGCCGCCTGGAGGAGGTGGAGGAGGCCAGGGCCGCCGGCCGGATCTCCGAGGAGGAGGAGAGCCGGGCGGTGGACGAGATTCTGCGGAGGATGCTCGGTCAGTGAGGCATCAGGCGGTGCCGCGCTCGGGGGAAGCGGGGGTGATTTCATGCCTGTCAGGCATGGAACCAAGCACGAGGACCATGTCAAGGAAGAGGACGTCGAGGAAGAGGACGGCGGGGAGCCGCGAGAGAGGTCGCGGGAGCTGTCGGCCGCCGACGCAGGCACGGTCGGGTTGCGGCAGATCAGCGAGCTGACCGGCAAGGACGCCGAGGGAGTCACCCGCGTCGAGCCGACCGACGACGGATGGCTGGTCGGCGTGGAGATCGTCGAAGACCGCCGGATCCCGTCGTCCGGCGACACCCTCGCCCTGTACGAGGCCGACTTCGACATGGAGGGCTACCTGCTCTCCTACCGCCGGGTGCGCCGCTACAAGCGGGGGAGCGCCGACGTCGGCGAGGGCGCCCAGTGAGCGCGCCGGCGAGGTCGAGCCCCTACCTGCGTCAGTCCTCCATTCCGGGCACTCCCGGCGGGCGCGAGTCGGCCAACCTCGGAGACATCCTGGAACGCGTGCTCGACCGGGGCGTGGTGATCGCGGGAGACATCCGGGTCAACCTGCTCGACATCGAGCTGCTGACGATCAAGCTGCGCCTGCTGATCGCCTCGGTCGACACGGCCCGCGAGATGGGCATCGACTGGTGGGAGCACGATCCGTGGCTCACCGGCGGCCACCGCGAGCTGGCCGACGAGAACCGCAGGCTGCGCCGGCGGCTCACGGCGCTGGAGGAGACACTGGCCCTGCGCGGCGGGGAGGGCCGGGGCGGGCGGGTCCGCGAGCGCTCGCCCGAGGTGGCCGAGCATGCCGAGTGACGAGGGCGTCTACCTCTACGCGGTCACGCGCGCCGAGGAGCACGCCTGCCCGGAGGGCCTGACCGGCGTGTCCGGCCTGCCCGTGCGGTCGCTCGCGCATCGGGGTCTCGCCGCTCTCTACAGCCTGGTCTCGCTGGACGAGTTCGGCGAGGAGCGGCTGCGGCGCTCGATGGAGGATTTGTCCTGGCTGGAGGAGACGGCGCGCGGCCACCACCGGGTGGTGGAGGCCGTAGCACGGGTGCTTCCCACGGCCCCGGCCCGGCTCGTGACGGTCTACCGTCTCGAACAACAGCTCCGCGACCTGCTCGACGAGCGGCATGACGGCTTCGTCGCGGTGCTCTCCCATGTCGCGGGCCGGTCCGAGTGGGCGGTGAAGGCGTACGCCGAGCCGTACGAGAGCGCGCCGGCCGACGAGAGCGGCCCGGAGGACGACCGGCCGGGGCTCGCCTACCTGAAGCGCCGCCGGGCGGGCCTGCACGGCCGGGAGGCGGCGTGGCGCCGGGCCGCGACACGGGCCGAGTTCGTGCACGAGGTCCTGATGTCCGTCGCCGTGGAGGGCCGGCTCCATCGCGCCCAGGATCCTCAGCTGTCCGGCAGGGAGGAGCTGATGGTGCTCAACGGCGCCTACCTGGTGGACGAGGATCGCGCCGACGAGTTCGCCCGCGTGCTCGGCGACCTCGACGGCGATGGAGTCACCGTGGAGCTGGTCGGCCCCTGGGCGCCCTACTCGTTCGCGGTTCTGGAGGGTGAGGCGGCGCGCGGTGCCGCTCCCTGAGCCGCGCGGCGAGCGGCTCGCCGCGCAGGGCCGCCTGCCGGTCGAACGGGTGGCGCTCGTCGACCTGCTGGACCGCATGCTGGCGTGCGGGGTGGTCGTCGCGGGCGATGTCGTCCTGTCCATTTCCGGCATCGACCTGGTACGGATCTCGCTGCGCGCGCTGCTCGTATCCGTACGGGAGGCCGACGCGATCGACGGAGGGATGCGCCATGACGGCGTCGAGGAGTGACCCGCGCGGCTTGAAGCCGGGCGAGTGGCGGCTGGAGACCGACGCCGACTCCGTGCAGCGCGATCTCAGCCGCCTCGTGCTCACCCTCCTGGAGCTCGTCCGCCAGTTGGTGGAGCGCCAGTGCGTGCGCCGGATGGACCAGGGCGACCTGAGCTCCGAGCAGCTCGAAGCGGTCGGCTTGACCCTGATGCGGCTGGAGGAGGCCATGACGGAGTTGTGCGAGCGGTTCGAGCTGTCGCCGTCGGACCTCAACCTCGACCTCGGACCGCTCGGCACCCTCCTCCCGGCCGCCGATCAGCCGCCGGCGGCCTGGTAGGTGGCGATCAGCACGCCGGTGGTCGTGGGCTTGCAGTCGGTCAGCTCGAACGCGGCCGGAGCCAGGCCCGAGTCGAACAACCGGCGCCCCGAGCCGAGCACCAGCGGGTGGATCAGCAGCACGTACCGGTCGATCAGGTCATGTCGCATCAGCGACCGGATCAGCTCGCCGCTGCCCAGGATGACGAGGTCGTCGCCCGGTTCCTCCTTGAGCCGGGCCACGGCCTCCTCCGCGTCGCCCTTGAGCAGCGTGGAGTTGACCCACGGCAGCGGCTCGCTCAGCGTCCGCGACGCCACGTACTTGCGCATCCGGTTGAGCACCGCGGTGAAGGGGTTGGGCTCTGGCTGGTGGGGCCAGACGGCGGCGAAGTCCTCGTACGTCCGCCGCCCGAACAGCAGGGCGCCCGATCGGGACATGCCCTCGCCCGCGGCCTGCCCCATGACCGGGTCGTTGTAGCGCTGAGCCCAGCCGCCGTGCCCGAACCCGCCGCGCCGGTCCTCGTCGGGCCGTCCCGGCGCCTGCATGACGCCGTCCAGGGTGACGCTGTTGAACACGGTGATCTCACGCATGATCGAAATCCTTGTCTCTCTCTCAGGGCCGCCCGCCGAGGGGCGCTCACCCTCTGTACGAACGGACCCCGTCCGGATCGACACGGGATGCGCGGATTCGTTTAGGGTTTCGTGCCATGAACGAGCAGTGGCAGGAGGTCGGTGACCGGGTCTACGTCCGCCGGCACGAGTCGTTCGACATGAACGTCGGCCTGGTCGTGGGCGACGGGCACTGCCTGGTGGTCGACACCCGCATGTCCCATCGCGAGGCCGCCGATCTGATCGAGGCCATCAGGCGGATCACCAGCAGCCCCTGGACGGTCGTCAACACCCATTCCCACTTCGACCACTTCTTCGGCAACGCGCTGTTCCGCCCCGCCGAGATCTGGGGCCACGTCAGGTGCGTCGAGGAGATCGAGCTGTACGGCGAGCGGCAGCGGGCCGACGTGCTCGGCTTCCTGCCGGCGGACCGGCATGCTGAGGTGCGGGAGGTCGAGATCGTGCCACCTGACCACACCTTCGCAACCGGGGCCACGCTCGACATCGGCGGCCGCGTCGTCCAGCTGCGCCATTTCGGGCTCGGCCACAGCAGCAACGACGTCGTCACGCAGGTGCCCGACGCCGGCGTGGTGTTCGCCGGTGACCTGGTCGAGGAGGGGGCGCCGCCGGCGTTCGGCGACTCCTACCCGCTCGACTGGCCCGGCACGACCGCCGCGATGCTGGCCGAGCTGCCCGACCGGGTGATCGTGCCGGGCCACGGCGCGGTGGTCGACCGGGCGTTCGTGGAGAGCCAGCACGCCGATCTCGTGGCTGCGGCCGAGCTGGCCAGGCGGGCCCACGTGGAGGGGCTGCGCGACCTGATCGGCCGCTTCCCCTACCCCGAGGGCGTCACCCGCAAGCTCATCGAGCGCGCCTTCCTGCAGCTCGACGCCCTCCCCGCCTGATCGAACGCCAAAGGCCTGATCGAACGCGAAAGACCTGACTGAACGCGAAAGGCCTGATTGAACGCGAAAGGCCTGATTGAACGCGAAAGTGCGCCCCCGCGACGCGGAGGCGCACTTTCACTCGCGGATCAAGGCATCTTGCGGGATGCCTCTTCCGCCTTGTCGGTCACCTTGGAGGTGGCCTGCTCCGCGGAGCCGGCGGTTCGGTCCGCCTTCTCGCTGACCCAGCGCGAAGCGTCCGAGGCGGATTCCTTCATGTGCTCCGTCCACTGCTGTGCATTGCGACGGTAGAACATGTAACCCATCGCGCCCAGCGCCACCCCGGTCATCAGGACCATGACCGGCCAGCGCCGCGACTTCGCGTAGCTGGGGTCGATCTTGTGCGCCGCCGTGGTCAGCAGGGAGCTGACCTTGGGAGCGAACTGGTCCTCTACCCGGTGCGCGGCATCTTCGAGCCTGGGCGCGGCCCAGTAGCGGGCTTCCTCGATGCGCTGGGCGGTGGCCATCTTGGCCTGGTCCGCCATAGGCGCCATGCGTTGGCCGGTCTGTACGGCCTGGGCCTTCATTCGGCCTACCCACGTGGCGGGAACCTCTATGACCACGTGGCGTTTTCTCAGTGTCAGGGACACAACAACCTCCCCTGTCGGTGGGGCCCCGCAGCCTGACCTGCCCTGTACGAAGCGGCTCAATCATGGCCGGCCGTGGGAGGATGACTCAGAAGGCCATCCGGTCATAGACATCCAAACACCACAAACCAACGCTATGCATAGAGGAGGGCAGCTGTCTCGTGGCTGAGAAGCTGATCGCAAACCTGCAGACAAATCGTGGCAACATCAAGGCCGAGCTCTTCCCTAATCAAGCTCCCAAGACAGTGCGAAACTTCGTCGAGCTTGCCGAGGGCAGCCGTGAGTGGACCCACCCGGGCACCGGCGAGAAGAGCTCCGACCGCTACTACGACGGCACCATCTTCCACCGGGTGATCCCCGGGTTCATGATCCAGGGCGGTGACCCGCTCGGTCAGGGCATCGGTGGCCCCGGATACGAGTTCGACGACGAGATCCATCCCGATCTCTACTTCAACCGGCCCTACCTGCTGGCCATGGCCAACGCGGGCATCCGCTTCGGCAAGGGCACCAACGGGTCACAGTTCTTCATCACGGTCGTGCCGACGCCGCATCTCAACGGCAAGCACAGCATCTTCGGTGAGGTCATCGAGGGCAAGGACGTCGTCGACGCGATCGCCAAGACCCGCACCGGCCGCAACGACCGGCCGCTCGAGGACGTCGTGATCGAGTCGGTCACCATCGACCGCGTCCAGGGCTGAGGGGAGCTGACTGGGCGGCCGGGCCGGGGGATTCGCCGCACACGCGGCACCCTCCGGCAGGCCATAGGCTGCGGTCATGACCAGCCAGCCGCCCAGTCCCCCTCCTCACCAAGAGCCCGCAGAGGCGGTGCCGACGTGTTACCGGCATCCCGACAGGGAGACGTGGGTCCGCTGCCAGCGGTGCGAGCGGCCCATCTGCCCCGACTGCATGCGTGACGCCGCCGTCGGCTTCCAGTGCCCCGAGTGCGTGGCCGACGGCAACAAGGGCATCCGGCAGGCGAAGACCGCCTTCGGCGGCGCGGTCGTCCACACCCCCTACGCGACGTGGACCATCCTGGCCCTCAACGTGCTGGTCTACGGCGCGTCACTGCTGCTCGGCGACTCGGTCAACCTGGCGCTCGGCATGTGGCCCAACGGCGTCGCCCACCTCGACCAGTATCACCGGTTGCTGACGGCGGCGGTGGCGCACGCCAGCCTGATCCATCTGTTGTTCAACTGCTGGGCGATCTACGTCATCGGCCCCTACCTGGAGCGGGCCTTCGGGCACGGCAGGTTCGTGGCCCTCTATCTGCTGAGCGCGCTGGGCGGCTCGGTGCTCAACCTGTGGCTCGACCCGCTCAACACCCTGACCGTGGGTGCTTCGGGCGCGGTCTTCGGTCTGTTCGGCGCGGTCTTCGTGGTGGGTCGCCGACTCAACCTCGACGTGCGCGGCATCGCCGTGGTCATCGTGCTCAACCTGGTGATCACGTTCGTGCTGCCGGCGTTCTCGGGGCTGCGCATCAGCTGGACCGGTCACGTCGGAGGGCTGATCGTGGGCACCCTGCTGGCCGCCGCGCTGGTCTACGCCCCCAAGACCAACAGGACCCGCTGGCAGGTGCTGACGATCGTGGGAGCGGCGGCCGTGCTCGGCGTGCTCGTGCTGGTCCGGACGGCGTCCATCGTGGCAGGCGCCGGCTGACATCCCCAGCCTGTGGAAAAACTGTGGAAAAAACTAACGCCAGCGGGTGGAGAGCACCACTCCGAAGATGATGAAGACAAACCCGATCAGCAGGTTCCACTGGTTGAGGTCGCCGATGAAGGGGGCGCTGGGCGCCACATACCAGGTGGCGATCCACAGGACGCCGATGATCCATGCCGCGACCATCGTGGGAGCCAGCCAGCGCGGGCTGACCTTGACCTGCTGGGACTTCTGCGGCGGGGTGTAGACCGCCTTCTTGCGAGCCTTGGACTTGGGCACTGGTAACTCCTGCTGAGGGCCTGGGCTTCCGGATCGTCCACAGGCTCTTCGGTAAGCGTAGTCGTAGCGGGGCCCAGGATAGTCGCCACGCGCATGACATGGCGATCCCGGGCCGATGGATCGACCGCGCATACGCTTGATCGAATGAGGGCCATGCTGCGGGCCGTGGGGGAGTCGAGCATCACCGCGGGCCTGATAATCCTGCTGTTCTGCGCCTACCTGCTCTGGGGCACCGGCGGCTACACCGAGGACCAGCAGCTGCTGCTGCAGCGCCAGCTGACCGAGGAACGCCCCGCCGAGACGCCGCGCCTGGGGAGGATCCAGCTCGGCACCGCCGTGGCCATGCTGCGCATCCCGCGCCTCGGCCGCGACTACCGCTACGCCGTCATCGAGGGCGTGAGCACCGAGGATCTGAAGAAGGGGCCCGGCCACTATCCCGGCAGCGCCCAGCCCGGACAGATCGGAAATTTCGTCATATCGGGTCACCGCACCACGTATGCCGCGCCGTTCAAGCGGATCGGCGAGCTGAGACGCGGCGACGAGATCATCGCCGACGCCCGCGACGCGCGCTACACCTACCGGGTGACCAAGCAGGAGATCGTACGGCCCGACGAGGTCGAGGTCATCGCGCCGGTACCCGGCAAACCCGACGCACGCCCATCCCGCGCCGTCATCACGCTGACCACCTGCCACCCCGAATACTCCGCCGCCCAGCGGCTCATCGTCCACGGCGTGCTCAAGCGGCTCGAACTCCGGAAGGACTGACATGTACGGCTGGCTCTGGCGCAGGCTGCCGGGCAACACGGGTGTCAAACTGCTGGTGGCCACCGTGCTGGTCGCCATCGCGGTGGCCGTACTCTGGTTCGCGGTGTTCCCGCTGCTGGAGCCCGCCGTGACACTCGACGAGGTGACCCTGTTCGGATGACCGGAGTGCTGGTCGTGGACAACCACGACAGTTTCGTCCACACCATCGTGCAGTATCTGCGCGAGCTGGGCGCCACGTGTGACGTGCGCGCCCGCGACGACGTGCAGGTCGGCGACGCCGACGGCTTCGACGGCGTCCTCATCAGCCCCGGCCCGGGCGCTCCCGAGGCGGCGGGCGTCAGCGTCCCCCTCGTGCGCCACGCGGCCCGCCAGGGGCTGCCCCTGCTCGGCGTCTGCCTGGGCCACCAGGCCATCGCCGTCGCCTACGGAGCCGTCGTCTCGCGCGCCCCCGAGCTCGTTCACGGCCGCACCAGTGCCGTGTCCCACGACGGCCTGGGGGTGTTCGCCACGCTGCCCTCCCCGGTGCGCATGACCCGCTACCACTCGCTCGCCGTACGATCCGACACCGTGCCCGCCGAGCTCGACGTGACCGCCCGCACCACCGACGGCGTGATCATGGGCCTGCGTCACCGTGAGGCGCCCGTCGAGGGCATCCAGTTCCACCCCGAGTCCGTGCTGTCGGAGCATGGCCACCGGCTCCTCGCCAACTGGCTGCGCGCGATTCCTGTAACACCCCGCTTTCGCCGGACGACTCACCACTGAACGTCCCCGCCGTTGCCCCCGAGCGGCGGGGGCGTTCTGCTGTCCCGAGACTGGGGAAACGGCGAGGCCGCCCTCCCGAACGGGAAGGCGGCCCTCTCAACCGATCTGTCTCGGCCGGCAACCGGTCTGTCTCAGCCGGTCTGTCTCGGTCGGCAACCGGTCTGTCTCAGCCGGTCTGTCTCGGTCGGCAACCGGTCTGTCTCAACCGGCCGCGTCGCCGGCCTGTGCTCGTCAGCCGCTGAAGTCGTCGCCGATCGGGTTGTTGTCCTCGATCGGCGGGTCCTCCTCGGTGGGCTCGTCGGTCGGGGTCGACGGCTCGGGGTCGGCCGTCGGCTGCTCCGTGGGCGTGGTGTCGGGGCCCGTGGAGACCACGATCGTGATGGCAGTGCCGGGGTTGAGCTTGACGCCCTCCTGGGGGTTCTGCTGAATGACCGTGCCCTCGGGCTGGTCGCTCGCCTGCGTCACCACCCGGACCTTGAAGCCGGCGGCCCTGAGCATCTTGCTCGCGTCCTGCTCGGTCAGCCCGATCACGCTGGGGAGGGCCGTCATCTCCTTGGGCACGAACAGGGTGACGGTGCCGCCCTTCTCGATCTGCTCACCGGCCTTGGGATCGGTCTCGATGACCTTGCCCTGCGGCTTGCTGGAGACCTTGGCCTTGACCGTGGAGCTCAGTCCCAGCTCCTCGAGGATCCGGTTGGCGTCCTCGGTCGTCGCCCCGATCAGCCCGTCGGGGACCTTGACCTGCTCGGGCCCCTTGGACACGAACAGCTTGACCGTCGAGTCCTTGGCCACCTCGGTGCCCCCGGGCGGATCGGTCTTGATCACCGTGTCCTTGTCGTCCTCGGAGCTGAACTCCTTGACCACCTCGAACTTCAGCCCGAGCGCCGTCAGCTGCGACTGCGCGGATTTCTGGGTCAGCGTCGCCAGCTCCGGAACGGTGACCGGCTGGGTGGCCGGAGTCTCGGTGGTGGAGCTGAGGAACGCGTAGCCGATGCCGATGAACGCGCCGATCACCAGCAGCGGGACGATGATCCACGCCGCGGTCTTGAGCGCCCGGTTGTCGCCGCTGTTGGTGGCCCGGCGCCGGCCGCCGCGGCCGCCCCCCTCGCCGTCGGAGTATTCGTAGGGCGGGATCCCGCCGCGCTGCGTGGCCGGGTCGGCCGCCGACTGGGTCGCGGTCATCATGCGCGTGCCCTGGCCGTAGTTGCCGGTCATCGCCATCGTCTGCGCGTCGACCGGCATGCCGGACATGGCGCGCTGGATGTCGGCCCGCATCTCGCCGGCGCTCTGGTAGCGGTGGGCCGGGTCCTTGGCCATCGCCTTGAGCACGATCGCGTCGGCCCACGCGGGGATCTCACGGTCGATCTGCGACGGCGGGATCGGCTCCTCGCGTACGTGCTGGTAGGCGATCGCGACGGGCGAGTCACCGGTGAACGGCGGCTGGCCGGTCAGCAGCTCGTACAGCACGCAGCCGGTCGAGTAGATGTCGCTGCGGGCGTCGACCCGCTCACCGCGCGCCTGCTCGGGAGAGAGATACTGGGCGGTCCCTATCACCTGCGCGGTCTGCGTCATCGTCGCGGCCGAGTCGGCCATCGCGCGGGCGATGCCGAAGTCCATCACCTTGACGTCGCCGGCCCGGGTGATCATCACGTTGGCCGGCTTGATGTCGCGGTGCACGATGCCGCCGCGGTGGCTGTAGTCGAGTGCGCGCAGGATGCCGTCGACCAGCTCGACCGCGCGCTCCGGCAGCAACCGGCGGTCCGCGCGCAGCAGGTCGCGAAGCGTCCGGCCGTCGACGTACTCCATCACGATGTAGGGCACGGGGGCCCCCTCGGAGACGTCCTCGCCCGTGTCGTAGACCGCGACCACGGCCGGATGGTTCAGCGACGCGGCGGACTGCGCCTCACGGCGGAAACGGGCCTGGAATGTGTGGTCGCGCGCGAGGTCGGAGCGGAGGGTCTTGATCGCGACTATGCGGTCCAGCCGGATGTCTCGGGCGCGATACACCTCGGCCATGCCGCCGCGCCCGACGACACCGTCGAGCTCATAGCGACCACCGAGTAGCCGAGGCTGAGTCATTTCCTGCACTGTCCCTTACCGTTCATCTGGGGTACCGGCCTGCTCGGGGGGCCGCCGGTGTCCATCATCGACCCCGTGGCGCGTCACGTCTCCTCCTTTGGCGGGTTTGTGTCACCCGGGTCGGGGGAGGCGCTAGGTGTCGGAGTTGTCGGTGTAGTGGTGGGTTTTGGGGTGGGCGTGGGAGTCGGGGTCGGTGTCGGAGTAGGTTTCGGCGTCGGCGGCTTGGTGGGCGTAGCCGACTTGCTTACCGTAGCCGACGGCGAGGGCACCGGCCGCGTTGACTTCACCGTAACCACCGGGGGTCGACGAGTCCGTGTCTTCGTTTTTGACGGCCGTTGGCTGGGCGTCGTCACCACCGTCGATGTGGGCTCGGCGACGTCGGGTGGTCTGACCGGCGTGTCGCGCTGCGTCAGCGTCATGGCGCTGAACCCCACCGCGGCCATGCACCCCGCCGTCGCGACCGCCGCCACGGCCCGGATGCGCCTGTGCCGCCTCGGGCGTCCCGGCCGTCCCGGCCCAGTGGGCTGCTCCGGCCCGCGCAGCGTGGGAGTCGGAGGGGGCAGGCCGCCGGTCGGCTCGCCGTCGTGCGGCTCGCGCACCCGGAAACCGCCGGGGTCGGTCAGCATGCTGAGCTCGACACCCTGCCCTGCGCCCTGCTCGGCGTCGGCCAGCGACGCGCGCAGAGCGTAGGCCCGGTCGGCCACCTCCAGCGCCGGTTGCGGACGCTGCGCCGCCTCCTTCGCCAGCAACGCCATGACCAGCTCGCGCACCTGGCCCGGCACGTCGACGCCCAGCGGCGGCGGCTGTTCGTTCAAATGCTGGAGCGCGATCGCGACCTGGCTCTCGGCGCGGAAGGGCGTGCGCCCCGCCAGGCACTCGTAGGCCACGATGCCCAGGGAGTAGAGGTCGGTGGCGGGCGTGAGCGGCAGGCCCTGCGCCTGCTCGGGGCTGACGTACTGGGCGGTGCCGAGGACCGTGCCCGACTGGGTCACCGGCGCCGCCTCCAGGGCGCGGGCGATGCCGAAGTCGGTCACCTTGATGTCGCCCTCGGGCGTGACGAGCAGGTTGCCCGGCTTGATGTCGCGGTGGATGACCCCGGCGGCGTGGGCGACGTGCAGCGCCTTGGCCGTCTGGTGCAGGACGTCGAGCGCCACCTCGGGCCCCAGCGAGCCGTTGCGCGCCAGGATGGCCGACAGCGGCTCGCCGTGCACCAGCTCCATCACGAGGTAGGCGACGTCGTCCTGCTCGCCGTAGTCGAAGATCTGGGCGATGCCGGGGTCGGCGAGCGCCGCGGTGATGCGGGCCTCGTTGCGGAATCTCTCGCGGAACGTCGGGTCGGCGTGGATGTGGCTGCGCAGCACCTTGACGGCCACTTCGCGCCCGAGGAGCTCGTCGCGGGCACGCCAGACCTCTCCCATACCGCCCATGGCGATGCGGGAGAGCAGATGGTAGCGGTTACCGAGCCGCATGATTCAGTACGTTACCGTCGATCACTTGTTCAGCACCGCCTCCAGCACGGCTCTGGCGATCGGCGCGGCGGTGCCGCCGCCCGTCGCCTCGGCGCCGACGTTGGCGGCTCCCGACTCGACCAGCACGGCGAGCGCGATCTGCGGGTCGTCGGCCGGCGCGAACGAGATGAACCACGCGTGCGGCGGCTGACCGTCGGCGGTCTCCGCGGTGCCGGTCTTGCCGGCCACCTGCACGCCGGAGACCTGCGCCTGGTTGGCGGTGCCGTTGGCGACCACGCTCACCATCATCTCGCGCAGCTTGCCGGCGGTCTCGGAGCTGACCGCCTCGGTCAGCTCCTCGGGCTCGGCCTCCTCGACCGAGTCGCCCTTCGCGTCTGTGATCTTGTGCACGAGGTACGGCTTCATCACGGTGCCGTCGTTGGCGATGCCCGCGGCGATCATGGCCATCTGCAGCGGCGTCATCTGGTTGCTGCGCTGGCCGATGGAGGCCATGGCCACCGCTGCCTGGTCCTCCTTCTTGCCGAAGTCGCTCTTGGCCACCGACATCGGGATGCCGAGCTGCTGGCCCATGCCGAACTTCTCGGTCTGCTCCCGCATCTTGTCGTAGCCGAGGTCCATGCCCATGCTGCCGAACGGCGTGTTGCAGGACTTCTCGAGCGCGAAGGTCAACGACACCTGCCCGCCGCCGCAGGCCGCTCCGCCGTAGTTGGGCAGTCTGACGGAGGTGCCGGGCAGCGCCAGCGACTGCGGGGCGTCGACCACCGTGTCGGGGCCGCGGCTGGAGTCGTCCTCCAGGAACGCCGCGGCGGTGACCACCTTGAAGGTGGAGCCGGGCGGGTAGGTGCGGTCGATGTTGCGGTTGAGCAGCGGCTGGGACTTCTCCTTGGCCAGCTCGTCGTAGCGGCCGAACACCTTGCCCTTGTCGGTGCCCGACAGCTCGGCGGGGTCGTAGGTGGGCAGCGAGACCATCGCCAGGATCGCGCCCGTCTTGGGGTTGAGCGCGACCACGGCGCCCCGCTTGCCGCTCTGCCGCAGCGCGTCGTAGGCGGTCTTCTGCGCCTTGGGGTTGATCGTGAGGTCGACGTTGGCGCCCCTGGTGGGCTCGCCGGTGAACAGGTCGATGCTGCGCCGCAGCAGCAGGTCGGGGCTGGACCCGTCGAGCAGGCTGTTGCGGGCCGCCTCGATGCCCGAGGCGCTCTCGGGCGAGAAGAAGCCGGTGATGTGGGCGTAGAGCTTGCCGTCGGGATATTCCCTGAGGAACTTGAAGTCGCCCGAGGCTTCCTTGGACTGGGCGAGGATCACCTTGCCGCCCGCCGTGATGCGCCCCCGCTGCACCGCGTAGCGCTCGAAGTAGTTGCGGGTGTTGCGGGCGTCCTCGGACAGGCCTTCGGCGCGAACCGCCTGGAGGTAGTTCACGTTGATCATCAACAGCGCGAACATCACCAGGCAGGCCACGGCCGCGCGCTTGATCGGGCTGTTCATCGCTGGAACACCTGCGTCATTCCTTCGTTCTGGATCGCCTGGGGCGGGGGCCGCCGCGCCGCGTCCGACATGCGTACCAGGAGCGCGATGAGGATCCAGTTGGACAGCAGTGCCGAGCCACCCTGCGACATGAACGGGGTGACCAGGCCGGTCAGGGGGATGAGGTTGGTGACGCCGCCGACGATGATGAAGATCTGCCAGGCCAGCAGGAACGACAGGCCGGCCGCCAGCAGCTTGGAGAACGGGTCGCGAGCCGCGATCGAGGTGCGCAGGCCGCGTTCGACGAGCAGCGCGTAGAGCATGAGCAGTGCCATCAGCCCGGTGAGGCCGAGCTCCTCGCCGGTGGCGGCGAAGATGAAGTCGGAGAAGGCCAGCGGGATGATCTCGGGGTGGCCCTGGCCGAGCCCGGTCCCGAGGATCCCGCCGGAGCCCATGGCGAACAGGCCCTGCATGAGCTGCCCGCTGCCGCCGACCGCGTCGAAGAGCACTGGATCGCCGGGGTTGAGGAAGACCTCGAAGCGCTGCTGGACGTGGTTGAAGACCATGCCCGCCAGAATGGCGCCGCCCGCGAAGAGCAGGATGCCGATGATGACCCAGGAGCTGCGCTGGGTGGCGATGTAGAGCATCGCGACGAACGTGCCGAACAGCAGCAGCGAGGACCCCAGGTCCTTCTGCATGACCAGGACGCCCAGGCTGACGCCCCAGGTGATGAGCACGGGGCCGAGGTCGCGGGCCCGCGGCAGGTCGATGAACAGCAGCCGGCGCCCGGCGAGGGCGAGCACGTCGCGCTTGGCCACCAGATAGCCGGCGAAGAAGACGACCAGCGCGAGCTTGGCGAACTCAGCGGGCTGCAGCTGGCCGAGGCCGGGAATGCCGATCCAGATGCGGGCGCCGTTGATCTCCTGCCCGAGGAACGGGATCAGCGGCGAGACCAGCAGGAACAGGCCCAGCGCGCCGGCGGTGTAGGTGAGCCGCTGCAACGCGCGGTGATCGCGCAGGAAGATCAGGGTGAGGCTGAACAGCAGGACGCCGATGAACGTCCACAGCAGCTGGGAGCTGGGTGAGGCGAGCTTGGCCGAAGGCAGGGTCGAATCCGACTCGGAGAGCCGGAAGATCATCACCAGGCCCAGCCCGTTGATGAGCGTCACCAGCGGCAGGATCAGCGGATCGGCCCAGGGGGCGAACTTGGCGAGCACCAGGTAGGCGGCCAGCATCAGGCCGCCCAGGCTCAAGCCGTAGGTCAGCATGCCCGAAGGGATCTGGCCGTCGATGGCCAGCCCCACGTTGGCATAGGCGCCCATGACGATGGCCACCGCGAACGCGAGCATCGCCAACTGGGCCCCACGCCGCTTGGCGGGCATGGGGATGGGGGAGGCGGCTACTTCGCTCATCTACCGCTGCGTCTTCGTCGCGGTGGGGGACGGCGACGTGCTCGCGGGTGGCGTCGTCGCCTTCTGCTCTGTAGTGAACTTCAAACCGTTGATCCTCGTCATGCCTTCAGCGACGCTCGTGACCTCGATGCCGTCCTTGATCAGCGCCTGGTCGGGGGGAGAGAGCTTGGACAAGGGCTTGCCGGTGTGCTGCGCGACCGAGAAGAACTGGAACGGGCCCACCTCCTGCTGGATCCCCTGGAACACGACGACCTCGTCGCCTCTGGCTCCGACGAAGAACTGCTCCTGGGTCCACTGCCAGCCGAAGTAGCCCCCGACGCCCACCACGGCGGCCCCGAAGCCCAGCACGGAGACCAGCACGGGCCACACCCGACGACGCTTGACCGGCCGCCGGGACGCCTGGGCGCCCGGCTCGTAGTCGTCGTCAGTGATCACCGGCTGGGGCGCGGTCACCGTGCCGACGCGCCCCGGGGAGGTGTCCTGGGGGCTCGACCGCAGGCGGTTCATGCCCGCCGCGCCGACGACGGCCGCGTCGCTGGGTGGTTGCTGCCCGTCGCTGATCTCCAGGACGTCTGCCAGCACGCAGGTGATGTTGTCGGGCCCGCCACCCCGGTTGGCCAGGTCGATGAGCTGGCGTACCACCTCTTCGGGGTCGTCGATGTTGGTCAGCGTGGCGTGCAGCGTCTCCGCGCTCACCACACCCGACAGCCCGTCGGAGCAGAGGAGGTAGCGGTCGCCCACCTGCGCCTCGCGCAGCGTGAGGTCGGGATCGACCTCGCCGCTGCCGTCGAGCGCCCGCAGCAGGATCGAGCGCTGCGGATGCGTCGCGGCCTCCTCGGGCGTGATGCGCCCGTCGTCGACCAGCTGCTGCACCAGCGTGTGGTCATGGGTGATCTGGTAGAGCTCCCCGCGCCTGAGCAGGTAGGCGCGCGAGTCGCCGACGTGCACCAGGGCCACCTGGGTGCCGTTCCAGAGCATGGCGGTGAGCGTGGTGCCCATGCCCTTGAGGCTCGGGTCCCGACCCACCATCTCGTGCAGCTTGCGATTGGCGTCGCGTACGGCTGCCTCGATGGCGTTGAGCAGGTCACCGCCCTGCTGGGCCTCCTCCAGGGAGGCCATTGCGGAGATGGCGACAGAACTCGCCACCTCGCCGTGTGCGTGCCCGCCCATGCCGTCGGCGACGGCGAGCAGGCGGCCGCTAGCGTACGCCGAGTCCTCGTTTCCTTCGCGGAGGAGGCCGACGTCCGAGCGGGCGGCGTAGCGGAGTGCGATGGTCATTTGCGCAATTCAATGACTGTCTTGCCGACACGGATCGGAACACCGAGCGGCACCGGGGTCGGGCGGGTGACTTTCGAGCGGTCGAGATACGTGCCGTTGGTCGAACCGAGATCTTCCACGATCCACTGACCGTCCTGGGGAAAGAGCCGGGCATGTCGGCTGGAAGCGTAGTCATCGCTGACCACGAGCGTGGCGTCGTTCGCCCGGCCAATGGTGATGGGCGTCTCCGTGAGGTTAATGGTGGTGCCTTGGAGCGGGCCACCTGTCACGACAAGCTGGCGTGGCTCGCCTTTCTTGTTCTTCGGCTTTGCCACTGGTTTGGATGGTTTCGCACTCTTACGTGGACCGGCGGGGGCCGTGCGTGATCCGAACAAGTCAGTCCGGATCACGCCGACTGCGGCAATGACGAAGAACCACAGCACCGCCAGGAAGGCGAGCCGGATCAGCAGCAGCGTGAGCTCGGACATGGACCGTCTGTCTACCCTCAATCGCGCCGGAACACCAGTGTCGTACGCCCCAAAGTCACTCGCGTGCCGTTCTGGAGCTCGATCCTGCGTACCGGCTGGCCGTTGACGAATGTGCCGTTGGTCGATCCGAGATCGACCAGATGGACCTGCTGCCCCTCGACGCGCAGCTCCGCGTGATGACGTGAGACCCCAGGGTCTACCAGACGAAGATCGCAGTCGGTGCCCCGTCCGAGCAAGGTCACCGGAGTGGTGAGCTCGTAGGAGCGGTCGCCCTGAGGATCGTCCTGGGTGGAGACGAGCAGCCGGGGCCGCCCGCCGAACGCGTTGGGCCTCGACGGGGGCAGATCGCTCGCCGGCTGGCGAATCTCGTCCTGCTCCACCGTCGCGCCGCGGATGACGCCTGACCTGATGCGGAACAGTCCCACAGCCAGGTCGGTGGCGGTCTCGAAACGGACCCGGACCGGTCCCACGAAGGAGTAGCCCTGCTCCTTGGCGTACTCCCTGGCAAGGTTGGCCAGCTCGTGGCTGATGCTGTCGGCGTAGACCTCAAGCCGTTCGCTGTCGGTCGTGGACAGCTCCACCACGAAGTCGTTGGGCACGAGCGTGCGACCCTGTGCGACGATCGCCGCACGCTCATCCATCTCCCGCTGAACCGCGCTGGCGACCTCGACCGGCTGAAGGTCAGATTTGAACGCCCGCGCAAAGGCCCCCTCAACCAAGCCTTCGAGCCTTCGCTCGAAGCGCTGAAGGACTCCCACCGGGTACCTCCCTTCCTCCGTGCATATGATCGCGGCCTACAGACGCTCTCACGCCTGGTGCCCGCTCGTCCCACCGTCGCGGTGATCCCGGCGCTCGTCGGCTGTCGCGCCCAGCTCCTCCGCTCCCGTGTCTTATGCGATCGTATCCGGGTTCAGTACCAGCGGCTGTTCCGTGCTACTGTTTCTCAGCACCCACTCAGGGCGGGTGGCGGAACGGCAGACGCGCACGGTTCAGGTCCGTGTGTCCGAAAGGACGTGAGGGTTCAAATCCCTCCTCGCCCACCTCGCGGTTCAGCCGAAGAATTCGGCAGACCCACACTGACGAAAGACAGCCCCGGTTCGCAAGAGCCGGGGCTTCTTCTTTTCCAAGAACCTGTGTACGGCTGACGCCCTCGTGCGGGAATGTAGGCCCGGCCGGTTGCAGTCCACTTTCGGATGGCTATCGGCCGGGCGGTGTGTTTTTGACCACATTCCTGGGGTTGAGACCGCTATTGCGCACCGACTTGCTCAGGCCGCCATCGCGCGTGTCGAGGGGTCCGGCGCCGAGAAAGGCGGGAACCCGGCGGAGGCAGCGGACAGGACATGGGGCGAAGGAGCGAAAGCCGCTCCCTGGCCGGAAATGAGCGCACCCTATGCGACGAGTCGCACTCCTGCTGACGGTTCCCCTGCTGGCGTTGACCACGGCCTGCGGCAGCGCCCAGCCCGCCGGCGGCGACGCCGTGGGGATCCCCACGACCTCGGCCGCGAACGACTCCTACCTCAAGTACGCCAAGTGTCTGCGCGAGCACGGCGTCAAGAGCTTCCCCGACGACCCCAAGCAGCTTCCCGCGGGCGGAACGCAGATTCCCGAGGAGGCGGGCAAGGCGTGCGAGAAGGAGATGCAGGGCGTGGCCAACACGATCGACGGAAAGGACCCGGCCTATCTCGACCGCATGACCCGGCTCGCGAAGTGCATGCGAGGACACGGCATCGACTTCCCCGATCCGGGCCCCGACGGCAAGATGCCCGGCCCCGATTTCAACGGCGGCGATCAGGCGACGTTCGACGCGGCGATGAAGGAATGCTCCGCCGAGGCCGGTGGCCAGTGAAGCGCTCCGTCGTGGCGACCGCCGTCGTGGCGGTTCTCGCCGCGGCAGCGGGGGCGGCGATGGCCTTCACCGGTGGGCGGGAGACGCCCGTGGCCCAGGCCGTGCCCGTGGCCACCGCCGAGGTCATACGAGGTGATCTCGTCGACACCGTGTCGGTGGAGGGCACCTTGACCTTCACCGGAGAACGCCGGATCAGGACCGGCGCCGCCGGCATGATCACCTGGGTGCCCCGGCCGGAGGCCACGATCAGGCAAGGCGGAGCCCTGTTCGCCGCCGACCGGCGCTGGACCGTGCTCATGCGCGGCGAGGTGCCGCTTTACCGCGCGCTCCGGCAGGGGGTCACCGATGGGCCGGACGTGTTGCAACTGGAAAGAGGCCTCAAGGCGCTCGGATACGGCGACGACATGACGGTCGACCGGCATTTCTCCTATGCGACGGCACAGGCCGTACGGGCCTGGCAGAAGGACCGGGGGTGGAAGAGGACCGGCGTGGTGGACGCCTCCCAGGTGGTGTTCCTGCCCGGCACGGTGCGGGTCACGAGGGTGACGGCCGCCGTCGGCGACCTCATGGGGCCGAACGCGGAGGTGCTCACCGCGTCCAGTACGCGGCAGGTCGTGCGTCTCGACCTCGATGTCGACAGACAGGACCTCGTCCGCCAGGGTGCCCAGGTCTCGGCCGAGTTGCCGGGCGGCAAGACCGTCAAGGGAAAGGTGATCCGCGTCGGCCCCGTCGTACGGAAGGCGTCCGCCTCTCAGCAGGGCGAGGAGAGCACTGTGGACGTGGAGATCGCCTTGAGCGGCGGGAAGAAGGGCAGGGCATTCGACAAGGACCAGGCGCCGGTCACGGTGACGCTGGAGAGTGAGCGCCGCGAGGACGTCCTCAGCGTGCCGATCGAGGCTCTGCTGGCGCTACGTGACGGAGGGTTCGGCATCGAGGTGGTGGAGCCGGGCGAGGCCCGGCGGACCGTGGGCGTGCGGACCGGAGCCTATGGCGGCGGCCGTGTGGAGGTCTCGGCACCAGGGCTGCGGGCCGGGACGAAGGTCAGGGTGCCCGCGTCGTGAGAAGGGTCATCGAGGCACATGGCATCACCAAGCGCTACAACGGCTCCGTGGACGCCCTGCGCGGCGCGGACCTCATCGTCGAGGAAGGCGAGCTGGTGGCCATCGTCGGCCCGTCCGGCTCAGGCAAGTCCACGCTGCTGCAACTGATCGGTACCCTGGACCGGCCGACTTCGGGCACCGTGAGAATCGACGGCTTCTCTGTCGCCGAGCTGTCGGACCGGCAACTGTCCGGGCTGCGCTCCTCCCGCATCGGGTTCGTCTTCCAGCAGTTCCACCTGGCCGTCGGCACGTCGGCGCTGGACAACGTGGCGGACGGGCTGTTGTACTCCGGACGCCCGCTGCGTGAGCGCCGGACCCGGGCCGAAGAGGCGCTGCGGCGCGTGGGTCTGGGCCACCGGCTCGGCCACCATCCCCAGCAGATGTCCGGCGGAGAGCAGCAGCGCGTCGCCATCGCCCGCGCTGTGGTCGGCGACCCGCCGCTCCTGCTGGCCGAC
Organism: Nonomuraea cavernae; assembly: GCF_014646355.1. GTDB lineage: Bacteria > Actinomycetota > Actinomycetes > Streptosporangiales > Streptosporangiaceae > Nonomuraea > Nonomuraea cavernae. The sequence continues at coordinate 44,456 of NZ_BMNH01000023.1, forward strand.
GAGCCGACCGGCAACCTCGACTCGTCCGCCGGGACCGAGGTGCTCAGCCTGCTGCGCGATCTGCACGCCGACGGCACGACGGTGGTCGTCATCACCCACGACCCGGAGATCGCCGCCTGGGCTCCGCGCCGGGTGCGCGTGCGTGACGGGCGCATCGTTTCCGATGACGGGCCGGGCGCCGGACATCGGCAGGTGGCGGCGCTGATCAAGAGCGGCCCGGGGGAGGCGTGATGAGCACGACTGTTCCCGCGCCGTCGCGGCTGCGCTTGCGCGATGTCCTCAGGGTTGGCGGCGCGGGGCTGCGGACCCGGCCAGGCCGCGTGTTCCTGTCGGCACTGGGCATCGCCATCGGCATCGCCACCATGATCGCAGTCATCGGCATCTCGGCCTCCGGACAGGAACAGCTCATGCGGCAACTCGATCGGCTCGGCACCGGCCTGCTACGCGTGGAGGCGGGCAGCACCTTCTCGGGCGAGGAGGCGCGACTGCCCGCCCGCGCGGTCGCGATGGTGCGTGAGGTGGAAGCGGTGCGCCATGCCGGGGCCACCGGGACCATCGCGGTGGCGATCCGGCGCACCGACCGGATCCCCAAGGAACTGACCGGCGGTATCACGGTGCAGGCCGCCACCTTCGACCTGTTGTCCACCCTCGACGGTCAGGTGCGGGTCGGCTCCTGGCTCAACGAGGCCACCGCACGCTATCCCGCGGTTGTGCTCGGCTCGGTGGCCGCGGAACGGCTCGGCGTCACCGGTACGGGGATGCGGGTCTGGATCGGCGACCGGTGGTTCACGGTGATCGGCATCCTCGGCCCGATGCCGCTGGCTCCCGAGATCGAACGCTCCGCGCTGATCGGGTTCGCCGCCGCCCAGAAGTACTTCCAGTTCGACGGGCACCCGACGACCATCTACGAACGGTCGGCGGAGGAGTCGGTGGAGGCCGTACGGGCCCTGCTGGCACGCACCGTGAACCCGGAGAACCCCGAACACGTCGCGGTCTCCCGGCCGTCGGACGCGCTCGCGGCCCGGGCGGCCGCCGCGGGCACGTTCACCGGCCTGCTCCTCGGCCTGGGTGCGGTCGCGCTCCTGGTCGGCGGTGTGGGGGTGGCCAACACCATGGTGATCTCGGTGCTCGAACGGCGGCGGGAGATCGGCCTGCGCCGCTCGCTCGGCGCCACGCGGGGCCAGATCCGCATGCAGTTCCTCACCGAATCCCTCATCTTGTCGGTGATCGGCGGAGGCGGCGGACTGGTCATCGGGGTGCTCGTCACCATGGCGTACGCGCTGATGCAGGGGTGGCCCGCGGTGGTGCCGCCCTGGGTGATCGGCGGCACCCTGGCCGCCACGCTCGCCGTCAGCCTGATCGCCGGCATTTACCCGGCGGTACGGGCCTCCCGTGTTCCCCCCAGCGTCGCTCTGGCGATGATCTGAACTCGTCCGGAGAATCTCGGAACCCCGAGCAGGCTGCGAACAGGTCTTGAGTATGGACATGGTGACACGAGCCCGGATCCGGGACGGGGACGCTGACGCGTTCGGACAGCTCTATGACGAGTTCGCCCGGACGGTGTACAACCACGCCTTCCGGCTGACGGGCGACTGGTCGACCGCCGAGGACGTGATGTCCCTGACCTTCTTGGAGACATGGCGGCTGCGTGGGCGCATCGACGCGGACGGCGGCAGCCTGCGGCCCTGGCTCCTGGGCATCGCCACCAACGTGGCGCGCAACACCAGGCGCGCGTCCCGGCGGTACGACAACGCCCTGGCCCGGATGCCGAGAAACGACCAAGTCGCCGACTTCGCCGAAGAGGTGGCGGGACGGCTGGACGACGCCGAGCGGGTGGCCGCGCTACGGCGGGCCTACGCCCAGCTGCGGCGTGCGGAGCAGGAGGTGATCTCGCTGGTCGTCGGCTCGGAGCTGAGTCACGCCGAAGCCGCCGAGGCGCTGGGCGTCTCGGTGGGCACGGTCAAATCCCGGCTGTCCCGCGCCCGGCGGAAGTTGGACAAGGCCACGGCGGAGCGAGAGCCGTCGCGGCCGGCACAGCAGGTGACCGTGACCCGGGTCATGAGGGAGGTCTGACATATGGACGCGAACGAGCGCGCCGAGTGGGACGAGAACGTGCTACCCGAAGTGGATCCCGTGCTGTCGGAACGGCGGCGCCAGAAGCTCAAGGAGTTCGTCATGGCGGAGATCCATCACACCGTCCGCCCAGCCAGGCCCAGGCTTCGGCTGCCCCGCCCGGCGATCCTGATCCCGGTGATGACGGCGGCCGCCGCGCTGGTGGTCGCCGCCACCCAGATCATCGGTGGCACGCCCGCCTACGCCATCACCAAGCTGGGCGACGGCACGATCCACGTCACGTTCACCGAAGCCAGAGACCCCGAGGGCCTGCGAGAGGACCTGAGCCGCATGGGCGTGAACGCGGTCGTGGACTTCGTCCCGTCAGGCAAGCGGTGCAGCCCGCAACCGCGCAGTACGAGCCTGCTGTCCGCGCAGGAGGCTCCCTTGGCCGTTCCGCCCGCACCGCAGACCCAGGTGGAGAACGGCTTCATCATTGACCCCCGCGTGGTCGGGCGCGGGCAGACAGCGGTGATCGAGCTCAACGTCTCCGACGACGATCGCATCGCCAGCATCTGGGCCCGTATCTCCAACGGCCCCGTGGCGGCATGCGAGCTGGTGGACAACGAGGAGGGCTCCGTCGGGCCGTCCTGACCGATATCACCGCCGGTGCCTCGCCGACCTCGTCCAGCCCACTTCTACCGCCTGCTCAGGCCCGGGTGCGGAATGTGGGCCCGGCCGGTGGCGGTCCTTTCGGATCGCCATCGGCCGGGTGGTGTGTTCTTGATATTCCTCGGGTCCAGCCCGCTATCGCGCGTCGACTTGGTCAGGCCGCCATCGCGCGCGTGTCGAGCAGCTCGCCGACCAGATCGGTGAGCGTCACCATGCCCACGACCGCGCCGGCCTGCCCGGTGACCAGAGCCAGATGCGCCCGCGCCTCCTGGAGCGCTGTGACGGCCTCTGGCACCTGCGTGGCGCCTTCCAGACCGGGCACGGGCCGGACGAGCTCGCCGGCCGTACGGTCGGGCTGGAGCAGCGCGTCGCGGACGTGCAGGACCCCCTGGACGTCGCCGGGGGACCCGACGAGCAGCCGCAGGTGGCCGCTGTCCCGGGCGGCCTCCCTGATGCGGGTCGCGTCGGCCGACGCGGGGACCATGACGGCCCGGTCGATCGGCACCATCAGCCGCTCGATGCCCTGGGCCTGCAGCCGCAGCGCCCGGGTCAGCAGGTCGTGCTCCTCCCGGTCGAGCAGGCCCATCCGGCCCGACTCGCCGACCAGCATGGCCAGCTGCCGCGGGGTCCTGGTGGTGGCCAGCTCGTCACGCGGCTGGACGCCGAAGACCCGCAGTATCAGGTTGGTCAGGCCGTTCAGCGTGGACAGCAGCGGGCTCATGACCCACACGAAGGCGCGGAAGGGCAGCGTCAGGAGCATGGCCGCCTGCTCGGGATGGGTCAGGGCCCACGACTTGGGCGCCATCTCGCCGATCACCATGTGCAGGAACGTCACCAGCGCCAGCGCGATGGTCAGCGAGATCGGCACCTGCAGCGGCTCCGGCACGCCGATCGCGCCGAAGACCGGCTCCAGGAAGTGCTCGATCGCGGGCTCGGTGACGAAGCCGAGGCCCAGCGTGCAGAGCGTGATGCCGAGCTGCGCGCCGGCCAGCATGAGCGACAGCCGCCGGCCGCCGCCGACCGCGGACTTCGCGGCGAACCTGACCAGGCGGTTGCCGCCGCTCGCCATCTCCTCCAGGCGGTGGCGCCGGGAGGAGACGAAGGCGAACTCGGCGGCCACGAACACCGCGTTGAAGAGCAGCAGCGCGATGCTGAGCAGAATCAGCGTCATCGGGTGACCTCCGCGTGTCGCACCGGGGCCAGCCGCACCCAGTCGGGCACCCGCCGGTTGAGGGAGAGCACGGTCAGCTCGGCCAGGTGCTCGTCGTCGTTCTCGACGAACGGGTCGGTCTCGGGCGTGGTGCGCACGATCACCGTGTCACCCGCGTCGGGCAGCCGGCCGAGCTCGGCCAGCACCAGCCCGGCGAGCGTGTCGTAGTCGTCGCTCTCGGGCAGCGCGATGCCGGTGGCCCGCTCGACCTCGTCCAGCCGGAGGCGGCCGGGCACGTCCCAGACGCCGTCGGGCCGCTCGACCGCGCCGGCCGGCTCGGGGTCGTTCTCGTCGACGAGCTCGCCGACCAACTCCTCGGCCAGGTCCTCGATGGTGATGACGCCGGCCAGGCCGCCGTACTCGTCGATGACGCAGACGATGTCGTCCTTGGCCGCGCGCATCTGCTCGAGCACCGCGGGCAGCGGCAGCGAGTCGGGCACCATGGGGGAGGACCGGGTGACGTCACTGATCCGGCCCTCCTCCAGGCCGGACGCCAGCAACTCGCGGACGCCGGTCACGCCCACGACGTCGCCGTCGTCGCGGAGCACGGGGTAGCGGGAGTGGCCGCACTCGCGCATGGCGTCGATGAGCTCGGAGATCGACTGGGACTCGCGCAGCGCCACGACGCGGGGGCGGGGCACCATGATCTCCTCGGCTATGCGGTCGCCGAACTCCAGCGCCCGCTCCAGCAGCTCCGACAGCCGCGGTGGCAGCTCGCCCGCCTGGGTGGACTCGGCGATGATCCGCGAGAGCTCCTCGGGGGTCGCGCCGTGCTCCACCTCCTCGACGGGGTCGATGCCGACGCGCCTGAGCAGGCCGGTGGCCGCCGAGTCGAACAGGCGGATCACGGGGCCGACGACGGCGAGGTACACCAGGGTCGAGGAGGCCAGGAACTTGGCGACGGGCTCCGGCCGGGCGATGCCGAGGTTCTTGGGCGCCAGCTCGCCCAGGACCATCTGCACCACGGTCGCGACGAAGACGCCGATGGTCACCGACAGTCCGGCGATGACGCCCTCGGACAGCCCGGCGTCGACCAGCCAGGGCCGTACCAGGGTGGCGATGGCGGGCTCGGCCAGGAAACCGACGATCAGCGCGGTGACCGTGATGCCCAGCTGCGCGCCGGAGAGCATGAACGAGAGGCGGGAGGTGACCTGAAGGGCCTTGGCCGCGGCCTTGTCGCCGGCGGCGGCCTGCTCACGCAGGACGGCCCGGTCGGCGGCCACGTAGGCGAACTCCTGGGCGACGAAGTAGCCGGTCGCGGCGGTGAGAAGAAAGAGGGCAAGCAAGCCCAGATAAGCGCTCACCGCAGTGAGCTCTCAGGGGAACCCGTGCTCGTGCACGGGCGACTACTCCATGGGTCCGAGGCGGACACGATCATCCTTTCGCTAGAAGTCGTCCACAAACGTAACGACTGGGAACGCGTCTATGTTTCCGGAGTGGCCAAGTGCAAGCTGTGCGTACTTTTCCGTGGGAAAACCTTGATGACGGGTCTTCACTGGACGATGGATCGACGTAGCGTCTATGGCAACAGAGGGGAAGAAGAGCGAAGTGTCTGAGGACGAGCGGACGCGGGCCATGCGCTCGCCTGGTGACGGCCGCCCGCTGCCCCCCCGGCAGGACGGCGGCCTGCGGTCCGGCGGTGCGCCCGCGCACCAGCGCCCGTCCGCGCCGCCCGGGGGCTCCCCCATGGGGCCGCCCGCCGGCGACCCTCCTCGGTCCGGCGGGCGCGTGTACGGCAGGCAACGCTCGGGCGGTGGCGGCCCGGTGAAGCCGTTGCGGCGTTCCGAGGAGCAGGCTCCCTCCGGCCCCCGGCCACCGCGACGACGGCCGTCCGGTCGCGTGATCCTGAGGATCGTCGCCGTCCTGGTGGCACTGCTGCTGGTCACGGCCGTCGGCCTGTTCTTCTGGATCGACTCACGGCTGGGCGGCATCGACAACGCGCTCGACGACTACGAGGGCCGCGTCGCCGACACCCCGGGCACCAACTGGCTGCTCGTCGGCTCCGACAGCCGCAAGGGCCTGTCGGCCGCCCAGCGCCGCAAGCTCGCCACGGGCCGTGCGGCCGGCCAGCGCACCGACTCGATGATGCTGCTGCACATCTCCGACGCCGGCGACAAGCCGACACTGGTCAGCCTGCCGCGCGACTCGGCGGTCACCGTCCCGGGCAAGGGCCGGCACAAGCTCAACGCCGCCTACGCCATCGGCGGGCCGAGTCTGCTGGTCAAGACCGTCGAGACCGTCACGGGCGTACGGGTCGACCACTACATGGAGATCGGCTTCGCCGGCTTCGTGGACATCGTCGACGCGGTCGGCGGGGTCGAGATCGACGTCCGCGCCGCCGTCGACGACCCCAAGGCGGGGCTCAAACTGAAGAAGGGCAAGCAGGTCCTGACCGGTGACCAGGCCCTGGGCTACGTACGCACCCGCAAGGGCGGTGCGCTGCCCGACTTCGAGCGCACCAAGCGCCAGCGACAGTTCCTGTCGGCCGTGGTGAAGAAGGCGGCCAGCCCCGGTGTCCTGATCAACCCCTTCACCTCCATCCCGCTGGCCATGAGCGCCACCGAGGCGGTTCTGGTCGACGAGGGCACAGGGGCGTTCGACATGCTCTCGCTGGGCCTGGCCATGGGCGACAGCCCGGTGACCACGGTGGTGCCGTTCGGCGGCAACGAGAGCGTCGACGGCGGCACGGCGGTCAAGTGGGACCGCGAGAAGGCACTCGGTCTCTTCAACGCGCTGGCCGAGGACAAGCCGGTGCCGAAGGAGATCATCGACGCGGGCTGAGGCCCGGCGTGGGCTGTCGCCACACCGCCCGATCAACCGTTAGCTGATCGTGGCGGTGACGGCCGCGGTGGTCGCGGCGATCATGATGACCGAGTTGATCGCCGCGATGGTCGTGGCCACGGCGTCGCCCGCCCACGCGCCTTCGGCGATCTCCTTGACGCGCTCCTTGTCGGCTCCGGGGAACGCCTTGCGGTCGAGCTTGGAGGCGTGCATCACGGCGACGAGCACGGCGGTGCGGGCGTCGGGGTCGGCGCCGCCGAGTGCGCCGGCCACGCGCTCCCTGACGTCGGCCTCGACCGAGCCGTCGGCCTCCGGCCAGCGGGTGGTCGGGAAGACGCCGAGCACCTTCCCCCGCTCCTCGGCCAGCACGCCCGCCTCGGCGAGCCTGGTCAGCAGGCGCTTGCGCAGCGTGGCGGAATAGAGCTTCTGGACCCACCAGGCGGGCTTGCGCTCCTTGTTCTCGGCCGCGATCCGGGCCAGCGCCGCGTCGAGCTCCTCGTCGCCGAGGGGCGTGGGGTCCAGGACCGACACCTTGGCGTCCGACAGGCTGATCCGCTCGTTGACGGCCAGCTCGGCGAGGATGGCGCCGCCGAGCGCGGCGTCGAGCTGCGTGGCGCTGATGAGCTGCTTGCCCTCATCCTCGCTGTAGGCGAGGAGCAGCAGTTCCTCCGCGATCGTGACTTTCATGCCTTTGACACTAACGTGCGGTTCATGAGTATTGCGGAGAAGTTGCACGCGGTCGGACGACCGCTTCTGCGGGCCCAGCTGGCGCATCCCACGGTGGTCGGCATCGGGCGCGGTGATCTGCCCGAGGAGGTGTTCCGGTCCTGGCTGGAGCAGGACTACCTGTTCCTGCACGACTATGTACGGGTCTTCGCGCGGCTGGCCTGGCAGGCGCCCGCGGCGCACCTGGGCGATCTCGTGGACCTGGCCCACGCGACCTTCCACGACGAGCTGGACCTGCACCGGTCGTTGTCGGCGGGGTTCGGCGCCGATCTGGAGGGGGCTCGCAAGGGGCCGGCGTGCGCGGCGTACACGTCGTTCCTGTTGGAGTCGGCGGCGGACTATGCGGAGGGGCTTGCTGCGCTTTATCCCTGTATGTGGGGTTATTCGACGCTTGGCCGGATATTGGCGGAGAATCCGCCCGCTGAGCCGCGATACCGGGCCTGGGTGGACACCTACGCCGATCCCGGCTTCGCGGCCCTGACCGGCCGGATCGGCGAGATGATCGACGAGGCCGCTCCGGATCCGGCGCGGGCCGAGGCCCTGTTCGTCGAGGGGATGGCGCACGAGCTGGCGTTCTGGGACGTGCCCTAGGAAGATTTCCACAGGCTGTGGACAGTGTGCCGCGCGCCGTACCCTGGTGACATGCCGGAGCTTCCCGAAGTCGAGTCGCTGGCCGGGTTCCTGCGCGAGCAGGCGGTGGGCCGCACCATCCTGGGCGTCGACGTGGTCGCGTTCCAGGCTCTCAAGACGTTCGATCCGCCGGTCAGCGCGCTCGGCGGATTGACCGTCACGGGCGTGTCGAGGCACGGCAAGTTCCTCGACCTCGACTGCGACGGCCTCCACCTGGTCTTCCACCTGGCCCGTGCCGGGTGGCTGCGCTGGCGTGACGACCTCTCGGGCGCCAAGCCGGTCCGTCCCGGCAAGAGCCCGCTGGCGGTACGCGTACGGCTCGCGCCCGACGACGAGGGACGGGCGCCCGGCTTCGAGCTGACCGAGGCGGGGACACAGAAGCGCCTCGCCGTCTATATCACGAAAAATCCGGACGAAGTGCCGGGCGTGGCGGCCCTCGGCCCCGACCCGCTCCACGAGTCCTTCACCGTCGCGGCGCTGAAGGGCATCGTGGACGGCAACCGCACCCAGATCAAGGGCCTGCTGCGCGACCAGAAGATCATCGCGGGCATCGGCAACGCCTACTCCGACGAGGTCCTGCACGCGGCGAAGATGTCGCCGTACAAGATCGCGGCCACCCTCACCGACGCGCAGATCGCCGACCTGCACGAGGCCATCGTCACCACGCTGCGCGACGCCGTCGAGCGGGCGCACGGGCTGGCGGCCAAGGACCTCAAGGCGGAGAAGAAGTCCGGCCTGCGCGTGCACAACCGCGCCGGCCAGCCCTGCGACGTCTGCGGCGACACCATCCGCGAGGTCTCCTTCGCCGACTCGGCGCTGCAGTACTGCCCCACCTGCCAGACGGGCGGCAAGCCGCTCGCCGACCGCCGCCTGTCCCGCCTGCTGAAGTAGTCACACTGAAGTAGTCACACCTCGACGGCCAGCCGCTCCGAGGTCGGAGCGGCGCGCTCGCGCGCTCCGACGGCGATGACGATCACGGCGAGCAGCGTGGCGGCCACCGGCACGGCCAGCGCCGCCCGGATGGCGTCCAGCCCGGCCTGAGCAGAGTCGCCGGCGCCCAGCACCGCCACGTTGACGGCTGTGACCGCCGACAGGCCGAGCGCGGCGCCGAACTGGAAGGACGTGTTGATCAGGCCACCGGCCAGGCCCTGCTCGTGCTCGGCGACGCCGTCCGTGGCGGCGATGGTGAGCGGGCCGTAGACGAACGCGAACATGGTGCCGATCAGCAGCATCGAGGGCAGCATGGCCGCGTACGTCCAGTCGAGGCCGACTCCCAGGAACAACCCGTAGCCCACCAGCCCGACGAGCAGTCCACCGAGGATCACCCGGGCGGTGCCGTACCTGTTGACCAGCCAGGGAGTGAGCAGGGGCGCCAGCACCACGTCGGCGGCCACGGCGATCAGCGCGAGGCCGGTCTGGAGCGCGGACCAGCCGCGCAGCTCCTGCAGGTACAGCGTGACGAGGAACTGGAAGCCGAAGAACGCGCTCGTGAGCAGCAGCGCCGCCAGATTGGCCCGCACCAGCGGGCCCGACCTGAACAGCCCGAGGCGCACCAGCGGCGCGTCCGACCGTCGCTCGATCACCGCGAACGCCGCCAGCAGCGCCAGCCCGACCGCGAAGACGCCGGCGGTCAGCGCCAGGCCCTCACCCGGGTGTTCCAGCCGTACGACGCCGTACGCCAGCAGCATCATCGCGCCGGTCACGCACCCGGCCCCGGCGAGGTCGAAGCCGCCCGCGGGGCGGCGGTCACCCGCGGGCTCCTTCAGCACCGGGATGGCGACGAGCAGGATCACCAGCGAAAGGACGACCGGCGCGAAGAACACCCAGCGCCAGCCGATCGCCGTCAGCAGCCCGCCGATCACCAGGCCGAGCGCGAACCCGGCGGAGGCGGTGCCCGCGTAGACCAGCAGCGCCCGGTTGCGCTGCCTGCCTTCGGCGAACGTCGTGGTGATCAGCGAGAGCCCGGCGGGCGTCATGAAACCGGCGGCCACCCCGGTCACGAACCTGGCGACCAGCAGCATCCACCCCTCCGTCGCGAACCCGCCCAGCCCGGAGAAGACCAGGAAGACGCCGAGCCAGAGCAGGAACATCCTGCGCCGCCCCAGGAGATCGGCCGCCCGGCCGCCGAGCAGCAGGAACCCGCCGTAGCCGAGCACGTACGCGCTGACCACCCCGCTCAGCATGCCGGTGGAGAGCCCCAGCTCGGCCCTGATCGACGGCAGCGCCACGTTCAGCATCGCGACGTCGATGCCTTCCAGAAAGATGGCTCCGCACAGGACCAGCAGCGCGCCCAGTGCGCGCCCGGACAGTCGGTCGGTCGCAGGCATGGTTAAACCCCCGGTTACTTGTAGTTAGGTCGGTTATCTCTTGTAACCAGGAGCATCCTGCGACAGCATGAGGTCCCATGGAAGACGGCACTTTCAAGTCACTCGGTTACTGCGAGAGCACCGCCGACGACTACGACGTCAAGCAGTGGGACACCAGAGAGGACTGCGAGGTCAGGCAGATCCTCGATCGCGTCGCCGACAAGTGGTCGCTGCTGGTCATCGCCCTGCTCGACTGCCAGAGCCTGCGTTTCACCCAGCTCCGCCGCGAGATCGACGGCGTCAGCCAGCGCATGCTCAGCGTCACCCTGCGTCACCTCGAACGCGACGGCCTGGTCAGCCGCACCGTTCACCCCGTCGTGCCGCCCCGCGTCGACTACGCCCTCACACCGCTCGGCCGCACCCTGCACCAGACCATCAAAGCCCTGGTCATCTGGACCGAGGAGCACCAGCAGGAGATAGCCCGGGCCCGCGCCGACTACGACGCCAGGCGCGAGATGATGGACGCATGAACGTTCCCCAGATCGAGGCACGCGACCTGCCCGCCGACGTCTTCCTGCTCGACGTGCGCGAGCAGGACGAGTGGGTGGCCGGTCACGCGCCCGAGGCCGTCCACATTCCGATGAGCGAGATCCAGGCCCGGGTCGCCGAGGTGCCCGAAGACCGGAAGGTCTACGTCATCTGCCGGTCCGGCGCCCGGTCGCTGCAGGTGGCGGCGTGGCTCAACCAGCTCGGCCGTGAGGCCGTCAACGTCGGTGGCGGCATGCGGTCGTGGGAGTTCGCCCGGCGGACGATGGTCAGCGAGACCGGGGGCTCTCCCGTCGTGGCGTGATCGATGGCATAATCCCGGTTGAAAATTACACAGATCGCGGGAGCTCGGGGCGTACCGGGCTGAGAGGGCGACCGAGGCCGTCGCCGACCGCATGAACCTGTCCGGGTAATGCCGGCGTAGGGAGAGTGCGATGTCCTCTGTCGTCGACGAAGTTCCGCTGACCCTCGACGGAGAGCCCCCCAAGACCCTCGGAGTCCTCGACCAGGGCGCCCTGTGGGCCAACCTGGCGGTCAGCCTGCTGGGCTTCTCCGGAGCGTTGTTCCTGCTCAACCCCCTCGGCGACGCACCGCTGACCGTGACCGCCGCGCTGGTGGCCGCGCTCGTCGGCAGCCTGATCGGCACCACGATGGTGGGCCTGGCCGCCATCCCCGGCACGCAGACCGGACGGCCGTCGATGGTGCTGCTCCGCGGCCTGTTCGGGGCGAGGCTGTCCTACATCCCGACCGTCCTCAACATCGTGCAGATGATCGGCTGGGGCGCCTTCGAGCTCTGGGTGATCTCCATGGGCGCGATGGCCATCTTCGGTGACGCCGTGCCGTACGCGGTGTGGGTGGTCGTGGCCGGCATCCTGACGACCGCGCTGAGCATCTGGCCGCTCGGCTCGATCCGGCTGCTGCGCCGGTACGTCACGGTCGCCGTGATCATCTCGCTGATCTGGTTCGCGGTGGAGTTCCTGGGCGAGGCCACCCCGCAGGACGGCGGCTCCTGGACGGCGTTCGCGCCGGCCGTCGACTACGTGATCGCGCTGTCGGTCTCCTGGGTGCCGATCGCCGCCGACTTCGCCAGGCACTCCAGGTCGAGCCGGGCCGCGTTCACCGGCGTGGTCGGCGGCTACACCCTGGCCCAGGTGGCGTGCCTCGGGCTCGGTGTCTACGCGGTGGCCGTCGCCGGGACGGCCGCGGTGACCGCCGACAGCACCGCGGTGTTCGGCCCGTTCGTCGCGGCGCCGCTGGGCGCGCTGTTCTTCGCGATCCTCGTGCTGCGCGAGGCGGACCAGTCGTTCGCGAACGTCTACTCCACCACGATGTCGCTGCAGAACCTGATGCCGCGCGTCGACCGGCGGATCATCTCAGTCGCCATCGGCGTGCTGACCACCGCCATCGCGCTGATCGTGAACGTGGCGTCGTACGGCGCGTTCCTGGGCGTGATCGGCGCGGTGTTCGTGCCGATGTTCGCGGTGCTCGCGGTCGACTACTTCCTGCTCGGCGGCGCTCGGCGGTGGAACACCGAGGAGGACGCCCCCGCCCGCTGGTCCATGCTGGTGCCCTGGGCGCTGGGCTTCGCCGCCTACTGGCTGACCACCTCGACCCCGACGGTCGAGCAGTGGGACGGCTTCTGGATGGCGGCGCGCGAGGCGATCGGCTTCACCCGGGAGCCGTGGATGAACGGCGCGCTCGGCGCGGCGCTGGTGGCGGCGCTGGTGACGCTGGCGATCGGCGCCGTCAGGCGCGCGGCCAGACGTTGATCAGGCGCGCGACTCGACGGTGAGCAGGTGGCGCTTGGCGGCCGCGCCGCCGGGATAGTCGCCGAGCACGGCCTCGCCGGCCACCACCCGGTGGCACGGCACGATCACGCACACAGGGTTGGAGACGACCGCGTTGCCGACCGCGCGCAGCGCGCGCGGCCGGCCGATGAGCTCGCCGATCTCGGCCAGCGTCGTGGTGGCGCCGTAGGGCACCGCCATCGTCTTCTGCAGCACCGTACGGGCGAACGGCGTGGTGAGGGCCAGGTCGACCGGCGTGGCGAAGGCCCGGAGACGGCCGGAGAAGTAGGCGTCGAGCTCTCTGCGCACCGGGTCGAGCCGCCCGGGGTCAGGCCCGATGAACGTGCCGACATGCTTGACCACCCGCTCGAACACGATGTTCTCGTCGTCGAAGCTGCAGGCCACGATGCCCTTGCCGGACACCGCGAGGACCAGCCGGCCCACGGCACCGTCGTAGGTGCCGAACGCGATGTCGGGCGGCGCCTCCCCGCGGTAGGTGGTGGAGGTGACCCTGAGCAGTGCGTCGATGTCGCCGCCCGGCATTCCCTCACCCACTTCCCGCCCGGAGAGGCCGTGACCGCAGCGTATCGGACGGATCGCCCAACGGAAGCACCGCACCGCAGGCACTATGGAGGTGTGGGTGACGACTGGGCCGGGAGTGACGACGAGATCGCGCGCGCGGCGCTCGCGAGTTCGCCCAACGCGATCATCGCGCTTGACCGTGACCAGACCGTGCTGGTCTGGAATCCGGCGGCCGAACGGCTCTTCGGCTGGACGGCCGGCGAGATGCTGGGCCGCAGGGCGCCGATCGTGCCGGGGGAGCTGCTCGCCGAGCACAACGCGGTGCTCGAACACGTCCGCACGGGTGGCCAGGTGACCCTCCGCACCAAGCGGTTACGGCGCGACGGCAGCGTGGTCGATCTCCGGGTCGACGCCAGCGCGCTGCTCATGGGCACCACGGTGGCGGGCTACGTGTGCGTCCACCACCTGACCGAGGCCGACGAGGCGGCCCGTCACCGCATGGCACGCCGGGCCAGGCTCGTGCGCCGGCTCACCGATGTGGTCGGCGACATCAACGCCGAGCTGGAGCTGCCCGCCGTGCTCGACCGGATCGCGGCCAGCCTGACCGAGCTGACCGGCGCCGACGCCGGCGGGTTCGTGCTCATCGAGGGCGAACGGCTGCGCCTGGTGAGCGCGCACCACCTGCCCGACTCTCTCAGGGGCGCGACCGCCGATCTCCGTACGAGCCTGGTCGACCGGCTGCTGCGCACCGGCAAGACGGTCCTGCTCGAATCGGACGGGCTCGGCGACCTGGTGTGGGCCCGGCTCGACGGGCTGCACACGATCGCCCTGGGCCTCGCCGCCGTCGGCGGCCGCCCCTATGGCGCGCTCTACGCCCTGTTCGCCAAGCGGAAGCCCGGTCACCTGGAGCTGGAGCTGCTGGAGCTGCTCGCCGGGCATGCCGGCATCGCCGCGGGCAACGCCGTGGCCTACCAGGAGGCGGTCCGCCAGCGGGCCCATGAGCAGGCGGTGTTCGACGCGAGCGCCGACGGCATCGCCGTGCTCGACCGTGAGGGTCTGGTGACCCGGTGGAATCCCGCCGCGGCCGAGCTCACCGCGCTGCCCGGCGAGGCCGTGCTGGGCGGGCCGCTGCCCTTCCCGCTGCCCGAGCCGGGCGAGAAGATGACCTTCCAGATGGAGACCGGGCGCTGGCTCGACGTGGTCAGCGCCGAGATCGAGGAGACCGGCGAGGTCGTCATCGACTTCCGCGACGTGACCAGGGCCAAGGAGCTGGAGGAGGCCAAGGACCTCTTCCTGGCCACGACCAGCCACGAGCTGCGCACCCCGATCACGATCGTGCATGGCTTCGCCAGCACGCTCGACTCGCGCTGGGACAAACTGAGCGACGACGAGCGGCGCTCCGCCGTGCACACGATCGCCGAGCGGTCCCGTTCGCTGGGGCAGCTGATGGATCACCTGCTGCTCGGCTCCCGGGCGGGTGCCGACGAGGTGCCGGTCCGGATCGTCTCCTTCGACCTGGCCGAACGCATCCACGCCGCCACGCTGGGCCTGCCCGTGCTCTCCGACAAGCACCGGGTGGAGGTGGTCATTCCCGAGGGGCTGCCACCCGTGATGGGCGACGCGCTGGCCACCGACATCGTGCTCGGCCAGTTGCTGGAGAACGCGTTCAAGTACTCACCCAAGGGCGGGCTGATCAGCGTCGAGGCCTGGCCCGAGGACGACTCGGTGGTCGTGGTCGTCGACGACGAGGGGGTCGGCATCGCCCCGGACGACCGCGATCGGATCTTCGAACGCTTCGTCCAGGTCGACAGCGGCGACCGCCGCAGGTTCGGCGGCGTGGGCCTCGGCCTCTACATCGTGCGCAGCCTCGCCAGGGCCCAGGGCGGCGACGTGAGCGCTCACGCGCGCGTCGGAGGAGGCACCCGGATGCGACTCGTCCTGGCCGCGGCTCCCCCTATCGGAACCGACACACCGATGCGGTAACGAGGTGGTCACGGTTGCGCTCATCTATCGTCCAATGTGTACAAGCTGTGATCGGGATGCGGTTTCTGGGGCCGAGTAACGGGGCATTTCGGTCGTACCGGGGAGTGTTCCCGCGGGGGGCACTGGGAGACGGGGAGGTGGGTGTGTCAAGCGTGGTGTTGCTGCCGTACGCGCCGTCCAGTGTCGCCGTTGCCCGCCAGCGTCTAAGCACTGACCTGCGGGATTGTGGGGTTTTCAGTTCCGCCATCGACGACGCCGTGCTGGTGGTCAGCGAGCTTCTCAGCAACGCGCTGCGACACGCGCATCCGTTGCCGTCAGGCATGGTCAAGGTCGCCTGGCTGCGTAACGAGGATCACATCGAGGTAGCGGTGAGCGATGGGGGCGCCGCCACCGAGCCGCGTGCGGGCCGACCGACCCTGTCCTCGCTGGGGGGCAGAGGGCTGGGCATCGTCGAGTACGTCGCGGAGAGCTGGGGGGTTCGCCACGAGGGTGACATGACGACGGTGTGGGCGATCCTGCCCGCTCCCGACGGCACGCTGAACGGGCAGGTCCACGCCCTCAGAGAGGCCGGCTAGGCCCTCAGAGGCCGGCCGGCCAGCACGGCCCGCTCGCCCGCGGTCCACGCCGTGGAGACGAGCAGGTAGAGCCCCGCGGCCAGCGGCAGCACCGCGGCGGCCAGCACCGAGCCGAACGGCAGCAGCGGCATGACCCTGCGCAGCGCCTCCGGCTGCTCCTCCGGCATCGAGGCCCGGATCGAACGCGCGGACAGCCAGGCCACCAGCGCCATGAGCACGATGACCGCTGTAAAGACCGAAACCGGCCAACTGATCAGACCGTAATTGGCGATCACCCCGGCGACCTGTTGTCCCAGCGGGGCGCCCAGCAGATCGTGCCCGGCCAGCGCGGTGGGATGCGTGGCGACCCGCCATATCAACCACATGAACGGCAACTGCGCCAACCCAGGAAGAATGCCGGCGAAAGGCGAGGTGCCCTCCTTCGCGTAGAGGGCGGACATCTCCTCGCTCAGCCGTCGCGGATCACCCGCGAACCGCTGGCGCAGCTCGCGTAGTTTCGGCGCCAGCCGTTCGCGCACCCGTGCGCTGCGCGCCGCGCGTAGACCAGCGGAAAGCCCGGCGTCTCGCGACGGGCCACGGGCAGCATCCTGGCCGCCCAGACGGCCAGCAGCATGATCGCCATCATGGTGACGGCGATCAGCCACGGGTCGAACAGGAACAGCGTCATGTCAGCGCGAGGAGGACTTGCCGACCATCGTGACCGCGATGAAGACCAGCAGGCCGACGACCCCGATGATCAGGGCGATCTTCAGCAGACCCACCACCATGGGCAGGATGAAGTTGAACAGCACGAAGAGCGCCAACAGGGCGCCCAACACGAGCATGATGACTCGACTCATGAGTCCACCGTATGTGCTGCGGCCATGATCCGCGAGGCTTACGAACCGATGACGTGGGTGTCGGTTCGGCCTCGTCCGGCCGTACCGTGAGGCTGTGAACACGCGCATCCTGGTGGTCGACGACGATCCGACCGTGTCGGAGGTGGTGGCGCGATACCTGGAGCGCGACGGGCACGAGGTCGAGTGCGTGGGCGACGGCGCGGAGGCGCTGCGCCGCGCGCTGGCCCGGCCGCCCGACCTCATGGTGCTCGACCTCATGCTGCCCAAGATCGACGGTCTGCAGGTCTGCAGGAAGCTCAGGGAGCGCTGGCCGGTCCCGGTGATCATGCTGACCGCCCTCGGCGAGGAGATCGACCGGGTGGTCGGCCTGGAGACCGGCGCCGACGACTACGTGACCAAGCCGTTCAGCCCGCGCGAGCTGGCGCTCCGCGTCCAGTCGGTGCTGCGCCGCGCGCGCGGCGCGTCCGTCACGGGTGGCACGGGCGTGCTGCGTGACGGCGATCTGGTGGTCGACGTCGGAGCCCACGAGGTACGGCTACGCGACGCTGAGGTGCCGCTGACGGCACGGGAGTTCGACCTGCTGGCCTACCTGATGCGCAATCCGCGCCAGGCGTTCAGCCGGTCGGCGCTGCTCGACCAGGTGTGGGGCTGGTCGTTCGGCGACTCGTCCACGGTGACCGTGCACGTCAGGCGGCTGCGGGAGAAGATCGAGCCGGACCCGACCGAGCCGCGCAGGATCGTCACGGTATGGGGCGTGGGCTATCGGTACGAACCCCTGGAGACGGGCGATGAACGGGCTGATCGTTGACCCTGGCGTCCACGGCCTGACGGTGGGCGCCGCGGCGGTCCACGACCTGAGCCTGATCGTGGCGGTCACGGCCGGCCTGGGGCTGGTGGTGGCCCTGGTCGGTGTGTCGGTCATGTGGTGGCTGCGCACCCGCTCGATCGCGATGATGCTCGGTGTCGTGATGGTCGTCTCGATCGTGGCCACCCTGGCGGGCGTCGTGGCGATCACGCTCAAAATGATCATCGACGGCTCGGTCAGGGACATCGTGCTCAGCGTCGTCGCGGTCGGCGGGCTGGTGGGTCTGGGGGTCGCGTTCGTGCTGGCCAGGCGGGTCGTGGGCGAGAGCAGGCGGCTGGTCGCAGCCGTGCGCCACCTGCCCTTCGCCGCGCCGCGCGGCCTGCCGGCCGAGTTGCAGACCATCGCCAACACCCTGCAGGAGGCGTACGCCCGCGAAAGAGCGCTGGAAGGCGCCCGCCGCGAGCTGGTGGCCTGGGTGAGCCACGACCTGCGCACTCCGCTGGCCGGTATGCGCGCCATGGCCGAGGCGCTGGAGGACGGGGTCGTGGCCGATCCCGAGACGGTCGGGCGCTACCACACGCAGATCAAGCTGGAGGTGGAGCGCCTGTCGGCGATGGTGGACGACCTGTTCGAGCTCTCGCGCATCCACGCCGGGACGCTACGGCTCTCCCGGACCCGGATCGGGCTGGCCGACCTGGTGGCCGACACCCTCGCCGGGGCCGAGCCGCTGGCCAGGGCCAAAGGGGTGCGCCTGACCGTGGCCGCCGCCGAGCCCGCGCCCGTGGAGGCCGACGCGGGAGCCCTGGGCCGGGCCCTGGGCAACCTCGTGGTCAACGCCATCCGGCACACCCCGTCGGAACACGCGGTCGTGCTGCGGGCGGCGGTCGACTCCGGGATGGCCTGCCTGTCGGTCTCGGACTGTTGTGGTGGGATACCGGCTGACGACCTGCCCCGGGTGTTCGACGTCGCCTTCCGAGGGGAGGCCGCGCGGACCCCGACGAAGGACGGCGGGGCCGGGCTCGGGCTGGCGATCGCTCAGGGCATCGTGGAGGCCCATGACGGGATGATCGGCGTGGTCAACGAGGGCCCCGGCTGCCGGTTCGAGATCCGCCTCCCCCTGGTGGGCTGACACGGGTCGTCTTCGCGGCGGGTGCCGGTCTTCAGGCGGGCTCCGGCAGGATCGCGTCGGGCATCGAGCCGAACGACTCGGACATCGCCCGGAACGTCGGGCAGGGCCAGCGCCACATGCAGCTCCGGCACCGCAGGATCGGATGGGCGGCGTCACTGGTGATGCCCCCCGCGTCGCGTGGCTGGTGCAGGTCGAGCAGGCGCAGCCCCAGCTCCGAGAACGCGAGCAGATTTTCGCGGGCGCCCGAGAGGAAGTCGAGGTCCTCGACCGCGAGCTTGGTGCTGACGGGTACGTAGCCCTCGTGGTTGACGAGGTCACGAAGGCGGCTCGCCTCGTCGTGCCACGAGGCGGCCTTGTCGGTGCGGATGAAGATGGTCTCCAGATGTTCGCGGAGTCGTTGGCGCTGAGGATCTTCCGGTTGGTTGTCTGTGTTCATTGATACGCGGGCCCGTGGGTCTCGGCCCCAGCCCCTCCTTCGCGGTGAGGTGGTGACCGGATGCGGGAGGTGCCGAGCCGCCCCTTCCGGCCATACCGGTGTCACAACGTCAAGCTTCGCGTACTCTGCGTTGCCGCGAAGCCTAAACGGATGACAAAAAGCTGTGGTTCCCCTATCGGCGTGACAACGTGACCGGAAGGCTCGTCGCCGCTAGCCTGCCCCTGTGGAGCTCAAGGTCTCGACTCGATCACATGCCGGCCATGCACTCGTTGCGATCACCGGCGAAATCGACCTCTATACGGCACCCCACCTGCAGTCCGAGTTCACTCGGCTGCTGCAGGAGGGGCCCAGCCGCGTGGTCATCGACATGTCCGCCGTGGATTTCTGCGATTCCACGGGGATGAACGTCCTGCTGTCCGCGCTCAAACGCATGAAGGAGCAGGGAGGCGCGCTGGACGTCGCCGCCCCTCGCCCCGCCGTGCGCAAGATCCTGCAGGTCACCGGCCTCGACTCGGTCTTCACCGTGCACGACGAGGTGCCGCAGGAGTTCCTCATCGCCGAGGGATCATGACGGCGGCCCGACACGGCGGGGCGGTCCACCCGAGAAGCGAGGCGTGGTGAGCGACACAGCGGTGATCGTCCCGGCCAAGGACGAGGCGGACCGGATCGGCGCCACCGTCACGGCCGCCCTCACCCTGCCGGGCGTCGACCTCGTCGTGGTGGTCGACGACGGTTCGACCGACCAGACGGGCAGGGTGGCGCGGGCCGCGGGGGCCCGGGTGATCCGCCACAGCCGCAACCGCGGCAAGGCGGCCGCCATGGAGTCGGGTGCGGAGGCCGTGCGGCTGCTCGACGGAGACGTCCCGCGCCACTTAGTCTTCCTCGACGCCGACCTCGGGAAGACCGCCCAGGCCGCGACCGCGCTGATCGAGCCGGTGCGTGAGGGCAGGGCCGACATGACCATCGCCGTCTTCGCCACCCGGGTCAAGCTCGGTGGCCACGGCATGGTCGTCAGGCTCTCGCGCGACGGCATCCGCCGTGCCACCGGGTTCGAGGTGACGCAGCCGCTCAACGGCCAGCGCTGCCTGACCCGTGACGCCTTCGAGGCGGCCCGCCCGCTGGCCCACGGCTTCGGCGTGGAGACCGGCCTGACCATCGACCTCCTGCGCAAGGGCTATCGCGTGACGGAGGTCGAGGTGGAGATGGGGCATCGGGCGACGGGCACCGACTGGCACGCCCAGCTTCACCGCGCCCGTCAACTGCGTGATGTGGCGCTCGCTCTCGCTACCCGAGAGCCGGTAATCGCCCAAAACCTCAACAAACTCCGCCCCAAGCGCTGATCCTTGCCCGGCAAACCAGGCAAACACCGGACTGACCGGTCAAGTGCGGCGTCTGTGGCGGAGTTATCCACAGGCTGGGGATGGGCGGCGTGAGCGTTGTGGCGAGTGTGCTGGAATTTGCGGGTGACTTCGGAGACGCGGAGCGGCCGGTCGTCCTGGCTGCTCCCGAGGCTCGCCATGGCGGCGATCGGCGGCTCGATCCTGCTGACGACGGGTCTCGGCCTGCTCGGGCCGTCCGCCGTCGTCCCCGCCCTCGGCGGCCCCGCCTGGCACCCGCCCTACTCCCTGGCCCTCCAGCCCAGCGCCCATCTCGTGGTCGCCCTGGCCGTGGCGGCCCTGCTCCTCGGCGGCCTGGGCCTCCTCGGGGCTCTCCTCGCCATTCGCGACATCCCGCCGGCCAGCAGGATTTCCGGCCCTCGTGGCGGCAGCGGGGGCGCTTCGGCTGATCCGGGTGGCGCCGCCACCCCTAGCGCCGGTCATCCGGGCAGTGCCGTCACACCCGACGCCGGTCATCAGGGCGACGCCGGTCATCAGGGCGGCGCGGGTCATCAGGGCGACGCCGGTCATCAGGGCGGCGCGGGTCATCAGGGCGGCGCGGGTCATCAGGGCGGCGCGGGTCATCCGGGGGGCACCGGCCATCAGGGCAGTGTCGGTCTTCCGGGCGGCGTCGGCGACCTCGCGTCGGGCTCCGGCTCAACTGGGGGGACGCCGGGCGGGCCCGGCACGCGGGGAACGGCCGGGGTGTGGGGCCGATGGCGGGGGCTGCCGTCCGCGCGGGTTCTCGTGCTCGTGGGCTGCGTCGCCGCCGGCGTGCTCGCGTTCCTGCCGCCGTCGGGGTCGGGCGATCATCTCAACTACGCCGCCTACGGGCGCATGGTGGTCCTCGGTGTCGACCCCTACACCCATGGTGCGGTCGATCTCAGCGGCGACCCGGTCGCCGACGCCGTCGAGGCGCCGTGGCGTGAGGAGCCGAGCGTCTACGGCCCCGTCGCGACCGCCGTGCAGGCCCTGGCGAGCTGGGTCGGCGGCGACTCGGTCAGGCTCACCATCTTCGTGCTGGCCCTGTTCAACGCCGGGGCGTTCATCGTGACCGGCCTGCTGATCGACCGCTTCACCAGGGACGATCCCGCCAGGCGGCTGCGCGCGGCCCTGCTGTGGACGGCCAATCCGCTCCTGCTCTACCAACTGGTCGCCGGCATGCACGTCGACACGCTGGCCATCGCGTGCATGGTGGCGGCGCTGCTCGCCCGCGGGCGTCCGGTCGGCTCGGGGCTGCTTCTCGGGGCCGGCGTGGCCATCAAGCTCAACGCGGGGCTGGTCGCCCTCGGGCTCGCCTGGGAGCTGCGCCGCCGGCCGGGCCGCCTGGCGCTGATGGCAGGGGCCGCCGTGGCGGTGGTGGTGGTCGGCTACGCCGTCGTGGGGGCCGACGCCGTCGCCCCGGTGACCCGCACCAGCAAGGCCGTCTCGCACGCCTCGTTCTGGAAGCTGGTCCAGGGGTGGTTGCAGGAGATCGTGGGGGTGGGCAGCGCCTACCGTGGCGAGATCCAGATCGGCTCGCTGCTCGTGCTCGCGCTGGTGGCCTGGTCACTGTTCCGCCTGGCGTCGCGCGCCCCCGGCATGGGCTCGCCGGTCCCGTCCATCGGCGCGGCGCGGGGTGGGTCGCCCTCGGCCGGCGCCGGGCGGGGTTGGGCGCAGTCATCCGCCGGGGTCGAGCGAGGTGGGGCGCCGTCCTCGGCCGGCGCCGGGCGGGGTGGATCGCCGTCATCCGCCGATGCCGGGCGGGGTGGGCCGACGCTGTCGGCCGGTGGGGGGCGGGGGGAGTTGCCCGCCGAGGTCGTGGCGGCCGTGCTGGTCTGTGCCTACGTGTTCGCGACGCCGTACGTGCTGCCCTGGTATGACGGGCTGGCGTTCGCGATGCTCGCGCTGGTGACCGCCTCGGCGCTGGACGGGTTCCTCGTGGTGCACTTACTCGTGCTGTCGCTCGCCTACCTGCCGGCGCGGGTCGTGGGGCAGCCACAGGACCTCGAGTGGTTGAGGACCGTCGTCAGGGCTCAGGTTGTTCCGTGGTTGCTGTTGGCGCTGACGGTTGGCCTGGTGTGGTGGGCTTGGCGAGCCGCAGGGCGCGTACGGAGGCGGCCAGAGCCAGCGGCACCGCCACGGTGAGGGCCATGGCCGGGATGGCGATGCCCGAGTCGTTGATCAGAAAACCGACGAAGGCGCAGGTGAGGGCGCCCAGCAGACCGGCGCGGAGCGACGGCGCGGCGGCGTAGGCCTGGCCGAGCGCCGAGGCGCCCCAGCGCGACGGGCGGTCGAGCACCAGGAAGAGGAAGGCGATGGCGACGAGCGAGAGGAGGGTCAGCGACCAGTTCCCCACGGTCACGCCGATCATGGCGCCGAACTTACGCGTGATGACAGTCCAGGCCTGGCCGTCGATGATCTGCTGGACGAAGTTGCCCAGGTGGGTCCGCTGGGTGACCGGGCGCAGCCAGTCGAAGACGGCGATCCCGCCGATGAGCACGATGCCCGCGAGAGCGACCAGCAGCAGCTTGACCAGGGAGACCCGGCGTCCGTAGAGCATGATCAGGAAGACGGCGAACCCGATCACGAAGGCGGGCACGCCACCGAAGTCCGCGCCCCACGACGGCCAGCCGTCGGCGAAGATCGCCAGCGCGCCGTAGGCCCCGCAGGCCAGCACCACGACGAGCCGGGTGGTCCCTCGGCCGAGCAGCCACTGGGCCAGGCCGGCCAGGCCGAGGATGGTCCCGGTCGCGTAGACGGCGAAGGCGATGTTGCTGAAGCCGTAGAACCTGCCACCGGTGACCGGCTCGTAGCCGGTCACGGCGTTCACCTGCAGCGTCGAGCCGGTCATCACGTCGAGGAGCAACGCCACCGACGTCACGCCCGCGACCACGGTGAGGGGGCCGAGCACATGCCCGCGCCAGGGGCCGGCGAACGCCAGCGCGCTGATCAGCCCGGCGATCACGAGGATCGTCACGATGAGCGCGAGCATCGGAGCCGGCAGGCTCCACCAGGGCACCAGTTGGGCGAGGAACGTGGAGACGGCGACGGACCCGCTGACCACGGCCACGACCTGGACCGTGGCCAGCAGCCGGGAGGTGCTCGCGGTCTCCTGGACGGGCGACGACGCCGAGTCGCGGCGGCGGCGCAGGGCCAGCGCGGCGAAGACGTAGAAGAGCAGCTGCACTGTGACGAAGACCGCGAAGAACGGGCCGCGCACCTCCCGCAGCACCTGGCTGGCCAGATCGCCGTCGGCCAGCTCCTCGACCGTCTCGGCGGGCGTCGCCGGCGCGGGACCGTCGCTCCGCCAGGGCCGCCCGACGACCTCGCGCGGCGCGTCGAGGCCGAGCGCCGCGATCGCGGTCGCGGTCAGGTCGGTGATCGTGACCAGGGCGTCCTGCCGGGTGGACATCGCGGTGAGGTGCCCGTGCCCGTACGTCCCGCCCTCCGGGGAGGGGCCGGTGGCCAGCGCGACGTGCAGGTGGGCGTTCGGGGTCACGTCGGAGACGCCCGCCACCAGCACGGTGGTGCCGGCCGGCAGACGGGTGAGCAGGGCGCCGATCCGGCGGTCCGCCTCGGCCACGGCCGCCTTCCTGGCCGCCGCCGGCATCGAGGCCGGCACGCCGTACTCGTCCAGTGGCCGACCGGCCCAGGCGGTGGCCAGCTCGGGGACGTCGAGAACGATCAGGTGGTAAGGGGTGAGGTCAGGCAGCGATTCGGGATTGTGGACGTATCTGGCGATGTTCCCGGCCTTGTCGGCAGCGGCGAGGGCCGCGCCCGGGCCGATGGCGGCCACCTTCCCGCCGGCGTCGGCGACGAGCTGCCCGAGAGCGCCCAGCTGGGCGTCGTAGCCCGTCTCCGGCTGGTGAGCGGCCAGCTCCGCCCACCCCGGCACCGTGGCGCCCTCCCCGTCGGGCCGGGGATCCGGGATCGCCGGGCACCCCTTGCCCGGCGTCCCCGCCCGTTGGCCCGCCGAGACGGTGAGCCAGCCGGACATCGGGCAGGTGATGCCGCGATCCGGAGGCGGCACGGCCCGGGTCGACAGCGAGGCCGATCCGCCCTCGGAGACGAGCCTCCACAGGTGAGGCGTGCGCGTTGGGTCGAGGTCGCTCCACTCGAGGCCGGGCACCCCGACGAGCGCCACCCGCCCCTGGGGAGCTGCCAGGGAGGCGGCCTGTGCGGCGCCGGGCGACAGGAGGACGGCCAGGACGACGCCCAGCAGGGCGCTGAGGGCCCGCGAGACCTGGCCGACCGCATCCCGGGCCGTCGGCCGTGCGAGACGGGGGGCCGCATCCCGGGCCGTCGGCCGTACGAGACCGGGGGCCGCACTCCGTGCCGTCGCCGGCCGTACGGGACCGGAGGGCGCACGGAAGGTGACGTGCGGCATGTGCGAGACCCCCAGGGTGGTGCTTCTTGGATCAACCGGCGTGCTTCGATCAGGCAGAGCCACGGTAACGTGCCACACCGTGACAGGTGGCGACGAGCCGTCGATCCGGCGGCAATGGTGGGCGTGGGCGCTCGCGGTCCTGGTCATCGCGGTGGCCGTGGCGCCCCTGGTGCGGCACTGGCTGACCAATCCCGACGACCAGCGCCTGGTCGACCTCGACGTCTACCGCACCGGCGGGCAGATGATCCTCGAGGGCCGCTCTGTCTACGAGTTCTTCACGCCCGCGCCGCAGCTGCTCCCGTTCACCTACCCGCCGATCGCGGCGATGCTGGCCGCGCTGCTCGCGAAACTGTCGTGGGAGAGCGCCCAGTGGGTGTGGACCGTCGGCGTCTACGTGGCGCTCGGCGTCGCCGTGGCCTACTCCTTCCGCAAGGTGCTGGGCAGGCACGCGCCGTGGGTGTTCGCGTTCCTGATGGTGGCGTGCGCCTATCTGATGCCGATCCGCGACCAGGTGCGGTTCGGCCAGGTCGACATCCTGCTCGTGGCGCTGTGCCTGGCCGACTGCGTGGCGAGGCGGCCGTGGTGGCCGCGTGGGTTCCTGATCGGGCTGGCGACCGCGGTGAAGCTCACACCGGGTGTCTTCCTCATCTATCTGATGGTGACGCGGCAGTGGCGGACGTTCTTCATGGCGGCGTTCACGACGGCGCTGCTCACGCTGCTGCCGTTCGCGGTGATCCCGCAGGACGCCGCCGACTTCTGGTTCTCGGCCCTGCTCGACCCCGAACGGCTGGGCGCCAACGCCGCCACCACCAACCAGTCCATCCGCGGCATGCTGATCCGCCTCTACCTTCCCGACGCGCTGACGACCGCGCTCTGGCTGGCGCTGGTGGCGCTCGTCGGCTGGTACGGCTTCCGCGGCGCGGCGCGGGCGAAGGACCCGGTCGTGGCGGTCGGGCTGGTCGGGCTGATGGCGGTGCTGCTGTCGCCGGTCGCCTGGATCCACCACCTGGCCTGGGTGGTCGTGGTGCTCGGCGCGCTCGTGGGGGACGGTCGCGACCCGGTCAGGCTCCGGGTGGCCACCGGGGTGTGGCTCTACTATGTGCTGCCGATCCCGTGGTGGGGGGTCGCGTTGAAGGCGGCGGAGATCCCGCTCGTCAGCCCGATCCTGGGCAAGATCGTGCAGAACGCCTACGGGCTGGGCGCCGTGGCGCTGGTCTGGCTGCTGGCGTCGTGGCTGCCCGCCCGGCGCGCGGAAGCGGTGACCCCCCGGGTGACGGCATTGAGCTGACCTCGATCAACGGCCGTTCCGAGACCCGCACCTACGTGCGCGCGGTGATTGGGCGGCCGCTGGCGCCGGAAAGGAGGAGGCGGTGCGGGCCGGCCGTCTCGGGTTGGGACCGGTCATCACGAAGTCGCGCGTAGCTCGCCAACCTGCGGATACTCTGTAGCCATGCCCAGACTCGCCTATCTCGGACCAGAGGGCACCTTCACCGAAGAGGCCCTCAGGCTCCTGGAGCCCGACGCCGAGCGTCTGCCCTGCGCGAACGTCACCGCTGCGCTCAACGCCGCGCGCGGTGGCGAGGCCGACGGCGCGGTCGTCCCGCTGGAAAACTCCCTTGAGGGCGCGATCACCACCACCCTCGACGAGTTCGCCTGGGGCGAGCCCCTGCTCATCACGGCCGAGCTGCTGCTGCCGGTGCGTTTCTCGCTGCTGGCCAGGCCCGGCACGGAGCTGCCGCACATCAAGCGGGTCTACACCCACCCGGCGGCCATCACCCAGTGCCGCGCCTACGTCGCCCGTGAGCTGCCCGACGCGGTCGTGGTGTCCGCGCCCTCCACGGCGGCGGCGGCCCAGGAGGTCGCGCTGCCCGGCTCGCCGTACGACGCGGCGATCGCGGCCCGCATCGCGGGAGAGCACTACGGGCTGGTGGAGCTCGCCGGCGACATCGGCGACCGGTCCGACACGGTGACCAGGTTCGTCAGGGTGAGCCGGCCCGGCCCGCTGCCCGAGCCGACCGGCTCCGACCGCACCACGCTCGTTGTGTTCCTGGCCGACGACCATCCGGGCGCGCTTCTGGAGATGCTGACCGAGTTCTCGGTGCGCGGCGTCAACCTGAGCCGCATCGAGTCGCGGCCCACCGGAGACGGCATCGGCCGCTATTTCTTCCACTTCGACTTCGAGGGCCATGTCGCCGACGCCCGCGTGGGCGAGGCCATCGCCGGGCTCCACCGCATCTGCGGTGAGGTGCGCTTCCTGGGCAGCTATCCGCGCGCCGACGGGGTGGCGCCGCAGATCAAGCGGGGCACCGCCGACGGCGAGTTCGCCGAGGCGGGCGAGTGGCTCGCCCGGGTCCGCGCCGGTCAGGTCTGACGCGGGGCCCAATTGAGGAGCGCGCGGTTGCCGTGCGCCGGTAGCCTTTCCTTGTGATTGACCTGCGTACCCTTCGTGAGGATCCCGACCGGCTACGGGCGTCGCAGCGTGCCCGCGGTGAGGACGACTCCGTCGTCGACACGCTGCTCGACCTCGACGAGCGCCGTCGCGCCGCGCTGACCAGTTTCGAGTCGCAGCGCGCCGAGCAGAAGATCCTCGGCAAGTCGGTCTCCCGGGCGCAGGGCGAGGAGAAGGCGGCGCTGCTGCAGCGCGCCAAGGAGCTCGCCGCCCAGGTCAGGGGCGCCGAGACGGAGGCCGAAAAACTGGCCGCCGAGCTCGATGAGGTCCTGCAGACGGTGCCCAACATCGTCGAGGAGGGCGCGCCTCCCGGCGGCGAGGACGACTACGTGGTGCTCGAGACCCATGGCGAGCCGCGCGTGTTCGACTTCGAGCCGAGAGACCACCTGGAGATCGGTGAGCGGCTCGACGCCATCGACATGGAGCGGGGCGCCAAGGTCTCCGGCTCGCGGTTCTTCTTCCTCAAGGGCGTCGGCGCCCGCCTGCAGCTCGGCCTGCTCAACATGGCCATGCAGCAGGCGATCGGCACCGGGTTCACACCGATGATCGTGCCGGTGCTGGTCAAGCCGGAGACTATGCAGGGCACGGGCTTCCACGTGGCCCACGACAAGGAGATCTACCGCCTGCCCGATGACGACCTCTACCTGGTCGGCACCTCCGAGGTGTCGCTGGCGGGCTACCACGCCCAGGAGATCCTCGGCGGCGACGAGCTGCCGCTGCGCTACGCGGGCTGGTCGTCCTGCTTCCGGCGCGAGGCCGGCTCCTACGGCAAGGACACCCGGGGCATCATCCGCGTCCACCAGTTCGACAAGGTGGAGATGTTCTCCTACGTACGCCCCGAGCAGGCGCACGAGGAGCACCAGCGGCTGCTGGCGTGGGAGAGGGACATGCTGGCCAAGATCGAGGTGCCCTACCGGGTCATCGACACGGCGGCGGGCGATCTCGGCATGTCGGCGGCCCGCAAGTTCGACTGCGAGGCGTGGCTGCCGTCCCAGGGCCGCTACCGCGAGCTGACCTCGACCTCCAACTGCACCGAGTTCCAGGCCCGCAGGCTGGGCATCCGCTATCGCGACAAGGACGGCCGGCCCCAGCATCTGGCCACGCTCAACGGCACGCTGGCGACCAGCCGGTGGATCGTCGCGATCCTGGAGAACCACCAGCAGGCCGACGGCTCGGTCGTGCTGCCCGAGGCGCTGCGTCCCTATGTGGGGCTCGACGTGCTGGAGCCGGTCAAGTAGGCGTCGCGCCTGATGAGCAGGCCGCCGGCGGCGACGACGCCCGTGCTCAGCACGACCGCCGCGGCGACGGCCACGCCGTACGATGCGGGCACGCCCTGCGTCCAGCCGTAGAAGGGCCCGTAGACGGCCGCGAAGACGAGCGGGGCGGCGCCCAGGCCGACGAGCGCCGCGGTGGGCCGGATGCGTCCCGCCGCGGCCAGGACGAGGCACATGAGGATGCCGATCAGCGTCAGTGAGCCGCCGATGAGCAGGCCGCCGGGGTCGATCCCCGACGTGTGCACCGCCTGGGACGTCGTGTAGAGCAGCCCGCCGAGGCCGACCACGGCGAAGACCGTGTAGGGCGCCCGCAACTGCCTCAGCCCGATCCCCAGCGCGCCCAGCAGCACGGTCACCGCGAGGAAGAACGCGATCCCGCGCTCCTCGCGCACCGGATCCGCCGGTTCGGCCCGAGGCGGCGCGAAGAGAGGCCACCCCGCCTGCCGCCAGGCCCCCGAGACGTCCCGTACGAGGATCCCGTCGACCCCGCCCGCGACCACCACGACGTGCCCTCCGGGCCTGGCCTGTACGGCGAGCGCACGAAGGCGCTGGGGGGCGCCGGGGCCGCCCGCCGCCGGTTTCCACGACTCGCGCCAGGTCACGCCGCCGTCGTCGGACTCGGTCACGGTCGTCTCGTCGAGGACCCGGTAGCAGCGCTGGGGTCGTCCGGGCACGCAGGCCGCGCTCTGCGGCGCCCGCTCGCGCCTCGGGTACCACTCGGACCAGGTGGCCCCGCCGTCCTCGGACACCATCCCGGTGACGCCGCTGTCGCTCTCGAAGCCCTCGTACGTGTGGACGATGACGCGTTCGCCGTCCACGAGGACGGAGTCGGCGCTGGGCGGAGGAGGGGCGGCGGAGGTGGCCACCACGGCGAGCAGCGCGAGCGGCATCGTGACCAGCGGCCGCCACCGCCCTGAGCCGGTGAGCAGGGTGCGCCGGCGGATCCACCAGGCCAGTCCGAGCGCAGGCAGCGCCAGCAGGTCCGTGGGGTCGGCCAGGACCCGCGATGGGCCGGCCACCAGGGTCCAGAGGTGGGAGGCGGTCTCAGCGCCCGTCTCCGTCGTCTTGACGAGCGTGAAGAGCGCTCCGGTCAGCAGGGTGGCCGTGAGGTCGGCCCGGCGCCACAACAGCAGCGCGAGGAGGGGAGGGGCGACGACCAGGCCGGCGACGTCACTGAGCTTGCCGGTGACGAACCCTGGATGGGCCTGCTTGAGCAGGTGGTCGTTGAGCAGCAGGACGATCACCGCGACCATCGTCACGGGGTGACATAACCACGCGTGCCTCATGCATGTGTCGATGACGGCGAGAAGCTCATGGTTCGGCCCGGTGTGAGTCGAGCCGTACCTGTGATCGATCCGTCATCGTCCTGGACGCGAAAGACCGGGGTCCGCTGGAAGCGAACCCCGGTCTGTCTCGCTGCTACAGGTCAGATGGCACGGACCTGGGAGGCCTGCGGCCCCTTCTGGCCCTGCGTGATCTCGAACTCGACCCGCTGGCCGTCTTCAAGGCTGCGGTAGCCGTTGCCGACGATCTCGGAGAAGTGCACGAACACGTCCGGCGCACCGCCGTCCGGGGCGATGAAGCCGAAGCCCTTCTCAGCGTTGAACCACTTGACGGTTCCCTGAGCCATAAAAGCTCTCCCTCAGGATGTGAATCTATGGGACCCGCACCTCGCGAATCCCGGTGTGTCGTACAGCAAGCACCCGGGGTGGCTCAGACAACTCATGCTGGTTTTCACTACGGGATCAGCTAATACAACGCCATTCATCTAACACCATTCTGGCGGGTTGGTGTTCCCCTCCCCACGAAGATTTCTGGTCGGCGGCATCACCCGGCAAACTGGAACGTGTTATGCAGAGCTCTCCCGCGCCACGTCTGGTGGCCACCGACCTGGACGGCACCGCCCTGCGCACGGACGGAACCGTCTCTCCCCGTACGGTTGCGGCGTTCGCCAAGGTCGAGGCGTCCGGTGCCGCGCTCGTCTTCGTGACCGGGCGCCCGCCCAGGTGGATGAGCGGCGTGGCCGACGCCGTGCGCCATCACGGCCTGGCGATCTGCGCTAACGGAGCGCTGATCTATGACCTCCATACGGAGGAGATAGTTGAATCTCACCTCATCTCCGCCGAGGTGCTTGAGGAAGTCGTCGCTCAGCTACGAGCGAACGTGCCCGAACTCGCCTTTTCGGTCGAGTACGAAGGCGGATTTGCGCATGAGTCGGATTTCCCGCTCGGCGGTTGGGACCGCAAGCTCGTCGGCGGCCTGCGCGTGGGCATGACGACGCTGACCTCTCAACCGTGCGCCAAGCTGCTCGCGCTGCATCCGCACATGGACCCCGATCGCCTGCACGCGACCGTGGACGACCTCGTGGGTCACCTGGTGACCAGCACGCACTCCAGCGGCCGGAGCCTGATCGAGATGAGCGCCCACGGCGTGACCAAGGCCACCGCCCTCGCCGTGCTGGCCGAACGGCACGAGATCAACCCGTCACAGACGGTGGCGTTCGGGGACATGCCGAACGACCTGCCCATGCTGGCGTGGGCCGGGACGTCGTACGCCGTCGCGAACGCGCATCCCAAAGTGCTCGCCGCCGTCGACCACGTGACGGCGGCGAACAACGACGACGGGGTCGCCCTGGTGCTCGAAAAGCTCTACAGGTAGGGGCCGGAGCCGCCGGGAGGACGCGGCTGGTCGTCATGGGGCACACCGGGCAGCGCCCTGCGCATCTGCTCAAGCTGGGCACGGGCCGCCATCTGCTGCGCGAACAGCGTGGTCTGGATGCCGTGGAACAGACCTTCGAGCCATCCGACCAACTGGGCGTGGGCGATGCGCAACTCGGCCTCGCTGGGAGGAGTGCCGTTCTCATCGGTGAACGGCAGCGACAGCCGCTCCAGCTCGTCAACCAGCTCGGGGGCCAGGCCGTCCTCGAGCTCCTTGATGGAGGACCCGTGGATCTCCTTCAGGCGCTTGCGGCTGGCCTCGTCGAGGGGAGCCGCGCGGACCTCCTCGAGGAGCTGCCTGATCATGCTGCCGATGCGCATCACCTTGGCGGGCTGCTCGACCAGGTTGGCCACCGAGCGCTCGTCGTCCTCGCCCTTGCCTTGGAAGTCAGGACCGACCACCACGATATGAGGGGTGTTGTTGTCCTCTGCATTCATATCTCTCACCGTACTAGCAGGATCTTGCCGATGTGGTTGCCGGAATCCAACATACGGTGAGCTTCAGCCGCCTGGGACATGGGCACTTCGGCGTAGACCACCGGGCGCACCGCACCCGCGCTGACCAGCGGCCACACGTTGTCGACGACGCTGCGGGCGATCGCGCCCTTGTCGTCGGCCGGCCGGGCGCGCAGCGTGGTGGCGTGGACGGTGGCGCGCTTGGCGAGGAGGGCGCCGAGGTCGATCTCGGCCTTGCGGCCGCCCTGCAGCCCGATGATCACGAGTCGCCCGCCGTTGTTGAGTGCCCGGATGTTGCCGGACAGGTACTTGGCGCCCATGATGTCGAGAATCACATCGGCACGCGCCTTGTCGGCGAAGTCCTCCTCGCGGTAGTTGATGACCTCGTCGGCCCCCAACTCCGCCACCCGCTCCGCCTTGGCCGCCGAGCCGACGGTCGTGATCACCCGCGAGCCGAGCGCCTTGGCCAACTGCACCGCGAACGTGCCGATGCCGCTCGCCCCGCCGTGCACCAGCAGCGTCTCGCCCCGGCGCAGTCGCGCGAGCATGAACACGTTGGACCAGACCGTGCACGCCACCTCGGGCAGCGCCGCCGCCCGAACCAGCGGGACACCGTCGGGCACCGGCATCACCTGCTGCCATGGCACGGCCACCCGCTCGGCGTAGCCGCCACCGCTCAGCAGCGCGCACACCTCGTCGCCCGGAGCGAAGCCCTCGACGCCGGCGCCGATCTCGGACACCACACCGGAGACCTCCAGCCCCGGATAAGGGGAGGCGCCCGGCGGCGGATCGTAGAAACCGTTGCGCTGATGAACATCGGCCCTGTTGACCCCGGCAGCCGTCACCTCGATGATGACTTCGCCCTGCTCAGGACGCGGATCGGGCACCTCGCGCCACTCCAGGACCTCTGGCCCGCCTGCCTGGGCGATCTCGATGGCTCGCATGGACCAAATGTAGCCGGGCAGGGAAGTTGTGGGTTGGCCGCGTTCATGGGAACACATGGCGTTACCCTGCAAGGTATTTGCTGCCCCTTTAGACCCACCCGAGGGGGAACACGGTGGCAAGACACGATCGCGAAGATTCGCTCGAGGAACAGCTGGCCTGGCTGGACGCAATCAAGGAGACCGAAGAGGCACCTGTCAAGGTCAGCACTCCGGCTCCGGCGTCCCCGGGCGCCTCGACCGGCTCGAACGCGTCGCCCGACGGGCCCGCCGCATCGCCGTACCCCCAGGATCCGTGGCTGTCGGTGCCCTCCCAGCCGGAGACGCCGACGCCGCCGCTGTTCCGCGCCGCGGTCGACTCCGTGTACGGCGCGCAGGCCGCCGAGGCCCTGCCCGATGGGGAGAGCGAGGCCCCCGAGTGGCTGGAGACGGCCGGCTCTGCGGACGACACCGCGCCGGCGGGCCCGACCCTGAACCTGAACAGGCCGGACGACGCGTTCCTCGCCCCGCTCAAGCCGCTGCCCCGGCCCGACGACACCGACACCTACACGATCTCGTTCGCCGAGCCCGCTCCCGGTTCTGGCTCCGGGCCCGGCACGACGGATCCGACGAAGTGGCCCGAGCCGCCCGAGTGGCCGCAGGCGTTCGACGACAAGCAGGCGTTCGGCGACAAGCGGGCGTTCGGCGACAAGCGGCAGGCCGGCGAGTCGCGGCCCGGCGCCTTCGAGGTGCACCCGGCCGAGCCCGCCGAGGGGGCCTCGTCCGAGGACACCCCCGACAAGCCGAGCTCCTTCGACGAGTCCGGCGGCTACGGCCCCGTGCGGGCCGCCGGCTCCTCGCCGACCGCCGACCCGTCAACGGACGAGCCGGGCTCCCCGGCCGGGTCGCGGCCTCTGGACCAGCCCCCGGCGTTCGGCCGCTCCCGCTCGTTCGACCTCTCGCCGCCCCCGCAGCCTCCCTTCGGCCGCCCCGGCGAACGGTCGGCCGATCAGCCCTCCGACCACCCCGGCGATCAGTCCCTCGATCGGTCGGCCGATCAGTCCCTCGACCGGTCCGGTGACCGGTCGGCCGATCAGTCCCTCGACCGGTCCGGTGACCGGTCGGCCGATCAGTCCTTCGACCGGTCCGGTGACCGGTCGGTCGATCAGTCTTTCGATCGGCCTAGGGCTTTCGATTCGACAGCCGAGCGGTCGGCCGAGTCGTCCCAGGTCGCCGACCAGGCGAGGCCCACGAGGGTGTCGCGGCGGGGGCGGCCGGTCGAGGAGGAGTCGCCCAGTTTCGACGAGCCGCGGACCTACGGCCAGCCGCGGCCGGAGCCGCCGATGCCCGACCGGCGGCGGCGCCCCGCCCCGGTGCCCGTGTTCAGCGCGCCGCCGCGCCCGCCGGTGACCGGCAGGCCGACGGCCGAGAGTCTCGACCCCGAGACGCTGCTGCGCGGCCGCCGCAACGCCCCGGCCAAGGGCTGGCGCCGAGTGATCTACAAGGCGTCGGGCGGCTGGATCAAGCCAGGCGAGGCGCCGGAGGTCCGTCGTCGCCGTGAGCTGCTCACCAGGGCCCGCACTCCGGTCGCCACCGGACACCACCGCGTCGCCGTGCTGAGCCTGAAGGGCGGCGTGGGCAAGACCACGACCACGGTCGGGCTGGGCGCCACGCTCGCCCAGGTGCGCGGTGACCGGGTCATCGCGATCGACGCCAACCCCGACCGCGGCACCCTGTCCGACAAGCTCGTCCTGGAGACCTCGGCGACCGTACGTGACCTGCTGAACGAGCGTGACCAGGTCAAGAGGTACGTCGACATCAGGGCGTTCACCTCGCAGGCGCCCTCGCGGCTGGAGGTGCTCGCCTCCGACCGGGACCCGTCGGTGTCGGAGGCGTTCAGCGGCGCCGACTACCAGTCGATCTCCCAGGTGCTGGAGAACTTCTACTCGATCTGCATCACCGACTGCGGCACCGGGCTGCTCCACTCGGCCATGGGCGGCGTGCTCGGCCTGGCCGACCAGATCGTGCTGGTCAGCTCGCCGTCGGTCGACGGCGCCCGCGCGGCCTCGGCGACGCTCGACTGGCTGGAGGCCCACCACTACGGCGACCTGGTCAGCGACGCGACCGTGGTGCTGTGCAGCGTCAGGCCGCGTTCGAAGTCGGCGGTGGACATCAAGAAGCTGGAGGCCCATTTCGCCGCCAGGTGCCGGGCGGTGATCCGCGTGCCGTACGACCCGCATCTGGAGGAGGGCGCCGAGATCGACCTTGACCGCCTGCAGGAGGCCACGCGCGACGCCTACCTGCAACTGGCGGCGTGCGTCGGCGACGGCTTCGCGGGAAGCCAGGGGTAAGCGGAGGGTGTGGGATTCGAACCCACGAGGCCATCGCTGACCTGGCCGCTTTCAAGGCGGCTGCACTCGTCCACTATGCGAACCCTCCAGTGCGCACACCACCATAGCGGCTGTCGCGGCAGGGGTGTTACGTTCGGGCGGCGGTGGATCGCGGCATCGAGCCGGAGGCCCGTGGACGGCCTCCGGTCAGCCGCCGAGCTGTGACAGCAGCCACTTCGGCCCGACGGTGCGCGCTCCCAGCTCGGTGACGCGCTCCTTCAGCCCCCGGTCGGCCGTGACGACCAGCATCCGCTCCCACGGACGTGCCTGCCGCACCACGTCGACGATCGCGTCGTCGCCGCTGCCCGTCGCGGCCACGACCTGCACCCCGGCGACGGCCGGCGCCTCCTTGGCGGCGCCCTCCACGACGGCCACGATCCGTGGATACCACTGGGCGAGCACCGGATGCCCGAGGTTGAGCACCGAGACCTCGTTGAGCAGCCGCGTCGCGGCGCCCAGCCGATCGTTCCACCAGCCGTGCTCGGCGCGCGCGCCGATGATGTTGGCCATGTCGAGCACCAGGGTCTCGGGCTGGAGCTCGACCTGGATCCGGTCCCAGGTCTCGGCGAACCCCGGATGCAGCCGCCGGGCGCCGATCTCGGGCAACGGCAGCCAGCGCAACTCGGCGCTCTCACCGTTGGCGGGGACGGCGGCCAGCAACTCCGACGACTCGGCGATCACCGTCTCGAACGTCCACCCGCCGTGGTCGTCGAGGAAGACGCCCTGCACCCGCAGCCCGTCGCCGCCCAGCGCGGCCTCCTCGCGGGCCTCGCGCAGGGCGCTCGCCACGGCGTCCTCGTGGCTGTCGCGCGCGCCACCGGGCAGCCCCCAGGTGCCGCCGTGGTGGCTCCACCAGGACCGTTTCTGCATGAGGACGTGTGGAACGCCGGACGTGTCATGGTGTACGGCCAGCAGCCCGGAGGCTCCGTGCAGCCCCCAGTGCCGGTGCCCTCGCCCGCATTCGGCCCAACCGTCGCCGTCCTTGGCAGCCATGAACAGATTGTCTCAGCTTCGCTTTGTTCTACGGAGCGAGGGCGGCCAGGGCGCGGGCGAAGTCGCGGGACGACAGCCAGAGCTTGTACATGATCGCGGCCTCGAAGACGAGCAGCAGCACGGCGGCGCCGACGGTGACCGGGACGATCTGACCGGTCAGCGGGCCGACGACGAACACCGCCATCTGGAACTCGATGCCGCTGACCAGGTGCGTACGCACCCGGTGGGCGCGCAGCCAGTCGCGGACCCGCAGGTACCAGGTGAACCGGGTCCGGAACTCCCGCTGGAAGTCCGACGCCTCGGCCGTCCGGATCCGGATCTCGTCGGAGCCGGCGTCCTCGGGAAACGCGTCGTCGCCTGTCAGCAGTCCGTCCGCCGAGACCCCGGAAAGGGCCGGTGAGCCGGTTCCCGACTCCGCGATCGCCCTTCTCAGCGTGCGGCGCATCTGCCGCCGGACCTTCGCCACCTGGAGGGCGTCGACGTACCTCAGCATGTCGAGAAAGACGATCACCGCGGCGAGGACCAGGTAGAGCTCCTGGCCGGTCGCCCGGTACTGGCCCCAGGCCAGCGCGAGGGCGCAGCAGAACACGCGAAGCCGGTCGAAGACGTAGTCGAGCCAGCCGCCCAGCACGGTGCCCGTGCCCTTGAGCCGCGCGATCTTGCCGTCCACGCAGTCCAGCACGAAACTCAGGTGGTAGAGGACCGCCCCGGTCACCAGCCACGGCCAGCCGCCCATCAGGAAGCAGCCGGCGGACCCCAGACCCAGCACGAAGGCGCCCCAGGTGATCTGGTTGGGGGTGATCGAGGTGCGGTTCGCGGTGCCGACCACCAGCCGCCCGGCCAGCGGGTCCACCAGGAACACCGTCCACCAGGCGTCCCGCGCCTTGTAGGTCCTGGCCCGTACGTCGTCCAGGGTGAACGTCACGGGTCCGTCAGAGGTCGTCGTCCAGGTCGGCAGGCTCGTCAACGTCCTCGTCCGGGTCGAGCGCATGTGTGTCATCTCCGAGGTGTAGGTCGTCATAGGCGCCGAACAGCGTCGCGAGCTGTTCGATGAGCGGTTTCGGCATCTGGTCCGGTTTCTGGCGTGCGGATGCGCCGGACTCGCCGTCCGGTCGTCTCCGGGGGTGCTCTGGGGGTGTTGGTCGTGCCGTGGCGGGCCGCGGGGGCGGCCTATCTCACGTCGGGCCTCTCGTCCGTCCAGCCGATCTCCTCGTACGCGGTGAAGGCGCCGATCCGTACGACTCGGCCGTCCGCGAGCGTGCCGGGCCTCGTCGACTCGTCGGAGAGGGGCTGTCCGCTGTCTGGATCGACCACGAGACGCACTTCGTGGGCCATGTCCGCCTCGTAGCCGATCGCCTGCCCGGTGCGCCCGAGCGGGTCGGTCACCTCGCCCTCGGCGGTCATCCCGGGCAGCCCGGCCAAGATCTGGTAGGCGGAGGACCGTACCTCGGGCGAGACCGCCAGGCCGTTGAGGAGCTCCATGCAGCTTCCCCGGAGCCATGACTCCATCTGTCCGTCCAGACTGAACTCATGGCGCTGGGCCAGGCTCCTGATGCGGGCCTCGAGATAGGTCCGGAGCCCTTCGGGGGTGTCCGGGATCGCCCGCAGCTCGGCCCAGGTGACCGGCTGTTTCGTCAGGATCCCGCCCGCCCCTTTCCATCCGCCGCGCAGCCGGAACGCCTCCGGCTCACCGGGGGTGCTCGTCACTGCCTGCCCCGGGTTCACGTCGCCGTCGAAGCTCGCGACGTTCTCCGGGTAGGTCCAGGCGGTCGGCGAGCCCGCCGCGCGCCAGGCCGTCTCGTCCTCCGGAGTCGCGGGCTTCGCGCCGAGGTACCGGTGGATTCGCCAGCTCTGCCCACCCGGTCGTTTCGCCAGCCACAGTTCGGTGGAGGAGAGACGGCGGATGACGTAGCGACGATCCGGTGAGGGCGTCAACTGCCC
This sequence comes from Nonomuraea cavernae, assembly GCF_014646355.1. Taxonomy (GTDB): domain Bacteria; phylum Actinomycetota; class Actinomycetes; order Streptosporangiales; family Streptosporangiaceae; genus Nonomuraea; species Nonomuraea cavernae. The sequence continues at coordinate 82,340 of NZ_BMNH01000023.1, forward strand.
GGTGACGGTCCGGACCCGCCAGTAGGCGCCCTCCGCCGGAGACTCGGTCACGGCGCTCGCCGCGGCGAGCAGGACCTGCCGGGCGGTCGGCCGGGTGTCCTGCGGCGGGCCGGCGGACTCGAACGGGTTGTTGGAGATGGAGATCGGCGCGTCGGACGGGACGACCGCGACCACGACCAGGAGCGCGGCGGTGGCCGCTCCGGCCAGGACGGTCCCGACCGCCGCCCACCGTCGGGCTGCCCGCTTGCGGGCCGGCCGTGGCGCCGACCACCCGCGCCCACCGGCCCGGCGCCGCTCGGCGGCCCCTTCGCCCTTGCCGGTCCGCTCGCGCTCGCCGGTCCGCTCATGTCCACTGGTCTGGTCGTGCTCGTCGGTCTGCTCATGCTCCTGGGAGAGCGCCGCCAGGAGCCGGGCGCGGCCCGCCCGGACCGCGTCGGCCGATGGCGAGGGCGCGGCGAGGAGGTCGCGTACCGCGGCCAGATCGCGCAGGTCGTCCGGAACGGTGGAGTCTGTCCGGCCGTTCAGGTCATCCATCAGATCCTCCGATCACGGGGTTGACGCCTCCCAAGGCGGCGCGGAGCTTCCTGCGCACCCGGTTGAGCCGGGAGCCGACGGTGCCGAAGGGGATGTTCAGGGTCTGCGCGACCTCCTCGTAGCTGAGGTCGGCCAGCGCGACGAGGAGCAGCACGTCGCGATCACCGTCCGGCAGGCTTTCGAGCGCCGTCGTGAGCGGCTGGTGCGCGCTCGCCGCGGCGACCCGCGCCGCCACCGTGTCCTCGTGCCCGTCGTCCGCGCCGTCGTCCAGCGGCGTCCGTTGGAACGCCCGCAGCCTGCGGACCTCGCTCCGGCGATGCTGCGCGACGAGATTGGTGGCGATCCCGTAGAGCCACGGGCGTACGGCGCCGCGGGCCGGGTCGAAGCTGCGGCGCTTGCGGAACGCCACCAGGAAGGTCTCCGCGGCCAGGTCGTCGGCGAGCTGCGTGCCGAGCCGTCCGGCCGCGTAGCGGTGGATCTCACGGAAGTAGCGGTCGTACAGCGACGCGAACGCGTCCGGGCGTCGCCACGACTGCTCGATGAGCGTGGCGTCATCGACCGACGCCGGCGCCTCCGGGGGAGCGGCCATCCACACGGGTCCCTTCTGTGGGCTACACCCTTGTTCCGCCGCACTCCCGATCCGCCTTCATGGACGGGCTCACCAGGTCACGGACGGGCTCACCACAAAGCCGGCGAAAACGCCGGTGCCCGGCAGCCGCCACCCCGCCTGGGCCGCGTACTTCGACCCGTACGGAGGGCGGACCTCGTACCAGCCGCACGTCTGCGTCTGGTCCTCGACCGTGATGAACATCTTGTGGCACTTCAGCTCGCGCGTGACCGGCCGCTCCTGGAACGAGTCGTAGGCCCGGATCACCAGGTCGCTCCTGGTGCCGACCGGGCCGCGTAACTGGTTCCTGATGAGCATGCGGCTCTCGCGGATTCGGATGCACGCCCGCAGGAGCACGCCCTGGCCCGCGTCGGTCCACGGGCTGCACTGCTCGCCGTCGGCCGGAGGGTGCTCCTCCGGCCCGGTGGACGGCTCGATGGACGGCCCGGCGGCCGTGGACGACGACCACGATCTTCCGGCGAACGTACCGGCCACGAATGAGACCAGCACCAGACCGGTGGTGGCCAACACGGCGGTCAGGAGCGGCACCGACCTCCGAGAAGGCCGCCCGGCCGCTTCGCTCTCACCGCCCCCGTCACCAGAGGCCTCACGCGCGAGACGCTCGGCCGCCCCGGCCCGCCAGCCGCGCTCCTCTCCCTCCAACTGCCTGCGCAGGTCGTCGATGGTGGCTCCGAGGGCGACCAGCCTCCGTGTCTGATCGGCGGGCAGCTCCAGCCCCGTGGCGATCTCGCGCATCACCTCGGCGCCCGGCAGCCGGTTGCGCTCCGCCAGCTGCCGGGCTCCGGACAGCCACCGGGACACGAGCGTGGCGCTGGCGTCGCGAACCCGGTTGACGAGGTACTTCTGCGGCCGACCCTGCGACCGCAACCCCTCACGGATGCCTTCGGCCGCCTCGTCCAGAGCCGCGATGAGCCGGTCCGCGAGCTCCTCGAAGGTCCCCATCGCCGTGCCGCCCCTCCTGCGCAATTGTTCGGCCTGCGGTGAAATCGCACGTCAAGCCCGGTGCAACAGGCGGTGCGCGATCGCACTGATGCTCATGTCTGGTGTCCACCGCCGTGGCTCGGCGAGTCTGGCGACAAGTAAACGATCAATGCTCGCACGATGCGAGACAGATAGGGAGGCACCATGCGATCGCTGATCATCGGACTCGCCGCCGCAGCCACGCTGGCCGGACTGCCCGCCGCATCAGCCGCCGCCACCGTCTCGGGAGGACAGGCGGTCTCGGCCGCCCAGTTGCCGAACTGTTCGGGCAAGAGGGTTCTGCGCTTCCCGTTCCACACGCGGGAGATGCTCAAGGCGGCCTACATCCACGTCTTCTACGACGCTCGCACCTCGACCGCCTGCGCCTACCTCAACTCCACGAACGCCACCTGGGGCACGAACAAGCACATGACGATCACCCTGAAGCACTGCGCTCGGCGTAGCGACCGTTATGGGCAGTGCATCGGACAGCTCCAGTCGACGACCGTCCGCGGTTGGTACCCCGGGCGCAGCGACACGGCACGGCTGAGGGTCGGCCGTGGCTGCCTGATGGCGACGGCCCGGATCTGGTGGGGCAAGAACTACGGCCTGACCTCCACCCAGTCCACGGTGTGCGTCAGCAACTCGGGCGGGGCGTGACCGCCCTGATCCGCAGGCGGGGGACGTCCCGGGGCGCACGGGTCAGATCACGTCGCGGCGCATCGGCTTGAGCAGCGCCGCCGTGCTCGCCAGCACCGTGTATCCGAGCAGGAGCAGCCCGCCGGCCAGGGGAGACAGCAGCCGTACGGGTTCGGCGGACAGTTGCTGGGACAGGGCGTCGGCCACGGCGGTGAAGTCGGTCAGCGCCGAGGTCGCGCCGCCGGGCAGCCACGGGTACAGGTGCCGGACGCCCGGGATCATCATGAGCAGCAGCTCCGCTCCGTACAGGTAACCGATCACCACGCACAGGGCGGCGACCTGGTGGCGGATCAGCGCGCCCATGCCCACGCCGAGCACCGTGTAGGCGCCCATCGCGACCGCCAGACGAGCCAGCAGCTCGATGACGGTCGCGGTGGGCAGGCCCAGGCTCACGCCGCGGAGCGCGGCCGCGCCGAACAACGCCAGGGCCGCCGTGCTCGACAGAACGATCCCGTAGATCAGGCCCGCGAAGCCGTACGTGCTCAGTTTGGCGGCCAGCACCCGCCAACGGTCCGGCGCGAACAGGAACGTGAAGTTGACGGTCCGGTGCCGGTACTCCGAGGTCACGGCCAGGGTGCCGATCGCCGCGGGGATGAAGGCGGTGAAGCCGAGGAAGCCGAGGACCGCTCGCACGCCGGCCTCGGTGTGCAGCCCCGGCATCGGGGGATCGAAGTTCTCCGGCCCGATGACGGCCAGCAGGCCGATCAGGCCGCCGCCGAGAAGGGCGGCCACGAGCAGGGTGCCCAGCCACATCCGGGTCGCCAGCAGTCTGCGGAGCTCCGCGTGGATCAGGGGTCTCATCCGTTCGTCCGTTCGCCGGCCAGGTCGAGGAAGATCTGTTCGAGGCTGGGATGTTCGCTGGTCAGGCCATGGATGCGCAGCCCCTGCCCGGCTGCCAGGTCGGCGATGCGGGCGGCGTCGAGCCCGCGGACCCGCAGCTCGTCCGGGCCGTCGGCCCGCACCGCCTGGGCGTGCCGCATCAGGATCCGGCTCAGCTCGGCGCTGTCGGGACTTCGCACGAGTACGGCCTGCGCCGTGCCGGTGAGCTCGTGCAGCGGGCCGGCGGTCAGCAGCCGCCCCTGGCGGATGACCACCACGTCGTCGGCGATCTGCTGCACCTCGCTGAGCACGTGACTGGAGATCAGAATGGTCCGGCCGTCGTCGGCCAGGTCGCGCAGGAACGAGCGCAGCCAGGCCGTGCCCTCGGGGTCCAGGCCGTTGCTCGGCTCGTCGAGCAGCAGGACGCGGGGATCGCCGAGCAGGGCGGTGGCCAGGTTGAGCCGTTGTCGCATGCCGGTGGAGAAGCCGCCCGTCCTGCGTTCGGCGGCGTCGGCCAGGCCAAGCAGGGTGAGGAGTTCCTGGACCCGGCCGTCGGGAAAGCCGCCCATCGCGGCGTAGATCCTCAGGTGGTCCCGGGCCGAGTGGTGCGGGTGGAAGGCGGAGGCGTCGAAGACGGCGCCCACCACGGTGGTCGGACGCGGAAGGTCCCGGTAGCGCCGTCCGCAGATGGTCACGCTGCCGGAGGTGGGCGCGACGTGGTCGATCATCATGCGCAGCGTGGTGGTCTTGCCGGCTCCGTTGGGGCCGAGGAACGCGGTCACGGCTCCCGGCCTGACGGTGAAGCTGAGAGTGTCGACGGCGGTGATCGGGCCGTACCTCTTTGTCAGGTTTCGTACCTCGATGCCGGTCACCTGGCGGCCTCCCGGATGGCTTCGACGAGCCGGTCGGCATCGGGGACCGAGAGGACGACCTCGTCGAACTCGTCGCCGGACCTCGCGCGGTCCAGCAGCAGGTGGACGCCGGGCAGGTTGCGGTTGGCCGAGACCAGCTGGCGCGGGCCGCCGTAGATGCCCCAAACGCCGATCTTGGTGTGGCCCGACACCGTCAGGCCCTTTCTCGCGCCGCGCGGAACGCGCAGCGGCTGCTCCGTGATGACCGCCTGCCGTACCGCCGGCAGGGGGATCGTGTGCCGGGCTCGCCCGGTGAAGATGCGCTCCCAGGAGCCGAACTCGACAGTGACCGAATCACCGGTGATCATGACCGTTGCCATGGGTCAGCCTTTCGTCAGGGGGAGGAGAATCGTGGCCAGCAGACGGGGTGACCGGTTTTCTCCCGGCTCGTTCGCGAGCAGGGGTCGCACGAGTTCGCCGAAACCCTGTGCGAAGCGGACGAACTCCTCGTCATTCAGGTGGAGCACCAACTGCTGGTAGCCGACGCCGTCGGCCACCAGGTCGATGTGCTCTCTGGCCAGGTAGCGCGAGAACTCTGACAGCAGGCTGGACACGAACGCGGTGAAATATCGCGCGTGTTCCTCTGGGGACGCGGAGGCCAGCGACTCGGCGGTCGGTGTCACCGCGCCCTCCGGTAGTGCGTACACCCGTTCTGTCGCGCCTCCGACCTTGCGCTCCTCCACCACGTCCAGCAGGCCGGCCTTGGCCAGCGTGGCGATGTGCCGGTAGAGCGTGGCCTGCGGCACGTCGGGCAGCAGGCCGGCCAGGTCGGAAGGCGTGCGCCGAGCGCCGGCGACGGCGCCCAGGATCCGGATGCGCACGGGGTGCAGCGCCAGCTCGGCCCAGCGCTCTGTCGAAGGTCTCACAGGGTTGACGTTATCATTATCGATAATGAGAATGCTAGAAGAACGAGGGAGCAGCCGGGATCGCCCGCGTGGGCCTCATCGGCAATCGCCCGGCGCCCTCCTCGCAACTGCCGCGTCGCCCGGCGCCCTCCTGGCCGCCGCCGGGGCGGCCAGGAGGGCGATCAGCGGCTCCGGCCGCTCAGTTCAGGCGCTTGAGGTAGCCGTGGTCGACGAGCCAGCTGATCGGCAGCTCGCCCTTGTCGTTCCCCACCGACCCCGGAATGTACTTGACGAGGGTGTGGTACTGCCGCCCCACACCCACCTGCTGGAAGGCCGAGGCTGCCGGGCCGGCGTCGACCTGGAACGGCTTCTCCACCTGGTAGGCGTGGTAGTTGCAGAGATGCTGGGGATCGCCGTCGAACGTGTTGAGACTGCTCGGCGGCAGGGCCCGCTTCACGAACGGCGTGCCGTACGGGGCGAGGAAGGCGCCGGTCTCGCCGCCGAACCGGTCGAGTTTCAGTCCCTTGGGAAGCGTCATGGTGGTGATGAGCGGCTTGGCGTTGGAGTAGCCCCCGGCGTGGGCGAAACCGAAGTCCTGCGGGTAACGCCAGCCGTCGACGGTCCGGTAGCGGTCGAGGAAGGTCGCCGGGGGGAGACCTCCGTAGCGGACGTAGCCGCGCAGGATCGAGCCGAGCCAACTGGTGCGCGGGAGATACTTCGGGCCGAGGTTCGGGTCGCCGAACACGTACGGCGGGCCGCAGACCGCGATGGCGGGATCCCGCGTCGTCCTCTTGTGGCGGACGATCGCGAGGTCGACCTTGCTGTGGCGCGCTTTCGCGTCCTGCGTGGTGAACGCGGGCGGCTCGGGGGCGGGGGCGGGGGCGTACGTGGTGGCCTGGGCCGAGCCGCCCGAGAAGGATGTGGCGGCGATGGCGAAGGCGGCGACCAGTGGCGCTCGCCGGGAAAAGAGATGCACGGACTCTCCTGAAAGAACTCACACGGAGTGCGATCGGACATATCCGCATCAATTCGCAATTCATCGAAGATGGCGCACGATAATCGCCGACCCTTCGGATGAATGCTCTGGATGCGCTGGATCCGTGCGTACCCGGCCATTCTTCAGGCGCATCGCAAGGAATTCGCCAGATCGTCAAAAAGGTGTTCGCGTTAGCCGGTCGAAAGATACGTGAAGGACGGCATGTCGCGACATTTGCCATTCGACTCATGAATGGCAATGAAAGCCCGTACTTTATCCTGAATAAAGGGGCGACCGAAAGATGGACGTCCTTTCAGAGAGCTCATCGGCGCGCTGCTCGTCGGCAACCGGACCTACGGTGGCGACGACCCGCACAAGGACACGGAGAGCGAGGGCAAGGCGTTCGGTGGCGGGTGGGAGGGGCCGCAAGTTCGTGCTGACCCACCACGCCCCCGACACGCCGGTGCCAGGCGTCACCTTCGTCAACGCCCTGGACGAGGCCGTCGCCGCGGCCAAGACCGCCGCCGGTGGCAAATGCGTCGATGTGCTCGGCGCCGACGTGGCCCGGCAGTGCCTGGAGGCGGGCGTACTGGACGAGATCCTCACGTTCGTGACGCCCGTCCTGCTCGGCGACGGTGTCCGCCTCTTCGACCACCCGGGCGGGACCAACGTCAAGCTCGAACGCGTCCGGCTCGACGAACTGCCACACACCACGAGCCTTTGGTACCGCGTCACCGGTTGACGCGCTCAGCCGCCCACCGCTGCGACCAGGAAGGAAATATAGTGAGTTTGCGAATCCCGCCACCGGCGTGACGGGCGGGCCGCCTGCTTGACAATTTGTGCGGTGAGGTCGGTCAGGGGGGGAGTAGAAAGTCGCGTGCCTGGTGATACCATCGGGCATCCCACTCGTCGCCGAACCTGTCGGTGTAGATCCCGCTGATGTCGTCGCGTAATTCGGCCAGGCCGGCCTGATTGCCGATTCGCTGTTCTTCGCTCTGTGTCAGCAAAGGACGTCCCTGTGCCGCTCGAAGGTTGTTCTCCTCGGAAATCGCTTTTTGGTAGGCATGCCGATAGGAGGATCTAGGGGCCGGCTCTCCCCGGGCGGCTGCTAGTTGCTCGCGCATCTCGGTAGCCTTGATGTTTCCGATCGCTTCTTCTTCGATGGACGCGTTGATGTACTCCTCGCGTCCCATGGTGAGCGAGTTGGGGCGTCCCTCGTTCTGCGCGTGATAAACCTCGTGTACGAAGATCTCCGCCCGTTCTTCCGGATCCTTTCCCGGGTTTACTGTCAGGACGTCAAGGTTGTCCCGGTATGTCCCTTCTATAAGAGGAGGGGGTTCCTGGAAAAGCACTGTGATGCCATGGTCCCTCACCCAGGCGAGCGCTTCACGCCCCGCCGGAGTTTCGCGGAGCACCGCCTCTGTCTCCTGGCGTGCTTCTTCGTTGGATTCCTCGAACCTGACGGATGACACATACGAGATCGCGGGCAACGAGACTATGACCAGCGGAGGTAATACCAGCTCCTGCAGAAGGCGTCGGGATCGCGAGATGGTTCCCGCGACAACCTCGGCTACATGTCGTCGACTTTGCATGAGCAAGTTTTTGAGCGCCTGCCGGACTCCCGCTACCCGGGCAGTCCACATGAAAGAGGCGACCGGCCCTTGCATCACAGCGGCGATCATGGATGTGGCCAGCAATGTGAGCAGATAGAGCGCATAGGTTTTGAACGCGACCCTGATCACCACGATGACCATTTGGCCGGCGCCGGCCAGGACCGCCGCCTTCTCCCCGGCTGCCAGTTGGTTTTTGGGGCCGTCCGCTCCTTCGAGCTTCTCCTTGAGGGCTTGCACGTCGCTACCGCTGTTGGTGGCCATGAACTGCTGACCCGCCACGTCGATCCGCCCCGCTGATGATCTCAAGGTAGTGCCCAGATCGAGCCATGCCCTGGCCCTGGACATCCGCTCGTCCTCGTCGGAGTCCGGCCAAGGGGCGACATCCTTGACCAGGTTGTACGCCTGCGCCAGCACCGGTGGCAGATCCAATCCCTTCACACTTCCTGTGACGGGGAGGGCACGCCGGCCTCGGCTGCCCGCTCAGCGCGAGCGTGGTTGCGGGACGAGAACGACACGCCGTCAGCGATCATGTTCAGAGTTTTCGGCAGTGACTCGTATGCCGGACCCGCTTCCTTGAGGAGTGCCTCGTACTCCTGGTCGAACTCAGCACCTGGCGCTTCCTGGTCGCCTAACGGCCGAGCGTGCACGCTGACCAGAATCCGGGGGATGAACTCCTCCAGCAGATCAGCCACTTTCTGTAACTCGATCGACATGGCCTGTAGGCCGTTCTGATCGACTCGCAAGCCGGGTTGGCGTTCTCCAGCGGTGTCTGGCACGGGCCTCACCCTAATCTCGCGGCGTACGGCCGCCACCCGGACACGGAATGTTGCCTCCCTTGTACGGCAAACCGGACTCGCGCGTCAACGCCGACGCAGGTGACCGTCCTGCTCTGGAGAGACCCGCGTGACACCGGACGCCCCGGTTTTCCGCCGGACGGGACGTGCTGGAGGAGGATTTCGCCCGTCTGGAGGCTCACGGGCAGCGACAAGAGATGCTCACGGCCGTTGACCGCTCCTCCGAGCTGCCGCAGGCCGTGCATGTCCAGGTAGGTTTCCATAGCCTCGGAGGAGGTGTCGCCGACCACCGCGATGCATCGTCCGCTGGCGTGGCAGGCGTGGAGCGCTTCTTGCACGCCAGGCACGGGCATGGCCGTCGTGGCCGCTGCGGCCTCGACCTTGCGCAGGAGTTCGGTGGCTTCGGCGCCGATGTCCGGAAGGTGTGACACAGCCGGATACGGAAGGTGTGACACAGCCGGATACGGTGAGAAGCGGTGAGGGGTCGAACCGCAGGTCAGCGCCACATCGCCCCAGCTCTCAGCCGCCCCCCTTGCTGAAGTGCTGGTAGTCCTTGATGCCTGACCAGTAGCCGCCCCACTCCCAGCCCACTGAGGCGAAGGCGCGCACGACCTTGTCGCCCGGGTTGATCACACCTTTGCCCTTCATGGGGCGCTTGGTGAACTGTTCGGCGTTCTGGTGGGCGGTGCCGCCGCTGGCCGTGACGTACGGGTTCTCGCGCGGGTTGATGTCCACGGCCTTGCCGTAGGCGTGGTTGGACCAGTTGCCCGAGCCGGTGGCCTTGCGGCAGTTGAAGGCCGAGGTGTTGTCGGCCTCGATCGAGTCGAAATCGTCGCCCTTGTAGACGTCGACGAGCCGCATCTGCCTGATCGGGAAGCGCATGTCGTACAACTTCCTGAAGGCGGTCGTGATGTCGCCGGTGACGTTCTTGTTGACGACGAGCTCGCCGGTGTGCGGGCGGTCGTCGAAACCCCAGTACGTCATGGTGACCAGGCGCAGGTCCTGGTAGCTGACGGGGCAGCCGGGACGCCACGAGTAGGGCAGCCGGTCCCGGGCGATCTTGGTGACCTTGGCGGTGAACTCCGGCGGGCCGGTCCGTGATGGCGAAGGCGACGGTGATGGCGAAGCCGAGGCCGAAGGCGTGCTCTGCGCCGGGTCCAGCCCGGTGCGGTCCGGCGCTGCGGCCGGAGTCTGCCCGGCGCATGCGACGACCGTGAGCGTCAGGCAGGCGAGAATGGCAGAACGCTTCATCTCGCCACCATATGCGACGTCTTGCCAGCTCAGAGGACTGTCAGGGGTGGTACGGCGTGCCGTCCTGCGGCCTGCTGGTGTAACAGCCGTCCAGGGGGTTAGTCGGCGGAGTGCCTTCCGCGACCGGTGATCTCACGCAGCGCGTCGGCCGCGTACGCCACGAGGACGACGAACGACCCGCCGGCCAGCACGCCGCCCACCCACAGGTCGTTGACCGTCGCGTCGGCGTAGGCGGCGCCGCGCGGCTGGTAGCCGACGGCGAACGGCGCGACGACCAGCCAGAGGCCGACCAGGAAGATCAGGAAGAGGGCGGTCAGGCCCATTTTCGCCTTCATCGGTCGTCCTCCGCGCCGACCAGGGTGGTCGTGCCGTTCTGGCGGTGTTCGCCGGTGCGGTTCAGGTCTTCGCGCAGCGCCTCGACGAGCGGGGCGAGCAGGGTCGCCAGCTCCGCGGACGACGACTGCGGGGCGACAGGAGCCGGTTCGGGGGCGGGCCGGGGTTCGGGCCGTGGCCGCCGCTCTCGTACGGTGACCAGACCGCGGGCGACGAGCTCCTCGTGGATGGACGCGACGAAGGCGGCCACGCCGACGACGCCCAGGACGGCCACGCCCAGGCCGGTGAAGAACTCGGACCTGGTCGCGCCGATCCAGTCGCCCGACTCGGGCTGGGTGCCGAGGGCGAAGGGGGCGATCATGAGCCACAGCCCGGCCATGAGCGCGAGGGCCGCCGCGACAGCGCCCACGAACTTGCGGATCATTGAGCGATTCCTCCTGTGACGAGGTCTTTCTGAGGGGGCGCCGCCTGCGTGATCAGGGCGCGCGAGGTGGGGCGGAGCACGGTTCGGGCGACGAACCTGGCGCGCTCCCGTTCGGACCGGTCATCCGGAGGGGCCATCCTGGCGACCGCGGTGAGCAGGGCGGACGGCTGTCCGTTGGCGCGCTCGACGCGCTGGGCGATGAGCTCCAGCAGCAGGCCGGCCAGGACCAGGTCGTCCTTGCTGAGCGGCTTCGGTTCGGGTGCCGCGGGCAGCGTGGCGCCGCGCAGCGGCAGCTCCTTGAGGAAGAGCACGGCGAGGAAGCCGAGCACGGCGATCGGCACGCCCACCAGGAAGACGGTCTCCAGGCCCCGGGTGAACGACTCCAGGACGATGCCCTTGACGGGCTCGGGCAGGCGCTGGATCGCGTCGGGGCTGCCGAGCGAGGGGGTGCCGCCGCCGGGCAGCTCGATGCGCGCGGCGCGCAGCATCTCCGTCATCTCGCTCATGAGGCGGTTGGTGAGGATCGCGCCGAACGCGGCCACGCCCACGGCGCCGCCGAGCGACCGGAAGAAGGAGACGCCCGAGGTGGTGGCGGCCATGTCGCGCGGCTCGGAGCCGTTCTGGGCGGCGAGGATGAGCATCTGCATGGACAAACCGAGCCCGACGCCCAGCACGCCCACGTCGAACCCGATCAGCCATTCGCTCGAGTCCACGTGCAGCCGCGACAGCAGGAACAGCCCCACGGCGACGATCAGCAGGCCCGCCACCGGGAACGCCTTCCACTTCCCGGTCCTGGTGACGATCTTGCCGGAGACGACGCCGGCGACGAACAGCGCCAGGACCATCGGCAGCGTCATGAGGCCGGAGTCGGTCGGGCTCATCCCCTTGACGATCTGCAGATACTGCGGCAGGTAGATCATCGCGCCGAACATCGACATGCCCACGAACAACGAGCCGAGGCTGGTGAGCACGAACGTGCGGTTCCTGAACAGCCTGGGCGGCAGGATCGGGTTGCGGGCCGTGCGCTCCGAGAGCACCGCCAGGGCCAGCATGAGCAGGCTCACCGCACTGAGGACGTACGTCCAGACGGAGTTCCACTCGAACTCCTGGCCACCGAGCGTGAGGAGGAGCATCAGGGCGGTGGCGCCGGCCGTGATGGTGGTCGCGCCCCAGATGTCGATCGAGGTGTCCCGCTTGACCGTGGGCAGCCGCAGCACCTTCTGGATCACCACGGCGGCGATGATCGCGAAGGGCACCACGACGTAGAAGCACCAGCGCCAGCCCAGCCATTCGCTGTCCACGATGAATCCGCCGAGCAGCGGCCCGGCGACGGTGGAGATGCCGAAGACGGCTCCCATGTAGCCGGAGTAGCGGCCGCGTTCCCTGGGCGAGACGATGTCGCCGAGGATCACCTGGGACAGGGCCGAGAGGCCGCCGACGCCCAGACCCTGTACGGCTCGGGCCGCGATGAGCTGACCCATGTCCTGCGAGAGTCCGGCCACGAGTGACGCGGCGACGAAGATCCCCAGAGCGGTCTGGAAGAGCAGCTTCCGCCCGAACAGGTCGGACAGTTTCCCCCAGAGTGGCGTCGACACCGTCATCGTCAGCATCGTGGCCGAGGCGACCCAGGAGTACTGGTTCTGCCCGCCGAGCTCTCCCACGATCGTCGGCAGTGCCGTGCCCACCACCGAGGTGGAGATCATCGAGGTGAGCATGGCGAGCATCAGCCCGGACATGACCTCGAGGATCTCCCGGTGGGAGTACTGCCGGGTCTGGGTCATCAGGCCACCGCATTCTCTGTTCAACATCGACGAACCCATCGAGTATACGTACGTTTACTAGCCGGGCGGCAAGCGGGGTGTGTCCGGTTAGAGTTCACGGATGGACAACCTCCAGATGGAGGCGCGGCCCAGGGACCGCGCCGCCACTCGGGGCCGGCTGCTCGCCGCGGCACGCTCGCTGTTCGCCGAGCACGGCTACGAGCACGTCACGGTGCGCATGATCGCCGCCGCGGCCGACGCCAACATCGCCCTGGTCGGGCGCTACTTCGGCTCCAAGGCAGGGCTGTTCGGCGAGGTGCTGGCCGGTGAGCCGACGATCAGCAAGGTGCTCGCCGGTGACCGGGAGGGTCTGCCCAGGCGGCTGGCCGAGCACACCGCCCGGCGCATGCACGCCGATCCCGAGAACCCGATCCTGCGCTGCCTCGAACGTTCGGCGGGCCACCCCGAGATCCAGGACCTCGTCCACGGGCGGGTCCGCACCGCGCTGGTCGACCCGCTGGCCGAGCTCCTCGGCGGCCCCGACGCGCAGGCTCGGGCCAGGCTGGTGGCGGCGATGTTCCTGGGAGTCGGCGCGCTACGCCGGCACCTCGGCCCCGAGGAGCCGACGAAAGCCGACATCGACCGGCTGACCGCCGTCTTCGAGGGCTGCCTTGCCGAACGCGGCGACACGCCGGCCAGGGGAGAGACAGGGGCGTCCGGGTAGGTCAGGGGAGTGCACCAGCGCCGTCGTGACAGGAGAGGCGCCGATGAATCTGCAACTGCTTCCGCTGGCCGTCACCATGATGGCGGGTCCCCAGATCATGTCGGCGATCATCCTCGTCACGCACAGACGCGCGGCGCGGGTGTCGCTCGCGTTCCTGGCCGGCGTCGCGATCGCGGTGATCGTGGGCGTGACGGTGGCCCGGCTGCTCGCCCATCTGCTCTCCGGCGCCCTCTCGCTGGGTGACCCCGACGACAACGGGTCAACGGGTTCGGTCATCCAGTACGTCCTGGTCGGCCTGCTGGTGCTGGCGGCGCTCAAGAACTATCGGGGCCGCGCGACGTCCGAGCCGCCCGCGTGGCTGGGCCGGCTGCTCGACGCCGGCCCCGGCCGGGCCTTCACCACCGGGCTGCTGCTGGTCCTGCTGATGCCCACCGACATCATGGTGATGCTCACCGTCGGCGTGAACCTGGAGCAGAACGACTCACCGCTCCTGGCGGCGATCCCGTTCCTGCTGGCCACGCTGCTGCTGGCGGCCCTGCCTCTGCTCGGCTACCTGATCTTCCGGCGGCGGGCGGTGGCCGTGATGCCCAAGGTGCGGGACTGGATGAACTCCCACGGCTGGCTGATCAACATCTTCGTGTGCCTGCTGTTCATCGTCCTCATCCTGACGTGAAGGCACCCTGCGGACGCCGACCCCGCCCGCCGTTCACGCCGCCAGCACCTTGGCCTTGGCGCGTTCGTACTCCTCCGGAGTGAGGTCGCCGTGGTTCTTGAGATCGGCCAGCCGGGTGAGCTCATCGGCCTGGCCGGTGCCGCGGCCGACCCGGCGTTCTACGGCCTCGTAGTAACGGGACTCGCGATCGACCATCGTGGCGACCTCGCGCCGGCCCATTTCCTTGCCGCGCGCGACCAGGTACACGAGGACGCCCAGCAGCGGCAGCACGATGACGAAGATCGTCCAGCCGGCCTTGCCCCAGCCGTTGAGCGTGTCGTCGCGGAAGATGTCGGCGATGACCCGGAAGAGCAGCATCACCCACAGAATCCAGAGGAAGAACCACATCATGCTGAGGAAGATGTTGAGCAGCGGATAGTCATCCATTTCGGTCGTCCCTCCTGTGGTCGAGCGTGCTCCCAGCGGCACCGGAGAGCGGGCGGCTCAGGGCCCAGATGTCCACGATGAGCGGCAGGGTCGCAGATCGGTGCGCGGAGAACTCGACTGCCATCTGCCCGAAGCCCGACTCTCGAATCGGACAAAAGGGATATAAGGCGAAGGTTTTTGGCTTACTAACCCTTTGGGTCGGATTTAGGGGCGCGTGCGACGCTTGGGGTCTGGATACTGGTGGGCGCGCCGGCGGACCGGGGACTTCGGAGAGACAGTCGACCCGCCGGTCGCGGACACGGGGAGCATTCGATGACCGGCTACCAGATCCTCGCGGTCGACGACGACCAGGCGATCCTGCGCGCGCTCCGCCGCGGCCTGCGGCTGGAGGGGTTCGGCGTGGACACCGCCGACTCCGGGCGGCGGGCGCTCGAACTGGTCGGGACCCGCCGCCCGGACGCCCTCGTCCTCGACGTGTCGATGCCCGGCATGTCGGGCATCGAGGTGTGCGCGCAGTTGCGGGCCGCCGGGGCCGACGTGCCGGTGCTGATGCTGTCGGCGATGGACGAGGTGGCCGACCGGGTCGCGGGGCTGGCGGCGGGCGCCGACGACTACGTGGTGAAGCCGTTCGCCCTCGACGAGCTGGTGTTACGCCTGCACGCCCTGCTGCGCAGGGCGGGCCGCGCTCCGGGCGCGACGGTGCGGGCGGGACCGCTGACGGTGGAGCCGGACGCCCGCCGGGTGACCCTGAACGGCCGGGAGATCGAGATGACCCGCCGGGAGTTCGACCTGCTGGAGGTGCTGGCGCTCAACGCCGGCATCGTGCTGTCCCGGGACGTGCTGCTGGAACGCGTCTGGGGCTACGACTTCGAGGTGACCGGCAACGCGGTCGACACCTTCGTCGGCTACCTGCGGCGCAAGCTGGAAGCCGGCGGCGAGCCGCGCCTGGTGCACACCGTGCGCGGGGTCGGCTACGTGCTGAGGTGCCCCGCGCCGTGAGCCTGTCCACTCGCTTCGCGCTCTGCCTCGCCGTGCTGGTCCCGCTGATGGTGTCGTTGGCGGGGTGGCTCGTGCTGAGCCTCGTCTCGGCCGACCTGCGCGCCGAGCGTGACAGGCAGCTGATCGTACGGCTCCGGGCCCTGACGCCGATGGCCGCCTCGTACGCGTGGCGGGCCCGCGCGATCCCCGTGATCCCGCCGAACTTCCTCGAACAGCGGCTGACGGCGGCCGGCGGCGAAGGCGGCTTCCACATCGACACGAGCGGAGCCGCACCGCTGGTCATCGGGGACGTGCCCGCGACCCTGCCGCCACCGGGCGACGGGCCGGCTGACTTCACCGAGGGCGGGCGGCGATGGCGGTTCGTGGCCGCGCACCTGGGACGGCGCGACAGCGGCGCCCGGCTGTGGCTGTTCGACCCGGAGGAACGCCTGGCCGGGCAGATCTCCCTGCTCACCGAGCGGCTGGTGACGGTCACGCTGGCCGCGGCCGGGCTGGGCGCCGTGGCCGGGTTCACGCTCGGCAGGTTCGCGGTGCGGCCGCTCGCGACGCTCAGTGGGCAGGCTCAGGCGATCGACACCCCGGCCCGTACGGAGGCCCGGCTGGCGACGAGCTCCGGAGTCACCGAGATCGACAGGCTGGCGGCGCTGCTCAACGATCTCCTCGACCGGCGCGACGCGGCGGTGGCCCGCACCGGAGAGGCGCTGGAGTCCGCCCGCGCCTTCGCGGCCACCGCGGCTCACGAGTTGCGGACCCCGCTGACCAGCATGGGCGCCAACGTCAGCCTGCTCGGCCACCCCGACCTGGATCCGGCGGAGCGCGACGAGATCATCGCCGACCTGGGCGCCGAGCACGGCCGGATCCAGCGGTTGATTACGATGCTGCGCCGGCTGGCGCGCGGCGAGTTGGTCGACCCCGCTACGTTCGCCGAGACCGACCTGAGCGAGATCGTCGGCGCCGCCGCCGACGACGCGCGGCGTCGCCACCCGGAGGCCGTGATCACCGCCTCGACCGCCGGCGCCCTGACCGTGCGCGGCTGGGCGGAGGGGCTCCGGATGATCGCCGACAACCTGCTCGACAACGCGGCGATCCACGGGCGGGACGAGCACGGCCAGGCCGTGATCGCGATGGACCTGTCCGCCGACGGGGAGGACGTGGTCCTCACCGTCCGCGACCGAGGCCCCGGGATCCCGGAGGACGACCGCGAATCGGTCTTCACCCGGTTCCAGCGGTGTCCCGGCAGCCCCGGCTCCGGTCTCGGGCTCACCCTGGTCCGGCAGCAGGCGGCCCTGCACGGCGGCACCGCCACGGTGACCGGCGAGGGCGGCGGAACGTGCGTGGAGGTGCGCCTGCCCGCCTCCGGACACCCGCCGGAGCGCCCCGCCGGAGGCCGGTCCTGGCTCGAACAGCCCCGCAGGCCGTAGCTCTGCCAGAGATCTGCCAGAAAGGTGCGCCACCATCGCGGCCTGACCTGAGAACCCCGCACAGGAGGCAACGTGCGTACGACCCACCTTCGGCGCGTCGCGGCGGTCACCACGCTCGCGCTGGCCGTCGTCTCGACGGCAGGCTTCGCCCCAGCTGGAGCCGCTGCCGCCAAACCGGCCACGCCTGACGTGGTGAGCCCCTCGGCGAACCCCGTCAAGCTGCGTAGCGCCCCCCGGCCGCTCTCCGTGACCTACACCTACGAGGGGGAGCGGCGAACCCTGAACGACTTCCTGACCCGTACGAAGACCAACGGCTTCCTCGTGCTCGACGGGCAGAAGATCGTGGCCGAGCGCTACGTCGACGCCAGCCGCGACACCCGGTTCCAGTCCTGGTCGATGGCGAAGTCCATCACCTCGGCCGCGGTCGGCATCGCGCTGCGCGATCGGGACATCCGCTCGATCGACGACCCGGTCACCAAGTACCTGCCCGAGCTGCGCGAGTCGGGCTACAACGGGGTGTCCATCCGCGACCTGCTGCGCATGTCGTCGGGCATCGAATGGGACGAACGCTCCGACATCCCGCGGGTGCAGGTGGCCGCGAACAAGGGGCACTCCGTCAAGAAGATGGCGGCGAAGCAGGTGCGGGGCTGGACTCCCGGGAGCGCGTTCGAGTACACGAGCATGAACTCCTTCGTGCTCGCCCGGCTGGTGAGCCAGGCCACCGGCACACCGTTCCACCGCTACGTGGAGCGGAAGATCTGGCAGCCGGCGGGCATGGCGGGCACAGCGCAGATCGCCAACGACGGCAACGGCGACAGCCTGGGCTACTGCTGCGTCTACGCCACCGACCGCGACTTCGCCCGGTTCGGCCTGCTCTATCTCCGCAAGGGGAAGGCGAACGGGCGGCAGGTGGTGCCCGCCTCGTGGATCACGGCGTCGACCAAGCCCTCGTCCGTCAATCCCCGCTACGGCCTGCACTGGTGGCTCGGCGGCGAGGGCGGGCGCGACTTCATGGCCGCCGGGTTCGGCGGGCAGTACATCTACGTCTCGCCCGAACACGGCGTGGTCGTCGTCAAGTCGACCACCTCCACCACCCCGCCGGACCAGGAGGAGGCGCTGACCGTGTTCCGCGCCGTGGCCGCCGAAGTCGCGAAGACCCGCTGACCCGTAACCAGCCAGGCCGGACGCCTCCCGCCCCTGGCGGGAGGCGATGGCGTCGCCGGGCCGGCCCGCTCACCCCTGCCCGGCCGCCTGGGCAGGGAGGGCCTCCGGGCGGTATCCGCTGGCCTGCAGGGCGAACAGCCGGGCGTACTCGCCGTCGCGGGTGATCAGCTCGCCGTGGGTGCCCTGTTCCACGATCCGCCCGTCGGCGAGCACCACGATGAGATCGGCCTCGCGTACGGCGCTGAGCCGGTGGGAGATGAGCAGGCTGGTGCGCCCGGCCCGGTGCCGGCGCAGGTCGGTGTGCAGGTCGTGCTCGGCCTCCGCGTCGAGACCGGCGCTCGGCTCGTCCAGGATGACCAGGTCGCGGTCCTCCCGCAGGTACACCCGGGCGAGCGCGACGCGCTGCCACTGACCGCCCGAGAGCAGGACGCCCGCCTTCGCCTCGTCCTCACCCGGGTGCCTGAAGTTACGGCTCAGCATCGTGTCGTAGCCGTGGGGGAGGTTCGCGAGCGTCTCGTCGATCCCGGACAGCGTGGCGGCCCTGCGAATGAGCTCCCGGTCTGACATGACGGAAATGTCGCCGATGCCGATGTTCTCGGCGGCAGTGAAGTCGTAGGCGACGCAGTCCTGGAAGACGGCGGCGATCCGGTCGCGCAGATCCGCGGGATCGATCTCCCGGATGTCCACCCCGTCCCAGAGCACCGCGCCGCGCTGCGGGTCGTAGAACCGGCAGAGCAGCTTGACCAGCGTCGACTTGCCGGATCCGTTGAGGCCGACCAGAGCCAGCGCGCTGCCGCAGGGCAGGAACAGATCCACACCCTTCAGCACCCACGGATGCTCGTCGTCGTAGCGGAACCACACGTCGCGGAACTCGATTCCGCGCCGGAGTGGCGGCGTCCTCTTCGGCGCCTCCAGCACCGGCAGGTCCGGTTCGGCCCGCACCACCTCGCGGTAGTGGCCGAACAGGAGCAACGACTCGTACACCCCGCCGACCGACCCGACCAGCTCCGCGAGGCCCGACTGCACTCCGGCCACCGCCGCGATGAAGACGGCCACGTCGCCGATCGACAGCGCGCCGCCCGCCGTGCCCGTCACCACCCAGATCAGGCCGGCACCCGCGGTCACCGCGCCGAGCGCGCTGAGCAGCGTCTGGGTCTTCAACTCGCGTACGTCGACCGCCCGTTCGCTCTCCTGGGCATCGCGGACGTCGGCCAGCAGCCGCCGCCGGAGGAACTCACCGAGCCCGAACAGGCGGACTTCCTTGGCGAAGTCGAGGCTGGTGAGCAGTCTGCCGAAGAAGGCGCTGCGGCGGCCGAGCGGACTGATCATCCACTGCATACCGGCCCGGAGCCGGCTCAGGGCCACCTCCGCGATGACGGTCGGCACCGCGGCGAGCAGCACCACGGCGGTCATGACCGGGCTCAGCAGCGTCAGGGTGACGACGAACCCGGCGACCGAGATGAGCGTCCGCAGCACGGAGAACGCGGGCAGGACGATCTGGACGGCCGCCGTCTGGCCCGTCTGTTCGGCCAGCCGCAGCCGGTCGAGGAACTGCGGCGTCTCGAAGCGCGCCAGCCCGGCGAACCGGTTCACCGCACCGAACAACTCGTCGCGAGCGAGCAGGTCGAGCCGCCGGCGCAACTGCGCGTCGAGATAGCGATTGAGATGGGGAAGGGTGGTGGTCAGCAGGCCGAGGACGGCCAGCCCGGCCGCCAGCCCGGCCAGCAGCGTCGGGTCACGCCGCGGGCTGCTCAGCTCGTCGAGAAGCAGCTTGGTGAGCCAGGCGCCCGCGACGGGCCAGATGCCCGACAGCACTGACAGGGCGACCGAACCGAGCGACAACAGCGGGCCGGCTCGCCAGACCATCGTCCACGCGGCTCCGGCCCGTTGCCAGAGTGGGCCGGCGGCCGAAGTGTGCCGCGTGTCCGGGGGCGAGGCGTCCGCACGGTTCCGTGCGGCGCGGATCACGCGGGAACCGGCCGGTCCAGCTCCATCACGGAGATGGAGGCGGCCCGCACCACTCCCTCGGAGGCGAGATAGAAGGCGGGAAAGGCCCTGGCCTGGAACGCCTTCTCGATCGGGCCTCCCCAGGGCTGGCGGACCACGCTGGCGACCGGCCGCAGCTTCTCGACGAGCTGCTCGGCCTGGGCACTGTCATCTCCCATGATCACCGCCACCGCGGCGGGGCGGTCGACGCGCCGGTCGGTGATGAGGCCGACAAGATCCGGCAGTTGGTCCAGGCACACCGAGCACTCCGTGGAGAGCAGGGCGACAACCTCAGGCGAGGTCACCCGGCTGTCGATCGTCTCACCGTCGACGGACTCGGCCTCGAACACCGGGAGCGACGTCCCAGTCGCCAGCAGCACCTCGGCCGGGTCTCCTGCCTTGAGCGCCACGAGCTGTTCGGTGTGCTCTCGTAACCGACGGATCACGGCCAGTGTGAGAACCAGATTGACCAGGCACAAAAGCCCGAAGACGACCATTCCCGCGACGAGAAACGGCACTCCGTCTTCCTTTCAGGACCGAGCCGGCGGGGAGGCCGGCGCGAACGATGACGCGAGATCGTCGGTGAACACGACCCCGATGACGACTGCCAGGGCGGCCCCGACGGCGACCGCCACCCCGCCGGGAAGCAGGGCGGCGTCGCCGGCGACGACGTGAGCGGTGGCACCGGCCGTGCCGATCCGATCGCCGGCACGAGCGCGGACAGGGTGCGCGAACGCCTGGCGAGAGGAGCGGTCACGCACCTTGCGCACCGCGCCGATCAGGCGACGGCAGGCCAGTGCCACGTACTCCGAACTCAGCAGCAGTCGTAGCAGACGGCCCTGCAGGTCCGGTCGTTGCCGCACCACTTCAGCTTCGAGGAGCGGTCGAGCCAGCGGTAGCAGTAGTAGTTGCAGCCACTGCCGTCGGTGTAGAGATACTTACCCTGGCACAGCGGGGCCGCGTCCGCGCTGCTGCTGGGCAGCAGCAACCCGAGCAGCTTGTCGCCCAGAGCGTTGACCTTTTTGATCATGCTTCTCCCTTTACGCATCGACTGTGCACAGGCCCGCTGCAGTGAGCGCGGGACCCATGTCACCTCCACACCGCGGTGCGCCGTCACCCTCTCAGTGAGCGCTACCGGATCACTACCGGATCACTACCCGATCGCTACCGGCGCGGCTGATCGGGGTCAGGACGCGAGGTCAGACGCCTGGTCACGACACCGACCAGGTGCTCAGCAGGCAGGAAACCCCAGGTCCTGGAGTCGTAACTGTCGAGCGCGTCCCCGAAGACCACGAGGCGACCGGCCGGGACGGGCGTCCCGGCCGGTCGCCCGCAGGCGTCGACGGCGGCCTCCGGCAGGGGGTCGCCGGGAACGGCCACGACCCGCTTGATGCTCCAGCCCCTGCGTGCCGGACTCCTCGACGACGGCGACCCGTTCCAGCCCGCCCGCGGCGGCGGCGTGCGCAGCACCACCACGTCGCCGCGAGCAGGCAGCCGGATGGTCGCCCTGCGCACCAGGACCCGGTCGCCATCGGTGAAGGCCGGGCGCATGCTGGCGCCGTTGACCGTGATGACGAGATAGCGGCGTCGTACGGCCAGCAGGCCGACGGCCACGGCGACGCCTGCGGCGAGCACCATGCTCACCCGCCGGCCCGTCATGGCGCGGACAGCATCTGGGCCGCCGGTGTCTCGATCAGGATGGCGTGCTCGATGTCGCGCAGTTCGCTGCTCGGCTCGATGCCCAGCTCCTCATGCAGCCGCCCGCGCAGGCCGTGGTAGGCGCGCAGGGCCTCGACCCTGCGTCCGCACCCGTACAGGGCGATCATCAGTAAGGCGCACAGGCGCTCGCGCAGCGGATGGCTGCCGATCAGCGGCTCTATCTCGGCCGCCACCCTGGCGTGCCCGTCGAGCGCCAACTCGGCGTGCATGCACTCCTCCCATGCGATCAGACGTTGTTCCTCCAGGTGGGTGGCCTCCGCGGCGAGGCCGGGCACGCCGTCGAGTGCCCGCCCGAACCAGCGAGCCAGGGCCCCGCGAAAGCAGGTGACCGCCCCCGGCAGGTCACCCGCCACCATGGCGGACGAGGCCTGTCGCACCTCTCCTCTGAACACCTCCACGTCGATCTCACCCGGGTCGGCGTGGAGCAGGTATCCCGAGGAGACCGTGCTGATCCGTTCGCCTCCGGTGGACGTACGAGCCAGCATCTGACGTAACGCCGAGAGGGTCTTCTGTATCTGCGCCTGTGCGGTGAGGGGAGGGCGGTCGCCCCACACGATGTCGACCAGCCTGTCGGTCTCCACGACCCGATTGGCGTTCAGCGCCAGAGACGCGAAGACCGCGCGCTGACGATGCCCTCGAAACCACAGGCGGCAGGCGTCGTCGCGCACCTCCGGCGGACCGAGAAGGCAAAACTTCATATACACCCCGTAGAAGCTCACATACCCATAAACCGGACAAGAAGGCAGTTCTTGCGATATAAGCTACTAATTCCCGAATTATGCGCTATGGCCTATTTGCTCACTAGGGCGTCGCAATGGCGATGCGCAATCTCGGCTCTACTGTCATGGAATCGATACGGAGTTCGACATGCGACAAATGTTTGGCCGACTTAGGGTCTGACTCGGTGTCGACTCGCGGGCATCCCTTGACGATGAGCCACTACAGAAGGACGCCGCGTATGACTCGGAGACCGAGGTGATCGCTGGGGATCGGGACCGATCGAATTCCGTAGGTCCGCACCGTCGGGCGCGAAACGATCACCGCGATGTCCGACGCTGCATCGGGTTCGCCGCCTTCCCAAGGGGGCGAGTCATGGCAGCCTTCTCGCTGGGATGAGCGGTCAGATCCAGTCGTTCAGCATCTGTTCGAGACGGGCGTTCGCCTCCGCCGGGTCATAACCCGGCAGCGCCGCGCGCATGACCTCGTGGACCTGGCGCTGGGCGTCCGCGCACGCCTCGCGCACCGCCGCCAGCGTCTCCTCCGCCAGCTCGTCACTGGGTAGGCGCGTCGCGCGCGGTCCATAGGCGACCTGCAGGACCCGTCCGTTCACGTCCACCGCCGCCTTGACCTGGCACGATGGCGCCTCACCTGATCCGACGATCTGCTCGAGCTCCTCCTGGGCCTCCTCCAGCCGGGCGAGCATCTGCTCGCCCTGCCGTCCGGCCTCGTCGAGGTCCCGCTCCCTGATGTTCGCGGGATCGTACCGATGCTCGTACACGCAGGCCTCCCGGACCTAGAGAAGATTGCGGGCTGCCTGCTCCACCCGCTCGTTCACGAAGGTCTCGTCGAGCGGCGGGGGCAGGGTCGCGGCGTTGGACGAGGCTCTGTCCGCGATCTCCTGGGCCTGGCGCTCGGCGTCCTCCTGCGCGGCGCGGAGCACCGCCGTGACCTCCCGCCCGAGGGCCGTGTTGCCGAGCCGCAGGGCCCGAGGATCGATGCGCAGGCGGGTCAGGCCCCCCGTGCCGTCGGCGGCGGCCTCCACCAGCCCGTCCTTGCTCTGGGCCTGGCCTTCCACCTGCTGGATCGCGGCGCGTGCCGCCTGGAGATCACGCACGATCCTCTGGCCTTCGGCGAAGTAGTCGGCCAGGTAGTCGGCATCGTCTCCGGGCGCAGGTGGCCGCATGTCAACCTCCGGCAGTGCGATGCAACGAACAACAGCGGCCAAGTCTAAACGTGACTTTCACCGCCTAGGTAGTCAGTTGTGGATCTATCTCGGTGAGGTGTCGCCAAGGCTGAGATGTGGCCTATATGGTCTTGCGACGTGACGGGATTTGAGATCAATGCTGGTGCGGTGGAGCAGGGAGCCGCGCTGGTCAGGGCTCATGGAGAGGACTACGGGACCGCGCCCGACAGTCTCCGGGCGCGCGACGGGGTGTCCTCGTGGGGAGACGACGGCCTGTTCTCCGGGTTCACCAGTATCTACGCCGAATGCCGTGCGACGTCGATGGCGGCGCTCAGCGGGCTCCAGGCCGTGATCGCCGCTACCGGCGACGGCCTGTATCAGACGGCCAGGAACACCCGTGAGACCGAGGCGGTCAACGCCTCGGCCACCGAGAACCTGGGGTAGGAATGGTTGTGACCCTCCCCCCGGCGGCCGCCGGAATGATGTCCATGCTCGGCCCTTGGCCGGCGCTCAACGAGGACATGGTGACGGAGGAGGGCGGTTTCCTGCGAACCGCCCATGCCGCTACGGGCCTCACGGCCGAAGAGGCCAACTCGACGGTCAACGGCGTGCAGCAGGTCTACCAGGGGTCGTCCTCCACCAGCCTGGCGGGCTACTGGGATGAGATGGGTGGGCAGAACGGCTATCTCGCCCAGGCCAACTCCGCGATGAGGTCGATTCCCGTGGCGCTCGACGGCACCGCTTCGGTGGTGTCGGCGGTGAAGGTGGCGGCGGGCACACAGGCGGTGTTCGGCGCGGTCGAGGTCGCCAACTTGCTGGCCCTCGGCGGGGTGGCCGGGGGGGCGGCGGCCACCGCGCGGGTGCTCCTGAGACGCAAGGCGGTCGGATCAATTCTGCGTGCGGGGAGCAAGGGCGCCGGTGAGGTGCTGGGCCCGTTGGTACAGCGCATGACCACCGGCCCGATGCGCCGTATCCTGGACAATCTCCGACTCCCAGGCGGCCCCATGGGCCCGCGCCCGCTCGCGGCCGGCCCTTACGGCGGAATGCCGCTGCGGTCCACGGGGCTGAGATCACCCTCCAGCTCCCGTTCCGCCTGGGACGGCATGACCCAGATGGTTCGTAGGAGGCGACGCGGCGGCGGAAACACCGGAGGAAACAACGGAGGAAACAACCGACCCAACGGCAAGGACGACACTGGTAAGTGGCATGGCCAGCTCCCCACAGTAAATGGCAAGACGAAAGCACAATTAGAGCAGGAGATAGCCGATCTGCGTGAAAGTATCCTGAATCGCAAGATAGAGGCGAAACTCAAGTTCAATGGCGGTGATGCAGGCCATCGCGAGAGACTAAGGCGGGAAGAACTGGCCCTCGAAGGTCTCCTGAAGGCCCTCAGGGAATTTCCTAAAAACTAAAACGGGGGAGAGCTAATGCAGACGCAAGCAGGCGATGATCTGATAGGGACCATCCTCACGCATTCAGCCGACGATGACGTTCTGGGCCCGGCAGCCAACGACCTGCTGGACGAGTTTTTCACGGGCTACTCCGTGGAGAACCTCGGCAGGCTTCTCCACAGCGGCGACGACAAGGCCGTGCAGACGGGAGCCTGGCTGCTGTCGGAGCTGGGCGATCTCGCCGGTCCTCTGATGGCCGAGGTCCCGGAGCTCCTCGCCCATCCGCTCCCCCGGGTCCGGTTCTACACGATCGACGCCGTGCTGATGAACGGCGACGCCCAGGACGGTCCCATCATCGCCCAGACGCTCACCTTGACCCGGGACCCCGACGAGGCCGTCCGGTGGAAGGTCCTCGGCTTCCTGGCCACCGCCTCGACCGAGCAACTGTCCGCCGGAGCGGCATGCCTGGAAGACGTTCAGCTCAAGGAGCTGACCGAGTGGCTGGTCCGTCTGGAGACGGAAGAGTTCGATCCGCGTGACGTCCTCGTCCGGCTCGAAGGCAACGATCGGGTGGCCCGGCTGTTCGCAGCGGCGGCCGCCGCGGGTGACGCCGACCTTTTGGCCCACGCGGCCACCGTGGAGGACGAGGAGGTCCGCTCGTTCGCCCAGGGGCAGCTCGAACACTTTCAGTGAGCCGCCACGTCGAGGCCGGGCACCTACCTTCGAACTGCTCGCTCTCGCCAAATCGCATGATGAAGATTGTTCGTGGTCGGCCCATGCAAACCCGGCGCCTATGCGGCCCTCGCGTTGAGCTGCACCGTCGACGTCATTCTCGCTGCCTAGTGCATCAGGCGAGGCATGAGCAACAGGGCTGATCGGCAGTGAACTGACCGCCACGATAATCATGGACATGATCCGTATCGACGCCGTTCTGGAGACTGACGGAACGGCCGACTTCACCGCTTGGCCGATCGCAGCACCCGCCGAAGATGGCGTCCTTGCCCTCTCCGGCCAGATGAGCCCAGCCGAGGTCGGCACCGCGATGGCGATCATCTTCTGCTATGGCGAAATCCCGACCGCGCCGATCAACGATCTCCACCATCTGCTGGACCGACATCTGGCCGATGCTGAAGCGCTTCTTGCCCCGGGCGGGCTGAGGGTCAGGGACACGGCCACCAAGGCCGAGATCCGGCCGGGGTGCTGTTGTGGCCTGGAGAACTGGCGAGAGTGGCGCAACCTGCTGCACAAGAAGGGCATCTGGCTCGGGCACGATCCCAACACTGATCTCGAATACATCGCCGGAGCCGTCCGGCTCAGGCAGGAGTCAGGCCCGGGTTCGCCACCTTCGCCACGGTATGAGGTGGAGGTCCAGCTCGACGACCTGCCCGCACTCCTGACTGCGGTGCACCTGCGACTACAGGGCTTCCTCGGCCTCGTCCGCCAATGGGCAGGCGAGACCAGCCCGCGAGCCGCCGACCGCCTCATCGCCATTCTCGACGAGAACTTCGAAATCAACGGCCCTCTCGAACGATGACTTCCGGGCGGCGGTGTCGTCTAAAGCATCGGCGACAGGCCACAGACGCCGCGGCCACGCGAGCGCTGCGGCCCGGGACACGCATGTTCCCCCCCACAAGCACGGTCCCCGGAGGACCCGAGACCACGGAGTTCTGATCATGCGGAAGCTGATAGCGACAGTGTTCAACTACTCCCTCGACGGCTTCCTCGCCGACGAGGGCACCGAGTTCTGGAAATTCTGCTTCGGCCTGCCCGAAAACCGTCAGCCCGACGACCGGGCACACCTCGACTTTCTCCAGGGCGCGTACGCGCACCTCATGGGCCGCACCGCCTACGAGAGCATCGCCGGGGCCATGACAACGTCCACCGACCACCCGTTCGCCGACATCCTGAACACCGGGCGCAAGGTCGTCTTCTCCCGGACCCTGAAGACGGCCGACTGGGCCAACACCACTATCGCCGCTGGTGACACGACAGGAGAGATCGACAAGCTCAGGCTGGGCGGCGACGGCCACATCGTGGTCTGGGGCGGCGTCAGCCTCTGGCGGTCGCTCATGCGGCTCGATCTGATCGACGAGTTCCAGCTGAGCATGTTCCCCTATGTTGCGGGCGAGGGCACCCGGCTGTTCGACGGTGTCCCCAAGTCCTCCCAGCTCGACCTGGTCTCCAGCACCGCCTCCAGCAACGGGATCGTATATCTGCAGTACCGGCGACACCGCTGACCCGGCGGCCGACATGCACAACGAGCGGCAGTCACGCACTCAAAGATCGCAAAGGCCCCCTCCCGAGATCTGGGAGAGGGCCTTTCAGCTGCGGAGGATCGGGGATTTGAACCCCGGATGGTGTTGCCACCAAACCGCATTAGCAGTGCGGCGCCATAGACCTGACTAGGCGAATCCTCCTGGTAGCCACGCGGCTCAGGACAGCGTACCGGCCTTCTGCCGAGGCGGCAAAGCGGTTGCCCCGCGCGTCCTTGCCAGGAGTTATCCACAGCCTGTGGATGGCGGCCTGTGGACAACTCCTGACGAGCGGCGCGCGGGGCGCGGAGGTCATGCGGCCGGGTTGGCCTCACCCTCGATCTCGATCTTGACCTTCTTGCCCACCAGGACGCCGCCGGTCTCCAGGGTCTGGTTCCAGGTCAGGCCGAAGTCCTCGCGGTCGAACTCGGTGTTGATGGAGAAGCCCCAGAGCGCCTGGCCCCAGGGGTTGGTGCCGGCGCCGCCGTACTCGACGTTGAGCTCGACCTCCCTGGTGACGTCGCGGATCGTGAGGTCACCGACCACCGTGAACTCGTCGCCCGAGTGCTCGACGACGCGGGTGCTCCTGAAGGTGATCTCGGGGTACTTCTCGACCGACAGGAAGTCGTCGCTGCGCAGGTGATTGTCGCGGTCGCCGGCGTGGGTATCGATGCTCGCCGTCTTGATCGTAAGCTCGGCGGACGACTCCAGCGGGTTCTCGGCGATCGTCACGGAACCGCTGAAGTCCGTGAAGTTTCCACGCACCTTGCTGACCATCATGTGCTTGACCACGAACCCGATGCGCGTGTGAACCACGTCGAGGGCGTAGGTGCCGGGGGCGGGAACGGTCAGGCCTTCCCAGGTGCGGGTGCTCATGGGGCTCTCCTTCAGAAGCTTGCTAGGTGGACAGTTGATTTAACAAATGTCTACACGAGGAATATTCCCCACGTCAACTAGCGTCGGTTACAGTATGAGCGTGCTCCCCATCGACGATCCCCGCCTGACGGCCATAGGTCTGCTGTCAGAGGTCCACGCAGGCCTTAATGGCAGGATGCAGCCGGCGCTCGTCGCGGCCGGCTTGTCCGACATCGACTTCGAGACGCTGATCCGCCTGAGTCGTTCCCCGGGGGAGCGGTTGCGGATGACTGACCTCGCGGCCCAGACCGGCCTGTCCACCAGCGGCGTGACCAGGGTCGTCGACCGTCTCGAACGTGACGGCCTGCTCGCCCGCGTGGCCTGCCCCACCGACCGCCGCGCCTCCTACGCCACGCTCACCGAGGCCGGGCGCGACCGGCTCGCCACGGTGCTGCCCCACCATCTGTCCGACATCGACACGTGCTTCACCGGGTTGCTCGCCGAGGAGGAGCTCGAGTTCTTCCTGGGGATCCTGCGCAGGATCAGGGACGTCGTACGTCCGTGCGCTACGGCTGGGGCGGCCGAATCTCGGCCGCAGGCTGAGTCTCTGTCCCCAGTTCGCCCCTGAGCTTGGCCATCGCCCGGGACACCGTGCTCTTGACCGTGCCCACGCTGATGCCCAGGGTCCTGGCGATCTCCCGTTCGCTCAGGTCCTCGTAGTAGCGCAGGACGATCGCGGCCCGCATGCGGGCGGGCAGGTTGCTCAGCGCCTGGTCGAGCTGCTCGTGCACTTCGCCCTGTGCCTCGCTCTCGCAGGTGACCTCCGGCAACTCCTCGGAGGGATACTCCTCCACCTTCCGCCGCCGCCACTGCGAGATGTTGATGTTGACCATCGCCCGCTTCACGTAACCGTCAAGCGCGCCCCGATCCTGAATGCGATCCCATGCGAGATAGGTCTTGGTCAGGGCGTTCTGCAGGAGATCCTCCGCGTCCAGCGGATGCCCGGTCAGCTGGTGAGCCGCGCGCAGCAGAGCAGGTCCGCGGGCCTGAACGTACGCGCGGAACTCCTCTTCCTCACTGGCGGTCTGCATCGTGGCCAGAATCGCAGCCCGATGCTCTGTAACGGCTGAACCGCAATCCAGGATTCGGCTTACCGACGATAAAGGTAGGTCAAGGTCGGTGGCGGATTGTTCGCCGCCGGATGTCATCTCCTTCTCCGGGGGATGCGTATTTTGCTCCCCTATGTGGTGTACGCCACATAGGGGAGCTGAGTCGTGTGAATCTGTTAACGACAGGGGAGGGCTGATGGCGTATCCGAGCATCGAACGCCGCCGGGTGCTCGCGGCGGCGGCGCTGGGCCGCGAGGTGGGCGTCCCCGGTCCCGACCCGGGCAGCGGCGATCCGCTGCACGCGGTCACGGGCACGATTCTCGACGTCAGCCCGCATCTCATGACCATCGAGCGGCCCGACGGCCGGACGGATCGGCTGATCATCGCGCCGTGGGCCACGATCTGGCGCGGGGCCGAGGTCACGCCCGCCGACCTGCCCGTGGGTGCCAGGGTGATCATGCGGACGTCGCGCGAACGGAAGGTGGTCGAACGGGTCTGGGCCGACATCGTGCGGATCACCGGCACCATCCTGTCCGTCGAGGGCCGTAAGGACCTGGTGGTCGAGCTGCACTGCGGGCCGCACCGGGGCCGCCGGACCGTCGTCATCCCCTACCGGGCCACCGGCCGCCTGCAGGTGCGGCACCCGCAGTTGGAGCCGGGTTACCTCTTCGACGCGATCGGGATCAGGCAGGACGGCACGACGCTGGCACTGCTGCCCG
Source organism: Nonomuraea cavernae (assembly GCF_014646355.1). Classification (GTDB taxonomy): domain Bacteria; phylum Actinomycetota; class Actinomycetes; order Streptosporangiales; family Streptosporangiaceae; genus Nonomuraea; species Nonomuraea cavernae. The sequence goes on from NZ_BMNH01000023.1 coordinate 112,228, forward strand.
CGACCTCGCAGCCCACCTATCCCGCCCGTGCCGTGCCGCCCGCGCCGCCCGCCTACGCCGGCGTCCAGCCGCGCATCTCCGGCACCGCCACCTGGTCCGACGCCTTCGACGAGGAGGAACGCGGCCTCGCCTACCCCATGCTGGAACGAGCCGACGCCGCCTGCCCCGACGCGGGTGTGTCGTGCGCGGGTCTGCCGTACCTCGCTCTGGGGTCTCTGCTCCAGATCAGGAACTCCTGTACGGACCGGACGGCGAATCTGCCGATCGTGACCTGTGGTTGCGTGGCCGGCCGGTTCTGCGATCGTTGCGTCGAGTGCGGCACGTCCGAGCGGGGGCGGATCGTCGAGCTGTCGCCGTCGTCCTACATCGAACTCGGGGGCGAACTGGTCAAGGGGTGCTTCAACGTGCAGATCGGATTGGGGTGACGTTCGTGCTGGCATCGCAGCTGCCGGTTCTGATCGCGGTGCTCGTTCTCGGGACGGTCGCCAAGGTGATCACGGTGTCCTCGGGCGGCGAGCCCGGCTCGTTCTCCAAGCTGGGGCCGGCGGTCCTCGTGCCGGCGCGGATGCAGGGTCCGGCGCTGCTCGGCTGTGCCCTGGGGGAGCTGGTGCTCGCCACCGGGTTGTTGCTCACCGCCCATCCGATCTTCCGGTGGGGCGCGGTGGCGTTCTTCGCGCTCTCCACGTACGTGCTGCTGGAGCTGCGCAGGCGGAGACCCGACGCTGGGTGTGGGTGCTTCGGCGAGATCAGCGCGGCGCCCGTGGGGCGCAGGTCGGTCGGCAGGACGATCGTGCTCACCGGCATGGCGGGCATGGCGGTGTGGGCCGAGGTGCCCGGGGTGGCGGTGTTCGCCGATCCGCCATGGCCGCTCATCGCCGCCGGGCTGGTCGCCCTCGCCGTGATGTCCCCGGAGATCGAGGAGCTGATCGACCGGGTGCGTTATCGCGCGCCGTGCGAGCAGCGCCCGGCACCGGCCGAGAGCGTCATGCTGTCGAGGCTCCGGGCCAGCGGCGCCTGGCGGGCGCACCGTGACCAGCTGACCACGACCGACCCGTACGACAGTTGGCGCGAGCTCTGCTGGCGCTTCTTCGTCTTCCGGAACCAGGACCGGGACGACGTCGTCTTCGCGGTCTACCTCAGCGGACGCCGCCCGGCGGTGCGGGTGGCCGTGGTCAGCGGAGAGGACAGCGACGCTCTGCCGGTGTATACGCCTGTATCGGCGTAGGGCTAGAGAGCCTTAGATCCCCCTCGACGGGCATGGTGATATGACTCTATTGGGCTATCTAGCTTCCCCACTAGACAGCCCAATAGAGGACTAGGGGTGCCGGTCAGATCGGTTGGGCACGCAGGAACCTCCCGAAGTGCGGCACGGTGAACGCGATCAGCCCGCGCTCGGCGCTGTAGATGAGCCCCTTCTTGATGAGGCTGTCGCGGGCGGGGGACAGACTCGACGGCTTGCGGCCCAGGGCATCGGCCACCTCGGCCGTGGGGACCGGCTCGTCACCGATCTGCGCCATGGCGTGCATGTAGTCGCGCTCGGCTGGAGTCGCCCGCTCGTAGCGGCTGCCGAAGAAGCCCACCGCGAGCTCCTCCTCCGCCTCGGGCGCCGACACCTTGACGTCGTCGAGCGTGATCGGACTGCGCGGCGCCAGGTCCCAGGCGACCTTGCCGTAGGCCTGGACGAAGTAGGGGTAGCCGTCGGCCGCCTCGTACAGCGCGTCGAGGGCGTCCTGGGTGAACTCGACCTCCTCCTCGCGGGCCGGCAGGATCAGCGCGAGGTCGGCCGCGTCACGGTCGAGCTTGTCGATGCGGGCGTAGCGGAAGAGCCGCTCCGAGTAGCTCTTGCTGGCCGAAAGCACGCTCGGCAGGTGCGGCAGCCCCGCCCCCACCACGATCAGCGGCCCGCCCGACTGTGACAGCTCGTGGCAGGCCGCGCAGAGCGCGGAGACGTCGGCGGCCTGCACGTCCTGCATCTCGTCGATGAACAGCGCGATGCCGACGCCCAGATCGGTGGCCACGCTCGCCGCGTCGACGAACAGCTCGGTGAGGTCGATCTCCAGGTCGCCGGAGTCGGCCCGGCCTCGGCTGGCCGGCACCTCGATGCCGGGCGACCAGTGCGAGGTGCCCTTGGCGGCGGCCGGATCGCGCATCGCGAACGCCTTGAGCACGCCGAGGAACTCCTCGATGCGCTCGGGCGCGCGATGGCGAGGAGCCAGCTCGCGGATCGCCATGTGCAGGGCGGCGGCGACGGGACGGCGAATCGACTGGTCGGGCCGGGCCTCGATCTTGCCCGTGCCCCACAGCCGCTGCATCGCCATGGACTTGAAGGTGTTGAGCAGGACGGTCTTGCCCACGCCGCGCAGGCCGGTGACGACCATGCTCCGCTCGGGCCGGCCACGGGCGACTCGTTCGAGCACGACCTCGAACTGCTGGAGCTCACGATCACGCCCGGCCAGCTCCGGCGGACGCTGCCCGGCACCGGGGGCGTAGGGATTGCGCACAGGGTCCACGCTCTCGGACTTTATTGCCGGATATAGCGGCCGTCTTAGATTTGGGAAGAAAGAGCTACGGCGTGTCCGAGCGGGCGCGGTCGCCATCACCGTCACCGGACACACCCCCTCTCACCTGGCCGAACCTCTGTTCGATTCGGTACCCAGAACTGTAGCGCGGACTCGAACAGGTATGCGATGCTTTCGAGTAAAGATCTTCGCAACAGATCGCCCCGCTCGGACGTCTCTGGGATGTGGAGTTCGAGGATTTCGTCAGAGCCAGGGGTTCCGCGCTGCTCCGATACGGCTACGTGCTCAGCGGCAACGCCGACGACGCGGCCGATCTGGTGCAGGAGGCGCTGCTCCGGTTGAGCGACACCTGGGACCGTGTCCGCAACAAGGACAGCCCCGAGGCGTACGTTCGCACCACCATGGCCCGCCAGCACATCAGCTGGTGGCGCAGGCGGCGGCGGGAGCAGCTCACGGACGACGTGCCCGAGGGCTCCTACAGCGACAGCCACTCCTTCGGCGAGCTGTGGAAGGAGCTGGCGACGCTGCCGCGGAAACAGCGCACCGTGCTGGTCCTGCGCCACCTGGGGGAGGTTCGTGTACCGCGTCAACGGGGCCGGAACTCCGCGCTCCGTGTTGCTCTACTCCGTGAGGCAGCCGTACCCGATTCTCGACCGTTTCCTGCTGGCGGACTTGGGCGTGTACGACCTGGAGACCAACAAATTGATCTTCATCGACCAGTTGTACGGCGGGGGCAGGTACTCAGAGCCGAACCCGATCCTCTACTGGGGCACCACCAAGGCCGACAAGCCGGACAGGTACTGGGTGCTGAACTTGGCAGCCGTGCCGCCCGCCCAATAGCGTTCCGGACCATGCGGACCTTTGCCAACGTACAGGAGCTCAAGTCGGCCGTCGGTGAGACGTTCGGCCCCACCGAGTGGCGCACCGTCACTCAGGAGCAGGTCAACCTCTTCGCCGACGCCACCGACGACCACCAGTGGATCCACGTCGACGTCGAACGCGCCAAGGACGGGCCGTTCGGCGGCACGATCGCCCACGGCTACCTGAGCCTGTCGATGCTGCCCTCGTTCATGATGGAGCTCATCGAGGTCAAGGGCATCGCCATGGGCGTCAACTACGGCCTCAACAAGGTTCGGTTCCCGAGGCCGGTGCCGGTCGGCGCGCGCATCCGGGCCACCGGCGAGCTGTCCGACGTCAAGGGCACCCCGGCCGGCTACCTGTCCAACCTGAAGCTGACGATCGAGGTCGAGGGCGAGAAGCGGCCGGCCTGCGTGGCCGAGACGCTCAGCCTGTACGTGCCCGCCGAGTAGGACCACTTCGCTCAGGCGTGCAACAGAAGCACCCGCCCGGCGGTCCTTGGGTTCGTGGATAACACGGCTGATTTCGACGAGTTCGTCCGAGCCCGGGGTGATGCGCTCCTCCGGTACGGCTACGTACTGGCCGGCAACTCGGAGGACGCCGCCGATCTCGTTCAGGAGGCGCTGGCCCGTCTGGGTGACGCCTGGCCCCGCGTCCGGAAGAAGGACGACCCCGAGGGGTACGTGCGCACCACGATGGTCCGGCTGCACATCACCGCGTGGCGGCGGCGGCACCGGGAGGATCTGGTGGCCACCGTGCCCGAGGGAGGCAGGTTCGACCACTACGGCGACGCCGACCTGTGGGCCGAGCTTCAGCAGCTGCCTCGCAAGATGCGGGCCGTGCTGGTGCTGCGCTACTACGAGGACCTCTCCGACGAGAAGATCGCGGAAATTCTCGGCGTCTCCCGCGGGACGGTGCGCAGCCAGGCCGCCCGTGCCCTGGACAAGCTCCGGATCAAGCGAGTGCTGCAGGAGGCGCGATGAGAAGCGAAGACGACCTGATCCGTACGTTGCGCACGGCGGCCGACCAGGCCGGGCAACCCGTGGTGGGGCTGGCGGGCGCGGTCGCCGCCCGGCGCCGGACGCGGCGGGTCAGGCAGCGCGTGCAGCGCATGCAGGTGGCGCTGGCCGCCGCGGCGGTGGTGGTCGTGGCGGGCGGCACCACCGCTGTGTTGACCGGTACGGGTGAGCGGATGGAGCCGGCCGTCACCGTGGCCACCGGCCCGCCCAGGGACGAGCGTCCGCTACCGCAGCTCAAGCGGGCGGCCGAGGTGTGGCCCGGCGCCGCCTTCAAGATGCCCGCCAAGGCGGCTGACGGTTGGCGGTATCGCCCGGTGACCGGCCTCAGTGCGACCGAGGTGTTGCTGGCCGCGGAGTCGTCCTTCGAGAAGGCGGGACGCCTTGAGGTGTTCGACGCCTCGACCGGGAAGACCCGGGTGGTGGGCGACATGCCCGCTCCCGACGGAGTGAAGGGCTACTTCGTCCAGGCCGTCGACGTGGGGGAGAAGTACTTCGTCTGGTACGGCGAAACACCCAACAAGCCTGACAAGTGGGCAGATTTCTGGATTATGCCGCGAGAGGGGGGCACGGCCCGGCGCGTGGGGAAGGTGACCGGTGAGCTGTCGCACGTCGAGAAGGTCGGCGTCACGGACGACTCCCTCGTCTGGTCCCTCCGGAAGGGGGGCGTCTACCGCATGCCGCTGACCGGCGGTCCCGCCGAGCGCATCGACGGCACCGACGGGCTGCACCTGGTCTCCTGGCCGCTGGCGGTGGCGTACGCCCCAGGCGAGTCTGACCGGAAGAACCAGAGCCGCGTGGTCGACCTGGAGACCGGCACCGCGACCGACGTCCAGGCGGAGACCGGGACCACCGAACTGACCTGCGGCCCCGAATGGTGCTTCGGTGTGCGAGGCGAACGTACGGTCATGCAACGGCTCGACGGCTCCGACAGCCGGCTCCTGCCGGAAGGGTTGAGGTTCTTCGGCGGAGGCCGGATCCTCGGTGACCGGTTCGCGCTGCTCGACGCGCCCCTCGGTGGTGACCCGGCGACGCGCTACCTCCCCTCGGCCGTCGTCTACGACGCGGTGACCGGTCTGGCCGGCGGAATCAGCCGGGTACAGCCGAACGGCGGAGGCGGCTTCGGCGCGGGCACCTCGTCCTCGCCCACCACGATCGTCTACTGGGACGAGGACGAGAGGTCGGAGGAGACGTGCGGGACGACCGAGCCGCCCATGACGGCGGACGTGGTGGGCATCAGCCGCCAAGACGGCCAGGTCTGCGTGACCAGGAGGAAGGGCGGCGGCAAGGAGCTCACCGTGCTCAACCTGCTGGCCGTCACAGCAGGGAGTGGATGATCGCCGCCACTGCCACCAGCGCGAGCAGCCCCAGATAGGCCAGCACGAGCCGGGTGTCCCTGAGCAGGCATTTGCTCCGGGTCAGCCCGGCTCGTCGCGCCTTCCAGTAGCCCGCGAACCCCAGCCCGGCGAACCCGAGCAACGCCCACGGCCCCAGCAACCAGGCAAGCAGCGCGATCGTGGCGTACACGCACAACCGAAGCGGATCGTACGGCTCGGCCTTCACGGGATCACCTCGAGCGGCATTCGTACCCGAGGCTCCGAGGCGACAGCGGACAGCCGCTGCGCCGACAGTTGCGGCCACGCATGCACCGCGCAGAACGGCGCGCACTGATCCTGCGCGGCCCGCGTGCCGACGTGCACACAGCACTGCGTGAGCCGTTCCTCGATCATGGTCGAGATGTCCATGAACGGCTTGACCGTCAGACGCACCACCCGCTCGCCCAGCATCCGGCGCAGCTTCCTGCGCCTGCCCGGCAGCGCCGAGGAGGCCAGCGTGAGCAGGGTGGCGACGCCCAGATCGCAGTTTTCACAGATGTCGCGCCACAGGTCGCCGATCTGCGGATGCGACAGAGACGACTGCTCCGACAGCAGCCCGAGCAGCGACTCCTGTACGGCCAGCCGCAGCTCGCGCGGGATCTCGGTGTCGGCGATGCGGTTGGAGACCAGGCCCAGGTTGGCCTTGAGCCGGTCATGACCGATCAGCGCCGTCAGCGAGCGCCACTGCCCCGAGTCGTCGCGGATCAGGTAGCCCACCGAGCAGCAGTGCGGATGGGAGCACGGCAGCGCGGTGAGATCGCGCCAGGTCACCAGGCCGTCGGTCTGCGGGCCGAGCCGCTTGAGCACCCCCGTGTGGGTGAGCCGGTCCATCGCGTCGATCGGCTCCGACCTGCCCGAGCCGAACTGCGGCTGCAACGACACCCCGCCGACGAACGGAGTGTCGAGCGCCAGCCGCACGACGTCGCCGATCTCGCCGTCGTTGACGCCCAGCGCCGCGGTCATCACCAGCGTGGTGAAGATCTCCCGCTCCGACAGCCGTTGTACGGCCTGCGCCTTGAGCCTGCGCAGGTCACCACCCCGGTGATGCTTCGACGCCTCGGCCGAGCTCCCGTCGTACTGCAAGTAGACCTCGACCCGCTCGCGATGCGCGGTCAGCAGGTCGAGCAGGGAGTCGTCGCGGGCGATGAGCACGCCGTTGGTGTTGATCAGGATACGAGTGATCGGACGCCGTTGGAGCTCGGCGAGGAGTGTCTTCAGCTCGGGGTGCAGGGTCGGCTCACCGCCGCTCAGCATGAGCACGTCGAGCCGGCCGTTCTCGCGGGCCAGGCGCTGGTCGACGTTCGCGAGCACTTCGCTGACCGGCACGATGCCGCTCAGATCGGGCGAACTCCCGGCGAAGCAGGTGGGGCATCGCAGGTTGCACGCCTCCGCGATGTCCTCCAGCAGAATGCAGGTGTGCTGCGTCTGCATCTCAGGCAACCCCTGGAGGTACGCGCTCGGCACGGGCAGCCAGTTGCCCGCCACATCGGGCACGTGCTGCTTGGTGGGCGCGGTCCATTCCTCCAGGTACGCCAGGATCTCCGGATCCTCGTCGTACAACGTCCGCACCAGACCGTGCTCGCGGCACCCGCGCTCCAGCCACACCCGGTCCCCGCGCGCCACCAGATAGCCGCTCAGCCGCTCGACCCGGTCGAGATCCCGGCCGTGGCAGTGCGGGCAGAACGCGTTGACGTACCTGAGGATGCGGTCGCCCCGCAGCCCCATCCCTGTACTCATGTCATGACCTTCCGCTCGAACAGGGCATCGTAGTAGCCGCGCCGCCAGCCGTACGCCACCCTGAGCCCCAGCAGCAGCACACCGGGCACCAGGAACCACTGCGGCCGGGTGAGATCGAGCCAGACGGTCTCGTTCGCCCGGGTGAACTCCACCAGAAAACGGAACCCGGCGTACGCCGCCAGGTAGAGCGTGAACAGCTCCCCCGGGCGCGTGAGCCGCTTGCGCGCCCACACCAGCGCGGCGAACGCGGCCAGGTGGAAGACGATCTCGTAGATGAACGACGGATGCATGGCCTGGCCCACCAGGCAGCCTGGACACTCGGGCGTCGACGCCGGCGCGTACACCCCCCACGGCAACCCCGTCGGCCGGCCCGGTGCCTCGGTCAGATGGCAGCCGATCCGGCCCACCGCCATGCCGAGCGCCACCGCCGGGGCGAACAGGTCACCCGTGCGCTCGCGGTAGCCGATGATCCGCTTCGCGACCAGCACGCCCACGTACGCGCCCGTCAGGCCGCCGAGGATGCTGCGCGAGCCGTACAGCCACAGGTCCGACAGGTTGAGCGTCTCCAGCCAGCCGGCCAGCCGCATGCCGATGGCCCCGCCGACCAGCGCGCCCGTGACCGCGATCAGCGATTGCTCGTTCAGCGCGCCCCGGCGCCGGGCCTCGCGGACGAACACCACCGCGGCGACCAGCACCCCCAGCCCGACGAAGACCTCATGGAGTGGCATGTCAGGCATACAGGCCCGGGTTGAGGCCGGTGCAGTAACCAGCCGAGACGATCGACCAGAGCGCCCAGCCGATCATCAGGCCCAGGCCCGCGCCGGTGGCCCACGGCTTGCGCACGAACAGCAGGCCCGCGCCCGTGCCCAGGCCGATTAACGCCAACACCGCCGCGCCGACGCCGACCACCGCCGCGCTCGACGCACCGGAGTTGGAGGCGAGGGCGAGGACGACGAAGGCGAGGACGATGTTGATGACGCTGTAGACGGCGATCCCTGCGAAGGCCAGCCCGATGATCGTGCCGGTCGACCCGCTCTGCGGCGGTGGCGGCGGTGGCCCCCATCCTCCTTGGCCGGCCCCCGGCCACGCACCATGGCCGGGCGGCGGCCCTTGACCGGGCGGCAGCCCTTGGCTCGGCGCTGGCCCTTGACCGGGCGGCAGCCCTTGGCTCGGCGCTGGCCCTTGACCGGGCGGCAGCCCTTGGCTCGGCGCTGGCCTTTGACCAGGCGGTGGCCCTTGGCCCGGCGCTGGCCTTTGACCCGGCGGTGGCCCTTGACCGGGCGGTGGCCTTTGACCCGGCGGCGGTCCACTCTCACCAGCCGGCGGCGGCCATCCGTCAGCACCCGGTGGTGGGTCATGTGGCGGTGTGGTCATCTTTCGTACCCCCTGATCGAAGCCAGGCTAGGCGGTGGCGATTGCGGTTGTATGAACAGATCCGTGTTCGTACGGCTTCCGGCAAGGACGCACCTCGCAGGCCGCCTCCCGGACATCCACGAGAGACGAAGTGGGTCGACGGACATCAGAGGCGGTCACATCCCTTCGGAGTAGTAGATCGCGGCCTGAACCCGACTCCTCAGCCCCAGCTTGCCGAGCACCCGGCTGACGTGCGTCTTGGTGGTGGCCTCGGCCATGTCGAGCTCCTTGGCGATCTCGGCGTTGGACAACCCGCGCCCGACGCACGCCAGCACCTCCCGCTCGCGCGGCGTCAGGACGGATATATCCGGCGGCTCCCGGCGTGGCGCCTGCCCGGCGAAGGCAGAGATCAACCGCCGGGTCACCGAGGGCGAGATGAGGCCGTCACCCCTGGCCACGAGTCGCACCGCCCCGACGAGCGTGTCGGCGTCGGTGTTCTTCAGCAGGAACCCCGCCGCCCCCGCACGCAGCGCGCCGAACACGTACTCGTCGACGTCGAACGTGGTCAGGATCAGCACGTCGGTCACCCCGGCCAGCTCGCGCGTGGCCGAGATGCCGTCGAGCCTGGGCATGCGAACGTCCATCAGCACCACATCGGGGCGCGTCTCCCGCGCCACCGCCACCGCCTGCTCGCCGTCGGCGGCCTCCCCGACCACCTCGATGTCGCCGGCCCCGCCGAGGATCAGCACGATCCCCGCCCGGACGGCCGCGTGATCGTCGGCGACCAGCACCCTGATCGTCATCCCACCTCCAGGGACGTGCTGACCGCGGACGTGGGCAACGTGGTGTGGACCCGCCATCCGTCCTCCCGCGGACCCGCCTCGAACGTGCCCCCGACCAGCATGGCCCGCTCCTTCATGCCGATCAGCCCGGCCCCCGCGCCGGGTAACCCCGCCTTACGGCCGTTGACCGGATTGTCGACGGTCAGCGTGACCCCGTGTGGCTCGTAGGCGATGGCGACCGTGGCCGGTTGCTCGCCGTGTTTGAGGGCGTTCGTCAGCGCCTCCTGCAGGATGCGGTAGGCCGCCAGGTCGACCGGGGTAGGCAGGTCCCGGAGCTCACCGTCCACGCGGATCTCGGTGGCCATCCCGGCCTCGCGCGACCGGTCGGCCAGGGACTCCGCGTCGGCCAGTCGCGGCCGGGTCGCCTCGGTCTCGTCACCCTCGTGGCGCAGCAGTCCGATCATCGTGCGCATCTCGGCCAAGCCCCTCACGCTGTTCTCCCGTACGGACTCCATGATCTTCTGGACGGTCGCCCGGTCGAGGTCCTTACGCGAGAGCGCGGCCGTGGACTGGATGGCGATGGCACTGAAGTAGTTGGCGATCATGTCGTGCAGCTCGCGAGCCATCCGCGTGCGCTCGGCGGTGATCGCCGTCTGCCGGTCGAGCTCGGCCAGCCGGGCCACCTGCTCGGCCCGCGCCCGCTCGGCGGCCGCCTGGTCGCGGTGCTGGCGCACGATCATCGCCGACGTCACCGGCACGATCAGCACCAATCCCGCCTGAATGCCCATGCCCGCGAATATTCGCCAGTCACTCGTGATGAACCCCAGCACCGCACCGGTCAACACCGCCAGCACACTGGCGCCACCGAGCAGCCACCGGGAGAACCGGGCGGGTCCGTACAGAGCGGCGGCGTAGATGTTGTCGGTGAACACCAGGACCGTGGCGAGCGAAGGCCCCACGACCAGGTCCATCGCGACGCCGACGACCCCCAGCCCGAGCGACCACATCGGCGCCCGCCGCCGCACCAGAACCCCCGCGCAGGTGAAGGCCAGCGGCACCACCAGCATCCACTCGGGCACGCCACGGGGGGTATAGGCGCCGGCCAGGATGAGCAGCACGCCCAGAACGAAAGCCAGCCCGGCCACCGGCGCCATGCGTTTCATGCTCCCCATCCCACCATCGCCGGTCCGTGCGGTCCTCATCCGGAGGGCAACCTGTGGATACACCCTTCGATGTATCCACAGGTTCGTTTCCCCTGAGGATGTGACCCGGCCTCGGGGGCGAAACGATGGGATACGTGATCGTCGCCATCCTGATCGGCTGCGAGGTCGGCTTCTGGGTCCTGCTCGGCCTGGGCCTGGCCTCCCGTTATCTGTGGAACCGCCGCAAGCTCAGCACCGCCCTGCTCCTCAGCGTGCCGTTGCTCGACGTCGTCCTGCTGGTCGCCTCCGTCATCGACATGCGCGGGGGCGCCGTGGCCGACCTCAGACACGGCCTCGCGGCCGCCTACCTGGCGTACTCCATCGTCTTCGGCCACAGCACCATCCGCTGGGCCGACGCCAAGTTCCGTCACCGCTTCGCCGGCGGCCCTCCGCCCTGGAAACCCCCGGCCGGCGGCATGGCCCGCGCCCGTTACGAGTGGCGTTTCTGGTTCCGCATCCTGTTGGCGTACGGGATCGCCTGGCTCATCGTGTTCGGTCTGGTCTGGCTCGTGAACGACCCCGCCCGTACCGAACCACTGATCACCTTCATGTACGGCCTGCTCAAGGTGCCGTTGATCGCCATGCTCTGGCCGGTGAGCCACACCCTCTGGCCGAGCAAGACGGAGTCCGCCGAGTCGTGATTGCCACAACTGGTTCGAGGCACCACCTCAGACCCGCTATGCTTGTCTAGCAGCAAGCGGCCGTAGCTCAATGGATAGAGCATCTGACTACGGATCAGAAGGTTGGGGTTTCGAGTACCTCCGGCCGCACAGCAGGTCAAAGGCCCTCCGGGATGATCCCGAAGGGCCTTTTTCGTGCTCGTACAGCAGCCTTGTACAGCAACGCGGGCTCACACAGGCGATCTCCTAACGCGGCTCGTACCTTCCGGCCGCTCTGTTCAGACGTCGCCGAAGCCCTCCTGTAGACGGCGAACCCAGTCCGCGGGGAAGACTTGCGCAAGTCGCTCCTTGCTGATCGCCAGTAGACCCTCATCCGCCAAGGGACGCAGGGCCCCGGCCCGGACGGCTTTGTGCTTCTCGGGTGCCGGGCAGATCAGTACGGCGAGGATCTGGCATGCCCGTTGGATCTCCGGGGCCCCAGTAGCTTCGACCATCTTCTTAATGGGCTCCCAAGCAGCTCGCACGGCGAGGCGCACCAGTGCTTCTAGGAAGGGCTTACGATCCTCGGCCTCGCGAGACTGCATGATGATCGTCGTCACGTACTCCGGTATTCGGTCCATGGCTTTTTCAAACCTCTTTATGGCATCGGCCATCGCTACGAGAAGATCGCACCATAGATGATCATTGATTCGTTTTCTGGCCCCTCGTGGGTCGTCGCCACCGAACCCCTCGTCCAACTTTGTGATCACAGAGCAGACGAGGATATCGCCAACTTCCTGGATGTGTTCGATGGTTTTTGGATTCTCGGATAACCAGTCAGCAAGGTCTACTTTTGCGGTGTCCGTGGCAGCCTGCCGCGCCTTGGAAGGCTTCGGCCGTCCCTCGGAAGGCAGAGCCCTCGCCCATCTGGAGTCGCAGCGGTCTCTCGCCTTTTGACGAGGGACAGGGGATGGATCGCGAGCCAGCTTGAGACTGTTGGACCAGCCATGCTCTACCCCGCCACACGCACATTTGCAAGAGTGCCCTTCGGCGCTTTCGCAATTTTTCGGGTGCACTATACGCCCTCCGATTCGTTCGACACGACAGCGACCGAGCGACCAATCGGAAGCCCCATTTCTTTTAAATCACGAACTGCCAATTGCGAAATGATCGCAGTGGCCAGGTCTGTCTGTCTCTTCAGACATGAGAAGACGTCGCGCACGCTAAAAGGCCCTTTAGGATGATCCCTAAGGGCCTTTGGGGTAATGCAAAATCGATTATGTCTCGTTTGAGAAGTCAAGACTTTGGTTGAGTCGATCAAGCGCCTTACGGGTTTCGGGGTTGGGGATTTGTGTGTAGACGTCCATGGTCATCGAGATCTGCGAGTGCCGCAGGATGCGCATCGCGACGCGCGGGTGGACGTCGAGGGCGGCCAAGAGAGAGGCGCAGGTGTGGCGGGTGTCGTGGACGCGGATGCGTGGGACGCCCGCGTTGCGGCAGTGGGTTTCGAAGGCGCGGTTGAAGTTGCGGGGTTCGATCGGTGTGCCGGTCCGGGTGGTGAACGTCAGGTCCGAGGGCTTCCAGCTGTCTCCGGCCGCCCTTCGTGCCTCCTCTTGGACGCGCCGGCGGTGACGGAGTGCTGAGACGCAGAGGCCGAACAGGGGGAGGGAGGCCGTCGAGTCGTCTGTCTTGGTCGTCTCGCGGTGAAGAAGCTGGCCGCCGACCCTGGTGAGCTGACGGGAGATCCAGAGTTGTTCGCCGCCGAGGTCTACGCAGTCCCAGGCCAGGCCGAGGACCTCCCCGCGGCGCAGGCCCAGGACGAGGATGAGGACGTATGCCGCGTAGAGCGGGTCGTCGACCGCTCGCAGGTGTTCGAGGAACTTGCGGGCCTCGTCGACCGTCCACACCACGTGCTGCCGCTTCTTCTTGGTCGTGCTGGGGCTTGGCAGCGTGGTGAGCGATGCGACGTTCTTCGAGATCAGTTCTTCCCGCAGAGCGTGACCAAGGGCGGAGCGCAGGACGCGGCGGATGCCCGCGATGGTGCTGCGGGACGGGTAGCCCTTGCAGCATTTACCGATTGAGCAGCACCGCCGCTTGTGCTCGGGCCGCTTGTGATCCTTCTTTTGATCGCAGCAGGTGCAGAGGGTGGGCAGGGTGTTCAGCCAAGTCTGCACGTCGCGGACGGTCAGCTTGTCCAGGCGCTTCTTGCCCAGGCCGGGGACGATGTAGAGCCGGACGAGTGGCTCGTAGGCGACGTAGGTCGTCGGCTCCCGGTTGGGCTTGATCACTTCTTCCAGCCAGCGGGACAGGTAGGCGGTCATGGTGGGGTTCTTCGTCGGCGCCGGTCCCTTGCGGGACTGCTCGTGGAGGTCGAGCCACTTCTCGTGGGTCTCCTCACGGGTCTTGCCGTACGCCCACTTGCGGGTGCGCTTGCCGTCCGGGGTGGTGACCCAGACGTAGCCCGCCCAGCCGCCTTTGTAGGGGAAGATCGAGCCTTCCCCGTTCGAGCGCTTGCCCATCAGGCGACCTCCTCACATAGCCGGGCGACGTAGGTGTCGAGGGCTGAGACCGGGATGCGGCGGCAGCGGGTCCCGACGAGGATGGACGCGATGTCGCCGGAGCGGATCAGGTTGTAGAGGGTCCAGCGGCTGACCTTGAGGACGGCCATCGCCTCAGGGACCGTCATGAGCTCACAGCTCATGAGGACTCCGTTCGAGGCGAGTTCCGGTGATGGCTGCGGCGAGGAGTTGGTCTCCGGCGGAGTGGCCCTTGCCTGCGTACTGCCATTCGCTGATGACGAGGATGGTGTCTTCGTCGAAGAGGGGGAGGCGGCCGGTGGTGATGTCTGTGTCGCGGGTGTGGTGTTGGCGGGCTGCTCGGAGGGCGCCAAGCGTGGTGGAGTAACGGCGGGACCTCGTGGAGAAGTGGCCCCGGAAGCCGAGCATGTGGGCCCAGTTCGTGAGGCGGAGTTCGGTCAGTTCCGGCAGGGCGCCGAGTCGCATGCATTCGGCGATGAGCCGCTTGGGGTGATCGCGAAGGTTGAAGGCGTCGAGGTTGTCGAGGGGGTTGATGCGGCGATCCAGGGTGCCGACGCATTCGGCGGCCTTAGTGGCGTACTTGGCGATGTAACCGGCGACGGCTTGTTCGGTGAGGTCGCCGGTCAGGGTGATGGGGCGGATGTCGAGCTGACTTCCCCAGCGAAAAGCGCGTTCGGACTGGTCCTTGTGGGCGGGTGCGGTGGCGGTGACGGCTCGTGCCGCGTGCTGGACGGCTTGGGTGAGGGTGTCGGCGGTGGCCCAGGCCGGGGGCGGCATGGCGGGGCCGCCGGGGCCGTCGAGGCGGATGACGGCGTGGAGGTGGACGACCCCGCGCCGCTGGTATTCGGCGACCTTGGCGAAGGAGAGAGTCAGGTGGTGGCGCAGGTTCTTGAGGGCCAGGCCGCCGGCCTTGGCGAGGTGGCGGCGTACGGAGTCGGCGAAGCGCTTCCACAGCAGCGGCGCGAGGGCGTTGAACAGGACGCTGCCGGTGTAGTCGTAGCAGTCGGGGCAGAGCGGTTCGCCCAGGCGGGGATCGTCCGCGCTGTGCCGGGTGGTGCAGGACATGACTTGGCCGTGTGGGCAGGTGCCGGCGTTGCGACGGGCGTGGCAGGGCTGGACGCTGCCGCCGTGCTCGCGGCGAGTGTGTACCGCGCCGAAGGACGGGGCGGTCAGGGTGACGAACAGCGTCGGATGAGCGGTGACGGTGTCGGGGACGCCCTTGCCGCCGATCAGGCCCGCGCGGATGAGGTGGTAGGTGTCTGCTCGGTAGGTCTCGGCACAGGCGGGGCAGCGGGTGGCGCGGCGGGTCTTGCACGGGACGCGCAGGATGCCGTCGGGCTCATGCTTGGTGGTGTAGCGGTGCAGGAGAGCCCCGGTGGCGCGGTCGTAGTGCTCGATCTTCCCGCGTAGGTGGATGGGCTGGCGGCAGCCGCCGGTGGCGCGGATTTGGGATGCCCAGCGGTCGTAGTCGGGGTGGTTGAGTCGGGCGATCATGCCCGCTTTGGCGTGCGTGTTGGTGTGGGTTGTGGGCAAGATGGAGACCTCCTTTCACTCGTTCGGGTGGAGGGATGGCCCTCGACCTGGCGTGTGTCTTGGCGGATGTGCGGCCAGGCCGGGGGCGCTGCGCGGTTAGGCGCCGTTGTTGTCGATGCCGGTGCCGTCGCAGTCGTGGCAGCGGGCGTTGTCGGTGTCGATTCCGGTGCCGTTGCAGGTGCAGCAGCGGTAGCGGATCACCGGCAGGCTTTCGGGCATGGCCTTCACCTGTTTTCGCGTGGTCGGGTGGTGAGGTAGATGCGCCAGTGGTGGGGGTGGGCGCGGTCGGGGTAGGCGCGGGAGACGGCGTAGACGGTGAAGTGCAGGCGCAGGCGGAACAGGGCGTCGACGATTTCGGCTCGGGTGCCGTCGATGCGGATGCGCATGATCGGTCCCTTCTGGTCAGGTGGCGGGTGCCGGGTCGGGTTGGATGCAGCCGCGGTAGCTTTCCTCGGCGCGGTGGCGGGCGCGGGCGGCGGCGAGGATGGCTACGGCGCGGTATTCGACGGGGCCGAAGCGCCGTGAGGTGGCGTAGTGGCCGTACGGGATCTCTTTCTGGTCGATGACAGAACCGATGCGTGCGGCGATCTGGTCGATCTCGGCGCACTGTTCGGCGTCGCTGTCGTGGCGTGAGAAGTGGTGCAGGGTGAGGCTCTTGGAGACGGGCAGGTCCGGGTGGTCCTTCAGGAACGCGGCCAGCTCCAGCAGGCCGTTGATGAGGGCGGCGCGGTGGTCGTGGGGCATCGGTGTCTCCCTTCTGGTCAGGCGGTGCGCAGGGTGCGTAGCAGGTCGGAGGCGAGTTGGTCGGATACGCCCAGGTGGGCGCGTAGTGCGTCGCGGGTGATGGGGCTGCCGTGTCGGGCGTGGTGTTCGTCGGCGACTCGGCGGGCGAAGGCGACGAGCGCGGGCGCGAGGTTCCCGTCTTGCTCGTCCTGAGCGTCGTCCTCGTCCGAGCCGTCGTGCAGGACGGCTTCCGGGACCGGGGACGAGGCCAGGACGGGCGCGGACGAGGCCGCCGAGGCGGTGGACGGTTCGGGACGGGTGGCGCGGCGTTCCAGCATTGAGATGGCGATGAGGAAGGCGGCGGCTGGGGTGGCGGCGGTGATCCAGCCCCAGACGGTCGGGGCGGCTTGGGCGAGGTTGGCGGCCAGGGACAGGACGATGCCGCCGGTCAGTACGAGCACGGGCCACGACACTTTGCTCCGCCGGCCTTTGCCGGTGTTCTTGTCGCGTTGGCGTTCGCGGGCGGCCATGACGCAGGTCAGGTCGATGCAGACGGCGATGGCCCAGGACATCCAGCCGGTCTGGCCGTGCTCGGTGGCGGTCTGGCGGATGTGGGTGAACGATCCGGCACCCGCGATGGCGGCCAGGACGAGGACCGGGCCGGTGTCGAGCAGCCGGCAGGCGAAGCGTCGCATCGTTGCACCCCCTTTCTCAGGCGGTGATGGATTCGGGCAGGTGGGCGGTGATCTCGTCCCAGGACGGAGCGAGGTGAGCATGGGCGGCGGCTGCTTGTTCGGCGGTTTGCTCGCTGACGTAGAAGGAGCGGGCGCGATACCACTGGCCGTCCTGTCCGGCGACGATCGCGACGCCGGGTGTCTCGGCGGCGATGGCGCGAGCCGAGGCCAGGGCGGCCGGGTCGAGGTCGCCGAGCGTCATGGTCGCGGTCTCCGGGTCGTTGACCCGGTGGCAGATCCGTCCCGAGCACTGCGCCCGCAGGGCGGTGACGCCGGGTCCGAGGTCGGAGCCGATCCTTTGGCCGCAGCAGAACAGGTAGATGCCGAACGCCCGCCCAAGCTGGGCGACCCGCAGCAGCGCGGTGGAGGTTTTGGCGATCTCGTCCTTCTCTGACTTGTCGGCCATCAGGTAGAGCTCGGCCAGCTCGTCGACCAGGACCACGACCGGCACCGGCCGCAGAGCGGGCGGGAGTTGCCAAATGTTGCGGGCGGACGCCTGACGGCACAACCCCATCCGGTCGATCATCAGGGCGACCAGATCGGCCAGCAGGCTGACGGACTCGATCCGGGAGGTGGCCAGCGCCGACAGCCGCGGCGCGTACGGCGTGAACTCCACCCCGCCTTTGAGGTCGAACCCGACCAGCGCCACGGGCTGCGGGGCCAGGCCGACAATCAAGGCGTTGGCCAGGTTGGACTTGCCGGATTGCGTCGCCCCGGCGTTGAGCCAGTGCGGCACGGTGCGGAAGTCGATGGTCCATGGCTGGCCGGTCTCCAGCCGACCGACCGTCACCTTCAGCAGGTCGGGTGAGGGCGGCAGCTCGTTCACCTTGACCAGCGGGTCACGCATGGTCGCCATCAGCACGACGCGGCCGGGCCGGGGTGAGGAGACACGCACAACGTGGACGCCCCAGGAGTGGGCGAGGCGTTCGGCGGCGTCGGCGTAGTCGCCGGGGGTCTGGCCTTCCAGGGTGTGCAGGGTGACCCGCCAGCCGTGCCGGGTCGGCAGCGGCAGCCACATGAACGGTTTGGTGTCGACGGCGACCCGCTGGAAGCGGCGGCGGACTTTGACCAGGCCGGTGGAGGCGATCGCGCCGGGGACGGTGGTGAACCACCAGCGTTGCCGCTTCTTGGTCAGGTTGCAGCCGAGCGCGACGCGCCTCCAAGAGGCGCGGACGGAGGCGGCGGTGAGTGGGAAGCCGATGGCGAGCCAGAAGGAGGGGTAGTGCAGGTGGCGCCAGGCCTGCAGCCCGGCCGCGATGGCGGCCAAGGCTGCGAGCACGATGAGCGCGTCAGACATCGGCGGCCTCCCGCGCTGGGAGCAGGGCCGAGGCGCGGTAGGCGATGCCCCACCGGCCGGCGATCTCCCAGACGTAGCCGAGCAGGCCGACGGCGGTGACGGTGTCGCCGGTGGTGATGGGCGGTTCGCCAGTGGTGCCGATCTTGACGAGTTCGATCCGGCCGAACTCGTCCTCGATCGAGACGGTGACCTCGTAGACGGTGTTGCCGTTCTTGTCGGTCTTGATCTCGCCGGTGTCGCGGTTGAGCACGCGTGGGCGCGGGGCCTTGACGCAGGTGATGGCGAGCTTGCTGACATCCACAGGGATCGGGACGGAACGCATGGGTGGTGACCTCCTCTTTCGTCGTAGCCAACATAGTTAACCTAGTTGGCTCAGTTGTCAATGTTGGCATGGCTGTCTTGGTGTGGTGAGATTGACGCGATGGTCAAGAACACCGGCCGGG
>NZ_BMNH01000024.1:0-2209 GCF_014646355.1 Nonomuraea cavernae
CTGAACGCGGTCCGTCACCGGCACCGGGAGTTGCGCCGCCGCCTGCAGGCCAAGGCCACCAAGTCCGCGAAACGGTTGTTGAAGAGACGCCGCCGCAAGGAAGCACGTTTCGCCGCCGACCTTAATCACACCATCGCCAGACGCATCGTGACCGAGGCTGCACGCACCGGGCGAGGCATCGCCCTGGAAGATCTCCAGGGCATCCGCGACCGGGTACGGCTCCGCAAGCCCCAGCGGGTCACGCTGCATGCGTGGTCGTTTCACCAGCTCGGCCACTTCATCGCCTACAAGGCGGCCCGTGCCGGTGTCGCCCTGGTCTGGGTGGACCCGGCCTACACCTCGCAGGCCTGCTCGGCCTGCGGGCACGTGGCCAAGAACAACCGGCCCGACCAGGAAACCTTCGCCTGTACGTCGTGCGGCTTCGCTGAGCACGCCGACGTCAACGCAGCCCGCAACATCGCCGCACGCGGTGAGACGGGCTGGGCAGTGAGTCACGCTGCCTGACGCGGACCAAACCGTCGAAACCACCGACGGCCAGGAGCTGCAAGCTTAGTCCCTTCAGGGCTGAGAAGCTGACTCATGATCTTTCCTTCATGCTCATCGGGATCAGGACCTGCTTGATCGAGACGCCCTAGGAGATCTTGCGGCGGTAGGTGTTCATGGCGAAGCCGTACGCGACGATCAGGATGCCGGCACACCAGGCGAGGGCGATCCAGATGTCGTTGCCGACCGGCTGCTGGGCGAACAGGTCGCGGATGGCGTTGACGATGGAGGTCACCGGCTGGTTCTCGGCGAAGACGCGCAGCGGGCCGGGCATGGTGTCGGTGGGCACGAAGGCCGAGCTGAGGAAGGGCAGGAAGATGAGCGGGTAGGAGAACGCGCTCGCGCCTTCCAGGGTCGTGGCGGACAGGCCGGGGATGACGGCGATCCAGGTCAACGCCAGGGTGAACAGGATCAGGATGCCCACCACCGACAGCCAGGCCAGCACTCCCGCTCCCGAGCGGAAGCCCATGAGCAGGGCCACGAGCATCACGACCACGAGCGAGACCAGATTGGCGACCAGCGAGGTCAGCACGTGCGCCCACAGCACCGACGACCGTGAGGTCGGCATCGACTGGAAGCGCTCGAAGATGCCGCCCTTGATGTCCATGAACAGCCGGTACGCGGTGTAGGCGATGCCCGAGGCGACCGTGATGAGCAGGATGCCGGGCAGCATGTAGTTCACATACGAATCCGACCCTGTTCTGATCGCGCCGCCGAACACGTAGACGAACAGCAGCAGCATGGCGATCGGCATGATCACGGTTGTGATGATGGTGTCCGGGCTGCGCGTGATGTGGCGCAGGGACCGTCCCAGCAGGACGGCGGTGTCGCCGAAGAAATGCTTGCTCATCGTATCTCCTTAAGGCTGGAGACCCCGTCCTTCAGGGCGGGGAGGAAAGCCGGAATAATGCCATCAAATCGAACACGTGTCCGAGATTTAGCTGATCTTGCAGTAGGTTGTGCGGCGTGGCGCAGATCGTGAAGCGGGCCTACAAGTACCGCTTCCACCCGACTCCCGAGCAGGCAGTGGAGCTTGCCCGGACGTTCGGCTGCGTGCGCCTGGTCTACAACAAGGCGCTGGAGGAGCGCACCCGCGCCTACCGGCTGGAGGGGCGCGGTGTCTCCTATGCGGAGTCGTCGGCGCTGCTGACGGCGTGGAAGCGCTCTGCGGAGTTGCGCTTTCTGGGCGAGGTGTCGTGTGTCCCGTTGCAGCAGGCGTTGCGTCATCTTCAGGCGGCGTTCGCTGCCTTCTTCGCCAAACGGGCCAGGTATCCGGTGTTCAAGTCCCGTAAGAAGTCGCGGCTGAGCGCCGAATACACCCGTTCGGGCTTTCGCTGGCGCGATGGTTCGCTGACGTTGGCGAAGATGGACGAGCCGCTGGACATCGTGTGGTCGCGGCCCCTGCCTGAGGGCGCTCGGCCGTCCACGGTGACCGTGTCGAAGGATGCGGCCGGACGCTGGTTCGTGTCCATCCTGGTGGAGGAGATGATCTCCCCGCTGCCCCCGGTCGCACAGGTGGTGGGAGTGGATGCGGGGATCACCGCTCTGGTCACGTTGTCGAGCGGGGAGAAGATCGTCAACCCCCGCCATGAACGGGCCGACCGTCGCAAGCTGGCCCGCGCTCAGCGGGCGCTGGCCCGAAAGGAGAAGGGTTCGAACAATCGGG
>NZ_BMNH01000024.1:2399-115031 GCF_014646355.1 Nonomuraea cavernae
CGCGTCCTGGCGGGAGCTGTGCGGCATGCTGGAGTACAAGAGCCGCTGGTACGGGCGGCGACTCGTGGTGGTGGACCGCTGGTTTCCCTCCTCCAGGCTGTGCTCTGTGTGCGGGACTCTCCAGCCGTCCATGCCGCTGAACGTCCGGACCTGGGTGTGCGCCTGCGGCGCCTGCCATGACCGGGACGTCAACGCGGCCAGGAACATTCTCGCCGCCGGGCTGGCGGAGAGCTGAAACGCCTGTGGAGCCGATGTAAGACCTCAAGGGAAGTCCTCCTTCCTGGCGGGCGGCCGGCGGTGAAGCAGGAACCCTCACGGGCGACCGTGAGAATCCCCCGCGTTCACGAGGGGGAGAAGGTCAACATTGCTCCTTATGCCTTCGTGCCGACGAGGGTGAGGAAGACGTCCTCGAGGGTCGGCTGCTTCTCGACGTATTCGACCTTGGCGGGCGGGAGCAGTTGCTTGAGCTCGGCCAGGGTGCCGTTGACGATGATCCGGCCCTCGTGGAGGATCGCGACCCGGTCGGCGAGTTGTTCGGCCTCGTCCAGGTACTGCGTGGTGAGCAGCACCGTGGTGCCCTGGGCGGCGAGCTCCTTGACGGCCTGCCACACCTCGATGCGCGCCTGCGGGTCGAGCCCGGTCGTCGGCTCGTCGAGGAAGATGATCGGCGGGTTGCCGATGAGGCTCATCGCGATGTCCAGGCGGCGGCGCATGCCGCCGGAGTACGTCGCGACCTTCCGTCCCCCGGCTTCGGTGAGCGAGAAGCGGGCGAGCAGCTCATCCGCGATCGCGCCCGGATCCTTGAGATGCCGCAGCCGGGCGACCAGCACGAGGTTCTCCCGCCCGCTGAGGATCTCGTCGACGGCGGCGAACTGCCCGGTGAGGCTGATGGACTCGCGTACGTCCGCGGCCTGCGTGGCGACGTCGAAGCCGTGCACGCGGGCCGTTCCCGTGTCGGCCTTGAGCAGCGTGGACAGGATCTTCACGACCGTGGTCTTGCCCGCCCCGTTGCTGCCGAGCAGGGCGAAGATGCTGCCCCGTGCCACGGTGAAGTCCACGCCGCGCAGCACCCGCAGCTCCTTGTACGACTTCTTTAGGCCATGCACGTGGATCGCCGGGGTCTGCTGTGTCGTCATCGGTCTGTCCTTTCCTCTGTCGCGGTGTTCTCGCCGGCGGCGCGCGCGATGGCGCTGGTGAAGCGGTTGCGCTCGCGGGCCCTGTACTGGCCGATCGGGTAGTTGGCCACGAACGCCTCGACGAACTCCACCGGGTCTTCCCCGAAGACGTCTCGGATCGGGGTGCCGTCGGCCACGCTCTGCTCGAACAGATCGGCCAGGTCCTCGAACATCGCCATCGCACCGGCGCCGTCCGCCGGCCCGAAGTGCATCAGGTATCGCTCCAGCGCTTCGACGGCCGTGCGGTAGTCGTCGGGAAGCTGCTTGACGCGCGCCTTGTACTGCCGCCAGCGCTTCTTCTCGTCCAATGACCCGGTGACGATCTCCAGGTACTGCAGGTAGCGGCTCTTCGGCTTGTTCGACCCGGTCGTCATGACTGCTTGCCTCCCTTGCGGAGCTGTTCGAGCCGTTCTGCGAGGAAGCTCCAGGTCCTCCAGAACTCTTCGAGGTACTCCCGGCCCTGAGCGTTGAGGGAGTACACCTTGCGCGGCGGCCCCTTCTCGGACGGGACCTTCTCCACGTCGACCAGGCCGCGCTGCTCGACCCGGACCAGCAGGGCGTAGATGGTGCCTTCGGCGATGTCGGAGAAGCCCTGATCGCGCAGCCACGCCGTGATCTCGTAGCCGTAGGCGGGACGGACGGACAGGATCGCCAGGACGATGCCCTCCAACGTTCCCTTGAGCATCTCCGTCACGAGCTTGCCCATAGGCACCTCCCTTCAGCTACTTGGTGACGCTAGCTACTGGTACAAAGTAACACTGACTACCAGTACTTAGCAACGCAGAATAGTGCGCCATTGCTGAACTGTTCACGGCGTCCACCATCACGGGAAGGGCCGTCTTGCGGATCGCCGACGCTCTGGAACGGCGCTGATCCGGCCGACGGTCAGGCAAGCCCGCCGCGCCTCTGTGATCACGTGGGCCTATGATGCGGGTACGTGCGTGTGATCACGGTGGGCTTCATCGTCGCAGGAGTCCTGCTCGTCTTATGGGGCTGGTCCGGGGCCTGCTCTACAGTCCACCGCAGTACTACTCGGACACGGGCGTGTACCCGATGTGGATGCTTTCTGGCGGAGTTGGCGAAGCCCATCGCATTGATCGCGTCAGGGTGGGCGCTGCTGTTCGCCGGTCGGGTCACATCACTCCTGACCCCTGCTGAGCAGGGCACGGAGGGGTGACGTCCAACCCAAGATTCGCATCGGCACCTCGCCTTCCACGGGTACCGGCCCGGCGACCATGACGGTCGCAGGTTGGACATCTCGCCAGCAACTCCTGCTGACGCACGGGCACTGAGCAGACTGCGCGATCAAGTGGGCCGGCGAACGCCCCTGCCCAAGAGGGCAGGGGCGCCGAGGGTGATGTGCTCCGCTACATCACCGCCGACAACGGGACGGTGTAGAGGCTTCTCTTCTCGCCCAGCCATTCACGGTCGATGAACCGGCCGCTCATGCGCCCGGTGAGAAAGAGATAGGTCTCCAGGCAGACCCGGTTGTGGTCCTCGGGTTCGGTGATCCAGGATCCGGAGTGCACGGCCTCCGGGATGTTCGTGGGCGGCCCGGCTTCCCGGAGGTAGGGCTCGACCATAGAGCCGGGGTCGGCGAGGACCTCGCCGTACCAGCGCTGGGTCGCCCAGGCGGTCGTGACGCCGTCGCCGTAGAGGAGATCGTGGACGTAGGCGTCCATGGTGCGGATCTGCAGGAAACGGAGGCCGGCTTCGGTCAGGCCCGTGGTCACCGGGGGTGGGCCGCTGATGGTGAGGGCGTGGGTCCAGCCGTCGGAGTGGGGGCCGGTCCAGATGCGTTCGGTGAAGGCCATCGGCCGGTAGTGGGTCATGGCGGTCACGAGGTCGCAGTCCTGGCGGGAGGCGAGGTCCGCGCCGAGCAGGACGGCCACGGCATCGGTGTCGCCCGACTCGACCCAGGTGCCGGTGAAACCGCGCCCCATTCCGGTGCCGAGCAGGAACTCCCACTGGTCATCCACGGGGCCACGCCCCGTCCGGGATCCGGCAGAGCAAGCCTGGCGTGGTGAACCACGTGTCGTCGATGAACCTGCCGGTCGTGTACGCCGGCGCGGCGAGGTAGAAGTTCATCTCCTGGGCGTGGTCAGAGGAACCGACGAGATCTGCTCCCTCCTGCCGAGGGCGGTCCCAGTGATCCGCGGGGATGTCCTCCCACTCGTCCCCGTTGAAAAAGACCGGTTCGCTGACTTCGCCGAGCCCGTCACAGGACAGGTAGAAGGCCCGGCCGCCCGGCTGCGGGAGCGTGTCGACGACGGACCACAAGGACAATCCGGATAAAGCGAACATCTTGACCCAGCCGGGGCTCTGCTCGGCCACCCACACGATGTCTGAATCGCTCCGGGTTCGGTGGAGACTTGATCTCTTGAGAGGATCGAGTCCATGCCAGGTAAGTCCCCCTACCCTGCCGAGCTGCGCCGTCGAGCGGTGCGGATGGTCGCCGAAGTGCGGCCGGATTACCCGACCGAGTGGGCCACGATCAACGCCGTCGCGACCAAGCTCGGCATCGGCACCGCGGAGACACTGCGCACCTGGGTCCGCCAGGCCCAGATCGACGAGGGCAGCCGACCCGGCCGCACCTCAGATGAGTCAGCCGAGCTGAAGCGACTGCGCCGGGAGAACGCCGAACTGCGCCGCGCCAACGAGATCCTGAAGGCCGCGTCGGCTTTCTTCGCGGCCGAGCTCGACCGGCCACACACGCACTCGTGACCTTCATCGACCAGCACGCCGACGTGTTCGGTGTCGAGCCGATCTGCCGTGTCCTGACCGAGCACGGCTGCCCCATCTCCACCAGCACCTACTACGCCGCCAAGAACCGTCCGCCCTCGACCCGGGCCCTGCGCGACGCCGAACTGGACGAGCACATCACCCGCATCCACGCCGCCAACTACGGCGTCTACGGCGCCCGCAAGATCTGGCACCAGCTCCAGCGGGAAGGCCATCGAGTCGCCCGCTGCACCGTCGAGCGGCGCATGCGCGCCCTCGGCCTGCAGGGCGCCCGGCGAGGCAAGAAGGTGCGCACCACCGTGGCCGACCCCGGCCATGAGCGGGCGACTGATCGATTGCGCCGGGACTTCACCGCAAGCCGGCCGAACGCCGCCTGGGTGGCCGACTTCACCCACGTGGCCGCCTGGTGCGGAGTGGTCTACGTGGCCTTCGTGGTCGATGTCTACTCACGGGCGATCGTCGGCTGGGCCGCCTCGCTGTCCAAGCAGACCAGCCTGGTTCTGGATGCCCTGGACATGGCCCTGTGGCGACGCGAGCGCACCGGGCGACCCGTTGAAGCCGGGCTGATTCACCACAGCGATGCCGGTAGTCAATACACGTCTTTCCGGTTCACCACGCATCTGCTGGCGGCCGGGATCGACGCCTCCATCGGCACCGTCGGCGACGCTCTCGACAACGCCCTGATGGAATCGCAGATCGGCCTCTACAAGACCGAGCTGATCAAGCCTCGCGGCCCTTGGCGCAGCCTGGCCGACGTCGAGCTGGCCACCGCCGAATGGGTCGACTGGTTCAACGCCACCCGCCTGCACTCAGCGATCGGGCACCTGCCACCCGAGGAGTTCGAAGCTCTCCACTACGCTCAACATCAACCCAGCCAACCCGTCGGAATCAACCGTTGAGGTCTCCATCAAAGTCGGGGCGATTCAGTCCTCGTCTGAGTAGGAGCTGTACCATCGCCGCGCCTGGTTCAGGTCACAGGCGAGTGTCTCCTCCTCCGCCCGCAGCGCAGCGACCACCGCGCGGTGGTCGGGCGCCTCGACCCATGAGCCCGCGAACCTGTCTGTCAGGCCTCGCTCCTCGAAATACGACCACTGGTCGAACTTGTTACGACTTGTCACGATGCTCCGATTTCGGGGGATCAGATGTCACCCAGAGTTCCGCTCCTACTCCGCTAGGAGGCTACCTCCTAGCGGAGTAATATCATCGGTATGGCCGAGATCCTTCCACCACACATGCGGCAGCTCGCCGAAGTGGCGGCAATAGTGGCTGCCGCAGGCGCCACAGCTGACTGGCTGTATCACCTTGAGGGTGACATGTGCGCGCTGCGTGTGATCAAGGATGGCATCATCTCGGTTCCCGTCATGATCCCTGCCGATCCGGATCGCGACCCCGAGCTCTTTCGCGAAGCCCTCAAGCGCCTGGAGGCGGTCACAGAAAGGATGAGTCGATGAGTAAGACGATCACCTATGTCATCACCTATGAGAACGACCGGTGGGTGTCGCGCTGCCCCACCGGCGAGGTAGAGGGAGTTGGCCTGGCCGGCTCCTTGTCACAGTTGGAGCGTGACTTGGCGGAGATCCATGCCTGGGCCTGGCCGGCGAACACTCCTGGCGTGGAGTTCGTCTTCGACCTGCCCGACGACGTGGCCATGCTGGTGGCCGAATACAGCCATGAGAAGGAACTGGCCGAAGCCCATACCAAGCGCGCCGCGGAACTGGCCGTCAAGGCTGCGAAAGTTCTCACCAGCCACTGGTCGGAGCCGGATACGGCACGTGTCATGGGTCTGTCCAAGCAGCGCGTCCACCAGTTGAAGGCGAGCGCCTGACGGTTGTCACGGGGTAGCGCGTCAAAAGGGACGGGCAGGTGGACGCGAATGAGTTGCTTGATGACCTTGAGGGAGGTCCCCGGTATGCGTGGGAGATGAATTTCTGAGGCGTCAGGGCTTGACGAGCTGGTCCTGGGCGGCTCGGCGGAGGCGTTCCTCGCTCGTGATCTCGACGCGTCGCATCGCGATGCGGAGGATCGGCGGGGCCATCAGGGAGGTGACGATCGCGACGACGATCACAATGGTGTACATCTCCGTGTTGATGATGCCGAGACGCAGGCCGACCATCGCCACGATGACCTCGATGACCCCGCGCGCGTTCATGCCGGCCCCGAGCGCGAGGGCCTCCCAGCCGCTCATCCGGCTCAGCAGGGCCCCCAGGTAGGCGCCGAGGAACTTGCCGACGATGGCCACGCCGAGGACGATGCCGGACGCGGCCAGGACGGCGGGCTGGGCCAGCAGGGTGAGGTCCATGCGCAGGCCGGCCGTCGCGAAGAAGAGGGGCGCGAGGACGCTGAGGACGATCGTCCGCAACGGGGCCAGCCATTCGGCGTCGGCCTGGCCCGAGCGGCCGATGAGGATGCCGCAGACGAACGCCCCCAGGATGGCCTCCAGGCCGAGCGCGTGCGTGGCGGCGGCCGACAGGAGCACGAGGACCACGGCGACGGCCACGGCCGGGCCGGGCTCCGCGGATCGGGTGGCGGCGGCCATCGTCCAGCGGACGAGCGGGCGGCCGATCCACACGGCGAACGGCACGAGGGCGACGAGGGAGATCAGCGACAGCACGACCTGGCCGGTGCGTACGCCTGTGGTCGCCATGGCGGAGACGATCGAGAGCATGAACCAGCCGAACGCGTCGTCCACCATCCCGGCGGTCAGGCAGAGCTGGCCGACGTTGCGGTGCAGGAGTTTCATGTCCGTCAGCGTCTTGGCGATCACCGGGATGGCACTGACGCAGGTGGCCACCCCGAGGAACAGGGCGAAGACGGTGACGCTCGTGCCCTCGGCGAGGAGGGAGGCGGGCAGCAGGTAGCCGGTGGCCACGCCGAGTGCCAGCGGGACGACCAGGCCGGCGATGCTCACTTTGGCGGCGGTGGAGCCGCGGCGGCGGACGAGGCCGAAGTCGAGCTGGATGCCGGTGATGGCGACGAGCAGCAGCACGCCGACCTGGCCGACCGCGTCCAGCAGGTGGAGCTGGGTGAACTTCAGGCCGGGGGCCAGCTGGTTGAGCAGGGAAGGGCCCAGGAGCACGCCCACGGTCAGCTCGCCGACGATGGCGGGCATGCGCAGGCGTACGGACAGCCGGCCGAGCAGGACGGCGAGACCGAGGAGCAGGCCCAGCTGCAGCATGAAGACCAGCAGTTCGTGGGCTCCCAGAGGCATGTCAGGCACAGGAGAGGCTAAGCCGATCGGGTGTGCGTCCTGCTGCTCAATATTGAGCCCGGCGCTCCTGCCAGGGGTGGACGCCTGCAAGGGGCCTGCTCAATATTGAGCGGACGTCCCCGCGCCCGTGGGTGACATTCGGGGCATGACGAAGTCGGCGCAGTATCAGACCACCCTGCCCCCCGAGCAGCTGCTGCACTCGGGCAACGCAGGCTTGATCATCCATCGTGTGGGGATGCTGGAGTACGGCATGGCCCGCGAGGGCCGCGACTTCAGCGTCGACCTGCTCGACTACATGAACCGCGCTCAGGCCGGCGTCGCCACGACCTTCTGCTACGAGGAGGTCTTCGGCGTACGCGAGCGGCTGCACTGGTTCGTGCACATGAAGTCCCCCGAGAAGTACAGCAAGCTCCTCGACATGGTCGACCACGACGAGGCGTTCCAGCAGATCTCGCTCAAGGACCGGCTGCCCAAGAAGGGCGGCGGCAACTGGGAGAAGATGTTCGTCTACGGCAGCCTGCGCGAGACGATCATGTGTCCGCAGCACGGGTTCACCGACGACGTGCACGACGTGCCGGGCACGTTCGTGCCGCCCGCGACGCACCAGACCACCCAGAAGGAGCAGCTCAACTCGGCGACCGCCGGGGCGATCGTGCTGCGCAGCGCCGACGTGCGCTACGAGCTGCGCGAGGAGGGACGGCAGTTCCTCTACGACTGGTCGCAGTACGTCAACAACAGCCTCGAAGGCCGGGCCACGGCCTACATCTACGAGCAGACGTGGGGGCAGCAGGACCGCATCCACGCCCTCATCCACCTGCGCGAGCTGGACGACTACCAGGCGGTGCAGGAGGTGGACCGGGGCGACGGCATGCGCGAAGAGGTCTACGGCGTGGAGCGGGTGCCGGAGCGGCACGGCGGCGGGCAGTGGGACCGGCTGTTCGTGCCGACCAGCATCAACGACGTCCTGATGGTGCCCTAGCCCATGGCTCTCGGGATCGAGGCGATCAACGCGTACGTCGGCCGGGCGTACACGGACGTGCGCGCGCTGTTCGACGCGCGCGGCCTGGACGTGAACCGCTTCGGCAACCTGATGATGGAGCAGCGCTCGGTCAACCTGCCCTGCGAGGACCCGGTCACCAACGCGGTGAACGCCGCCAGGCCGCTGGTGGACGCGCTCACCCCGGAGGAGAGGGACCGGATCGAGCTGCTGGTCGTCGGCACGGAGTCGGGGCTCGACTTCGGCAAGCCGATCAGCACGTACATCCACCACCATCTGGGGCTGAACCCGGCCTGCCGGTCGTTCGAGGTCAAGCACGCCTGTTACGGCGGGACGGCCGCGCTGCAGAGCGCGGCCGCCGTCGTCGGCGCGAGCCCGATCCCCGGGGTGAAGGCGCTGGCCATCGCCACGGACGCGGCCAGCGGCACGGCCAAGTCCACCTACTGGGAGCCCTCGGAGGGCGCCGGAGCGGTGGCGATGCTGGTCGGCGAGGACGCGCGGGTGCTGCGGCTCGATCCGGGCGCCAACGGCTACCACACCTTCGAGGTGATGGACACGGCCCGGCCGCGGCACGACACGGACGCGGTCGATCCCGACCTGTCGCTGCTGGCGTACATGCGCTGCGTCGAGGAGTGCTTCGCGGTCTACGAGCGGCGGGTGACCGGGGCCGACATCGTGGACACCTTCGACTACCTGGCGCTGCACACGCCGTTCGCCGGCATGGTGAAGGGCGCGCACCGGATGCTGCTGCGCAAGCTCAAAGGGCTGGGGCCGCGTGAGATCGAGGCCGACTTCGAGGCGCGGGTCGCGCCGTCCCTGGCCTACGGGGTGCGGGTGGGCAACACCTACTCGGCCGCGCTCTACCTGGCGCTGTGCTCGCTCATCGACCACGGCGGCTTCGACGCGCCGAAGCGGGCGGGGCTGTTCTCGTACGGGTCGGGCTGCGCGTCGGAGTTCTTCAGCGGCGTGATCCCCGCCCAGGGGCGCAGCGGCATCGCCGAGGCGCTGGACGACCGGCGCGGGATCACCGTCGAGGAGCTGGACGCGCTCACCGAGCTGAGCGCCGACCGCGCGTTCGGGGTGCGGGACGCGGTGCTGGACCCCAAGCCGTACGGCGACCTGTACGAGGAGGCCTTCGGCGGGCGCGGCCTGCTGGTGCTGGACCGCATCGCGGACTTCCACCGGGAGTACAGATGGAGCTGACGTCGGCGACGATGCGGCACAGGCTGCGGCGCGGCACGATCGACGACCGCGTCGTCAAGGAGATCGGCGCCGCCCTGGACGAGGCCGAGCGCGCGCCCGGCTGCCGCATCCTCCTGCTGGAGGGCGGCGGCGACGGCGTCTTCTGCACCGGCATGGACCTGGAGGAGGCGGCGGTCGGGGACGTCGCGGACGGCGGCCGGGCGTTCTACGGCCTGTTGCGGCGCTTCACCGAGACGCCGGTGACGGTGGTCGCGCGGGTGGACGGCCGGGCGGCGGGCGGCGGCGTGGGGCTGGCCGCGGCCAGCGACTTCGTCTTCGCCAGCGAGCGCAGCACGTTCAGCCTCCCCGAGGCGTTGTGGGGGCTGCTGCCGTGCTGCGTGCTGCCGTTCCTGATCCGGCGCACCGGCTTCCAGAAGGCGTACGCGATGACGCTGAGCACCCAGCCGGTGAGCGCCGCGGAGGCCGCCGCCTTCCATTTGGTGGACGAGGTGTCGGACGACTCCGAGGCGCTCGTGCGGCGGCTGGCATACCGGCTGACGAAGCTGGACCGGTCGATCGTCACGGACATGAAGCGCTACTTCCGCGAGCTGTGGATCGTCTCGGACGAGACCGAGCGGGTGGCGGTCGGGGAGTTCGGCAGGCTCATGTCCGACCCCGAGGTGCGCCGGCGGCTCGTCGACTACGCGACCGAGAAGAGATTCCCCTGGGAACGCTAGAGAGGAACACGCCTGATGTCCGTCGTGTGGGTTTTCCCCGGGCAGGGGTCGCAGCGCAAGGGCATGGGGGCGGGCGTCCTGGAGAGGTACCCCGAGCTGTGCGCCCGCGCCGACGAGATCCTCGGCTACTCCGTCGCCGAGCTGTGCGACGACCCGGTGCGGCTGCGTGAGACCCGCTACGCGCAGCCGGCCCTCTTCACGGTCAACGCCCTGAGCTTCCTGGCCCGGCAGGACGAGGGCGGCCGGCCGGACTACCTGGCCGGGCACAGCCTGGGCGAGTACACGGCGCTGTTCGCGGCCGGCTGCTTCGACTTCGAGACCGGGCTGGCCCTGGTCAAGCGGCGGGGGGAGCTGATGTCCGGGGCGGCCGGCGGCACCATGGCGGCGGTGCTCGGGGCCGAGCCGGAACAGCTTGAAGAACTGCTGGCGGGCACCGGCGTCGACATCGCCAACTACAACTCCCCGGAACAGGTGGTGCTCGCCGGGCCCAAGGACGAGCTCGACTCGCTCAGCGGCCGCGCCCCCGGCAAGTGGGTGCCGCTGAGCGTGAGCGTCCCCTCGCACTCGCGCTACATGGAGCCGGCCGCCGCCGCCTTCGCCGAGGCGCTGGACGGCGTCCGCATCGCCGAGCCGCGGGTGCCCGTCATCTCCAACGTGACCGCGCGCCCGTACCAGGCGGGGGAGGCGGCCGACCTGCTGCGCCGCCAGATCTGCAACCCGGTGAGGTGGCTGGACGGCCTGCGCTACCTGATGGGCCAGGGCGTGCGCGAGCTGGAGGAGATCGGCCCCGGCGACGTGCTCGGCAAGCTGTGGGACGTCACCCGGCGCCATCCCGTCGAGACGCCGGCGGCCCGGGACTCCGGGGGCGCGTTCGGCTCCGGAGTCCCGGCCCGCGACTCCGGGATCGCGCTCGGCTCCGCCGAGTTCCGCGCGGACTACCGCGTCCGCCACGCCTACCTGGCCGGGTCGATGTTCAAGGGCATCGCGTCGGCCGACCTCGTGATCAGGATGGGCCGGGCCGGGCTGATGGGCTTCTTCGGCGCGGGCGGGCTCACCCTGGACGAGATCGGCCAGGCGCTCGACCGGATCGAGCGTGCCCTCGGGCCGGACGGCGCGTACGGCGTGAACCTGCTCTACGGCTTCGACGAGGAGGGCCTGGAACGCGAGACGGTGGACCTGCTGCTGCGGCGCGACGTCCGCCACGTCGAGGCCGCCGCCTACTCGCGCGTCACCGCGCCCCTCGTGCGCTACCGCTACAGCGGCGCCCACCGTGACGCCTCCGGCCGGCCGGTCGCCGTCCGGCACGTGCTGGCCAAGGTCTCCAGGCCCGAGGTCGCGAGCGCCTTCATGCGGCCCGCGCCGCGCGCCGTCCTGGACAGGCTCGTACGGGAGGGGGCGTTGAGCGCGGCCGAGGCCGAGGTCGCGGCGGAGCTGCCGGTCAGCGCGGACATCTGCGTCGAGGCCGACTCGGCCGGACACACCGACGGTCGCTCACCGTACGCGCTGATGCCCGCGATCGTGCGGCTGCGCGACGAGGAGATGGCCGCACACGGCTACGGCAGGCGCATCAGGGTCGGCGCGTCGGGCGGGATCGGCTCCCCGGAGGCCGCCGCCGCCGCGTTCGTGCTCGGCGCCGACTTCATCGTCACCGGCAGCGTCAACCAGTGCACGCCGGAGGCGGGGACGTCCGACGCCGTCAAGGACCTGCTGGCCGGGCTCGACGTGCAGGACACCGCCTACGCCCCGGCCGGCGACATGTTCGAGCTGGGCGCGCAGGTGCAGGTGGCCAGGAAGGGCACGCTCTTCCCGGCGCGGGCCAACAAGCTCTACCAGCTCTACCGCCGGCACGGCTCGCTGGAGGAGATCGACGAGAAGACCAGGCGGACGATCCAGGACAAGTTCTTCCGCCGATCCTTCGACGAGGTGTGGGAGGAGACGCGGGCGTTCCTGGCCGCGCGCAGACCGGGCGAGCTGGCCCGCGCCGAGCGCGACCCCAAGCACCGGATGGCGCTCGTCTTCCGCTGGTACTTCGTGCACACGATCAGGCTGGCGCTGCGCGGCGAGGCCGGGCGGGAGGTGGACTACCAGGTCCACTGCGGCCCGGCGATGGGCGCGTTCAACCGGTGGGTCGCGGGCACCGAGCTGGCCGACTGGCGGGCCAGGCACGTGGACGTCATCGCCGACCGGCTGATGGAGGCCGCGGCCGGGCTGCTCGAAGCCCGGCTGCGCGACCTGTCCAAGGACGGTTGACGGCCGGGCCGGTCAGGAGACGTTCAGAAGGTGGCGGTCCAGGTCCTCCTGGATCGCCGCCAGCACCTCGGGCCGCGGGCCCTTGAGGTAGAAGTGGTCGCCGCCGAACACGCGCAGCGTGAAGCCGCCGCCGGTGGCGTCGGCCCAGGCGGCGATCTCGTCCGGGTCGACCTCGGGGTCGGCGTCGCCGAGCAGCGCCGAGATCGGGCAGCCCGGCCGCGTGCCGGGCAGCGGCGTGTACGACTCGTTCAGCTCGAAGTCGGCGCGCAGGCTCGGCAGGAACAGCTCCAGCAGGCTGCGCTGGCCCATCACCTCGGACGGCGTGCCGTTCAGCTTGCCCAGCTCGGCCAGCAGCTCGTCCTCGGACAGGTCGCTGAAGCGGCGGCGCCGCGTCGGCAGCTGCGGCGCGCGCCGCCCCGACACGAACAGCACGACAGGGGGAAACCGGCGGGCCGTCTCCCAGGCCACGGCGGCGCCCATGCTGTGCCCGAACAGCGCGAAGGGCCGGTCGGTGTACGGCTCGATGGCCTCCGACAGCGGGCCCACGAGCCGCTCCATGCGGTCGTAGGGGCGCTCGCGGATGCGCGACTCGCGCCCCGGCAGCACCACGGGGCAGACGTCGATCTCCGGCGACAGGTGCTCGTCCCACTTGCGGAACAGCGCCGACCCGCCTCCCGCGTGCGCGAAGCAGAACAGTCTGATCCGAGCGTCGGCCCTGGGCTCTCCGCCCGCAATCCAGGAATCAGGCATGGTCCGAAAGCTACGGCCGGACGCCTCTCGGTGACTGCTCAGTCTTGAGCAGGCAGGGCGCGGCCTCCTCACTAGCGTCGCAGAGACGGAGGAGGCTTATGGAGCACAACGAGCGCGTGACCGAGGCGGTCGTCCGCCTGCTGGCCGAGGCGCTGCCCGGCGGCGCGGACCTGACCCCCGACGCGTCACTCAAGGACAGCGGACTCGACTCGATCTCCGCGGTACGGGTGTGGTTCGAGATCCAGCGGGAGTTCGCGCTGGACTTCCCCGTCGAGTGGCTGGGCGAGTGCGCGACGCCGGCGCGGCTGGCCGAGCGGATCGCCGAGCTGGCCGGGCCGGAGCGGAACGCCGACCAGGCCGCTCCCGCCGCCCCGACCGGCCCGGTGATCGGCGCGGCCCCCGGCGAGCGGCACGAGCCGTTCGCCCTGACGCCCCTGCAGCAGGCCTACGTCATGGGCGCGGACGAGGACGTCACCCCCGACCCGGTCGGCTGCCAGGTCTACCGGGAGTTCGAGGTGCCCGACGTCGACGCCGGACGCCTGCGCGAAGCCTGGCAGCGCGTCGTCGACCACCACGACGCGCTGCGCCTGCGGCTGGACGAGGACGGCACCCAGCGGGTGCTGGAGCGGGCCCCGTCGTGGGAGCTGCCGGTGGACCGGCCCGGCGCCCGCGAGCGCCTCGCGCACCGGCGCTACGAGCCCGGCGTCTGGCCGCCGTTCGCCGTCGAGGTCACCACCCCCGGCACCGTGCACTTCGGCATCGACGCGAGCGTGACCGACGGGCGCGGGCTCGACGTGCTCCTGCGCGACTGGTGGCGCTGCTACCGCGACCCCGGCCACCGGCTCGGCGACGCCGCCCCCTCCCTCCGCGACTGCCTGCGGGCGCTGGAGGCGTACCGGCAGGGCCCCCGCCTCCAGGAGGACCTGGACTACTGGCGGGGACGCCTGGCGGACCTGCCGCCCGGCCCCGCCGCCGGTGTGCCGGACGGGTCGCCGCGCTCCGCGCTGACCGGCTCGCTGAGCGCCGCCCAGTGGAGCGCCCTGCGCGCCAGAGCCGCCGAGCTGGACGTCTCGCCGACCGCCCTGGTGCTGACCCTGTTCGCCGAGACGGTCGGCAGGGGCGAGGACTGCTCCCTGGCCGTCACCACGACCGGCCGGGCGTGGCTGCCGCGCGAGGTGGACGAGGTCGTCGGGCCGTTCACCGGCACGGCCGTGTTCGCCGCCGAGAGCACGTCGGGCGAGCCGCTGGAGGAGGCGGTCCAGGAGGTGCACCGGCGGCTGTGGCGGGATCTCGGCCACGCGGCCGTCCCCGGCGTGACCGTCATGCGGGAGCTGCGCGAGCGGGCGCCGCTGCCCGTCGTCTTCACCAGCCTGCTCGACGCCCGGCCCGACGAGGCCGTGCCGCCGGTGTCGTACGCCCTCAGCCAGACCTCCGGCGTCGCGCTCGACCACCAGATGTGGGAGCTCGACGGCGAGCTGCGGATCCGCTGGGACCTCGTGCCCGGCTGCTTCGCGCCCGGCGAGCCGGAGACGTTGTTCGCCCGTTTCACCAACGCGCTGCGCGCCCTGTGCGCCGACGCGGGAGACGCGGAGATCCGGCCGCTCAACGAGCTGCAGAAGGCGTACTACGTGGCCCGCGCGGCCGGTTCGTGCCGATACGACGGCTGCCAGGTCTACCACAGCTTCCACGTCCGCGATCTGGACCGGGACCGGCTCGAGCGCGCCTGGCTGCGCCTGGTGGCCGCCTACGACGCGCTGCGTTCGGAGGTCACGCACGACGGCACGCTGCGGATCAGGCCGCACGCGCCGCGGAACTGGAGCATCCCCGAGACCACCGAGGTCGAGGTCGAGGAGATGGCGGGGCGGGCCTTCCCGCTGGGCCGCTGGCCGCAGTGGGAGCTGCGGGTCACCGGCGAGACCGTGCACGCGGCCGTCGACCTCACCGTGCTCGACGGGCGGAGCATCCACCGCGTCCTGCGCGAGCTGTTCCTGCTGTACGCCGACCCGTCCGCCGAGCCGCGCCCGCCGCAGGAGCACACCCTTGAGGACTCGGGCGAGGCCGGCTACTGGACCGAGCGGTTCCGTGACCTGCCGCCCGGACCCGAGGTGGCCACCACGCCCGCCCGCCGCGTCCGGCTGAGCGGCAGCGTCGCCGCGGTCTCCGACGAGACCGTCTTCGCCGCCCTGACCGGCGCGCTGGGCAGGCGCTTCACCGACCCGTTCAGCGTGTCCGTGGTGCGCTGGACCGCCGAGTCCGAGCCGCTGCGCCCCGGCGAGTTCACCGCGCTGAGCTGGGTCACCAACGCGGAGTCCTACCAGGACCGGATCGGGGCCGACGCCGCGAACGGCGCTCTGACCGGCCTGGCCACGCTGCGCGGCCACGTCATGAAGGAGCGCCGCCGCCGCGCCTACGCCTTCCCCGTCGTCTACACCAGCACCCTCGACCTGACCGCGCATCCGCTGCCGGACGGCGTGGAGGCCGGGCCGTGGATGACCTACACGCCGGACGTCGCGCTCGACTGCATCGTCATCAGGGAAGGCGACCGGCTGCACTACCACTGGGACGCGCTGGAGCCGGAGTTCCCCGACCTCGCCGAGCTGTTCGCGGCCTTCGAGGACCGGCTGCGCCCCGCGCACCGGCTGTTCGAACGGCAGGCCGCCGCCCGGCCTGACGCGGTCGCGCTGCGGCACGCCGGCGGGACCATGACGTACGGCGAGCTGAACCGCCGGGCCAACGCCGCCGCCTGGCGGCTGAAGGAGCTGGGCGTGGGGCCGGGGACGGTGGTCGGCGTGCGCCTGTGCCGTGGGCCGGACATGGTGGCCGCCGTCCTCGGGATACTCAAGGCGGGCGGCGCCTACCTGCCCGTCGAGCCGTCGCTGCCGGACGAGCGGGCCGCCGTCATGCTGGACGACGCCGCCGCCGGGATCGTGCTCACCTGCCCGCGGACGCCCGGCTGGGCGGTGCCCGAGGGCGTGCGCACCGTCGAGCTCGACGCGGACGGCGACGACCGCGGCGACCCGCCCCTGGTGAACACCGTGGACGACCTCGCCTACGTGATCTTCACCTCAGGCAGCACGGGCAAGCCCAAGGGCGTCGAGGTCAGCCACCGGCCGCTGCTCAACCTGCTCGACTGGTGTTACCGCACCTTCGAGTTCGACGCCTCCGACGTCGGGCTCTGCGTCACCTCGCTCGGCTTCGACCTGTCGGTCTTCGACATCTTCGGCCTGCTCGGCCGGGGCGCCTCGCTCTACATCGCCGACGAGGACCAGCAGCGCGACCCCGAGCTGCTGCTGAACATCCTGCTCGACGAGCCCATCACGTTCTGGAACTCCGCGCCCACCACGCTCAACCAGCTCGCCCCGCTGCTCGCCGACCACCAGGGTCACGAGGGCACCGGCGACCTGCGGCTGGTCTTCCTCAGCGGCGACTACACGCCGCTGCCGCTGCCGGACGCCGTGCGCGCGACCTTCCCTCGGGCGCGGGTGGTCAGCCTGGGCGGCGCCACCGAGGCCACCGTCTGGTCGAACTGGTTCGAGGTGGGGGAGATCGACCCGTCGTGGCGGAGCATCCCGTACGGCCGGCCGATCGACGACGCCCTCTACTACATCCTCGACGAGAACCGGCGGCCCTGCCCCGAAGGCGTCGAAGGCGACCTGTTCATCGGCGGCGGCTGCCTGAGCCTCGGCTACCGCAACCAGCCGGAGCTGACCGCCGAGCGGTTCGTGCCCGACCCGTTCGCGGGCGGCCGCATGTACATGACCGGCGACCGGGCCGCCCTGCTGCCCGACGGGAACATCACCTTCCTCGGCCGGGCCGACAACCAGGTCAAGATCCGCGGCTTCCGGGTGGAGCTGGGCGAGATCGAGCACCGGCTGCGGCAGCACCCGGGCGTGCGGGACGTCGTCGTCCTGGCCCGCGACGACCGCTCCGGCGAGCGGAAGCTGGTCGCGTACGTGGTGGCCGAGGGCGAGGAGCCTGACGTGGGGGAGCTGCGCGGGCACGCGGCCGAGACGCTGCCGGCGTACATGGTGCCCAACCACGTGGCGTTCGTGACCACGTTCCCGGCCACGTCCAACGGCAAGCTGGACCGTGACGCGCTCCCATGGCCGCTCGGCGAGCGCGCCTCCGAGCCCGTCGCAGCGCCTGCCCCGGAGCTTGTCTCCGAGCCAGATTTCGAGCGCGTCCCGGAGCGCGTCTCCGAGCCCGTTCCCGAGCCCGTTCCCGAGCCCGTTTCCGAGCCCGTTCCCGAGCGCGCCGCGGAGGTGGCGGCCTCGGCGGTGACGGAGATCGCGGAGCTGTTCGCCGAGCTGCTCGGAGTCGACGAGGTCGATGTCGGGCAGGACCTCTGGGACCAGGGCGTCACCTCCTTCACCATGGTCCAGGTCTCCAAGGCGCTGCGGAAGCGGTACGGCAGGCGCGTCCCCGTCGCGCTGCTGCTGGAGAACCCGACCGTCACCGGCATCGCCGCGATGGCGGGCGGCACCGACGAACCGCCCGCCGAGGTGCGGCCTGCTGGTGAACCGCCTGGTGCGGAGCGGCCTGGGCCGGAGCGGCCTG
Organism: Nonomuraea cavernae; assembly: GCF_014646355.1. Taxonomy (GTDB): domain Bacteria; phylum Actinomycetota; class Actinomycetes; order Streptosporangiales; family Streptosporangiaceae; genus Nonomuraea; species Nonomuraea cavernae. The sequence continues at coordinate 19,998 of NZ_BMNH01000024.1, forward strand.
GCGAGGAGCGGCCCGCCGCCGAGGTGCCCGTGCGGCCCGCCGAGGTGAGCGAGCCGGGCGAGGTCGACTTCTTCTCGGCCGAGGACCGGGAGGAGTTCAAAGCCGGCCGGTGGAACCTGCGCCCGCTGGAGCCGGACGCCAGCCTCATCCGGCTGGACCGGATCGACGTGCCCGAGGAGCACTTCGCGTGGCGGGCCAGCGTGCGCGACTTCGAGCCCGGCTCCCTGCCGTACCGGTCGCTGTGCCGGCTGCTCAGCCTGCTGCGCGAGCGGCGGCTCGGCGACCGCGAGCGCCACCTGTACCCGTCGGCCGGAGACACCTACGCGGTGCAGGCGTACCTGCACGTCACCAGGGGCGCGATCGACGGCGTCGCCGAGGGGATCTACTACTACAACCCGAGCGAGCACGCGCTCCAGCTGGTGAACGGCCGTCCGGAGATCGACCGCTCGGCGCACTTCGTCTACAACCGCGACCTGTACGACCGCGCCGGTTTCAGCCTCTATCTGATCGGCCAGGTCAAGGGCATCGAGCCGCTGTACGGCGAGCAGAGCCTGCGCTACCTGACCCTGGAGGCGGGCTACCTCGGGCAGCTGCTGATGACCGGCCAGGCGGCCTGCGGCATCGGGCTCTGCCCCATCGGAGAGGTGGCCTTCGACCGCATCCGCGACCAGTTCGACCTCGACGACGGGCACCACTTTTTGCAGGCGTTCCTGGGCGGTCCAGCCGAGTGCGCGACCCCCGACGCCGCGCCCGTGTACTCCGCACCGGTGTCCACCGCGCCCGTGTCTGTCGCATCCGTATCTGCCGCACGGGTGTCCACCGCGCCCGTGTCCTCCGTACCGCGAATGGAGTCGGCGGCCGGGGCGGAACAGACCGGCCTCGCGGTGATCGGCATGGCGGGGCGCTACCCCGGCGCCGACGACCTGGACCGCTTCTGGCACAACCTGCGTACCGGCACCCGCAGCGTCGGCCCGAACGCCAGAGGCGAGCGGCCCGGCGGCTACCTGGAGCACATCGACCGCTTCGACAGCCTGCTCTTCCACGTCTCTCCGAAGGAGGCCCCGACGCTGGACCCGCAGCTCCGGCTGCTGCTGCACAGCGTCTGGGAGTGTCTGGAGCACGCCGGGCACACCCCCGCCTCGCTGCACAGGGGCGCGCCCAGGGTGGGCGTCTTCGTCGGCTCGATGTGGCACGACTACCAGCACGCGGGCGCCGCGGCCTGGCGCGAGGGCGGCCCGGCGGTGGTCTCGGCGACAGCCTCCGACATGGTCAACCGCGTCTCCTACTTCTTCGGCTTCACCGGGCCGAGCATCGCCGTGGACACCTCGTGCTCCTCCACGCTGACCGCCCTGCACCTGGCCGCCCAGGCCATTCGCGCGGGAGACTGCGACGCGGCCGTGGTCGCGGGCGTCAACCTGCTCGCCGACCCCTATCACGCCGGGCTGCTGGCCGGGCTCGGCCTGCTGGCCGACGAGGCCGGCGCCGCAGCCTTCGACGCCGACCGACCGGGCTGGACCGTGGGCGAGGGCGTCGGCTCCTTCCTGCTGCGGCCCGTCGCGGACGCCGTACGGGAGGGGGACGTCGTCCACGGCGTGGTCGAGGCCACCTGGGTCGCGCACACCGGCCGCAGCGGACGCTTCACCGCGCCGAGCGCCGATGCCATGGCCGAGTCCATGCGCCGCACCCTGGAGCGGGCCGGGGCCGGGCCCGACGACGTCTGCTACGTCGAGAGCGCCGCGGCCGGCGCCTCCCTGGCCGACGCGGCCGAGGCGGAGGCGCTCACCGAGGTCTTCGCCGGGCGGACCGAGCCCGTCGCGGCAGGCACGCTCAAGCCGAACATCGGCCACCTCGAAGCCGCCTCGGGCGCCTCCCAGCTCGCCAAGGTGCTGCTGCAGATCCGGCACGGACTGCTGGCGCCCACCCTTCTGGCGGAGCCGCCCACCGACGCGGTGACCGTGCCAGAGCAGCCTCGGCCGTGGACGGGCGAGCGGCGGGCACTGATCAACGCTTTCGGGGCGACCGGGACGCACGCGCACGCCGTCGTGCGCGCGCCCCTTCCCGAGGAGTCCCAGGGGGCCGCGCCCGACGACGGCCGGGAGCACGCGGTCCTGGTGTCCGCCGCGACCGGTGAGCAGCTCGTGACCGCCGCGCGCCGACTCGCCGCCAAGGTGGCCGGAGTCGCCGGGGCCGCCGAGACTGCCGTACCCGGGGCGGGGGACGCTGGGGCGGGGGAGCTGGGGCTGGGCCGCGTCGCCTACACCACCCAGACCGGGCGTGCCGCCCTCGCGCACCGGCTCGCCGTCGTATGCCGCGACCTGGAAGGGCTGCGGGAGGGGCTGGAGGCGTTCGCGGCGGGCAGGGCGCACGGGTCCGTGCTCACCGGCGACGCCGAACGGCCCCATGCCGCCGAACGGCCCGGCGACGTTGAACGCCTTCCTGCCGCCGACCGCCCTGGTGCCGGTGGCCGCCCAGGAGGGGCCGCCGACTCGCAGGACCTCCGGACGGAGGCCGAGGCGGCCGTTGCCTGGGTGACCGGGCAGGAGGTGGAGTGGGAGCGGTTCTGGCCGGAGGTCCCCGGTCGGGTGGCGCTGCCCGCCTACCCGTTCGCGGCGGAGCCGTACTGGATCGAACGGACGGAGCCGGTCGTGGCTCAGGTCGCCACGGGCGAGATGGAGGAGTACCTCAGGGGCGTCTACGCCGAGGTCTCGGGCATCGACGCGGACCGGCTGGGCCTGCGGGTGCCGTTGGAGCAGTACGGGCTGACCTCGTACCAGATCGTGCAGCTCAACGAGCGGCTGGAGCGGGACCTGGGCGAGCGGTCGCGGACGCTCTTCTTCGAGCACCGGGACCTCGCCGGCGTCGCCGCCGCGCTGTCCGCCAAGGCGCCCGCTCCACGGGCGACGCCCGCCAGCGCCACCGTGCCGGCCAGCAGCGGGCGCCCGGCCCGCGCCGAGCCCGTACGGCCCGGCCTGGAGGACGACGACGCGATCGCCGTGATCGGGATCGCCGGGCGGTACCCCGATGCCCCCGATCTGGCGGCGTTCTGGGAGAACCTGGCCGCCGGGCGGCATTCGCTCTCCCGCGTCCCGGACGGCCGGACCCGCGATGGCTGGCCGGTGGACCTGATGTGGGGCGGCTTCCTCGACGGCGTGACCGACTTCGACCCGCTGCTGTTCGGCATCACGCCGCGTGACGCGGCCCTCATGGACCCGCAGGAGCGCGTCTTTCTCGAGGTCACCTGGGAGGCGCTGGAGGACGCGGGCTACCCGCGCACCCGGCTGCGCGACCGGCACGGATCGAGCGTGGCCGTCTACGCGGGCGTGATGTACAACGAGTACCCCTTCTTCGGCGTCGAGGAGGGCGTGCGCGGCACGCCCCAGGACACCGGCGCGACCCTCGGCGGCGTGGCCAACCGCGTCTCCTATCACCTGGACCTCAAGGGGCCCAGCATGTCGATCGACACGATGTGCTCGTCCTCGCTGGCCGCGCTGCACCTCGCGGTCCGGTCGCTGCGCCAGGGGGAGTGCGAGCTGGCGATCGCCGGCGGAGTCAACCTCAACCTGCACCCGAACAAGTTCATCCAGCACGCCCGGATGCGGCTGACCGCCGGGGACCGGCGCTGCCACAGCTTCGGAGCGGGCGGCGACGGCTTCGTGCCGGCCGAGGGGGCAGGGGTCGTCCTGCTCAAGCCGCTGTCCAGGGCGAAGGCGGACGGCGACCGGATCCACGCCGTGATCAGGGGCACCGCCGTGGTGCACTCCGGCCGGACCAACGGCTGGGTGGTGCCCAGCCCGGTCGAGGAGGGCGACCTCGTGGCCCGCGCGCTGGCCGACGCGGGAGTGGACCCCGCCGACATCGGCTACCTGGAATGCCACGGCGCGGGCACCGCGCTCGGTGACCCCATCGAGATCAACGCCCTCATGCGGGTGTTCGGGCAGGCAGGGCTGGCTCCGGGGAGCATCCCGATCGGGTCGGTCAAGTCCAACCTCGGGCACGTCGAGTCGGGCGCCGGCATCGCCGGGCTCACCAAGATCGTGCTGCAGTTGCGGCACCGGCGGCTCGTGCCCTCCCTGCACGCCGACGAGCTCAACCCTAACATCGACTGGGACGAGATCCCCTTCCGCGTGCAGCGCGAGGCGGCCGACTGGCCCGAGGGGCCCGGCGGCGCGCCCCGGCGGGCGGGCATCAGCTCGTTCGGCGCCGGAGGGACGATCGCGCACGCGGTGCTCGAAGAACCCCCGCCCGCCGGGACCGGCGCGCCCGCCGGAGGACCGCAGCTGATCGTGCTGTCGGCGCACGACGAGAAGCGGCTGCGCGCCATGGCCGGTCGGCTGGCCGGGCACCTGCGCGCGACGCCCGAGAGCCTGGCCGACGTCGCCTACACGCTTCAGACCGGGCGGGAGCCGCTGCGCGAGCGGCTCGCGCTGGTCGTCTCCGAGGTGGGGGAGCTGTGCGAGCGGCTGGAGCGGTTCGCCCGGTCGGAGCCCGCCGACGTGCTGCGGGGCCGGGTCCGGGCGGGCAGCCTGCCGCCTCACGACCTGGTGTCCCACGACCTCGCGTCGGGCGATCTGGCGGGCGACGCGTCGGCCGCGCGGCCCGGCTACCTGGGGGGCAACGCGCGGGGTGCGCGGTCCGGCGACCTGGCGGAGCTGGCGGAGCCGGCGCGGCGCTGGGTGAACGGGGGGCACGTGGACTGGGCGCCCGTCGCGGGCGCGCGTCTGGTGGGACTGCCGTCGTACCCGTTCGACCGGATGCGGTGCTGGCCCTTCGAGGCCCCGGCCGCACCTGAGGACTCCGGCGCCGGGCGGCCCGCCGCCACCGACGGGACCGCCTCCGATGCCGCCTCTGGGGTCACCGACCAGGCCGTCTCTGAGTCGGCTGTGGCCGAGATGCCGCTCTTCGAGCGGACCTGGACCGCGTGCGAGCGTCCCGCCCACGATCCGGGAACGCTCGGCGGCGGGACAGTGGTGTGCCTGTTCAACGACGCCTCCGAGGCGCTCGCGCGGTCACTCGGCGAGCAGGTCGTGCTCGTACGCGAAGGGGAGCCGACACCGGAGGAGTTCGCCGGCTGGATCGACCTGTGCGACCTGGGCGAGGCGCGCCCAGCCCGCGAGCTGGAACGGCTCGCGTCCCTTCAGGACGCCCTGGCCCGACGCCGTCCGCTGACGATCCTGCACGTCACCAGCGGTCTACTGGACCTCGACGGAGCCCGGCCGAGCCTGGCCGGGGCGCGAATGGCGGGCTTCGTGCGGATGCTCGCCGCCGAGTACCCGGCGGTCACGGCCACCGTGCTGGACAGCGACCGTCCCTGCGCGCAACAGATCCGCGCCGAGTGGGCGGCCCCCGAGCCCTACGGAGAAATCTGCTACCGCGACGGCGGGCGGTACCGTCCCGCCCTGCGCGAGCTGCCCGCACCGTACGTGAAGCCGGACCTCGACCCCGAGGCCGTCTATGTCGTGAGCGGCGGCACCAGAGGACTGGGCGCGCTGGTGGCCCGCCACCTGGCCGATCACGGCGCACGCCGGCTCGCCCTCCTCGGCCTGCGGCCGCTGCCGCCGCGCGACCAATGGGACCAAGCGGACGGGCCCGGCCAGGAGGCGGTCGCCACCGTCCTGGACCTGGAGCGCATGGGCGCCCGGGTGGCCGTGCACAGCGGGCCGCTGTCCGAACGTACCGACCTGACCTCCTTCCTGGACGGTGTGCGGCGCGAGCTGGGACCGATCGGCGGCGTCGTGCACTGCGCCGGACGCTCCAGCCAGGGCCGTCCGTCGCTGGCGCACAAGAGCCAGGACGACCTCAGCGCCGTGCTCGCGCCCAAGGCCGACGGCCTGGAGGCGCTGGACGAGGCGTGCGCCGAGGACCGCCCCGCCTTCTTCGTCACCTTTTCCTCCGTCTGCGCCGCCGTGCCCGCGCTGGCCGCCGGGGTGGCGGACTACGCGGCCGCCAACACCTTCCTCGACCTGTACACCGGGGTCAGGCGGCGGGCCGGGCGGCCCGAGTTCCGCTCGGTCAACTGGCCGCAGTGGCAGGAGTCCGGCGGGGCGCGCGGGAAGCCGAACGTCTGCGAGCCCGTCGGAATCGCGCCGCTCGGCGACCGGGACGGGCTGCGGGTGCTGGACCGGGTCATCGGGCTCGCGCGCGGCGCGACCGTGCTGCCGTGCCCGCCGACGGACGTGACCGTGGACGTTCCGGCGCTGATCAGGCTGCCCGAGCAGGGGGAACGGCGTTCGGTCCCCGAGCGGGAGGAACGGCGTCCGGTCGCCGAACCCGCGCAGGCTGAGGGGCCCGACTGGCTGGCCGTACTGTTCTCCGAGACGATCGGCATCCCCGTGGACGTGCTGGACCCGACGGCGGAGTTCGGGGAACTCGGCGTCGAGTCGGTGATGCTGGCCGAGCTGGTGCAGCGGATCGAGGAGCGGCTCGGGGAGAGTCTCGAACCGTCCTTGCTGCTGGACTATCCGACGCTGGAGCAGCTCCGCGAGCGGCTCGGCGTCCCCGAGGAGGCCGTCCGGGACGCTGCGGAGTCCATCCCGGAGCCTGGGTTGAAGCCCGTGGCGGAATCCGTTCGGGAGTCTGTGCAGGGGGCCGTTGGGGAGCCTGTTTCGGGGACCGTTCGGGAGCCCGTGCCTGAGCCTGTTGCGGGGGCCGTTTCCGCTGGGCCCGTCGAGGTACGTGAGCGGCCCGTGGGCGAGGACCGCAGGATCGCGATCATCGGGATGGCCTGCCGGCTGCCCGGCGCCCCCGACGTGGCCGCCTTCTGGCGGAACCTGATCACGGGCCGGTGCGACGTGCGTGAGGTGCCCGCCTCCCGCTGGGACCACCGCGAGCTGTACCGGCCCGAGCCCGCGCTGGGGCGCAGCATCAGCAAGTGGGGCGGGTTCGTCGACGACATCGAGTCCTTCGACAACGACTACTTCGAGATGGGCGAGGACGAGGCCCGGGCCCTGGACCCGGCCATCCGCATGTTCCTGGAGTGCTGCGCCGTCTGCCTCGCCGACGCCGGTTACCAGCCCGGCGAGCTGCGTGGACGGCGGGTCGGCGTGTTCGCGGGGGCCCGCATGTCCGACTACGGGCGGCGGGTCGGCGTCCGGCCGGGCGGGCTCGCCTCCGACCAGAACTTCATCGCGGCCCGGGTCGCCCACCACTTCGATCTGCGCGGCCCCAACCTCGTCGTGGACAGCGCCTGCTCGTCCTCCCTGGTCGGCGTCCAACTGGCCGGGCAGAGCCTGCTCGCCGGAGAGGCGGAAGTCGCCCTGGCGGGCGGGGTGGAGGTGCTCCTCGACGAGAACGACTACCTGCAGCTCAGCGCGGCCAAGGCGTTGTCGCCCACCGGCCGGTGCCACACCTTCGACGAGCGTGCCGACGGGTTCGTCCCCGGCGAGGGGTGCGGGGTCGTCCTGCTCAAGCCGCTGCGCGCGGCCCTGGCCGACGGTGACCGGGTGCACGCGGTCATCGAGGCGGTCGCCGTGAACAACGACGGCCGCACCATGGGCGTCACCACGCCCAACCCCGAAGCGCAGGCCGACGTGGTCCGCCGGGCCCTGGCGGCGGCGGGGCGCACGCCGCGTGAGATCGGCCTGGTCGAGGCGCACGGCACCGGCACGCTCATCGGCGACCCCATCGAGCTGCGCGCCCTGACGCGCGTGTTCGGCGAGGGCGGCGACGCGGGGACGTGCGCGATCGGCAGCGTGAAGACCAACATCGGGCACACGCTGAGCGCGGCCGGGATCGCCGGGCTGCTCAAGGCGGCGCTGGCCGTGGAGCACGGGCAGATCCCGCCGACGCTGTCCTGCGAGCGGCCCAACCCGCGCTTCGACTTCGGCGCCTCGCCCTTCGAGCCCGCCACCGAGCCGCGGGACTGGCCCTCGCCGCGGGTCGCGGGCGTGAGCTCGTTCGGGCTCGGCGGCACCAACGCGCATCTCGTGCTCAGCGAGCTCGATCCGCGGCTGCGCGCGAAGCCGGAGCGCGAGCCCGCCTCCGCGCCGGTCTTCCGGCGCAGGCGGCTGTGGCTGGACCGCGACCCCGGCCCTGCTGCCGTACGCGATCCCGGCCCTGATCACGGCACCGGCGTCGGCCGTGATCCCGGCCGTGATCCTGGCCGTGATCCTGGCCACGATCTCAGCTCGCCGGACGACGCGAGCTCGCTGCTCGACCTGAACATCACCACGGGGAGGCGCTGACTCCATGCCCGCGATCGAGTGCCACACCACGCTGAAGCACACGGACTTCATCATGCGGAACCACCGGGTGCACGACGTTTCCGTCATGCCCGGGGTGACGTTCCTCGATCTCGTGTTCCGGACGCTGATCGCGACCGGGCGCGACCCGGGGGAGATCGTCCTGCGCGAGGTGCTGTTCACCGAGGCGATCGTCACCAGGCCGGAGGCCGACCGCGAGATCCGCGTCACCGTGGACGGCGAGGACGTTCAGGCGGAGAGCCGCTGGAGCAGGGACGGGACGCCGCTGTCCGGCTGGCGGCGGAACTTCACCGGCAAGGTGGGCACGCCCGGAGGCCCCGTGCCCGGCCCGATCGACGTGGACGCGCTCAGGAGGGGCGCGCGACGGCAGGGCGACATGGAGGAGCTGTACGCCCGCGCCAGAGCCGAGGACATCAGCCACGGCGAGCCGATGAAGTGCGCCGGGCGGCTGCATCACGGCGACGGCTACCTGCTCGCCGAGCTGCGGCAGGAGTCGCCCGCTCCGGGCCACGAAGGCTTCCACCTGCACCCCGCCCGGCTGGACGCGGCCACGCTGGCCGGGCTCGGGCAGACGCAGGCGTCGGGGGAGGAACCGTTCATCCCGGTGTACATCGCCGAGTTCCGCGCGCCCGAGCGGCTGGGGGCCGCCTTCTACGTGTACGCGCCGCGGCCGGAGACCATCGCGCCGTCCGGGGACGTGATCACCAACGACTTCGGGCTCTACGACGAGCGGGGACGCTTCGTCGCGGGGTTCGGCGGGCTGTCGTGCAAGCGCATCAGGTCGCCGCGGCTGATCGAGCGGCTGCTGGAGCACTCCGGGCCGCCGGAGCGGCCCGCCGTGGGCCACAACGGCGCAGGTGACCTGGTCGGCCACCTGCGCGCCCTGGTCGCGGGGCCGCTCGGCCGCTCTCCCGGCGAGGTGCCCACCGACACCGGCTTCTACGACCTCGGCCTGGACTCGGTCACGCTCGTGGACATCGGCGAGCAACTGGAGCAGGTCGTCGGGCGGCGGCTCTATCCGACGCTGCTCTTCGAGTACGGCGACATCGACACGCTCGCCGCCCACCTGTCCTCGGCCTACGACATCTCGCTGCCGGAGCCGGAGCCGGTGCCGGTGCCGGGCGGGGGCGAGACGCGGTGCTTCCGTGACGTGTGGGTGCCGATGCCGCCGGACGGCGACGATCCCGGCGAGTACCGCGAGATCACCCCCGGCACCCAGCCCGACGGTTCCCGGCATTTCCTGCTCCGCGCCAAGGCGGGGGAGCCCGCCGACCCCTGCCTGGCCGTCTGGGAGCTGGCGCGGGCCGTCCTCGCCACGAAGCCGGAGCGGCCGGTCACCATCACGTGGGCGCACACCGGCGACGACCCCTCCCACGAGGCCGTCGGCGCGCTGGCCAGGACGATCACGGCGGAGACCCCGCTGATCCGCTGCCGGAGCATCCGCCTGGACGGCGCGGCCCCGGCCGACGCGCTCAGGGACGCCTCCAGCGAGTCCGAGATCCGCTATGTGCGGGGTGAGCGCCTGGTGCGCCGCTGGCTTCCGGCCGACCCACGCGAGGCGGGCTGGACTGCGGCCGAGCCGCGTGACGAGGGCGGCGCCGTACCGTTCAGGAAGGGCGGCGTGTACGTGATCGCCGGCGGGACGGGCGGGATCGGCCGGATCCTCGCCGGCCACCTGGAACGCCACCACCAGGCCATCGCCGTGCCGATCAGCAGGAGCGCGGAGGTCGCGGCCGACCTGACCAGCCCGGACGAGGTCGAGCGCGCTCTCGCCGCGGTGCGCGAGCGCCACGGCCGCGTCGACGGCGTCATCCACTGCGCGGGTGTCAACCGCGACGGGCTCTACCCCGGCAAGCGGGCCGCCGACATCGAGGCCGTGGTGGCGGCCAAGGCGCTGAGCGTGCGCAACCTCGACGCCGCGACCAAGGACGACGACCTTGACTGCTTCGTGGTGTTCTCGTCCATCTCGGCGTCCCTGCCGAACCCAGGCCAGGCCGACTACGCCTTCGCGAACGCCTACCTGGAGGACTTCGCGCGCCGGCGCGCGGAGCGGGCGGACCGGCCCGGCCGGACCCTGGTCGTGGCGTGGCCGTACTGGGCCGAGGGCGGGATGCGGGTCGGGCCGGACACGATCGAGCGCGCCCGCACGGCCACCGGGATGGTTCCGTTGCCCAGCGAGGCCGCGCTGGACGTGCTCGACCGTGCCCTGAGCGGCACCGAGCACGTCCTGGCGGTGCTGCACGGCGATGCCGAACGCATCACCACCCTGCTGCCGCGCCCGCCGTCGACCGTCCCGCCCTCGACGACCCCGCCCTCAACGACCCCGCCCTCAACGACCGCGCCGTCAACGGGCGCGCGTCCGGTCGCCGGGTCTTCCAGCGAGGGACCGACGGGACGCGGTGAGGAGCCCGTGGCCGTCGTCGGCATGGCGGGCCGCTACCCCCAGGCGCCCGACCTCCGGGCCTTCTGGCGCAACCTCGCCGAAGGACGCGACTGCATCGAGGAGATCCCGGACGGCCGCTGGAATCACCATGAGATCTTCGACCCCGAGAAGGGCCGCGAGGGCAGGACGTACGGCAAATGGGGCGGTTTCCTCGACGGCGTAGACCGCTTCGACCCCGCCTTCTTCGGCATCTCCCGCCGCGACGCCGAACGCATGGACCCGCAGGAGCGGCTGTTCCTGCAGACCTGCTGGCACACGCTGGAGGACGCCGGCTACCCGCCGGACGCGCTGTCGAAGGAGAGCGTCGGCGTGTTCGCGGGCGTCATGTGGAACCACTACCAGCTGGTCGAGGGCGGGGAGGGCGGTGTCGCCCCCACGGCCATGCACGCCTCCATCGCCAACCGCGTCTCCTACACCTTCGACCTGCACGGGCCGAGCCTCGCGCTGGACACCGCCTGCTCCTCCTCGCTGACCGCCGTGCACCTGGCCGTCGAGAGTCTGCGGCGCGGTGAATGCACCCTTGCCCTGGCCGGCGGTGTGAACGCGACCGTGCACCCGCAGAAGTACCTGCAGCTCGCCCAGGGGCACTGGCTGTCGGAGGACGGCCGATGCCGCGCCTTCGGCGCGGGCGGCACCGGGTACGTCCCCGGCGAGGGCGTCGGGGCCGTGCTGCTCAAGCCGCTGTCGCGGGCCAGGGAGGACGGCGACCACATCTACGGCGTCATCGCCGCCACCGCCGTCAACCACACCGGCAAGACCAGCGGCGCCACCGTCCCGAGCCCGCGCTCCCAGGCCGCGCTCATCGGGGCGGCGATCCGCCGGTCCGGCTGGGACCCGGCGAGCATCGGCTACATCGAGGCGCACGGCACCGGCACCTCGCTCGGCGACCCGATCGAGGTCGAGGGCATGCGCCAGGCCCTGCCGGAGGGCGCGGACCGCGCGATCGGCTCGGTCAAGTCCAACATCGGCCACCTGGAGGGCGCCGCCGGGATCGCCGGGCTCACCAAGGTGCTGCTGCAACTCCAGCACGGGCAGCTGGTGCCGTCCCTGCACGCGGAGGAACTGAACCCCAAGATCGACTTCGACGCCACGCCCTTCCACGTGCAGCGCGCGCTCGAACCCTGGGCCCGCACGGACGGCACGCCCCGGCGGGCCGGGGTCAGCGCGTTCGGCGCGGGCGGCACGAACGCGCACGTCCTGGTCGAGGAGCACACGGAACCCGCTTCCGAGCGGACCTCGGACGAGGCCGGCGCGGACGGGCCCTGTCTGTTCGTGCTCTCCGCCCGTACGCCCGAGGCGCTGCGCGACTATGCCCGCGCCTACATCGGGTTCCTGTCGTCGGCTGACTCCGCCCCGGCCGTGGAGCGGGTGGCCGCGCTGATCGGCGTCCCCGCCGACCAGCTCGACCCCGCCGACTCGCTGGGCGACCTCGGCCTCGATCCCGCCGCGCTGATCCAGCTGGGGCGCGGGCTCTCACTCGACGACACCGTGGCCGACCTGGCCGGGCCGGGCCCCGCCCTGGCCGACCTCGCCTACACCTCCCAGGTGGGACGGACCGGCATGGCGGTACGGCTGGCGCTCGTCGTGAACGACGTGGCCGAGCTGCGGACCCGGCTGGAGGCGTACGCGCGGGGCGAGAGCCTCGGCTCCGGAGCCTTCACCGGCTCGGGCAGCGGGGACGGGATGCCGACAGGTGAGGAATGCGTGCGGTTGTTCCGGGCCGGACGGCTGGAGGAGGTGGCGGCGGCCTGGGCGGAGGGGGCCAAGGTGCCGTGGCGCGACTGCCACGACGGCGGGCGGCTGCTGTCGCTGCCGCTCTACCCGTTCCAGGAGGAGAGCTGCTGGGTCGGCCGCTGGCAGCGCGGCACGCCTGCCACGGCCGACGAGGCTCCCGCGCCCTCCGTCGCCTCCGTGCCCGTCGAGCAGCCCTCCGTCGTGTCCGTGCCCGTCGAGCAGCCGGGCGAGGCCGAGGAGGTCCTGCCGGACGGGGAAGGGGTGCGGTTCGAGGTGCTGCTCGAAGGCGTGGCGCTGGTGGTCATGGGTTCGGAAGGGGCCATGTTCACCCGGGAGCTCATCGACGACCTGCGGGCCGTGTTCGCCGAGATCGCCGGACGCGAGGACGTCAAGGCGGTCGTGCTCACCGGCAGCGGCAACGTCTTCAGCATGGGCGCCACACCGGAGGCGCTGCGCACTCTCGCGGGCGGCGAAGGCCGCTTCACGGACGTGCCGTTCCTGTACGAAGGGCTGCTGCGGTGCGACCGGCCGGTCATCGCCGCCGTTCAGGGGCACGCGTCGGGCGGCGGGCTGGCCTTCGGACTGTTCGCCGACCTCGTCATCATGGCCGCCGAAGGCGTCTACAGCGCCAACTTCATGAAGTTCGGCTTCACGCCGGGCATGGGCGCCACGTACATCCTCGAAGAACGGCTCGGCCGCTCGCCGGCGCACGAGATGCTCTACACCGGCCGTTCCGTCACGGGCGAGGAACTCGCCCGGCGAGGGGCCGGCGTCACCGTGTTGCCGCGGCGGGACGTGCTGAAGGCGGCGCTCAGGCACGCCCGGTCGATCGCCGCCCTGCCGCTGCCCGCGCTGCGGGCGCTCAAGTCCGAGCTGGCCGGACGGATACTCGACCGGCTGTCCGGTGTGATCGCCGGGGAGTCCGGGATGCACGAGCGCGTGCTGGGGGAGGAGTCGCTGGCCCGGGTCGACGAGTACTTCGCCAAGGTGGACACCTTCAAGGGCGAGCCCCGGACCGAGCGCCCCGCACCCGCACGTCCCGAGCCTGTACGTCCTGATTCTGTACGTCCTGATTCTGTACGTCCTGATTCTGTACGTCACGAGCCTGTACGTCCTGAGCCTGTACGTCCTGAGCCTGTACGTCCTGAGCAGAGCGGACGCCGCGACGAGCCGGTCGCCACGGACGCCGGCCCCGACCCGGCGGAGGTGCGGCGCGTTGTCGAGGCAACGCTCATGAACCACCTCTACCTGGAGGCCCACGAGGTGGACGACTCGCTGAGCTTCAGCGAGATGGGGTTGGACTCGATCGGCGCCGTGGAGATCGTCCGCGACCTGAACCGAGGCTTCGGCCTCGACCTGGACTCCGTCGCCGTCTATGACCATCCGACCATTCCCGCGCTGGTGGACGCCGTCCGCGACGCCGCGAACGCCGACGGCCTGAATCTCCCTTCGCCACGGCCCGCTCCCGGGCGGAAGACCACGGAGGAGGAACCTGCCGCGACCGAGCAGACCCAGCAGGCCGAGCAGCCTGAGCAGCTTGAGCAGGGCGGACAGGCCGAGCAGGCCGAACCGGTCGGGCATACCCATAAGACCCAACGGGCCGAGCAGACGCAGAAGGCCGGGCAGTCTGGGCAGGCCGGGCAGTCTGGGCAGGCCGGGCAGTCTGGGCAGGCCGGGCAGGCCGGGCAGTCTGGGCAGACCGAGCAGACCGAGCAGGTCGGGCAGGTCGGGCAGTCCGAGCGGGCCGAGGGGGCCGGGCGGGCCGTGGCTGTGGAATCCGCCGAGCCGGAGCGGACAGGTCGCGTTCGGCTGCCCTTGCTCGACGGTGACCGCGCCGAGCCGGGAGCCGGGGTCGAGGAGACGTTCGCGCGGGCCGGCAAGGTCACGCTGGAGGCGGTGGAGACCACCTCGGAGGTCTCGGGACGTGACGGTGACATCGCCGTCATCGGGATGGCCGGGCGCTTCCCGGACGCGCCGGACCTCCGGGCGTTCTGGGAGAACCTGGCGGCCGGGCGGTGCAGCATCCGGGAGGTCCCGCCCGAGCGGTTCGACGTGTCGCAGGTGTACGACACCGATCGGATGGCGCCGGGCAGGACGTACAGCAAGTGGGCGGCCATGCTCGCCGACGTCGACGCCTTCGACGCGGGCTTCTTCAACGTCTCCCCGCTTGAGGCGGAGACGATGGACCCGCAGCAGCGGCTGTTCCTGCAGGAGGCGTGGCACGCCATGGAGGACGCCGGGTACGCGGGCAGGTCGGGCCGCAGGCCGTGGGGGTGCTTCGTCGGCTGCGGGGCGGGCGACTACGCGAGTCTGCTCGCCGAGGCCGGGCGTGACGACACCGGGCACGCCTTCCTCGGCAACGCCTCGTCGGTGCTGCCCGCGCGGATCGCGTACCTGCTGGACTTCGGCGGGCCCACCATGGCCGTGGACACCGCGTGCTCGTCCTCGCTGGTGGCCGTGCACCTGGCCTGCGAGAGCATCCGGCGCGGGGAGTGCGAGGCGGCGCTCGCGGGCGGTGTGGCCGTGATGAACACCCCGAAGATGCACGTCTGGTGCAGCAAGGCCGGGATGCTCTCGCCGACCGGGACCTGCGCGCCCTTCGACGAGTCGGCGGACGGCATCGTGCTGGGCGAGGGCGTCGGCGTGGTCGTGCTGAAGCGCCTGGACCGGGCGCTGGCCGACGGCGACCACGTGCACGGCGTGATCCGGGCCGGCGGCGTCAACGGCGACGGCGCGTCGAACGGCATCACCGCCCCCTCCGCGTCCTCGCAGGCGGAACTGCTCACCGAGGTGCACCGCCGGGCCGGCGTCAGGCCCGGCGCGATCGACTACGTCGAGACGCACGGCACCGGGACGGAGCTGGGCGACCCGATCGAGGTCAAGGCCCTGGCGAAGGTGTTCGGCACGGATGAGGCCCGCGAGCGCCCGTGCCGCATCGGGTCGCTCAAGGCGAACGTGGGCCACACCACGATGGCGGCCGGGATCGGCGGGTTGCTGAAGACGCTGCTGGCGCTGCGGCACCGTCGGTTGCCGCCGTCGCCAGGGTTCGTGCGTGCCAACCCGAAAATCGACTTCGCGGACGGCACGCTCGAAGTGGTCACGGAGCTGTCGGAGTGGACGGCCGACGGCTCCGGGGAGCGGGTGGCGGCCGTGAGCAGCTTCGGCTTCAGCGGGACGAACTGCCACCTCGTGGTCTCCGAGGCGCCCTCCCGCGAACCCCGCGCCGACGCGCACGGCGGCGCGGACGTCGTCGTGCCCCTGTCGGCGTCGGACGAGCGGGCCCTGGCACGGCTGCGCACCGAGCTGGCCGGCCACCTGGACGACCACCCGGAGCTGGACGTGCGCGACGTCGCGCACACGCTCGCCGTCGGCAGGCGTCACCTGGCGGGGGCGCGGAGCGCGTACGTGGCCAGGGATCTCGCGGATCTGCGCGGGCAACTGCGCGACGGCGCCCGCGCGGCGCGGGGCGAGGCGGGACGCCTCGCCGAGCGGTACGCGTCGGGGGACGATCTGGACTGGAGCGACCTGAGCGCGGGCGGGCGGCGGGTGCCGCTGCCGACGTACCCGTTCGCGGACGACCAGCGCCACTGGGGCGGCCCCAACGGCCCCAACGGCCCCAACGGCCCCAACGGCCCCAACGGCCCCAACGGCCGCCCGGCACGGCCTGCGCCCGCTCAGAACGCCCGTGAAGAGGACGTTCGTGAAGCGAACGCTCGTGGAGAGGACGCTCGTGAAGCGAACGCCTATGAGGCGCAAGGTCGCGAAGCGTGGGTGCGTCCCGATGACCTCCTGGTGGCCGATCATCGGATCGACGGCACTCCCGTGCTGCCCGGCGTGGCCTTCCTGACGATCACCGCCGACCGTAGCGGGCTGCCCGCTCCGGTGCGGTTCGAGCGGGTCCGCTGGCTGCGCCCGTTCGAGGTGCGTGAGGCGCGTCCCCTGGACGTCGTGATACACGACGACGGCGGATTCGAGCTGGGCGGGCACGCCCACGGCAGGTTGCGGCGCGCGAGCGGTGAGCGGCGGCGGCTGGACGTCGCCGAGATCGAGGCCCGCTGCCTGGGCCGCCGCCCCACCGAGGACCTCTACCGCGCCTTCGACCGCGCCGGGCTGCACTACGGGCCCGCGTTCCGGGTGCTGCGCGAGATCCGCGTCGGCACCGGCGAGGCCCTCGGCGTCCTGCGGGACGGCGCGCGCTGGGAGGCGCTCCTGGACGGTGCCCTCCAGAGCATCGTGGCGCTGCGTCCGGAGGGCGCCGAACCCGCGATGCCGTTCAGTGTGGAGGTGGCCGAGCTGCACGGGCCGGTCACCGGCCCCGCCTACGCGCACGTGATCGAGGAGGGCCGGGACAGGTACACGGTCCGGCTCGCGGACGCCGACGGGCAGGTCCGGGCCGAGTTCCAGGGAGTCGTCCTGCGGACCAGGCCGCCCCGCGCCACAGCCGAAGGCATGATCTTCGCGCCGGTCTGGCGCGAGGAGGAGAACGCCGGACCGGCCGTGGGCGGCGGGCGGGCGCTCGTGCTGCACACCCCCGCCGGCGAGCCGCTCGCTCGCGCCCTGCTGGCCGCGCACGAGGGCGGCCGCCTGGCGCCGCTGGACGGCCCCGGCCTCCCGGAGGAGCGGTACGACACCGTGTACGTCCTCGCCGGGACCGGCCGGGACACCTCGACGCCGGCGGACGATCCGACAACGCGCGACGTGTTCCGCCTGGTCAAACGACTTTCCGAGCGGGCGCGCGGCGGATGGGCGCCCACGGTGAAGGTGGTTCTCGCGGGAGCCGTGCGAGTCGGGGACGAGGAGACAGTCCCGCACGCGGCGGGTGTGATCGGCCTGACCAGAGCGGTGGCCGCCGAGCACCCGCGCTGGACCGTCGCAACCATCGACGTGGGCGCCACGCCGCCGCGTCCCGCGGACCTCGCCCGTCTGGTGCGCGCCGAGGGCTGCGCCGATGACCTCGTCGCCCTGCGCGGCGGGCGCCGGTACGTCCGCACCTTGGAGCCGCTGACCCTGGACGCCCAGGGCAGCCCGTACCGGGACGGCGGGACGTACCTGATCGCGGGAGGAACGGGTGGTCTCGGCCGCACGCTGAGCAGGGAGCTGGCCACCAAGCACGGCGCGCGGCTCGCGCTGGTCGGGCGCCGCGAGGCCACGCCGGAGATCCACGAGCAGCTCGCCGAGATCGAGGCGCTCGGAGGCCAGGCCGTGTACCTGCCGGCCGACGTCGCCGACCGGACCGCGTTCGGCAGGGCCGTCGAGGCGGCGCGGGAGCGGTTCGGCGAGATCCACGGCGCCTTCCACGCGGCCCTGGTGCTGCGCGACAAGACGCTCGCCAACATGGACGACGACGCCTTCTCCGAGGTGCTGGCGCCCAAGGTGGCCGGAGCGGTCGTCTTCGCGGAGGCGCTCGCGGACGAGCCGCTCGACTTCCTGGCCTACTTCTCCTCGGCGGCCTCGTTCGTCGAGGTGGGGGGGCAGGCGAACTACGCGGCCGCCAGCACGTTCGAGGACGCCTACGCGCTGAGTCTGCGTGACCGGCCGGTAAGCGTGATCAACTGGGGCTACTGGGGCAGCGTCGGCGCGGTCTCGGGCGGCGGCTACGACGGCAGGTTCGCCGAGCTGGGCATCGCCTCGATCGAGCCCGAGGAGGGCATGGCGGCGCTGGCGACCCTCCTGAAGGCGGGTGTGCGGCAGGCGCTCGTCGTCAAGGCGGAGCCGGAGGGGCTGGCCCGCATCGGCGTGCGCGCCGCCGCCACCGGCGAGTGGGCCTCGCTGGAGCGGGGCCGGGCGGCGTTCGCCGCGCTCGACGAGCTGGCCCGCGGCCTGCTACGTCGCTCGGCGGACCGGATCCGCACCGTTCGGGAGGTCCCGGAGGGCCGCGGGCGGCTGCGCGCCGCCGTCCTCCACCTGCTGGACAGGCCGGCGCGCGAGCCGTCGCCGGAAGAGGTGCTGGCCCGCTTCCCCGACCTGGAACCGCACGTCAAGCTGCTGACCGCGTGCGTCGAGGCGCTGCCCGGCGTGCTGTCGGGTGAGCGCGACCCCATGGAGGTGCTGTTCCCCGGCGGGTCGATGAGCCTGGTCGAAGAGGTCTACAAGGGGCAGGCGGTCTCTGACCACTTCAACCGGCTGCTCGGCGAGGAGGTCGCCCGCGGCGGGGCCGGACGCGTCCTGGAGATCGGGGCCGGCACCGGCGCGAGCACCGGCTTCGTGCTGGACGCCCTCGAAGGCCGGGACATCGAATACACCTACACCGATATCTCGGCCGGGTTCCTGCGCCATGGCGAGCGGGAGTTCGGCGAGCGTCGCCCGGACCTCGTCTACACCCTCTTCGACGTGGAGCGGGACCCGTCCGAGCAGGGCTTCGAGACCGGGGTGTACGACGTCGTGCTGGCCACGAACGTGCTGCACGCCACCGCCGACGTCGGCCGGACGCTGCGCAACGCGGCGGCGCTGCTGCGCCCCGGCGGGCGGCTGCTGGTCAACGAGGTGACCCGGGCGGCCGACTTCCTGACCCTCACCTTCGGGCTGACGACGGGGTGGTGGCGCTTCACGGACGAGGAACTGCGGCTGCCGCACAGCCCGCTGCTCAGTGCGGTCCAGTGGCACCGGGCGTTCAGGGACGCCGGCCTCACCCCTGCCCGCACCCTGGGCATCCCCGGCACACCGGTCGAGGAGCTCGACCAGTGCGTCCTGGTGGGCGAGGCGGCCTCCCCCGGCACCGGCGGCGGCGCGCGCGACTACGTCAGGCGGGTGTTCGCGGAGGTGCTCAAGTACGGCACGACCGACCTGGACGAGCGCGCCACGTTCGAGACGTTCGGCATCGACTCGCTGGTGAGCCAGAACGTCATCCACCGGTTCGAGCAGGACCTCGGCCCGCTGCCGTCCACCCTCCTGTTCGAGAACCTCACCATCGAGGAGCTGGCCGCGCACCTGGAGGCCGAGCACGGCGAGCGCCTGCGCGCGGCCCTGGGACAGCGGCCCGCGCGGGAGGAGCCAGCGCGGGTCACGCGGCGGCGGGAGCCCGCTTCGCAGGCCCTCGACATCGCCGTGGTCGCGGTGACCGGCCGCTACCCGGCCTCACCCGACCTGGACGCCTTCTGGCGCAACCTCGCGGAAGGGGCGAACTGCGTCACCGAGGCGGACCGCTTCGACCTGGACGCCCTGTACGACCCCAAACGAGGCCGCAAGCAGCGCACCTACAGCCGGTGGGGCGGATTCATCGAGGGCGTGGAGGAGTTCGACGCGCCGTTCTTCGGCATCCTCCCGCGAGACGCCGAGATCACCGACCCGCAGGAGCGCCTGTTCCTGGAAACCGCCTGGACCCTGCTCGAAGACGCCGGCTACCTGAGCGAGCACACCAGGCAGCCGCGCACCGGCGTGTTCGTCGGCACCATGTACGGCTCCTACGGCCGGATGGCGGCGGCCGAAGGCTGGCCGCGCGGCAGGTTCGCCGGGGCGCACTCGGCGTACTGGTCGATCGCCAACCGGGTGTCGTACTTCTTCGACCTGCGCGGGCCGAGCTTCGCCGTCGACTCGGCCTGCTCGTCCTCGCTGACCGCGATCCAGCTCGCCTGCGAGAGCCTGCGGCGCGGCGAGTGCGCGCACGCCATCGCGGGCGGCGTAAACCTCATCCTGCACCCCGCCCACTTCGTCTCGCTCTGCTCGCTGAACATGCTCGCCGCCGACGACGCCTGCAAGGTGTTCGACGAGGCGGCGGACGGCTTCGTGCCAGGTGAGGGCGTCGGCGCGGTGCTGCTCAAGCCCCTGGCCGACGCCGAGGCGGACGGCGACCGGATCTACGGCGTCATCAAGGGCGCCTTCGCCAACGCCGGTGGGAAGACCGCCGGCTACACCGTGCCGAACCCGGGCGCCCAGGCCGAACTGGTCTCCGAAGCGGTGCGGCGCGCCGGGATGGACCCGCGGACCGTCTCCTACGTCGAGGCGCACGGTACGGGCACCGCGCTCGGCGACCCCATCGAGATCGCCAGCCTGACCAGGGCGTTCGGCTCCGATCAGGGAGACGGCGTGGACCGCATGGTCGGCTCCGTCAAGGCCAACATCGGGCATCTGGAGGGGGCGGCCGGCATCGCTGGGCTGACGAAGGTGCTGCTGCAGTTCCAGCACGGGCAGGTGGCTCCCTGCGCGAACCTGGTGACCCCCAACACGAAGATCGACTTCGCCGCGTCGCCCTTCCGGCCGCCGGACCGGCTGACCGACTGGCGCCGGCCCGTGCTGGACGACGAGACGTTCCCGCGCCGGGCGGGGGTGAGCTCGTTCGGGGCCGGCGGGGCCAACGCGCACGTGGTCCTGGAGGAGTACGTGCCCTCCACCGGGACGCCGCCGGAGCCCGCGGACGCGGGGGAGCACGTGGTGCTGCTCTCGGCGCGCACCCCCGCCCAGCTCCGCGCCATGGCGGGTGGAGTCGCCGACCTCGCCGCGCGCGGGACGGCGGGGCTGGCCGAACTGGCCTACACCACCCAGGTCGGCCGGGCGGAGCTGTCCGAACGGCTCGCCGTGCGGGCCGCCGGCCTGGACGAGCTCGCCGAACGGCTGCGGTCCTTCGCGGACACCGGCGAGGCCGAGGGAGTCACCGCCGGGACGGCGGAAACCGGGTCGGACGCGGTTCCGTCGGAGGCCGGACGGGGCGAGATCGCGTCGGTGGCCGGGGTGGACGGCGTCGAGCGGCTTGCCGCGAGGTGGGTCGCGGGCGCCCGCGTGGACTGGGGAGCGAGGTGGCCCGCACCGCACCCGAGCCGTGTCACGCTGCCGCCCTACCCCTTCGACCGGCGCCGCTACTGGCTGCCGTCCGACCCGACCGCTGAGCCGGCCGTGGAGTCGGTGTCCGAGTCGGCCGTGGGGTCGGCGGCCGAGGGCGGGCCGGTGGGAGGGGGAGCCGCTGACGTGCGGTGTACCTACCTGCGGCCGGTCTGGACGCCCGCCCCGCTTCCCGAAGAGACCTGGGAGCCGAGCACGCTCCTGGTGGTCACCGAGGACGACCGGCTCGCCGAGGCGCTCGGCGGCGTCCGGGTCCGGCTCGGAGACGCGTTCTCCTCGGACGCGGGCTCGTACACCATCGACCCGGCCGAACCTGAGCACGCCGGCCTGCTCCTCAGCGACCTGGACAAGACGCCGGACGCGCTCGTGATCGCCCCGTCGGACCCGTTCCCCGGCAGCGCCGCCTTCCACGCCCTGCTGTGGACGGCCACGGCCGTGCTGCGCGAAGGGGGCCCGCTGCGGGTGGTGGTGTCCGCCTCGACCGGCGAGCCGCACCACACCGCCCTGGCCGCCGCGCTGAGAACGCTGGCCCTGGAGCACACCAGGTTCGGCGGCGTTTGCGTCACCGGAGCGGATCCGGCGCAGGTCGCGGCCGAGCTGCGTGCGCCCGGCGCCGACACCGGCCCGGAGCGGCGGGTCTCCGAGGTCGCCTACCGCGACGGCACCCGCCTGCTGAAGAACATGGAGCCGTACGAGCCGCCCTCGCCGGGTCTGGACGTCCGGCGGGACGGCACGTACCTGATCACCGGCGGCGCCGGCGCCATCGGGCTGGCCTTCGCCCGATTCCTCGCCGAGCGGGGAGCGGCGAAGCTGGTCCTGACCGGACGGTCCGAGCCCAGTGACGACGTCGCACGCCGGATCGCCGACCTGCCCGCCGTCTACGTGCGCGCCGACGTGTGCTCGGCCGGCGACCTGCGCGAGCTGCTCGACCGGCACGGCCCCTTCCACGGCGTCATCCACGCCGCCGGAATCCACCGGGACGCCCGGGCCGTGCGCAAACGTCCCGAGGACACCCAGGCCGTCCTGAGTCCCAAGATCCTCGGCACCACCCTGCTCGACGAGGCCCTGCGCGGGCAGCCGCTGGACTTCCTGGCGCTGTTCTCGTCCGTGGCGGCCGAGACCGGCAACATCGGGCAGATCGACTACGCCTACGCCAACGCGTTCCTCAACCACTTCGCCGAGCGGCGCGAGCGGCTCGGGCACGGCAGAACGCTCGCCGTCGGCTGGCCGCTGTGGGAGGAGGGCGGCATGACGGTGGACGACGCCACCCGCCGGCTGTTCGAACGCCGCTGGGGCAGCGTCCCGATGGGCACCGCCGCCGGGCTCACCGCCTTCGCCAGGGGGCTCGCCGGCCCCGAGACGAGCTTCGCCGTGGTCGAGGGCCCTTCCAGGCCCGTACCCGAACAGTCCCAGCCGCCCGCGACCCCCGAACCCGAGGTTATGGAGATGAGCGAGCCCATGTCCGCGCCGGAGCCGACCAGGTCCGGCGGCGATCCGAACGATCTGGCCGAGGCGGTCCGGGCGGAGCTGCGCCGGGCGGCGGCCGGGTTCCTGCTGGTGGGCGAGGAGCACGTGGACCTCGACGCCGAGTTGATGGAGATGGGATTCGACTCGATCTCCCTGGCCGAGCTGGTGGACCAGGTCAACGAGCGGTACCAGCTGGATCTGCTGCCGACCGTGCTCTTCGAGGCGTCCAACCTGGCCGCCTTCGGCGACCACCTCCTCGCGGAGCACCCGGCCGAGGTGGCCGCCGCCCACACGCCGCCCCGACCTGCCGAAAGGCCCGCCACCGAGCCCGCCACCGAGCCCGCCGAGCCCGCCGAGCGCGCCACCGAGCCCGCCGAAGAGCCCGCCGGGCAGCGGGAGAACGCCGAGCCAGGCCCGGCGCCGGAGACCGTGAACTCGCCCCCACGGCCCGGCGCCGGGACCTCCCCGGCCGTGCTCGGCGGCGTCGCGATCGTCGGCATGGCGGGCAGCCTGCCCGGCTCCTCCGATCTGGACGACTTCTGGCGGCACCTGGCCGAAGGGCGCGACCTCACCCGCTCGGTCCCCGAAGACCGGCGCGAGCTGCGCGAGAACCCCGAGACGGCGAACGTCCGCGCCGGGTTCCTCGACGACGTGCGCTCCTTCGACGCCGCGCTGTTCGGCATCTCGCCCAAGGAGGCGGCGATGATGGACCCGCAGCAGCGGCTGTTCCTGCAGACCGTCTGGCGGGCCGTCGAGGACGCGGGCTACCGGCCCTCCGACCTGGCGGGGACCAGGACGGGCCTGTTTGCGGGCGTGTCCGCGTGCGACTACGACGACCTGCTGCGCGAGCACGGGGTGCCGGTCGAGGCGCACACCGCCAGCGGCGTGGCCGACTGCATCCTGGCGAACCGCGTCTCGCACCTGCTCGACCTGCGCGGCCCGAGCGAGGCGGTGGACACCGCCTGCTCCAGCTCCCTTGTCGCCCTGCACCACGCGGTGCGCGCCATCGAGGACGGCGAATGCGACGCGGCCATCGCCGGGGGCGTCAACCTGACGCTGAGCCCGGGACTCTACATCGCGTTCGCCAAGTCCGGCATGATCAGCGACGACGGCGTCTGCAAGACGTTCGACGAGCGCGCCGACGGCTACGGCCGGGGCGAGGGCTGCGGCGCCGTGCTGCTCAAGCCGCTGAAGGCGGCGCTGGCGGACGGCGACCAGATCCTCGCCGTGGTCAGGGGCAGCGCGGTCAACCACGGGGGCCGGGCCAGCTCGCTCACCGCGCCCAACCCCGAGGCGCAGGCGCGCGTGCTGCTCGACGCCTACCGCAAGGCGGACGTCGATCCCACGCAGGTCAGCTACATCGAGGCGCACGGCACCGGCACCAGACTCGGCGACCCGATCGAGATCGAGGGCATGAAGAAGGCGTTCGCCCGGCTGTACGCCGACCGGGGGCTGCCCGCGCCGGACGCCCCGCACATCGCTCTCGCCTCCGTCAAGACCAACATTGGGCACCTGGAGGCGGCGGCCGGCATCGCCGGGCTGCTCAAGGTGTTGCTCTGCATGCGTCACGGGGCGCTGCCACCGACGATCAACTACGAGCGCCCCAACCCGTACGTGCGGCTGGAGGGGACTCCGTTCGCCATCAACACGCGGCTCACGCCGTGGGACGCGGCGGACCGGGTGGCCGGGCTCAGCTCGTTCGGCTTCGGCGGCACCAACGCGCACGTGGTGCTGGCGGCGTACCGGCAGGAGATCCCGGCGGACACCGCGGGCGAGCCGCGGCTGCTGGTCCTGTCGGCGGCCAGCCGGGAGGCCCTGGAGGAGTACGCGGCGAACGTCGCCCGCCACATCCGGGAACATCCGGAGATCGGCCTCGACCGCATCGCCTACACGCTGCAGATCGGACGCCGCCCCCTGGCCGAGCGGCTCGCCGTGGTCGTCCGGGATCGCGAGCAGGCGGTCCGGGCGCTGAGCGGCGAACTGGACGAGGTGCACAGGGGCACCGCCCGCAAGGACGCCCCGGCGCCGTGGGGTACCGGGCTGGAGGACATCGCGCAGGCGTGGGTCTCCGGCAGCGAGGTGGACTGGCCTCGGCTGTGGCAGGACCCGCCTCCGGTGCGGGTCTCGCTCCCCGGCCCGCCCTTCGCCCGCACCGAGCACTGGTTCACCGTTCCCACGCCGACGCCCGCCCCGCAGGCCGACGCCTCCCCACAGGCTGACGCCGCCCCGCAGGCCAACGGGGCCGTCCGGCGGACGAGCGACGGGAAGGTGCGCCTGCGCGCCGCCAAGGGCGGTCAGGCGCCGGGCGCGGCCGGCCCGGCCGGGCGGGCGGGTCGCGCTCAGCCGGGCAGAGCCGGTCCGGCCGAGCGGGCGGAGGCCGTGCGGCTGGACGAGACGCCGGTCGCGCCCGCCGGGAGCGCCGGTGGTCCCGCCGGGGTGGAGGAGATGCTGCGCGAACGGCTCTCCGCGATCCTGGACACCGACCCGGCCGGCGTGGACGTGGACACTCCCTTCGGGGAGCTGGGGCTCGACTCCATCTTCAGGATGGAGCTGGTCAAGGCGATCAACACCGCCTTCTCCCTCGACCTGCAGGCGGCGGAGCTGTATGAGTACGACACGGTGGACCGGCTCGCCGGTGCCGTGGAGGCGGCGATCGCCGACGCCCCCCGTCCCGAGCCCGCCCCGGAGCCGGAGCTGAAGACCAGGCCAGAGCCGGAGCCGGAGCCGGACCGGAAGCCGGAGCCGGACCGGAAGCCGGAGCCGGAGCCGAAGCGGGAGTCCGTGCGGGTGAAGGCGTCGACCGGCCTGGAGGAGCAGCTCGCGGAGCTGATCGGCTCGATTATCGAGCGCCCGCTCGACCGCGACCGAGGCTTCGCCGACAACGGGCTCACCTCCTTCGAGATGCTGCGCGTGGTGAGCGCCCTGGAGAAGCAGGTCGGCGCGTTGCACAAGACCCTCCTGTTCGACCACCCCACGCTCGCGGAGCTGGCCGCGTACCTGCGCGACGAGTGCGGAGCCGACGCCGTCCAGAGCCCGCCGGAGCCGGACGGGCCCGCGCTGCGGCAGGCGGAGGCGCGCGACGGTGAGCCGGTCGTGCTGCTGAAGCGGGACCTGCCCCGGCATCCGGAGCTGCGCGACCTGGTGGAGGGCATCGACCGCCGTCACGCCAAGGAGGGCGGCCTGGCTGGCCGCGACATCGCGCCGCTGGCCTTCATCGGGTCGGCCAGGAAGGGATACCTGCACTTCTCCGAGAACGGCGGCAACCTGCTGGCCTGGAGCTACGCGGGCTCGGAGGAGTACTTCCACGAGCTGGTCGAGGAGTACACCGGTTACGCGAAGGCGAACGGCCTGCGGCCCAACTTCCTGTCCCTCGTCCCGGTGCGCGAGGTGGCCGGGCAGCCGTACAGCGCGACGCCGTTCGGGGCCGTGCAGCGGCTCGAGGACCTGGGCTCGTTCACCCTCAAGGGCGGGCGGATGGAGCGCCTGCGCTACATGGTGCGGCGCTTCCGCAAGGCGGGCGAGTGCCGGACGGTCGAGTACCGCTCGGGCGACGACCCCGCGATGGACCACAGGCTGGCCGAGCTGGTGGACGAGTGGGCCGAAGGAAAGCAGATGGTCAACCCGTACGTGGCGGTCGTCCGGCGGGAGATCGAGGAGGGGCGCCTGGACCGCAGGCACCGCGTCTTCGTCACCTATCTGGACGACGAGGTGGCCAACGCCGTCGTCATCACGGAGATCCCGTCGGAGAACGGCTATCTGCTGGACGTCGAGTTCTACCCGAAGGGCATGCCGCTCGGCGGGCTGGAGTTCGCGATCGTGCGT
This sequence comes from Nonomuraea cavernae, assembly GCF_014646355.1. Taxonomy (GTDB): domain Bacteria; phylum Actinomycetota; class Actinomycetes; order Streptosporangiales; family Streptosporangiaceae; genus Nonomuraea; species Nonomuraea cavernae. The sequence goes on from NZ_BMNH01000024.1 coordinate 46,434, forward strand.
GTCATCGAGCAGCTCGTGGACGAGGGACGCACGATGTTCAGCTTCGGCGCGAGCTTCGGCGTGGAGACCGAGGAGTCGGCCAACGCGGCCCCGGACGTCAGGGAGGCGCTGGACGAGCTGCGCTCGATGGGCGTCTTCGGTGAGGGGAACTTCCAGTTCAAGAACAAGTTCCGGCCGGTCAACGTCCCCCTCTACCTGTGCCAGCCGGAAGGGCCGGACCGTACCCCGGTGTCCGAGATCATCCTCATGATCGCGGACCCGGACGTCAGATCCGCCGCGGCCGAGAAGCCCGCCGCGGACCGGAAGCCTGCCGCGGACGGCAAGCCCGCCGCGGGCGGGAAGGGCTCCGGGAGCACCGACGAGCGGCGGGCCGCCAGGGTCGAGCTGCTGGCCGCGCACGGCGACGAGCCGGCCCGCGTCCCCGCCCACCACATCACCACCGACCTGATCACCGACTCCTGGGCCGAGCTGGACGCCCCCTGGATCGCCGAGCGGCTGCGGCGGCTGACGGACCGGTCGGCCGCCCGCCCGGACGCGCCGGGGCTCGAGGGCCTGCCGTTCCCGTTCGTGGTTCCGACGGGATCCGGCCGGTCGGCGGAGGCGCTGCTGTGCCGGTCGTGGCCGGGGCGGAGAGGACGGGTGCTGCACAACGGCCTGTTCCCGACGTGGTTCCTGAGCCTGGCCGACAACGGGTTCAAGCCGGTCGAGATTCCCGGTGGCGCGGAGCTCGCGGAGCTCGACGTCGAGGCGCTCCGGTCGGAGCTGGCCGGGGACGAGCCGGTGTCGTTCGTCTGCGTGGAGGTGAGCAACAACGCGGCCGGCGGCCGGCCGACCTCCCTGGCGAACCTGCGCGCGGTCAAGGAGGCCGCGGCCGGGCACGGCGTCCCGCTGGTGATCGACGGCGCCCGCGTCGTGGACAACGCGGTGGCGATCGCGGACGGGCAGGACGTGTGGGAGGTCGTCCGCGAGATCCTGGGCCTGGCCGACAGCGCGACGATCAGCCTGTCCAAGGACTTCGGGGTACCGTTCGGCGGGCTGCTCGCCACCCGCGACGAGGCGCTGCGGCGGCAGGTCGCCGAGCGGCTGGAGACATGGGGCAGGGACGTCGGCCTGGCCAACCGCAGAATCATCGCGGCCGCCCTGGAGGACCGCGAGACGGTGGTCGAGCAGGTGCGCGCCCGGATGGACGCGGTGGCGGCGCTCTGGCAGGGCCTCTCGGAGTCGGGCGTGCCGCTGGACGGCCCGGCCGGCGGCCACTGCGTGCTGCTCAAGGACGCCGACCACGTCCGGATCTTCCGGGAGACGGGCATCCGGGGCGCTCCGCACTTCGGCCGCGAGGGCCTGGTGCGGCTGGCGGTGCCGGTCGGCCTGAGCGTCGAGGAGGCCAAGGACGCCGCCGCCCGCCTGGGCGCCGTCCTCGGCGGCGACGCCCCTCCCACGAAGCCCGCCGGACAGCGGAGCAAGAACGCGGGACCACGCAGAAAGAACACCGGACCACGGAGTGAGAACACCGGACCACAGAGTGAGGACGCGGACAACCCCAACCTGGCGATCCTGCGCGAGCACAATCCCGACGTCGCGCACGAGATCGTGGACACCCCGGACGGGGACGTCGAGGTGTTCAGCGCCGGTTCGGGACCGCCGCTCCTGCTCATGCACCCGTTCAACATCGGCGCCGGCGTCTACGCCCGGCAGTTCGAGGGCCTGGCGCACCGCCACCGGGTGACGAGCGTGCACCATCCGGGAGTCGGCAACACCACGGCCGCCGCCGACCTGTCGCTCGACGGCCTGGCCCGGCTCTGCCACGACGTCGCGGGAGGCCCCGCGCACGTGGCCGGGGCGTCGTTCGGCGGCCTGATCGCCCTGACGTACGCGCTGGCCTACCCGGACGACACCGAGTCGCTGATCCTGATCGGCAGCTCCTACCGCATCGGCAACCGCGTGGGCGACATCGACAAGCTGGAGGTGGTGGCCACCCAGGACTTCGACCGGGTCATCGAGGGCAGCGGATCGAAGCGGCTGCGCGAGCGGCGGGCCGGGCTGATGCGGCTGTTGCTGCGCGCGGAGAGCATGGCCCCGCAGGTCGGCCTGCGGTACCTGGACGTGTTCGCCGAGCGTCCCGACCTCGGCGACCGGCTGGAGGAGGTCCGGGCGCGCACCCTGATCATCCAGGGCCGGCATGACACCGTGATCCCGCCCAAGACCGCGCACCTGTTGCACGGCCTGATCCCCGACGCCCGCTACGAGGAGATCCCCGACGCGGGGCACTTCGCGCAGCTCACCAGCCCCGGCCACGTCAACCGGCTCATCTGCGAGTTCCTCGATGAACAGAATTGACGAAAGCACCGTGACCAGGACCGCGCTGGTGAAACCCGGCATGTGCGGGCCCAACTCGCTGTTCGTGGGCGAGGTCGGCGACTGGACCTGGGACACGGTCAGCGCGCTGTGCGGCACGAACGCCTTCGACGCGAGGAACGCGGCCGGCGATCCGACGTACCTGTCGTTCTACTACTTCCACGTCCGGGGCAGCCGGGACCTGCACGTCAACGCGCTGACGTTCGGCGACGAACTGGAGGTCACCTCCAGGCTGTTCGGCTTCGGCAGCGAGTCGGTGCTGGCGCTGCACCGGATCGGCCGCGACGGCGCCCAGGCCGGGCCGCTCGACCCGGACCGGTTCTACGCCTTCGACGACCCCGGCTCCATCTACGTGGAGACCTTCAACCGCTGGATCGCGCGGAGCGCCCCGGGCAGCAACGAGGGCCTGGTCAAGTCGTCACCGGTGGACTTCAGGCACGAGCACCTGCCGACGCTGCCCGGGGCGTACTCGCCGAGGAGGGTCTACAGCCACGCGAGGAGCACCGGCACCTTCCTGGACCGCAAGCCGGACGATCCGGTCACGTTCACCGCCGACTACCCGGTGGAGCCGTCCAGGGACCTCAACGGCGTGGGCCTGCTCTACTTCGCCTCCTACTTCTCGATCATCGACTGGGCGCTGCTGCGCTTCTGGCGGCACCGGGGCTTCAGCGTCGCGGACTTCCTCGGCCGCGTCGTGCTCGACCAGCGGCTCTGCTACCTGGGCAACGCGAACGCCGACTCGGTGCTGCGCCTCCGCCTGGAGTGCTGGCCGGCGGCCACGAACGAGAACGCGAAGGAGAACGCGAACGAGAACGCGAACGAGAACGAGAACGAGGAGATCGTCAACCTCGTCATGGAGGACCGGGGCCGCACGATCGCGGTCAGCACCCTGCACCTGCTCAGGAGGGGAGACACCGATGGCGACGCGTGAACACGTCGAAGGCGTCGTGCACAAGGCGATCGACGAGATCCTGCCCGGCGTCGAGATCGACGGCCGGGCGCACCTGAAGGACCTGGGCGCGGACTCCGTGGACCGGGTCGAGATCATCCTGGCCGTGCTCGACCGGCTCGGCGTCTCCGAGCCGCTGTCCTCCTTCGGCGGCGTGCCCAGCATCGACGCCCTGGTCGACTACCTGTGGGAGCGTCTGAGGTGAACGTCGGAATCGAGGCACTCAACGTCTACTGCGGCCTGGCCCAGATCCCGGTGCCGGCGCTGTTCGAGGGGCGCGGGCTGGACGCCGAGCGCCTGGGCAACCTGATGATGCGCAACCGCTCGGTCGGCCTGCCCTTCGAGGACCCGGTGACGAACGCGGTCAACGCCGCCCGGCCGATCGCCGACGACGACCGCATCGAGATCCTGATCACCTCCACCGAGTCCGGCCTGGACTACAGCAAGTCGGTGGCCTCCTACGCGCACGAGTACCTCGGCCTGCCGAAGAGCTGCCGCGTCGTGGAGGTCAAGCAGGCGTGCTACGCGGCGACGGCCGCGGTCCAGCTCGCCGCCGCGTACGTCGCCTCGGGCGTGTCGCCCGGCGCGAAGGCGCTGGTCATCGCGACGGACGTGGCGCTGGTGGACGAGCGGGCCGCCTACGCGGAGCCCGCGATGGGCGCCGGGGCGGCCGCCGTCCTGATCAGTGACCGGCCGCGCATCCTGGACCTGGACCTCGGGGCGTTCGGCAACCACAGCTACGAGACCATGGACTCGGCGCGGCCGGAGCCGACGTTCGACATCGCCGACTCCGACCGTTCGCTGTTCGCCTACCTCGACTGCCTCACGAACTGCCTGGCGGGCTACCAGGCCAAGGTGGACAACGCCGACTTCGCCACCACCTTCGACTACCTGGCCATGCACACCCCGTTCGCCGGGATGGTCAAGGCCGCGCACCGCAAGCTGATGCGGGAGTCAGGGGGCGGCACGGCGTCGGTCGAGGAGGACTTCGAGCGGCGGATGCTGCCGTCGCTGGCCTACCCGAGCCGGGTGGGCAACCTCTGCTCCGGCTCGGTCTACCTGGCGCTGGCCAGCCTGATCGACCACGCCGCCCTGGACGGCGCGGCCCGGGTCGGCCTCTACTCCTACGGCTCCGGCTGCTCCTCGGAGTTCTTCAGCGGCCTGGTGGACGAGGAGTCGGCGCGGACGCTGGCCGCGATGCGGATCGGCGACCAGCTGGACGGCCGCTGCGAGCTCGGCTTCGACGAGTACGCGGCGCTGCTGCCCGCAACGCTCACCTGCCTCGTGCCGGAGCGGGACAGGGAGGTCGACGTGGGCGCGTACGAGCACCTGCTCGGCCGCGCCCGCTTCGACCGTGACCTCCTGGTGAACACCGGGACGAAGGACTATCACCGAACCTACGAATGGCTGGCAAGATGACCGACGCGCAGATTTTCGAGACCGTCAAGCAGAACGTCCTGAAGGTGCTGCCGGACCTGCGGCCCGGCGACGTGACGACCGAGGGCACCTTGACCGACCTGGGGGCCAACAGCGTCGACCGGGCCGACGTGGTCACCATGAGCATGGAGGACCTCGGGCTGACCGTGCCGGTGTCGGAGTTCCAGGAGGTGCACGACATCAGGTCCCTGGTCGACCTGCTGGCGAGGCACGCATGAGGGTCGTCGTCACCGGCATGGGCATCGTCTGCTCGATCGCCTCCACCGTGCCGTCGTTCACCAGGGCGCTGCGGGCGGGCCGGTGCGGGATCGGCCCAGTGCCCGATCCCGGCGACGGCGGACCGAGGCTGGCCGCCCTGGTCAAGGGCTTCCGCTTCAGGGACGCCGTGGCGGCGCGCCATCGCCTGCCCGAGGAGACGCGCCGCAGCGCGCTGCGCGCCGCGAGCCGCTCACCGCGGCCGCTGCAGATGGACCTGGTCGCCGCCATGCAGGCGTTCGAACAGGCGGGGCTGCACGAGGCGAAGGCCGACCCGGAGCGGATGGGCCTGGTCGTGGCCGGGCACAACCTCAGCTCCGGCTACGCGCACGACCTGCACCCCAAGTACGAGGACAACCCGGCCCACCTGCCGGCCAGGTTCGCCCTGCACTTCATGGACACCGACCGGGTCGGCACGCTCAGCCAGGTGTTCGGCATCAGGGGCGAGGGCTACACCGTGGGCGGCGCCTCGGCCAGCGGGAACGTGGGCCTCATCAACGCCGCCCGGCTGGTGGAGTCGGGAGCCGTGGACGTCTGTCTGGTGGTGGGCGCCATGACCGACCTGTCGCCGATGGAGAAGCGCGGGCTGGCCACGCTGGGCGCGGTCGCCGGCGTCGAGGAGCCGCACAAGGCCAGGTGCCGGCCGTTCGACGAGGACCACGAGGGGTTCGTGCCGGGCCAGGGCGCCGGCTGCGTCGTGCTGGAGAGCGCCCGCTCGGCCGCCGCCCGCGGCGTGACGACCCTGGCCGAGCTGTGCGGCTACGACCTGAAGCTGGACGCCAACAGCCTGCCCGACCCGCGCGAGGAGGGCGAGGCCAAGGTGATGGTCAACGCCATGGCCAACGCGGGCGTCGGGGCGCGCGACATCGACTACGTCAACGCCCACGCCACGGCGACGCCGAGCGGCGACCTGGCCGAGCTGGCCGCGCTGCGCCGGGCGCTCGGCGACAGCTTCGGCCGGCCGTGGGTCAACTCCACCAAGGGGCTGGTCGGGCACTGCATGTGCGCGGCCGGCGTGGTGGAGGCGATCGCCACCGTGGTGCAGATGCGCGGCGGCTTCGTCCATCCCAACCTGAACCTGCGCCATCCGATCAACGACGACTGCCGCCTGGCGCCGGGCCGGCTTCGCGACGCCGACATCCGCTACGCGCTGTCCAACAGCTTCGGATTCGGCGGCTTCAACACGTGCATAGTCCTCGGGCGCGAGCGCTGAGCCGGCGGCGAATCGCCGGTGAACGCATAGCGCCCGGAGTCAGGGGTAGCGCAACACCGAGCAAAGAAGGAGCTGACATGACCACCCAAGGTAAGGGCTCGTACCAGATCACCGGATGGGACGAGAAGCCCTACGAGGAGAAGAAGGGCCAGCCCAAGCTCACTCAGGCCCACGTCACCAACGCCTTCAGCGGTGACATCGAAGGAGAGGGCCGGGCCGAGTACCTCATGGCCTACGCCAGCGACAGCGACGCCAGCTTCGTCGGCATGCAGAAGGTCGTCGGGAGCGTCCGCGGCAAGAAGGGTTCCTTCGTGCTGCAGACGACGGGCACCTTCGACGGCGGCAAGGCCAAGGCCGACTGGTTCGTCGTGCCGGACTCCGGCACCGACGAGCTGAAGGGGCTGAGCGGCAAGGGGGGTTACGTCTCCAAGAGCGACGGCTCGGCGGAGGTCACCCTCAACTTCACCCTCAAGTAGGCGCTTCCCACATCGGGTACGCGGGGCCACGCGCCCCGCGTACCCGCATGTCAGGAGTGCTCAGTGTTGAGCAGACCGGCCCGCGCCCTCGCGGAACGATGGCCGCATGGACACTGAAGTGATCGTCGTCGGTGGCGGCCAGAGCGGGCTCGTCGCGGGCTACTACCTGAAGCAGGCCGGCATCCCCTTCGTCATCCTGGACGAGGAGCCCCGGCTCGGCGAGGCGTGGCGGCAGCGCTGGGACTCGCTGGAGCTCTTCACGATCGCCGAGTACTGCGCCCTGCCCGGCCTGCGCTTCCCCGGCAGGAAGAACCGCTTCCCCGGCAAGGAGGAGATGGCCGACTACGTGGAGGCGTACGGCAGGGAGTTCGACCTGCCGGTCAGGCTCGGCACCCGCGTCACCTCCCTGGAGCCCATCGAAGGCGGCTACCGGCTGGAGACCACGAAGGGCACGTTCGAGGCGCCTCAGGTGATCGTCGCGACCGGCGCCTACCGGCTGCCGAAGCTGCCGGACCTCGCGAGCAGGCTGGACCCGGACGTCTTCCAGGTGCACACCGGCCGCTACCGCAACCCGTCCCAGGTGCCCGGCGGCACGGTCGTCGTGGTCGGCGCCGCCAACTCCGGCGCGCAGATCGCCCCCGAACTGGCCGCCGGTCGCCGCGTCCTGCTGTCGCAGGGCTCGCCGCTGCCGCACTTCGGCCGCCGCTTCCTCGGCAAGGGCCTGCACTGGTGGGGCGACAAGTTCGGGCTGATCGCCAAGCCGCTGATGGGCGAGCGCGACCGCCTGCACAAGAAGACGATCCTGGTGGGGCCGAGCCTGAAGAAACTGGCCCGGCGGCACGGCTTCGAGCTCGTCGGCCGCACGGTCGACGCCGACGGCCGCACGCTGCGCTTCGAGGACGGCCGCTCGGCCGAGGTCGACGCCGTCGTCTGGGCCACCGGCTTCCGCTACGACTACTCCTGGATGCGCGTGCCGGTGCTGGACGACGCCGGCGCCCCGGCGCAGGAGCGCGGCGTGACGTCCGCCCCGGGGCTCTACATCCTCGGCATGCAGTGCCAGCACTCCTACGGTTCGGCGCTCATCTGGTGGGTAAAGGACGACGCGGCCTATCTGGTCGAGCGCATCAGGCAGTTCCGTCCCCAAGCGGTGGCCGGCAGAAGGGGTTGATGGACATGTCCAGGCAGGTGGCGTTGCTGCGCGGCGTGAACGTCGGCGGCCGGAACATGGTGAGCATGGCGGGGCTCCGCGAGCTGCTGGAGGGCCTCGGCTTCGAGGACGTCAAGACGCATCTGCAGAGCGGCAACGTCGTCTACACCAGCGGCGAGAGCCCCGACAAGGCGGCGGCCGAGATCCAGGCCGCGCTCGCCCGCGACCTGGGAGTCGACGTGCCCGTCCTGGCCAGGACGGGCACCCAGCTCGGCGAGATCCTCAAGGCCGACCCGCTCGGCGACGTGGCCGACGACCACGCCCTCTACCTGGTCACGTTCCTGTCCGGGAAGCCGGAGAGCAAGCCGATCAAGGAGCTCGACCCCGACGTCTTCAAGCCGGACGTGTTCAAGCAGGTCGGCAAGGAGATCTACGTGTGGTGCCCCAACGGGGTGCGCAACACCAAGCTGTCGTACTCCTTCTGGGAGAAGAAGCTCGGCCTGACCGCGACCGCCCGCAACTGGAAGACCGTCACGAAGCTGCACGAGCTGGCCATCGCGAGCTAGCGGGCCTCGCGGCTCTCGCGGGCCAGCCGCCGCTTGAGGGTCTTGCCGATCGGGCCGCGCGGCAGCGCTTCGGTGACGACGTAACGCGCCGGCCGCTCGGCCGGGTCGAGCCGGTCGGCGGCGAAGGCGCTCAGCTCGCTCTCGGGCACGGGGGAGCGCAGCACGACGGCCGCGGTGACGCCTCGCGGCCCCTCGAACGCGGCCGCCTCGATCACCTCGGGATGCCAGTGCAGCGCGTGCTCCACCCGCAGCGAGGAGATCCGGCGCCCGCCGGACGTGATGACGTCGGCGGCGCGGTCGAAGAAGCGCAGCCGCCCCTCACCGTCCAGGTCGCCCAGGTCGCCCATGTGCGTCCAGCCGTCGCGGAAGGTCCGCTCGCCGGCGGCGACGTCGTTCAGGTAGTAGCGGGGCGGGGCGGCCGAGCGCAGGCAGATCTCGCCCTCCTCGGTGATCCGCACGTCGGTGCCGGCGCTCGGCAGGCCCAGCAGCCCTTCGTCCGCCTCGGTGGGCGGCGTCTCCACCGGGCGGTGCACGAAGGCGGGCGCCGACTCCGTCGAGCCGTAGCCGATGACGATCCGGACGCCCGGCAGGGCCTCCATGAGCCGGGCGACCGTCGCCATCGGCACCGGCGCCGAGCCCAGCATGAGCGCCCGCAGGCCGGACAGGTCGAAGCGCTGGTGCCAGCCGTGCGCCACCATGCGGGTCGCGGTGGACGGCGGGACGATCGCCATCGGCACCCGCAGCTTCTCCAGCATGCGGGCCACGTTCTCCGGCCCGAGGTCGGTCAGCACGTGCGTGGTGGCAGGGGCGGTCATCGCCGTCATCAGCGCGCTGTGCCCGGCGTTCGTGCCCAGCGGGACGGCGGTGAGCACCCCGTCCACGCCGGTGAACAGCTTCCCGCGGCCCTCGTGGCCGTAGGTGAGGTTCGCGACGGGGACCGCCACGGCCTTGGGACGGCCGGTCGTGCCCGAGGTGTAGAGGATCTCGGCCAGGTGGTCGTCCCGTGAGTCGTCCCATGACTCGTTCCGCGCGCCGTTCCGCGCGCCGTTCCGTGAGTCGTTCCGCGTGCCCGCGTGGTCGTCGATCGGGCCGGGCAGCACCTGGCCCACCCCGCACTCGGTCAGCCGGGCGCGCACCTCCTTGTCCGGCAGCGCGGGCGGCAGGCCGAGCACGGTGCCGCCGGCCAGGTGCACGGCCAGAGCGGCCACGGCGTGCTCGATCCAGTCGTCGTGCCGCAGCGCCGTCCTGACGGGGGCGAGCCGTCCGGCCAGCTCCTGTGACCGGGCGGTCCAGTCCGCCACGCTCAACTCGCGCTCGCCGTCCACGACGAGCGCTACATGATCGCCCGGACGGGCGCTGACCAGGTCTGCCGGGGTCGTCGTCATGCGGCCGATCGTAGGAAGCCGGCCGCTCCCCGGATGCTCAGTGTTGAGCAGACCCGGGAGACGGCTTCGTGTGGGCTGGAGTCGGCATGGGTCCGAGAAGAAGTGGGACGGCTGCCAAGAACAAGGGAGGCGATGACATGAACCAAACCGGTTCGAGTACGCGCGGCCAGCTGTTCGCCACCATCGGCGCACTCCTGGCCCTGGCCCTGGCCTCGATCGACGTCTCGGTGGTGGGGGCGGCCATGCCCCGGATCGCCGACGACCTGAACGGCCTGTCGCTGTACGCGTGGGTGGGGGTCTCCTACGCGGTCGCGGCCGCCGTCGTCGTGCCGATCGCCGGCAAGCTCGGCGACATGTTCGGCCGCAAACCGGTGCTCCTCGTCGGCCTGGCGGGCTTCCTGGTGGCGTCGTGGCTGTGCGGCGCGGCCCAGACGATGCCCCAGTTGGTCGGCGCGCGAGGGCTGGCGGGGCTGTTCGGCGGTGTGCTGATGGCCAACGTCTTCACGCTGCTGGCCGACATCTACACGCCGGAGCGCCGTACCCAGATGCAGGGGGTCTTCTTCGGCTTCTCCGGCCTCAGCATGGTGATCGGGCCGCCGCTCGGCGGGGTCATCACCGACAACTGGAGCTGGCGCTGGGTCTTCTACGTCAACGTGCCCATCGGCCTGCTCGCGATCGCCGCCGTGCTGATCGGCGTGCCGTTCGTGCGCAGCGGCGCGAGCTGGCGCGACATCGACTTCGCCGGCGTCGTCACGCTCGTGGCCGGGCTCGTCCCGATCCTGATCGGGCTCACGCTCACCGGCGACGGGCACGCCTGGACCTCGCCCGAGGTGCTCGCGCTGCTGATCGGCGGCGCCGCGCTGCTCGTGGCGTTCTACCTCGTGGAGACGCGGGTGGCCAAGAACCCGCTGGTGCCGTTCGCGCTGTTCCGGAGCAACCAGGTCTCCGTCATGGCCGTGGTGGCCTTCTTCTCCGCGTTCGCCATGATGGGCACGGCCTTCTACGTGCCGCTGCTCTACCAGGGCGTGCTCGGCGTGAGCGCGACCCACTCCGGCACCCTGCTCATCCCGATGATGCTCGGCCTGATGCTCATGGCGCCGATCGCCGGCAAGGCCATGACGGCCCTGCCGCGCTACCGCGTCCTCGGCGTGTTCGCCATGGCCGCCATCGTCGCCGGGCTGCTGATCCTGTCGGCCGTCGGGCCGGGCAGCGGCCAGGGCCTGCCGATCACCGCCATGGTGCTCATCGGCGTCGGCATCGGCATCGCCTTCCCGATGGCCACGGCCGTCGTGCAGAGCGCGATCCCGATGGAGCAGGTGGGCGTCGGCACCAGCCAGATCCAGTTCTGGCGGATGATCGCGGGGCCGGTCTCGCTGGCGATCCTCGGCTCGATCATGTCGAGCCGGCTCGGCGTCGCCGCGCAGGGCGGCGAGGGGGTGTCCGCGCCGGTGCTCGCCGACGCGCTGGGCGACCTGTTCCTCGCCTGCGCGATCGCGGTGGGCATCGGCCTGGTGGCCAGCCTGTTCCTGAAGGAGATCCCGCTGCGCGACATGTCCATGGGCAAGTCGCCAGGGGGCAAGCCGGATCAGCGAACCTCTCAGCAGCAGGACCGTACAGCCAGGGCGTGATCCGGTTCGTCGGTGGCGGGGCCGTGCGCGGCCCCGCCATCGCCGTGCCTGCTCACAGTTGAGCAGACGGACGCGGGCACGCCGACCAGGCTTGCTGGCATGAACTCCTACCCGATCCCCAGGACGTGCCCGCTGGATCCGCCGTCCGAATACCGGGACCCGCGATCGGGGCGGCCCATCAGGCGCGTGCGGCTGGACTTCGACGGGAGCGAGGTCTGGCTGGTGACGCGGTACGAGGACGCCCGCGCCGTGCTCGGCGACGCCAGGTTCAGCTCCGACTTCGCCACGCCCGGCTTCCCGGCCCGGCTCACCTCGCAGCCCCCGGGGCCGGGCACCTTCATCAGGATGGACCCGCCCGACCACTCGCGGCTGCGCCGCCTGCTGCTGCCGGAGTTCAACCGCAGGCGGGTCGAGGCGCTGCGTCCGGCGATCCGGCGCATCGCCGGGGCGCTGGTCGACGAGCTGGCCGCGCAGGGGCCGCCGGCGGACCTGGTCGAGGCGCTGGCCCTGCCGCTGCCGTCCCAGGTCATCACCGAGCTGCTCGGGGTGCCGTACGAGGACCGCGACTACTTCCACGAGACCACCAAGGTCATCGGTGATCGGAACGTGGAGCCCGAGCAGCGCATGAAGGTCCGCGAGGATCTGCGGCACTACCTGGAGCGGCTGGTGGCCGAGCGCGAGCAGCGGCCGGTGGACGATCTGCTCAGCCGCCTCGGCGCGCACCGGGAGGCGGCCAGGGTCAGCCGCGAGGAGGTCGTCGGCATCGCGACGCTGCTGATGGTGGCCGGTTACGAGACCATCGCCAACCAGATCGGCGTCGGCACCGTGGCGCTGCTGGAGAACCCCGACCGGCTGACGGAGCTGCGCGAGCGGCCCGAGGCGCTGCCCGCCGCCGTCGAGGAGATCATCCGCCACCAGACCGTCATCGACTACGGCGCCCGCCGCGCCGCCACCGCCGACGTCGAGGTCGGCGGCCAGACCATCAAACAGGGCGAGGGCGTGGTGGTGGTGCTGGCCGCGGCCAACCGTGACGAGGAGGCCTGGGCCGAACCCGACCGGCTCGACTTCAGCCGGTTCGGCGACCTCACCGATCGGCAGGAGCACCTCTCCTTCGGCTTCGGCATCCACCAGTGCATGGGCCAGTTGCTGGCCCGTGCCCAGTTGGAGATCGCCTGGTCCACCCTGTTCGACCGGCTCCCGGGGCTGCGCCTCGCGGTGCCCCTCGACGAGGTGCCCTTCCGCTCGGACATGTTCGTGTACGGCGTCCACGCGCTCCCGGTGACCTGGGGATGAGCCGCGACCCGCGGGACCGGCTCCGCGCGCTCTTCGACCCGGGGACCGTCCGGCCGCTGCCGGGCGACGACGGCTGCGGCGTGCTCGCCGCGCGGGGCGGCATCGGCGGTCGCCCGGCCGTCGCCTACGCGACCGACCCCGGCCGCATGGGCGGCGCGATGGGCGCCGAGGGCTGCGCCGGCATCGTCGACACCATCGACCTCGGCGTCCGGGAGAGGATGCCCGTCGTCGGCCTCTGGCACTCCGGCGGCGCGCGGCTGGGCGAGGGCGTCACCGCGCTCGACGGCGTCGGCCAGGTGTTCGCCGCGATGGTCCGGGCCTCCGGCACCGTCCCGCAGATCTCCGTCGTGCTCGGCCCCGCCGCCGGCGGCGCGGCCTACGGTCCGGCGCTCACCGACGTGGTGATCATGAGCGACAGCGGGCGCGTCTTCGTCACCGGCCCGGACGTCGTCCGCAAGGTCACCGGCGAGGACGTCGACATGGAGCACCTCGGCGGCCCCGACCCGCACAGCAGGCGCAGCGGCCTGGCGCACCTCACCGCGCCCGACGACGAAGCCGCCATCGACGCCGCCCGCCGGGTCACCATCCTGCTCGGCGGCCAGGGCGAGCTGCGCCCCGGCGACGCCCGCGCCGACGCCGGGCTCGGCGAGCTGCTCCCCGAACGCGCCAACCGCGCCTACGACGTGCACCGCATCGTCGCCAGGCTGCTCGACGGCCCCGGCGAGGAGCTGCATCCGAAGTGGGCGCCCAACCTGGTCACCACGCTCGGCCGGCTGACCGGCAGGACCGTCGGCGTCATCGCCAACAACCCCCTGCGCAAGGGCGGTTGCCTCGACGCGGCCGCCGCCGAGAAGGCGGCGCGGTTCGTGCGCATGTGCGACTCCCTCGGCGTCCCCCTCGTCGTGCTCGTGGACGTGCCCGGCTACCTGCCCGGCGTCCGGCAGGAGTGGGACGGCGTGGTCCGGCGCGGCGCCAAGCTGCTGCACGCCTTCGCCGAGGCCGTGGTGCCCCGGGTGACGCTGGTGATCCGCAAGTCGTACGGCGGCGCGTACGTCGCCATGAACTCCCGAGCTCTGGGCGCCTCCGCGGTGTTCGCCTGGCCCACCGCCGAGGTGGCCGTCATGGGCGCCGAGGCGGCCGTGGACATCCTGCACCGCAGGAAACTGCGCGACGGCCCGGAGGACGGGCGCGAGGAGCTGCGCCGCCGGCTCATCGCCGAGCACGAGCAGCAGGTCGGCGGCGTCGGCAAGGCGGTGGAGATCGGCGTCGTGGACGAGGTGATCGAGCCCGCCGACACCCGGCGCCGGCTCGCCGACGCCCTGCTGCGGGCGGTGCCGCTGCGCGGCAACCACACGAACATCCCGCTGTGAAGCCCCTGCTCACTATTGAGCAGGCAGCGCGGCGGCCCCTGATTAGCGTGACGAACAAGTCCGACCAGACGGAGTGAGCGATGACCAACCCGAATCCCGTCATCCCGCCCGCCGAGCACCAGACCTCGGTGCCCGCGGCGGATCTGATCAACTCGGCCACGGCCGGCGTGATCGTCGAGCGGACCGCACAGGTCAAGAACGGCTTCCACGCCAAGGGGCGCAAGTTCGCCCGCATGATGGCGGAGATGGTGACCGCCAAGCAGGTGGGAGTCGCCAGCGTCTTCCTGTACGAGGAGACGTTCGGAACCAAGGACCGGCTGCACTGGCTCATCCACCTCAGCTCGCTGCACGCGTACGAGCAGATGGTGCACATGGGCACCTCCGACGACGAGTACCGCGACAACACCGCCGACGGCGGCTGGGACGAGATCTTCGTCGACGGCAGCATGCGGGAGACCGTGCTGCTGCCGCAGTTCTGGGGCATGTACGGCACCAAGGTCGACGGCGAGCGCGAGAAGCAGTCCGCGGTCTACCGGCAGCAGGGTGAGATCACCGGGCTGCCCGGCGCCCTCGAGCAGGTGCCGCAGCCCTACGAGCAGCTCGTCCACTCGGGCAACTGCGGTCTCCTGCTGCACCGGACCGCCCAGCTCGACTACGACTTCCGGTCCGAGGGACGCACGTTCGCCCGCGAGGCCGCCGAGTCCATCAACGAGAACCTGCCCGGCGAGGCGACCGTCTTCGTCTACGAGGAGGCCTTCGGCGCGGCCGACCGCATCCACTGGCTCATCCACCTGAAGTCGCTGAGCACCTACTACAAGGTGCTGGCGCTGCACGTGAAGGACGAGAGGGTGCGGGAGCTGTACTTCCAGGAGCGCATCGCGCCCGAGCGCGGTGGCGGCACCTGGGCCCGGATGTTCACGCCCGGCAGCATGACCGACACCGGCCTCACCCCGCACCACTGGGGGATGTACGCGACATGACCGGCCGCTGCCTGCACGAGATCTTCGCCGAGCGGGCCGCGAAGGCCCCCGAGCGGACCGCCGTGACGTGCGGCGCCGAGGAGATCTCCTACGGTGACTTGGACGCCCGGGCCGACCGGCTCGCCCGCCGGTTGCGGGCCGCGGGCGCCGGTCCCGGCGTGCTGGTGGGGCTCTGCGCGGACCGCGGCGTCGACCTGGTGGCGGGGCTGCTCGCGATACTCAAGGCGGGCGGCGCGTATGTGCCGATCGACCCGGCCTATCCGGCCGAGCGGATCGCCTACCTGCTGGCCGACAGCGGTGTCCGCACGGTCGTGACGACGTCGGACGTGGCGGCCCGCCTCGACGGCACCCTGCCGGACGAGACCGTGCTCGCCGACGCCGACGCCGACGCCGACGCCGACGCCGAGCCGGACGGTCGCCCGGGGGCCACGGCCTCCGAGGAGGACCTGGCCTACGTCATCTACACCTCGGGCTCGACCGGCGCGCCCAAGGGGGTGCTGGTCGAGCACCGCAACGTCGTGCGCCTCTTCGAGCGGACCGAGCACTGGTTCGGCTTCGGCGACGGCGACGTCTGGACGCTCTTCCACTCCGTCAGCTTCGACTTCTCGGTGTGGGAGCTCTGGGGCGCGCTGTTGTACGGCGGCCGGCTGGTGATCGTCCCGGCCGAGGTGGCCAGGTCGCCGGAGGCGCTGCGGCGCCTGCTGCTGGACGAGGGCGTCACCGTGCTGAACCAGACGCCCTCCGCCTTCCGGCACCTGGTGGCCGCCGACGCCCGGCAGGAGCGCCCTGCGCCGTACCGGCTGCGTCAGGTCGTCTTCGGCGGCGAGCGGCTGGACGTGGAGCTGCTCGAACCGTGGATCGCCCGCTACGGCGACGACCGCCCGCGGCTCGTCAACATGTACGGCATCACCGAGACCACCGTCCACGTGACCTACCGCCGCGTCCGCGCGGCCGACCTCGACCACCCGGAGCTGAGCCCGATCGGCGTGCCCATCCCGGACCTCCGGCTCGACGTGCTCGACGAGCGCGGACGCCCGGCCACGACCGGAAACCTGCACGTCTCCGGCCCCGGGCTGGCCCGCGGCTACCTCGACCGGCCCGAGCTGACCGCCGAGCGCTTCGCGGTCCTGCCGGACGGCGGGCGCCGCTACGACTCGGGCGACGTCGTCACCCGGCTGCCCGGCGGCGAGTACGCCTACCTGGGGCGGTCCGACGACCAGATCAAGGTCCGAGGGTTCCGCCTGGAGCCCAGGGAGATCGAGCTGTGCCTCCTGGGACACCCGCGGGTCGCCCACGCGGTGGTGGCCCACCGCGACTACGGGGAGGGCGACGTCCGGCTGCTGGCTTTCGTCGTCGCGGACGGCGATCCGGGCCCCGACCTGATCGAGCAGCTCACCGGGCGGGCCGCGGACCGGCTTCCGGCGCACGCCCGCCCGTCCACCTACCACATCGTGTCGGAGATCCCCATGACGCCGCAGGGAAAGGCGGACCGTGCCGCTCTGGCCAGATCCGCGCAGGCATCGTCGGCCGCCAAGGTCGTGCAGCGCATCGCCGAGGACGTGCTCGAACGCGACGAGGTGCCACCCCGGGTGGACCTGTTCGACCTGGGCGCCACCTCGCTGGCGATGACCCGCATCATCGCCCAGGTCAACGAGCGCTTCGGCCTGGAGCTGACGGGACGTGAGCTGGAGGAGGAGGCGTCCGTCGCCTGCCTGGCCTCCTGCGTCGAGGAACAACTGACCGTGAGGGGATAGACCATGGGAGACACCACAGTGCGCGGCGCGTACTCGATGAGCCCCGAGGAGCTGAAGAGCTTCCACACGCAGGGCTACTTCGGGCCGTTCAAGGTCTACGAGATCGACGAGATGCGCCAGAACTGGCGGCGCGAGCGGATGCGTCTCATGGACCGCGGCAACGCCGTCTACCGGGACGACGCCGCCTCGTCGGGCAACACCAACATCTCCAACTACGACCGGCACCTGGACTCGGCCTTCCTCGCCGACCACATCAGCCGGCCGCAGATCGTGGACCGGGTGGTCAGCGTGCTCGGCCCGGACGTGCTCTGCTGGCGCACGGAGTTCTTCCCCAAGTACCCCGGCGACGAGGGCACCGACTGGCATCAGGCGGACACCTTCGCCAACGCCTCGGGCCAGCCGCAGATCGTCTGGCCGGAGGCGGAGGAGTTCGGCGGCACCATCACCGTCTGGACCGCCTTCACCGAGGCGAACGAGGACACCGGGTGCCTGCAGTTCATCCCCGGCACGCACGAGACGATGTTCTACGACGAGACCAAGCGCATGCACTACGACCCCAGCAAGATCAACCAGGAGGACAAGGACGGCGTCCGGCGCGGCTTCTTCGGCTACGACTACCGCGACCTGCAGATCGACCCCGCATGGAAGCCCGACGAGTCGAAGGCCGTCTCCATGGTCATGAGGCCGGGCGAGGCCATCCTGTTCTGGTCGACGCTCATGCACGCCTCGCTGCCGCACAACGGCCGCACCGAGGAGATGCGCCTCGGCTTCGCCTCGCGCTACGTGCCGACCAAGGTGGACGTCTACCCCGACACGGACGAGATCGAGGAGTACGGCGGCCGGGTCAGTCTGGACAGGTACGGCGCGGTCCTGGTGGCCGGGCAGAACGGCAACCCGCGCAACCGGATCGCGACCGCGACCACCACCGGGCACGCCTTCACGACGCGGTGAGGCGATCGTGACATCTCACAACCCACGGAACGCGGTGATCAACTCGTGACCGCCGAACTCAGGCGTCTGACACGGGCCGTGCAGGACGCGCGGCCACTGGTGGACGTCCTGCGACACCCGGTGCGCCTGGCCGGCCCGCCTGGCCTCGCCTCCCTTGTGGGCCGTGTGACCCGACGGCTGGGCGCACCGGAGTTCGCACTCGACGACCAGGACTCACTCGACACCTTCGAACGCCTGGTCAGTGACCATCTCGCGCTGCGCGAGGGCATGGGGGAGGACCTGCCGCCCGACGTCGTCGACGAGATCGTGGACGACGCGGCGAAGGACGGCTTCGAGGGGCTGTGCGTCCGCGACGAGGTCAAGCCGGCGGACGGTGGCGCGCCGCTGCCCGCCTACGCGGCCGGCGACCCGGCGGCCCCGGCCGTCGTGATCGTGGCCGCCTGCGGCATGCCGGCCCGGCTGTGCGAGCGGTGGACGCGCTTCCTGTCCCGCACCCATTACGTGGTCACGTGGGAGACCCGCGGCCTGTTCGGCCCCGGCGCGGGCGGCTGCCCGGAGCCCGGGGTGACGGCGCAGGCCGGCGACCTCTTCGCGGTCATGGACCACTTCGGCGTCCGGCGCGCGCACCTGATGTGCCTGTGCGGCGGAGCCGTCATCGGCCTGGCCGCGGCGCACCGCGACCTCACCCGCGTGGACTCGCTCAGCATCTGGCACGGCGACTTCGCCGCCGTCGCGGGGGCCGAGCGAACCTACCACCAGCAGAATCTGGTGGCGCTCATGGAGATGGGCGCGACCGCCCCGGACCGGGCCGCCGCCATCCATCCCGTGCTCTGCCAGACGATGCTCTCCTCGGTGCCGCCGGATCTGGCGCATCTGGTGGTCTATCCGTACGCGACGGCAGATCTCCTGCACCGCTACTGCCGGCTGAACGGGGAGATCATGAAGACCGACGTGAGCCCCTGGCTGGCCGGCATCGACCGGCCCGCGCTCGTGGTCACCAGCCGTGACGACGAGACCGCGCATCCGGAGGGGTCGAAGGCGGTCGCGGGATCGCTGTCCGACGCCATGCTGCACATCCGACCGCACGGTGATCACATCTCGCTCTTCAAGGGAGATCCGGAATTGATGAACATGGCCCGCGACTTCATCGATTCGGCGGCGGGCCGATAATATTGTTAATTCGCTCCTCGATCGATTTTCTCATCGAGCCGGAAAATTCCGGTACATCCTGTTAATCAGTCGCTTGACGGGTAGGGCTAGTGTATTCCCGGCATACACATGAGGGGCGAGCTGATGAAGTCCTCGGATGTCGCGCAACTGAAGGACGGCCTCCGCTCCTTCATTGCGCACGATGCGTCAGGAGCATGTTCGATCAGAGTGCCGAAGCGCGCCAACATCTACAACTGCGGGCAGCGTGACAGCAATATCTACGTGATCGAAAGCGGGCAGATCAAAACCCAGATGTACGCCCGCTGCGGCAAGGAGTGCCTGCTGTCGATCTTCACCGCCGGCGACATCTTCGGTGAGTCCTCGCTGCTCGGGGCCGAGCGCAGCGAGACGGCGACCGCCATGCGGACCACCTGGGTCCGCCGCATCCCGGCCGCCCGCTTCCGCGCGGCGGTGGCCGACCACGAGCTCATGGACGGGTTCGTCGACTACCTCGCGCTGCGGCTGCGGGAGCAGCAGGAAGTCATCGCGACAATGGTGACAATGGACAGCGAGCAGCGCCTCGCCTCGGTCTTATTACGGTTATCCCGTAAAATCGGCAAACGTCGCTCGCCGAATGTGCGGGCCATTGAGGAACGCATCACCCAGGAAGAACTCTCCGGCATGGTCGGCACCACCAGATCTCGCGTCGGCTTCTTTCTGAAGCGATTCAAGGACGCCGGTCTGGTCCTGCCGACCTCGGACCCGTTCCTCGTGGTGAACGAGGAACGCCTGGCCGAGTACGTCGACGAGGTCGACTGAGCGAGGCCGACTGAGCGGGAACGGCTGGACCGGCCGGTGCGGGGGGCCGGTCGCCGTTCTGCCGGTTCACCCGTTCTGCCGGTTCACCCGTTCTGCCGGTTCACCCGTTCTGCCGGTTCACCCGTTCAGCAGGGTCGGCCGCTCAGCAGGTGATCAGTTCGAAGGGAACCGCCGGACGCCCGCCGAAGCGCTGCCCGGCGGCGTTCACGAAGCCCTCCAGCGGCACCCGCGCACCGCCCGGGGGGACACCCAGCGCGGCCAGGTACACGGCATGCGCCTCGACCGAGGCCAGCGCCGTGTCCAGGTGCCCGGTCACGTCCACCGCGTGCGTCGGCTGGACGGAGCCGGCGATCGCCACGTACTTGACACCGCCCCACGGCTCGGCGCCGGCGTCGGGCAGGATCCACCGGTTGCCCGCGTCGAGGACCGCGTCGAGCACGGCCCGCCCGGTGTTGCGGTGATCAGGGCTGTTCCACTTCCCGGTGAAGGTGAAGTCGTGGTGGTTGAAGGTGATCACCAGTTCGGGCCGGTGACGGCGGAGCGCGGCCACCAGGTCGTGCCGCAGCTGGGGCGAGCGCTCGATCCCGCCGTCCGGATGGTCGAGGAACTCGACCGGCGAGGCGCCGACGATGGCGGCACTGGCGTGCTGCTCCTCCTCCCGCACCTTCCGCGCCTGCTCCGGCGGCATCGAGTCGATGCCCGCCTCTCCTCGGGTGAGCAGGAGATACCCCACCTCCTTGCCGGCCGCGGTCCAGGCGGCCACGGCGCCGGCGCTGCCGAACTCCATGTCGTCGGGATGGGCCACGACGGCCAGGGCTCTCGTCCAGTCATCGGGCATGGGCTGTAAGTCATCCGTCATGCCGTTTCCCCTGACATACACGGAGATCGCTAAACCTGCCGGCCCGCCCGTACGTTGAAGGCAGGACCGAAAGCCCCCTGCCGTCCGCTCTCCGGCGTAAGCCTTACGGTGATCGTTCGACAACCGGCCTGAGGGTTGGCTGGAGGCGGGTGATCGTATTGTCTGGGGAGACACTCCGCGACATGAGGATCACAAGATGCCCCGTTCGAGAGTTGTCCTGTCCGTGCTCGCCGCCGCCGCGTCCGTCCTGCTGATCAGCGGATCCGCCGAGGCGTTGGACGACCCGCAGTTACCCTCGGCGATCTTCCGCGCCACGCACAACAGCTATTCGGGCAATGTCGCCGGCGCGAAGGGCTCGATCGCCTCCCAGCTCGACCATGGCATCCGCTTCATCGAACTCGACATCCACGACAACGGGTACGCCACCTCGAATGACTACTCGATCGGCCACGACTCTCCCGGCGATCAGGTCGACCACACGGGAAACCCCGCGTCGAACCTCCTGCGCGACTGGCTCAACGCGATCAACGCCTGGTCCACGGCGCATCCCACCGCCGCGCCGATCGTCGTCGCGCTCGACGTCAAGGACAACCTGACCGACAACACCTCCTACGCCGCGGGCAACCTGGCCGCGCTCAACGAGGAGCTCGTTTCCGTCTTCGGCTCGCGGCTGTACCGGGCCGAGGACTACCCGGCCGGCTCGCCGACGGTGGACGCGTTACGCGGCAGGGTGCTCGCCCTCATCTCCGGTCACGCCGAGACCCGCACCCTGTACAAGCGTGACATCGGCGTCAATCCGGCCGTCGCGATCAACGGGTGGGGTCAGGTCGTGGAGGTGCACGACTCGGGCTCGGGGGCGCTGTGGTACTGGACCGGCAGGTACGGCGCCGACGGCCGGGTGACCTGGCTGCGCCACGGCAGGTACGACAGCGGCGTGACGCCGGCCGTCGCGCTGAACGACAACGGTGACCTGGTCGAGGTCCACCAGTCCCAGAACAACACCACGCTGTGGTACCGCGTGGGACGCCTCGGCGCCGACGGGGAGATCGCCTGGGGGCCCAGCGGCCAGTACGACCGCGGCGTCCTGCCGACGGTCAGGTTCACCGACGCGGCGGGCACCCGGCTCCGTGAGATCCACCGCAGCCAGAGCAACAGCCAGAACTGGCAGTGGGCCGGCATGCTCAACGCCGCGGCGAAGACCGTCGCGTGGAGCGGCAACGCCACCACCGGCGACGCCCGCTATGACAAGGCCACCTCGACCAGCGGCACGTCGAGCGTGCGCGTATGGACCGGCGCCGACGGCCCGACCCCGTCCCAGACCCTGCGCGTGGACACCGACAGGTTCGCGGGCGACCGCATCCGTTATCCGCAGGTCGCCTTCGACGAGTTCCAGCAGGGCGACAGCGCCGAGCTCCGGCAGGGCGCGCTGTTCTACGCGGCGAAGGCGGGGGAGTCGTCGTTCATCACCGACGCGCGGCGGGCGGGACGGCTCGTGCGGGGCTGGGACTTCGACGCGGCGAGCCAGGCGACCGACCCGCTGGCCAACTATCCGGCGACCAACCACCCGTACGCCACCTGGTACCAGAACCTCCTCACCCAGGCCGGCGCCGTGGACTGAGCCGGCCGCTGGATCCGTGGCCCGGCACCGCCCCTTGACCGTCAGGGGGACAGCAGGCCATGGGAGAGCTGGTCGGCGGTCCAGTCCTCCCACTCCGGGGTGGTCCAAGCGCATTCGCGCGTCATCACCAGAAACAGATCCGGCGACAACATCCCGACGGTGATGTCCGTGGCCCGGCGCTCGGTCAGGCCGGTCCGCAGCGCCCGCAGGCGGGCCAGGATGGCGATGACCTCCGCGTGGGCGGCGTGCCGCTGCTCGCTGTTGGCGGCCCATTGGGCGGCCATGTCGGGGTCGCCGGCCGCCGCGTCGCGGACCACCGCGAGGACGGGGGCGACCCGGTCGAGGATGACCCCGCTGTGGTGCACCCATCCTCGTACGACCTCGTTGGGGTCCTGTGCCGCCCGCAACGCGGCGAACCAGGGCCGTCGCAGGAGCGGCACGGGCTCGTCGTCCCCGGCGGAGGCGACGTCGACCACGTGCTTGAGCAGCCGGCTCTTGGTCCCGTAGTGGAAGTAGACCGTCTGCACCGACACCTCGGCCGCGTCGGCGACCAGCTGGAAGGTCGTGCCGGTGTAGCCCCGCACGACGAACAGCCCATGCGCGGCCTTCACGATGCGGCTTCGGGTCTGTGCCGAGCGCCGCTTCGGAGTCTTGACGTCTTCCATCGAGTTAAAGTATCACTTTAGAGTACTACTTTAGAGTGAGACTACAGGAAGGTGAGGCGCGATGCAGTTCCTCGGCACCACGATGACCGTGAAGGCGGGGGGATCGGAGACAGGCGGGGCGCTGACCCTGATCGAGCAGGAGTGCCCGCCGGGTTTCGCCACCCCCTGGCACGTGCACCAGCACGACGACGAGGCGTTCTACGTACTGTCGGGCACGATCCGGGTGTACTGCGGCGAGCGGACGTGGCAGGCCGGGGCCGGTGCCTTCGTCCTGCTGCTCCGCGACCTGCCGCACGCCTTCGTCAACGCCCAGGACTCTCCGTTGCGCCTGCTCCAGCTGACCTGGCCGGCCGGATTCGAGCACTTCGCCACCGACGTCGCCGCCGGCGACACCGACCCCGGCCGGCTGATCGAGGTGGCCGCCCGCCACGGCTACCGGATCACCGGCCCGCCGCCGGGCACTCGGCCGGAGATGCCCCAGCCCCCTTCCAGCGAAAGGACCGTTCTATGAAAGGGAACCGCAGGTTCTTGGCCACGACCGTGGGTGCACTCACGCTGATCGTCGTTCTCCCGTCGGCGGCGGTCGCGCAGGCGACGTCCACCGGGGCCATCCTGGCCGCGCACGAGGGGGTGAGCACGGCGCCAAGGTTCGTGGCCTACCACAACCTGACCCCCGCGCAGCAGACCGAGCGGTTCGACACCCTGCGCGGGCAGGGTTACCGCCCCATCACGGTCAGCGTGTCCACCGACCTGTCGGGTCGCACTCGGTATGCCGGGATGTGGTCGGTGTCAGGTCGTGCCATGGGTGGTGACCTGCCGTGGGCGATGTATCACGACATGTCCGCTGATGGTTATCAGCGGCGCTTCGACCAGCTCGCCGCTCAGGGGTATCAGCCGGCCGTGGTCAGCGCCACCGGCTCGGGGGAGCGTGCTCGTTTCGCGGCCATCTTCGTGAAGAACCCCGGTTTCCGGTACGTGGCCAAGCACGGCATCACTCCTGCCGAGCTCCTGCGGATGAGCGGCACCGCCCGCCAGGATGGTCTGATGCTGTCGTCGGTCGACACCTACGGCACCGCCTCCGCGCCGCGCTATGTCGCGGTCTGGTCGGCCAACCCAGGCCGGGTGAGCTGGCATGTCAGCGTCAGCCTGACCCAGGAGGGCCATGATGCCGAGTTCAGGAAGAACGTGGCGAAGGGCTTCCGCCCCACCACGGTCGCGGTGAGCGCCACCGGCCGCTACACCACCGTCTGGCGTGACGACAAGCCCGGCGCCTGGCATTCCTACATCGGCATGACCGCCGCCGGCTACCAGAGCCGGTTCGACGACCTCAAGGCCAAGGGCTTCTACCCCATCCACATCAACGCGGAAACGGGCCGCTACGCCGCCATCTGGACCAAGTGACCCCCCGCCCAGACCGCGGCGTGCGAGACCCGTCTGCATCCCGTAGTACGTCAGGGCTACGCGAAATGTGCACTCCACAGCGGGACGCCGGCTACCAGCGGTGATCCATACCTTCGAGCCCGAGCACGATCTCCGGCACGAAGGGACCACCGCCCATGACGACCCGCCCACGCGGCAGCCGCCTGCGGCGCCTCCTGTCCGCCACGCTCGTCGCCGCTGCGCTGGCTGGGCCGATGACAGGCGTGGCCATGCCCGGGCGGGTACCGGCCCCCGTTCCAGTTCCCGCGCCTCCGCTGGCCGCCGCGACCCCGGCCGTGCTCGCCGAGCGGTATGCGGCCGTCCGCGCGGAGATCCTGGCGGCCAGGCGCACGGCGGGCCGGCACGGCCACCACTGGCGTGCCGCGAGGTTGCGCGAGATGGCTGATCCCGCGCGGCGGTTCCTGTCCTTCGACGGCCGTGACGGCGGGCGGGTCGTGGAGGTGTTCGGCGAGCTGTCCAGCGCCGAACGGATCGCCGTGCTGGTTCCGGGAGCCGGCGTCGACCTGGACAGGTACGGGCTGGTGCGCGGCGGCTCGATGCGGCTTCGGGACGCGCTGGGCGACCGGTCGGCCGTGATCGCCTGGCTCGGGTACGCCACGCCGAGCAGCCTGAGCCTCCAGGCGCTGACCCCCGGCCGCGCCGACGGGGCCGCCCCCGGCCTGCGTGCCTTCATGGGCGAGCTGCGCGCGGCCAGGCCGGGCGTCGGGACGGGCTGACGGCGATGCGTGACCTGGTCGCGCGGCTCGACGCCGAGACGCCGCCCGATCGCGACCGCGCCGTGGACGCTCTGCGCGCGCTGGCCATCCTGGGCGTGGTGGCCGGGCATTGGCTGGTGACCGCGCTGGTCGTGGACAGCGGGACGGTGCGGGTCGCCAGCCCGCTGCGGTACCTGCCGCAGCTCACCCCGGTTTCCTGGGTGTTCCAGACTCTCGCGGTCTTCTTCCTGGTGGGCGGGATGGTGGGGACGCGGAGCCGGCTGCGCGCCCGGGCGGAAGGCGTGCCGTACGGGCGGTGGCTCGCGGGGCGGACGGCCCGGCTGTTCCGGCCGGCGGCGGCCGTGCTGGTGGTGTGGGGCCTGGCGGCTTTCGCGATGCTGGCCGCCGGGGTCAGGTTGGAGAGCGTCCAGGCGTTGGTCAAGCTCGTGCTGTCCCCGATGTGGTTCCTGCTGGTCTTCGCGGCGCTGACCGCGGCGACCCCGCTGGTGTCGAGACTGCACCCGGTGTGGCCGCTCGCTGTGGTGGTGTGTGTCGATCTGATCAGGTTCGGCGCCGTCCCGGTCGGCGCCCACGCGGAGGGAGCGGGTCCTTTGGGCGGGCTCGTGGACGCGGTGGCCGGACATGGAGAGGAGCTGGGCTGGTGGGTCAACGTGGCAGCCGGGTGGCTGGTGCCGTACTGCCTTGGGGCGGCCTGGGCGCGAGGCCGGCTGCGTGGGCGCGTGACCGGGTGGGCGCTGCTGCTCGGGGGCGCGGCCGTCACCGTCGCGCTCGTCACCTTGGCCGGTTACCCGGCCGCCATGGTCGGTGTGCCGGGGGCGTCGCTGTCCAACCTGGATCCGCCCTCCCTGGCCGCCGTCACCTTCGGCCTCGCCCAGTGCGGTGCGGCCCTGCTGCTGCTCGGTCCGCTGAGGCGGCTGCTGCGTCGCCCGGCGGCCTGGGCCGCGGTGGCGCTGACGAACCTCGCCGCGATGACGATCTTCCTCTGGCACCAGACCGCGATGATCGCGGTCACCTCCTTCGGCCTGCTCGCCGAGAGCGTGATGCTGAGGGCCGGTTTACTCGGGGACGGGACGCTGCCCGGCCTGCGCACGGTCCCCGACGGGCCCGGCTGGGTCCTCGCCCGGGTGGCCTGGCTGCCGCTGTTCGCGGTGGCGCTGCTGGCGTGCTGCGCGGTGTTCCACGGTTCGGAGCGAGGACCGTCACGCTCGAAGCCGGTCGCGGCACATCGCTAAGCTGGAGCGCCCCGACAAAGGGGGCATAGAGGACATGAGGCGAGGGCTGATGAGCAGGCTGCGAAGAGCCTTCGGCGCCTTACGCTCGGACCTGTGGACGACCGCCGCCGACCCGCTGCCCCGCATGGCGAGGCCGCGCCGGCTGTCCCGGCTCCCGCACCTCCTGGTCATCCTGTACGCGCTGGTCATGGGCATGTTCTCCGGTGGAGAGGGTGCGGATTCGACGGTCCCGCTGCTCGCCATGATCCAGGCGGCGATCCTGGTGATCGCGATGTCGCGCCCGCTGCCCGCCTGGTGGGCGTCGATCGCTGTCACGGTGATCGGCGCGAGGACGGGGATGACCTACCTCTCGCAGAGCCTGAGCTTCCCCTGGATGGTGGACCCCGGGACGCCCAGGGGGCCGGTTCTCCCGAGGCTCCCGGATGGCGACGCGCTGGCCTTCCCGTGGACGGGCTCGGGCATCGCGCTGCAGGCCGGTGTGCTGCTCCTGCTGGCTCTGCGGGTCCGCCCCCGCGTGGCGGCCTCGGCGCTGGCGATCACCACGCTGGTGGGAGCGGGGTGCGTGGTGTTCGTGCCCGAAGGCAACGGGGGCGGCGAGGTGCTGCTGGCCGTGGCGGTCGAAGCGGTCGCGGTCGTGATCGGGGCCGGGATGCGCGCGCTCAGGACGACCCGTACCCGGCTGGAGGCTCAGGAGGAGTTGACGGCCGAGGAGCGGGCCCGCAGCACGCTGCTGGAGGAGCGCGCCAGGATCGCCCGCGAACTGCACGACGTGGTCGCGCACCACATGTCGGTGATCTCCATTCAGGCGCAGGTGGCGCCGCACCTGGTGGCGAATCCGTCCGACGAGCTGAAGGAGAACCTCGCGGGCATTCGCGAGAACGCCGTCGAGGCGCTGACCGAGCTGCGCCGAGTCCTGGGCCTCCTGCGCGCGCAGGACACACCCGGGGACGCTCCGCAGCCCACCCTCGACCGGCTCGGCGAGCTGCTCGCGAACGTACGCGGCGCAGGCGTCGCGCTCACCGCCGAGACCGTGGGGGAGCCGCGCCCGCTGTCGCCCGGGGTGGAGTTGTCGGCGTTCAGGATCGTGCAGGAGGCGCTCAGCAACGCCATGCGGCACGCGCCGGGCGCGCCCGTCGCGGTCCGGCTGCGCTATCGAAGCGACGCCCTCACGATCCGGGTCGTCAACGCCGCGCCCGCCGCGCCGCCCGTGCCCATCCCGGGCGTGGGGCACGGGCTGCTGGGGATGCGTGAGCGCGCGGCCATGCTGGGCGGCGACCTCGTCACGGGACCCACGCCCGGCGGCGGCTACGAGGTGAGTGTGTTCCTGCCCATCGACTCCCAGAAAGGCATCGAGGCCACCCCATGACGAGCATCCGCGTGCTCATAGCCGATGACCAGATCATGGTCCGTCAGGGCTTCACCGTGCTGCTCGACGCCGAGCCCGGCATAGAGGTCGTCGGCCAGGCCGTGAACGGCCTCGACGCCGTCGCGAAGGCCGCCGAGCTGGACCCCGACGTGGTACTGATGGACGTGCGGATGCCCGAGCTGGGCGGCATCGAGGCGACCCGCCGACTCGCCGGGCAGCCGGACACGACGGTGAAGGTCCTGGTTCTGACCACCTTCGACCTCGACGATTACGTCTACGAGGCGCTGCGTGCCGGCGCGTCAGGCTTCCTGCTCAAGGACGCGTCGGCGGCCGAGCTGGCCCACGCGGTGCGGGTGGTGGCGGCCGGGGACGCCCTGCTCGCGCCGAACGTCACCAAGCGCCTGATCGCCGAGCTCTCCCGGGTGAGCGGCGCCCCGCGCACCCCGCTGAGGGAGCGCGTGGGCGACCTGACCGAACGCGAGACCGAGGTGCTGTCGCTGATCGCGCAGGGCCTGTCCAACGCGGAGATCGCCGAGCGTCTCGTGGTCGCCGAGCAGACCGTCAAGACCCATGTGAGCAGGATCCTGGTCAAGCTGGGGCTGCGCGACCGTACCCAGGCGGCGGTCTTCGCCTACGAAACGGGGTTGGTACGCCCGTCGGGTTACTAGACGAACGATCGCGAAGCTCGCCCCTGCCCAGGATCACCGGCGCGACGTGCAGGCGCAGCTCGCGATCAACCTCGCCCATCATCGCGGCGACGTGGGAAAGACGACGATCAGCACTTCCTTGACCGCCTCCGCCCTGGTCAACTCCGGGGCGTGCTCGACCCCCCGGACGTAGGCGCGGATCCGGTAGGACCCCGCTCCCGTGACGGTCACATCGCCCAGCGGGTCGCCGCCGTCACCGAAGAACTCCAGCACGCCGGTGGGGCTGTGAAATCTCAGCTCTCCCGACCGCTGCCAGCCCTTGGCCTTGGGCGGACGCTCTTTGTACGCCTCCCCGGTGACGCAGACGGGACCTGCCTCGTCACCTTTCCCGGTTCCCCAGGTGAGATGGACCGTGCCCTTGCCCTTGGTGAGGAACCTGCCCGTGTAGTCGAGGCCGTTGTAGCCCTCTTCCCAGGCATGGATTCCGCCTGTGCTCACCCACATGGCGGCCCGTGTCCGGCGTACCGGCTTGGCGATCGGCGCCCTGCGGGGACAGCGGGTCTTCGCCACCGCCAGTCGCCGCTTCTCCTCAGCATCCTCGGCGTCCCGCGCGGCCAGGTAGATCCGCTCGTTGCGCTCGTACAGGCCGGGACAGCGCAGTTCGAGCAGCTTGGTCAACTTCTCGTCGAGGACCGCGGAGTCGCACAGGGCAGCACCACGCGCGAGCAGTTCCTCGTCCGGCAGTTCACCGAACTGCTGGTGAGCGAAGCACAGGTACATCCACTGCCTGTCCTGCTGCTCGACCACCGCGGCTCCCGGTGGACCATCGAGTCCCAGGCCCATGGGGCAGTCACGCTGCTCCGCGGGCTCCGGGAGTGCGACGGTGGCGCTGAACTGAGGGACTGCCAGGGCGAGCAGGAGGGCCGCCATCGACAGGGCGACCCACCACCGTAATCGGCGCATTCGTAACACAGTGGATCAGTGTAGAGAACGTGGCACCGGTGGCATCGGCTCTCTCGCCCACGGTGATGACGGGCACGATGCTCGACCTGAGCGATCACAGATGTCGCCGGCGTGAGAGGGAGTGCGAGTTCAGTACGTGATGAATCCGTACAACGCCAGATGGTTCGACTTCGTACCGCTCACCGTGTGATCGACGCTGGACGGCTGCACGGCGCCCTTGACGAACAGATAGTCGATCTTTCGGGAACCGGAGGTAGCCTTCGCTCCGTAGCCGGTCATGCCGAAGCCGCCGAGCGTCGAGGAGGCGATGTTCGTGCGATTGGCGTCGATCCCGATCACCCGGATCGTGGACGCGTTCATCAGGCTCGTGGCGTCCGCGCCGACATGGATGCCGGAGTTGGCGATGCCCGTGGTGCCCGCGCCCGCGCAGGCGTTCGCGCCGTTCTGTTCGGGGAGGTGCATGGTCGCGGCGAAGACCGTCGTCCCCGTTTCCTTGATCGTGAATCTCGCCGCGATGGCGCTGGTGCGCTTCCACTTGTGCGCGTTGGTGGTGCCGCTGTCGTTGTTCGGCGGCTTGTACAGCGTGCACCCGGCCCCGCCGTTGTACGGTGTCCCGGGTTTTAACCAGCCCGCGCTCCAGTACTTCGAGACGTCGCCCGACGCCAGGCTCAGCGTTCTGGTGTTGTAGACGATCGCGTTGGTCTGCTTCTTCTTCAGGTCGCCGAGCGCCTGCTGACTGCACTTGTGCGAGCTGCCCCACGGTTCGGGGTCGTCCCAGGCCACGACCGCCTTGTAGGTGCCCGCCGGATATCCGAACTTGGCCGAGAGCTGGTCGGCGTAGGCCGTGGTCTGCCCGGTGCCGCGCACCTGTTGCACGATCAGCAGATCGGGAGCCTGTACGCCGGAGGTGCCCGTCCTGCCGTTGTCGTCGACCAGCATCGACGTGAGGTGGTCCGGGCCTGAGATCCGGGTGCACGTGCCGTCGGCGTTGTTTCTCACCAGGTTCTCGATGTTGTTGTTGTAGACCCGCAGCACCCGATCCGCCGCGGTCGCGGGCGCTTCGTGCGCCTGCGCACTCGACGTTGTGGCTGTTGTGGTGACGAGGGTGGCAGCCGCCACGAGGACCATCGCGCCAGGCGATCGATAAGTGAACATTGTCGCAGAGTAGCGATCATCTCGAACCGGTGGTGATGACAATTCTGACCTTCAAACGTGACAAGTCGGACCGGAAGAGCGTTCGCACAGGTCAGGCGTAGGGGCCGGGTCGGGCTCGGCCGCAGACTCTGTCCGCCCCATTACCATGCGCCTGTGATCCACATCTCAAGAACACCTCCCGTCCTCGTGGTCGGAGGAGGTCCCGTCGGTCTCGCCGCGGCCCTCGAACTGGCCCGCTTCGGTGTCCCGTCGGTCGTGCTGGAGCAGCGCGCGCAGACGTCCCGGCACCCCAAGACCCGCAACTTCAACACCCGGACGATGGAGATCGCGCGCGGTTGGGGACACGCCGTCCACCAGCGGCTGCGCGGCATCGACACGCCGCCCGGCTGGAAGAGCCCGATCCGGTTCTTCGACACCCTCACCGGTGCGGAGACCGGGCAGATCGAGACCCTGGGATTCCTCGGTCCGGGACCGGAGATCAGTCCCGCCTTACCCGTGATGTCGTCCCAGGACCTCATCGAGAAGATCCTCCGGGACGCGGCCGCCGCCACCGGGCTCGTCGACCTGCGCTTCGGCCACGAGGTCACCCGGGTGGTGACGGGCTGGCTCCCCGAGGACACCGAGGCCTCCCTGGAGGTGCTCGACCCGCGGTCGGGCACCGCCTACACGATCTCGGGCAGCGCCCTGGTCGCCGCGGACGGCGTCGACAGCCTCGTCCGGCGGCAGTTGGGGATCGCCCTGGACGGCGCCCAGGCGGTCAGCCACTTCGTCAACTGCTACTTCCGCGCCGACCTGGAGTCCTACCTCGGCGACCGGACCGGCGTGCTGCTCTACGTCGGCGGATCCGAGGCCGCCGGGGTGTTCCAGCCGCTCGACGCCCGGGGCCGCTGGCTCTGCCAGATCCCGGTGCAGCGCGAGGAGTGGGAGGCCGGCATCCACACCCCGGAGTGGTGCGCGCAGTGGATCCGCGCCGGCTCCGGGATCGAGGACCTGGAGGTGGAGGTGCGCACCGTCGGGCGGTGGAGGATGAACGCCACCGTCGCCGACCGGCTGGTCGCGGGCCGGATCGTGCTGTGCGGCGACGCCGCCCACCAGTTCCCGCCCACTGGTGGCCTCGGCGTCAACACCGGCCTGCAGGGCATGCACAACGCGATGTGGAAGCTGGCCCTCTGCGCGCGGGGCAGCGCGGACTGGTCGCTCCTGGACACCTACGACGCCGAACGCCGCCCGCCCGCCAAGACCACCGTCGAGCAGTCGCTGGCCAACTTCCACAACGTCCTGCAGATCTCCGTCGCCATCCTGTACGGCCTCGACCGGCAGCTCAGCCCCGAGGACGCCATTCAGGCGACCCACCGGTACGGCAACCACCTCGGCGTCGAGTTCGGCACCCGCTACGCCTCCGGCGCCGTCGTCCCGGACGGCGCCGTCCCCCCGGCGGTCGACGACTCCTACGCCGACTACCGGCAGAGCGCCACCCCCGGCTGCCGGGCCCCTCATCTCTGGCTCGGCCGCGGCGACGGCAGGCTGTCCACCCTGGACCTGTTCGGCCCCCGGTTCACCCTCCTGACCACCCGTGCGGGCGACGACTGGCGGCTCGGCGCCGCGCTCGCCGCCGAACGGCACGGTGTCCCGCTGGCCGCGTTCGCCATCGGAGACCCGGGGATCGAGGACGACGCCGACGCGTTCACCAGCCTCTACGGCATCGAGCCGACCGGAGCCGTCCTGGTGCGCCCCGACGGCTACGTCGCCTGGCGCTCACCCGCCGCCGACCCCGACCCCGGCACCGTGCTCGGCGGAGTGATCAGCCAGATCCTCGGCCGCCCGGCGACCGTCTCGGTGGAGCCGGCATGAGACCGTGAACGCCTGGAGCGGGGGCCCGGTCTCATCGTCCGTGAGCCTGCTCGGGATGATGGTGTGCGAGGAGGCTCGCCGCGAGCATCGCGGCGAGCCACTCCTCGTACTCGCCTTCGCTCCATCCGCACACTTCGGTGAGCTTCTCGAAGTTCTCCGTCGAGGTGAGGACATAGATCTGCTCAGCTGCTCTGGCCGGCGGAAGGTCTGGGCGCAACGCTCCGAGAGCGTGGAGATGTTCGGCCGGTCCGCGGCTTCCCATCAGCCTTTCGCGTTCGATGTCGGCCAGTACGTCCTGGAGTCCCGCGTCGGTGGGTGACGCGGCGGCCGCCGCGCGGAGGAGGCGGTGCACCGGCTGGATGCGCCGGAGGATCGCGGTGGCCGTGGCGGCGTGCAGGGCCAGCTTGCGCACGGGGTCCGGCTCCTCGATGATCGCCCGGACCTCGGGGCGGTCGCTCTGTGGCAGGGACTGGGAGTCCCCGGCCAGGGTGATGTCGTAGACGAGCTTGGCCAGTGCGGGTTTGCCGCCGGGGCAGGACGTGTACAGCGTCTGAACGGCCACGCCGGCCTGACGTGCCACTTCGGCCATGGTGGTGTCGGCGTAGCCCTTCCTGATCATCAATTCCCGCGCCGCCGTCGCGATCTTCTGCCGCGTGGCCTGTGCCTGCTCATGGCGCAGCGCGCTGGCGTAGGGGCGTCGCTTCTTCTGCTCAGTCATCGCCAGCCATGATTTCAGAAGTACATTGACCGTCGCCGTCCCGTCGGCGGCGGCCGCGCAGGTGATGTACACCGGACTCTGGGTGGACCTGCCGGTGCCCGTGGAGCAGCGGCGCGGCCGCGGTCCGGGGGAGGCCGATCAGTGGCGGGAGGTCCGGCCGGACGGTTTCGCGCGGCGGGCGGCGGGCTGCTCGACCAGCGTGACGCCGGTCTCGGCCTCCAGGGCCGGGGCGTAACCGGCGGCCCGCAGGGCGTCCATCGTCTCCCGCTCGGAGCTCGCGCTGATCAGTACGGTCGGCGCGATCAGGCGCAGGCCGAGTCTGCGCAGCGCCTTGGCGCCGGCGAGCTCCGCGAGGAGGGCCTCGTCCTCGGATCGGACGCAGCAACCGGAGCGAACCACCCGCATCCGGCCGTGGGTCCGGCCGGCATCCTTGATCAGGTACTCGAGGGGCTGCGGAAGATCGCCCTGGGCCACGGCTCGCAACCGCCTGACCAGGTCCTCGGCGTCGTGACCCGCGTCGAGCGCGTGCCGTACGGAGGCGGGGGAGATCCGCCACACCACCGCGTGCCCCTCGGACTCACGCGCGCCCACCGCGTTGAGCAGGGCGGCCAGGCCCGCCTCCGGAGTGCCGCTCACCACGGCGGTCAGGTCGGTCTGGAAACGGGCGGTCGTCTGCGGCGGCGGCAGCAGGTCGGTGAGCACCGGGGTGAGGACCGGCTCCGGCTCGCGCCAGGCCCGGCCGGTGCGGAGCAGGCCGAGCAGGGCGTGGCCGAGGGCGGTCAGGGTGTCGTCGGCGACGACGCCGAGGAGCCGGGCCTCGCGCACGGTGGCGCCGATCCGCTCGGCTCCGGGCGGGCCCTCGGCGACGCGCATGGGACGGTGCCAGGTCGCGGCGGCCACCAGGTATTCGGGCGCCGCGGCGGCGCGGCGGCCCGGAGCGGCGGCGAGCGCCTCGAGCAGCGCGTAGCGGAGGCCGACGGCGTCGGGATCGTCCGCCCCGGTCAGGGCGACCGGGGTCTGGTCGGGGTCGGGCCACCACAGCGGGATGTCGCGGCAGGTGGCCCAGGCGGCGAGCACCGGCACCAGCCGCTCGGCCGGAGGACGCGGCAGCCACCGGTCGTAGGACGTGGTGGGCAGCACCACGTAGGTGGGGTCGGGAGCCTTGGCGCGGCGGTTGGCGGGGCGTTCGGCCGGCTCGGCCAGCGGGCCCAGCAGGTCGGCCCGGACGCACAGTTCGAGCAGGAAGCGGACGGTCTCCTCTGGCTGGCCGACCTGCTTGGCCAGCCGCTTCGTGTCGCGCACCGCCACTCCGCCGGCCTTGCGCACGGCGAGTGGCCGCTCGGCGCAGGCGGCCAGCAGCCGTTCGAGCTGCCAGGCCAGGGCGACCACCGCGCCCTGGGAGGCCGCCTCGGCCCGCTCGGCCGGCGGCAGCTCGGGCGGGGAGGGCGGCCGGGGATGGAACGTGGCCCGCACCTCGCCGCGGACCGCCAGCGCGACCTCCAGCGGGAGCTCGGCCACGCCGGGCAGACCGGAGGGCAGGAGCAGGCCCCGGGCGGCCAGCCAGTCGACCCCCTGGTGACCGGACCCGCCCGGGAAGAAGGTGTACTTGCCGGTGGAGTTGTAGCCGTAGACGCCCGCGGGGTGGAAGCAGCGGGTCTCCAGCAGCGGGCCGTCGTGCGCGAGCAGCTCCAGCAGTCGCGTGGCCGCCTCGGGCGCCCGGTCGAGCAGCGCGCGCAGCCGCTCGGGATCGGTGAGAACCGTCACGACGTTCCGCTCGGCGGCCGACCGGTTGGCCGCCTTCTCCAGCCCCAGCCCGGCGGCCACGTGGTGCACCTCGGGCGCGTTGAAGTGGCGGGAGATGAGCTGACCGGCGGGTCGGCCCAGCGCCATGCCGCCCATCATCGCGCGGTGGACGTAGGTGTGCGCCACCACCTGCTCGCCGTGCGGCGGCAGCAGGAGCGCCTGGTCCGCCAGCCGGTCCAGCGTCGCCTCCGCCTCGGCCCGCAGGCCGGGGTCGTCGTCGGCCAGCAGGTCCAGCACCGCGCTCCGGGGGACCGCGCGATCGTAGGGGTCGGGGGAGCGCCAGCGCTCCTCGGGGAAGGGACCGTGTCGCTGGTCGGCCAGCCACGAGACGGCGCCCAGCGCCTGGACGTCCGGGAGCGTGCAGAACTTCACCAGCTCGGCGGCCACGTGGTCCTGGGCGAGCAGTTGAGCGAAGTCGCGCAGCGACACTTCCCGACCGCGGCGGCGCAGGGCGGCGCGGTCGGCGATCAACCCGAGCTGCTCGGGGCTGCGAGTGGCGAGCCAGTCGATCAGGGAGTTGCTGGGCATGGTCGCCAGGGTAGTGCCGCGCGGCGAGCTCCGTGAGCCGGAGCGAGGGCGCGACGGTACGGGTGACGCGCGTGGGGAACGGGTCCCGCATGAGTGAGGAAACAGCCGACTGGCGCGGTCGCCGCCCCCAGGGACTCGACGACGCGACCGTCGACGCGCTGGGCACGCTGTCGTGCGCGCTGGAGACGGTCCAGCGGGCCCGCGGGCACCTGTACGCCTTCCACCAGCTGACCGGGACCGCCCATCGGGAGCTGGAAGAGGCCATTGAGGCGCTGCGCGCGGCGGGGCGCGACGCGCAGGCCGACCTGCTGACCGCCGAGCTCCTCGGCCGTGACGTGCTGGCCGGCCGGTGGACGTTCCAGGTGGTCGAGGAGTACGACGACGGTTACCACCGGCACTTCACCGAGCTGGAGCAGAAGGTCAGGGACGAGCTGGCGGGTGGCGTGCGGCACATCTACGAAGCGGAGATGAAGGAGCGTCAGCAGGGGTGAGGCGACGGTCGTTGGTGCCTTTCGACAAGTGGCGGTGGCCGAGGTGTTGAGACATACGAACGGCGCGAGGTGGCCGACGCGGTAGAACGGCACCAATGGCGGCGGTCCTCTTGATCGAGAAGTGGGCCGCCCTTAATAATCTTCCTGACGTCCCAGAAAGGAGGAAATACCGAAAAAGGGGACTTTGTCACCCTCGTGGTTGAGATCTGGTCAAGTGAGTCGGAAACGGATTTCCGTCCGCGAGTCGACCATGCCGACGCCCCGACGAGCTTGACGCACGAATCCGCTAGCACACACCTGAAGGCGCGAGGAGAACAATCATGGTGTCGGCCATCCAAAGCATCAGCGACCGGTTGCTCACGTTGTTCGTGCCGAAGGCGGAGGCGTCCGCCGGAAGCTGCACGTGCAACTGTGCCTACAACTACTGGTACTCCTGCAGGGAGTGCACCCGCTGCTACCGCTGCACCGACTGCACGGCCGGCGGCAACTGCCTGCAGTGCTCCTACAAGGCCGCCTGCTGCTGAACGCAGTGGACTATCCGGCGATCGGCTGCGCCTGTCTCGTGGCTCTCGTTTTCGCGCTGTCGGCATGGAGTAAGGTGCGCGGTCGCGCGGCGTTCCGCGAGTTCGCCGCCGCCACGCGCGTCCTCGCCGGCTCCGTACGGGCGCGTGGGATAAGTGATTCCGTCGCCAGAACAACCGCACTGGTGGTCGTCGTCGCGGAGGCGGCGACGGCCCTGCTGGTCGCAGTGCCGTACACCGCGCGGGCCGGCTTCGCCCTCGCCGTCGTGCTGCTGACCGGTTTCAGCGTCGCCATCGCGGCCTCCTTGCGCCGTGGTGTCAGCACGTCCTGCCGGTGTTTCGGCGCGTCGTCGGCGCCGCTCTCCGGCCGCCACCTCGTACGCAACGGAGTGCTGCTGGCGGCCTCGGTCGCCGGCCTGGTCACCGCCGGCGGGCAGCTCGGCTCGCCGCATCCCGGCGGCATCGCGATCGCGGCCGTGGCGGCTCTGGTGGTGGCCGTGTTGTTGACCCGCATTGATGATCTGGCCGAGCTGTTCGCGCCTCCCGCCGCCGACGGCCGCGGAGCGCAGAGAGGAAAGCACGATGCCCTTTCTCGTCGCCGCAGTGGTCCTGGTGGGAGTGCTGTGCCTGCTGAACCTGCTCCTGACGTTCGGCGTCATCCGCCGGCTCAAGGAGCACACGGCACAGCTCGAGAAGGTTCTCAGCGGCGGTCGTGACGATTCGCTGCAGATGCTCGGCGAACAGGTCGGCGAGTTCGCCGCCACGACCACGGACGGCGAGCCGGTGTCCCGGGCCCTGCTGGCCGGGGAGACCGTGGTGGCCTTCTTCAGCCCGAGTTGCGCCCCCTGCCGGGAGAAGATGCCGGTGTTCGTCGAGCAGGCGCGGGCGCGGGACTTCGACCGGCAGCAGGTGCTCGCCGTCGTCGTCAACGAGTCGGGTGAGCCCGAGGCGGCCGGCGTGAAGGAGATGGCCGAGGAGCTGGCCACCGTCGCCCGGGTGGTCATGGAAGGCGCCGACCATCCCCTGGCGAACGCGTTCAAGGTGCACGCCTTCCCGGCCTTCTGCGTGGTCGACGCCGAGGGCGTGGTGCGCGTCATCGGAGGTGACCTGGACCAGCTCCTCGTCTCGGCGGAGGCGTGAGCGCGGGCCGGGCCGCCACCGGCGATGCCCGGCCCGGCCGGCGCGAGTTGCTGGTCAGTGGCGCCAAGGCGCTCCGCCTGGTCTGGCGGGCCGCGCCCGGGCAACTGGCCGGCTTCTCGGCGATCACGCTGGCGGGCGGCGTCGTCCCGGTCGTGGCGGCCTGGCTGACCAAGATCGTCCTCGACCGGCTCGTCGCGCCGGGCCCGATCGGCGCCGTGGTGGGGCTCGCGATCGGCCTGGCCTGCGTGGGCGTGGTCAACGCGGTGCTGCCGCAACTCGGCCAGTACCTCCAGAGCGAGGTGGACCGGCGGGTCGGGCTGCGGGCCCAGGACGAGTTGTTCGCCGCCGTGGAGCGGTTCGTCGGTCTGGGGCGGTTCGAGGAGCCGGCGTTCCTGGACCGGCTGCGGCTCGCGCAGCACAGCGCCCGGTCGCCGGGGCAGATCGCCGGCGCGATGTTCGGCCTGGGCCGTGACGCGGTCACCCTGGTCGGGTTCGTCGCCTCGCTGGCGCTGATCAGCCCGCTGTTCACCGTCATCGTGCTGGTGGCGGCGGCCCCCGCCCTGGTCATCGAGCTCCGCATCTCCCGGCAGCGGGCCGAGACGATGCTGCGCATCGAGCCGGCCGAACGCTGGCGGTTCTTCTACAGCGAGCTGCTGACGACGGTGGAGGCGGCCAAGGAGATCCGGCTGTTCGACCTCGGCGGCTACCTGCGCGGCCGGATGAACTCCCAGCTGCGTCAGACCAACCACGCCCACCGGGTCCTGGACCGCCGCGAGCTCGGGGCGCAGGGGGCGCTCGCGCTGCTGGCGGCGCTCGTCTCCGGCGGCGGGCTGATCTGGATCCTGGTGTCCGCCGGGCGGGGCGGGTTCACCGTGGGCGACGTGTCGGTGTTCGTCGCCGCGGTCGCGGGTGTGCAGGGCGCGCTCAACGGGCTGGTCCACGCCACCGCCGAGACGCACCGGCTGCTGCTGATGTTCGGCCACTACACGGCGGTCACCGGAGCCGGCCGCGACCTCCCGTCCCCGGCGACGCCACGGGAGCTGAGGCCGCTGCGTGACGGCATCGAGCTGCGCGACGTGTGGTTTCGCTACAGCGACGACCATCCCTGGGTGCTGCGCGGCATCAACCTGTCCATCCCGCGCGGCGCCACGGTGGCCCTGGTCGGCCGCAACGGGGCCGGCAAGAGCACGCTGGTCAAGCTGCTGTGCCGGTTCTACGACCCGACCAAGGGGGCGATCCTCTGGGACGGCGTCGACATCCGCGACGTCCCCATCGACCGGCTGCGCGCCCGCATCGGCGCCGTCTTCCAGGACTTCATGGCGTATGACTTCAGCGCCGCCGACAACATCGCCGTCGGCGATCTGACGGCGCGCGGCGACCAGGGCCGGATCGAGGCCGCGGCCCGCCACGCCGGGATCCACGACACGGTCACCGAGCTGCCACGCGGCTACGACACGCTGCTGACCCGGATGTTCTCGAGCGACTCCATCGACGGCGATCCGCAGACGGGCGTGACACTGTCGGGCGGGCAGTGGCAGCGCCTGGCCCTGGCCAGGGCGCTCGTCCGCGACGAGCGCGACCTGATGATCCTCGACGAGCCCAGCGCGGGGCTGGACGCCGAGGCCGAGCACGACATCCACACCCGGCTGCGCCGGCTGCGGGCCGGGCGCACCAACGTGCTCATCACGCACCGGCTCGGCGCCGTCCGGGAGGCCGACGTCATCGTCGTCCTGTCCGGTGACGAGATCGTCGAACAGGGCGACCACGCCCGCCTGCTGGCCGCCGACGGCGTCTACGCCCGGATGTTCACCCTGCAGGCGGCCGGATACGCCGCGCTCTCCGGGGAGCCGGGATGACGGGCTGGTATGTCGTCCTGGCGGCGGCCTGCGCCCTGGCGCTGCCGGTCGGCGTGCTGCTGTGGGCGCGTCGCAGGTACGTCGTGATCACGGTGTCGGGCCTGAGCATGCGGCCCACGTACGATCACGGCGAGCGGGTGCTGATCCGGCGCGTCCCGGTCACCCGGGTGCGGCCCGGCCAGGTCGTGGTCTTCGCCGCCGCACCACCCGGCACCTGGCAGGGCTTCGAGGCCCATCACGCCGGCGACCCGGACGGCGCCGGTCTCCAGGCTCGTGATGACGCTGACGCGAACACTCCCGTGGCTCCCCGGTGGATGCTCAAGCGGGCCATCGCGGTGCCCGGCGACCCGGTGCCGCGCGAGCGGTGCCCGGCGCTGCGTTCGGTCGCCGACGCGGCGGTGCCGCCCGGGCACCTGGTCGTGCTCGGAGACAACCCGAGCCGTTCCTTCGACTCGCGCCAGTCGGGCTACGTGACTCCGGACCGGCTCGTGGGCGTGGTCGTGCGCCGTCTGTCCCGCGCGTGACCGTCAGGAGCACTCGGGCCAGGCGATGAGCTGGAACCAGACGGACTTGCCGTGCTGGGCGACGGTCCAGCCCCAGTCGTGGGAGAGGGTCTGCACGATGGCGAGCCCCCGGCCGCCGACGTCGAATCGGCCGGCCAGGCGAAGGCAGGGGAGCGTGGGGCAGGAGTCGTGCACGTCGACCACCATCAGCTCGCGCTCGCGCAGGACCGAGACGCGGACGGCGCCCGCGCCCCCGTGCGTGATGGCATTGGTGACCAACTCGGAGACCAGGAGCTCGGCCACCTCCGCGACGTCCTGCCCGGCCTGCCAGTCGAGGGCCACGTCGCGCACGAACCGGCGGGCGGAGGAGAGGCACCTGTCGGCGCGCGGGATCCACCTGTCGCCGAGCACGGGAAGGAGCCGGTCGGGCACGGGGCGGTGCTCGGCCAGTGCCGTACGGGCCTTGAGCGCCTCTTTCATCTACGTTCTCCCCGTCTCGGATTCACCGCTTCGAACTTGACAGGCCCTAATTACTCTCGGTAGTGGGTCCATTACCAATACCGCGTTTTGAGGGCCGCGTCCATGGCCTGAAATCCGGCAAAGCACGCCACTTCGCTGACTCTCCGCGTACCAGCCCTTGCCTGGACCGGAGTTCGGCCCTCGCGAGGGCCCGATGAGGTCACGCGGGCAAGATCGTGCGGGAGGTCGGCGGGGGTGCCGAGGAGAGAACGCGGGAGGTCACCTCGCCGCGGGCGTGAGGCTCCTGCGGCGGGTGACCGTTCTCCTGAGTCATGGCTGCCGGGGCGGTCGCGCAGCGCGTCCACCGCCCCGGCAGGGTCCGTCAGCCGCGTGCCGCGTCCAGGACCTTGGCGGCGTCGCGCTCGAAGGAGGCGCGGGCGCCGAGGGTGAGCAGGCCGCCGATCACCATCGCCGGCACCAGGATGTACATGCCGGACAGCAGCGAGCCCATCCGGTCGGAGACGATGCCCACGATCAGCGAGCCGAACGCGCCGCCCGCCGTGATCAGCAGTTGCAGCACGCCGAAGCCGAGCCCGCGCCCGCTGGCCGGTACGACGTCCGCGACGCAGGCCATCATGTTCGGGATGGCGATCGACATGAGCGAGCAGGCCAGCAGGGTCAGGACCGTGAGCCCGGCGATCGAGTCCATGGAGAGGGCGAGCGCCAGCACGGCGGAGCCGATCGTGATGCCGCCGCCACCGGCGAGCAGCCGCCCGCCCTTGCGGGTGCCGTGCCACCTGCGGCCCAGCCAGGAGCCGATCAGGGTGCCCGCGAGCGTGCCCGCGATGGTGATCAGGCCGCTGAGCGACCCGGCGGCGCCGGCGCCCACGCCGAAGGTGCGCACCATCAGCGACGGCAGCCAGTAGAAGACACCGGCCAGGCCGAGCGTGAGCAGGCTGAGCCCGGCGCAGACGAAGAGCAGCGTGGGGATGGACAGCACCTGGCGGATCTGCGGCCAGAACGGCGGCTTCGCGGCGGGAACGGCGTCGTCCGAATGCCCGTCCGGCGGCACGGTCGGCGGAGTCACGGGGGGCGCGCCCGGCGTCGCCGTGCCGGAGGCCGGGGCGAGCCTGGCGACCAGCCGGTCCAGCTCGCCTCGGCCGGGCTCACGCAGTCGCCAGACGAGCCAGGCCGTCACCAGCCCCGGGACGACCATGATGAGGAACGCGCTGCGCCAGCCGTACGCCTGCCCGAGGACACCGCCGAGCAGGGTGCCGACACCGCCCAGGTAGGTCGTGACCCGGGTCAGCCCGTACGCCTTGGCCCGGCTGACCGGGGGGTAGTAGTCGGCGAGCAGGCTGCCCGAGGCGGGGTTGTCGATGTTCTCGGCCGCGGCGAGCAGCACGCGCATCAGGTAGAACATCGCGAACCCCGTCGCGAGGCCCGAGCCGAGCGTCGCCACGGCCCAGATGACGACCACGGTGGCGATGATGCGGGTGCGGTTGCGCCGGTCGGCCAGGTAGCCGGCGGGCAGCGCGACCAGCGCGCCCGCGAGCGCGGCGGCCGTGGGGATGGAGCCCGCGGCGGTGTCGCTGAAGCCCCACTCCTGCTGCACCAGCGGCAGCACGCCGGACAGCAGGTTGTACTCGATGCGATCGACGAGCCCGACGATGAACAGGACGACGAGCGGCGCCCAACCGAATGGCGCGGGTTTGTCCGCGTCGATCTCCCCCGTGCGATGCGATCCGAACGTCCCGACCATACGAGTCCTTTCGCGAGGCAACTCTAGAATCTCGTTCTAGGTGAACGTTCTAGCCAGAGTGGCAGAAGTCACAGGATTCGTAAATGGGTGACTCGTGAAACGAACGGCACCCGCCCATCTACGCCGGCGGCGTTGCCGGATGCCGGAAGGCAAGCGCCCCGGCGGCTGCCGAGATGCGCCCGTGACGCCGCCGCCCCCAGAGCGGGACCATGTCGGCATGACAGCAGTGGTGCGGGCCGAAGGACTGACGAAGTACTACGGCAGGCGCAGGGGCCTGGAGGATCTCACCCTCGACATCCGACCGGGCGAGATCTTCGGCTACCTGGGGCCGAACGGCGCGGGCAAGACGACCACGATCCGGTTACTGCTCGACGTGATCAGGCCGACCCGCGGCCACGTCCGCGTCCTCGGCGCCGACTCACGGGAGGCCGCGGTGCGGCGCCGGATCGGCTATCTGCCGGGCGATCTGGCGCTGGAGGAACGTGAGCCGGGCCGCGCCTACCTGCAGTTTCTCGGCAAGGTGCGCGGCGGAGTGCCGGCCGCCCGGATCGACGCGCTGGCCGAACGGCTGGACGCCGACCTGTCGGTGCCCATGCGCAAGCTCTCCAAGGGCAACAGGCAGAAGATCGGGCTGATCCAGGCGTTCATGCACGAGCCGGAGTTCCTCATCCTGGACGAGCCGACCGGCGGGCTCGACCCCCTGGTGCAGCAGGAGTTCCTCGCCATGGTCCGCGAGGTGCGCACCTCCGGCCGCACGGTGCTGATGTCCTCGCACGTGCTCGCCGAGGTGGAGCACGTGTCCGACCGGGTGGGCATCGTACGGGCCGGCCGCCTGGTCGCGGTCGAGAACGTGGCCGCGCTGCGCGAGAAGGCGGTGCGCCGCGTGGAGTTCCACTTCGACGCCCCCGTGCCGCGCGAGGCGTTCGAGCACCTGCCCGGCGTGCGCGACCTGCGGGTGGCGGGCGCCAGCGTACGCTGCACCATCGACGGCCGGCCGGACCCCCTGATCAAGGCCGCCGCCCGCTTCACCGTCGTGCACATGGTCAGCGCCGAGCCCGACCTGGAG
This sequence comes from Nonomuraea cavernae, assembly GCF_014646355.1. Classification (GTDB taxonomy): domain Bacteria; phylum Actinomycetota; class Actinomycetes; order Streptosporangiales; family Streptosporangiaceae; genus Nonomuraea; species Nonomuraea cavernae. Next base: position 89,520 of record NZ_BMNH01000024.1, read on the forward strand.
GAGATCTTCCTCACCTACTACAGCGGGGAGGACCACGATCATGATCGCCAAGTGTCTGCGTGACTGGCGCAGGACGCTCATCTGGTGGACGATCGGCATCGGCGCCTTCATGGCGCTCTACCTCGGCACCTACCAGAGCATCAAGCAGGCCCCGGAGATCTACGGACCGGCCGGCCTGGCCAAGTTCCCCGGCGCGCTCCGTGATCTCATGGGCGGCCTGGAGGACTTCACCTCCGGCACCGGCTACCTCCAGTCGGTGGTCTACCAGCTCTTCGTGCCGTTCCTGTTCATCGTCTGCGCGATGGTCCTGGCGGGCCGGGCGCTCGCCGGCCCCGAGGAGGCGGGCACGCTGGAGCTGATCGTCACGCTGCCCGTCGACCGCCGGCGGCTGGTGCTGGAGAGGTTCGCCTCGATCGCGCTCGGCCTGCTCGCCGTGGCCGCCGTGACCCTGCTGGTGACCTGGGCGATGGCGGAGGCCGTCGGCATGGGCGTCGGCTTCGACCGGATCCTCGCCGCCCACCTCGGGGTCTACCTGCTCGCGCTGCTCTTCGGCACGGTGACGCTGGCCGTGGGCGCGGCCACCGGCCGCAAGGCGGCCGCCTCGGCGGTCATGGGCGTCTGGGCCGTGCTCGGCTACATGGTCGTCACGATCGGCCGGAACGTCGAGGCCATCGCCTGGCTCAAGTGGGTCTCGCCGTTCCACTACTACGCCGAGGGCAGGCCGCTGTACGAGGGTCTCCCGGCCGGCGACTACCTGGTGCTGGCGGCCGCGACGGCCGTGCTGGCGCTCACGGCGGTCCTCGCCTTCGACAGGCGCGACGTAGGAGTCTGACGGTGACCTCAGAGGCGCCCGCCGACCTGCTCGGTGAGCACTTACAGGTGCTGGCCGAGGCGGCCGCCACCGGCCGGCGGCCCGGCCGGGCGGCGCTCGACCGCTACCGCGAGGCCGGCGGCCGGGCCGCCCGGCTCGGGGTGCCGCTGCGGTCGCTGGTCGACGCCGCCCTCGCGGCGGCCGAGGGCCTGGCCGGCGACGCGGTGCTGCCCACTCTGCGCCGCGCCGTCTCGGCCCTGATGGAGGGGTACGAGCGGGCGCAGCTGGTCGCCTTCCGTGAGGAGGAGGCGGCACGCAGGGAGTTCGTTGACGACCTGCTCCTGGGCCGGGCCGAACGGCTGGCCGAGCGGGCCGAGCACTTCGGGTTGCGGCTGGCCGAGTCGTACGTGGTGGCGGTGGCCGGCGGTCTCGATGAGGACGGCGACCAGGACCGGATCGAACGTGATTTGATCGCCCGGTTCGGCTCGCACAACGTCCTGGTCGCGGTCCGCGACGGGCGGCTCGTCTGCGTGGTCCCGGCCACGCTCCCGGCGGCGGTGGGAGAGTTCACCCACCACGTGCGGGCCCGGTTCGCGCCCGGCTGGCGGGTCGGGATCGGCCGCCCGCAGCGCGGCCCCGGCGGCGTGGTCGCCTCCTATCGGGAGGCCGTGGGCGCGCTCGACCTGGCCGACCGGCTCGGCCTGCGGCCCGACGTCGTCAAGGCCGCCGACCTGCTCGTCTTCCCCGTGCTGCTGCGTGACCGGGTCGCCATGGAGGACCTGGTGACCAGCGTGCTGAGCCCGTTGCTGCACACGCGGGGCGGGCACGAACCGCTGCTGGAGACCCTGGAGGCGGTCTTCGCCTCGCACGGCAACCACGCGGCGGCCGCGCGCCGCCTCGGGCTCAGCACGCGCGCCATCACCTACCGGCTCGAACGCGTCCGCCGCCTGACCGGCTTCTCGCCCGAGGACCCCACGCAGCGCTTCACGCTGGAGACGGCCGTTCTCGGCGCCCGGTTGCTCGACTGGCCCTGGCCCTGACCCCGGCTCACCGGCCGCTCAAGGCCGGAGGGGCGGTGGAGGCCGGGTGGGCAGGCTGCGGGCCGGGCGCCGCGCCGGACCGGCGGGCCCGCCAGGAGGCGTAGACGGGGTGACCCGACAGCGCCTCCTCGTGGGCCTCGGCGGCCAGAGCCGCCAGCTCGTCGGCGCGGTGCGCGAGCGAGCCGTCGTGCCGCCAGGCCACCAGGTGCCGGATCCACAGGGGCGTCCCGGCCAGCGGGCGGACCACGAGGCCGTCTCCGGGCGCGAACGTGGCCTGGCACGGCGAGACGGCCTGCCCGCCGGCGATGAGGACGCGGATCATCGGCACCTCGATCATGATGTGCCGCACGCTCGGCGCGAACCCGGCGTCCCGGCACGCCGCGACGAAGCACTCCGGCCAGCCGGCTCCGTCCGGGGGCGACAACACCCAGTCGTCGTCGGCGAGCCGGGCGAGAGGCACCTCGTCCAGCGAGGCGAGGGGATGGGCGGCGGCCATGGCGACGAAGACCGGCTCCACGGCGACGGGACGCGCGCCCACCGAGGCGGGGATGGGCAGCTCGTGGCCCGGATAGTCGACCAGGGTGGCGGCGTCCAGCCGCCGCGAGACGAGCAGGTCGAGCAGCAGCCGGGGGGAGTGCTCGGTGTGCACGGTGATGGCGGCGCCCGGCACCTCGAACAGCCGCCGCAGCAGCCCGCTGAGCACCGGATTGGCATAGCCACCGAGCCGGGCCTGGGCCGCGTGGCCGGTCGACGGCATGACGCCCGTCATCAGCTCGTCGACGGTCTGCAACGCCGACCGCGCCCGGATGAGCACGAACTGCCCGAACGGGGTGGGCGTCACGCCCAGCCGGCTGCGCCGGTAGACCTGGCCGCCGAGCGTCGACTCGATCCGCTGCAACTGGGCGGTGAGGGCGGGCTGCGAGACGCCCAGGGCGGCCGCGGCCTTGCTCAGACTTCCCGCGTCAGAGATCTCGCACAAGGTCCGCAGGTGCCGTAACTCCAGCTGCATGTTCTCAACCTAGTGCGAGATCGCCTGCGATATAACGCATGATTTATCCCTCCCTGGGATAAGACGCGGCCCGCTCGCCTGCCGCAGAGTTCAGGGTGACCCGCCGATTCCCAGAAGGGATCTTCATGCCTGTGACGTACCACCGCTCCGGTCTCGTCTTCACCGAGCACACGATCACCGTCCCGCTCGACCACGCGCGCCCGGACGGGCCGGTGATCGAGGTGTTCGGGCGCGAGGTGGTCGCCGCGGACCGCGGTGGGAGGGACCTGCCCTGGCTGCTCTACCTGCAGGGCGGTCCGGGCCACAGCGCGCCGCGCTCGCCGGCCGCCTGGCTGCGCCGCGCCACCCGCGACTACCGGGTGCTGCTGCTGGACCAGCGGGGCACCGGACGCAGCACGCCCGCCAACCGGAGGTCGCTGGCCCGCCTCGACGACCCGGCCGCCCACCTGCGGCACTTCCGGGCCGACTCCATCGTCAGGGACGCCGAGCTGTTCCGGGCGCACCTGGCCGGCGACCGCCCGTGGAGCGTGCTCGGGCAGAGCTTCGGCGGCTTCTGCGCGCTCACCTACCTGTCCCTGGCCCCGGAGGGGCTGCGCGAAGTCCTGATCGCGGGCGGGCTGCCCTCCCTGACGGCGGGTCCCGAGGAGGTGTACCGGGCCGCCTATCCCCGGGTCCTGGCGCACAACGACCGGTTCTTCGCCCGTTACCCGCAGGACCAGGCCATCGCCCGCCGGGTGGCCGACCACCTCGCACGATGCGAGGAGCTCCTGCCCGGTGGCGGGCGGCTGACCCCGCGGCGCTTCCAGAGCCTCGGCATCACCTTCGGCGGGGAGTCGTCCTTCGACACGCTCCACCACCTGCTGGAGGAGGCGTTCGCCGACGAGAAGACGCTGTCCGACGTGTTCCTGCGCCGGGTGGACGCGTTGGTGTCCTACACGGAGTATCCGTTGTACGCGCTGTTGCACGAGGCCGCCTACTGCCAGGGCGCCGCCTCCGGCTGGGCCGCGCACCGCGTGCTCGGCGAGTTTCCGGAGTTCGACGTGGAACTGGGCGGGCAGGTCCGGCTCTTCGGTGAGATGATCTTTCCGTGGCACTTCGAGGAGGATCCCGCGCTCGTCCCGCTGCGCGCCTGCGCCGAGGAGCTGGCCGCCTGCCGATCCTGGCCGCCCCTGTACGACCTGGAGCGGCTGGCCCGCAACGAGGTGCCCGTGTCCGCGGTGATCTACTACGACGACATGTACGTGGACCGCGACCACTCCCTCCGTACGGCGGGCATGGTGCGCGACCTGTCCTGGTGGATCACCAACGAGTACGCCCACGACGGCCTGAAGGCGGACGTGGCCGTCCTCGACCGGCTCATCGCGATGGCGCGGCGGTGAGCCCGGCCCCCGCCATCGTCGCTCCTCGCCGGACGGCCGCATAGCTCCCGATCTGCCATAACCGCCGGGTTATGGCAGAGGGTGTCGCCCTCATCCCGAACACGGATAACTCCCGGGTTATCTCCCGGCCTGAGCTGGGTGTTCGCGGAGTGTGCTTTTGCGGCCCACCGGCTCGACATCCCAGCGTTACCGGCCCGTGATCCACGATGGCCAACAATCTGCGCCATATCCCCCTAATGGAGGAACTCCATGCGCAAACTAAGCTTGGCTGTCGGGAGCCTTCTCCTGGCCACCTGCCTGTCGGCCGCACCCGCGTACGCGGACGACCCGGACACACGGCGGGTCGAGGTCTTCGGCGAGGACGCGCCCCAGGGCTATGTCGAGATCCCGAAGGCCGACGCCCATCAGAGGGGCCTGGCCGCGCCGACCGGAACCGTGACGCCCATCGAGGTCAACGGTCCCAGCGACAAGCGGATCGACCTGGTCTACCTGGGCGATGGCTTCACCGCGGCCGAGCAGGACCTCTACACCTCCCAGGTGGCGCACAGCTGGGAGGTGCTCGCGCAGCGCGAGCCGTTCAAGACCTACCGCAAGCTGTTCAACGTCTGGCAGGTCAACGTCGTCTCCAACGAGTCCGGCTCCGACAACGACCCGACCGAGGGCGTGCGGAAGGACACGGCGCTCAACGGCGAGTATTACTGCGAGGGCCTGGCTCGTCTGATCTGCATCGACGTCCCCATCGCCCAGTCCTACGCCGCGCTCGCCCCGGCCTACGACCAGATCGCCGTCGTCATCAACAGCACCACGTACGGCGGCGCCGGCTACACCGACGAGGAGCTGGTCACCTTCTCCGGCGGCCATGTCTCCGGCGCGGAGATCCTGCCGCACGAGCTCGGCCACTCCCTCGGCGACCTGGCCGACGAGTACCCCTACTGGGCCTATCCCGACGACGGCAGCACCTACACCGGCCCGGAGCCGGCGGAGCGCAACATCTCGATCCACAACGCCGAGCGGCAGGCGGCCCAGCAGGCCAAGTGGTGGCGCTGGCTGGGCGCCCCGACTCCGGACGGCGGCGCCATCGGCACGTTCGAGGGCGCGTACTACAACAACCTCGGCATCTACCGGCCCAGCGACAACTCGCTGATGCGGTCCTTGCGCAAGCCGTTCAACCTGGTCGGTAGCGAGGAGATGACCCGCAAGTTCTACGAGACGACCGGTCTCGTCGACGCGGCCACCCCGAGCGACAAGCCGGTGCGGGCGCCCGCCAGGCTGTCGGTCACCCACGTGGACATCCCGACCGTGTCCACCCGCTGGTTCGTCAACGGCGAGGAGATCGCCGAGTGGGCCGGAGCCACCTCGGTCGACGTCCTGGTCAAGAAGCCGAAGGGGAAGCCCGAGGGGCCGTGGTGCGGCCGTAAGGACCTGGAGCGGAAGAAGGGCGAGTGCGCCTACACCGTCACCGTCTCCGACTCCACCGACTTCGTGCGCGACCCCGGGTACCGCGCCGACACCCTGACCACCTCGATCACCTGGACGGTCGACTACAAGCACGGCCCCAAGAAGTAGTGCCCGCGCCGGCCGACGGTGCCGGCGTGGACCTCCCGGACCGGACCCGCCCACGACAGCCGGACGTCGTGGGCGGGTTCCCGGCCGCTGCCTCAGGCGATCGGTTACGGGACCAGCAGCAGCTTGCCCGTGGTGCGGCGGGCGGCCAGGTCCTCGTGGGCCCGTACGGCCTCCACCAGCGGGTAGCGGTGGGAGATGTTGATCTTCAGTTCGCCGGAGGCGATCCAGCCGAACACGTCCGAGGAACGCCGCAGCAGCTCGTCCCGCTCGGCGATGTAGTGGACCAGGGTCGGCCGGGTGAGGAAGAGCGACCCGTTCTGGTTGAGCCGCTGCGGATCGACCGGCGGCACCGGCCCGCTGGCCGCCCCGAACAGCGCCATGAGCCCGCGCGGGCGGAGCGCCACCAGCCCGCCGTCGAACGTGGTGGCTCCCACGCCGTCGTAGACGACGTCCATCCGGTCGCGCAGCGCCTCGGCGAAGTCGTCGTAGCGCAGCACCTCGTCGGCCCCCGCCTCGCGGGCCAGCTTCTCCTTCTCCTCGGTCGACACCGTCGCGAACACCCGGGCGCCCCTGAGCTTGGCCAGCTGGGTGAGCAACTGGCCCATGCCTCCGGCGGCGGCGTGCACGAGCACGTTGTCGCCCTCGCGCACCTCGTGGGTGGAGTGCGTGAGGTAGTGGGCCGTCATCCCCTGGAGCATCGCGGCGGCGGCCACCTCGGCCGGCACCCCGTCGGGCACCGGCACAGTGCGGGCGGCGGGCACCACGGCCTTCTCGGCGTAGCTGCCGAGCACGTTCACCCAGGCCACGGTGTCGCCCACGGCCACGTCGCGCACACCCGGCCCCACGGCGGACACGACACCGGCTCCCTCTGTCCCGATCGGACTCGGCAGGGACAGGGGATAGGCCCCGGAGCGGTGGTAGATGTCGATGAAGTTGACCCCGCTCGCCGCGACGTCGACCAGCACCTCACCCTCTCCCGGCACGGGGTCGGGATGCTCGGCGTATACGAGGACGTCTGGACCGCCCTGGGCGGTGATGACTATGGCACGCATGCTTCTAGTCAACCCCGCCCATAACCGCGTATTCCACGGGGCTCCCCGTACGCCTCGGAAATGGGCGACAACCTTTCGCCCGGAAGGTCGCGTTGGTACGGGTGAGAGGAGATCACATTGGATCGTCACGACGACTTCCGTGAGTTCGTGCTCGCCCGCCAGCAGGTCCTGATGCGGACGGCGTACTTGCTCACGGGAGACGCGCACCTCGCCGAGGACTTACTGCAGAGCGTCCTGATCAAGGTCGCGGGCAAGTGGCCCAAGCTGTCCGGCGGCAACCCCGAGGCGTACGTCCGCAAGGCGCTCGTCAACCAGTACATCTCGTGGAAGCGCCGGCCGCGGCCGGAGGTGCTGGGCACCGAGCTGCCAGAGCGTGGTGCCTCCCATGACGACGCCGCACTCCATCGGATCGTGTTGCGCCAGGCTCTCGCCAGGCTGGCGCCCAGGCAGCGGGCCGTGATCGTGCTGCGGTTCTGGGAGGACCTGACCGAAGCGCAGACCGCCGAGGCGCTCGGTTGCTCGCCCGGCACCGTCAAGAGCCAGGCCCATCACGCGCTGGCCCGCCTGCGGGCGTTCGCGCCCGAACTGGCGTGTCTGCTGAACGATTCGGAGATGGAGGAGGTAGCCCGATGACGAGGCTGCGTGAGGCGCTGGACGGCATCGCCGCGGAGGCGCCTCTGGTGAACCTGGCCGACGTGGCCGTGGCGGGCCACCGGCGCCGGCGGCGGGCCACCGCCGTGCTGGCCGCCGCCGCGACGGTCGCGGTGGTGGGCGCGGCGAGCATCGCCGTCGCACCGCCGTGGCAGCGAGCCGACCGTACGGCCACGCCGCAGGGGGTGGACACCGTTCCCGACCTGCCGGACGGGGCGGTGGGGCCGATCGCGTACGCGTTCCAGACGCCCTGCGAGAAACAGCGAAATCCGGTCCGTATCGACTGCGGCACGGTCGAGTGGCGGGTGGTCACCCGGAGCGGCAGGACGTATCGGGTGCCGCAGGCGCTGTTCAGCACCGCCAAGGACCACAAGGTGCCCGTCGCGATCAGCCGGGACGGGCGCATGCTCGCCTACTACAGCCGCCAGGCCCAGGCGCACGTCGTCCGCGACCTGGTGGGCGGCACGCAGGCGACCTCGCCTGTCACCGTGAAGGAGGAGCGGATCAGCATGGGCTCCACGCTGGCGCTCTCCGACGACGGCCGCTACCTGATCTTCGATCCGCGCGAGGGGACCAAGGATCCCGGGTTGCTGATCGACGTGCGCACCGGCAAGAGCCGGCCGGTGGACGGCAACTACGAGGTGGTCAGCATCAAGGGCGGCGTCGCCGTGCTGGTCCGTTACGTCAAGACCGACCTGTGGCGGATGCCGGTCACCGGCGGAGGTCGGCCGGTGCGCTTCGACGGGAAGTTCATCATGTTCAGCGAGATCGCCCCGGATGGCCGCACGGTGGCCGCCTTCGAGTTCTCGGACTACGCCAAGCGCAGGCTCACCGTGCTCGACGCCAAGAGCGGACAGCCCCTTCGGAAAGTGCCCATCCGCGGGCTGCCCGCAGGCCGTGGCGGAGCTGTGATGGGCACCGCTCTGTGGACCAGCGGATCCGAGGTCGCGGTCGTCTACCAGAGCCGGGACGACGTCCGCACGTACGCGGTCAACGTCAAGACCGGACAGGCCCACCAGGTGGCCCGCTACCCGGGAGTTTTGCACATGAGGCTGGTACTGCCCGGGGTCGCGAGCCAATAAGCGGGGGCGGTAGACCGGCCCGGCGGGCAGCGGGAACGCCACCGCCGACGCGGCGACCAGGAACACCCGGTCTCCCACCAGGCGGCCACGACCGACGGCACCGCGAATCAGGGGTCCTTCTGGCCGCGCAGCTCGAAGTCGTCGAACGCCGTCTTCATCAGTGACGAGCCGCCCTTCGGCGTGCGCGCGAACACCCCGACGGCGCCGTTGCCGATGCCGTTGGGGTCGTCGACCTGGTGGATCCGGTCGCCGTTCACCCACATCGTCAGCCGCACGCCGTTGCCGCGCCGCTCGCAGGCGGCCTCGATGCGGGCCCTGCCCGGCAGGTCGTCGACCATGACCGGCTGGGCCAGGGTGCCGCCCGAGCCGTCGAAGACCCGCCGGATACGGGCGTTGCCCGTCGTGTCGAGCCCGAACTCGTAGTAGGTGTCGGCATCGACGGCGTGGCAGTAGACGCCGTACTCGCCGCTGCCGGTGATGTGCTTGACCTCGGCGGTGACGGCTACGACCACGGTCTCGGGCAGCATCGGCGTCGGGCTGGCCGTCGGATTGGGGGAGGACGTGGGCTTTTCGTACAGGAATGGCAGCGGGGCCTGGGCCCAGCGCTCCTCGCGGTTCTCCCCGACGTCGAGGCCGTAGGTGCCGTCGGTCCGATAGCCGTAGCTGGTCGTGTCCTCGGGGTCGTATCTGCCGTTCCAGCCGCCGGAGGTCTGCGTGAAGTCCTCCTGGTAGAGCATCGGGAATTCGGGCGGGCCGCTGGGCGCGAGCAACGCCCATGCCCCCACGCCCAGGCCCACGACGACCGCCGCGGCCACGGCGAGCCCCATGACGAGCCGGGCCCTGCCGGCACGGTAGGAGCCGACCTGGGTCAGCGGAGTGGTGTGCTGCTGCCACGCCACCTGTACGTTCCTGGCGGCCTGCTCCGGCTCGGCCGAGCGGCCCACGAGATGGTCGAGCAACTGCTGCGCGGTCGGCCGCCCGGCAGGGTCCTTGCGCAGCGCGGCCCTGACCAGGTCGCGCATCGCCGGGTCGACGGCGTCGAGGTCGGGCTCGGTGTTGAGCACCTGGTAGACGATCGTGGGCAGCGAGTCGCCGGGAAACGGCGCCTTCCCGCTGGCGGCGAAGGCCACCAGGCAGCCCCACGAGAACACGTCGCAGGCCGGCGAGACCGGCATGCCGCGCAGCACCTCGGGCGCCATGTACCGGGGCGTGCCGACGAGCTCCCCGGTGCCGGTGATCCCGCCCAGCGTGTCGAGCGCCCTGGCGATGCCGAAGTCGATCACCCGCGGCCCGACCGGCGACAGCAGCACGTTGGACGGCTTGAGATCGCGGTGCACCACCCCGGCCCCGTGGATGGCGGTCAGGCCGGTCGCCACGCTGACGGCCAGCGCGTCGAGGCTTGACCCCTTGAGCGGCCCCGACTGCCGCACCGCGTCCTCCAGGCTGGGCCCCGGAACGTACTCGGTGACGACGTAGAGCTGGTCGCCGTCGAGCGCCGCCTCCAGCACCGCGGCCGTGCAGAACCTGCGCACTCGCCGGGCGGCGTCGGCCTCCCTGCGAAAACGCATTCTGAACTGCTCGTGCTGGCTGAGCTCGGGATTGATCACCTTGACGGCGACCTGCTGCCCCGTGGCGTCCTCGGCAAGGTAGACCGTGCCCATTCCGCCCCGGCCCAGCACGCTCAACAGCTTGTAGCGCCCGATGTGGGATGATTCACGGCTCACGGCGCGCTAGCTTACCGATTCCTGCCCGACTGGCGTATGACGTCCACGATCAGCCAGCGCGCCGCGATCAGCGCCTGGTCGAGCGTGTCGTGGTCGTCGACGTCGACTACGCACCAGACCTCGTCGTAGGCGATGTCGCCATCTCGCTGGGCACGGGCCTCCCTGTCTTTCCTGTCGCGCTCGCGAATCGCGTAGCTCACCAAGGAACCCGGGTCGCGGCCGAGACCGATCACCTTGCAGTTGCGGATTTCGACGGGAAGGGAGCGAAAGTGGTCGCGGACTCCTTCGAAGTACTCGACCTCGGTGACCTGACCTTCGCAGACGATGAGGACGCGCTTCTTCGGTGCTCGTCTGCCGGTGGGGCGATCAAGGCGCGGGGGGCTACGCCTGGGACTCATCGTGTCTCGTCGTCCCTCTCCCGGAAGACTTCGCGGATGCTGTCGAAGTTGAGGTAGGGCACCGCTCCGTAGCGCCCCTGAAGGTAGCCGCGTTCGACGTTCTCGTCGCGCCGCGGATGGAATTCGGATAGGGCATAGAGGCTGGTGGCGCCTGAGTCGTCCTTTTCGGTGAACCAGACCTCGTCCCTGGCCATGATCTCGTCCTCGAGCATCGAGCCCAGCAACGTCGTGTCGTGAGAGGCGAAGACCAACTGGGCTCCGTGTCTGTTGATCTCTGGATCCTTGAACATGCGGATCAGACTGGAACTGAGGAGGGGGTGCAGGCTGGAGTCGATCTCGTCGGTGATGAGCACACAGTCTCCGCGGAGGGTGATGAGCGCGTGGCCGAGCAGGGAGAGCCAGGCCCTGGTGCCGGCGCTTTCCTCGTCAAGGCCGAGCGACACGCCGCCGGTCGATCTGCGCAGCACGACCCGCGCCCGAACCGCTCGCAACGCGGCTTCTGACGACGGTACGGCGAAATCCTCCGGGTAGAGCCTGGCGAACTCGTCCAGCACGGGGTCGTCCGGTGTCTCGACCAACTCGGCTCGCTCCACGCCGAGATCCGCGATGCGCAGGAGTTTGTTGAGGGCCGGGGCGAAGTCCGTTTCGTTCAGCAGGAATTTCGCCAGGTGAAGGCGCAGCTTCTCGTCTTCCTCGCCATGCTGCGCGAACAGCACCTTCCCAACCAGGCTCGCGTACAGATCGCCAAGCAACGGGTGGTTGTTGGACGCCGCGGCGGACAGGTAGAGCGAATTGGGCCGGGTGAGTCGCCGGATGCGCTGAATCTCGCCGGTGAGTCCGCGGCCGAAGGCCATGTCGTCGGCCGTGGATCGCTCGAACAACCTCTTCTTTCGGCCGTGGGGGAACGTATAGAGCCATTCGCCCAAGACCCGGGTGTCGTCCACTTCGAAGCCGTAGGAATACCGCGTTTCGTCGTGCAGGAAGTCCACTTCGAAGAACGACGCGGTCGCCAGGCCTGTCTCCGAGAGCTTGAACGGCTGTCGGGGCACTCCGCCGACCGGCCCCCATCGGGTATGTGATGATCGGATCGCGTCGATCATCCAGATCAAGGCACTGAGCACGTTGGACTTGCCAGAGGCGTTCGCTCCGTAGATGCCGGCCACTCGGACCGTGCCGAGTTCCTTCGTCTCACCCCGGCGAGGAACGGCGACGAGGGAGAGTGTCTGCTCATCACGGATGGACCGATGATTGGCCACTCTGAAGCGCAACAACATGACGATCTTCTCCCTGCACGAGTCTGCGGCCAGACTACATATTCAACCGTGCTTGTGAAGGGATTCCCCGCCATGAAGCATGAAATCACATACCCATGGCAATCCGGCGGCTCCGGCGATGAGGACGTGGCAGCCGGCGGCGGTGGCGGCGGCGATGCCGGGCGGGCTGTCCTCGACGGCGACGCAGCGGCGCGGGTCCACGCCGAGCCGGCGGGCCGCCTCCAGGTAGGGGTCGGGGGACGGCTTGCCGCGGACGGCGTCCTCGGCGGCGATGACCAGGTCGAACTCGTGGCGGAGCCGAGGCAGCACCAGTTCGACGATGCTCCGGGGCGAGGCGCTGACCAGGGCGGTGGGGATGCCCTGCGCGGACAGCGCGGCGAGCAGGTCGACGGCGCCGGGCACGACGTCGACGCCCCGCCCGACGCGGTCGGCGAAGGCGTCGGTGAGGCGGCGGCCGACCTCGGCCCGCTCACCGGCGCCGGCGGTCTCCACCAGGTACGCCGCCACGTCCTCGATCATGCGGCCGAGGACGTGGGGCACGTCGGCGGGCCCGAGCGTCACGCCCAGCGAACCGGCCACCGCCTCCGTGGCCTGCCACCAGAGGGTCTCGGTGTCCACCAGGGTGCCGTCCAGGTCGAACAGGACGGCCCGCGGTGGCACGGAAGCGGGCTCCGGAGGCGGCTGGGCGGGCGCCTCAGACGGCATCGGCCGTGGCGGGCGCCGGGACCGTGACCGTCCGGGCCGCCACCAGGACGGGCCGCTCGACCAGCCGCACGCCGACCCGGGTGCCGGGCGTCAGGCGCACGGCCTCGTGACCGGGCACGTCGGCGAGCACCTCGCCGCCTTCCAGGGCCAGCCGCAGCCGGACGGACGCGCCGCGGAAGGACGCGGCGATCACCTCGGCGGCGCCGCCCGCGTCCGGCGTGACCCGCACCGCCTCCGGGCGGATCAGCACGTCCACGTCGGGGTCGGCCGGGGCCGTGCCGTCGACGGGCAGGAGCTGGCCGAGGACGGTCACCTGGTCGCCGGAGACCCGCCCGGCCAGGTGGTTCATGGTGCCGACGAACTCGGCGACGAACGGCGTGGCCGGCCGGTCGTACACCTCGGCGGGCGGGCCGACCTGCTCCAGCCGGCCCTCGCGCAGCACCGCGACCCGGTCGGCGATCGACAGGGCCTCCTCCTGGTCGTGGGTGACGAAGACGGTGGTGATGCCGAGATCGAGCTGGAGGCGGCGGATCTCCTCGCGCAGCGAGACGCGTACCTTCGCGTCCAGCGCCGACAGCGGCTCGTCGAGCAGCAGGACACGCGGCTCCAGGGCCAGCGCGCGGGCCAGGGCGACGCGCTGCTGCTGGCCGCCGGACAGCTCATGAGGGTAGCGCTCGGCGTGGTCGGGCAGCCCGACCAGCTCCAGCAGCTCGGCGGCCTTGGCCCGTCTGGTGGCGACGGGCACCCGGCGGACCCGCAGGCCGAAGGCGACGTTGTCGCGGGCGTTGAGGTTGGGGAAGAGCGAGTAGGACTGGAAGACCATGCCCGCGTCGCGCTTGCTGGCCGGGACGTCGGTGATGTCCTTGCCGTCGACGAGCACGGCTCCCGAGTCGGGCCGTTCGAACCCGGCGACGCACCGCAGCGCGGTCGTCTTGCCGCAGCCCGACGGGCCGAGCAGGGCGACGAACTCGCCCGGCTCGATGGTCAGGTCGAGCCCGTCCAGCGCGACCGTCTTGCCGAAGATCCGCCGTAGCCCGCGGAACTCCACCTTGGACGTCATTTCTTCTCCCTCCCGAACGCGCTGGAGACCGCGAGCAGCAGCAGCCAGATGAGCAGCAGGCTGAGGATCGAGACCGCGACCGACAGCTGCCCTCGCGAGCCGGAGATCGTCACGATCCACACCGCGAACGGCTGGTAGCCGAGCAGCCTGGCCACGGTGAACTCGCCGAACACCAGGGCGAGCGTGAGGAACGACGCGCTGGCCAGGGCCGAGCGCAGGTTGGGGATGATCACCCGGAACACCACGTGCGGCCACGACGCGCCCAGGTTGCGGGCCGCCTCGACCAGGGTCCGTACGTCCATCGTGCGCAGCCCGGCGTCCAGCGACCGGTAGACGAACGGCAGCACCAGCACCACGTACGCCAGGACCAGCACGATCGGGAACGCCGGATCCTGCAGCGCGATGAGCGTGGCCCAGAACGGCGTCGGAGCCAGCACGTCGGCCCCGGCGCGCAGCGAGGTGCCTAGCCCGGCCACGAACGTGATCGGCGGCACCACCAGCGGCAGCGTGCAGAGCACCTCCATGACCGGCCGCAGCCGCGGCGTGAAGAGCCGTACGGCCAGCATCGCGGGCAGCGTGAGCAGCAGGACGAGCGCGATCGTGGCGAGCCCGAGCCCCAGCGAGAGGGCCAGGCTCCCGGCGAAGCCCTCGGCGGTCAGCAGCTCGCCGTAGGCGCCGAACGACACCCCGGCGGTCGGGGTGTAGATCGTGTACCAGAGCGACGCCCCGAGCGGCACCAGGAAGTAGAGCCCGGCCAGCACGAGGACCAGCGCCCGCCAGGCGCGCGGCCGGGTCGCGGGGGGCGCGGCCGTGGCCGGCGTTCGCTCCAGGCCGGTCACCGCAGCCATCGGGTGCTCCTCTTCTGCAGCGGCAGGTAGACCGCCATGACCAGGCCCGCGATCACGATCATGTCGAGGCTGAGCGCGAGCGCGACGTTCTCCTGGCCGATCAGCACGTCGCTGGTCAGCGCGTTCGCGATCTTCAGCGTGACCAGCGGCACGACCGTGCCGGCGCCCATGGCCGCCGCCGTGGCGTAGGCCGCGAACGCCGACCCGAACAGCAGCACCACGCCGCCGAGCAGCGCGGGTGTCAGCACCGGCAGGCCGACGTAGCGCCAGTAGTGCCAGGCGGTGGCGCCGTTGCCGGCCGCCGCCTCGCGCCACTGCGGCCGCAGCCCGTCGAGGGCGGGCGCCATGACCAGCACCATCAACGGGACCGAGAAGTAGAGATAGACCACGACCAGGCCCCAGAAGGTGTAGAGCGCGCCCGAGGGCAGCCCCAGCAGCCCGCTGACCACGCCGGAGTTGCCCAGCGTGGCCACCCAGAAGAAGGCCAGCGGGACACCGCCGAAGTTGGCCAGCACGCCGGACGCCGTCAGCACCGACTGCCGCAGCGCCGCGAACCTGGAGGTCACGACCGCGTAGGCGAGGAACGTGCCGAGCACGGCGCCCAGCAGCGCCACGACGGCCGACACCTGGACGCTGCCGGCCATCGAGGTCAGGTTGCCGCCCTGCAGGCTCTGCCGCATGTTCTCGAGCGTCGGCCGCCCCTGCGAGGTGAAGGCGCCCACCAGCAGCGCGACCAGCGGGACGCCGAAGACGAACGCGTAGAAGGCGAACAGGGGCAGCGTGCCGAGCCACCCCCTGGACCTGGTCGTCATCCGGAGATGGCGGCGTCCCAGCCGCTGGCCAGCTTGGCCTTGGCCGCGTCGACCTGGGCGCTCGTCGGGAAGGTGGGCGTGCCCTCGACCTTGGGCAGCGCCTCGGCCGCGACCTTGTCGACCGTGCCGTCGGCCTCCATCGCGGGCAGCAGCACCGGCCGGGCGAAGCCCTTCAGGTAGAGGTTCTGGCCTTCGGGGCTGTAAAGGTACTCCTGCCACAGGCGGGCCGCCGCCGGGTGCGGGGCGTCCTTGTTGATGGCCTGCGCGTACATCTGGAAGTACTTGCCGTCGCTCGGCACGTTGACCTTCCAGTCGAGACCCTTGGCCGCCATCTGCGGCGCGTAGGCGGCGTTGTTGTAGTCCCAGTCGATGCTGATCTGGGTCTCGCCCTTCTCGATCGTCGCCGGCGTGGTCTCGACCGGGTTGAAGTTGCCCGCGTCCTTCAGCTTCTTGAAGAAGTCGAGGCCCGGCTGGATGTCGTCGAAGGAGCCGCCGTTCGCGATCGACGCGGCGTAGACGCCGGCGAACGCCGATCCCGACTTGGTGGGGTTGCCGTTGAGCGCGACCTTGCCCTTGTACTCGGGCTTGAGCAGGTCGGCGAAGCTCGTCGGGCAGGTGGCGATCTTCTTGGCGTCGCAGCCGATCGAGATGTAGCCGCCGTAGTCGTTGGTCCAGAGCCCGGTGGGCTCCTTCTGGCCCTCGGGGATCTTGTCGAACGTCTGCACCTTGTACGGGGCGAACAGGCCCTCGGCGGCGCCGCTGATCGCGAACGACTGGCCGAGGTCGAGCACGTCGGGCGCCCGGTCCTGGCCCTTGCGGGTCTTGACGGCGTTGATCTCGTCGGCGCTGGCGGCGTCGGGATCCTCGCTCTCGATCTTGATGCCGTACTTGGCCTCGAACGACTTGATGATCTCGCCGTAGTTGGCCCAGTCGGGCGGCAGCGCGATGACGTGCAGGTTGCCTTCCTTCTTGGCCGCCTCCACCAGCTTGTCCAGGCCGCCGAAGTCGGCGGCGGAGGTGGCGGTGCGCGCGTTGACCCCGCCCTCCGTCGCCTGTCGGTCGGTGCCGGGCGCGGCGCCGCAGGCCGCGGTGACTGCCGCAAGTGCTGCTACAACGCCTGCCACACGGGCGCGAGATGTGAACACGTCGTCTCCACTCTCCGGGGGGTGTGGAAAGAATTTAAGGGAGCTTGTACAAACAAGCCAGCACCAGTAAGTCCCATAAAGATTGCTCTTTCATGAACGGGAAAGGTCGCGGATGGTCGCCCGCTATGAACGGATCGCCGCTGAGCTGCGCGACGAGATCATCGGCGGCGTCCGTCCGGTCGGCTCGCAGCTGCCCACCGAGTCGGAGCTGGCCGCGCGCTACTCCGCCGCCCGCGGCACGGTACGGCAGGCGGTGGCCCTGCTCGTCGCCGAAGGGCTGGTCGGGTCGCGCCAGGGGGCCAGGCGCATCGTGCTGGGCCACGCCCGCAGCCAGAGCTTCGCCGAGTTGCACAGCTTCGCCCAGTGGGCCCGCGCCAACGGCTACCGCTTCGGCGGCCAGGTGATCAGTCAGCGTCGCAGGCCGGCGACGCCGGCCGAGTCCGCCCGGCTCGGTTGCGAGGAGGTGCTGGAGGTGCTGCGGGTGCGCTCGCTGGAGGGCGAGCCGGTGCTGGTCGAACGGACCGCCTACGCGGGCTGGACGGCCGCCGCCGTCGAACGGCTGCCGGCCGACTGCGAGTCGGTCACCGAGGCGCTGCGCGCCTCGGTCGGGCTGGTCTTCGCCTACGGCGAGCACCTCATCGACGCGGTCCCGGCCGGCGCGCACGACGCCCGCCTGCTGGGGGTCCGGCGCGGCAGCCCGCTCCTGCGGCAGCGCCGGATCACCACCACGCATGAGGGCAGGCCGGTGGAGTGGTCGGACGACCGCTACCGGGCGGGCAGCGTGGAGTTCAGTGTCCGCAACTCGATCGGCGCCAATCCGCTGGCGCGGCAGGCGGGCGACTTGCGCTTCGGAGGCTGAGAACATATGTTCGATACATAGCGCCCGCCTTCCCCCGGGTGGCTCAGCACAGGCACCAAGAGCCGCGGGGAGAAGCGACTTGAGCAGACTCTATGGCGATCCGATCGAGGTGTGGACCAGGGACGGGGAGCCCACCCAGTTCGTCTGGCGCGATCGCCTCTACCTCGTCCGCCGCGTCCTCGACCACTGGGTGGTCGCGCGCGAGTGGTGGAAGACCAGCGAGGGAGACCCCGGCGAGCGCCAGTTCTGGCGGGTCGAGGCCAGTCCGGGGCGTGAGCCCGGCTCCTACGAGCTGAGGTTCGACACCGCCAGCAGCGGCTGGCTGCTGCTGAGGGCGTGGGACTGATGGCCGCGCCGTTCCCGCACCTGAACGTGTGCTCGGCCTACTCGATGCGCTACGGCACCGCCTTCCCCCAGGCCCTGGCGCGGCGGGCGGCCGAGGACGGGATGGACATCCTCGCGCTGACCGACCGCGACGGCCTCTACGGAGCGGTCAAGCACGCGCATGCCTGCGCGGACGCCGGGATCGGCCCGGTCCTCGGCGTCAGCCTGGCGCTCGCCGCCCAGGGCACCGGCTTCGACCCGGTCCCCGGCGCCGAAGCCGGTCTCGATCCCGACCTGCTGCCCGGGTTCGCGCCCCGGCCCGGCCGCGGGTCAGGGCGGGGGGCCGGTCGCGGGTCGGGCCGGTCGGGTGGCCATGGTCCGGGCTCCCGGAGCGGGCGGCCCCGGACGGGGCCCGACTCGGCCGACCGGGTCACCGTGCTGGCGCGTTCGGGCGGCTGGTCCCGGCTGGCGCGCCTGGTCACGGCCGCCCACTACGCGGCCGAGCGCGGCGCGCCCCGGATCACCCGCGAGCTGGTCGCGACCTGGGCGGGCTCGGGCGCCGACGGGCTGGTGGTGCTCCTGGGCCCGCGCTCCGACGTGGGCCGCGCGGTCGCCGAGCGGCGCGACGACCGCGCCAGGGCGCTGCTCGACCTGTGGCGCTCCACGGTCCCCGGCGGCGTGGTGGTCGAGCTGGTCGACCAGTACGGCTACCGCGACGCCATCACCGCCGTCCGCATGCTGGCCCTGGCCGAGTCGCTCGGCGTGCCCGCCGTGCTGACCAACGCCGTCAGATACCTCGACCCCGCCGACCACCAGGTGGGCGACGTGCTCGACGCGGCCCGCCAGCTGGTCCCGCTGCACCCCCGCCACCTGGAACGTGCCACGTCCCACGCCTACCTCAAGAGCACGAAGGACATGCGGCAGGTGGCCGCCAAGATCTGCGGCTCCGACCAGACCCGGATCGCCGACCTGCTGCGCACCACCAGGCGCGTCGCCGAGGAGTGCGTGATCGACCCGGTCGAGCTGCTCGCGCTGCGCCGCGACCCGCCCGACCTGCACCTGCCGGAGATCGGCCGCGACCCGGTGCCGCTGCTGCGCCACCGCGTCGAGGACGGCCTGGTCTCCCGCGGCCTGGCCCGCTCCCGCGAGGCCAGGGAGCGGCTCACGGCCGAGATGGACATCATCGAGAAGAAGCGCCTGTCCGGATACTTCATCGCCGTGGCTGGCATCACCGACATGATCCGCGGCATGGACGTCCGCTGCGCGATCCGCGGCTCGGGCGCGGGCAGCCTGGTCAACTACCTCATCGGCATCGGCGAGGTCGACCCGCTCCGGCACGGCCTGCTCATGGAGCGCTTCCTGTCCGAGGGCCGCGTCGGGCTGCCCGACATCGACGTCGACGTCGAGTCCGCGCGCCGGCTCGACTGCTACAAAGCGATCTTCGACAGGTACGGCGAGGCCCGCGTGGCCTGCGTGTCCATGATGGAGACCTACCGGGCGCGCAGCGCGATCCGCGACGTGGCGGGGGCGATGGGGCTGCCGCCACACGAGATCGACGCGATCGCCAAGGCGTTCCCGCACATCCGGGCCGCGCAGATCACCGCCTCGCTGACCGACCTGCCCGAGCTGCGCGAGAGCCGGCTCGGCGAGGCGGGGCTGGAGCGGGTGTTCCGGCTGGCCGAGAAGCTCGACGGGCTGCCCAGGCACATCGCGCTGCACCCGTGCGGGGTGCTGATCGGCAACTCCGGCCTGCGTGACCGCACCCCGGTGGAGCGGAGCCTGCTGGAGTTCCCGATGTCGCAGTTCGACAAGGAGGACGTGGAGGAGGCCGGCCTGCTCAAGCTCGACGTGCTGGGCGTGCGGATGCAGTCGGCGATGGCCTACACGCTGGGCGAGATCGAACGGGTCGACGACGTCGTGGTCGCCCTTGACCAGCAGAGCGGCTCCGAGCCGGGCGTCGAGTACGTGTCCCACGACGACCAGGACACCTACGACATGATCTGCGCCGGCCGTACCCTCGGCTGCTTCCAGATCGAGTCGCCGGGGCAGCGCGAGCTCGTCGCCAAGCTGGAGCCGCGCAGGATGCACGACCTGATCGTGGACATCTCACTGTTCCGGCCCGGACCGGTCAACTCCGACATGGTCACGCCCTATCTGGAGGCCAGGCACGGGTGGCGCCGGCCGCGCTATCCGCACGAGAGGCTGCGCGAGGCGCTGAAGGAGACGCACGGCGTGGTGGTCTTCCACGAGCAGGTGCTCAAGATCATCTCGGTGATGACCGGCAGGGACCTGTCGTTCGCCGAGATGCTGCGGCGCGCGCTGGGCACGCCCGAGGGGCGAGAGCGGGTCCGCAACGCGTTCGTGCCGCTGGCCAGGGCCAACGGGTTCGACGACGCCTCCGTGGAACGAGCCTGGCAGGTGCTCGACGCGTTCGGCGGGTTCGGCTTCTGCAAGGCGCACGCGGCCGCGTTCGCGCTGCCCACCTACCAGTCGGCGTGGCTCAAGCGGCACCACGCGGCGGCGTTCTTCGCCGGGGTGCTCACGCACGAGCCCGGCATGTACCCCCAGCGCGTCATCATCGACGAGGCCCGGCAGTGCGGGGTCGCGATCCTGCCGCTGGACATCAACAAGTCGGCCCGCGACTGGCGGGTGGAGCGGTTCGGGCCCCGCCCCGCCGCCCGGATCCGGGTCACCCCCGCCGCCCTGGGCGAGGACGACCCGCCGCGCCGGATCGCCGACTTCGACGCCGGGCAGCTCGGCAGGGGCTACGCGCTGCGGGTGCCGTTCTCGGCGATCAAGGGGGTGAGCGAGGCGGAGGTCGGGCGCATGGTCGCCGGCCAGCCGTACACGTCGCTCGCCGACTTCTGGGACCGGGCCCGCCCGTCGCGCCCCACCATCGAGCGGATCGTCCAGGTCGGCGGCCTGGACGAGCTCCACGGCCTGCGTCCCGGCGGCCCCCGCTGGCGCCCCGGCCGGCTCACCCGCCGCGACCTGATCGCCCAGGTCGGCACCCTCGACCGAGCCTCCGCCTCCGGGGTCGCGGCCACGGCGCGATCGTCGAAGCGCTACACCGCCGCCCGCCCCGAGACCACCGCGATCGGCGCCGATGCCGTGCAGCTCCCCCTGGGCTTCACCGAGCACGTCCCGCCGGGCGAGCTGCCCGAGATGACCGAGGCCGAGATGGTCGAGGCCGAGCTGGAGATCCTGGGCATCGACGTCAGCCGGCACGTCATCAGCTTCCACGACGAGCTGCTCGACGCGCTCGGGGTGGTGCGCTCCAAAGACCTGCCGGCCCAGCGCAACGGCGCCGAGGTGCTGGTCGCCGGGGTCAAGGTGGCCACCCAGACGCCGGCCGTCCGCTCGGGCCGGCGCGTCATCTTCACCACCCTCGACGACTCGACGGGGCCGGTCGATCTGACGTTCTTCGAATCGGTGCAGGGCAGGTGCGCGGCGACGGTGTTCGGCGCCTGGCTCCTGGTCGCCAGGGGAGTGGTCAGGCGGACGGGCATCCGGGCGATCTCGATGCGCGCCGTCGACTGCTGGGACCTGGCCGACCTCGACGCGCTCTGGCGCTCGCGCGGCATCGAGGCGGTCCGGGCGGTCCTCGCCCGCACTGAGGATGACCGGGAAGGGGTCGGCGGACGCCCGATCGAGTACGCCAACGGGTTCCGGCTCTCGCCCTACTCCGACCTCGCCCCGGCCGTCACCACCCCGCCCCGCCTGCTGTGGCACGCCAGCCAGGGCAGCTCGGGCCCCACGGCGGCCTGACGGGTTTCAGCCCGTCTGCCCGAGCGGCGCCGACTCCGGGGCGGGGGGCACCAGCGGGCGGACAGGCTGGACGGCGGCGAGCGGGGCGGGGTGGCGCTGGATGTCGGTGATCTTGCGGACGGTGGCCGCGCAGAGCAGCGCGGCCAGCGACAGGCAGGCGAGCTCCGGCACCCCGATCCCGGTGAGGTCGCCCGGCGACGACTCGAACAGCCGCGACCCGACCAGCACCAACGTCGCCAGCCAGCTCACCCACCACGCCCCCAGCAGCGCGAGCCAGCGGACCCGGCGATCGATCTGCGGATGGGAGCCGCGCCAGACCTCGTCCACGAACACCGGCGGCGCCACCAGGTTGAGCCCCGGCACGAGCCACGCGGTCAGGACCGGACGCGAGGGGGCGGACAGGTCGTTGACCTGCCGGGCCCGTACGAGCCAGGTGAGGTAGGCGATCGCGGCGGCGACGGTGGTGCCGGCGACCAGCATCACCAGCACGGCGAAGACGGTCACGGCGCCCACGACGGCCTCGGCGTCGGCTCCGTGGGGCCGGCCGCCGAAGGCGGCGAGCTGGGCCGCGAGCCGCCGGCCGCGGACCGCTTCGAAGATCACGAGAGAGCCGAGGGAGAGCACCTGCGCGACCAGGGTCACGTAGACGGCGGAGGCGGCTTTGGTGGGCGGGGCCTGGGCGTAGCGCACGTTGTTCTCCCCCCGTGCCATGCGCTGAGGTTCTGACTCACTTGTATCCCGCCGACCTCGTTGTTAATCAGCTCACGACCCCGCTTTCCCACGCCCACGCTGCTATTCCCACCCGATTGCGGACACCGAGTTTGGCCGTGATGCTCCCGAGGTGCGTCTTCACGGTCGACAGCGACACGAACAGCTCGGCGGCCACCTCCTGGTTGGTGCGCCCCCTGGCCACCAGCCGCACGACGTCGAGCTCCCGGTCGGTCAGCGAGGTGTCCGCCGAGACGGCGCTCCGCCGGGGCTGGACCAGCTGCCGCAGCAGCCGTACGGTCACCGACGGCGACACCAGTGCCTCGCCGTCGGCGGCGGCCTTGACCGCCTCGATCAGCAGCGCGGGACCGCTGTCCTTGAGCAGGAACCCGGTGGCGCCCGACCGGAGCGCGCCGTAGACGTACTCGTCGAGGTCGAAGGTGGTGACGATGACCACCCGCAACGGGTCCTCCACTCCCGGGCCGGCCAGCAGCCGGGTCACCTCCAGCCCGTCGAGCTTCGGCATCCGGATGTCGAGCAGGCACACGTCCGGCCGGAGCCGCCTGGCCGCGGCGACCGCTTCGGCCCCGTCGGCGACGGCGGCCACGACCCGCATGTCCGGCTGGGCGTCCAAGATCATCTGGAAGCCGGTGCGCACCAGCTCCTGGTCATCGGCGATGAGCACACTGATAGTCACGGCCCACACTCTAGGTTCGCCCGGCCAGGATCGGCCGTTCGGCCGAGGCGGACCGGACGCACGGCCGATCCGCCGCCCACCCTTCCGGCGAGACGCTTGCCGGCATGAACAACGTGCTGGTTGGACGGAACCTGACCAAACGCTTTGGGCGGACGGTCGCCCTGGACGGCGTGGACCTCGCGGTGCGGACCGCCGAAGCAGTGGCGATCATGGGGCCGAGCGGAAATGATCAGCTTCGCCGCCTGTGGCGAGAAACTATTACTTCGTAGCGGAGCCCCTGGCCAAGGCATGATTTAGCCTCGGACGGCTTCTCTCAAGCGCACGGACACGCCCGATCGCTGTACAGGTGCCCGAGCGCTTTTCGGCTGGCGCGCTGTCTACATGGACGGCGAGTCGAACTCGCCTGCCTTCGCCCCCCCGATGAACGCGCCCCACTCGGATGCGCTGAACCGAAGGTGTGGCCCTTGAGGGTTCTTGCTGTCCCGCACGGCTACTCCACCATCGGGCAACGATGCGATCTCTACACAGTCGCCGCTGGCGTTGCTCGCGCGGGACTTGCGCCAAATGAGGGGCGGCGGGTCACCGTCGATGCTGGGGGTATCGTTCATGGCGCTTCCTTACCTAGCTTCGCGATGAAGCTCCGGCTCTGCCCCGGATTGAGAGCCTTTGCCGCTATATGGTCATAGACCAGGTTATACCTGTCTATATCAGCCGGTTCTTCAAGGTAGAGGCCACTGACTTCGTTCTCGATGTAGACGACATCGGGATCGGGTGGCGTGAAGCTCAGGATGACGAAGCCGCCGCCCATCCCAGCGTGCATAGCTGCGCCGAAGGGGAGGATCCGCAACGTCAGATGCGGAAGCTGGGACAGTTCGATCAACCGCTTGAGCTGGGCTTGGGGACCTGCGCTGGCGGCTGCCGCCGCCCATCGCAGACTTGCCTCGTTGAGGACAAAGGAGAGCTTGCGGGTCTCGTCTTGAAGCATCCGCTCTTGCCGGGCCATCCTGAACGCGATCTTTCGATCTATCTCGGCCGCGCTGTAGCTGGTTGGCTGGGTCGCGAGGTATGCCCGGTAGTAGTCGGCGGTTTGGAGCAGGCCGGGAATCAATTCCACGTCGTACGATCGCCGTCCTTCTGCCTCGACTTCCAGGCCGATGAGGACCTGGAGCCACTCCGGAAGGACGTCTCCGTCGGCGTCGGCGGACAGTTGGCACGTATAGAGGTGACCGATGACGGGGCGGACACCGTTCCTCGTCCGCGCCTGTCTGATGACCTGGACTCACGCGGGCGGGGCCTGCGGCTGGTGGCGCGACTCTCGACCGCATGGGGTGTGCGCGCGTTGGGCGGTCGGCAACTCACGGTCTGGTCGGAGTTTCCTATGGTGATGCACGCCGCGCATCTGTGCGAGGCCACCAGCAACGCTCTGACGCGAGAGATCGAGGGGCGGGCTGGATGATCCGATTCACGCAGTATCCGCCGCGCTGCGAATCGCCACACGTTCCCGACTCGGCGGAGTACGAACCGCTGACGTGGATGTCTCCGCGCGAGGGTGAGCCTGAAGCGCGGGTATTGCGGTGGACCTGCGACTGTCAGCCGGTCGTGTACGAGTTGGTCACGCTCGGTGGGGTGCGTTACATCCGCCGTATCCAGACTCTCAAGGAAAGAAGGTTGATACATGAGACAGATCGCTGGATAGACCGCGTTGCGGAGGGCCTGTGGAATGCGCTGCTTTTTGGGCATGTGCGATAGTCGAATGGACATCGCGCGGTTGATACTCCTTGGGGGGAGAGTTAGCGCCCGCGTTGCCGCCCATTCCATCCTTCGTTCAATTAGCCAACAGGCCGAGAGACGTGTCCATGGCGAGATGTATCGCTGCGAAGTGGCCGAAGGGGATCCGGCTCGAATTACTGAGCATACGTAAAGACCGGCCTTGGCATATGTAGTACAAAGGAAGGTGCTGCATATACTAGGCAGTATTGACGTGCGCTTGGATATCGAATGCGACCCAAGAGATGTCACCTCAAGGAAAGAAGCGAATGCTGCAGCGGTATCGGCGTTGGAGCGCTATGGTTTGTTGACGCACCGGAAGGCGCCGATCAAGGTGTAAGCGAACGGAAAATCGCGTGTATGTACATGCGAGAAAATCGTCCGATGGAGGTAGTGAATGAGCACGGGCGAAGGTCTTCGTGTGCCCTGGGGTTTGGGGCGGATGACGGTAAGCGGTCTCGCAGAAGAGCCATGGTACGAGAGCGTATGCCTCGATCCCGCAACCCAGATCACTCGGTTCTACAACGCGGACGGGGAAGTCCTCCCGATTCAGATGGGTCAGACCGTCACCATGTCCAAGGGGGGCGGTGGGGATGGCTCGTCTGGGTCTCCTGAGGTCGCCGACGACTCCCAGAACGACAACTGATCGAGCAGGGGGATGGGTAACTCGCCCAGCGTGGTCTTGGTGGTCACATCGGCGCAAGACGTCACCGCGAACCTGGTCATCGAGGCTCTTCGACTTTGAGGGGGAAGCTCACCCTCATGCCGCTGGGTTGATCGTTTGATGTGTGCAGGCCAACCGTACGCGGCGGCGTTGGTTGGTCAGGTTGCGG
>NZ_BMNH01000025.1 GCF_014646355.1 Nonomuraea cavernae
GGGCGTCGCCGCCAGGGCACGGCACCGCGGCCCCGCCGCGTCGCGGGCGGCCGGCTGGCTCGCCGAGGCGCTGCGCGCGCGGGCGGCGGGCCGGCCGCGGCGGCTGCTGCACGCCTGCCGCGCTGGGCTGGCGCTGATCGAGGAGCACCGGCTCACCTTCGGCTCCGCCGAGCTGCGGGCCCGGGCCACCGCGCAGGGCGCGGAGCTGGCCAGGCTCGCGCAGCGCCACTGGGTGCGCTCCGGCGGCGCCCGCGAGCTGCTCGCCTGGACCGAGCGGTGGCGGGCGACCGCGCTGGCGGTGCCGGCCGTCCGCCCGCCCGAGGATCCCGAACTGTTCGCCCGCCTGGCCGCGCTGCGCGAGACCGACCACCTGCTCGACCGGGCCCGCTCCGACGGCGCGGCGTCGGCGGCCACCCTCGAACGGGATCGCGAACGGCTGGAGGCGCAGGTCCGCGAGCTCACCCTGCGCGTGCGCGGCCCGTACGGCCGTGGCGCGGTCGCGCCGGACGCCGGCCTGATCCTGGCGGCGCTCGGCGACGGCCCGCGCGCCGGGGCGCGGCTCGTGGAGCTGGTCGTGGTCGACGGCGTCCTGCACGCGCTGCTGTGCGGCGGCGGCCGGGTCCGCAGGTTCGAGGTGGGCCCGGTGGCGGCGGCCGTCGCCGAGATCGAGTTCGCCCGGTCGAGGCTGCGCCGCCTGGCCTACCAGCGTGAGCCGGACCGGCAGGAGCTGGGCGAGCTGGGCCGCCGCCTCGACGCGAGCGTCCTGGGGCCGGTGGCCGCCCGGCTGGGCGACGGCCCGGTCGTCATCGTGCCGCCCGGCATCCTGCACGGCGCACCCTGGGCGCTGCTGTCGTCCCTGCGCCGCCGGGTGTTCGACGTCGCGCCGTCGGCCGCCGCCTGGTTGCGCGCGCGTGCGGCGGTCCCGCCCGAGGACGGCGCCGTCGTGCTGGTGCGCGGTCCCGGCATGGCCGCCGCCGACGGCGAGGTGCGCGCCATCGCCGCCCTGTACGACGAGGCCACGGTGCTGGGCGGTGGCTCGGCGACGGCCCGCGCCGTGCTGTCGGCCGTCGACGGCTGCCGGCTGGCCCACCTGGCCGCGCACGGGACGTTCCGCGCCGACAGCCCGCTGTTCTCCTCCCTGCTGGTCGACGACGGGCCGCTGACCGCGCACGACCTGGAGGGCCTGGGCCGGGCGCCGCACCGGCTGGTGCTGTCGAGCTGCGACTCCGGGCAGATGGCCCCCGTCGGGGCCGACGAGGTGCTCGGCCTGGCCACCGCGCTGCTCCGGCTGGGCACGGCCGGCATCGTGGCGAGCGTCGTCCCGGTCAACGACGAGGCCGCGGTACCGGTGATGGTGGGACTGCACGAGGGGCTGCGGCGGGGGCTCACCCTGGCCGAGGCGCTCGCGGCCGCCCGCGGAGACGACGTCTCCTTCGTCGCCATCGGGGCAGGCTGAGGTGTTCCCCTCCACCCCCAGAAGGGGAGGTCTCCGGCCTCGGCAGATTTGACGATGAGGCCGTCCAGCGCCTTGATCGGACGCCGTTGATCATGTGAGACTTCCCTACAATGGGACACTCATCCGGACAGTGGGGGTCGTCGCCCATGATCCGCGTGCCGATCGAGCGGCTCTAGATGCCGGACGACGAGCTGGACGTGGCGTTCGAGCTCGGCAGGACCTGCGCGCTGGCCGCCGAATGCGGCAGAGATCTGCGGCGTTGCGCCCAGATGTACACCGGGCTGTTCCCGGCGGCGGCCTTCGACACCGACTTCTACACCGGGATGTCCCTGGCCGGCGCGTTCACCTCGCCGTGGACCAGCGCCGAGGGGCTCAAGGTGGCCAACAGGGCCGCGATCTGGGTGCTGGCCGTCGACCGGCTGATCGACCACACCTTCACCAGGCGCGGCGAGGTCAACGCCCTGGTGCGCGAGTGCCTGGCGGTCGCCGACGGGGCGGTGCCCAGGGCGGCGGTCACCAGGTTCCTCGCCGACCTGCGCGACGAGCTCGACCGGGTCAAGGAGTTCGAGGACCTGAAGGAGCTCTGGCGAGACCAGCTGGACGCCATGCTGAGCGCGATGACCCGGGCGTGGGTCTGGCGCGACACCCGGCGGGCGCCCTCGCTGGAGGGCTACCTGGACAACGCCGACAGCCGCGGGTCGTGCTTCGTGGACCTGTCGCACTGGATCTACGCGGGTGACGACTGGGCCAGGCGGCACCTGACCGAGCTGCGCCCGGTGAGCGCGCACGTGCAGCGCTACCTGCACCTCCTCGGTGACCTCGCCTCCTACCGCAGGGACGTCTCCTGGGGCGACCTCAACGTGCTCATGCTCGGCGTCGACCGCGCGGAGGTGACCGACGCGATGGCGCGCCTGGAGCGCGAGTCGGCCGAGCTGATCGGGCCGCTGCGCGAACGGAGCCCGAGAGCGGCCGCCTACCTGCGGCGGCAGATCGGCTTCCACGCGGGCTACAACGGCGTCTCGGGCTAGCGGCCCGCCGCGCGCGGCTCTGGCCGGGGCGCCCGTCCGGCTTCGGCCTGGCGAGCCGGACGACTTCCCGTGAAGCCGGCCTCGGTACGACATGTTGGGTGTGACTTTTGATCGCCCCCTATATATGGTGTCTGCTGCAGCCGGTTCGGCCGCCTCTACAGGCGGCCGAGGCAAGAGGGAACCTGGTGAGAATCCGGGACTGCCCCGCAGCGGTGAGTGGGAACGACCGCCGTCAGACGCACTGGGCCACGAGGCCCGGGAAGCGACGGCCAGTAGGCGTGAGGGACGCGCCCACGAGTCCGAAGACCTGCCGGCGCGCCGTACACGATCATGCGTGTGCGGCTGCTCCGAGGCCGCGCGGGACGGCCGACGGCACCGGCGCCAGGGCTGTGCGGCGTCCCTGCCGCGGCCTCCCGCGCGTGTTCTCGGTTCATGACCGAGTTCGCGAGGAGAGAACAGTGACGGTCACCGGGGACGCATCGACCGACCTCACCGAGAGGGCGCCGGCGGACGGGGAGGGGCCCGCGCCGCGCAGTGTCCGGATGCGGGTGCGTAAACGCGATGGCAGGACCGAACCGGTCGATGTCAGCAAGATCGTGCGCGCGGTGGAGCGCTGGGCGGGCGATCTGACCGACGTCGACCCGCTGCGGGTCGCCACCAGGACCATCAGCGGCCTGTACGACGGTGCCACCACCGCCGAGCTGGACCGGCTGTCGATTCGGACCGCCGCCGAGATGATCGGGGAGGAACCGCAGTATTCACGCCTGGCGGCGCGGCTGCTGTCCGGCTCCATCGGCAAGGAGGTCCATGGGCAGGGGGTGGCCTCCTTCAGTCAGGCGATCCGCGTGGCCCACGCCGAAGGGCTCATCGGCGACGCCACGCTGGAGTTCGTCGACGCCAACGCCCGCAAACTCGACGACGCGATCGACCCGGCCGCGGACCTGAGGTTCGAGTACTTCGGGTTGCGCACGGTCTACGACCGCTACCTGCTGCGCCACCCGTCCACCCGGCTGACGCTGGAGACACCGCAGTACTGGCTGCTGCGCGTGGCGTGCGGACTGGCCCGGACACCCGCCGAGGCGATCGGGTTCTACCGGCTCATGTCGTCGCTGGCCTACCTGCCGAGCTCGCCGACGCTGTTCAACTCCGGCACCCGCCACACCCAGATGTCCTCGTGCTATCTGGTCGACTCGCCCCGCGACGAGCTGGGCTCCATCTATGAGCGCTACGCCCAGGTCGCCCGGCTGTCGAAGTTCGCCGGCGGGATCGGCATCGCCTGGTCGCGGGTGCGCTCACGCGGCGCCCTGATCCGTGGCACCAACGGACACTCCAACGGCATCGTCCCCTGGCTGCGGACCCTTGACGCCTCCGTGGCGGCCGTCAACCAGGGCGGTCGCCGCAAGGGCGCGGCCTGTGTCTACCTGGAGCCGTGGCATCCGGACGTCGAGGAGTTCCTGGAGCTTCGCGACAACACCGGCGAGGACGCCCGCCGCACGCACAATCTCAACCTGGCCAACTGGATCCCCGACGAGTTCATGCGCCGGGTCGAGGCCGACGGGATGTGGTCGCTGTTCGACCCCGACGAGTTGCCCGAGCTGCCCGATCTGTGGGGGGAGGCGTTCGACGAGGTCTACCGCGCCGCCGAGCGGGCGGGCCGGTACGTGCGCCAGGTCAGGGCGCGCGACCTGTACGCCAGGATGATGCGTACTCTCGCGCAGACCGGCAACGGCTGGATGACCTTCAAGGACGCCGCCAACCGCCTGTGCAACCAGGCGGCCGAGCCCGGCAACGTGGTGCATCTGTCCAACCTGTGCACGGAGATCATCGAGGTGTCCAGCGACGCCGAGACCGCCGTCTGCAACCTCGGCTCCGTCAACCTGTCCGCGCATGTGGCCGACGGGGGCATCGACTGGGAGCGGCTGCGCGCGACCGTGCGCACCGCGGTCACCTTCCTGGATCGCGTGATCGACGTCAACTACTACCCGAGTGAGCAGGCGGCGGCGAGCAACCCGCGCTGGCGGCCGGTCGGTCTGGGCGTGATGGGGCTGCAGGACGTGTTCTTCGCCCTGCGGCTGCCGTTCGACTCGGCCGAGGCCAAGGAGCTGTCCACCCGGATCGCCGAGGAGATCTACCTGTCGGCGCTGGAGACGTCGGCGGGTCTGGCCGAGCGCTTCGGCGCCCATCCCGCCTATGACCGGACCTGGGCGGCGCGGGGAAGGCTGCAGCACGACCTGTGGGGCGAAAGCGGCACCCAGGGCGAGCGCTGGGCCGAGCTGCGTGGGCGCATCGCGGCCCATGGCCTGCGCAACTCGCTGCTGATCGCGATCGCGCCCACCGCCACCATCGCGTCGATCGCCGGCTGCTACGAGTGCGTCGAGCCGCAGGTGTCCAACCTGTTCAAGCGCGAGACCCTCAGCGGCGAGTTCATGCAGGTCAACAGCGCGCTGGTGGCCGAGCTCAAGGCGCGCGGGCTGTGGACCGAACACATCAGGGCCGCCGTCAAGCAGGCCGAGGGCTCGGTGCAGGGCATCGCCGAGCTGCCGGAGGACGTGCGGAGGCTGTTCCGCACGGCCTGGGAGCTGCCCCAGCGGGCGCTGATCGACATGGCGGCCGCGCGCTCGCCGTACATCGACCAGAGCCAGTCGCTCAACCTGTTCATGAGCGCCCCGACCATCGACAAGCTCTCCTCGATGTACCTGTACGCCTGGAAGTCCGGGCTGAAGACCACCTACTACCTGCGCTCACGTCCGGCCACCCGCATCCAGCAGGCCACCGTCCCCGTCGTGAACACCTCCGAGGAGGCTCTCGCCTGCTCGCTGGAGAACCCCGAGTCCTGCGAGGCCTGCCAGTGAGCGGCACCGACCCCGAGGAGAACCTGATGTTGCTCGATCCGGGCATGAGCCTGACCCTGCGGCCCATGCGTTACCCGCTCTTCTTCGACCGCTACCGCGACGCGATCAAGAACACCTGGACCGTCGAGGAGGTGGACCTGCACTCCGACCTCAAGGACCTGCGGCGACTGTCGGAAGCCGAGCGTCATCTGATCAGCCGCCTGGTCGCCTTCTTCGCCACCGGCGACACGATCGTGGCCAACAACCTGGTGCTCAACCTCTACCAGCACGTCAACGCGCCCGAGGCGCGACTGTACCTGTCGCGGCAGCTGTTCGAGGAGGCCGTGCACGTCCAGTTCTACCTGAACCTGCTCGACACCTACGTGCCCGGCGAGCAGGAGCGCTTCGCGGCGTTCGCCGCCGTGGAGAACATCCCCTCCATCCGGCGCAAGGCGGAGTTCTGCTTCCGCTGGATCGACTCCCTGGGTGATCTTCGCCGGCTGGAGACCCGGGAGGACCGGCGGGCCTTCCTGCTCAACCTGATCTGCTTCGCCGCCTGCATCGAGGGCCTGTTCTTCTACGGCGCCTTCGCCTACGTCTACTTCCTGCGCTCGCGCGGCCTGCTCAACGGGCTGGCCTCGGGCACGAACTGGGTCTTCCGCGACGAGTCCATGCACATGGCCTTCGCCTTCGACGTGGTCGACGTCGTGCGGCAGGAGGAGCCGGACCTGTTCGACGAGGAGCTGGCCACCCAGGTCAGGGAGATGCTCGCCGAGGCCGTCGACTGTGAGGCGCGGTTCGCCGAGGACCTGCTCGGGCAGGGCGTGCCGGGCATGTCGATCGCGGACATGCGGACCTACCTGGAACACGTGGCCGACCGGCGGCTGGCCCAGCTCGGCATCGAGCCGCTGTACGGGGCGAAGAACCCGTTCGCCTTCATGGACCTGCAGGACGTCCAGGAACTGGCGAACTTCTTCGAACGCCGGGTCTCGGCCTATCAGGTGGGCGTGACCGGCTCGGTCAGCTTCGACGCCGACTTCTGATCCCGTGGTGCCCCGGGCCGCGGGCCCGGGGCACCGGCGCGCGGCGGCCCTGACAAGCCTCTTGACACTCGGGTGGGCGGCGGACGAACGGGAGGGGCGGAAGGCAACAATCGTGACATATTGAATCTTGCACTGCTTAGCGTCTTGAGTGGAATTTGTGGCATTGCTATGGTGTCTCGATGTCAGCCGTATAGATCGATCTCTTCCTGCGCCTTGACAGGTTCGCTGACCAAGGCCCTCAGGGCGGATGTGTGCACGCGTACGGGGCCGACGCCTCGCCGCGAAGCGATGTACAGGTGGTGCTCGATGGACTTTGGTCGTACTGATCTTCGATGGAGACTGCCGACCGCGATCAAGATCCTGATCGCGGGCGGATTCGGCGCGGGCAAGACCACCATGGTCGGCGCGGTCTCCGAGACCCGGCCGCTGCGCACCGAAGAGGCCCTGACCCACGTCGGCGCGCGCGTCGACGACCTGTCGGGCGTCGAGGCGAAACCCACCACGACCGTGGCCATGGACTTCGGCCGCATCACGATCCGCGACGACTACATGCTGTACCTGTTCGGCACGCCCGGCCAGGAGCGGTTCTGGTTCGTCTGGGACGACCTGACGCTGGGGGCCCTCGGCGCGGTCGTGCTGGCCGACAGTCGCCGCCTGGCCGACTGCTTTCCGGCCCTCGACTACTTCGAACGCCGCGACACGCCGTTCGTGGTGGCGCTCAACTGCTTCGACGGCGCGGGCCCCTTCACGGTCGGTGAGGTGCGGACGGCCCTCCAGTTGGAGCCCGAGATCCCGATCGTGCGCTGCGACGCGCGCAGGCGCGACTCGGGCAAGGAGGTGCTCATCACGCTCGTGGAGCATGCCATGCGCAGGGCCGCCACCCCGGTCGGGACCAGGTCGTGACCAAGAGCCGCTACTTTTGACCGATGGAGGAGATCGACCGCCGGATCGTGACACTGCTGGCCAGAGACGGCCGGATGAGCTTCACCGATCTGGCCAGGGAGACCGGGCTCTCGGTCTCGGCGGTGCACCAGCGGGTGCGCCGCCTGGAGAAGCGCGGAGTCATCCGGGGATACGCGGCGATCATCGACCACGACGCGGTCGGCCTGCCGCTCACCGCGTTCGTGTCGATCAAGCCGATCGACCCCGCCGCGCCCGACGACGCCCCCGACCGGCTGGCCCACCTGCGCGCGATCGAGGCGTGCCACAGCGTGGCGGGCGACGAGAGCTACATCCTCAAGGTGCGCGTCGCCTCACCGGTGGCGCTGGAGGACCTGCTGCAGCAGATCCGCGCCTCGGCCAACGTCTCGACCCGCACCACCGTGGTGCTGAGCACCCCCTACGAGCATCGGGCCCCCGACGTGGCCGGCGACGGCGACCTCGGCGGCCAGACCCCCGCCTGACCCGGGTTTGACCGGACCACTGCCGCCTCAAGAGGGAGGACGGGATGCGGGCGGGGGCGGCAGGCGCGAGGATGTGTGTGACTCGACCGGCATGCTAATGTCGTCGTTTGTCGCAACAACAAACAGAATGGCCCGGAGTGTCCCATTAATAACAATAATGGTCTGGTGTCAACGCGTCAAACAGAGCTCGTAAGGGAGCAGGAGTACGTCACCCGCCTCTACGAACGCCTTGACGTGCTGCGCGACCGCACCCAGCGCAGCCTCAAGGACGTGCTGGCCACCGGCGCCGTCGGCACGTTGCAGAACCGGTCCGAGCGTGACACCTTCGCCGAGATGTACGCCTCGCGGCTGGCCCGGCTGTGGGCCGTGGAGCGGGGCCTGGTGTTCGGCCGCCTCGACCACGTCGACGAGGGCCGGCTCTACATCGGCAAGCTCGGCCTCACCGACGACGAGCAGGACCGCCTGCTCATCGACTGGCGCGCACCGGTCGCGCAGCCGTTCTACCGCGCCACCCCGGCCGCGCCGATGGGCGTCACCCGTCGCCGCCACCTGCAGACCAAGGGCCGCGCGGTCATCGGCGTCGAGGACGACCTGCTCGACCTCGACGCGCTGAGCGACGACGACCGCGCCACCCTCAACGGCGAGGCCGCGCTGCTGGCGGCGCTCGACGAGCACCGCACCGGCCGGATGCGCGACATCGTCGCCACCATCCAGGCCGAGCAGGACCGCGTCATCCGCGCCGACCTGAACGGCGTGCTCGTGGTCCAGGGCGGCCCCGGCACCGGCAAGACCGTCGTGGCCCTGCACCGCGCCGCCTACCTCCTCTACACCCACAGGCAGCGGCTGGAGCGCCGAGGGGTGCTCATCCTCGGCCCCAACCCCATGTTCCTGCGCTACATCGAGCAGGTGCTGCCCTCCCTCGGCGAGACCGACGTGCTGCTGTCCACGGTCGGCGAGCTCTACCCCGGAGTGACCGCGACCGCCCGCGACCGGCCCGAGGTGGCCGCGCTCAAGGGAGACCCGCGGATGGCCGAGGTGCTCGCCCGGGCCGTCCGCGACCGGCAGCGGGTGCCGCGCAAGCCCATCGAGCTCGACCTGGGCGGCCACACCCTCACCCTCGACCGCAACCTGCTCGAAGCGGCCCGCAACAAGGCCGTGCGTACCCGCCGCCCGCACAACCAGGCGCGCGCGGTGTTCGTCAGATCCCTGCTGAACGCGCTGGCCCGGCAGGCCGCCAAGCGGCTCGGCAAGGGGCTCGTCGACGACGACGAGCTGGCCGACCTGCGCGAGGAGCTGCGCACCGAGCCCGTCGTCAAGTCCGCGCTCAACCGCCTGTGGCCCTACCTCACCCCGCAGCGCCTGCTGCTCGGCCTGTACGGCTCGCCCGAACGCCTCGGCCACGCCGCCTCCGCCCTGACCCCGGCCGAACGCGCCCTGCTCCGCCGCGACCCGGCGGCCCGCGGCGGTGAGTGGACCGAGTCCGACGTGCCGCTCCTCGACGAGGCCGCCGAGCTGCTCGGCGAGATCGACGAGCAGGTGCTGCGCGCCACGGCGCTGCAGGCGGAGGAGGAGCTGGCCGCCGCCAGGCAGGCGGAGGAGCGCGAGCGCGAGTCCGAGGTGGCCTACGCCCGCGAGGTCCTGGAGCTGACCGGCCTGTCCGACGTCATGGAGGCCGAACGGCTGGCCGAGCGCCAGCGGGGCGAGGGCCCCTACCTGACGACCGCCGAGCGGGCCGCGGCCGACCGCACCTGGGCCTACGGCCACGTCATCGTGGACGAGGCGCAGGAGCTGTCACCGATGGCCTGGCGCGCGGTCATGCGGCGGGTGCCCACCCGGTCGATGACGATCGTCGGCGACATCGCGCAGACCGGCTCGGCGGCGGGGGCGCGCTCCTGGAAGGAGGTGCTCGACCCCTACGTGGCCGGGCGCTGGCGGCAGGAGCGGCTGACCGTCAACTACCGCACGCCGGTGGAGCTGATGGCGGTCGCGGCCCGCGTGCTGGCCACCATCGACCCGTCGCTCGAGGCGCCCGCCTCGGTCCGCGAGACCGGCGCCGAGCCCTGGTCGGCGCCCATGGCCGCGCTGCCCGAGCTGGTCAAGGCCGAGATCGGCGAGGGCGGCAAGATCGCGGTCGTGGTGCCCGACGCGCTGCTGGAGCCGGTCGGCGAGACCGTCCGCGCCGCCGTGGCGGGCGCCGAGGTGATCGCGCCCGGCGCAGGTCGCGGCAGGGGCGCCGCGGCGCTCGACGCGCCCGTGGCGGTGCTTGGCGTCGCCGACGCCAAGGGGCTGGAGTTCGACTCGGTGATCGTCGCCGAGCCCGCCCTGATCGCCGCGCAGTCACCACGAGGCCGCAGCGACCTGTACGTCGCGCTGACCCGCGCCACCCAGCGGCTCGGCATCGTGTACGACCAGCCGCCGGGGGAGGCGCTGAGCGGCTTGCCAAGGCGCGGGCGGGAGGCGACTAATGGGCTATAACCGGCTTTGGACGAGGCGGCCCCGGCATGTCCTACCTGCGAAAACTTGATGTTTCTGCTGATCGGGACACGGTTGACATCTGAGGTGGAGTCGGTAGTTTGCTGCGCAGTCCAGCACGGGACTTGGCCGGTTGGCCGTCTCTGACATCGTCGGATCCTGCGTCCGTGACGGAGCGTGACTCCGTCCACACAGCCAGGTGCAGGGCCGTCGGTCCGTCGAGTCGGGGCACCCCAACCGGGCGGGGGGTTGGACCCGGGACGGGCCCGGGAGCCCAGTAGACAACGGAATTCCGCGCTCGCCGCCGACGAGACGGGTCCGGTCCGAAGGGTTTCCGGGCCCTCTTCCCGCT
This sequence comes from Nonomuraea cavernae, assembly GCF_014646355.1. Taxonomy (GTDB): domain Bacteria; phylum Actinomycetota; class Actinomycetes; order Streptosporangiales; family Streptosporangiaceae; genus Nonomuraea; species Nonomuraea cavernae. The sequence continues at coordinate 10,586 of NZ_BMNH01000025.1, forward strand.
CTCGTGCGCCGGATCGCCATCAAGCGCCGGGTGGTCCCACGGCCTCGTCTACCGCGGGATCACCCAGTCGCCGGCCCGTCCGCCGCCCTTCACCGCGCCGCCGGGCCCCCCTGCGAAGCCCCAGAGGGCCCCCAGGCCCCGCTCGGCCGCATCCGGTCCCTGACGCTGACCCGGGCCCGCGAAGCCGTCAGAGACTCCTGTGAACGCCTGGGGCCCCTGTTTTCGATCTCGTCCCGCCGGGACGACCGATCGTCCGCCGGAGGGCGGTACCGTTTCGGCTAGCAGGCACGCGACGCGCTGAGGAGAGACCGGAGTGGTGCAGGACAGGACAGGCCTACCGTCGGGCGACGGTCGGCCTGCGCACGCCCCGGCCACTCCCGCCGCTCCCGGCCCCGCGCCGGACCCGGCCCGCCCCGGACACGGTGAGCGTGGTGGCGGGGCGCGCACGGTGGAGTCCGGCCGGGCGCTCGCCGCGCGCGTGGCGGCCGCCGTGGCCGGCGGGGCGACGCTGTTCCTGGCCTTCCCGCCGCTCGACTGGTGGGTGTGCGCGCCGCTCGGCATCGCGCTGATCGTCGCGGCTCTGCGCGGCTCCCGCCCGCGCCGTGCCGCCTGGCTCGGCTATCTGGCCGCCGCCGTGTTCCTGCTGCCCACGCTCGCCTGGGTGCGGACGATCGGCGTCGACGCCTGGATCATGCTGGTAGGCGTCGAGAGCCTGTTCTACGCGGCGCTGGCCGTGCTCGCCGCGCCGGTGTTCCGGCTGCGGCCGTGGCCGCTGTGGTTCGCCGGGCTCTGGGTGGCCATGGAGTGGGCGCGCGGCCTGGTGCCCATCGGCGGCTTTCCCTGGGCGCGGGCCGCCTTCAGCCAGGGCGAGTCGCCGTTCACCGGATACGCGGCGCTGGGCGGCGCCCCGCTGGTGTCGTTCGCCGTCGCCCTGTGCGGCGCCCTGATCGCCCGCGCGCTGCCGTGGGGACGGGCGGCCCTGGCGCCTCCGGCGCGACGGGCGGGGCCGGTGCCGGCGCGCCGGCTGGTCCCGCTCGCGCTCGCGCTGGCCGTTCCGGTGCTGGGCCTGGCCGTGCCGAGGCCGGGCGACGAGGGCCGCACCGTCAACATCGGCGTCGTGCAGGGCAACGTGCCCGGCCGTGGCATGTACATCCTGGGCGACGAGCCGGCCGTCGTCCTCAGAAACCACGCCAACGAGACCAAGAGGCTGGCGCAGGCCGTACGAGAGGGCAGGCTGCCCAAGCCCGACCTCGTGGTGCTGCCGGAGAACTCCACCGACATCGACCCCTACCGCGACGCCGGCGCGCGGGAGATCATCCACGAGTCCGTCAAGGACGTCGGCGTGCCCACGCTCGTCGGCGCCGTCGTGGCCATCGGCGACGAGCACCGCGCCACCCGCAGCCTGGTGTGGGACCCGGTGACCGGGCCCGGCGCCTACTACGACAAACGGCACCTGGTGCCGTTCGGCGAATACACCCCGTTCAAGGAGATCGTGCTGGCGCTGTGGGAGCGGGCCAACCTGGTCGGCAGGCAGTCCGTGGCGGGCACCAGGCCCGGCGACCTGAAGATGGGGCCCGTGACGATCGGCGCCGTCAACTGCTACGAGGTGGCCTACGACGGCACGGTGCGCGACACGGTGCGCACCGGCGCCACGCCGCTGGTGGTGCAGACCAACAACGCCAGCTACGCCGAGTCCAATCTGCCGCCGCAGCAACTGGCCATGTCCAAGCTGCGCGCGGTCGAGCACAACAGGGCGGTCGTGACGGCCGCCACCACGGGCATCTCCGCCTACGTCACGCCTGACGGTAAGGTCTCCTGGCAGACCCGCGAGCTCGTCGCGGACATGAACGTGGTCACGGTGCCGGTGCGCACCCAGACCACCGTCGCGACCAGGCTGGGCGCGCTGCCCGAGTGGGCCCTGGCCCTGATGGGAGTGGTGGCGGCCGGTGCCGCGTGGAGAGGCAGGCGGCAGGACGACCCGATGAGGAATGACTGATCATGGAGACTCTCGGCCGGGTGCTCGTCATCGTCCCGACCTACAACGAGCGTGACAACCTGCCGGCGATCGCCGAGCGGTTGCGGGCCGCGCTGCCGGAGGCCCACCTGCTGGTGGCCGACGACGCCAGCCCCGACGGCACCGGCGACGTCGCCGACGAGCTGGCCGCCAAGGACGACCACGTCCACGTGCTGCACCGGCCGGCCAAGCAGGGGCTGGGCGCCGCCTACATCGCGGGCTTCCGATGGGGCCTCGACGAGGGCTACACCGTGCTGGTGGAGATGGACGCCGACGGCTCCCACCAGCCCGAGGAGCTGCCCGGCCTGCTGCGGGCGCTGGAGGAGGGGGCCGACCTGGCGATCGGGTCGCGCTGGGTGCCCGGCGGCAAGGTGGTCAACTGGCCGGCCTCGCGCGAGCTGCTGTCCAGGGGCGCCAACATCTACACACGGATCATGCTCGGCCTGCCGGTGCGCGACGCGACCGCGGGTTTTCGCGCCTACCGGGCGGCGACCCTGGAGAAGGTGGGCCTGGCCGACGTCCAGTCGCAGGGTTACTGCTTCCAGGTCGACCTCACACTGCGCACCTCCCAGCACGGGTTGCGGGTGGTGGAGGTGCCGATCACGTTCGTGGAGCGGACGGTCGGCACCAGCAAGATGAACGGCCGCATCATGGCCGAGGCGTTCTGGCGGATCTTCGTGTGGGGGGTCACCGGACTGCCCGGCCGGTTGCGGGGCAGCAGGGCCTGATCCGGAACGGTTCGGCCGCGCCGGGCGTTGTTCCTGCTGTACGCACGTGTGCGGAATCGAGGGAAACGATGCGGCTGCTGCTCTTTCTGGCCTTCCTGGCCATCCCGGTGCTGGAGATCTGGCTGCTGATCCAGGTCGGCTCGGCCATCGGCGGCTGGACGACCGTGGCGGTGCTGATGGCCGTCGCCGCGTTGGGCGCGTGGCTGGTGCGCCGCGAGGGGCGCCGGGCGTGGCGGGTGCTGCAGGAGGCGCTGCAGACGGGCCGGATGCCGGACCGGGAGCTGTCCGAGGGCGGTCTCGTCCTGGTGGGCGGCATGCTGCTGATCCTGCCGGGCTTCCTCAGCGACCTCGTCGGGCTGGCGTTCGTGCTGCCGTTCACCCGGCCGGTGATGCGCCGCCTGGGCGCCTGGTTCTTCGAGCGCCGGGTCAAGCGGATGGCGGCCGCCTCGCCGTACACCCATCTGTTCCCGCCGCAGGGCGTCGGCGCGCCGGACCACGGGCCGCGCGGCGGCCGGGTGGTGCACGGTGAGGTGATCCGCGACGACCGTGGCCCCGGCGGTGACCCCGGTCGTGACTCCGGCCGCGAGGAGCGCGCCTCGGGACCGGCGGCGATCCGGTCCGACCACGGATCAGGCGACCCCCGGTAAGCGGGCGGAGCCTCGGTCGCGGCACTTCAGGCACAGCGAAACCCCCGGGCGACCGCCCGGGGGTTTCGTACCGTGAGATGTGTCAGGCGCTCTTGCGACGCTGGGCCCGCAGGACGGCCAGCCTCTCGTTGAGCACCTCTTCCAGGTCCTCGATGGACCTCCGCTCCAGGAGCATGTCCCAGTGTGTCCGCGGGGGCTTGGTCTTCTTCGACTCCGGTTGCTCGCCGTCGACGCGTACGGCGGTGACGCCGCACATCCGGCACTCCCAGGTCGAGGGAATCTCGGCCTCGGCGGCAAGCGGAACCTCGAAGCGATGGCCCTTAGGACAGGTGTAGGGCACCTCCTGGCGTGGGGCCAGATCCGTGTTACGGTCGTTCTCGTAGCTGGTTGCCCCGAGCCGGGTGCCACGAAGTGCGCGCTCGCCCATGTCTAAATGCCTCCTACAGGGCCCCCATGCGTAGGGGGTCTGTCTCCCACGGTGTCTAACGCTTGGTACCGTGATGGGATTCCCACCCGCGGCGTGATCCAATCGCTTCGGCCCCCAGGAGTTGACGCGGAAGCGGCGCCACCCTGGTAGGCGGGTCGCGAGCGCCGAAGGTTCAGGCGGCGCGTGAGCGCCACACCCCGTAGGCCAGCCACAGACCGCCGGCGGCGATCAGCGCGCCGTGCGCGATCCGCAGCGGATACGGCCCGAAGAACTGCGGGACGAACAGCACGAAGCCGAGCGCGAGCGGGGCCGCGCTCCACGCGGGCAGTACGCCGGAACGCCCGACCGCCACCGCGGCCATGACCGTCCCCACGCCGAGCAGCACGAGCCCGGCGGCGAACATGGACACGGCCACCGGCCCGTAGCGGAACTCCTGGGCCAGCTCCATCAGCGCCGGCGCGTCGTCGCGCAGGGACCGGCGGGCGATGACGCTGAGCCCGAAGTCCTCCGCGCCGTAGTAGGGCAGGGTCAGCCCCGCGCCGATCCAGGTGACCACGGCCGCCCGGAGGGACAGCCGGTCGCCGAGCAGCCCGTGCAGGCCCAGCAGGCCGAGGGCGAGCAGGATGAAACCGATCATGGCGGCCAGATGGCCGGTGATCCAGGCAGTGGAGGCCATGGCGGCGGCGTCGTCGCCGGAGGGCCGCACGGCCGGGTAGACGAGGAACAGCACGCCGCCGGCGGCGAGGGCCAGGGAGGTGAGTCGGGGGTTCATGGCGCTCCATCGGATGGAAATCATCGCTCTGATATGTGAGCAATGCTCTCGCCGGAGAGTGTCGATGTCAAGAGCGGTGCTCTCTCTTTAGAGCTGTGACCACTCGACCCCGGGCGTCCTCCGAGTCGTCAGGCGTCGAAGCGGCGGCGGGCGCCCTCGATGTGACCGAAGTGCTGGTGGGTCCAGTCGCAGATCAGATCGACCATCGCTCGCAGGGCTCGGCCCGGCTCGGTGAGGGTGTACTCGACCCGCGGCGGCACGGTGGGGTACACCTTTCGCTCGGCCAGACCGTTGCGCTCCAGCATGCGCAGGTTCTGGGTGAGCATCTTGTGGCTGATGCCCTCGACCTCGTTCCGCAGCTCACTGAAGCGCAGGGTGCGCTCACCGAGGACCTCGATGATCAGCAACGCCCACTTGTTGGCGACATCCGAGAAGATCTCCCGCGCCAGGGAGTCGGCGCGCCTCAGGTCCGCTTCGTCGGACGAGCCGGTGAACTGCTTGGTCGCCATCGCGTTCCCCCGTCACTGAAAGTGCGTTCTGCCACGTCAGCGAACACTCTTCTATGGTTTCTGAGTCACCACAAGAGAGTAGCGGTCTCTCCGGGGCCCGGCTCGGACAGTGCGCGGCCGGGCCCCTCCGGCGGTGAGTCAGATGCGCTCGGGCACCTCGTTGCCGGCGGCGCGGATCGCCTTGGGCAGATTGACCAGCGCCAGCAGCACGAACCCCAGGACGAAGAAAATGATCATCGAGACGATGGCGATGCGGTAGCTGTTGGTCAGCTGCAGCGCGATCGTCACCGTCAGCGCGCCGATGAAGGCCGAGCCCTTGTCGCTGATCTGCAGCAGGCTGAAGTACTCCGCCTCCCGGCCCTTCGGGATCACCTGCGAGAACAGCGAGCGCGACAGCGCCTGGGTGCCGCCCAGCACGATGGCGATCGCCAGCGCCAGCAGGTAGAACTGGACCGGCTCGCCCTCCTCGACGAACAGGGCGCTGACCACGATCACCGTCCACACGACCAGGCTGCCGAGCACGGTGCGCTTGGTGCCGAACCGGCGGGCCAGCAGGCCGAGCAGCAGCGCGCCGAAGAACGCCACGAACTGCACCATCAGGATCGCGCTGATCTGCACGGTCCGGTCCAGCTTGAGGGCCTCGGAGGCGAAGGCCGCGCTGTTGCCGATGACCGTCTGGATGCCGTCGTTGTAGACCAGGTACGCCACCAGGAACAGCAGCGTCAGCGGATAGCGGCGCAGCTCCCTCAGCGTGCGGCCGAGCTGGCGGAAGCTGCCGCCGACCGAGCGCAGCGCGGTGGTCTCGTGCGGCGGGACCGGCCGGTTGCGCAGGCGCAGCAGCGGGATCAGGGTGAACGTCGCCCACCACAGCCCGGCCGACATCATGCAGATCCGCACCGCCATGCCCTCGGACAGGCCCAGGCTCTCGTGCTGCAGGTAGAGCACCAGATTGAGGGCCAGCAGCAGCCCGCCGCCCAGATAGCCGATCGCCCATCCGCGCGAGGAGACGCCGTCGCGCTCGTCGGGCGTGGAGATCTGCGGCAGGAACGAGTCGTAGACCACGACCGAGGCCCCGTAGGCCAGGTTGGCCAGCACGAACAGCACGCCGCCCAGCAGGTAGCGGTCGCCCTCGACGAAGAACAGGCCGAGCGTGGCCAGCGCGCCGAGGTAGGCGAACCCGCCGAGCAGCTCGCGCTTGCGGCCGGTGTGGTCGGCCAGCGCGCCGACGATCGGCAGGAAGACGATCTGCAGGAACACCGCCACGGTCAGCGTGAGCCCGAAGAACGCGGCGGGCCGGATGTCGGCGCCGAGCACGTCGACGTAGCCGAGCCCCGGGTCGGCGGCGACCAGCGCGTCGAAGTCGTCCGCACAGGTGGCGGCGGCGACCGAGGGGAAGTCGGTGGCGCACGCGGAGGTCTTGGCCACGGCGATCAGGTAGGGGCCGAGGAAGACCGAGACGATCGTGGTGTAGAAGGCGGAGTTGGCCCAGTCGTAGAAGTACCAGGCCCGCTGCTCGCGCCTGCGGGCGACGGGGGAGTCGTGGGCGGGGTCGTCAGGAACCGCGGGGGGTGCGGGTACGGGCATGGTGTCCAGTCGCTCCTAGGCGGCCAGGTGGCCGGGATGCCACAGCCCGCGACGGTCGAGGACGTCGCGCAGGCCGGTGACGTTGTCGGTCATGATGCCGTCGACGCCGAGATCGAGCAGGTGCTCCATGCGGGTGGCGTCGTTGATGGTCCAGACGTGCACCTGCATGCCGATGGCGTGGGCGGTGCGGATCAGGCTGCGGGTGGTGACGCGCAGCCCGCGAAACCCCACCGGCACCTGCGCGCACGGGACGCCGGCGCGCGACAGGCGGGTGAGCAGCCGGCCGTAGCCGGAGGTGGAGGCGGCGGCGCGCAGCGTGGCGACGCCGCGCGGGCCGAGCGCGGAGCAGACCTCCCGGCCGACCGCGGCCCTGGCCAGCATCAGCCGCTCCTCGGAGAAGGAGGTCAGGCACACGCGGTCGTGGGCGCCCGTGCGCCTGATCGCGTCGGCCAGCGGGGCGATGGCGCCCGCCTCCTTCACGTCGATGTTGAAGCGGTGCTCCGGCCAGGTGCCGAGCAGGTCCTCCAGCAGCGGGATCTCGTGGACGCCGCCGATGCGGGCCCGCCTGACGGCGCTGTAGGGCAGCTCGGAGATCCGGCCGCGCCGGTCGGTGACGCGGTCGAGCGTGTGGTCGTGGAAGGCGAGCAGCACGCCGTCGGAGGTGGCGTGGGCGTCGGTCTCCAGGTAGCTGTAGCCCAGCCGCACGGATCGCTCGAAGGCCTCGGCGGAGTTCTCGGCGCCCTCGGCGGAGCCTCCGCGATGGGCGAAGGCCAGCGGGCCCGGATGGTCGAGGAACGCGAAGCGGCGGCTCAGCACGTCCTGAAGTATGCCTTTCGTGGATGCACGATGAGGTTACGAATCGGGGAGATTCTGCCATTCCTGGCGTCGGGCCTCGGCCAGCGCGATCGCGGCGGCCACCGAGACGTTGAACGAGCCGACCCGTCCGACCTGGGGGATGTAACAGACCCCGTCGGCCGCGTCGAGCAGGGCCGGTGAGCAGCCGTGGTCCTCGCTGCCGACCACCAGGCACACGTCACGGCCGAGGTCGGCCCGGTGCAGCGGCACCGCCTCGGAGGTCAGCTCGATGGCCAGCACGGTGTAGCCGTCGGCCTTGGCGGCCTTGACCGCCTCGCCGGCGGGCACCGCTTCGTGCCAGGTGACCAGGCGTTCGGTGCCGAGCGCGGTCTTGCCCGCCTTGGGATTGGTCGGCGGGGTGGCGTTGCCGGCCAGCCAGATCTGGTCGACGCCGAAGGCGGCGGCGGTGCGGAAGATCGAGCCCACGTTGAAGGGGCCGGTCACCGACTCCAGGATCAGGGCCAGCCGGTTGCCGGTCTGGCGGCGCCAGGTGCGGTTGAGGCGCTTGACATCGGTGGGGCGCAGCTGCCGTCTCATCGCTTCACTCTCAGAATCCGGTAGGCGGCCCGGGAGGCCTCGCGGGAGGCCTGCCAGCCCTGCTCGCCGAGCCAGCGCTGCAGGGAGTCGGAGCCGAGGTGTTTCTGCACGACCAGGTAGGCGACCCCGCCGGGCGCCAGCCGCGTCAGCCAGCGGGTGAGCATCTCGTGCAGCGCCGGCTTGCCGATGCGGATGGCCGGGTTGGACCAGATGGCGTCGAACGTCACATCGTCGGGGACCTCGTCGGCGTGCATCGCTCTTACTTTGTAAAGGCCCGCGGCCCGGGCGTTGCGCTCCGTGAGCTCCACGCTGCGCCGGTTGACGTCGACGGCCCACACGGTCGCCTCCGGAGCGCGCGAGGCCATGGTGAGGGCGATCGGGCCGTAGCCGCAGCCGAGGTCGAGCAGGTCGCCCTCGGCGGGCGGCGGCGGGACCGTCTCCAGCAGGACGCGGGTGCCGAGGTCGATCCGCTCGGGGCTGAACACGCCCCTGTCGGTCTCCAGCCGAAGGTGCAGGTCGGGCAGCACGAGGTCGACGACGCCCGGCCGGCTCGACGCCCCCGGTCGCTCGGAGAAGTAGTGGGCCACGGGCCGCAACGTTACGGGATCCGGGCACCGAACAGGACCGCGGCACCGGCCACCAGCAGCCCGCACAGGATCGCGGCCACGATGAACCACTGGGTGATCTCCTGGTCGACCAGCTTGAAACCGAGCGAGGTGCCGATCTGCTCGTAGACGTCGCGCAGCTCGTTGCCGGACTCCGCCGAGTAGGCCCGGCCGCTGGTGCCGTCGGACAGCGACTGCAGGGTCTGCTTGTTGACCGGCACGTTGACCGGGCGGCCGTCGATGGAGACCGTGCCCTCCTGCGTGCCGTACGCGATCGTGGAGACCGGCACCGCCGCCTGCTTGGCGGCGTCGATGGCCTCGTTGACCGAGCGGCCGGAGGTGTTGTCGCCGTCGGACAGCAGCACGATCGCCGCGGGCGGCGGGTCGGTGGCGGCGTCCTGGTCGAAGGAGCGCACCGAGTCGAGCGCGTTGAACACCGCCTCGCCGATCGCGGTGCCGGGGCGGGTCGACAGGTTGCCGATGGCGGTGACCACGGCCTGGTGGTCGGTCGTGGGGGAGATGACGACGTTGGCCGAGCGGGCGAAGGAGACCACGCCCACGTTGAACCGGTCGGGCAGCTCGCTGACGAACGCCTGGGCGGCGGCCTTGGCGGCGGTGATGCGGTCGGGCTGGACGTCGTCGGCGTCCATCGACAGCGACACGTCCAGCGCGACCATGATGGTGGCGCGGTCGCGCGGCACCTTGACCTGGTCGGCGGGTTTGGCCGCGCCGATGACCAGCAGCGCCATCATGGCCAGGAACAGCAGCGGGGCCACGTGCCGCCGCCAGCCGGGCCCGGCGGGGGCGACCAGGTCGAGCAGGGCCAGGTTGGTGAAGCGGACGGTGTAGCGGCGCCGCGCCAGCTGCGCGGCCACGTAGCCCGCGATCAGCAGGGCCAGCAGGAGGAACAACCACAGCCAGGCGGGGGCGAGGAACGTCATGACGCCTCCTTCGTGGCCACGTCGCCGGGTCCGGTGGTCGCCTCGGCGCCCTCGGTCACGTCACCCTCCGGCGGGCGAGGTGGCCGATGCGGCGCTGGCGTAGCACGAACTGTGCCACATCGAACACCCAGTCCCGGTCGGTGCGCAGCACGAGGTGCGCCACGCCGGCCCGGCGCAGCGCGGCCCTGGTGCCCTCCCGCTGCAGGGCGGCCGCCTCGGCGTAGTCACGGCGGACTTTGGGCGAAAGATGCACTTCGCGTACTTTCCCGGTCTCGGGGTCGGCGAACGCGACCCGGCCCACGTCCGGCAGTTCGAGCTCGCGGGGGTCGATCACCTCGACCGCCAGCACCTGGTGGCGGGACGCGAGCCGGCGGATCGGCCGCTCCCACGGGCGTTCGGCGTCGGGGTCGAGCTCCGGCCGGGCGTCGAGGAAGTCCGACACGATCACCCGCATGCCGCGCCTGCGCCGGGTCGCCGCCAGCACCTCGATGCCCTCGGCCAGGTCGGGAGGGTCGGGCACGGGCCGGCCGCGCGGCGCGTCCATCAACGAGTGGAGCAGCCCGTACAGCGCGGGACGGCCGGTGCGCGCGGGCATCCGGTGCAGGAACTCGTCGTGGATCACCAGCGCGCCGAACCGGTCGGCCATCCGGCTGGACAGGAACCCGATCGCGCCGACCGCCGACACCACCAGATCGCGCTTGTCGGTGTCGGCGGTGCCGAAGTCCATGCTCGGCGACAGGTCCGCCAGCGCCCACGTCTCCAGCTCCCGGTCGGCGATCAGATCCCGCACGTGCGGCACGGTCGTGCGCGCGGTCACCGCCCAGTCCATCCGGCGCACGTCGTCCTCGCCCGGCACGTACACGCGGCTGTCGCCCGACTCGCTGCCCGTCCCGGGCAGCAACCCCTGGTGCGCGCCGTGCAGCAGGCCGTCCAGCTTCCTGGTGACCAGCAGCTCCAGCCGGCGCAGCGCCTGCTCCGCGGTGGCCGTCAACGGCTCTGGTTCCAGACGACGAGAGGCGGCGGCACGGCCTGCAGGATCTGCCGGACGACCTGCTCGGGATCGACGCCGTCGGCCAGCGCGTCGAAGGTGAGCATCAGACGGTGCCCCATCACGTCGACGGCCACGTCCCGTACGTCGTCGGGCAGCAGGTAGTCGCGGCCGCGCAGCAGCGCCAGCGCCCGCCCGGCGGCGACCAGGCCGAGCGTCGCGCGCGGGCTGACGCCGATCTCGATGGTCTCGGCCAGGTCGGGCACGCCGTACTCGGCCGGGGCGCGGGTGGACATCACCAGCCGCACCACGTAGTCGGCGACCAGCGGGTGGATCGAGACCTGCTCGGCGGCCTCCTGCAGGGCCATCAACCGCTGCGGGTCGAGCACCCGCTCCGGCGAGGGCGGGGTGACGCTCATCCGGTGCAGGATCTCCAGCTCCTCGTGGGCGCTGGGATGCGGCACCCGGACGCGGAACAGGAACCGGTCGCGCTGCACCTCGGGCAGCGGGTAGACGCCCTCGGACTCGATCGGGTTCTGGGTGGCCAGCACGATGAACGGCCTGGGCAGCTCGTGCGTCACGCCCGCCAGCGTGACCTGGCGCTCGGCCATGACCTCCAGCAGCGCCGACTGCACCTTGGCCGGGGCGCGGTTGATCTCGTCGGCGAGCAGGAAGTTCACGAACACCGGGCCCAGCTCGACGTCGAACTTCTCGTTGGACGGGTGGAACACCCGGGTGCCGACGATGTCGCTCGGCACCAGATCGGGGGTGAACTGGATGCGGGCGAACGTGCCGCCCACCACGGTGGCCAGGGTGGAGGCGGCAAGGGTCTTGGCGACGCCCGGGACTCCCTCCAGCAGGCAGTGCCCGCGCGCGAGCAGGGCCACGATCAGCCTCTCGACCATGTGGTCCTGCCCGACGATGACCCGCCGGACCTCGTCGAGGGTCTGACGCAGCACGGCCGCGTCGGTTCCGCCTGGCAACTCTTCGGCGACGCTCATGACGCCCATTCCACCAAACGTGCCGCAAACGTGCACGACGCCACGTCTGTGCTTTCATGGCAAACGTGGCAGTTCCGCTGCAGTACGGCGATCCGCCCCGGCTGGGGCCCTTCCAGGTGCAGGCGCGTCTGCACACCGGCTCGGCCGGCTTCGTGTACCTCGCCCATGCGGCCGACGGGCGCGCGGTCTCGCTGGCGGTGCTCACCCGGGGGGCGGCGCTGGACGCGGCGGCGCGCGAGCGGTTCGTCACCGCGATCCGGGAGGCCACCGCGCACGGCGGCGTGCGGGGCTGGCTCGAACGGGCCACCCGGTCACGGGCCGCCGTGCTCGACGGGGCGCCCCAAGTGCTCGCCATGGACACCGGCCGGGCGCCCTGGGTGGCGGTGCCGTACGTGCCGGGCCGGCCGGGAGCCGAGCGGTTCCTGGAGCCGGTCATGGTCGGCGGGACGTTCATCGGCCTGGCGCACGGCCCCGACTTCGTCCCCTACTGGCTGACCGACCGCTCGCCCGCGCTGCCCGCCCCGCCGCCGGGCCGGCGCCCGCTGACCGAGACCGCGCGGCGGGTGCTGTTCGCCGCGCTGGCGCTCGCCGTGCTGGTGCTCCTGCTCGTGACGATCCTGCTGTTGCTGCTGCTGGGCCGGCAGGACGCCGACCCGATGCCCAGGCCGCTGCCGCCCACCAACTTCGAGCCGTCGCCGCCGCCGAGCCCCGCCAGCCCGGAGCCGCGCCAGCCTTCGCCCAGCCCCACGCCGTCGCCCACCGACAGCGGCGGGGGCACCCCCGGCCGCTCTCCCGGCGACGATCAGGGCGACGAGCCGCCGCTCTGACCCTCACCTTTTCGATGGGCGCCTTTCTCACATTCGTCTTCGCCTGTCGACGGTTATTCGCTCACGGAAGAATGCGCCTTTAGAGAAATGCGCCCCCAGCGAAAAGGCGGGGTCACGCGTACGGCCCGGGTCTAGCGTCGGAGAAATAGTCCGGGAGAAAGGCGATCCGTGAGCGAAACCACCCGCACCCAGTGGCCCGACCAGCTCAGTCAGCGGCTCATGAGGGAACGAATCCTCGTTCTCGGCCAGGAGGTCGACGACGACATTTGCAACCGGCTCTGCGGCGAGCTGCTATTGCTCGCGGCCGAGGATCCCAAGCGTGACATAACGCTTTACATCAATTCGCCGGGCGGTTCGGTGTCGGCCGGCCTGGCACTGTACGACATGATGCAGTTCATCCCGTGCGACGTGGCGACGGTGGCGATGGGCTTCGCCGCCTCCATGGGCCAGATGCTGCTGTGCGCCGGCGCGCCGGGCAAGCGCTACGCCCTGCCCAACTCCCGGATCGTCATGCACCAGCCGCTCGGCGGCATCGGCGGCTCGGCGGCCGACATCCAGATCCAGGCCGAGAATCTGCTCTACACCAAGCGCCGGCTGGCCGAGCTGATCGCCCGTCACACCGGCCAGCCGCTGGAGCGCATCCAGGCCGACTCCGACCGCGACCGCTGGTTCACCGCCCAGGAGGCGCTGGAGTACGGCTTCGTCGACCACATCGCCGAAGGGCTCAACTGAGATGAGCGGACGTTACGTGCTGCCCTCCTTCACGGAGCGCACCTCCTACGGGATCAAGGAGATGAACCCGTACAACAAGCTGTTCGAGGACCGGGTCATCTTCCTCGGCACCCCGATCGACGACACGTCCGCCAACGACGTGATGGCGCAGCTGCTCACGCTGGAGTCGATCGACCCCGACCAGGACATCAACATCTACATCAACTCGCCGGGCGGGTCGTTCACCGCGATGGCCGCTATCTACGACACCATGCAGTTCGTCCGGCCGGAGATCCACACCGTCTGCATCGGGGAGGCCGCCTCGGCGGCGGCGGTCCTGCTGGCGGCGGGCACCCCGGGCAAGCGGGCCGCGCTGCCGCACGCGCGGGTGCTGCTCCACCAGCCGGCCACCGAGGGCGCGCGCGGCCAGTCGAGCGACCTGGAGATCCACGCCCGCGAGATCCTGCGCATGCGCGACCAGCAGGAGGAGATCCTGGCCCGGCACACCGGGCGCACGACGCTGGAGATCAGGCACGACCTCGAGCGCGACCGCATCTTCACCGCCGAGCAGGCCCGCTCCTACCGGCTGATCGACGACATCTACGCGTCGAGAAAGCGCACCCTGGTCCCGGCCCGCTGACGACCTGAGGTGGCGCGCCGGGGTTCCACCGGCGCGCCACCGTCGGCCGTCCGCCTGACGGACGGATCCCCGCGGTCGCCGGCCGTTCGGCTGACGGACGGATCCCCGTGACCGCCGGCCGTTCGGTCGACCGCGGGATCCCTACAATGGCGGCATGCGCGCCAGCCGCCTGCTCTCGCTCCTGCTGCTCCTGCAGACGCGCGGTCGCATGACGGCACCCGACCTGGCCGAGGAGCTGGAGGTGTCGGTCCGCACCGTCTACCGCGACGTGGAGGCGCTGTCGGCGGCCGGGGTGCCCGTCTACGCCGACCGCGGTCCGGCCGGCGGCTACCGGCTGCTCGACGGCTACCGCACCCGGCTCAACGGGCTGACGGCCGAGGAGGCGTCCTCGCTGTTCCTGGCCGCGCTGCCCGGCCCGGCCGCCGAGCTGGGGCTGGCCGAGGTGGCGGCCAACGCCGAGCTGAAGCTGCTGGCCGCGTTGCCGCCCGAGCCGCGCTCCCACGTCTCCCGGCTGCGCGAGCGGTTCCTGCTGGACGTGCCGGGCTGGTATCGCGAGGCCGACGACGTGCCGCGCCTCGGCGAGGTCTCCGAGGCGGTGTGGGAGCGGCGGCCGCTCCGGATGACCTACCGCCGCTGGGGCGGCAAGGTGGTCGAGCGGGTGGTCCACCCCTACGGCCTGGTCCTCAAGGGCGGCTCGTGGTATCTGGTCGCCACGCCCGTGGGACAGAACCCGCGCACCTACCGGGTCTCGCGCGTCCTGACGCTCGAGACGCTGCCCGGCCGCTTCGACCGGCCCGAGGATTTCGACCTGGCCCGGTTCTGGCGCTCCTACTCCCAGGAGTTCCGCGAGCGCATGTACACCGCCGAGGCCGTCATCAGGCTGGCCCCCGGCCGCGACGGCCTGCTCGCCTACACCATGGGCAACGACGTGGTGGCCGCGGCTCTGGCCGCCGCCGGCGAGGCCGACGCCGAGGGGTGGCGCACGCTGACCGTGCCGATCGAGTCGGTCACCCACGCCCGCTGGCTGCTGCTGCGCATGGGGGCCGGCGTGGAGGTGCTCGGGCCGCCCGAGCTGCGCGAGGCGATGGCGGAGACGGTCGCCGAGCTCGGGAAAATGTACGGGTGATCGCGGCAGACTTCTGCCACCATGCCGGTCATGTACCTCATAGCGTTCATCGGTGCCTGTGTCCTGGTGGCCATGGCCCCGGGCGTGAGCACCGCGGTCATCCTGCGCCAGACCGTCCGGGCGGGCAGGGGATCCGGCATGGCGGCCACGCTCGGCAACGAGACCGGCATCCTGGCGTGGGCACTGGCGGCCGCCTTCGGTCTGTCCGCGATGGTGCTGGCCTCGCAGCTGGCCTACGACGTGATGCGGATCGCCGGCGCGGTCGTCCTGGTGGTGATGGGCGCGCAGTCGCTCTGGCAGTCCCGCCAGAGCGCGCCCCGGATCGAGCCGGCGGACGCGGGCGTCGACGGGTGGCGCCGCTCCTACCTCACCGGGCTCGGCACCTGCCTGGCCAACCCGAAAGCCGCGGTGTTCGCGATGTCCTTCCTGCCGCAGTTCGTGCCGCCTGGGCAGAACATTCCGCTGACGCTGGTCGTGCTCGCCGTCGTCTGGGTGCTGGTCGACACGCTCTGGTACGGCCTGCTCGTCTGGGCGGCCGGCGCGGCCAAGGCGTTCCTAGCGAGGCCACGGGTGCGGAGACGGCTGGAGCGGATCTCCGGCGTCGTCCTCATCGGCCTGGGCGTCCGGCTGGCGGTGGAGTCCCGATGACGATCTGGTACGAAGAGGCAGGCTCGGGCGATCCGGTGGTGCTGCTGGCGTCGAGCGCGGCCGACGCCGGCATGTGGGACGGCCAGTGGGAGGCGCTGGCCGGGCGGTTCCGGGTCATCCGGGCCGACTACCGGGGCTTCGGCCGCACCCCGTACGAGGCGGCGGAGCCGTACAGTGACGCGGGCGACGTGCGGGAGGTGCTCCGCCTGCTGGGCGTGCGCCGGGCGGCGCTGGTCGGCTCCTCCTACGGGTGCCGGGTCGCGCTGCGGCTGTCGAGTCTGGCCGACCGGCTGGTGCTGCTCAACCCCGGTTCGGACCTGCCGGCGACGCCCGACCTGAAGGAGTTCGGGGCGGAGGAGAACCGGCTGCTGGAGGCGGGTGACGTGGCCGCCGCCGCCGAGCTCAACGCCCGCACCTGGCTCGGGCCCGAGGCCGACGCGGCCACCCGGGAGCGGCTGGTGGCCATGCAGGCCCACGCGTTCGCGATGCAGCTGGCCGCCGACCCGGAGCCGTCGCAGTTCGCGCCCGACTACACCCTGGCCGCCGTCGAGGCGCCCGCGCTGGTCGTCGGCGGCGCGCACGACCTGCCGTACTTCCAGCGCAGCGCCCGCCACGTCGCCGCCGGACTGCCGCGGGCCGAGCTGCTGGAGCTCGGCTGGGCCGGGCACCTGCCGGCTCTCGAACGTCCGAGGGAGATCGCCGCCCTGCTGCTGGACTACCTTTGACCCATGACGAACGACCTGGCGACCCTCATGCGGCAGGCTCAGGACGACGATCCGCTGCGGGCTCTGGAGGCCACCACGGCGCTGCGCCGCGAGCTGGAGCGGATGGAGGCGGTGCAGGTGCGCCGGGCCCGGGTGGCGGGGCTGCCCTGGGCGCAGATCGCCCACGCCATCGGAGTGAGCAAGCAGGCCGTGCACAAGAAGTACGGGCGGGGCTGAGCGAGGCTCAGGACCACTGGCGGGCGTACCATCCGAGCGCGATGTTCCACGAGTAGCCGCGCCTGATCCGCCCGGCCACGCCGGGCGGCAGCGTGTCGAGGCCGCGGTGCTCCAGCAGCACCTCGGTGCCGTCGTCGACGGGCGAGAAGGCCACCTCGATCTCCATCCGGCCGGTCGGGTTGAGCAGGTCGGCCCAGACGAGGCGACGCGGCGGGTCCCAGATGAGGATCCGGCCGGTGTCGACGTGACCGCCGTCGGACCACAGCTCGCGCAGGTAGCCGTCCTGGAACCGGATGCCGGACGCGCGGGCGGGGTCGACCCAGCTGTGCGGTCCGCGCACGTACCAGCTGTCGATCTCATCGGTGAAGATCCGGAACGCGGTGGCGGGGTCGACCGGCACCGTGACGCCGGCCCGCACGGAGGAGCTCACCGGCCGCGCTCCACGTGGTTCTTGAACGAGCCGAGCTGCTCGGCCCAGAACGCCTGCACCTGGTCGAGCCAGGCCTGAAGGGCGGTGAACGGCTCGGGGCGCAGGGTGTAGAGCCGCAGGCGGGCGTCCTCGCCGCCCGCCTCGGCCTGGACCAGCCCGCCGGCCCTCAGCACCCGGAGGTGCCTGCTCAGCGCGGGCGGGCTCATCTGGACGGCCTGGGCCAGCTCGCCGGCCGGCCGGGGCCCGTCGCGCAGCAGGTCGATCACCTTGCGCCGGGTGGGGTCGGCGAGCGCGGCCAGTGTCGCGTCCACATCGTTCATGTTGGCGTTAATCTTTAACCGCTTTCGTTATACTCTGACTCGTTAACGATAGCGCTGATTATTGCGGAGGTTCGCCGATGGTTGTCCAGCTGGGTTACTACACGCTGTCCGTCCAGGACCTCGACCGGGCGGCCGCCTTTTACGGCGCGCTGTTCGGCTGGGAGTTCAGGCGCGAGCACAAGAGCTCCCTGCACGTCACCAACACCGCCGTGCCGATGGGCCTCACCTCGACCGGGCCGTCGTCGCAGCCCAACCTCTACTACCGCGTCGACGACATCGACGCCGCCGTCAAGCAGGTGCGCGAGCTGGGCGGCACGACCGGGGAGGTGATGGACAGCAAGTCGGGACGCAGCTGTGCCTGCGTCGACGACCAGGGCACCGAGCTGAGCCTGTGGGAGCCCGCTCCCGGCTTCGACTGACCGTGTTCGCCGAGGCCTGACCGTGGCGGTGCCGTCGCCTCCCTTCCGGCGGGCGCCTGTCAGTCGGGGGCCTTGACGGTGGCGATGCCGAGGGTGCTGGTCATCGGCAGCAGGCCCGCCTCGAAGACCGCGCCCATGAACGGCAGGACGAGCCGCGCCAGCAGCTCCGCGCGCTCCTCGCCGAGCTTCCGCCACGGCTCGGCGGCCAGCTCGTCGGTCATCCGCTCCACCTGGTCGCGCAGCTCGCGGCCCGCCTGTGTGGCCTGGCCGTCGGCGCCGACCAGGCCGCGCGAGGCCAGCCGGTCCCGGGCGGCCGCCCACTCCTGCTCGCTCCACTCGCGTCCGGCGAAGCTCGCCACCGGAGCGGCGCCGACGGCGGCGAACGACACCAGAGACTCGCACGGGTCGAGCCCCGCGGCCAGCAGCGCCGTCAGGTGCCCGTCGCCGCGGTGCTCGCGCAGCACGGTGGCGGCCTGCCAGAGCGCCAGGTGCGGCTCGTCGGGCCAGGGCAGGTCGAGGTTGGCGGCGGCGAACGGCCGGTGCGCCACGGTTACGCTCTCCGCGGCGCGCTTGGCGAGCTCGGCCGCCTCGCTCACCTCGGGGGCCGCCACCTTCTCCCCGAGCAGGTCACGATAGGTCCGGTCGACCGCCCGCGACCGGGCCGCCAGCACCTGCTCGGGGGAGGCGGTGTCCCAGATCGCCGGAATGTGCTCGGCGATCATTCCGGGCGCGAAGCTGTAGTAGGTGGCGGTGGCCAGGCGCGAGCCCACCGCGCCCAGCGGGGCGGTGCGGTAGGCGAAGTAGCTCGGCCAGCGTGACTCCACGTCGTAGCCGAGCGCCGCGGCCTCCTCGAACCCCTGGGGCGAGAAGTACAGCGCGGCGTGGATGGGCTCAAGGTGGTGCCACAGGTGACGGGCAAGCTTGCGATAGGTGGACATGTCGTCGAGATCCTCACTGCCTAGATAAGGTATGACGGTGACGATAGACCCATGGCGCATCACTGGTCAATCCCAAATAGACAGTTATGTCGGGCGGTGGGTGGAGTTCGCCGTGCTGCTGGTGAACACACTGGCCGTGGACCGTGCCCACGGCCGTCCCGTATCTCCGCCCGCGGACGGCGCCGACCGGCTCAGCCACCTGCTCGCCGCCCTCCCCCCACCCGCCGGGCCGGTGACCGCCGACGACGCCGACCGGCTGGCCGAGGTGGCGGCCGAGCTCCGGCCGCTGTTCGCCGACGGGCCGCCGCCGGTCACCGGCCTGAACGAGTCGCTGGTACGGCACGGCGCGGTCCCCACCCTGTACGGCGATCCGCCCAAGCTGGGCTTCCACCGGCCGGAGGCCGGCCTGGTCGACGCCTGGGCGGCCGACGCCGGCACGGCCCTGGCCATGGTGATCGGGGTGGGGCAGGGGACGCGGCTCCGGTCCTGCCAGGCGGACGGCTGTGACCTGGTGTTCTTCGACGTCACCCGCAACGCCTCGCGCAGGTTCTGCGGGCTGTCGTGCCAGAACCGCGCCAAGGCCAGCGCCTACCGAGCCCGCCGCCGCGGCTGACCCCCCGGGTCACAGGGTGACGGTCACCTCAAGGCCGCCCTCCGGGAGCGGACGGACGTTCAGAGCGCCGTCGTGGGCCTGGACGATGGCGGCCACGATCGACAGGCCCAGCCCCAGACCGTCGCCGTCGGCCCTGCGGCGCGTTTCCAGGCGCTGGAAGGGCTGCAGGAGCGTGCCGGCCCTGTCGGGCGGGATCACCGGGCCGCTGTTGGCGACCCTGAGAGTGGGACGGCCGGACCGCACGGCGGTCGACACCGAGATCCAGCCGCCGGGCACGTTGTGCCGCACGGCGTTGTCCAGCAGGTTCGAGACCAGCCGCTCCAGCAGGGCGCGATCTCCCGAGGCGGGGGCGGGGCCGAGTGCGCGCTCGACCCGCACCCGCCGCCCGCCGGGGCCGCCGACGCTCCGGCGCAGCCGTGGGTCCGGGTGGTCGTCGTGGGCTTCGTCCCGGTCTCCGCTCCCGGCTCTGCTCTGGGCTTCATCCGGGTAGTCGTCCTGGTCTCTGTTCGGGTCCTCGTTCGGGTCCTCGTTCCCGTCCTCGGGCGGGGGCTCCCGTTGATCGAGGGCCTGCGCTGTGATCAGTGCCAGGTCCAGGGGCTCCCGGTGCTGGAGGCCCTGCTGGCTCCGGGCCAGGGTGAGCAGCGCCTCGATCAGCCGTTCCTGGTGCCGCCCGGCGGCCAGCAGCCGTTCCAGGACGGCCCGCAGTGCTCCGGCGTCGGCCTCCGGATCGCCGAGCGCGACCTCGGCCATGGCCCGCTGCAACGTCAGCGGCGTGCGCAGCTCGTGGGAGGCGTTGGCGACGAACCGCCGCTGCGCCGTGAACGCGGCCTCCAGCCGGTCCAGCAGCTCGTCGAAGGTGTCGGCCAGCTCCTTCAGCTCGTCGTCCGGCCCCGGCGCGGCCAGCCGCCGGTCGAGCCGGTCGGCCGTGATGCGCCGTACGGTGGCGGTCATGTCGCCCAGCGGCCGCAGCACCCGCCCGGCCATCAGCCAGCCCAGGAGCATCGATGCGAAGGCCATGACCACCAGTGCGATCAGGGAGTTGACCAGCAGCCGGCGCAGGCTCGCGGCCTGCTCCGCCTCGATCCCCGGCGTCGTGACCGGAGGTTCGAGCCCGTCGGGCGGGCTGAGCGGGCTGAGCGGGCTGAGCGGGCTGGGCGGGCTGAGCGGGTCGGGCAGGTCGGGCGGGTCGGGGGCGGTCGGCGGGCCGGGGAAGGGGGAGTGCTCGACGAGGAGATAGATGAGGGCGACCAGCAGCGCCCCGGCGACCAGGAACAGCCCGCTGTAGAGCAGGGTCAGCCGCAGCCGGACCGTCCACCTCATGGAGACTCCTTGACCGGGGCGGGCATCAGATCCGGTATCCGGCCTGGGGGACCGTCTCGATCAGCGGCGGGTCGCCGAGTTTGCGGCGTAACCGGCTGACCGTCACCTTCACGGTCTGCGTGAACGGGTCGGCGAACTCGTCCCAGCCCCGTTCCAGGAGCTGTTCGGCGGAGACCACGGCCCCCCGGGCGGACAGCAGCAACTCCAGCACGGCGAACTCCTTGGGGCTCAACGGCAGCCGCTGCCCGTCGCGGGTGGCGATCCGGGTGGCCGGGTCGAGCCGCAGGTCGCCGTGGACCAGCACCGGAGGCAGGGCCGGCCGTGAGCGCCTGGCCAGCGCCCGGATCCGGGCGACCAGCTCGGCGAACGCGAACGGCTTGGGCAAGTAGTCGTCGGCGCCCAGGCCCAGCCCGGTCACCTTGTCGTCGATGGTCGCGGCGGCGGTGAGCATGAGCACCCGCGCCGGGTAGCCCGCCCTGGTCAGCGCCCCGCACACGTCGTCACCGTGCAGGCCCGGCAGGTCGCGGTCGAGGACGACGACGTCGTAGTCGTTGACCGCCGTGCGATCGAGCGCGGCCTCACCGTCCAGCGCCACGTCCACGGCCATGCCCTCGCGGCGCAGCCCCATGGCCACGGTCTGGGCCAGCTCCTCGTGGTCCTCGACCACCAGCACTCTCACGATCCCCCAGAATGCCCCGCGCCCGGTAACAGCGGGGTAACCACCGCCGTTCCCGCCCCGTAACCGGCTCCCGGCTTGTCTGGCTGCCACGACGACCTGTCGGCAGAGAAGGAGAATCACCATGGCAACCGGAAAGATCAGCAGGGCGATTCTCGCCGCCACGGTGCTCATCGTGGCGGTGGGGGCGGCCGGATCGGCGGATGTGCGGGCTCCGTCGCCCCCGGTGCCGCCCTCGGCTCCGGCGGCGCCTCCGGTTCCAGAGGCGCCCCCAGCTCCAGAGGCGCCCCCGGCCCCGGAGCTCCCTTCCTGACGCGCGGTCAGCGGGTCAGGACGACCTTGAGCGCGCCCGTCGCCTCCGGGGCGGAGAAGGTGTCATAGGCGGCGGACATCTCGTCCAGGGGGAAGCGGTGCGTGACGAACTTCCCCGGGTCCAGCCGCCTGGCGGTGATCATGTCGAGCAGCGCCGGCGTGGAGTAGGTGTCGACCAGGCCGGTGGTGATCGTGACGTTGCGGATCCACAGATCCTGCAGACGCAGGGGCACCGACTCGCCGTGCACGCCGACGTTGGCCACGTGGCCACCGGCCCGGATCAGCCGGGTGCACTGCTCGAAGGTCTCGGGCACGCCGACCGCCTCGATGGCGACGTCGGCGCCCAGCCCGCCGGTCAGCTCGGCCACCGCCGCGGACGCGTCGTCACCGGCGCCGACGACCACGTCCGCGCCGAACTGCTTGGCGGCCTCCAGCCGGGACTGCGCGAGGTCGACGGCCACGATGTGGCTCGGTGTGAACAGCTGCGCGGTGGCGATCGCGGCCAGGCCGATGGGGCCGGCGCCCACGACGACCACCGTGTCGCCGGGCCGCACCCGGCCGTTGAGCACGCCGACCTCGTAGGCGGTCGGCAGGATGTCGGCCAGCATCAGCGCGGCCTCGTCCTCCACCCCTTCGGGCAGCAGGTAGGTCGAGGTGTCGGCGAACGGCACGCGTACGTACTCGGCCTGGGTGCCGTCGATCAGGTGCCCCAGGATCCAGCCGCCGCCGCCCAGGCACTGCCCGTACATGCTCTCGCGGCAGTAGCGGCAGCGCCCGCACGCCGAGACGCACGAGACCAGCACCCGGTCGCCCTCCTTGACGGTGGTGACGGCGTCGCCGGTCGCCGTCACGGTGCCGACCGCCTCGTGGCCGAGGATCCGGCCCGGTGTCACGGCCGGCACGTCGCCCTTGAGGATGTGCAGGTCGGTGCCGCAGATGGTGACCGCGTCCACGCGAACGACCGCGTCCGTCGGCGCGGTGAGCCGCGGCTCGGGAACCTCTTCCCAGGAGCGTCGCCCCGGTCCGTGATAGATGAGTGCCTTCATCGTGGCCTCCTCGTGGTTCTCCTCCTTCCCACGCTGTCCGCTGCCGGCCGGGGCAGGGTAGGGGCGAAGGTCCCACCGCACGGGTACCTTCGCCTCGGGGCGGGCGGGCCCGAGCCGCGGCGACCGAGGACTTTGGTCCCACCGATCACGGACTTTGCGCCCCTGCGCGGGGCGGGAGGCGGGGCCTAGCCTGTCGTGGCCGTTCCGTCCATGAGCGGGCTGTCACATGCCCGCCGGACCAGCCAGGCCGGACGAGATTCGCCGGGCCGGAAGAGAGGCGCTGGATGCCACCCGTCGAGGTGAAGATCGGAGCCAGACCGGAGAACCGGCCGCCCGTCCCGCCCGCGCGTTCCCGTGCCTCGTGGCACGTCCGGGCGAACGCCGTCGTGCTCGCCTGGCTGGCCTTGACCATCGTGGCCGCGCTCGCCCAGGGCGAACTGCCCGCGCCCCGCTGGCTGGTGGTCCACGTCTTCCTGCTCGGCGCGATCAGCACCGCCATCCTCATCTGGAGCGAGCACTTCGCCACGGTGCTGCTCCGCGCCCGGACCCCGGAGCCACCGCGGGGCGGCGTCGCCCGGCTCGGCGCCCTCAACGCCGGGACCGTGGCCGTGCTGTACGGCGTGGCCGTGGGGCCGTGGCCGGTGGCGGCGGCCGGGGCCGCCCTGGTCGTGGCCGCCGTGACCTGGCACGCGGTCGTGCTCGCCGGAATGGTCAGGCGGGCACTGCCCGGCCGGTTCGGTCATGTCGTCGGCTGGTACCTCGCCGCGGCTGGCGCGCTGGTGGCGGGCGGCGTGCTGGGCGGCCTGCTCGCGGCGCAGCCCGGTGGCGGAGCCCTGCACGAGCGGGCGCAGGCCGCGCACGCCCAGGCGAACCTGCTCGGCTGGGTGGGGCTGACCGTGCTCGGCACGTTGTTCACGCTGTGGCCGACGGTGCTGCGCACGCGGATCTCCGAGTTGACCCGGCGCTGGTCGCGCGCCGCGCTGTGGCTGTCGGTGGCGGGGCTCGCGGTGACGGTGGCCGGACTCCTTCCCGGCCTGCGCTGGGTCGCCGTCGCCGGGCTCGTGACGTACGCCGTGGCCGTGGCCGTGGCGCTGGCCCCGCCGGTCGAGACCCTGCGGCGGCGCCGTCCGCACACGGCGGCGTCCTGGACGCTGGCGGCCGGCGTGGTCTGGTTCGAGGTCGCGCTCGTGGCCGAGGTGGTCGTGGTCGCCACGCGTCCCGTCGAGCGGGTGGCGGCCGGGCTGGAGCCGTTGCTGCCGCTGATCCTCGCCGGGTTCGCCGGCCAGGTGCTGGTCGGCTCGCTCACGCACCTGCTGCCGGCGGTGCTCGGCGGCGGGCCGCCCCGGTTCAAGCGCAACGCCGCCCTGGTCGAGCGCGGCTGGGCGTACCGGCTGGCGGCGACCAACCTCGGCGTCCCGCTGCTGGCGCTGCCGGTGCCCGGACCGCTCCGCCTGCTCGGCTGGGCGCTCGTCCTCGCCCCGGCGGCGGCCTTCGTCGTCCTGGCCGTGACCGCGCTCGCCAGAACCGTGTCGGCCGGTACGGGACCCGCCGGGACCGGACCCGCCGGTACGGGGCCGGCCGCGAGCGGAGCGGTCGGTACCGGGCCCGCCAGGGCCGCGGCGGTCGGTACGGGGCCGGCCGCGAGCGGAGCGGACGCGGGCCCGCCGAGCGACGGCCGCCGGTCGCGGGTGTCGCCCGCCCACGTCGGCGTGCTGATCGGATGCCTGCTGACCGCGCTGGCCGTGGTGGGCGCGATGTCCGGCGCGGGCGGCCCGGCCCGCACGCGGGTCGCGCCCGGCGCCGAGCAGACGGTGGAGGTCACGCTCAGGGGCATGCGCGTGCAACCCGGGGTGATCGAGGCCGAGCCGGGCACCGTGCTGACGCTGAAGGTCGTCAACGCCGACGCCCAGCGGCACGACCTGAGGCTGTCCACCGGAGAGCGCACCCCGGAGCTGGCGCCCGGCGAGAGCGCGGTGCTCAAGCTGGCCCCGCTCGCCGGGCCGGTGGACGGCTGGTGCACGCTCGCCGGGCACCGGGCCGCGGGCATGACCATGCGGATCGTGCCCACGACCGCGGCGGCGGCCGCGCATTCCGCACAGTCCTCGCCGCCCGGCGGCGACCACGCGCATACCCCGGGCGCGCGGCTGGATCCGGCCGCGCCGATGCCGTCCGGCTGGAAGCCGTTCGAGGCCGCCCTGGCACCCGCGCCCTCCGGGGCCGAGCACCACGTCGAGATCCGGGTGCAGGAGACCGACCTGGACGTGGCCCCCGGGGTCCGGCAGCGGATGTGGACGTTCAACGGCACGCTCCCCGGCCCGGTCCTGCGCGGCCGGGTGGGCGACCTGTTCGTGGTGACGTTCGTCAACGACGGGGCGATGGGGCACGGCGTCGACTTCCACGCGGGCGCCCTCGCTCCCGACGAGCCGATGCGCACGATCGACCCGGGGGAGCGGCTCACCTACCGCTTCCGCGCCGCCCACGCCGGAGCGTGGCTCTACCACTGCTCGACGATGCCGATGAGCCAGCACATCGCCAACGGCATGTACGGCGCGGTGATCATCGATCCGCCGGGCCTGCCGCCCGTGGACCGCGAGTACGTGCTCGTCCAGGGCGAGCTCTACCTCGGCACGCCGGACGCCAGGGCCGCCGCGGTCACCGAGGGCCGCCCGGACGGCTGGATGTTCAACGGCGCCGTGGCGGGCTACAGGCACGCCCCGCTCACCGCCGAGGCCGGTGAGCGGGCCCGGATCTGGGTGGTGACCGCCGGGCCGGGCACGGGCACCGCGTTCCACGTGGTGGGCGCCCCGTTCGACACCGTCTACAAGGAGGGCGCCTACCTGCTGCGCGAGGACGACCCGGGCGGCGCCCAGGTGCTGGACCTGGCGCCCGCGCAGGGCGGCTTCGCCGAGCTGGTGTTCCCCGAGGCCGGGCACTATCCGTTCGTGGACCACCACATGCGCAGAGCGGAGACGGGCGCCTCCGGGATCTTCAAGGTGAGCGCGCCATGACGTGGTGGTCGGTCGTCAGGTTCCTGCATGTGCTGTCGGCGGCCCTGTGGGTCGGCGGGCAGCTCACGGTGTCGCTCGTGGTGCTGCCGCTGGCCCGCCGGATGCTCGACACCGACCGGCGCGCGGACGTGCTGCGGGCGGTCGGCAGGCGGTTCGGCATGTTCACCGGCGCGGTGTTCCTGCCGGTGCAACTCGCCACCGGTGTCGCCATCGCCGTCCACAAGGGCGTCACCTGGGCGTCGCTGGCCGAGCCCGGCTACGGCCGGACCCTCGCCGCCAAGCTGCTGCTGTTCTGCGTGGTCATGGCCGCCGCCGCGCTGCACGGGTGGGCCACGGGGCGGCGGCCTGGCGTCGCCCGGGCACTGGCCGTGATCTCCCTGGTGGGGTCCGTGGGGATCGTCCTGCTGGCGACCGCTCTGCCCGCCACCTGAGCCCGATCTTCGGGCACCCGGCGGTTCAGGGCTCCGAGGGAACGGTTTAGGACCCAGAAAGAGGGGACCAAAGACCCTTAAAGGATCACCCTGATCCCCACAAAGCTGGCAGGGCCCCACGTACGGCACGAAGGGATAGGACCTGACGATGGCTGCCGTTCCCCTGACCCGCGAGCAGACCCGTGGCCGGACCACGGCACTCGCCCTGGCGACCGCGGCTTTCGCGGTGAACTTCTGGGCCTGGGCGCTGCTGAGCCCCCTGGGCCCGGTCTACAAGGAACTGCTGGGGTTGAGCGCGTTCGCCGTCTCCCTCCTGGTCGCGGTCCCGGTGATCGTCGGCTCGCTCGGCCGGATGGTGCTCGGCGCGCTGACCGACAGGTACGGCGGACGGCTGGTGTTCGGCGTCTGCAGCCTGATCGGCGTGCTGCCCGTGCTCTTCCTGGCCTTCGCCGAGAGCTACCCGGCGCTGCTGGCCGGCGGCCTGCTGCTGGGCATCACCGGCGCGACCTTCGCCATCGGCGTGCCGTACGTCAACGGCTGGTTCCCGCCGGAGCGGCGCGGCCTGGCGCTGGGCATCTTCGGGATGGGCAACATCGGCACGGCCGTCTCCGGGTTCGCCACCCCGTGGCTGGCCACCGAGTTCGGCCGGCCCGCCCCCTTCTTCGCGGTCGCGGTGGCCCTGGTGGCCGTCGGGCTGGCCTTCCTCACGATGGGCCGCAACGCCCCCGGCACGCAGGCGGCCACGGAGCCGTTCCTGACCAGGTTCACCGCCGCCGCCCGGCTGCGCGTCACCCGCGAACTGGCCGCGATGTACGCGCTGACCTTCGGCGGTTTCGTCGCGTTCGGCGTCTATCTGCCGTTGTATCTGGGCGCCGTCTACGACCTGACCGTCGCCGACGCGGCGGCAAGGACCGCCGGATTCGTGGTGCTGGCCACCCTGGCCCGCCCGGCCGGCGGCTGGCTGGCCGACCGGGTGGGCGGGCCGCTGGTGCTGAGCTGGGTGCTCGCCGCGGTCTTCGGCTGCGCGATCGTCGTCTCGTTCGCCCCGGGCATGCTCCTGGCCACGGTCGGCTTCCTGGCCATGGCCGCCGCGCTCGGCCTCGGCAACGGCGCGGTCTTCGCCATCCTGGGCCGGTCCGTGCCCGGCACGATGGTGGGCAGCGCCACCGGCGTGGTGGGAGCCGCCGGCGGCCTGGGCGGGTTCCTGCCGCCCATCGTGATGGGGCTCATCTTCCAGGCCACCGGCTCCTACTCCATCGGCCTGATGCTGCTGGCGGCCATGGCGCTCGGCGCCTTCGTTTACTGCTGGTTCGTCCTGCGCGCACGCGACTGAACCACCGATCGAGAAAGAAGGACCCCACATGTCGGGTATGGACGGACCGGTCAGTGACGCACTGCTCCAACTGGGCAGGCACCTGCGTCCCGGCCGGGTCTCGGACGACCTGCGCACCCTGCACCAGATCGGCGGCCGGCAGGGCGACGCTTTTTACCGCGACCGGTGGAGCCACGACAAGGTGGTGCGCTCCACCCACGGCGTCAACTGCACCGGCTCCTGCTCCTGGAAGGTGTACGTCAAGGACGGCGTGATCACCTGGGAGGCGCAGCAGACCGACTATCCCAGCGTGGGCGGTGACCGGCCGGAGTACGAGCCGCGCGGCTGCCCGCGAGGGGCCGCCTTCTCCTGGTACACCTACTCGCCCACCCGGGTGCGCTTCCCCTACGCGCGCGGCGTGCTGGTGGAGATGTACCGGGAGGCCAAGGCCAGGCTGGGTGACCCGGTCGCGGCCTGGGCGGAGATCACCTCCGACCCGGTCAGGCGGCGGCGCTACCAGTCGGCCCGAGGCAAGGGCGGGCTGGTCCGGATCACCTGGGACGAGGCGACCGAGATCATCGCGGCGGCGCACGTGCACACCATCAAGGAGTACGGGCCCGACCGGGTGGCGGGCTTCTCGCCGATCCCGGCCATGTCGATGGCCTCGCACGCCGCCGGCTCCCGCTTCGTCTCGCTGATCGGCGGGGCGATGCTGTCGTTCTACGACTGGTACGCCGACCTGCCGGTGGCCTCCCCGCAGGTGTTCGGCGACCAGACCGACGTCCCGGAGTCGGCCGACTGGTGGGACGCGTCCTACCTCATGCTGTGGGGCTCGAACGTGCCGGTCACCCGCACCCCCGACGCGCACTTCATGGCCGAGGCCCGCTACCGGGGTCAGAAGGTCGTGGTGCTCTCGCCCGACTACAGCGACGCGGCCAAGTTCGCCGACGAGTGGCTGGCCCCGCGTCCGGGCACCGACGGCGCGCTGGCCATGGCGATGGGCCAGGTGATCCTCAAGGAGTTCTTCACCGACCGCCCGACGCCCTACTTCACCGACTACGTCAAGCGTCACACCGACCTGCCGTTCCTGGTGCGGCTGCGCGAGCACGAGGGCGGCTCGTACCTGCCGGACAAGTTCCTCACCGCGGCCGACCTGGGGCAGGAGGGCAAGGAGGAGGCGTTCAAGACGGTCGTGCTGGACTCACGGACCGGCGAGGCGGCGGTGCCCAACGGCTCGCTCGGCTTCCGCTTCGCCGAGCAGGGGCAGGGCCGCTGGAACCTCGACCTGGGCGATCTCGACCCGGCCCTGACCGTCTACGGCGGCGAGGCCGTCACGGTCGCGCTGCCCCGCTTCGACACCGGCGACGACGGCGGCGTGCTGGAGCGCGGCGTCCCGGTCCGGCGGATCGGCGGCCACCTGGTCACCACCGTGTACGACCTGATGCTCGCCCAGTACGGCGTGGCCCGCGAGGGCCTGCCCGGCAGGTGGCCGGCCGGCTACGACGACGCGGACGAGCCGTACACTCCGGCCTGGCAGGAGCGCGTCACCTCGGTCCCGGCGGCCCAGGCGATCCGGGTCGCGCGCGAGTGGGCCCGCAACGCCGAGGAGTCCAACGGCCGCTCCATGATCATCATGGGGGCGGGGACCAACCACTGGTTCCACTCCGACACGATCTACCGCTCCTTCCTGGCGCTGACCACGCTGACCGGCTGCCAGGGCGTCAACGGCGGCGGCTGGGCCCACTACGTCGGCCAGGAGAAGTGCCGGCCGGTCACCGGCTGGGCGCAGCTGGCCGGCGGCCTCGACTGGTCGCGCCCGCCCCGGCAGATGATCGGCACCGCCTACTGGTACCTGCACACCGACCAGTGGCGCTACGACACCTACTCCGCCGACGTCGTCTCCTCCCCGCTCGGCGGCGGCGCGTTCGCCGGCAAGGCCACCGCGGACCTGCTGTCGCAGTCGGCGCGGATGGGCTGGATGCCGTCCTACCCCACGTTCGACCGCAACCCGCTCGACCTGGCCGACGAGGCCGCCGCCGCGGGGCGCGAGGTCGGGCCGTACATCACCGAGCAGGTCGCCTCCGGCGGCCTCGGCTGGGCCTGCGAGGATCCCGACGCGCCCGCCAACTGGCCGCGCGTGCTGACCGTGTGGCGGGCCAACCTGCTGGGCTCGTCGGCCAAGGGCAACGAGTACTTCCTGCGCCACCTGCTGGGCACCGACTCGTCGGTGCGGGCCGAGGAGGCGGGGCCGGAGCAGCGGCCCGAGAGCCTCGCCTGGCCGGAGGAGGCGCCGAGGGGCAAGCTCGACCTGCTGCTGTCACTGGACTTCCGGATGACCTCCACCACGCTGTTCTCCGACATCGTGCTGCCCGCCGCCACCTGGTACGAGAAGCACGACCTGTCGTCCACCGACATGCACCCGTTCGTGCACGCCTTCTCCCCGGCCATCGACCCGCCCTGGCAGACCCGCACCGACTTCGCCGCGTTCCACGCCATCGCCGCGGCCTTCAGCGCGCTGGCCGAGACGCACCTCGGCACCCGCACGGACGTCGTGGCCGTGCCGCTGCTGCACGACACGCCCGACGAGCTGGCCACCCCGCACGGGCGGGTGCGCGACTGGCGGACCATGGGCACGCGGCCGACCCCCGGCGTCGACTTCCCCAAGCTCGTCACCGTCGAACGCGACTACGGCGCCGTCGCGGCGAAGATGGCCTCGCTCGGGCCGCTGACCGAACGGCTCGGCGCCACCACCAAGGGCCTCACCTTCGACCTGGCCGCCGAGGTCGAACGGCTGGGCCGGACCAACGGCACGACGGCGGACGGGCGGCCGTCGCTGGCGACCGACATCGCGATGTGCGAGGCCATCCTGGCCCTGTCGGGCACCACGAACGGCCGGCTGGCCGCCCAGGGCTTCGCCACGCTGGGCCGCCGTACCGGGACGTCCTTCGACGGCCTGGCCGACGAGCACCGGCGCATCACGTTCGCCGACACCCAGGCGCGGCCGGTGCCGGTGATCACCTCGCCCGAGTGGTCGGGCAGCGAGACGGGCGGGCGGCGCTACTCGGCGTTCACCACCAACGTCGAGCATCGCAAACCCTGGCACACCCTCACCGGCCGCCAGCACTTCTACCTCGACCACGACTGGATGCAGGAGGCGGGTGAGGCGCTGCCGGTCTACCGGCCGCCGTTGAACATGACCGCGATGTTCGGCGAGCCGGGCGTCGGCGAGTCGGGGGTGGACGGGATCACGGTGCGCTACCTCACCCCGCACTCCAAGTGGTCCATCCACTCGGAGTACCAGGACAACCTGCTCATGCTCACCCTGTCACGCGGCGGGCCGACCATCTGGATGAGCCCGGCGGACGCGGCCAAGGCGGGCATCGACGACAACGACTGGATCGAGGCGGTCAACCGCAACGGGGTCGTCGTCGCCCGCGCCGTCGTCTCGCACCGCATGCCCGAGGGCACCGTGTACATGTACCACGCGCAGGAACGCGTGGTGGACGTGCCCAAGACCGAGGCGTCCGGGCGGCGCGGCGGCATCCACAACTCGCTCACCCGCCTGCTGGTCAAACCCACCCACCTGATCGGCGGCTACGCCCAGCTGTCGTTCGCCTTCAACTACCTCGGGCCCACGGGAAACCAGCGCGACGAGGTCACCGTCATCCGGCGCCGTTCCCAGGAGGTCGACTACTGATGAGAGTCATGGGCCAGCTGGCCATGGTGATGAACCTGGACAAGTGCATCGGCTGCCACACCTGCTCGGTCACCTGCAAGCAGGCCTGGACCAACCGGGCCGGCACCGAGTACGTCTGGTTCAACAACGTCGAGACCCGTCCCGGGCAGGGCTACCCCCGCACCTACCAGGACCAGAAGAAGTGGAAGGGCGGCTGGGAGCTGAACGGGCGCGGCCGGCTGAAGCTGCGCGCCGGAGGCCGGCTGCACAAGCTCCTCACCATCTTCGCCAACCCGCTCATGCCGTCCATCGGCGACTACTACGAGCCGTGGACCTACGACTACGACCGGCTCTTCTCCGCCCCCGCCACCGAGGACACGCCGGTCGCCCGGCCCAGATCGCTCATCAGCGGCCTGCCGACGAAGATCACCTGGAGTGCCAACTGGGACGACAACCTGGCCGGCTCCCCGCAGCTGGCCTCCGCCGACCCGGTGCTGCGCAAGCTGTCGGACCAGGTGAAGCTGGAGTTCGAGCAGGCGTTCATGTTCTACCTGCCGCGCATCTGCGAGCACTGCCTCAACCCGTCGTGCGTGGCCTCCTGCCCGTCCGGCGCGATGTACAAGCGCGCCGAGGACGGCATCGTGCTGGTCGACCAGGACCGCTGCCGGGGCTGGCGCATGTGCGTGACCGGCTGCCCGTACAAGAAGGTGTACTTCAACCACCGCACCGGCAAGGCCGAGAAGTGCACCTTCTGCTATCCCCGGGTCGAGGTGGGCATCCCGACCGTCTGCTCCGAGACGTGCGTGGGCCGGCTGCGCTACATCGGCCTGATCCTGTACGACGCCGACCGCGTCATGGACGCGGCCTCGGTGCCCGACGAGAAGGACCTGTACGAGGCGCAGAAGAGCGTGCTGCTGGACCCGGACGACCCCGAGGTGATCGCGGGCGCGCGCGCCTCCGGCATCCCCGAGGACTGGCTGGACGCGGCGCGCCGCTCGCCCATCCACAAACTGATCTTCGAGTACGGCGTCGCGCTCCCGCTGCATCCCGAATACCGCACGATGCCGATGGTCTGGTACATCCCGCCCCTGTCGCCGATGGTCGACGCGCTGGCCGGCACCGGCCACGACGGCGAGGACGCGGGCAACCTGTTCGGCGCGATCGACTCCCTGCGCATCCCGGTCGAGTACCTGGCCGAGCTGTTCACGGCCGGCGACCCCGAGCCGGTGCGGGCCTCGTTGCGCCGCCTGGCCGCCATGCGCTCCTACATGCGCCGCCTCAACCTCGGCCAGAGCCCCGACGAGAGCATCGCCGCGTCGGCCGGCCTGACCGGCGAGCAGGTCGAGGGCATGCACCGGCTGCTCGCCCTGGCCCCCTACGCCGAGCGTTACGTGATCCCCAAGGCACACGCCGAGCAGGCCGGGGAGCTGGAGGAGTCGTTCGCCGGGTGCAGCCTCGACTACGAGGGCGGCCCCGGCATGGGCGGCCCGTTCGGCGAGGCGAGCGGCGTGCCCGCGCCGGTGGCGGTGGAGAACTTCCACGCGCTCAAGGACCGCCAGGGGAGCGGCGCCCTGGTCGATCCGGCCGACCGTTCCGGCCGCGTCAACCTGCTCAACTGGGACGGCAAGGGGATGCCCGACGGCCTGTTCCCCAAGCGCGAGGAGAAGTCATGAGCGACCGCGCGGTGCACCTGACGGCCTCGGTGCTGCTCGGCTACCCCGACGAGCGGCTGGCCGGGGCGGTGCCGCTGCTGGCCGAGACCGTGGCCGGGCTGCCGGCGGGCGAGCCGGCCAGGCGCCTGACCGCCTTCCTCGACCACCTGGCCGTCACCCCGGTGGCCGAGCTGGCCGAGCACTACGTGGCGACGTTCGACCTCAAGCGCCGCTGCTGCCTGTACCTCAGCTATTACGCCTACGGCGACACCCGCAAGCGCGGGATGGCGCTGCTGCGGTTCAAGCACGCCTTCCGGGAGGCCGGGTTCGAGCTCGCCGACGGTGAGCTGCCCGACCACCTGGCCGCCGTCTGCGAGCTGTCCGGCCGGGGCGCGACCGAGCAGGCGACGCGGCTGCTCCGCGAGCACCGGGCGGGCCTGGAGACGCTGCTGGCCGCCCTGCGGGACGAACGCTCGCCCTACCAGGACGTGGTCGCCGCCGTCCTGGCCACCCTGCCGCCGCCGACCGCGCGCGAGCGCGCCGCCGTGGCCCGGCTGGCGGCCGAGGGGCCGCCGGTCGAAGAGGTCGGCCTGCAACCCTTCACGATCCCCGGAGACCCCCGATGAACGCGCTGGACCTGCTCCTGTGGGTGGCCGCCCCGTACGTGGCCCTCACCGTGTTCGTGCTCGGCCACGTGTGGCGCTACCGCTACGACAAGTTCGGCTGGACGACGCGCTCCTCCCAGATGTACGAGTCGCGGCTGCTGCGCGTCGGCAGCCCGTTGTTCCACTTCGGTCTCCTGGTGGTGATCCTCGGCCACGTCGGCGGCCTGGTGATCCCGAAGTCCTGGACGGAGGCGGTGGGCGTCACCGAGGAGGCCTACCATCTGGTGGCCGTCGTGCTCGGCACCGTCGCGGGCGTGTGCACGCTGGCCGGCCTCGCCATTCTCGTCTACCGCCGCCGCACCGTGGGCCCCGTCTTCACCGCCACCACCCGCAACGACAAGCTCATGTACGCCGTCCTGGTCCTGGTGATCGTGCTGGGCCTGGCCGCGACCGTCGCCGCCAACGTCATCGGCGGCGGCTACGACTACCGTTCCACCATCTCGCCCTGGTTCCGGTCGGTCTTCGCCTTCCAGCCGAAGGCGGAGCTCATGGCCGGGGCGCCGCCGCTCTTCCAGGCCCACGCGCTCAGCGCGCTCCTGCTCTTCGCGATCTGGCCGTTCACCCGGCTGGTGCACATGCTGACCGCGCCGATCGGCTACCTCACGCGCCCGTACATCGTCTACCGCTCCCGCGACGACCGGCCGGGCCGCCCGGCGCGAGGCTGGGAGCCGAGCAACCGGCCCTGAGCCCCGCCCCGCCCGCCGCACCCCGCCGCGCGGTCAGGCCCTTGCGGGCGCGGGCGGCAGCACCCCGGCCCGCCGCAGGTGCGCGCGGGCGTGCTCGATGGCCTCCGGGGTGCCGGGGTGCCTGCCGCCTGCCTGGTCCAGGGCGCCGACCGAGTCGAACACCGGCACCTGGCCGGGCCGCAGGCCGGAGACCAGCACGAGGATGCCCCGCCGGTGCAGCCGGTCGACGGCGTCCTTGAGCACGAGCGCCCCCGTGGCGTCCACGGTGGTCACCCGGGACATCCGCAGGATGACCACGCGCACGTCGGCGACCTCGGACAGCTCCAGCAGGAACCGGTGGGCGGCGGCGAAGAACAGCGGGCCGTCGATCCGGTAGGCGACGATGTGCTCGGCGAGCAGGGCGTGCTCCTCGTCGCCGTGCTCGCCGGGCAGGTCGGGCTTGAAGTCGACCTGGTCCAGCCGGGCCTGACGGGCCACGGCCCGCAGCGCGAGCGCCCCGGCGATGACGAGGCCGATGATGACCGCGTAGACC
Source organism: Nonomuraea cavernae (assembly GCF_014646355.1). GTDB lineage: Bacteria > Actinomycetota > Actinomycetes > Streptosporangiales > Streptosporangiaceae > Nonomuraea > Nonomuraea cavernae. The sequence continues at coordinate 45,123 of NZ_BMNH01000025.1, forward strand.
AGGTCGAGGACCACCGTGGCCACGGCGGTCAGCACCAGCACGAGAGCGTCTGAGCGGGTGGCTCGGACGATCGCGCGCAGCGAGCCGACCTCGACCATCCGGATCGCGGTGGCCAGCAGGACCCCCGCCAGCGCGGCCAGCGGGATGTGCGAGACCAGCGGCGCGGCGGTGTAGACGATGGCGGCCAGCACGGCGGCGTGGGTCAGCGAGGCCAGCCGGGAGGAGGCGCCGCTGCGGACGTTGACGGCGGTGCGGGCGATGGCCGCGGTCGCCGGAACGCCGCCGAACAGCGGCGCGGCGATGTTGGCCAGGCCCTGCCCGAACAGCTCGCGGTCGGGGTCGTGCCGTTCGCCCACGGTCATGCCGTCGGCCACCGACGCCGACAGCAGCGACTCCAGCGCGGCCAGCGCCGCCACCGCGATGGCGGGCGCCAGCAGCGAGCCGATCGCGGACAGGTCCAGGAAGGCCAGCGAGGGGGCGGCCAGACCCGCCGGCAGGGCGCCGATCGGGGTCGCGTCCAGGTCGAGCAGCCGCGCCGCGACGGTCGCCGCGACCACGGCGACGATGGAGAACGGGACGGTCGGCCGCAGCCGGGCTCCGCCCAGCATGATCACGGCCACTCCGGCGGCCAGCGCGATCGCCGTCCAGTCGGGCGCCGCGGCGAAGTCCAGCACGGCCTGCCAGGCCACGGCCACCGCCTTGTCGCCCTCGGGTGGGGGAACGCCCAGAGCGGAGGGGACCTGCTGCAGGGCGATCACGCAGGCGATGCCCAGGGTGAAGCCCTCCACCACGGGCGCGGGGACATAACGCATGTATCGCCCGACCCGGGCCACGGCCAGGGCCAGCAGGATGACGCCGGCCATCAGGCCGACCGTCAGCACGCCCCCGGGACCGTACTGGGCGACGATCGGCACCAGCACCACGGTCATGGCGCCGGTGGGGCCGGAGACCTGCAGGTTGGAGCCGCCGAACACGGCGGCGACGGCGCCCGCGACGACCGCGGTGGCCAGCCCCGCCTCCGCGCCCAGCCCCGAGGAGACGCCGAAACCGAGCGCCAGCGGCAGCGCCACGATCGCGACCGTGAGCCCGGCCAGCAGGTCGCGGCGCGGGTGGCGGCGCATCGCGGCCAGGTCGCTCCGGGCGGGCAGCAGCGAGCCGGCCGAGCCCCAGGCCCGGTGGAGCCACCGGCTCACGGGGTGCCGACGTCCGACGAGCGCAGCTCCTCGAGCAGGTCGTGCTGGTCGGTGAGCATGGCGGTCAGGATCCGGCGCGCGGCGCGCATCAGGTCGGCCACGTCGCCGCCGGCCAGCTGGTAGACCACGCTGGAGCCCTCGCGGGCCGACGTGACGATGCCCGAGCGCCGCAGCACCGCCAGATGCTGCGACAGGTTGGGCGGCTCGACGTCGATCGCCGCCAGCAGGTCGCGCACCGGCACCGGGCCGTCCTGCAGGAGCTCCAGCACGCGGATGCGGACCGGGTGCCCCAGCATCCGGAAGAACTCGGCTTTCGCCTGGTACAGGGGGACCGGCACGCCGTCTCCGCCTTCCGTGAGAGCCCGTCGCGGTCGGCCGGCCGGCTTCCCGCGAGCTGATGGCTCAACTATGTAGGCAATTGCGAATATTCGCAAATCCATAGGGACCAACGGCACCCGGATCGGGGACTTCGTCCTCCGGATTCCGGCCGTCCATTTCGGAAAGGTGGAGGTGGAAGGGCCCATCGTGGAGGAGAGCGTGATGGCCGGACGGATCGTGGTGGGGGTGGACGGCTCCGCGCCCGCGACGGCGGCGGTGGAGTGGGCCGCCGCCGACGCGCGGCACCGGGCGCTGGGACTGCGGATCGTGCACGTGTGCGAGCCCTGGCACGCCGACGGCGCGACCGAGCACTGCGCCCGCACCCTGGAGACGGCCGCCGCCCACGCCGGCGACCTGGCGCCGGACGTCGAGCTGAGCACCGAGTTGCTGCACGGGGGAGTGGCCGGCGCGCTCGTCGCCGAGTCCGCGACCGCCGACAGCGTGGTGCTCGGCAGCAGAGGACACGGCGGGTTCACCGGAATGGTGCTCGGGTCGATCGGCATGGCCGTCGCCGGGCACGCCGCGGGACCGGTCGTGATCGTGCGCGGACCCGCCGTGGTGACGCACGGCCGGATCGTCATCGGCTATGACGGGTCCGAGCCGTCCGTGGCGGCCATGGCGTACGCCATCGAGCAGACCCGCAGCCGCGACGCGCAACTGCACGTCGTCTACGCCTGGCAGCTGCCGGTCTACTCGCCGTACGCCGTCGCCTTCAGCGACCTGCTGCAGGAGGCCTTCCAGCAGCAGGCCCAGGCGGCCCGCGAACGGCTGATCCCCTGGCGGGAGGCGAACCCCGACGTCCTGATCACCGACGAACAGCTCTGCGAGCACCCCGTGTCCGCGCTCATCAAGGCCGCCGCGACCGCCGACCTCGTGGTGGTCGGCTCGCGTGGCCTGGGCGGGTTCGCCTCGGCGGTGCTCGGCTCGGTCAGCCACGGCGTGCTGCACCACGTGAGCCGCCCGGTCGCCGTGGTCCGGCCGCGAGAGGAGGCCTCATGAAGATCGAGACTTTGACCGCCCGGCACGTGATGAGCCGGGTCCTGGTGGCGATCAGGGCGGACGAGTCGCCGCTGATGGCCTGGGAGCTGATGCGCCGGTCCGGTGTCCACCACCTGCCGGTCGTCGAGGGGAGGCAAGTCGTGGGCGTCCTCACCCGCGAGGACGTGGCCGTCACCTGGTCCGGCGGGCCGCAGGAGCAGTCCGACCGCCAGGTCGGCTCCCTGCTGGGACGCGAGCCCCGGCCGCGCGTGGGGCCCGACACCCCGCTCACCCGCGTCGCGGCCGTCATGGTCGACAGCGGCTGCGACGCCGTGCCCGTGGTGTCCCGCAGCGGCCTCGTCGGGCTGGTTACGGCCCGCGACGTCCTGTCCGCCGTGGCCGGCCGCACCGACCTCCGGAACGAGGGGCCGGGCGAGATCGTCACCGGGATGTTCCACCTTGAGCCCGTCCTGCCGGGCGACGGCTGACCCCGACACGGGAAGAGGTGCGAGATGTACGCGCTGATCGTCTACGAGTCCATGTACGGCAACACCGGGCAGGTCGCGCAGGCCGTGGCGGAGGGACTCGCCAGGGCGATGAGGACCGAGGTCGTCGAGGTCGCCGCCGCGCCGGTGTCACCACCGGAGGAGGTGGCGCTGCTGGTGGTCGGCGGCCCCACCCACGCCTTCAGCATGAGCCGGGAGTCCACCCGCAGGTCCGCCGCCGAGCAGGCCCGGGAACCTCTGGTGTCGCAGGGGCCCGGCATCCGCGAATGGCTGGCCGCCCTGCGGGTGGCGCGCGGCACGCCCGTCGCCGCCTTCGACACCCGCGTCGCCAAGCCGCACCTGCCGGGCTCGGCCGCCCGCGCCGCCGCCAAACGGCTGCGCCGCCTCGGCCTGCGGCTCGTCGCCCCCGCCCAGAGCTTCTTCGTCACCGACTCCCGGGGCCCGCTGGCGGACGGCGAGCTGGACCGCGCCCGCCGCTGGGGCGAAACCCTCGCCGGCCACTTCGCCGTCCCCACGAGCTGACACCCGCGCGGCCGGTCTCGCGCCCCGAGGCGACGATCGGCGCGGCCGGTCTCGCGTCCCGCAGGTGAGGATCGGCGCGGCCGGTCTCGCGTCCCGCAGGTGACGGTCGGCGCCGTCGCCGATCGGAGTGGGACGAAGGTCACAGCGGACAACGGCCTTTCGGCTCCCGCGACGCGGGTGTCGTGGATGATCTGATGGGGCCATGGACGCGATCACGGATGTCCGGCGGGGGCTCGGCGACGACGAGGCGGCCCGCCTGCTGACCGAACACGGGCCGAACCGGATACCGGAGCCCAGGCAGCCGTCGATCCCGCTCAGAGCGGTCCGCCAGCTGGCCGATCCGCTGTCGATCCTGCTGCTGGTCGCCGGCCTCGTCACCCTGGTCGTGCTGGGCGAGGCGCCCGAGGGCGCGGCCATCATGGCGATCCTGGCGGTCAACGTGGTCATCGGCGTCACCCAGGAGGTCAAGGCCGAGCGGGCCGTCCGCGCCCTGCGGACGCTGTCGGCGCCGATGGCCAAGGTCCGCCGTGACGGCGTGGTCCGGCGGATCGCGGCCGCGGAGGTGGTGCCCGGCGACCTGATCGAGGTGGCGGCCGGAGACCGGGTGCCCGCCGACGCCCGCGTGCTGGAGGCGGTCTCGCTGGCCGTGAACGAGTCCATGCTGACGGGCGAGTCGAACTCGGCCGGCAAACGGGCGGAGGGCACGACGCGGGGACCCCTGGGAGACCGTGACGGGCAGCTGTTCTCCGGCAGCATGGTGGTGCGCGGCTCGGGCGTGGCGGTGGTGGAGAGCACCGGCGCCGCCACCGAGATGGGCCACATCGCCTCCGCTCTGCAGGGCAAGGTCAAGGGGCCGCTGGAGGTGGAGCTCGCCACCGTCTCCAAGCGCATCGGCCTGCTGGCCCTCGCCGCGGGCGTGGTGATGGTGGCGCTCGGGCTGGCCCGGGGCGGCATCGAGCCGCTCGACCTGGCGCTCGCCGGGGTGGCGCTGGCCATCGCGGCGGTGCCCGAGAGCATGGCGGCCGCCGTCACCACCGCCCTGGCGCTCGGCTCGCAGCGGATGGCCCGGCGCGGGGTCATCGTCCGGCGGTTGCCGGCCATCCAGGCGCTCGGCGCCACCACCGTGATCGCCTCGGACAAGACCGGCACCCTGACCACCGGGCGGCTGACCGTCGCCGACCACGTCGCGGTGCCGGGCGCGGACGTCTGGCGGGCCGCCGTACGCTGCAACGACGCCCACGACGGCGTGGGCGACGCGGTGGACGTGGCGCTGCTGGCCGCCGCCGCCCGCCACGGGACGACGCCCCTCGACGGCGGGGCCAGGCTGTCGACCAGGCCCTTCGACGCCGACGTACGGTCGATGGCGGTCGTCACCGAGGGGCCGGTGCTGACCGTGAAGGGCGCGCCGGAGGTGGTGCTGGCCCGGTGCGCCCCCGGCCCGGAGGCCGACCGGCTGGAGCGGGCCGTGCCCGAGCTGGCCGGCCGGGGGCTGCGCGTGCTGGCGCTGGCCGAGCGCGACACCGATGACCTCGACGCGACCGGGCTGCGGCCGGTCGCGTTGCTCGCGCTGAGCGACGAGATCCGCGAGTCGGCGCGGCAGGCCGTCGCCGACTGCCGGCGGGGCGGCATCCGGGTGATCATGGTGACCGGCGACCACGCCGGCACCGCCCGGGCCGTGGCCGAGCAGGTCGGCATCGAGCCCGACCCGGTGGTGACCGGCGCAGCGCTGGACGGCGAGGACCGTGAGGAGCGGCTGCGCGAGGCGAACGTGCTGGCCCGCGTCGACCCGGCGACCAAGCTGGACCTGGTCCGCTCGCTGCGCGCGGGCGGCGAGGTCGTCGCGATGACCGGCGACGGCGTCAACGACGCGCCCGCGCTGCGGCACGCCGACGTCGGCATCGCCATGGCCGGCGACGAGGGCACCGACGTGGCCAGGGAGGCCGCCGCCGTGGTGGTCACCAACGGCGAGCTGGGCACCATCGTCACCGGGGTGCGGCAGGGCCGCCGCCTGCACCACAACGTCGAATCCATGATCGGCTACCTGCTGGCCGGCAACCTGGCCGAGATCTTCCTCGTGCTCGTGGGCCTGTTCGCCTGGCCCGACCTGGTCATCCCGCTGCTGCCGGTGCAACTGCTCTGGATCAACCTGGTCCTCGACGGCATCCCGGCCATCGCCCTGGGCGTCGACCGGCCGGCCGGCGACCCGCTGACGGCCAGACCGCGCCGCGACGGGCTGCTGTCCGGCGCCGTGCTGGCCCGCATCGGGATCCGCTCGCTCATCGTCGGGCTGCTGGTCTTCGCCGCGGTGGAGGTCGCCCGGCGGCTCGGCTGGGACGAGGCGCAGGTGCGGACCCAGGCCGTGCTCGCCCTCGTCTTCGCCCGGCTGACCCTGGCCTACGTCGCCCGGGCCCGGCGCTGGACCTTCGAGCGCGGCTGGTGGCACGGCCGGGCGGTGCTGCTCGCCGTCGCGGCCGCGGCCGCGCTGCAGGCGCTGGTGACGCTGGTGCCGGCCCTCGGCACGTTCCTCGCGCTCGCGCCGGTGCCGCCGCTGGGCTGGGCGATGGCCGCGGGCGCCGCGCTGCTGACGCCGGTGCTCTGCGACGCGGCGCGGGCCCTGCTCCGGCTCGGCGCGGGGCGGGCTCGCCGGGAGCGGGAGTGACTCCGCGCGCGGATCGTCAGAGCCCGTGGACGCGGCGGCCGGTGATCCGCTGCGGCACGATGCGGATGTACAGCTCGCGCTCACCGCCCGCCCAGGGGGTCACGCCGGAGCCGACCACCCGCTCGATCTCGTCGGGCGGCACATGGTGGGCCGGCCCCTGGATGAGCACGCTCCAGCCCTCGCGCCTGGCCTCGTCGATCCGGTCGACCTCGAAGCCGATCTTGATGTCCATGCCCTCCACGCCGGTGCGCAGGTCGCGGTCCATCGGGCCGCCGTGGGCCGTGCGGAAGACGATCGCGCCCTCGTGCAGCCGGTAGTTGACGGGCAGCACGGTGGGCCCGTACAGGCCGCTGAAGGCGACCCGGCCGACGCCGCCGGGCGCGACCAGGCGCAGGCACTCGTCACGGTCGAGGGACTCGAGCATCGGATGGGCGGCCGCCGGGCCGCGTCCCGGCGGCCGGTCGAGGCCGCCGCCGAGCAGGCTCTCGACGGTCGTCTCCAGGGCGGCCGCGAGCCGCCCCAGTGTGCCCGTGGCGAGCGTCTCGGGGTTCTCCTCCAGGTACTTGACGTAGCCGGCGGCCATGCCGGTGCGCTCGGCGAGCTGCTCGCGGGTCAGCCCGAGGCGTTCGCGGTGGTAGATGATGCGGCGTCCGAGGTCGCCCGTCGCGGCCATGCTGGTCCCCCCTTGATCGCTCGTGAACGTACGGCTGGCGCCGCACCTGAGCATGTTCTCGTTGATCCACGCGCTCTCGCGGTCGGCGTCGATGAAGAACCGCGCGCCCCGGTAGCGGATCGTCAGCGACATCGTGCCCAGCCGGTCGGGCAGCACCGGGTTGAGACGCAGCCCGTCGCGGCGCAGCTCCATCCCCAGGTAGCAGCGCTGCAGCAGGTCGAGCGTGCCCGCCATGGCGCCGAGGTGGACGCCTTCGGCGGTGGTGCCGTGCTGGACGTCCTGGATGTCACTGATCAGGGCCTCGTGGAAGAACCGCCAGGATCCGGCCCGGTCCGATCGGGCGAGCACCCAGGCGTGCACCAGGGCGCTCAGGGTGGAACCGTGGCTGGTGCGCGCGAGGTAGTAGTGGATCGTGCGGTGGATGAGGCCGGGCTCGCACGGATAGCCGAGCCGCAGCAGCAGCGCCAGCAGCTCGTCGGCCGTCAGCAGGTAGAAGAGCATCAGCGTGTCGGCCTGCTTGGACGCCCGGTAGCGGTTGACGTCGTCGCCGGCGGCCTCCAGCGCCCGGTCGAGCCGCCGCACGCCGCGATAGCGCTCCCAGTCGAGCTCCTCCAGGCCGGCGTAGCCGGTGAACTGGCTGATCACGCCGTCGTGGAAGTCGACCCGCATCCGCCGGGTGATGTCGTGCCAGCGCTCGGCCTCCTCGGCCGTGCCCTGGAACTCGGGGAACAGCTCCAGCGTGTCGGCGGCCCGCAGCAGCAGCCAGACGGTCATCACGTTGGTGTAGGCGTTGTTGTCCAGGCCGGGGGACTCGGCCCCGGGGTAACCGTCGTGATACTCGTCGGGGCCCATGACGCCCCGGATCTCGTAGCGGCCCGACTCCGGGTCCGCCTCGGCCAGCGAGGAGAAGAACCTGGCGATGTCGATCAGCAGCTCCGCGCACCACGGCCGCATCGTGCCGGTCGCCAGGTAGTGCTGCCAGATGTTGTAGGCGATGGCCAGGCCGGCGTGCCGCTGCAGGTGGGAGTGGTCGGGCAGCCAGCGGCCGGAGTCGGGGTTGAGATGCAGGGTCTGGGTCTGCTCGGTGCCGTCGCTCGCGCTCTGCCAGGGGAACATCGCGCCGGCGAACCCCGCGGCGCGGGCCGCCGCCCTGGCCTCGGGCAGCCGCCGCCACCGGTAACGCAGCAGGCCGAGGGAGATGTCGGGAAAGCGGAGGTTCAGCCATGGCATCACGAACAGCTCGTCCCAGAACACGTGCCCCCGGTACGCCTCGCCGTGCAGGCCCCGCGCGGGCACGCCCGCGTCGATGTCGGCCGTGTGCGGGGAGAGCGTCTGCAACAGGTGGAAGACGTGCAGGTGGACGATCTGTGAGGTCTCCGGCCCGTCGACGTCGAGCCGGGCGCGCTCCCACAGGCGGTCCCAGGCGGCCCGGTGCCGGGCCAGCAGCGTGTCGAAGCCCGGCGCCAGCCGCACGGCCCGCACCGCGGTGGAGCGGGCGTCGCTGATCGCGGGATCGCGTGAGGTCACCAGGGCGACGACCTTGGACAGCGTCACCGGCTCGCCCTCGACCAGGTCGAGCCGGTACTCCGCGGTGATCCGGTCGGGTTCGCGGGTCGCCTCGCGGGCGGGGACGGCGCAGTCGGCGCGGGCCGCGAAGGCGACCGTGATGCCGGAGGAGCGGGTGGTGGCGGTCAGCCAGGCCAGGTCGTCCTCGATGCCGGTGGCGTGGCCGGTCAGATGGTCGCCGCGCAGCTCGCGGTAGCGGGCGACCCCCCGGTTGGCCACCCGGCCGTCGAGTACGGTCCGCACCCGCATCGGGCCCGACCAGTTCTCCGGGACGAACTCGGTCTCCAGCGCGGCCAGGCGCGGGTCGGCCATGGACACCAGGCGGCGCTGCCGCACCCGCGTGACGCGGCCCGCCGCGTCACGCCAGCGCAGCAGCCGCAGCAGCACCCCGTGACGCAGGTCCAGTTCGTGCCGGTAGTCGAGCAGGCCGTCCGTCGCCGGGTCGAACCAGTCGGAGCCGGGCGTGGCGAAGGCCACCGGCAGCCAGTCGGGCAGGTTGACCATGTCCTCGTTGGACACCACGCGCCCGGCGACAGTGGAGTCGAGGCGGTTGAAGCAGCCCGCCGCGTAGGTGCCGGGCGTCCGGCCGGCGCCGTCGGGCGTCGCCCCCCGGGTGGCGAACCGGCCGTTGCCCAGCGTGCACAGCGCCTCCCGGAGCCCTTCGGCCGCCGGGTCGAAGCCCTCGAAGTCCAGGGTCCACGGGTTCACCGGCGGCTCACCGGGACGGCTCGCGCGCGGCGGCGCGTACTCCGGGCGGGTCCAGGGATCGATGACGGCCATGCGCACGAGCTACCCCCAGGTCACCAGGGCAGACATGGCCCTTGGCCCTGCCCGGACGGGACCTACGGCCCTGCAGGCGACCCGGTGCGAGGAGGTCCCATAGAGGTGACGAAGGAGGAGGAGACATCATGATCATCGTGGGTGTGGACGGCTCGGTGGCCTCGCGGGCGGCGGTGGAGTGGGCGGCGAACGACGCGTTCCGCGCGCACCAGCCGTTGCGGATCGTGCACGCGGTGGACCACTCGCCCTATCAGATCGCCAGGTTCCCCAGCGACGACTGGCCGGACGCGCTCGTGCGCACCGGGCACCGGTTCCTGGCCGAGGCGGTCGCGCTGGCCCACGAGCGCCAGCCGGACGTCGAGGTGACGACCGAGCTGATCGAAGGTCCCGCCGCCGTGGTGCTGCGCGAGCAGTCCAAGGACGCCACGGAGGTCGTGGTCGGCAGCCGCGGGCTGGGCGGATTCGCCGGCGCGTTGCTGGGCTCGGTCAGCGTGAACGTCGCCGGGCACACGCGGTGCCCCGTGGTGGTCGTGCGCGGCGAGCGCCGCGAGACCTTCGGCGAGGTCACCGTGGGCGTCGACGACTCTCCCGAGTGCGAACCGGCCCTGGCCTACGCCTTCGAGCAGGCCAGACGGCGGGGCGGCACGCTGCGGGTGGTGCACGCCTGGCAGCTGCCGGTGCACGCCTTCGCGCCCGACATCCCGTACGACATGGACGAGGTCCGTACGGCACAGCACCGGCTCGTCACGGACCGGCTGGCGGCGTTCCGCGAGGAGTACCCGCAGGTGACGGTCGTCGAGGACGTGCTGTCCGCGCACCCCGTGAACGCGCTCGCCGACGCCTCGGACCGGTCCGACCTGGTCGTGGTGGGCTCACACGGCCGCGGCGTCATGGGATCGGTGCTGCTCGGCTCGGTCAGCCGGGGCATCCTCCACCACGCCCGCTGCGCGGTCGCCGTCGTCCGCTCGGGCCCCGCGTAGCCGGCCCGCCCGCCCGGCGGCCGGACGAAGATCCGGAACCGGGCGGGCGAACCTCGAACCTGGGTAGGCGAGCGGTCTCCGCTGATGCGAGACTGCTCGTATGACGCAAGGCGAGCGCAACCCGTTGATGCCCAACATGCGGCTCGACGAGTTGCTGGCTGAACTGCAGGTCCGCCTGAACGCCGTGCTCGCCACGCGGGACCGGGTGCACGCGCTGCTCGAGGCCGTGGTCTTGGTGGGCAGCGACCTCGATCTGGAGACGGTGCTCGGCCGCATCGTGGAGACCGCCACCAAGCTGGTCGACGCCAGCTACGGCGCGCTCGGCGTGATCGGCCAGGAGCGCACCCTCATCCAGTTCATCCCGGTCGGGCTGACCGAGGAGGAGATCGCCAAGATCGAGCACTGGCCGCACGGTCTCGGCCTGCTCGGCCTGCTCATCAAGGACGCCCGGCCACTGCGCCTCGGCCGCATCGCCGACCATCCCGAGTCCTACGGCTTCCCGCCGGGGCACCCGCCCATGGGCACCTTCCTCGGCGTCCCGCTCCGGGTGCGCGACGAGGTGTTCGGCAACCTCTACCTGACCGAGAAACGCGGCGGCGGCGAGTTCGACGAGGAGGACGAGGCGATCGTCATCGCGCTGGCCACCGCCGCCGGCGTGGCCATCGAGAACGCCCGCCTGTTCGAGGAGTCACGACGGCGCGAGACCTGGCTGCACGCCTCCTCCGAGGTGACCACGAGCCTGCTGTCCGGCGCCGACCGGAGCGAGGTGCTCACCATGATGGCCGGGCGGGCCCGGCAGATGGCCGACGCCGACCTGGCCAAGGTCCTGCTGCCGGACCGGTCGGGTGAGTGGCTGACGGTGGAGTTCGCCGAGGGCGAGCACGCCGACGACGTGAGCGGCCTGGTCTTCCAGGTGGGCGCCACCGCCGTCGGGCAGGTGTTCAGCCGGGGTGAGGCGATGTCCGAGCGTGACCTGCCGGCCGCCGACTCCCCGCTGCGCGAGCTGGGCTTCGGCCCCGAGCTGCTGCTGCCGCTGGGCGCCGGGCATTCCGTGCGCGGTGTGCTGGCCCTGGCCAAGAGATCGGGCCGGCTCCCGTTCAGCCTGGCCGACATGCGGATGCTGGAGTCGTTCGCCGGCCAGGCCGCGATCGCGCTGGAGCTGGCCGACACCCGCAAGGACGCCGAACGCCTCGGTCTGCTCGAAGACCGCGACCGGATCGCCAAGGACCTGCACGACGTCGTCATCCAGCGGTTGTTCGCCATCGCGATGACGCTGATGAGCACGGTCCGGCTGGTCGAGCACCCCGAGGCCTCGGGGCGGCTGCAGCACGCGATCGACGAGCTCGACGAGACGATCCGGCAGATCCGCTCGACCATCTTCGCCCTGCAGGGCGCCCACCAGGCCAGCGGCCCCAGCCTGCGCGCCCAGGTCGTCGAGCTGGTCGAGGGGGCCCGCGGCCACCTCGGCTTCATGCCCGGCCTGCGGATGGAGGGGCAGCTCGACAACCGCGTCCCCGAGGCCATCGCCGAGCACCTGCTGGCGGTCCTGCGCGAGGCCCTGTCCAACGTGGTGCGTCACGCCAGGGCGTCCAAGTCCGAGGTGTCGGTCGAGGTGGCCGGCGAGATCCTCACCCTCATCGTCCGCGACGACGGCGTGGGACTGTCCGCCGACGGGCGCCGCAGCGGGCTGCGCAACCTGGAGGAGCGCGCCACCGGGCTCGGCGGCTCCTTCGAGATCACCACTCCCGACACCGGCGGCACCACGCTCCGCTGGCAGGTGCCCATCTGATCACGCGGCCCCGCCCACGCGCGGAACTCCCCGGCGGAGCCTCCCGCATGGGCGAAGCAGTACATCCGCGCCGGGAAGGGAGCCGCCCTCCATCATGATCGTCTTCTGGAGACGCAGCGTCTCTGCGAGGCGGTGAAGGCCTTGGACTCGCAGAGATTCGACCTCGTCATCTCCGACATGCACCGGGTCAAGGACGGCACCGAGGAGCCACGGGCGGGCCTGAAGCTGCTGCGCGAGATGCGTTCGGGTCGCCGGCGGCCCCCACTGGTCTTCTACACCTCCAATTCCGTGCTGTTCACCGCGAACGAGGAGATCTCCGCGTACGGGGCGGTCGTCACCGACACCGCGAGGGACCTGTTCGCCGAGGTCAGGCAGGCACTGCGGCGACATTCCGCGGAAAGCTGATCCGGCTGCGACGCCGCCACCTCAGGAGGTCGACGACCTAACGCTGATCGATGCAGACCATGTCCGCCACGTTCTGGTAGCGCGTGTTCCACTTGGCGCCGCGCGAGATGTTCTCCAGATACGCCCAATGGCCCTCCCAGTTGTAGAGATGAACCTGTCCGTTGCCGCCGTTGTTGACGGAGGAGATCCGGTCGTTGAGGGGCGGGTTCATGCGTCCGAGGTCGAAGCAGCCCGCACTGGGCGCGATCCAGATCCTGTTTCCTCCTTCCTTGTTGTCGTAGTAGCAGGAGTAGCCTGCGGGGCAGTCCCAGGCGAGGACGCCGGCCTGGGCCGCGGAAGCGCCCGTGAGAGAGAAGACGGCAGCGAGTGCTAAGACCGCGAGCGAATTGGTCAGTCGCTTCATTTTGTAGCTCCCCTTCTGTTTGATTGACGGCATGACTGGTCTCGGGTCGGAACTCCGACAGGTGTATTGGTCGCCGATTTCGATAAGGGGTCCCGTGGGGGACTAGTGCGAGAATCAACCGTAATGAACTTTGCCGTCTATGCCTTTCAGGTACTCTACATCGTAGATCGCGCGGTAATGGGTCGCCTCGTCGGCGGTAGTGGCTGATCAGGGCGTGGGTTTGGTGGGTTTGCCGGAATCTGGACCAGGCCAGGACGTGCTCGATGGTGCTGGCGGCGGGCACGATGAGGTGGGCGAAGACACGGCGGATCTCAGCCATCGATGGCCGGATCAGCCGGCCTGCATTCAGCTGAGAATCTCCTGGTGATGCGGGTCTTTTCCCTGATCGGCGGCGGGTGGGACCGGGTCGGGGGCGCTCTGGCCGTCCAGGTGGGCGCGGCTGACGGCGAGGAAGGCCAGGGCGAGCATGGCCGTGGTGACGTGGCGGTGCCAGCCGTCCCATTTGCGGACCTGGTACTCGGTCAGGCCGAGCAGGTCCTTGCCGGTCTCGTTGTTCTCCTTGATCTTCCAGCGCAGCCCGGCGACGGTGATGAGCTCGGTGACGGGCGTGCCGAGGCGTTGCTGGTGCGGTACGCGGCAGGAGACGAGGTCGCTCAGATCGCGGTCACCTTCGGCGTCTTGGTGAGAGCGCTGGTGAAGATCGAGTTGGCCGAGGGCCCGCGGGCTTCGGCCGGGTCCGGCATTCGCGCCGTGAGGATGGTGAGCCCGTCCACTGGCACGCCGGCCGGCTCGACCGGAGCCGCCACGAAACTCCCCACTCGCTTCTCCGTACGGACCAGGTCCTCTGCCGGAGCGCACGGCGATCCTGGGGGCCGGCTCAGCGGACGCCCCGGATTCTGAGGATGCCGGCTACGCCGATGAGGGAGATCACGATGCCCACCAGGAAGAGGGCGGGGTAGCCGCACAGCGTGACCACCAGGGCTGCGATCGCGGGGGGCCGCGATCTGGGGGCCGGCGTTGGCGATGTTGATGACGCCCATGTCCTTGCCGACCTCCTCCGGGTTCGGCAGCACTTTGATCACCAGGGCCATGTCCACCGCCCTCACCACCACCTACCTCGCCTGGGCCGGCCTCTTACCAGGGCTCGCGGGGATGGCCTTCCAGCGCCGCGACCTGTGAGCTCAGCGCTGCCGACCATGATCACGTTGAGGGATCCGGCCAACCTCTCGGGTCATGACCGGTTGTGCGGTCATGAGGCGGGCTCTGGCTCCGGACACGACGTCACTCACCGGCTATCTGCACGCTTCGGCGGCGGGCACGCGGGTGATCATGCGGCCGGTCAGTTGCTCGGCCTCGACCACGATGTAGTGGTCGCGGCTGCCGGGCGCCCACGCGGCCAGCGGCAGCTCGGACAGCCGGCCGATCTCGGCCGGGTCCTGCACCGCCCGCGCCTTGCCCACCGCGGTCACCGACCAGCCGGTGCGCAGCTCGGTGTCGAACTCGTCCACCTCGAACGCCACCACCGCGTGCCGGGTGGCCGCCGCCAGTTTGGACCCGACGCTGGTGCGGATCACGATGGTCTCGCCGTCGAGGGCGAACGTGACCGGCTGCACCGCGGGCAGTGCCCGGTCGGTGAAGACGATCCGGCCGATCGGCGTGACTGACAGCAGGCGCAGGCACTCCTCACGATTGAGGACCCGCAGGCCAGACGAATCCAGTTGCATACGTCCAGCATCGCGGCTCGGCCGGTGGACCCCCCAGGGCCGAAGGTCCCGACTATTCGCGCCGATCTGCCCTCAGCCGCGCCGACAGGGCAGCAGCCTGGGTGCGCCGCTGCATGTTGAGCTTGGCCAGCAGGTTGGACACGTAGTTCTTGACCGTCTTCTCCGCCAGGAACAGCCGCTCGCCGATCTGCCGGTTGGTCAGCCCCTCGCCGATCAGCTCGAGAATGTGCCGCTCCTGGTCGGACAGCGCCGCCAGAGGGTCCTGCCGGGCCGCCTGATCGCGCAGCCGCTGCAACATGGCGGCCGTGGTCTGCGGATCGAGCAGCGACTGGCCCGAGGCGACCGTGCGCACCGCGCCCACCAGGTCGGAGCCGTGGATCTGCTTGAGCACGTAGCCCGAGGCCCCCGCCATCACCGCGTCGAACAGCGCGTCGTCGTCGGCGAACGAGGTCAGCATCAGGCACGCCAGGCCCGGAAGCTTGGAGCGCACCTCCCGGCAGACGTCCACGCCGTTGCCGTCGGGCAACCGCACGTCGAGCACCGCCACGTCCGGCTTGAGCGCCGGAATGCGGGCGATCGCGGACTCGGCGGTGCCCGCCTCGCCGATCACCTCGATGTCGTCCTCGGAGCCGAGCAGGGCGGCGACGCCCCGGCGGACCACCTCGTGATCGTCAAGCAGAAACACACGAATCATGACTCTGACCGTATCTCGGTTCGCGCCATGCTCGGAAGGGTCCCGTTGGTCCAACCCCAGCACAGGCGGGGTGCGGCGGGACCCCTCGGACCCGCCGCACCGTCTCGGGGTCAGACTCCGGCGGGGTCGTAGGGCGCCGGGGTCTGGTACCAGTGGATGACGTAGTAGAAGGTGCCGATGGTGCCGTTCTCGAGCTGTCCGGGGGCCTCCAGCAGCCCGGTCGCCAGGGCGAAGCGCTGCTGCCGCGCCCCGATCACCACGATGTGGTGGGTGCCGGCCTCGGCCACCCGGTCCACCTTGGCGAAGCGGATCAGCGTGGTGTGGCTGTGCTCCTCGTAGAAGGGCTCCCTGAGCGTCGGCGGGACGGCGATCAGGCTCCCGCTGGGCGTGGTGATCAGGATCTGCGGGAGGTGGTGGTTGGGGATGGTGTTCTCGGGCGCGAGGTCGGGCATGATCGCCTCGAAGTACAGTCGCTGCCCGGCCGTGAAGGTGAGCTTGAACGACCGTACGTCGAGCGGCTTGTTCATCCAGCCGTAGAAGGCGAACGAGACGGCGCCGTCGACGACCCGGGGCGCGTTGCCCGGGGTGTTGGCCTTGGTGAGGATGACGGTGTGATGGGCCCAGGCCGGCAGGGCGACGATCAGCGCCAGCAGTGTGGTGATCGTCACGGTGAGGATCCGTGACAGTCTTCGGGTGGGGGGACGTAGCATGGGCGGGCCTTCCTTCGCGAAGGTTCTGGCCGTGAGAGGGGCTGCATCCCTCTCACGGCCGTTTCTCTATCCCGCCGCCCGGTCGAGGTCGTCGGCCTGGCGGGCGTACAGGCGGGCATAGGCGCCCTGGCGGGCCAGCAGTTCCCGGTGGGTGCCCTGCTCGACCAGCCGGCCGCGATCCATGACGAGGATGCGGTCGGCGTCGGTGACCGTGGCCAGCCGGTGCGCGATGACCAGCAGCGTCCTGCCCCGCGCCAGGTCGTCGATCTGCCGCTGGATCTCGGCCTCGGTGTGCACGTCGAGTTCGGAGGTGGCCTCGTCCAGGACGAGGATGGGGGCGTCCTTGAGCAGCGCGCGGGCGATCGCCAGCCGCTGACGCTGGCCACCCGACAGGCGCTCGCCCATCTCGCCGACCACGGTGTCGTAGCCCTCGGGCATTTCCATGATCGTGTCGTGCAGGGCGGCCTGGCGGCAGACCGCCTCCAGTTGCTCCTGGGTGGCGTCCGGCCGGGCCAGCCGCAGGTTGGCGGCGACGGTGTCGTTGAACAGGAAAGTGCGCTGGCCCACGACGGCGACCAGGTCGCGCAGGTCGTTCAGGCCGAGCCGGTCGACCGGGGTGCCGCCCACGCACACCGTGCCGGACTGCGGCTCCCAGAACCTCAGCAGGAGCGAGACCAGGGTGGACTTGCCGGAGCCCGAGGCGCCGACCACCGCGTAGCGGCTGCCGGCCGGCACGGTGAAGGAGACACCGGACAGCGCGGGCGGGCTCTGGCCGGGGTAGGCGAAGGTGACCGAATCGAAGCCGATCGAGGCGGTGGCGGGCCGGGGCTCGGGCGCCGGCGGGTCGGTGACCAGCGGCGGCCGGTCGGTGATCTCCCAGATGCGGCGCGCGCCGGCGAAGGCCTGCTCCAGGTCGGCCATGAACTCCTCGACCCCCAGCACGGGCCCGAAGGTCGCCAGCCCGATCGCCACCGTGACGGCGATGTCCTGCCAGGACAGCCCCTGCGCCCAGCCGGTGAGCAGGATCGTGATCACGCCCGCGCCGACCAGGAACTCGTTCAGGCCCCGGCGCATGGAGATCAGCGTGCCCAGCCGGCTGATCGCCGAGGTGCCCGACGAGCCCAGCGCCTCGAGTTCGGCCAGGCGGCGGGTGCCGTAGCCGAAGGCGAGCACCTCCCTGACGCCCTGGACGCCGTCGGTGAGGTGCTGGGAGATCTCGCCGCGCGCCCGCCGCAGATCGGTGGCGGCGGTCGCGGCGGCGCGGTGACTCAGCCACGGCACCACGACGCCCACGCCCAGCAGGAAGGGCGCCAGCACCAGGGCCACCACCGGGCTGTACCCGGCGCCCAGCACCGACAGGGAGATGACCGGGACGATGACGGCGGCCAGCGACGGCGCGATCGTGTGCGCGTAGAACACCTCGATCCGGTCGATGTCCTTCATGACGCGGGCGAGCAGGTCGCCGGTCCTGGTGCCCTCGACCCCGGCCGGGGCCTGCGGCTCGATCCGCTGGTAGAAGTCGTCGCGGAGCATGGCCAGCAGCTTGAAGGCGACGTAGTGGCCGGCGTACTGCTCGACGTAGCGGAACAGGCCCTTGGCGAACGCCATGACCACCATCGCGACCGCCACCGGCACGATCACCGACGGGTCGCCGGACGCGACGTGGACCACGCCCCACGCGCCGACGCCGTACAACGCGATGCCGAGGCACATCTGCAGCACCCGGAAGGTGACCGAGACGGCCAGCGGCGTCATCAGCGGACGGCCGAAGTGCAGCAGGCGCAGGCTGATCTGGGTCCGGGTCATCGTGTCTCCACCTCGGTCCGCCGGACCGCGCGGGCGTAGTGCCCGCCGCCCGTCATCAGTTCGTCGTGCGAGCCCTGCTCGGTGACGAGGCCGTCCTCCAGGACCACGATCCGGTCCGCGTCGCGCACCGTGGACAGCCGGTGCGCGATCATCAGCACCGTACGGCCGACGGTCAGCCGGTCGAGGGCGGCCAGGATCGCCGCTTCGGACTCCAGGTCCACGTTGGAGGTCGGCTCGTCGAGCACGAGGATGGGCGAGTCCTTCAGCACGGCGCGGGCGATCGCGGTGCGCTGCGCCTGCCCGCCGGACAGCATGAGGCCCCGCTCACCCGTCGGCGTGTCCAGCCCGTCCGGCAGTCCCCGGACGAACTCGTCCAGGTTGGCCGTGCGCAGCGCGTCCCACAGCCGTTCGTCGTCCGCGTCCGGCGCGGCGACCAGCAGGTTGTCGCGCAGCGTGCCGGTGAACAGGTAGGTGCTCTGCGCCACGACGCTGATCTGCTCGCGCACCCACGCGGCGGGCACCGAGGTGATGTCGTGGCCGCCGACGCGGATCACGCCCCCGCCGGGGTCGAGGTTGCGCTGGAGCAGCGCGGCGACGGTGGTCTTGCCCGAGCCCGACGGCCCGACCAGCGCCACCTTCTCGCCCGGGGCGATGGTGAAGCCCACCTCCCGCAGCACCGGCGTGTCCGGCAGGTAGGCGAAGCTCACGCCCTCGAAGGACACGTCGGAGCCGGCCCGCTCCGGCGCCTGCGTCTCGGTGTCGGCGACGGCGGGCTTCTCGGCCAGCTGGGCCCTGATCTCCTTGGCGGCCGCGGCGCCGCCCATGCCGACGTAGAAGAACTGGCCGACCTTGTCCAGCGGCTCCACGAGCTGCGTGGTGAGCAGGACGAGGGCCACCGCCTCGCCGGCGTCGATCGCGCCCTCGCGCATGCGGACCATCGCCAGCACGGTCGCCGTGGTGATCATGCCGAGCGAGAACACCGTGTCGACGACGAACAGGATCACCTGGTTGCCGGCGAGCAGCCGCATGATCGCGCGGCGCAGCTCCTCCGAGGATCTGGCGAGGGCCCGGCCGTGCGCGGTGCCCTGGTTGAAGAGCTTGAGCGTCGACAGGCCCTGCAGGGCGTCGAGGAAGCGGGCGGCGAGGTGGTTGGCCGTGTCGCGGTAGCCGTCGCTCACCTTGGCGAAGCCGCGCTGGAAGACGCCGACGGTCAGCGGGATGGCCGGGACCACGATGGCCAGGATGAGCGCCGTCCACGGGTCGACGAACACCCCGATGGCCACCAGCACGAGGATCGGCACGGTCATCGAGGCGAGGATCGGGCCGAGGAAGGTCGCGTAGTAGGTGGAGACGAGCTCCACGGCCTCGGTGCCGGTGGAGACCAGCCTGCCGGTCTGCTCCCGCGAGCGCAGCGGCGCGCCGAGCCTCAGCAGGTGGCGGTAGATCCGGTCGCGGAGCCCGACCTCCAGCCGGCCGCCCGCGCGGACGGTGATCGCCGGAACGGCTGCGGCGAGCAGCGCGCGGGCCGCCGCCGCGGCGAACAGTCCCGCGATCACCGCGGTCTCGGGGGCGCCGCCCCGGTGGATCTGCCCGATCGCGGTTCCCACCAGCAGCAGGAGCGCCGTCGTGGCCAGTGCCTGGAGCCACGTGCCGAGCACCGACAGCAGGACGGGGCCGCGTATGGGCCGCATCAGCGACTCCAAGTGATCCTCCACGGATGTGCCTCGGACGGATGTTCCTCAGAATGAAACGGAGTTTCCACAATCAATCATCTGAAGAGCTGTTCAGTCAATAACGTCCTCGTCCGGGTGAGCCGCCAGACTCCCACGGCGAAGGCCGTCCAGGTGAGCGTGTTGAGCGACTCCTCGACCCATTGCAGGGCGATCGTCTGCTCGGGCTGCCCGGCCAGGATGCCCATCGCGTACGTCCCCAGCAGGTTGAAGCCGAACAGGAAGGTCGCCGCGACCTGCCGGGCGCGGCGGGCGAGCAGCAGCAGCCGGACGCCGAGGATCGTGGCAGAGACGGTGGTCACGATCAGCAGCGGCCAGGTGCCGCCCAGGGCCACCGCGGCGGCCAGCCCCGCCGCCGCGAAGGCGGCGAACGCCCAGAGCGGCGGACGTCTTCCGGCCGTGCTCAGCAGCGCCCAGGCCAGCAGTGTGAACCCGGGGCCGAGGAGGAAGAACTGGGCTTTCGCCATCCACACGATGTCCGGCCCGCCGGAGGCCACGATGAGCTTCCAGGCGGCCTTGAGCGCGCCGCCGAGCACCGTGAGCGCGCCGCCCGCCAGTGCGGCGGCGGCGATGGAAGGTCCGGCGGTCCGGCGGACGAAGGGGACGAGCAGGCTGATGCCGGCGGTCATGGCGAGAACCGGCAGGAAGTCGACGAGTGCCAGAGCGAGGGGATAGTCCACCGACGGGGCCTTCCGTGTGGGAAACGTCGTTTTCGTCAAGGTAGAGCGGAGATCCATTGACGGGAAACGCCGTTTCCATAACGATGTGCCCAACCGCGCAGGAGCATCTCGGAGCGGGAAAGGCCGTCGCGGTCGTCGATCGACTCGAGGAGAGCGGATGACCACGGACGAGCATGTCGAGGTTCAGATGGCGGGGCGGCCGCCGCTGCGGGTGCGGCTGAACGCCGCCGCGCCGTTCGGCTGGTGGCCCGCGCTCTGCATCGCCCTGGTCGCGCTCATCGACCGGGTCGAGTACAACCTGATGGCCGGCGCGCTGCCGGCCATCCAGCGCGAGCTGGGCTTCGGCGACACGGCCGGCGGGGCCATCGCGACCGCCGCCGCGCTGGCCGGCGTCATCCTGCTGATCCCGGCCGGCCGGCTGGCCGACCGGGGCCGCCGGACCTGGGCGATGGCCACCGTCGTCGCCGTCTGGTCGCTGCTGACCCTCGGCAGCGGCCTGGTCATGTCGTACGCGATGCTGTTCGCCGTCCGGGTGCTGCTCGGCGGGGCGGGGCTGCTCTACAACCCCGCCGCCTCCAGCCTGCTGGCCGACTACTTCCCCGGCGGCAGCAGGTCGCGGGCGTTCTCCCTGGAACGGTTCGGCTACTTCGCCGGCCAGCCCGTCGGCATCATCGTCGGCGGCGCCCTGGCCGAGGCGTACGGCTGGCGCACGATGTTCTTCCTCATCGCGGTGCCCGGCATGATCGTGGCCATGCTCTGCCTGAGCCTGCGTGAGCCGGTGCGCGGCACCGGCGACCGCATCGAGCTGCTCCGCACCGGCGAGACGGCGGCCGCGACGCCCGTGGCACCCGTGGCCGCCGCGCCGCCGCGCGGCCCGGTGCTGAAGGAGATGCGCGACCTGCTCGGCATCAGGACGCTGCGGGCGGTCGTGGCCGGTCTCGGCACGCTGTTCTTCGGCCTCGGCGGGCTGATGTTCTGGCTGCCGACGTTCTACCAGCGCACCTTCGACATGCCCAGCGGCATGGCGGCGGGCCTGGCGGGCGGTGTCGGGCTGCTCGGCATGATCGTCGGCAGCCTGCTCGGCGCCCGCCTGGGCGACCGGGGGCACCTGACCCGCCCCGGCTGGCGGGTGGCGCTCGGCGCCGGCGGGCTGATGGTCGGCGGCCTCAGCCTGGCCGGCTCGGTGGCGGTCCTGATGCTGCCCGTCCAGCTGGCCTGCCTCGCCGTGTCGTCCATCGCGTTCCTGGTGGCCATCCCGGCGCTGACCGCGGCCACCGCCGACGTGGTGCCCGCCGCGCGCCGGGGGATGGGGTTCGCGTTGCTGCAGTTCCTCGTCTCGCTGGCGGGCGCGGCGGGCCCGCTGCTGGTGGGCGCCTTCTCCGACGCCACGGGCTCGCTGCGCGCCGCCTACGCCATCCTCGCCGTCCCGCTGCTGGTCGGCGCGCTGCTGGCCTACCGGGGACGGACGAGCTTCGACGCCGACCGCCAGGCGGCGCTGGCCCAGCGGTGACGCGTGGCGCCGGCCGGCCTGGCCGGGAGGCGGCCGGCGCCCGATCAGCCCGGACGGGACACGTTCGCGCCGATCAGTGCTCGCGCAGCAGGCGGCCGGCGCCGTAGACCTTGTCCTCGATGCCGTTGTCGCGCAGCGCCATCCACCAGGTGGCGGCGTTGATCGCGATGACCGGCTTGCCCAGCCAGCGCTCGGCCTCGTCGGCCAGGCCGACCATGGACAGGTTGGTGCCGCACTGCACGAGCGCGTCGACGTCGGGGGAGTCGACCTCGATCAGGGCCTCGCGCAGCTCGTCCTCGGTGACGTGCGCGATCGACACCGCCGTCGGGCACTTCAGCCCGCGGATCGCGGCCACCTCGAAGCCGATCTCGGTGAAGAAGCGGACCACGTTGTCGTCGCCGACCGGCTGGTAGGGGGTGACCACGCCGATCCGCCGGGCGCCGTACAGGTTCAGCGCCCGCTCGCAGGACTCGGCTCCGGTGGCCACCTGGAGCCCGGTGAGGTCGTGGATCTGCCTGACGAACTGCCGGTTGCCCTCCACGCCGCCCCAGAACGTCTCGGCGGACATGCCCATCACCATGTAGTCGGGCTCGCAGGTGAGCACCCGCTCGCAGGCGGCGCCGATCTCCTCACGGATCTGATCGAGCAAGCGTTCCATGCCCTCATTTCCGGACATGTTCTGATCTCTGATGTGAATCCGGCTGAAGTGCGAGGTGACCCCAGGCACGGTCATCCGGTAGAAGTCGGGCTCGACGATCGTGTTCGTGGACGGGGCGATCACCCCGAACTTACGGCGCCAGCCGAGTGCGTCGGTCACGGGAGCACCTTCCTCTTGGTGAAGGGGGCGGTGGCGAACCGGGTGAGGATCTTGCCGCCGGTGAGCCAGCGGACGTGGGCGCCGTTGCCGACACGCCGCACCGCCTGGTCGGCCAGCCACGGCGTGACGGTCTCCACCCGGTCGGCCAGGATGTCGAAGATCCGCCGCGACTCCGGGCTGATCTCGTCGTGCAGCAGCAGGTCCGTGACGACCATCCCGGGGCTGAGCAGCCCCACCGACACACCGTCCGGCACCTCCTTGGCCAGCGCCCTGGTCAGGTAGTGCAGCGCCCGCTTGGTGGAGCCGTAGACGGCCAGCCCGGGCACCGCCCGGCCGTCGCTGCCCAGGCCCTCCATGTTCCACACGTGGCCGTGCCCCTGAGCCGCCATGCCCGCCAGCGCCACCGCGCAGCCGTTGATCACACCGGTCAGGTTGACGCGGACCACCTCGGCCGCCTCGGCCTCGGGCAGCTCCCAGAGCGGCCGGCGCGCGTGCGAGATGCCGGCGTTGTTGATCCAGATGTCCACCCGGCCGAACCGCTCCACCGCCGCGTCCCACAGCCCGCGCACCTGCTCGCGGTCGCCGACGTCGGCGACCACGCCGAGCGCGCCGTCCAGCGCGGCCTTCTCCACCGATTCCGTACGGCTCCCGCAGAACGCCACCTCGTGGCCCGTCTCCAGGAACCGGCCGACCAGCCCGTGGCCGATGCCCCGGGTGCCGCCCGTTACGACGATGACCATCGAAGCACCCCGTGCACCACGGCGCCCAGCACGTTGCCGTCGAACAGCTCGTAGGCGACCGCCAGCTCCGTCCCGGCGCCCATGCCGGGCGTCGCGTCGAGCATGAACTCCCGGCCCTTCAGCTTCCACACGTCGGCGAAGTGCAGGCTGGGATAGTTGGCCCGGCCGAACGCCTGGGCGTTGCCCCACGCGTCCGGCCCCTCGTAGAACGAGCGGAATCCGTCGCGCCGCGCGTCCACGGTGTAGGCGCGGTCCAGCGCGCCCGACCAGGTGACCCGCTGCCGGGTCCTGAGCAGGTCGAGCGGCTCCAGCTCGATCGTGACCTGGACGGCGCCGCGCGGCTTCTGGTCGGCGCCGTAGACCTCGCACTCGCCGCTGAAGGCGCCCGCGGCCTTGGTCGGCAGGATGTACGGCACCGGCCCGTTCCTGGTCTCCTCGGCCAGCCAGCCCTCCACCTTGGCGAGGTCGCGGGTGTAGAGGCCGTTGAAGCAGCCGACCACGGCCGGACCCTGGAACAGGACCGAGGAGTAGACCTGCGTGTCGCGGTCGGTCAGCACCTGGTTCCAGGTGTTGAGGTCCACCTGCCAGCCCGGCCCGTAGTAGTGGGCGTCGACGAACGACCCGTACGGCTGGCCGGTGCCGTAGAAGTCGGGGCCGGTGTAGAGCCGGCTCGCGTCGGAGTCGACCACCCCGAACGCGAACGGCGCGCCCAGCCGGAACCGGCCGGCCATCGGCCCGCCGCCCTCCAGCCCGCCGTCCATGTAGTAGGTGGTGACGCCGTCCTCGAAGACCGACGAGCGGCGGATGTCCTCGTACCCCTGCCAGGTGCCGGTGGCGTCGAACAGGGAGGGCCTGCCGAACCACTCGCCCTCGATGCGTCTCTGCCAGGTGCTCGGCTCGCTCAACGCAGCAGCTCCCCTCGTACGCGTTCGGACTGCTCCTCGCCGAGCAGGCGGGTGACCTGGTGCCAGACCGGGTCCACCTCGGGACTGAACAGGTTGTCCCGGTTCGCGGCGTCACGGGCGGCCAGGTCGGTGTCGCCGGGATCGGGCACGCCCGCCTCGGTCAGGGCCAGCCAGTGACCGAGGTAGGTGTCGACGGTCTGGCCGAGCTTCTCGAACGCCTCCTCGCCGGCCCGGCAGACCAGCATCCAGGGGGACATCATCGCCTTCTGGCGCGGGCCGATGTCGGCCGCCGAGAGCCCGTCGAGGGTCCAGGCCTGCTCCAGCGGCTCGGTCAGCGGCAGGTAGCAGGCGTCGAGGTAGGCCAGGTGGGTGGCCAGCTCGACGCGGGGGATCAGGTCGAGGTGCATGGCGTGGTAGGCGGGCGTGGCCACCGCGTCGAGCGTGAAGTGCGGCACCGCCGACCCGGCCGGGGTGAACGCGAAGATCATGTGGCTGTCCAGCCCGATCATCGGCACCACCAGGCTGACGGCGACCACCTTGCCGACCCGCGCGTCACCGGTGCCGGCGCCGCGCAGCACCCGCAACCGGCCGACCGGCTCCGGCGACATCTGGCTGGTCAGCGGCACGTCCGCGCCGGCGGTCAGGTCCAGGGCGGTGACCAGCCGGTCCAGGGTGCGGTCACTCAGCGCTGTGGGCAGGCTCATTGAGGCTCTCTCCTCGGGTCTTGTGCACCCAGGCGCGGGCGAGGTCGGGGTTGTCGCGGCGGGCGGGGGAGGCGATGACGGTGGCCTCGCGGCGCGGCACGTCGCCCGTCACGATGTCGTCACCGCCGACCCACCAGCCCCGGTCGATGAGCTGCTGACGGCGCCGCCGGTAGGTCACCTGCAGCGCGTCGCTGCGCAGGTGCAGCTCCGCCGACAGGTCGAAGGGCAGCAGTTCGGGCCGCTGCGACTCGACGACCAGCCGGTCCTGCTCGAAGATCCGGGTGATCCGCTTGGCCGCGTTGGCGTCGGCCCACTTCCCGGTGAAGAAGTTGCGGTAGCCGAGGATCTTCACGTGGGTCCGGTTCTGGCTGACCGGGATGTTGAAGTCGTACAGGATGAGGTCGCCGAACGGCAGCCGGACGTGCAGCTTGACGATGTTGGGCAGGTACCAGCCGTTGGTGACGATCACCGGGTCGATCCGCGCCTTGGCCAGCATCCCCCACAGGCCCTTCGGGGGCGGCGGGTTGAGCAGGATGTCGGCCTCGGCGTACCAGTCGGTCTGGGTGATCTCGTAGTCGGGGATCTCGGGCTTGTCGGGGTTGCCGAAGGCGGTGCCGTGCACGAACGGCGTGTGCGCCGCGTCCACGACGTTCTCCAGCGCCCGCTCGTAGTTGGCCTCCAGCGTGGTCTCCCAGTGGATGACGCGGAAGGCGGGGTCGTCGTGCTGCGGGATGTACGGGATCGGCGGCCGTTCCTCCTCGGGCAGGTCGCCGAGGAAGGTCCACACCATCCCGTACTTCTCGACCACCGGATAGGAGTCGATCCGGGCCTTCTTCGGGATGCCCCGGCCGGGCGGGTTGGCCGGGATCTTGACGCAGCCGCCGTCCGGCTCGTACTCCCAGCCGTGATAGGGGCAGACGACCCGGTCCTCGATCACCGTGCCCAGCGACAGCGCGCCGCCGCGGTGCACGCACAGGTCCGACAGGCACGCCACCTGCCCGTCGCGGCGGCGCCAGAGCACGAAGTCCTGTCCCAGGCAGGTCACCTTGCGTGGCCGCCGCCCGACGGCCTCGCTGAACTCGACCGCGTACCAGAAGTTCTTGAGCATGTCTCCTCCTAACGGCGCCGGATGTCCGGCAGGCCGTCCAGCACGGTCCGCGCCCGCGCGTCCTCGTGCAGATGCGTGCCCAGGAAGGCCGTGATCAGACCGGCCAGTTCGGGGCGTGGTTCGGCGGTGGCGGGCAGGTCGAGGAAGGCGCGCGCGGCCGTCCGGTCGACCGGGTCGGCGATCGTGAAGTGGTTGGCGCCCTCCAGCACGGCCAGCAGGTGCTCGCCGTCCCGGTCGGACAGCGCCTCCTCGAACGTGCGGGTGACCGGGTCGCGCTCGTGGCTCTCCTGGCCGTAGCGGTCGGAGCTGCCCATGATGACGCCGTCGCGGGTGCCGACCGACAGCAGCACGGGGCAGTCCACCTGGGCGGGCAGCACCGTGCCGGCCGGCCAGCCGAGCATGGTCGCGACCATCGTGTGCGCGCCGTAGGCGAACACCGCCTTCACCGCCGGGACGTGCGCGGCCGACTGCAGGGCCAGCGTCCCGCCCGCCGAGTGGCCGCCGAGCGCGACGCGGTCGAGGTCGAGGACGCCCTTCAGCAGCTCGATCTCCGCCAGCGACGCGAGGATCGCCGGGATGGCCGGGCAGGTCGCGCGGGTGCCGTACGTCTCCGGCCGGGCCGCGTCGAGGTCCACGCCGGGCGTCAGCCCGTACTCGCCGCCGAACAGCTCACCCACCCGGTCGAACGTCACGCAGACGAACCCGGCCGAGGCGATCTCGACGGCCAGCCACCGGTAGGCGTCCTGGCCCACGTTGATCCCCGACAGGAACAGCACCACCGGGTACGGCCCGCCCTCCGGCGGGAAGACCCCGGTCAGCCGGTCGCCCTGCTCGGCGGCCGGGTAGTGGACCTTCAGATGGGAGGTGCCGAACGGCGGCTCCCCGCCGGTCGCGGCGGCCCACCACAGGGACCTGATCACGCCGGCCTCGGCAGTGTCCGGTCGCCGCCCCAGAGCCCGCGAACGAGCCGGTCGGTCAGCTCCTGGCCGAAGTAGCGCACGCCCATCACGTTCGCGGGGTCGCGCTCGGCGATGTTGCGGCGGATCGCCAGGTCACCCGCCGCCAGCGCGGGCCGCTCCTCGGCGGGCACGGGCTCCGCCTCGTCCACCCAGCTCAGCCAGCGGTCCACGCGGGCGTGCAGCAGCTCGCGGACCGTGTCGATGTGGGGCTGGGCGCGAGGGAAGGAGTAGCAGTAGGCGTTGGGCGACAGGCTCGCCCGGATGAACCCGGTGCGGCTGGTGAACCAGGTGAAGTCCGGGTTCTTCTCCTTGAACGCCAGCCAGTCGGCGTCCAGCGGCGCGTAGTGGCGGTCGAAGTAGTCGCCGTCCTGGACGAGGCTCGCGCGGGGAATGAAGTCCTGGTAGAACCAGCCCTCCGGCCACACCAGCAGGGCGATGCCCAGGTGCGGCACGTTCACCTGGGGGCCGAGCCAGACCGTCAGGTGCAGGTTGGCGAAGCTCGCGGAGGGGTTGCCCAGCCACGAGTGGACCATCCAGTCGATCTCGGGGCCGGAGTAGGCGTCGAGCCGCCCGCCCGGCCCGTCCGGGTGGGTCCCGTAGTCGCCGGGCGCGCTCGGCTCGGGGGTCAGCTCGAACCTCGCGTCGATCTTGGCCTTGAGCTCCGCGAGTATGCCCCGCAGCTGCTCGAACGTCTCGGTGACGTCGATCACCGGCGATTCGTCGAGCATCTGCTCCACGTGCTGCAACGTTTCCTTCACTGGGGTCCTTCCAAAAGTGCTCCGGCCAGTCGCCACGGCCTGCCGCCGACCAGGTCGGTGCCCCGGGACACGAACCTGTTGACGCTCTGGGCGGGCGACACCGCGCCCAGCACGAGCGTGTCGGCGTTCTTGACGGGCGTGACCACGGGATGGCTGATCTGCCCGGTGAACGGCCCCTTCCAGGCCGTCCACAGGGTGAAGTCGGCGGGCAGGTCGAGGATCGCGCCCGCCAGGCCGTCCGGGCCGTCGGGCCCGGCGGCGACGATGTTGAGCCGGTTCTCCGCCGCCCGCTCGGGCAGCCCGAGCCGCAGCTCCCAGGGCTCGCGGGCGGTGAAGGGCACGGCGACCACGTCGGCGTCGGCCAGCGCCGCCAGCCGGAACTCCTCGGGATGCCGGGAGTCCTCGCCGGCCACGATCGCCAGCCGGCCCCACGGGAGTCGGTGCACCTCGCGCGGCGGCACCTCGCCGTCCGGCCCGACCAGCGCCCCGGTGCCGAGCACCACGTGCGCCTCGCCCGCGCCCAGGCCCGTCTCCGGTACGGCCGGAGCGGCGTCCTGCACGGTGAGGGCCGCGTCTCGCGCGGCCGGAGCGGCTTCCCGTAAGACCCGGGCCGCCTCTTCGGCCGTCACCGGCGAGCCTTCGGGCAGCACGATCAGCCGGGCCCCTTCGGCGACGGCCTGGCGCAGCAGCGAGGCGTCGCCCCGCACCACCGCGACCGGGAGCGACGGCGCCCCGGCCGGAGCGGCGCGCTCGCGGGGCTGCCGCGCGATCGGGCCGTAGCGTTCCGGCCTGCGGGTCGCCAGATGGCGGGCCCGCTCGGCGTCGGCGGCCGACGGGTCGATGTCGGCCACCACCACCGCCTCGCCCGTGCGCGGCGCCCTGGCCACGACGGTGCCGTCGGGGGCGACGATCTGGCTCTCACCGGCGCCGTGCAGCCACTCGGGCGGCACGCCCAGCGCGGCGCCGACCTCGCGCAGCCGGTCGGCGGGGATCAGCGGGCCGACCTTGTTGGCCGCGACCACCCACACCTTGTTCTCGGCCGCGCGGACCGGGATGTGCAGCGAGGCCTCGTCCGTGGCGAACGAGTTGAGGCTGTTGAGCAGCACCTGGGCGCCGCGCAGCGCCAGCCCGCGGGTGATCTCGTTGATCACGCCTTCCATGCAGGCGTACAGGCCGAGGCGCCCGGCCGCGGTGGCGACCACCGGGCCCACGCTCGTGGCCGGGTCGAGATGGTCGTTCTCGGCTCCCATCAGCACCTGCTTGTCGGCCTCGCCGAGCAGGGCGCCGTCCGGGCCGTAGAGCAGCGACGCGCCGGTGGTGCGGCCGTCCTCGCGGGCCAGCGTCACCCCGATCTTGACGAGTACGCCGTGCCGGGCGGCGCGCTCGGCGACCGCGCCCAGGAAGGCGTCACCGTGGCGGCAGGCCAGCTCCCGGGCGTGCTCGCGGTCGCGGTACCACGACAGGTGGTTGCAGAACTCGGGCAGCACGACGAGCTCCGCCCCCTGCCCGGCGGCCGCGTCGATCATGCGCAGGCTGGTCGCGAGATTGGCGGCCACATCCTGGCCCACCTCGAACTGCACCGCCGCGACGCGCGCCATGCGGCCTCCGTTACGTCTGGAGAAACAGCGTTTCCAAGAACTAGGATCTCGCGAAACAGGAGCGGATGTCCATAGGAGGCGGTCGTGCTGACACACGTGGTGCTGATGAAGTTCTCCGACCCCGGCGACGCGCCGGAGGCCAAGAAGCTGCTCGAAGGGCTGAAAGGAAGGGTCGAGCAGATCGGCGACCTGTCCGTCGGCCTCGACGTGATCGGGTCGGAGGTCTCCTACGACCTGTGCCTGACCACCACGCACGCGTCGGCCGAGCAGTTGCGCGGCTACCAGGAGCACCCGGCTCACCTGGAGGTGGCGGCCTGGCTCCGGCCGAGGCTCGCCGCCCGCGCGGTCGTCGACCACCTCACCTGACCGGGCCGCCGGGTCCGCCGCCCAAGCGGACCTGGCGCCCGGCCGACAAGGCCGCGAACAGAATCCCCGCCAGTCCCGGAGGAGGGCGGGGAGAAATCTCGCGTGGATCACATCAGATCGGGCTGGTCAGCCGGTGCCCGGGTAGGCGCCTGGGGCCATGCCCTGGCCGCCGGACCGGAAGGCGGCCGGGGCGTGCACGACCTTGGTCTGGACGTACTCCAGGAGCCCCTCCTCGCCGTACTCACGGCCGTAGCCGCTGCGTTTGACGCCGCCGAAGGGGGCGCGCAGGGACATGCCGGTGCGGTTGTGGGTGTTGACGAAGACGAACCCGGCCTCCAGCCGCCCGGCCAGCGCGAACGCCCGCTCCTCGTCGGGCGACCAGACCGAGGCGCCGAGGCCCAGCTCGCCGGCGTTGGCCCGGGCCAGGACCTCCTCCTCGGTGTCGTACACGAGCAGCGGGACGGCGGGGCCGAACTGCTCCTCGGCCACCAGCGGAGCCGCGTCGTCCAGATCGGTCACGAGCACCGGGGTCACGAAATATCCGGCGTCAGGGTCGTGGCCGGGCGCCACCCGTCCGAGCGGCACCGCCGTCCCGCCGCGCTCGGCCGAGGCGGCCACCAGGGCGCGGATCCGGTCGGCGGCGGCCGCGGAGACGACCGGGCCCATGGACACCCCGGGCGTCAGCGGATCGCCGGTTACCAGGACCCGCTCCGCCGCCGCCACGTACGCCTCGGCGAACTCCGCCGCCCGCCCGCGCGGCACGTACAGCCGCTTGGCGGCCATGCACACCTGCCCGCTGGTCGCGAACGACGCCATCACCAGCCGCTCGTAGTCGGCGGCGGTCAGCGAGAAGTCCGGCAGGAACACGGCCGGGTCGTTGCCGCCCAGCTCCATGACGGAGGGCGTGAGCATCGCCCCCGCGCTCGCCGCGATCTCCCGGCCCGCCACGTCGCCGCCGGTGAAGGCCACCTTGCGCACCAGCGGATGAGTGGCCAGTGCCCGGCCGGTCTGCGCGCCGCCGTGCACGGCGAACACGACGGGCAGCGCGCCGGCGACCTCGCCGACCGTCAGCGGCGCGAGCGGCGACGGCTTGAGCACCGCCGTGTTGCCCGCCACCAGCGCGGGAGCCAGCTTGAGCAGCGCCAGGATGACCGGCGCGTTCCACGGTGTGACACATCCCACCACCCCGTACGGCTCGCGGCTCAGCACGAGCCGGCCCGCCCCGTCGTCCACCTCGGAAGGGGCGAGCACGCGGGGAGCGTGGTCGCACACCCAGCGCAGGTAGGCGAGCGCGAACCCGATCTCGCCCCGGCAGTCGGCCAGCGGCTTGCCGGACTCGCGGGCGAGCAGCGTGGCCAGCTCCTCCTGCCGCGCGGCCAGGGTCTCGCCGCACTCGCGCAGGATCTCCGCGCGGGCGGCGACGGGCAGGGCCGACCAGTCGCGGCACTCCGCGTCCGCCCGCCGGACGGCGGCGTCCACCCCGTCCGGGCCGGTGACCGGTACGTGGCCGACGATCTCGGTGATCCGGGCGGGATTCTCGCGGGAGATCACTCCGGCTCCCGGAGCGAGGAGATCAGGCAGGCGCGCAGCAGGTGGGCCCTGGCGGCCTTCGGGTCGGCGGCCAGCGCGCGCAACTCGGCATGGTGGGCGGCCGGATCGGACGATCGCAGCTTCTCCCAGTTGCCGTGGCTGATGGCGCCGACGTGGTCCAGCGCCACCCGCCGCCGCCGGGCCGCGACCTCCGGCGGCGAGCCGTCACCGAGCCGCGAGGAGCCGGGCGCGGAGGAGCCGGACGTGGGGGAGCCGGGCGAAGGCGAGCCGAGCAGGGAGGCGGCGAGCAGGACGGCGTCGTGGATGCCGCTGTTCATGCCGAGCCCGCCGAGCGGGTTGTTGACGTGCGCGGCGTCGCCGGCGAGCAGCACCCGGCCGGTCGCGAAGGTCGCGGCCACCCGCTGGTGCACCCGGTAGAGCGAGGCGTGCGCCACCTCCCAGTCGCGCCCCGGGTCGGCCACGGCGCGCAGCCGCGCGGGCAGCCGGGCCAGCTCCGCCTCGTCGGAGGTGCCGGGGGGAGTGGGCAGCAGCACCCGCCAGTGGTCGGGCGTGCGCAGCAGCACCAGCCACTCGCCGGGGTCGAAGACGTAGTTGATCGGCTCCAGCCCGGGCAGCAGCCGCTCGACCGGCTCGGTGGTGGAGGCGACCAGGAAGCGTTCGGGGTAGGTCAGGCCCTCGAACGGGATGTCCAGCGCCCGCCGCACCGCCGAGTGGGCGCCGTCCGCGGCGATCAGCCAGTCGCCGGTGAAGGTATCGCCCGCGTCCGTCGTCACGGCCACGCCGCCGGTGAAGGTGGAGCCCGTGTCCGTCGTCACGGCCACGCCGCCGGCGGGTGCGGGCACGCCGGTCACCCGCTGCCCGAACAGCACCTCGCCGCCGTGCCGCCGCAGGTGGTCGAGCAGGATGGGGGTGAGCTTGCTCTGCTCGCACTGCACCCGGAACGGATAGGGGGTGTCGCCGGTCAGCACGCCGAGGTCGAGGGTGGCGATCGGGCCGCCCGACCGGTCGCGGTACTGGAAGGTCCGTGCGACCAGGCCGCGCTCCATCAGCTCGTCCAGCACTCCCAGCCCGGCGAGCATCTCCAGCGTCGGCGGGTGGAAGGTGGAGGCGCGCGACTCGGCGGCCAGCTCCGGCCCCGCCTCCAGCACGGTGACCGGCACGCCGCCGCGGGCCAGCGTCAGCGCGGCGGTCAGGCCGACCGGCCCCGCTCCCGCGACCAGGACGCGGCTCACCGGCCGCCCTCGACGCCGACGACCCTGGCTCCGGTGAAGAACAGGATCGTCTCGGCCGTGCCCTCCTCGCCCAGCCCCGACAGCCCCCACGCCGGACGCGGCGTGAACAGGTGCAGGCTGAGCACGCTGGAGCCGTTGACCTTGACCTCGCCCGCGCGGATCCGCCGGGCGACCGAGAGCGCCCGCTCCTCGTCGCCGCCCACGACGTACCCCTCCAGCCCGTACGGGGTGCCGTTGGCCAGCGCCACGGCCTCGTCGACCGTGTCGTAGGGCACGACGGCGGCGACGGGGCCGAAGATCTCCTCCGCCAGGTCGGTCCCGGTGATCAGGGTGGGCGCCAGGAAGTTGCCCTTGTCCGGCACGCTCCCGTACGCGGTGGCCAGGCCGCCCGCCGCCTCGGTCGCCGCCCGGACCCGCCGCAGGTGGGCGGAGTGGACGAGCGGCCCGAACTCGGTGTCCGCCGCCAGCGGGTCGCCCACGCGCAGGGCGGTCAGCCGCTCGCCGACGGCCTCCACCAGCTCGGCCTGGCGGGCGCGGGGCACGAGCAGCCGGCCGAGGGCGCGGCACCACTGGCCGTTGAGCGAGGTGAGCAGCTCGGCGGCGGCGCGGGCGGCGGCCCCGGTCTCGGCGTCGGGCATGACCAGCAGCGGGTTGTTGCCGCCGAGCTCCAGCTGCGCGGGCCGCAGCGTGGTGGCGCAGGCCGCGGCGACGGCCCGGCCTCCGGCCAGGCCCCCGGTGAAGGAGACCGCGCGGACGCGCGCGTCGGCGGCCAGCCGGGCGCCCGTCTCCGCGCCGCCCTGCACCAGCTGGAAGACGCCGGGCGGCAGCACCTCGGCCAGCGTCTCGGCCAGCAGCTGAGTGCCGTACGGGGCGTACTCGCTGACCTTGAGGATCACCGGGCAGCCGGCGGCCAGTGCGCTCGCGGTCTTGTGCGCGGCCATCGGCGCGGGGGCGTTCCACGGCGTCAGGCAGAGCGCGGGCCCCCACGGCAGCCGGTGCACCTCGACCGGGCGGCCGTCCTCGCGGGTCGCGGTGCGCAGCGTCAGCCCCTCGCGCAACTGGGCGGCGGCCAGCGCGAACGCGCCGTGCACGATCACGCCGAGCGGGCCGGTCTGCCGGATCGGCACGCCGGTGGCGAAGGACTCCAGGGCGACGATCTCCTCGACCCGCCCGGCCAGCGCGGCGGCGGCGGTGTCGAGCAGGCCGGCGCGGTGCTCGGGCGTGGTGGCCGCCCACGAGGCGGCCACGCGGTCGGCGGTGGCGAGCGCCGCCTCGATCCGCCCGGCCGCCGAACCCCGGGCGCGGCTCGCGGCCTCGCCGGTGGCGGGCGCCTCCAGGTCGAAGCCGAGGTCGTCGGCGCACGCCGCCCAGCCGCCGTCGACCAGGTCGGCCGGCTCGGGGAGCCGGATCACGACGACCGCTCCGCGGTGGCGAACAGCTCGTTCTGCCTGGCCTCCGTCACCAGCTGGGCGACCTCCAGCCGGCCGCGCTCCGCCGGGAACGTCATCACCAGGCCCATCGCGAGGTCGCGCAGCGCCCGGCCGATGACGCCGCCCATCATGGCGCCGGAGGTGCCCGAGGCCTTGAACGCGCCGAGCGCCACCTGGAAGCACGCCTCGGTGACCGCCCCCTTGCCCAGCCGCCACTGGCGGAAGACCTCCGGCTTGGGCCGCAGCGGCGGCTCGGAGGTCTCCAGCAGCAGCTGGCGGCGCAGCCACAGGTAGGCGGTCTCCAGGTCCTTGGTCATCTCGCCGATGAGCACCTGGTGCATCGGCGAGGAGGCGATCGGCCGGCCCGTGTCGGCGAACGTCCTGCGGGTGAGCTGCTCGATCACGACGTCGTAGACGTTCTGCGCGCACCCGGTGTAGACGGCGGCGATGGCCAGCTGGTTGCCGACGAAGCTGCCTCGGCTCATCTGGAGCATCCGGGTGAACGCGCCGGGGATGGTCATCGCCTCGTCGTCGGGGATGAACACCCCGTCCAGCCGGATGCCGTTGTTGGCCGTGGCCCGCATGCCGAGGCCGTCCCACGGCGCCCGCACCGAGACGCCGGCCGCGTCGCGCGGCACGAAGAACGTGGCCAGCCCCTCGGCGGTCTCGTAGCCGTCGAGCTTGGCCGTGGTCAGGTAGTGGTCGGCCACCCCGGTGGCGCAGCCGAAGGACTTCTCGCCGTCCAGGATCCAGCCGCCCTCGGTACGGCGGGCGGTGGTGGCGATGGTGATGTTGGCGCTGGAGCTCTTGACCGACTCGGAGGCGAAGTTGGCCAGCCAGGTGCCGGACGCCATCCGGGTCAGCACCTTCTCGGCGAACGCGCGGACGACCGGGATCTCGCCCTCGTCGAACAGCCCGGCCTCGATCGCCTCCAGCGGGAGCAGGCCGCGCGAGGCGCTGGTGTTGTGGAAGAAGTAGGCCAGCGCCGTGGAGGGGCAGGCGGTGCCCATCGCGAAGGTGGCGGCGGCCAGGTCGCGCAGGGTGCCCCCGAGGCCGCCGTGCTCCTCCGGGACCACCAGCCCGAGCAGCCCGGCGTCGCGCAGCAGGGCCACGTGCTCGACGGGGAAGCGGGCCTCCTCGTCGGCCTTGGCCGCGGCGGCGCGCAGCGCGGGCAGCACGGACTCGACGCGTTCGGCGCGGGCCCGCTCGGCCGGAGTCATGTCGTCGACGAGGCGCTCGCCGGTCAGTCGGTCGGTCACGTTCATCCCTTCAGCTGGCGAATCCGCAGGTGTGCACGGGCAGGAGGTCCAGCCGGGCGGCCCCGGCGATCAGGGTGTCCCGGTCGACGGCGCTGGCGACGTCGAGCTGCCCGGCGAGCATCAGCACGTCCTCGGCGGGCAGCGCGCCGTCCACGCCGCCCAGGGTGGTGTCGAAGTGGCGCACCCCGCTCTTCATCGCGACCAGCGCGTTGACCAGGCCGATGCCGCGGCGTTCGCGCAGCGCGACGCGGACGGCGGCCGGCTCGGCGGCGGCGCAGGCGTCCTGGAGGAGGTCGCGGACCCGGACCGGGGTGGCGGGCTGGGGCCCGTCCCGCAGCCCGATCTCGTCGCAGCCGAGCTCGGCCAGGCGGGCGGCGGCCGTGAGCGTCCGGCCGGTGTGCTCGGGGGCGAACGCGTCGGGCAGGTAGCCGACCGTGGTCAGCCCGGCCCGCCGGGCCGCCTCCAGGATCGGGGCGGCGCCGTCGGCGGAGTCGCCGACGGCGAACTCGGCCACGCCCACGCCGGCCTCGGCCACCGTCGTCACCTGTGCGGGGTCGGTGATCAGCGCCGAGGCGGTGGCCGGGTCGAGGTCCTCGGGTGGCGGCGGCTCGCCGTACCCGTCGAACAGGCGGACCCTGGTCCCGGCCGCGCGCAGCATCCGGGCGGCGCCGGCCAGCGTGGCGCCGCTGGCGTCGCGGGCGCGCAGCGCGGCGAGCAGCCCGATGTCGGCGACGGTGATCCGGTCGGGCAGCGGGTCGGCGAGCCGGCTCCAGGTCCGCGAGTGGAACAGGACGGGGGCCACCCGGCGAGGCGTGGCCGCCGCCAGCACCTCGCCCACGAAGATCGTGTGGTCTCCGCCGGGATAGGCGTGCTCCACCCGGCAGTCGAGCCAGCCGATGGAGTCGGCCAGCACGGGCGAGCCGGTCGGGCCCGGCTCCCACCGCGCGCCGGCGAACCGGTCGGCGGCCTCGCCCCGGCCGGCGAACCGGCGGCCGATCGCGGCCTGGTCCCTGCCGAGGATGCTGACGGCGAAGGCGCCGTGCTCGCTCACGAGCCGGTGGGTCCTGGTGTCGCGCGCCAGGCAGATCAGGACCATCGGCGGGTCCAGGCTGACGCTGGAGAAGGAGCTGGCCGTCATCCCGTGCCAGCCGTCCCCCGCTCCGGTGGTCACGATCACCACGCCGCTGGGCCACTGGGCCAGCACCGCGCGGAAGGTCTCGCCGTCAGTCGCCACTGCTCCTCACTGTTCCATTCATGGAAACACTGTAACGCTGAAGGTAACGACCTGGTTGTGCCGTGTCAATGTGACGTTGTTTCCCGTGGGGAAATGCCGCGCCCTAGACTGGCTCTGACAGGGAACGTTCACCTTGCGAGGGGGCCAGGTGCCAGTTCAGGCGGAGTCCGAGACCCAGAGCCGTTCCATCGCCGCCGTGGAGCGGGCGATGGACGTCCTGTTGCTGTTCGGCCGCAGCACGCGAGCCGATCTGGGCGTCACCGAGATCGCCACCGAGCTCGACCTGACCAAGGCCGCCGTGCACCGCATCCTCACCGCCCTGCGCAGCCGCGAGCTGATCGCGCTCGACCCCGTCACCCGGCGCTACTCGCTCGGCCACGCGGCCATCGCGCTCGGCCGCGCCTACCTCGCGCGCACCGACCTGCGCGCGATGGCCGGCCCCGAGCTACGCCGCCTGTCCTCGCGCGTGGGGGAGACCGCCACCCTGTCCGTACGGCGCGGCGACACCCGGCTCTACGTCGACCAGGTCGTCCCCGACCAGGAGCTGCGCATGGAGGTCTCGCTCGGCATCCCCTACCCGCTGCACGCGGGCAGCTCCTCCAAGGCGATCCTGGCCTTCCTGCGTCCCGACGACATCGAGGGCTACCTGCACAGGCACGGCCTCGAACGCCTCACCGAGCGCACCATCACCGACCCCGCCAAGCTGCGGGCCGAGCTGACCGCGATCCGGCGCAGGGGCTACGCCACCTCGTTCGGCGAGCGCCAGGAGGGGTCGGTCTCGATCGCGGCGCCCGTCTTCGACCACGACGGCCTGGTGATCGCGGCCGTCAGCGTGTCGGGGCCCGGCTCCAGGTTCAAGCAGCGGCTGCAGGAGCAGGCGCCCCTCGTGGTCGAGTCGGCGGCCCGGCTGTCGGCCCAGCTCGGCCACCACGGCTGAGGCGGCTCACAGCTCGGCGGCCACCTCCCGGGCCAGCGCCCGCAGCTCGGGGTCCAGCCGGTCCAGCCGCTCGTCCAGGTCGTCGGCGAACCTCAGCCGCTCGATCGACGGGTCGTGCGGCCGGGCCTCCGGCATCCAGGCGGCGTGGATCATGAACGGGATCACCGTGCCGGGTGCGGGGGCGAGCGTCGCGACCGGCCCGCGCGACACGTGGGCCGCGTCGAAGAGCTCCACCCGGAACCTCGCGTCGTTGTGCACCACCACGGCCAGGTAGCCGTCGTGACCGCCCGGCTCGGACCCGGCGTACCTCGACCTGCCCGGGCCGCCCGGCGCGCGGGGCACGAAGATCGGCGAGGTCGGATAGTCGTCCAGCGGCCAGGCCCACTCCGCCAGCGGCTTGAGCGAGTCGCGGTCGAGCGAGGCCAGCACCGACGGGGTCTCCTCGCGGGGGAACAACGACCGGTCGATCCGGTCGCCGTAGTTGCGCAGCAGCCGCGCGCTGACCGCCTCGGGGTGGAAGCCCTGGAAGACCAGGTGGTGGCGGGTGGGCCGGAGCTGCCCCTCGAAGGACCAGTCGACGGCCGACAGCTCGGCCTGCCAGTAGCGGCCCGGGTCGCGCAGCCGGGCCACGTCGGTCACCGTGCCGGCCTCGGGGTCGAACTCCATCACGGTCACCACGGCCGGGCTAGCCCCGTGGCAGTACATGCCGCGCAGCGCCGGATCGACCGGCCTGCCGAAGACGTCGACGTCGTCCTCACGCAGGTAGAGGCCGATGTCGACGCCGGGAGAGTGCTCCATGACGACGCGGACGCCCGCCGAGTCGTCGTAGGTCGCGTAGAAGTGGTTGACCTCCGGCGCGATCCGGAAGACGGTCCCGTGGACGGCCGTGCCGGGCCGCGTCGCGTCCAGCGTGTCCTTGCGCACCAGCAGCAGCGGCCCGTCGGGGTTGTTGGTGACGGTCCGGTCGCCGGCGCCGAGCACCTCGTCCAGATCCACCTTGTACGCGGTGTCGGCCAGCACCAGCCAGTCGCGGGTCTGCGTGATGGTGTGCGTGGCCTGCGGGAAGACGGCGCCCTCCACCGGCCAGCGGCGTACGTGCCCGCCCTCGCCGTCGTAGCGGACCACCGACAGGACGCCGGTCATCAAGTCGCGGGTGACCGACCACAGGCAGCCCCGCTCGGGGTCGATCACCGGGTGGGCGGTGCTCAGGATCGACGGCAGCACCGGGGCGTCCAGCACCGGCGCCCAGTCGTCGCGGTGACCGACCTCGGCGACGAAGCCCAGCGTGACCGGGTCGACCTCGACCGGCCGGCCGGCGTCCCAGGTGGCCAGCAGCCGGTCACCCCACGGCAGCGGGGCCGTGTTGGCCGCGTTGACGGCGCCGAACGGGGAGTTGGTGCCGACCGGGCCGGCCGTGAACAGGTCGGGCCGGCGGCGGCGCAGCCGTACGGAGGGGGAGTCGATCACGTTCGCCCGCCAGGCGAACCGGCCGCCGGGGCCGGGCGTGAGCGCGAGCCGCACCAGCACGCCGTCGCCGAAGAAGGCGTGCACGGGGTGGGTGCGCTGGTCGGAGCTGCTGATCACCATGTGCCCGGAGACGTCCGACGGCCAGGCGCCCTGGACGACGTCGAGCTCCAGGTCGGACGGATCGGCCTTGGTGAGGATGGAACGCGGAATCGGCATGGGGGCCTCCCTCTGTCATCCCTGTCTCTTACAGGATCGCACCCGGTTTGAGCACTCCGAGGACGGCGGCGGCCAGCACGCTGCCCCAGATCGTCCAGACGTAGGGCAGGCAGCCGTCGACCGAGCGGCGCAGCGTCCGCTCCACCTCGGGCGTCGAGCCCGAGGCCATCAGCGTGCCGAAGGCCGGGCCGAACGGCCGCAGCGTGAGCCGGATGCCGAGCCCGGCCGCGATGGCCAGGGTGTAGAGCGCCAGCTTGCCGCCCAGCCAGCGCGGGTTGGTCTGCACGCCGAACGGCTCGGCGGCCAGCAGCGTGTAGCCGGCAGACACGGCGATGGCCGCGATCAGCGCGATCCGGATCGTCCAGTCCGCCTTGCGCACCAGCGGGAAGCGCCCGTGGGTGCGGTGGTCGGTCACGGTCAGCGCCAGCCAGCAGAGCGCGAAGGCCCACACCAGCAGCACCGACCAGAGCGGGAAGAGCGCGACGCCGAGGAAGGTCGCGCCGTGCGGGTCCAGCGCCATCAGGGTGACCCCGCTCGGCAGGAACAGCACCAGGCAGATCTTCGGGCCGAGGTCCAGGCCGCTCATGACGCCGAGCGCGGTGGCGCGGGCCTGGGGGGGCAGGTCGGGGCGCAGCACGAACCTGCTGGAGTAGTAGACGCCCAGGTCGCCGCCGAGCCAGAAGACGAACAGCACCAGGTGGAGGACGATCCACCAGCCGTGCGGATGGGCTCCCAACGCGTGCCTCCACTCACCCGAAGATTTGTGGAACGACGTTACACTGTCCGAAACAGCGTCGCCAGGCGGGAGTCGCCCGGCGGCATGTCCCCCGAAGGCTGGGTAGGGGTGACGGATGAGCGACCCACGGAAGAAGAACGGTTTCGCCCGCGCCCTGCTCGGCACGGCGACGGCGGTCACCGCCGCCGCCGTGACCGGAGGGATGGCCGGCGACGCGGACTCCACCTGGTACCGCAGGCTGCGCAAGCCGCGCTGGCAGCCGCCCGGCTGGGCCTTCGGCGTGGTGTGGCCGGTGCTGTACGCCACGATCGCCTACGCCGGGGCCCGCGCCCTGGCCGCCTCCGACGACCGGCCCGGCGTGACCCGCGCGCTGGCCGTCAACCTCGCCCTCAACACCGCCTGGACGCCGTTGTTCTTCCGCGCGCACGCCCCCCGCCTGGCCATGGCCGACCTGCTGGCGCTCAACGCCTCCAACGCGGTGCTGGTGAGCCGTTGCCTGCGCGCCGACCGGGGCGCGGGGCTGACGCTGCTGCCGTACGCGGGCTGGACGTTGTTCGCCACGGCGCTGAACGGGTGGATCGCCGCCCGCAATCCCGGGGACTGACACCCCCCCGCGCCTGAAGTCGCGGTTGAGGGGATCAACGGTGATATCGGATGTGTGCTCCGGTATGGGGGATCGTGCTCTAGGGTGATCGAAAATCGACACACGCCTCAAGCGCTTCCCGAACGGAGCCCTCATGGACGACGAGACCGCCCAGTCCGCGTGGGATCGCGTCGACACGACCAAGCCCCACTCCGCCCGGGTGTGGGACTACATGCTCGGCGGCAAGAACAACTACCAGCCGGACAAGGAGGCGGGCGACACCATCCTGGCGTTGTTCCCCGCCTTCGCCCAGGTGGCCCGACTGCAGCGGGAGTTCCTGATCCGCTCGGTCCGCTTCCTGGCGGGCGAGGCCGGCATCCGCCAGTTCCTCGACATCGGCACCGGCCTGCCCACCGCGAACAACACCCACGAGGTCGCCCAGGCCGTGGCGCCCGAGTCGCGGATCGTCTACGTCGACAACGACCCGCTGGTCCTGGTGCACGCCCGCGCCCTGCTGACCAGCACGCCCGAGGGCGCCACCGACTACCTCGACGCCGACGTGCGCGACCCCGAGACCATCCTGGAGGGCGCGGCCAAGACGCTCGACTTCAGCCGGCCCATCGGGCTGACCATGCTGAGCATCGCCGGCCAGGTCACCGACGCCGACGACCCCAAGGGCATCGTCCAGCGGCTGGTCGACCGGCTCCCCTCGGGCAGCTACCTGGCCCTCAGCGACGGCGTCAACACCGACCCGGCGCTCGTCACGGCGGTGGCCAGCTACAACGCCAACGCGGCCTTCCCGTACAACCTGCGCAGCCCGGAGACGATCGCGACCTTCTTCGAGGGGCTCGAACTGGTGGAGCCCGGCGTGGTCCCGACGCCGCACTGGCGGCCCGAGGGCGGTGTGATCAACCCGGCGCTCCCGCTGAGCGCCGTGTGCGGGGTGGGCCGCAAGCCGTGAGCCCCCGTACGGCACGGCCAAGGTCGCCCTCTTCAGGGTAGGA
Organism: Nonomuraea cavernae; assembly: GCF_014646355.1. Taxonomy (GTDB): domain Bacteria; phylum Actinomycetota; class Actinomycetes; order Streptosporangiales; family Streptosporangiaceae; genus Nonomuraea; species Nonomuraea cavernae. The sequence goes on from NZ_BMNH01000025.1 coordinate 86,413, forward strand.
TCGCGCGTTTGACCTGGGTGGACGTGCTTTCTCCCGGTGTCGCCGGACATGGGTGACGCGGCACCGGGGGGCACGTGCCGTAGCGCGGCGTACGTGTTAGCGTGGAGTGGTTGCAGTTGTGGTACCCATGAACATCGGTGCACCTGACGGGACGTGACCTCAGGTGCATTTGTTTTTGCTGGTCATCTCCGGATGGGTTCATCACGACCGCGCAGAGGCCGCACGGTGCGGCCTCGGCTCAACCAGAGGAGATCGGCATGGCCACCGGAACCGTGAAGTGGTTCAACGCTGAAAAGGGTTTCGGCTTCATCGAGCAGGACGGCGGCGGCGCCGACGTCTTCGCCCACTACTCGAACATCGCGACCCAGGGCTACCGTGAGCTGCACGAGGGCCAGAAGGTGTCCTTCGACATCACGCAGGGCCAGAAGGGCCCGCAGGCCGAGAACATCGTGCCCGCCTGACGCAGCGCACACCACGAGCCGGGTCCCCCCGCGGGGCCCGGCTCGTGGCATGTCTGGGGAGGGTTTGCGACCTTTGTCAGCGCCACAGGCAACTACATGGGGTTAGCCGGGAATACTAACCGTGACCGGGGCGCGAGCCCCGCGACCATGTCAGGGCGATGCCAGGCCGACAAGGGGGCTTCAGGCCATGAGCGCTGCCAAGCCGGATACCGCGCTGGACGAGGTGCACATTCTGTGGACCTCCGAGGGCATGAGCTGCGACGGCGACACCGTCTCCGTCACGGCCGCCACGCTGCCGAGCATCGAGGACGTGCTCCTCGGTCTCGTGCCGGGCCTGCCGAAGGTCCACCTGCACAACAAGGTGCTCGCCAAGGAGACGGGCGCCGAGTTCATGACGGCCTTCCACGAGGCCGCCGAGGGACGGCTCGGCCCGTACGTCCTGGTCATCGAGGGCTCGATCCCCAACGAGAAGATCAACGGCGACGGCTACTGGACGTCCATGGGCAACGACCCGGTCACCGGCGACCCGATCACCTTCAACACCTGGATCGACCGGCTGGCGCCCGGAGCGTGGGCGGTGGTCGCCATCGGCACCTGCGCGACCTACGGCGGCATCCACGCCATGGCCGGCAACCCCACCGGATCCATGGGGCTCTCCGACTACCTGGGCGCCGGCTTCCGCTCGGCGGGCGGCCTGCCGATCGTCAACGTGCCCGGCTGCCCGGTGCAGCCCGACAACTTCATGGAGACCCTGACCTGGCTGCTCTACCAGGCCGCGGGGATGGCTCCGATGATCCCGCTCGACAAGCAGCTCCGGCCCACCTGGCTGTTCGGCAAGACCGTGCACGAGGGCTGCGACCGGGCCGGCTACTACGAGCAGGGCGACTTCGCCCAGGACTACAGCTCGCCGAAGTGCCTGGTGAAGATCGGCTGCTGGGGGCCGGTCGTCAACTGCAACGTGACCAAGCGCGGCTGGATGGACGGCGTCGGCGGCTGCCCCAACGTGGGCGGCATCTGCATCGGCTGCACGATGCCCGGCTTCCCGGACAAGTTCATGCCCTTCATGGACCAGCCTCCCGGAGGCGCGGTCTCCTCCACGATGACCACGGCCTACGGCGCTCTGATCCGCAGGCTCCGCGCCATCACCAACAAGACGGCCAACGCCGAGCCGAAGTGGCACCACAACGGTCCGAAACTGACAAGCGGGTACGACCCCCGCTGGAGTGGCTAGAGGGGGAACGTCGACGTGACCGCGCGTATGGAACAGGCGCAGGAGACCCGCCAGCTGGTGGAGATGTCGTGGGATCCGATCACCAGGATCATCGGCAACCTGGGCATCTACACCAAGATCGACTTCAACAACAAGGAGGTGGTGGAGTGCAAGAGCACGTCGTCGCTGTTCCGCGGCTACAGCGTGTTCATGAAGGGCAAGGACCCGCGTGACGCGCACTTCATCACCAGCCGCATCTGCGGCATCTGCGGCGACAACCACGCGTCCTGCTCGGTCTACGCGCAGAACATGGCCTACGGGGTCAAGCCTCCGCCGCTCGCCGAGTGGATCCTCAACCTCGGCGAGGCCGCCGAGTACATGTTCGACCACACCCTCTTCCAGGACAACCTGGTCTTCGTCGACTACTGCGAGCAGATGGTCAAGGAGACCAACCCCAGCCTGCTGCGCCGGGCCGAGACCACCGAGGCGCCCCGTGGCGGCGTGCACGGCTGCCGGACGATCGCCGACGTCATGCGCGCGTTCAACCCGTTCACCGGCTCGATGTACCGCGAGGCGCTGCAGGTCAGCCGGGTCACCAGGGAGATGTGCTGCCTGATGGAAGGGCGGCACGTGCACCCCTCGACGCTCTACCCCGGCGGCGTCGGCACGGTGGCCACCCCGCAGCTGTTCACCGACTACCTGTCCCGCCTGCTCAGGGTCCTCGACTTCATCAAGAAGGTCGTCCCGATGAACGACGACCTCTTCGACTTCTTCTACGAGGCGCTGCCCGGCTACGAGGAGGTCGGCCGGCGGCGCGTCATGCTGGGCTGCTGGGGCGCCTTCCAGGACCCCGAGGTGGTCGACTACGACTACCGGCACATGGCCGACTGGGGCCGGCGGATGTTCGTGACGCCCGGCATCGTGCTCGACGGGCAGCTGCGCACCACCAGCCTGGTCGACATCAACCTCGGCATCAGGATCCTGCTGGGCAGCTCCTACTACGACGACTGGCAGAGCGAGGAGACCTTCGTCAGCCACGACCCGCTGGGCAACCCGATCGACCAGCGCCACCCGTGGAACCAGACGACGCTCCCCAAGCCGCAGAAACGCGACCTGGACAACGGCAACTACAGCTGGGTCATGAGCCCCCGCTGGTTCGACCCGAACACCGGTGACCATCTCGCGCTCGACACCGGCGGCGGGGCGCTCGCCCGGCTCTGGTCGACGGCCCTGGCCGGGCTGGTCGACACGGGCACCGTCCGGGCCACCGGGCACAGCGTGGAGATCAACCTGCCCAAGAGCGCCGCCTTCCCGGAGATGCGGCTGGAGTGGACCATCCCGAAGTGGGCCAACACGCTGGAGCGCAACCGCGCCCGCATCTACTTCGTCGCCTACGCGGCCGGGATGGCGTTCCACTTCATCGACCAGGCGATGGCCGAGATCAGGGCCGGGCGCACCAAGGTCTTCACCGACTTCGAGGTGCCGGAGGAGGCGATCGGCTGCGGCTTCCACGAGGCGGTCCGGGGCGTCCTGTCGCACCACATGGTGATCCGCGACGGGAAGATCGCCAACTACCACCCGTACCCGCCGACCCCGTGGAACGCCAGCCCGAGGGACAGCTACGGCACCCCGGGGCCGTACGAGGACGCGGTCCAGGGCCTGCCGATCTTCGAGGAGAACGGGCCGGAGAACTTCAAGGGCATCGACATCATGCGGACCGTCCGCAGCTTCGACCCGTGCCTGCCCTGCGGGGTCCACATGTACCTCGGCGACGGGAAGGTGCTCCAACAGGTGCACTCCCCGACGCTCGGCACGAGCATCTCCGGTTAGGCCGCCATGGACGACCAGGAGCTGGCCGGCCGGTTGAGCCGGGTCGACGCCCTGCTGGACGAGGTGACCGACGCGCGCGGGGTCGAGTTCGTCGAGGCGCTGCTCGACGTGTACGGCGAGGCGCTGTCACGGGTGATGACGGTGGCCTCGGCGGCCGGGGAGGGCCTGGCCGAGCGGCTGGCCGCCGACGGGCTGGTCTCGCACCTGCTGCTGCTGCACGGCCTGCACCCGCTGGACGCGCGCACCCGCATCGAGCAGGCGCTCCGGGTGGCGCGCAAGCGGCTCGGCGGCGGCAGCGCGGACGTCGTGTCCGTCGAGCCGGACGTGGTCCGGCTGCGGCTGCGGCCCGCGCGCGGCGGCTGCCGGTCGTCGGCGGCGACGCTGACCGCCGCCCTGGAACAAGCGGTACGCGCCGCCGCGCCGGAGATCGAGGCGGTCGAGATCGAGGTCGAGGACCCGCCGGCGCCGCCCGTCGTGGTCCCCGTCGAGTCGCTGCGCCGCATCACCGGGCGGGACCGTCCCGGGACACCGGCGTCGTGACGCGGCAGATCGAGGGTGGCGCCCTGCGCCGGCTCATCACCCGGCGCGCGGCGGCGTCGGCCGCGCAGCCCGGGCAGGAGGAGCCCGAGCAGGAGCAGGTCCTGGAGCGGTGCGAGCTGTGCGCCGGCCCGGTCCCGCCCGACCACCGCCACGTGCTCGACCTCTCGGCCCGCCAACTGCGCTGCGCCTGCCGGGCCTGCGCGGTGCTCTTCGACAGCCCGGCCGCCGGCGGCCAGAGCCATCGCCTGGTGTCGGACCGCCGGTGGCTGCTGGACGGCTTCGAGCTGGACGACGCGACCTGGGCCGGCCTGCGCATCCCCGTGCGGATGGCGTTCGTGCTGCGGGACTCGGTGGCGGGCCGGACCGCGCTGTTCTACCCCAGCCCCGCCGGGGCCGTCGAATCGCCGCTGGACGAGCACACCTGGCGGGAGCTGACCGAGGCCAACCCCGTGCTCGGCCGGCTCGTCCCCGATGTCGAGGCCCTGCTCGTGAACCGCACCGGCGGGGCCGGAGAGCACTGGATCGTGCCCGTCGACGAGTGCTACACGCTCGTCGGGCTGCTGCGCACCCACTGGAGAGGGCTCGCCGGAGGGGCCGAGGTCTGGGCCGAGATCACGCACTTCTTCACCGAACTACGCCGCCGGTCCACGACCGTGGCCGCGGCAGACGACCGGCTTCGCCGCTGAGTCAAGGGGGGACCAGGGAAATGGCCAGCAGGAAGAAGGACCAGCACATCAGGACCGGGCACTCCCACGTACGCCCGGACACCCCGTCGCACGTCAGGGGAGTCCACGAGGGCAACGCGGTCGGCAACTACGACAGGCAGCCCGGCCATCTGCCCGACGGGCGCTCGACCGCCGCGCGCTCCACCGGCATCGCCCCCCACGACCGCGAACCCATCGATCCCGACATGCCCAACCTCTCACCCGCCTGACCGGGGGACACACACGATGACATCCGGGCCGCCGGACCTGCGGATAACGGTCGACGAGGCACGGGTGGCGGAGTTCGCCGCCCTGCCGACCCTGGAGTTCGGCCTCACGATCGACGGCGCGGACGGGGTCGAGGTGCGCTCCGTCGTGCTCGACACCCAGATCCGCATCGCCGCCACCCGCCGTACCTATGGGGGAGCCGACCAGGCGCGGCTCGCCGAGCTGTTCGGCGCGCCCGAGCAGTGGGGCAGGAGCCTGACGAGCCTGCTGTGGACGCGGACCGTCACGCACCTGCCCGCGTTCACCGGCGGCACCACCGCCGCCATCCCGGTGCCCTGCACCTACGACTTCGAGGTCGCGGCGGCCAAGTACTTCCACGGCCTCGAGGACGGCGAGATCCCGCTGGAGTTCCTCTTCAGCGGCACCGTCTTCTACCTGGCGGACGGCCTGCTGCAGGCCGCGCGCATCGCCTGGGACACCGAGGCGGAGTTCCGCATGCCGGTGCGGGTCTGGAAGGACCTGATGGACCACTACTTTCCGGCGAGCGCCTGGCTGCGGCTGGGACGCGACGCCTTCGACCGCCTGTACGCCTACCGGAGCAGCCACACCCTGGCCGGCTGGGACGACGTGGTCGAGTCGCTGCTGAGGACGGGCGGGAGCTGAACGATGGACCAGGCCGGACAGATCGCGCGAGCCGTGCTGTACGAGGGCTACCTGCTGTGGCCGTACCGCGGGTCCGCGCTGAAGAACCAGCAGCGCTGGACGATCGGCGGCATCCACCCCGAGCCGTACGGCAGGGCGCACGACGGCAACCCGTGGCAGGCGCGGACCGAGTGCCTCGTCGAGGCGGATCCGGCCGACACGGTCGAGGTCCGCGTGCGCTTCCTGCACGCGGTCACCCGTGAGGTGGCCCGCGCGCGGGGCGCGGAGCTCGACCTGGTGCCGGAGCTGACCGCCGCCGGCCGCCGCCACCTGCCCCGGGAGGAGGCGGTCGAGCGGGAGGTCGCGCGGGCCGGGCTCGACCTCGGCGGCCTGGCCGAGCGGCCGGCCCGGATCGAGATCGACGTCAAGGCGGGGCAGGAGGCCGAATGGCTGGCCGACGGCGCGGGCGGCCGGGCCGGCGCCGTGCTGCGGAGCTGGCAGGCGCTGCGCGGCCACGTCGAGGCGCGGGCCGAGCCGCTGCGGCCGGGACTCTTCCGGCTCACCGTACGCGTCGTCAACACCACCCCCTGGGCGGGCGACATCCGCGCGGAGGCGATGCGGCACACCCTGATCTCGGCCCACACGGTGCTGCGCACCGAGGGCGGCCGGTTCGTCTCGCTCATGGACCCGCCCGCCGAGCTGCGCCCGCTCGCGGAGGAGTGCCGCAACCTCGGCGTCTGGCCGGTGCTGCTCGGCGAGGAGGGCGACCGCCGCACGATGCTGGCCGCGCCGATCATCCTGTACGACCACCCGCGCATCTCGCCGGAGAGCCCCGGCGACCTGTTCGACGCCACGGAGATCGACCAGCTCCTCACGCTGAGCGTGCTGGCCCTGACCGAGGAGGAGCAACGGGAGATCCGCGACGGCGACCCGCGCGGGCGGGAGATCCTCGACCGGTGCGCCTCGCTCACCCCCGAGGAGCTCATGCGGCTGCACGGCATCGTACGGGCGGAGCCGGCCGGATGAGCGAGACGGACTTCTGGACCCGGATGGAGCGGCGCGGCCCCGACGAGGTGCTCGTGGGCGGGGTGCCGGTGCGCGCGGGCAGCCGGGTGCGGCTGCGGCCGTCGGCGGCCCGGGCCGACATCTTCGACCTCGTCCTCGCCGGCCGCGAGGCCGTGGTCGAGTCGATCGAGCAGGACGACGCGGGCGCCTTCCACGTCGCCGTCGTCCTCGACGACGACCCGGGGCGCGACCTGGGTGAGGCCCGGATGCCGGGCCACCGGTTCTTCTACGCGCCCGACGAGGTCGAGCCGCTCGGGCCGCCGCCTGACACGCCGGGTGCCGCGCGGGTGCTCGTCGCCGGGATCGGCAACATCTTCCTCGGCGACGACGGGTTCGGCGTCGAGGTGGCGCGCCGCCTGGCGCGGGAGGAGCGGGCCGCCGGCGTGGACGTGGTCGACTTCGGCATCCGGGGCATGGACCTGGTCTACGCGCTGCAACGCGACTACGACACGGCGATCCTGGTCGACGCCGCGATGCGCGGCGAGCCGCCGGGCACGCTCACCGTGCTCGAACCCGACCTGCCCGGCGGGGGCGTGGTCGCCCTGGAGGGACACGGCCTGGATCCGGTGAAGGTGCTCCGGCTGGCCCGCGAGCTCGGCCGGGTGCCGGAGCGCGTGCTCGTGGTGTGCTGCGAGCCCGCCACCGTGCTGACGGGATCGCCGGACGAGGACGTGCTCGCCGAACTGAGCGAGCCGGTGCTGGCGGCCGTCGACCAAGCGGTGCGCCTGGTGATGGACATGATTGCGGAAAGTGCCGGGCCTGGCTCCCGGCCTCGGAACAGGAATGAGGTGACATGACATGAGTAAGACGCGTGTAGCCGCGTTGATCGGGGCCTGCGGGGTCATAACGGTCATCGCCCTGCAATGGCCGGATATCAAGCGGTATCTGATGATGAAATGGATGTAGCGCCGCATGCATGAGCACGGGATGTGCGAAGGACTGGTCGACCTGATCCGGCGAGAGGCCGGTGACCGGGGGATCACCGGCGCGCGGGTGCGCGTCGGCACCCGCCACGCGGTCGTGGGGGAGGCGTTCGAGCAGGCCTTCGCGCACGCAGCCGAGGGCACACCGGCCGAGAACGCCGTGCTCGACCTGGTCGTCACGCCGCTGACCGTCATCTGCCGCGACTGCGGCGGCCGGACGGAGTCACTGGACGTGCTCGCCGTCTGCCCGGTCTGCGGCGGCGACGACGTCGACCTCACGGGCGGCGACGAGTTGGTCCTCGAATCCGTCAGCTACCGGGAGGAGCGGGGGCATGTGCCTGGGCATCCCGGGTGAGCTCGTCGGGACCGACGAGGAGCACGCCGACCTCGCCCTGGTGGACGTCAGCGGCGTGCGCCGCCGCATCAACGTCGGCCTGCTCGCCGACGAGGACCTGAAGGCCGGCGACTGGGTGCTCGTGCACGTCGGGTTCGCGCTGTCCAAGATCTCGGAGTCGGAGGCGCAGGCCGTCCTCGACTACCTGGAGGGGCTCGGCCAGGCCTACGACGACGAACTCGACGCGCTCAGGCAGTCGGACATCCGATGAGCGGCATCACGATGAGCGGCATCACGATGAGCGGCATCACGATGAGCGGCATCACGATGAGGGGGACGCGTGCGGTTCGTCGATGAGTACCGCGACGCCGGGAAGGCCCGGGTCCTGGCGGCGGAGATCGCGGGCCGCTGCGAGCCGGGGCGGCGCTACACGTTCATGGAGGTGTGCGGAGGGCACACCCACACGATCTACAAGCACGGCCTGGAGGACCACCTCCCGGAGAACGTGGTGCTGGTCCACGGCCCCGGCTGCCCCGTGTGCGTGATCCCGATGGGCAGGGTGGACGACGCGATCCACATCGCCGCGCAGCCGGACGTGATCATGACGTCGTTCGGCGACATGACGCGGGTGCCGGGCGGCCAGGGTTCGTTCCTCGACGCCAAGGCGGCCGGCGCCGACATCCGGATGGTCTACTCGCCGCTCGACGCGCTCCGGATCGCCCAGGCGAACCCCGACCGGCGCGTGGTGTTCATGGCCATCGGGTTCGAGACCACGGCGCCGTCCACGGCGATGACCATCCTGCGGGCGGCGGCGGACGGCATCCGCAACTTCTCCGTCTTCTGCAACCACGTCATGATAATTCCGGCCATCAAGGCCATCCTCGACTCACCCGACCTCCGGCTCGACGGCTTCATCGGCCCCGGCCACGTGTCGGCCGTCATCGGCTGCGAACCGTACGAGTTCATCGCCCGCGACTACGGCAAGCCGCTCGTCGTCGCCGGGTTCGAGCCGCTGGACATCCTCCAGTCGGTGCACATGCTCCTCGGCCTGCTGGCCTCGGGACGGGCCGAGGTGGCCAACCAGTACGCCCGGGTGGTGCCGTGGCAGGGCAACCGCACCGCGATGGAGGCCATCCGCAGGGTGATGCGGCTCCGGCCGCACTTCGAGTGGCGCGGCCTCGGCTTCATCTCCCAGTCCGCGCTCATGCTGGCCGACGAGTACGCCGCCTTCGACGCCGAGCGGATCTTCGAACTGCCCGGCGTACGCGTCGCCGATCCCAAGGCATGCCAGTGCGGCGAGGTCCTCAAGGGCGTGCTCAGACCCTGGGAGTGCAAGGTGTTCGGCACGGCCTGCACCCCGGAGACGCCGATCGGCACCTGCATGGTCTCCTCGGAGGGCGCCTGCGCCGCGTACTACAACTTCGGCCGCTTCAGCCGCGACCGCGTGAGAGAGGCGACCCGCGCGTGACCACCGAACGGACGGCGTCCGAGACTCCTGACCTCGGGCACGCCGTGCCCGGCACGCCCCACCCCGACCGCGAGCGGCAGGTCCTCGACCGCATCGCCCGCGCCAGGCGGCGCAAGGCGGTCGTCAGGGAGGAGCGGATCACGCTCGCCCACGGCGCGGGCGGCCGGGCGACCCACACGCTGATCGAGGCCGTCTTCCTCAAGGAGTTCGGCAACGCGCTGCTCGCCCCCCTGGAGGACGGGGCGACCCTGCGGCTCGACGGCGCGCGGGCGGCCTTCACCACCGACTCCTTCGTGGTCTCCCCGCTGTTCTTCCCCGGCGGCGACATCGGCGACCTGGCCGTCAACGGCACCGTCAACGACCTCGCCATGTGCGGGGCCCGCCCCGAGTACCTGGCCGCCGGATTCATCCTGGAAGAGGGCTTTCCGGTCGCCGACCTGCGCCGGATCGCCGCCTCCATGGCCGCCGCGGCCCGCGCCGCCGGCGTGTCGATCGTCACCGGCGACACCAAGGTGGTCGAACGCGGCAAGGCCGACGGCTGCTACGTCACCACCACCGGCGTCGGCGTCATCGAACGGCCCGTCAGCCTGTCCGCCTCCGGCGCCCGGCCCGGCGACGCGGTCATCGTCTCCGGGCCCATCGGCGAGCACGGCGCCGCCATCATGCTGGCCCGCGGCGACTACGGCATCGAGGCCACGCTCCGGTCCGACACCGCGCCCCTGCACGAACTCGTCTCCGGCCTGCTGGACGGCGTGCCCGGGCAGGTCCGGACGCTGCGCGACGCCACCCGGGGCGGGATCGCCACCATCCTCAACGAGGTCGCCACCGCCTCCGACGTGGCCGTGGTCGTCGACGAGGACGCCATCCCGGTGCGGGCCGAGGTGACGGGCGTGTGCGAGTTGCTCGGCATCGACCCGCTCTACGTCGCCTGCGAGGGGCGCTTCGTCGCCGTCGTCGACGGCGCGCACGCCGGCCGCGCGCTCGACGCGCTGCGCGCCCATCCGCTCGGCGCCGGCGCCGCCGTCATCGGCGCCGTCAAGGACGACCCGCCCGGCCTCGTCCTGCTCCGCACCGCCTTCGGCGGCACCCGCATCGTCGACGTCCTCGTCGGCGACCCCCTCCCACGCATCTGCTGAGGGTGGTCGCCGGTCAGGTTCGGGCGGCGGCCACCGCCGCCTGGCCGAGGCTGACGCCGCCGTCGTTGCAGGGCACCGTGCGGTGGGTCAGCACCCGGAGACCGTGGCCGCGCAGGCCGTCGGTCACGCCGCCGAGCAGGACCAGGTTGCCGAACACGCCGCCCGACAGGGCGACCGTGTCGAGTCCGGTGGACCCGGCGACCAGCAGGACCGCGCGCACCACCGCCTCGGCCAGGCCGTGGTGGAACCTGGCCGCGATCACCCCGGAGGGCACGCCGCGCCGAAGGTCATGGACGACGGCCCGGACCAGGTCGGTGCTCCTGATCACCACGACCGCAGGATCATCGCGCATCCCCACGGTTGAGGTCGCGTCCCCCGGACGTCCGCCGACCAGCGGTGAGGTCACGGCGGCGGGAGGTCCGCCGATCACGGGCGAGGTCGTGGCAACGGGACGTCCGCCGACCAGCGGTGAGGTCACGGTCACGGGATAGCCGTCCCGGACGGCGGGGTCCACGAGGTGTTCCAGGGCCATCGCGGCCTGCCCTTCGTACGTCACGGCGTCGCGCAGGCCGAGCAGCGCCGCCACCGCGTCGAACAGCCGGCCGGCGCTGGAGGTGACGGGCACGCCGCGACCGCCGAGAGCGGCGAGCGCGGCCACCGCCGGCCAGCGGGCCGCGTTGCGGCGGGCCACGTCCAGCCCGTCGGCCGGCTCGGCCGCCGCGTGCAGGAAGGCGGCCGCCATCCGCCACGGCTGCCGGATGGCCGTGACACCGCCCGGCATCGGCACCGGCTCCAGGTGCCCCGCCCTGCGGAAGCCGGTGAGGGACGCCACCAGCAGCTCGCCGCCCCAGACGGTGCCGTCGGAGCCGTGGCCCGTGCCGTCGAACGCGACGCCGATGACCGGCCCCGCCTCGCCGTTGTCGGCCAGGCAGGAGGCGATGTGGGCATGGTGGTGCTGGACCTCGACGAGCTCCACCCCGTCGAGGCCGAGCGCGTACGTCGTGGACGGGTAGTCAGGGTGCGCGTCGTGGGCGACGACCTCCGGCTCGACGCCGAGCAGCCGCCGGAGGCGCTCGATCCCGGTCGTGTACGCGCGCAGCGTCTCGTGGCTCTCCAGATCGCCGAGATGCTGCGACACGAACGCGTGCCGGCCCCTGACCAGGCAGAACGTGCTCTTGAGCGCGGCTCCGCAGGCCAGCACCGGGCGCGCGGCGGCGAGGGGCAGCGTGAGCGGTTCGGGGGCGTGCCCGCGGGCCCGGCGGATCGGCAGCGCCGCTCCCCGGAAGGCCCGCACCACTGAGTCGTCGGCGGGCGTGTGGATCGGCCGGTCGTGGCACAGGAAGGCGTCGGCGATCGCGCCCAGCCGCCGCCGCGCGTCCTCGTCGTCGTGCGCGATCGGCTCGTCGGACAGGTTGCCGCTGGTCAGCACGTACGGCCGGGCGGACTCCCGGGCGAGCAGGTGGTGCAGCGGCGTGTAGGGCAGCAGCACGCCCAGGTCGGGGCCGTCGGGCACGACCGAGGGCGCGACCGGCGCGCCCGCCCGGCGGGGCAGCAGCACGATGGGCCGGCGCGGACCGGTCAGCAGCGCCGCCGAGGCGTCGTCCACCTCGCACAGCTCGCGCGCGGCGGCCAGATCCGCAGCCATCACCGCGAACGCCTTGTCCGCGCGGCGCTTGCGGGCCCGCAGCGTCGCGACGGCCGTCTCGTCGGCGGCGTCGGCGGCCAGGTGGTAGCCGCCGAGCCCCTTGACCGCCACGACCGCGCCGCCCGCGAGCCAGGCCGTCGCCACCGCGACGGGATCACCGGGCAGCCGAGCCCCGTCCGCTGTGCGCAGCGTGAGGGCTGGGCCGCAGGCGGGACAGCACACCGGCTGGGCGTGGAAGCGCCGGTCGCCGGGGTCCCGGTACTCCGCCGCGCACTCCGGGCACAGGGGGAAGCCCGCCATGGTGGTCGAGCCCCTGTCGTACGGCATCCCGGTGATGATCGTGAACCGCGGCCCGCAGTTCGTGCAGTTGACGAACGGATACCGGTAGCGGCGATCGGCCGGGTCGAACAGCTCGGCCAGGCAGTCGTCGCAGGTCGCCACGTCCGCGGGGACCAGCGTCCGCCGGGTCCCGCCGGCCACGCTGGGCGCGATCTCGAAGCCCCGGGCTCCGGTCGGCGCGACCTCGCTCACGCTGACGCGTTCCACCACGGCCAGCGCGGGAGCCCGCTCGCGCACCGCCTCGACCAGCGCGGTCACCGCGGCCGGCGGGCCCTCCGCCTCGATGAACACCCCGGTGGCGTCGTTGCCGACCAGGCCCGCCAGGCCGTACCGGGAGGCCAGCGCGTGCACGAACGGCCGGAAGCCGACGCCCTGCACGATGCCCTCGACCCGGATGCGCGAGCGGACCCGGCCGGTCACGCCCCGGCCGGTGAGCGCTGGACCAGCTCCCACAGCACGTGGCAGGCGGTGGTCTGGGCCTCCTGGACGCGGTGCACCGACGAGGAGGGGATGACGAACAGGTGGTCGGCGAGGCCCTCCTCGGCCATCCGCCCGCCACCCGACCCGGCGAAGCCGACGGTCACCAGGTCGCGGCGGCGCGCCTCCTCCAGGCCGCGCAGCACGTTCGCCGACCCGCCGCTGGTCGACAGCCCCAGCGCGACGTCGCCGGGACGGCCGAGGGCGGCCAGCTGGCGGGCGAAGATCACGTCGAAGTCGACGTCGTTGCCGAGCGCGGTCAGCAGCGCGGCGTCGCCGGTCAGCGACATCGCCGGCAGGCTCCGGCCGCCGGCGCCGGGCGTCAGGAACAGCTGGGCCACGGACTGCGCGTCGGTGCTGCTGCCGCCGTTGCCGAAGGTGTAGAGCCTGCCCCCGGCCCGGAAGGCCGCGGCGAGCACGTCCGCGCACGCCGCGAGCGCCGGGCCGAGCCCTTCGAGCACCCGCAGCCGCAGCGCCAGGCTCTCGCCGGCCTTCTCCACGCTGGAGCGGGTCACGTCCTCGACGGTGACCTGGCCGGCGCCGAGGAACGGGTAGAGCGTCCCGGTCACGCGCCGTCACCTCCGAGCACCGCGATGGCCTCCTTGGCGTGCACCAGCACCACGTCGCCGACCCGCGCCTCGACCAGCGCGACGCTGATCTCCTCGGTGCCGGAGCCGGTGTCGACCACGGCCAGCCCGCCGTCACGCACCTCGGTGACCCGCACCGGGACCGCCGTGTCGGCGCACGTGACGCAGCCGCCGTCGTCATGGCAGGCGGCCGGCGTCAGGGAGAACACCGGATCCTCGTAGAACACGTGCACCAGCTCCCAGAGGACGTGGTAGATCGTGACGTGGATCTCCCGCGCGACCCGTGGGTCGCCGGTCCGCGCGGGCAGCACGTGATCGATCTCCAGGCCGCCCACGCCGTCGTCGTCCGAGCCGCCCGGCGCCGTCTCCTCGGCGCCGCCGGACGGGACACCTGCGGTGAGGGGGCCGGCGGTGAGGATGCTCGCGGTGGGGGTGCCGGCGGTGAGAGGGTTCGCGCCGGGGATGCTCGCGGCGGGAGTGCTCGCGGTGAGGGCGACCGTCAGCATGCCCAGGTCGCGGGCGGCGGCGAGCGCGGCGCGCACGCTGCCGCACCTGTCGCCGGTGAGGAAGCCGACCGCGATGTCCTCGGGACGCCCCAGCAGGCGCAGCTGGGTGGCGAAGACGGAGTCGTAACCGCTCGCGGCGGCGATGCCGCTCACCGCCGCGGCGTCGTTGGCCAGCGAGATCGCGGGCAGCGCGCGCTTGCCCACGATCACCGGATGGGTGAACTCCACGGCCAGATGCCCGGCGTCGGCCGCCGCGGCCCCGTCGCCGAAGGTGAGCAGCCGGCCCTTGCGGTGGAAGCGCTCGGCCATGTCGAGAGCGCACGTGACGATCCGTCCGGCGTCCGCCGCGAGCGCCCTGCCGGGGCCCGCGCGACGCGCGGCGGCCTCGTCGAGCGGGGCGGTCCCTGCCTGTTGTCCCATCGCCATCCCTGTCCGTCGGCGGCCCTTCCTCGCTCACAGGGTCCACCGGAGACGGGGTCCTGCCCGCGACTTTCCCGGCCGTGTCCCGCCAAGGTTGCTCCAAGGGTCAGCAGATGGAGAAAAGCGAAGACTTCGTAAGGAACTATCACAATACGTATCGGGGGTGTCGCGGTGGGTAGATGCGCTCGGGAGACCGGCCCCGCGCCACGGCGGGCAGCCCGAGACAGGAGGACGGCGAGTTGAAGGCGATCACGGTGATTCCGGGCCGGCCCGACCAGGTGCGGGTCAGCGACCTCGACGAGCCGACGCCGGGCCCTGACGACCTGCTGGTGGAGGGCAGGCTCCTCGGCATCTGCGGCACCGACACCGACATCGTCGAGGGCCACGACTACGGCTGGCCGCCACCGGGCCGGGAGCGGCTGGTGATCGGCCACGAGTCGCTCGGGACCGTGATCCAGGCGCCGCCGGGCACCCCGTTCGCCCCCGGCGACCTGGTCGCCGGCATGGTGCGGCGTCCCGATCCCGTCCCGTGCGAACCGTGCGGGCACGGCGAGCCGGACTTCTGCCGCAACGGCCTCTACACCGAGCGCGGCATCAAGGAACTCGACGGCTACGGCTCGCAGCGCTGGGTGGTCGACACGCAGTACGCGATCAAGCTGGACCCTGGGCTCGGCGACTGCGGAGTGCTGCTGGAGCCCGCGTCCGTGCTGGCCAAGGCCTGGGAGCAGAGTGAGCGCATCTTCAGCCGCGCCACGTGGCGGCCCAAGGTCGCCCTGGTGACCGGCGCCGGGCCGATCGGCCTGCTGGCCGCGTTGATGGGCGTCCAGCGCGGCCTGGAGGTGCACGTCCTCGACCTCCACGACCGGGGCCCCAGGCGGCGGCTGGTCACCGACCTGGGCGCCGCCTTCCACGTGGGGGAGCTCGGCGACCTCGACGTCGTCCCCGACGTGGTCATGGAGTGCACCGGCCACGGGCCGCTCGTCTTCGGGCTGGCCGAGCGGGTCGCGCCCGACGCGGTGATCTGCCTGCTCGGCATCATGCCCGCGGCGCACCCGGCCGAGGCCCGGCTCGACGAGATCAACAAGCAGATGGTGCTGAAGAACACGGTGGTGTTCGGCTCGGTCAACGCCTCCCGCCGCAACTTCGAGCAGGCCGCCGACGCCCTGAGCAAGGCCGACCGCGGCTGGCTGACGCGGATGATCACCAGACGGATCCCGATGCGCGACTTCGCCGACGGGCTGCACAAGCATCCCGACGACGTCAAGGTCGTCGTCGACCTCCAGGTCTGACCGCCGCGCCCCCGGATGCGAGTCCCGCGCGTCCCTTCCGCCGCCGAGCTGTGGGAGCGGCTCCTGAAGGCCCTGGCCAAGGCCCGGCGCCGTCTGGTGGCGCACGCGTGGTCGTTGCTGCAGCAGACCGCCGCCGCCACGCTCGCGTGGGTGATCGCGAACCGCCTCGGTGACCACCAGGATCCGTTCTTCGCGCCGATCGCCGCCGTGGTCGCGCTCAACACCGCGCCGGGGGAGCGCGGGCTGCAGTCCGTGCGCCTGCTCACCGGAGTGGTGCTCGGCATCGTGGCCGGCGAGCTGATGCTGGCGCGTCTGGGGAGCGGCTACGTGAGCCTGGCCCTGTCCATCTTCCTCGCGACGGCCGCGGCCCGTGCCCTCGGCGGGAGCCGGCTGGTGGTCGGCCAGGCCGCCGCCGGCGCGATTTTGACCATCGCCTCGGCCGAGGCGATGATGGGGTCGAGCCGCCTCATCGACGCGCTGATCGGCGCCGGGGTCGCGCTCGTCTTCAGCCAGCTGCTGTTCGCTCCCGAGCCTGTCGCGCTGCTGCGGCGGGCGGAGGCCGAGGCGCTGGAGAAGATGGCCGACGGTCTCGAACTCACCTCCAGCGCGATGAGCGGCGACGGGGCCGAGGCCGGCGACCGGGCGATGAACCAGCTGCGCGACCTGATTGACCGGCTCGCCGAGGTGGGCAAGGCGCGGCACGTCAGCTCGATGGTGACGCAATACACCGTGACCTGGCGGGTCCGGGCCGCGCCGTTGGTGCAGGAGCGGGAGAACGCCGGCTACCTCGACATGCTCGGCGGGAGCTGCTTCATGCTCGCGCGCACGGCGCTGGCCGCCGACCAGGACGAGCGTCTCGCGCTGGCGCCGAGCATCGCCAGCCTCGCCGGCATCCTGCGTGACCTGTCCGCGGGCCTCGGCAGCCGCGCCGAACGGCAGCACGCCGCCGACCGGGCCCTGGACGCCATCACCGCGCTCGACGCGGAACGCCTCGAAGCCGAGGCCAGCGGCCGGGACGCGGTCGCGGCCCTGGACATGGTCGCCATCGACGTCCTGGTGTTCGCGGGGGTGGAACCGGCCGAGGCGTCGGCGGCCGTGTACGAGGGCGCCAGGAGGTTCAAGGTCGCCAAGCCGCCGCAGCCGCCCCGGGTGCCCGTCCTCACCACCTTGCTGCGTCGCTGGCGCAGGAGCCGGCAGCGCCGGGCCGGTCGCCGCGACGAGCGCCGGATCGAGCGCCAGGACCAGCACGAAGACCAGCACGACCAGCACGACCAGCACGGAGACCAGCGCGGAGACCAGGACGGCCACCGGGAGGGGCGTTGAGAACGGGCGTCGCGCCTCATAGGGCCCATGGCGCTGGGTAGCACCCTGAAGGTCCGTCCCCTGGAGGAAAGGTCCCGTCCGTGATGACCAGCAGACTGGTGGAACTGTGCGGCTTCGGCGCCGAGGCGGTGGAGACGTTCTGGCGCAACGGGTTGCTGCGTCCCGAGCCGCCCGACAGGCTGGCCAGGATGATCGCCGCCTACCGGCGCTACGACGTCACCCCGGCCGCCGGAGTGGCCATCGCCGCCGCTCGCTGGCCGGACCGCCCGGCCATCCTCGACGACGAAGGGCGGTTGACGTTCGCCGAGCTCGACCGCAGGGCCGCGGCGCTCGCCTCGGCGCTGCACGATCGGTTCGGCGTGCGGCCCGGTCACACGGTCGCGGTCATGTGGCCCAACCACCGGGGCTTCGTCGAGGCGATGGCGGCCGTCTCCCGCCTGGGCGCGGACCTGCTGCCGCTCAACACCGGCCTGGCCGGGCCCGCGCTGCGCGACGTGCTGGAGCGCGAGGGCGTCCACACGTTGATCGCGGCGCCCGGCCTGCCGCCCACCGGCTTCGACGGCCATCAGACCGGCGACCTGGACGAGCTGATCGCCTCCGCCGGGGCGGACGAGCCGCCGGCGCCGCGCCGGCCGGGCCGCCTGGTGCTGCTCACCTCCGGGACGACCGGCACGCCCAAGGGCGCGCCGCGACGGTTGTCCCTGACCGCGCTGGCCGAGCCGTTCACCTCGATGCTCGCCACGGTGCCGCTCCGCTCCGGCGAGCCGATGCTGGTGGCGCCGCCGCTGTTCCACGGTCTCGGGCTGCTCTGGTACGGCGTGGCGTTGGTGCTGGGCTGTCCCGTCGTGCTCATGCGGCGGTTCGAGCCCGAGGCCGTGCTGGACGCGCTGGAGCGGCACCGGGCCGGCGCGATGGTGGCCGTGCCGGTCATGCTGGGGCGCCTGCTGGCCTGCGAACCGCGCCCGCTGCCGCACCTGCGCGCGGTGATCTCCGGCGGGTCCGCGCTGCGGCCCGACCTCGCCGAGGCGTTCACGCGCGCGTACGGCGACGTCCTCTACAGCCTGTACGGCTCCACCGAGGCCGGCTGGGCGACCATCGCCACCCCCGCCGATCTGCGTGAGGCTCCGGGCACGGTGGGACGTCCCTCACGCGGGACCACGGTGCGCGTCGCCGGCCCCGGCGGCGAGGAACTCGCGGCGGGCACGGTCGGCAGGGTGTTCGTGGGCGGCGGGGTCACCTTCGGCGGCTACACGGGCGGCGAGGGCGGCGAGGCCGAACCGTCCTTCGACGGGCTGCTGAGCACCGGCGACCTCGGGCACCGCGACGAGCACGGCCGGCTGTTCATCGACGGCCGCGAGGACGACATGATCGTCTCCGGGGGAGAGAACGTCTTCCCACAGGAGGTCGAGGACCTGCTCGCCCGGCATCCACAGGTCGCCGACGTGGCCGTGCTCGGGGTGCCCGACGACGAGTACGGCCAGCGCCTGGCGGCCTACGTGGTGTCGTCGCCGGACGCGACGCCCTCGGTGGACGAGCTCAAGCGGGCCGTCCGCGGCGAGCTGGCCGGCTACAAGGTGCCGAGGGATGTCGTGTTCGTGCCGGCCGTGCCGCGCAACCCGACGGGCAAGGTGGACCGCGCCCGGCTGGAGGAGAGCCGGTAGCCCGGCCGATCTCCGGTAGCCGGTGACAGGCGCGCCTCGATCTGAGAGATGAATCGGCCTCCCGCCCTAAGAATCTACAATGTAAACGCCACCACCTACCTGCTCGACCGCCTCTTCCGCCCGCCCGGCTTCGCCCAGGGCCATGTCGTCGACTTCATCGACTACGGCGGCCTGTTCGTCGGCAACGTCGCCGACATCGCCCTCACCGGAGGCTGCGCCCTGCTCATGCTGCTCAGCTTCCGTGGCATCCCCCTGGGGGACGTGGCCGACAAGGAACCCTCGTCCTCCTAGGGTGCGAAACGGCTCAGCGCGCGGGGATGCTGATGCCGAGCATGCGCGCTCCCGTCTCGGTGCGCGGCCGGTGCGTGCTGCCCGGAGCGAACACCACGTAGCTGCCGGGCCCGAGCCGGTGCCCCCTGTCGACGAACTCTCCCGAGACGACGTAGTAGCGCTCCTCCCCGTCGTGCACGTCCACCTCCGGCCATTCGGTGCCCGGCGCGAAGTCGTACATCCAGCCGCGGGACCACTCGGTGGCGGGGAGCCGGCGCCGGACGATTCCGGGGACGATCTCGACGGCCTCGACGTCGTCGACGTTCAGGATCTGCATGTCGTCGTGTTCCATGACTCCCATCGTGGCCGGGGGAGACCCTCGGGCACAGTGACCGGATTGACATCCTCAGGTACTTTCCTGCCATGAGAGCTCACCGGGTCGTCGCGCTCGCGCTGCCGCCGCAGTCCACGTTCGAGCTGGCGTGCGCCGCCGAGGTCTTCGGGGTGCGCCGTCCCGGGCTGCCGGCCCCCTACGACTTCCAGGTCTGCGCCGAACACCCCGGCGCGGTGCCCACCCTGGCCGGCTACGACATGGCGGTGACCTCGGGGCTGGCGGCGCTGGCCCACGCCGGCACCGTCGTGATCCCGGGCTGGCAGCGGCCCCTCGAGCCCGCGCCGCCGGCCGTCCTCGACGCGCTGCTCCGGGCCCACGGGCGCGGCGCCCGCCTGGTCGCGATCTGCTCCGGCGCCTTCCTGCTGGCCCAGACGGGGCTGCTCGACCACCGCCGGGCGACCACGCACTGGCGGATGGCCGCCGAGCTGAAAAACCGCTTCCCGCTCGTCGACGTCGACGCCGACAGCCTCTACGCCGATCTGGGCGACGTGGCCACCAGCGCCGGCACCGCCGCCGGCATCGACCTGTGCCTGCACCTGGTCCGCACCGACCACGGAGCCGCCTACGCCGCTCAGGTCGCCCGGCACATGGTGATGCCGCCGCACCGGGAGGGCGGCCAGTCGCAGTACGCCGCCGTGCCCCCGGCCGCCCGGCCGGCCGACTCGCTGGGGCCCCTGCTCGACTGGGCCGCCGAACGGCTGCCCGAGCCCCTCACCGTCGACCGGCTCGCCGCCCGCGCGGGGGTCTCCGCGCGCACGCTGGCCCGCAGGTTCGCCGACCAGCTCGGCGTCAGCCCGGGACGGTGGCTGCTCGCGCGGCGCGTCGCGGCGGCCCAGGCCCTGCTGGAGGAGACCGATCTGCCGGTCGAGACGATCGCCGCCCGCGTCGGCCTGTCCTCCGCGGTCAACCTACGGCGCAGGTTCCACCGCGCCCTGGGCACCACCCCCGTCGCGTACCGGCGCACGTTCGGCCGCTGAGCGCCCGTGAGGCGGGGGCTGCTCGCCATCGTCGCCCGGCCGCCGTGGGGCAGCAGTGAGACGAGGCCCGGCCCACCCGGTCCGGAATTCGGCCGGATTCCCGCGTATCGCGGAAGCGAACGTTCCGCAATGGCTCCTAATGTTCGGGGTGAGGAAGGGAGCGACACATGTTGCGAGGACCGGCCACCATCAACTTCTGGGCCGACGACCTGGAGGCGGCCAGGAAGTGGTACACCGACCTGCTGGGCGTCGAGCCGTACTTCGAGCGCCCCGGCAACGGCCTGCCGGCCGGCTACTACGAGTTCCGGATCGGCGACCACCAGGCCGAGCTCGGCCTCATCGACCGGAGCTACGCCCCGCCGGAGCTGCCCAGGGAACCCGGGGGCGTGGTCATGCACTGGCACGTCGACGACGTCCAGGCCGCACTGGACCGGTTGTCGTCCATGGGGGCGACGCCGTACCTGCCGCTCACCGAGCGCGGCGCGGGGTTCGTCACCGCCGCCGTGATCGACCCGTTCGGCAACGTGCTGGGCATCATGTACAACCCGCACTACCTGGAGATGCTGGGCCGATGAAACTCTTCGCGGACGCCGCCCAGTGGGAGGCGTGGCTGGCCGAGCATCACGAGACCGAGGACGCGATCTGGCTGAAGATCGCCAAGAAGGGGTCGGCGCTCTCCACGGTCACGGTCGGGCAGGCGCTGGAGGTGGCGCTGTGCTACGGCTGGATCGACGGCCAGCGCAAATCCCATGATCAGCACTGCTTCCTGCAGCGCTACTCCCGTCGCCGCAAGGGCAGCCTCTGGTCGTAGGTGAACGTCGGGCACGTCGAGGCGCTGACCGCCGCCGGGCGCATGCGGCCGCCCGGCCTGGCGGAGGTCGCCGCCGCCCAGGCCGACGGCCGCTGGGCGGCCGCCTACCCCTCCCAGCGTACGGCCACTGTCCCGCCCGATCTGGCCGAGGAGCTGGCGGGCCGCCCGGAGGCCGCCGCGCGTTTCGAGGCGCTTGGCAGGTCGGGCCGCTACCAGACGATCCTGCCGCTGCTGACGGCCAGGACCCCCGCCGTACGCTCGGCCCGCCTGCGGAAGGCGATCGCCGGCCTGCTGGCCCCACCCAATGAATCTACAACGTAAAGGCGCGCACCCGCCGAAGCTCGATTCAGCTGCCCTGACGATGGTCAGCGGCCCGCCATGGTGACCGAACCGCCGTCGCGGGCGGTCTGCCCGAACACCTCGTCCCTGACTCGGGCGAGTGCCAGGTCCATCGCGCCGACCAGCACCGGGTTGCCCCGGACGGCGGACAGCACCACCCACAGCCGCCCGACGTCGAGTGCCCGTAGCTCACGCTCGACGAGGTCGCGCAACCGCTCGCCCCCGGCCGACACCAGGCCCCCGCCGGCACGACGAGCCGCCGAATAGCGCCGAAATCCCGGTCATGTACTGGCGAAAGTTACAGTCAAGCCCCCGAAACCAACTCGTGACGTCATGCCGCCACCGCGATCAGCGGCTCTCGGGGTAGGAAACCTGACTAACTAAGAGTCCTCAGACGGCTGCTCAGTGGCCGCTGGGCACGCGTGAGTGGTCGGGGATCTCCACGACGACGTTGGTGGACTTGATCACGGCGTCCGCCACCACTCCCGGCTCCAGGCGCAGCTCGTCGGCCGCCTGACGGCTCATCAGCGACACCACCCGGAAGGGGCCGGCGGCGATCTCCACCTGCGCCATCACCTCGTCCCTGATCACCTCGGTGACGATCCCGCGGAACCGGTTGCGCGCCGACGAGCGGCCGCTGTCGGCCGCGTCGATCTGGGATCGGGCGAAGGCGGCCAGGTCGGCGCCGCCGACCCGCCGGTGGCCGTGCTCGTCTCGCTCGGCCGGCAGGCGGCCCGCGTCGACCCAGCGGCGGACGGTGTCGGCGCTGACTCCGAGCAGTGTGGCGGCTTCGCTGATCCGGAACGTCGTCACACGCCTCACCCTATCCTCACGGCCGTTTGACCTCCGTCGGCCGTCGTGGACGTGGTTGGGGCCTTCCTCGGCCCGCATTCGAACGGCCGCTGCCGGCCCACGCCGGACCAACCGTCGTCACGCTCCCCCTAGGTCGAGTTCCACGCCCCGCACCGCGAGCTCCGCGAGTGACGAGCGGGGCGCATAGGCTCGGGCCATGTCAGAGATGATCATCGCTGCGTACGGCGTCGAAGTGGAGCTGGGGGACACCCCCGTGCTGCGCGATGTCGGCCTCGTGGCCGCGGCGGGCGAGGTCGTCGCCGTGGTGGGGGAGAACGGCGTGGGCAAGTCGACGCTGCTGCGCTGCCTGGCCGGTCTGCGCCCGCCGCTTCGCGGCCGGATCGAGGTCCTCGGCGGGCCTCCGGTCGACGCCGCCGGATTCTGGGAGCGGGTCGCGCTGGTCGCCGACGAGCCGGCCTGGTATCCGGGGCTGAGCGTCAAGGAGCATCTGGAGCTGATGCGCGCCGTCCACCGGGACGCCCGTCTGACGGTGGGGGAGGCGCTGGACACGTTCGAGCTGCGAGGACGTGCCGACCTGTCCCCGCTGACCCTCTCCACCGGGCAGCGGCAACGGCTGTCACTGGCGATGGCGCTGCTCCGGCCGAGCCGGCTGTTGCTGCTGGACGAGCCGGAGCGCGGGCTGGACACGGCGTTCCGGGCACGCCTCGCCGCGATCCTGAGGGGCTATGCCGGCGATGGGGGCACGGTGGTCATGGCGACGCATGACCTGCGGCTCGCGACGGCCACCGGGGCTCGCCTGATCACGCTGGAAGCCGCGTCGTGAATCCCGCGCGCGCCTATCTGCGTTCCCGCCGGGGACGGCCGATGAGCTGGTCGGATCGGTACGCCATGGTGTTCGGGGCGGCCCTCGCCGTGGCGCTGCTGGGCCGGCCCCTCGTCGCGACCGTGCGCGGGCTGGCGACCGGGGTCGATCCCGCGCGGCTGGGCGCGGCGCTCGCGCTGGTCATGGTCGCCTACGCGGGTTGTCTCGCCCTGGCCCGTCTCCTGGGCCCCGTCGTGCTGCCCGCCGCCGACGCCGCCTGGCTGGTGCTGTCTCCGCTGCCGCGCCGCTCGGTGCTGGGCAGAGCGGTGGCGGCCCTGCTGGTGATCGCGGTCGCGGGCGGCACGGTGCTCGGCCTGGCCGCGCTGTCGGCGTTCGGCGCACCGGACGACCTCGTCCTCCGCCTGGTCGCGGCACTCGTGCTGGGCGTCGGCGCGAGCGCGGGAGGCATGGCGGCGGCGGTGCTCGCCCAGGCTTCCGGAGCGTGGGACTCCTGGCTGAAGGTGGCGATCACCGGCATCGTGCTGATGGCCGTGCTGGTGGCCGTCCTGGGCGGTGGCGTTGCCCGGCAGGCCCTCACCGCCGTCGCCGGCGCGCCCGCCGGCCTGGCCGTTTCGGCGGCCGGCCTGGTGGCCGCCGGGGCGGCCGTGCTGCTGCGGCGGGCGTGGGCGGCGCTCGACCGCATCCCCGCTCGGCGGATCCTGAGCTCTTCGGTCAGGAGCGGGCGGGTGATCTCGGCCGCGGTCATCCTGGATCCCGGCGCGCTGACCTGGGCCGCGGAGGACGACCACTGGCGCGGACGGGTGCCGGGCTCCCGTCGCTGGCCCCGGTTCGCCGTCCTGGGCGGATGGGGAAGGGCGGTGGCGCCGGCCTGGCAGGAGTGGCGGCGGGCCAGGAGACGTCCGGGACGGCTGGCGGCGCTGGCCGGCTCCGCCGCGCTGCCCGCTCTGGCGGCGCAGGCCGCGGGAGGCCTGTCCGCGCTGTCGATCGGCCTCCTGCTGGGCGGGGCGCTGACAGCCGCCGTGGTGTTCGTCACCGGCGCGCGCCGGGACGGCGACAATCCCGCTCTGGCCCGGTTGCTGGCCGTGGACGGGCGAGCCCTGATGGCCGCGCGTGCGCTGCTGCCCGCCCTTACGGCAGGGGTGTGGTCCAGCCTCGCGCTGGCCGGCCTGGCGGTGGCCGGTGTCCTTCCCGGCGGTCCGTGGTGGCCGCTGGGACCGGCCCTGGCTCCCGCGCTGGCCGCGGCGGCCCTGCGGATGGCTGGCCGACCGCCCGTCGACCATGCGCAGCCGGTCATCGAGACGCCGGCCGGCGCCCTGCCGACCGGGCCGGTGATCTGGGCGCTGACCGGCGTCGATCTCGCGCTGCTCGGCTGCCTCCCCACCCTGGCGGCGTTGACCGACCCGGCGGCTTCGCCGGCCACCTCCGTGGTCGTCCAGGCCGTCGTGGGAGGTGGCGTGCTCGCCGCCTTCCTGCTGCGCGGGGGCCGCCGGCCGGCCGCCTCCGGTGAGTAGAGCGCGAGGTCAGGCCGACCGGGAGCCTCCGGGCCGAGGGGTGGCGGCGGCTAGAAGTCCATGTCGCCGCCGCCGGGCATGGCGGGAGCGGCAGGGTTCTTCTCGGGCTTCTCGGCGATGACGGCCTCGGTGGTGAGGAAGAGCGCCGCGATGGAG
>NZ_BMNH01000026.1:0-33448 GCF_014646355.1 Nonomuraea cavernae
TCCACTCATGAATGTCAACCAAAGGAATCCGTCAAAAAGACGGGGTTGTGCATCATGCACTGGCTTTTAACACACTGTTGAGTTCTCAAGAAACGGACGCGTACTCCCGAACTGCAGGAGGCGTACACTTCTGTCTTAGCTATTCTAGCAGATTTGGGCGATTCTTGTCAAACCGCCCGATCCGGTAGCTTCCGGACCATCCCTGCTTCGAGGCAACCCTGCGAACTTACCCGAACATTTGGCTCATGTCCAACAGATGTTGGAGCGTGCCCCACGCCCAGAGATTGATCAGAGGGAGGACAGGGCCAACTGCCCTGCCTTGAAAACTTTACCAGCCTCGGCGGCGTCCAAGGTCCAACTTCGGTAACGAATCAGTCTTCCCCCCGTGCGGATAGCTCAAACGCTCAGGGCGGCCAGCTGGGCCTCGAGCCTCTCGATGTCAGCCGCTGCCGCCTGCGCCCGCCCTCTGACCTTGGCCACCACGTCATCGGGGGCCTTGGACATGAACTGCTCGTTGCCCAGCTTGGCAGCCGACTGCGCGGCCTCCTTGCGCGCGACCGCCAGGTCCTTCTCCAGCCGCTTGCGCTCCGCGGCGACGTCAATGGCGCCCGCGGTGTCGATCTCCACCGTGACTCCTCCCACGCTGAACTGCGCCGTGGCGGAGAAGGCGTCGGACGGCTCGGTGAGCCGTAGCAGCGACCGGGCGGCGCTCTCCTGCGCCGCGAGCGGCGTGCCGGCCAGCCCGAGGCGGGCGGCCACCTTCTGACCCGGCTTCAGCCCCTGATCGGAGCGGAATCTGCGGACCTCGGTCACGAGCTCCTGCAGCGCCTCGATCTCTGACTCGGCCGTGGCGTCGATGTAGCGGGATTCGGGCACCGGCCACGGGGCGACCACGATGGAGTCGCCGCCCGTGACAGCACGCCACAGCTCCTCGGTGACGAAGGGCACCAGCGGATGCATCAGCCGGAGCAGGGTGTCGAGCACGTGCCCGAGAACCAGCCGGGTGTGCTCCAGGCCCTCGCCGAGCTGGATCTTGGCCAGCTCGAGATACCAGTCGCAGACCTCGTCCCACGCGAAGTGGTAGAGCAGATCGGACGCCTTGGCGAACTCGAACTGTTCGAAGGCGTCGTCGGCCGACGAGATCACACTCTGCAGCCGCGACAGGATCCACCGATCGGCGGAGGTCAGGTCGAGCCCGTCGAGAGAGCCGACCGCCGCGCCGTTCATCAGCGCGAACCGGGTGGCGTTCCAGATCTTGTTGCAGAAGTTGCGTGAACCCGCCGCCCACTCCTCGCTGACCGCGACGTCGGCGCCGGGGTTGGCGCCTCGCAGCAGCGTGAAACGGGTGGCGTCGGCGCCGAAGCGCTCGATCCAGTCGAGCGGGTCGACCACGTTGCCGAACGACTTGGACATCTTCTTGCCGTACTGGTCGCGGACCATGCCGTGCAACGCGACCACGCGGAACGGTGGTTCGCCGTCCATGGCGTACAGGCCGAACATCATCATCCGGGCGACCCAGAAGAACAGAATGTCGTAACCCGTGACCAGGACGGAGGTCGGGTAGAAACGCGCGAGCTCGGGCGTGTCGTCGGGCCAGCCCAGCGTGGAGAACGGCCATAGGCCCGACGAGAACCAGGTGTCGAGCACGTCTGGGTCCTGCGTGTAGCCCGCCGGGGGCGTCTCGTCGGGGCCCACGCACACGATCTCGCCCTCAGGGCCGTACCAGACCGGGATCCGGTGGCCCCACCACAGCTGCCGCGAGATGCACCAGTCGTGCATGTCGTCGACCCAGTCGAAGTAGCGCTTGGCCAGCTCCGGCGGATGGATGCGGGTGCGGCCGTCGCGCACGGCGTCGCCCGCGGCTTTGGCCAGGGGCGAGACGTTGACGAACCACTGCAGCGAAAGCCTCGGCTCGACCACGGTCTTGCAGCGGGAGCAGTGGCCCACCGAGTGGAGGTAGGGGCGCTTCTCGGCGACGATGCGGCCTTCGGCGCGCAGCGCGGCGACGACCGCCGGCCTAGCCTCGAACCGGTCGAGCCCCTCGAACGGACCGTGGGCGGTGATGACGCCACGCTCGTCCATGACCGTGATCGACGGCAGTGAATGACGGCGCCCGATCTCGAAGTCGTTGGGGTCGTGAGCCGGAGTCACCTTGACCGCACCGGTGCCGAACGCGGGATCGACGTGCTCGTCGGCGACCACCGGGATCCTGCGCCCGGTCAGCGGCAGCTCGACGAGCGTGCCGACCAGGTGCGCGTAGCGCTCGTCGGAGGGATGGACGGCGACGGCGGTGTCGCCGAGCATCGTCTCCGCCCGCGTGGTGGCGACCACGATCTCGTCGGAGTAGCGGATCGAGACCAGCTCGCCCTCATCCTCGCTGTGCTCCACCTCGATGTCGGACAGCGCGGTCAGGCAGCGTGGGCACCAGTTGATGATGCGCTCGGCCCGGTAGACCAGCCCGTCGTCGAAGAGCTTCTTGAAGATCGTGTGGACGGCCCTGGAGAGCCCCTCGTCCATGGTGAATCGCTCGCGCTCCCAGTCGACACTGTCGCCGAGCTTGCGCATCTGGCCGAGGATCCGGC
This sequence comes from Nonomuraea cavernae, assembly GCF_014646355.1. Lineage (GTDB taxonomy): Bacteria > Actinomycetota > Actinomycetes > Streptosporangiales > Streptosporangiaceae > Nonomuraea > Nonomuraea cavernae. Next base: position 2,583 of record NZ_BMNH01000026.1, read on the forward strand.
CGCCGGACTCTTCCTTCCACTCCCACACCCGCTCCACGAACGCCTCACGGCCGAGATCGTGGCGGGACAGGCCCTGCTTGGCGAGCTCGCGCTCCACGACGTTCTGGGTGGCGATGCCGGCATGGTCCATGCCGGGCAGCCAGAGAGTCTCCTGACCGCGCATGCGGGCGCGACGGCTCAGGGCGTCCTGGATGGAGTGGTCGAGCGCGTGGCCGATGTGGAGCACGCCCGTCACATTGGGCGGCGGCAGGACGATGCTGTACGGCGCCCGCGAGCTGCCCGGGTCGGCGTGGAAGTAGCCGGCGGACACCCAGCGCTCGTAGCTGCGGGTCTCGACGTCGGCCGGGGTGTATTGGGTGGGCAGCTCTGGCGTTGTCACAGTGACCAATTCTAGGGAAGGGCGAAAGCGAAACGCCCCATGGCGAGTGTCCATGGGGCGCCTGCGTCGCGGGGAGGGATCAGGCGGACTTCTCGCGTGGCGTGCGCTGCTGCTTGGCGGCGAGCTGGTCACGGGGTACGAGGGTCGGGATCGCGTGTTCGAGCACGGACTCGCGGGTGATGACCACGCGGGCGACGTCCTTGCGGGAGGGCACCTCGTACATGACGGACTGGAGCACCTCCTCCAGGATGGCGCGCAACCCGCGGGCGCCGGTGCCGCGCAGGATGGCCTGGTCGGCGATGGCTTCGAGCGCGCCGTCGGTGAACTCCAGCTCCACGCCGTCGAGCTCCAGCAGCTTGCGGTACTGCTTCACCAGCGCGTTGCGGGGCTCGGTGAGGATCTGGATGAGCGCCTCGCGGTCGAGGTTGTGCACCGAGGTGATGACCGGAAGACGGCCGACGAACTCGGGGATCATGCCGAACTTCAGCAGGTCCTCGGGCATCACGTCGCCGAAGATGTCGGCCGTGTCGACCTCTTCCTTCGACCGGATGATGGCGTTGAAGCCGATGCCCTTCTTGCCGATGCGCGACTCGATGATCTTCTCGAGGCCGGCGAAGGCACCACCGCAGATGAACAGCACGTTGGTGGTGTCGATCTGGATGAACTCCTGATGCGGGTGCTTGCGACCGCCCTGCGGCGGCACACTCGCGGTCGTGCCCTCAAGGATCTTCAGCAGCGCCTGCTGCACGCCCTCACCGGAGACGTCGCGAGTGATCGACGGGTTCTCGCTCTTGCGAGCGATCTTGTCCACCTCGTCGATGTAGATGATGCCGGTCTCGGCCTTCTTGACGTCGTAGTCAGCGGCCTGGATGAGCTTGAGCAGGATGTTCTCGACGTCCTCGCCGACGTATCCCGCCTCGGTCAGCGCGGTCGCGTCGGCGATGGCGAAGGGCACGTTGAGCATCTTCGCCAGCGTCTGCGCGAGCAGCGTCTTGCCCGAGCCTGTAGGGCCGAGCAACAGGATGTTGCTCTTGGCCAGCTCCAAGCCGTCGTCTCTGCCCCGGTCACCGGACTGCACCCGCTTGTAGTGGTTGTAGACCGCCACCGAGAGCGCCTTCTTCGCCTTGTCCTGACCGATGACGTAGGCGTCGAGGAACTCGTAGATCTCCCTCGGCTTGGGCAGGTTGTCCCACTTGAGCTCGGAGGACTCGGAGAGCTCCTCCTCGATGATCTCGTTGCAGAGATCGATGCACTCATCGCAGATGTAGACGCCTGGACCGGCAATGAGCTTCTTGACTTGCTTCTGGCTCTTTCCGCAGAACGAGCACTTCAGCAGGTCTCCCCCGTCGCCGATGCGTGCCACCCCAGATACTCCTTTGCGTGGGACCGCCCTGCTCCGCGATCCGTATCCTCCGGACCCGGTCCGAACCGCTCAGGTTTCGACGTTACCGTCTTCTGGGCCCTCAGTGAGCCCCCTGGCGGCGAGTCGCACCGGAACGTGCCCAATTAGGCAGCGCTCCGGTGCGTCACATCTCGTCAGGAAGCAACCGCCTGAGCTCGCTTCTTCCGCGACGGGATGATGTCGTCGATCAGACCATACGCCTTTGCCTCGTCCGCGTTGAGAATTTTGTCGCGTTCGATGTCCTTCCGGACCTCAGCGGCGGTCTTTCCGGAGTGCTTCGCCAGGATCTCCTCGAGGAGGGAGCGCATGCGAAGGATCTCGCGGGCCTGGATCTCGATGTCGCTGCCCTGGCCGCCCCCCTCGGTGGAGGGCTGGTGAATCAGCATCCGGGCGTTGGGAAGCGCGAACCGCTTGCCCGGCGTGCCGCCCGCCAGCAGCAGGGCCGCGGCGGAGGCGGCCTGCCCCAGGCAGACGGTCTGGATCTCCGGCCGGACGAACTGCATCGTGTCGTAGATCGCCGTCATGGCGGTGAAGGAGCCACCCGGCGAGTTGATGTAGATGCTGATGTCGCGGTCGGGATCGAGCGACTCCAGCGTGAGCAGCTGGGCCATCACGTCGTTGGCCGACGCGTCGTCGATCTGCACCCCGAGGAAGATGATGCGGTCCTCGAAGAGCTTGTTGTACGGGTTCATCTCCTTCACGCCATACGACGTGCGCTCGACGAAGGAGGGGAGAACGTAACGGCTCTGGATGTTCACTTCAACTCCCCCTAAGAGACAGGACCCTGCGAGGGCACCTGCCGCGCGCTGCGCACGACGTGGTCGATGAAGCCGTAGTCCTTGGCCTCGTCGGCCGTGAACCAGCGGTCGCGGTCGGAATCTGCCTCGATCTGATCGAGAGGCTGGCCGGTGTGGTAGGCGATGCGCTCGGCCAGCGTCTTCTTCACGTAAAGCATCTGCTCCGCCTGGATGGCGATGTCGGCGGCGGTGCCACCGATGCCTCCGGACGGCTGGTGCATCATGACCCTCGCGTGCGGCAGCCCGTAGCGCTTGCCCCGGGTGCCTGCGGTGAGCAGGAACTGCCCCATCGAGGCCGCCATGCCCATCACAACCGTGGAGACGTCATTCGGCACGTACTCCATCATGTCGTAAATCGCCATGCCCGCACTCACCGAGCCCCCCGGCGAGTTGATGTAGAGCGTGATGTCACGCTCGGGATCGTCGGCCGCGAGCAGCAGCAACTCCGCGCAGATGCGGTTGGCGATCTCGTCGTTCACCTCCTGACCGAGCACGATGATGCGCTCGCGCAGCAGGCGCTGGTAAAGCTGGTCCTCAAGCCGGAAGGACGAGCCGTTCTCACGGCCTCGCGACTCAGGCTGATAGAAGGTCGGCGGGCTGGTCACAGCGTCACCTTCCGATGCGTCGTAATCGATTGGCTTTGCTTGTGACCTTAACGCGCGGCGCACCTAGCTCATGCCCCGTCCGCAGACTGTTCGCTGACGGCGCAGGTGTCGGCAGGGCCCCGGATGGAACCTCCACAGGCCCGCGAACGTCGCGCTCGCGGACGAGCCGGCACAGTCTGTTCGCTGGATGAGGGCACGGACGCGGCGGCCGTTCCTGACATGCCTGAGGCCCTCGAACCGGTCAGGTTCGAGGGCCTCGGGATGTCGTTGGAGGTGCTTACGCCTCGGGCTTGTCCTCGGCCGGCTCCTCGGCGACCTCTTCGCCGTTGATCTCGGCGTAGATGGCCTTGAGGTCGACCTCGTTGCCGTCGGTGTCGACGACCTTGGCGGCGTCGCCGACGACGGACTTGGCCTTGTCGCGGACGATCTCGACCATGGCCAGCGTGAGCTGGTCGTTGTCGGCCAGGTGCTGGGCCAGCTGGTTGGGCTGAACGCCCATCTCCATGGCGCGGCGGACGACGAAGTTGGTCAGCTCCTGCTCGGAGACGCCCAGCTCCTCAGACTTGACGATCTTGTCGAGCACGAAGCCGACCTTGATGGCCTTGCTCGAGCCGGACTCGAAGTCGGCGAACCGCTCCTCTTCCGTCGTCTGGTAGAGACGGAAGAACGCGTCACGGCTGAGACCGCTCTCGGCGATCTGGTGGTCGAGGTTGTGCTTGCGGGCGTCGATCTCGGCCTTGAGCGCGCTGTCGGGGATCGGGATCTCGATCTTCTCCAGCAGCGTGTCTAGGGCCTTCTCGCGGGCCTGGACGACCTGGTCGATCAGCTTGTTGCGGCGCGACTGCTCGCGGATGCTCTCCTTGAGCTCGTCGAGCGAGTCGAACTCGCTGGCCATCTGCGCGAACTCGTCGTCGAGCTCGGGGAGGACCTTCTCCTTCACCGTCTTGACGGTGATGATCACGTCGGCCTCCTCGCCGGCGTTCTCGCCGCCGACGAGCTCGGTCTTGAAGCTCTTCTCCTCGCCCGCGGACATGCCTTCGAGAGCGGCGTCGAGGCCCTGGAGCACCGAGCCTGCGCCGACCTCGTAGGAGACCTCGCTGGCCTGCTGCTCCTCGATGTTCTTGCCGTCGATCTCGGCCCGCAGGTCCATGACGACGAAGTCGCCGGTGGCGGCCGCGCGCTCGACACCGGTCAGCGTGGCGAAGCGCTGGCGCAGCGCGTCGAGCTGGACGTCGATGTCGGCGTCGGAGACCTCGGCGGAGTCGACGGTGATCTCGACGCCCTGGTAGTCGGGAACGTCGAAGCTGGGCCGGATGTCCACCTCGGCGGTGAACTCGATCTGCTCACCGTCTTCGATCTTCGTGACCTCGATGTCAGGCTGACTGACCGGGAACACGTCGACCTCGTCGACGGCCTGGCCGTACAGCTTGGGCACCGCGTCGTTGAGGGTCTCCTCCAGCACCACCGCCCGGCCGAAGCGCTGCTCGATGATGCGGGCCGGGACCTTGCCAGGACGGAACCCGGGGACGCGCACCTGCTGCGCGACCTTCTTGTATGCCGCATCCATGCTCGGGCGCAGTTCGTCGAACGGCACCTCGACAGTGAGCTTCACCCGGGTCGGGCTGAGCTCCTCGACAGCGGTCTTCACGGGGTGGTCTCCTTGATCAAGCTTCGAGTGATCGCGGGCGCGTCCATTCGGTACGGCTCACGCGCCGCGCCCACATGAGCGACACTGGGGCATGCTCCGCCTCAGCGGGATCCAAGCGCCGTGCGCCAGTCTAGGGTAGATGCCTACCCGACAGCGACGCGACGAGCCTCAGAACTCTTCAGCGATCGACCGCAGCAACTCGACCGTCTCGTCCGGCGTGGTGCTGACGGCACAGAGCCGCTCCATCACCTCAGTGTACTTGTCGACGTCCTCGCGCTTGTCCAGGTAGAGGGCGCTGGCGAGCTGCTCGACGTAGACCACGTCGGGCAGGTCCTGGTCAGGGAAGCGCAGGATGCTGAACGCGCCGCCCTCGGCGCTGTGACCGCCGAAACTGAACGGCATGATCTGGATCGTGATGGCCGGCTGGCGCATCAGCTCCATGAGGTGCTGGATCTGGGCCCGCATGACCTCGACGCCGCCGATCGGGCGGCGCAGCGCGGCCTCGTCGATGACCGCCCAGAAGATCGGCCCGCCGGACCGGTCGAGCACGCGCTGGCGCTCCAGCCGGAGGTCGACCCTGCGGGCGATCTCCTCGGCGCCGAGGCCCGCCGCACCCGCCGTGACGACCGCCCTGGCGTACTCCTTGGTCTGCAGCAGGCCGGGGACGAACTGGACCTCGTACGTCCTGATGCGCGCGGCGGCCTCCTCCAGACCGACGTACGCCTGGAACCACGTCGGCAGGACGTCGTTGAACCTGTGCCACCATCCCGGCTCGTTGGCCGTGGCGACCAGGTCGAGCACTGCCGACCGCGCCTGTTTGTCGTCGACCCCGTAGAGCGTCAACAGATCTGCCACGTCGCGTTCCTTGAACCCGACACGCCCGAGCTCCATGCGACTGATCTTGGATTCGGACCCCCTGATCAGGTGGCCCGCCTCTTCGCGACTTACGCCCTTACCCTCTCTCAGCTTGCGCAGCTGAGAGCCCAGCAGGATACGCAGCGCCGTAGGGCCGGAACCCGGCGGGTTCTGCGTCACTCTGCCTCCTATCAAGGTCCGCACACACAGTGACACCTCTCCGGCGCGTATGACAAGGTCTCAACCTGGTGTCCGATTCGGTTAGCCACATCACTCAACGCGCTTGCTTCTGCACATTGCACCTGCACGTGCATTTGGGTCTTGCAGCGACCCGGAGTCGTGATCCATGATGGTCTAGTGCATATTGGCCAAACATGCACAAATTCGAGGCTATCTGGAGGTATCGGCGGGATGGTGGAGGACCCCTTGGCCACTGCCGATTGCCTGCAGATAACCCGTGAGGTCGGCTTCGAAACCCTCCTGACGGCACGCAAGCCGTACACGACCTCGTGCCCGTTACCTTTCCAGGCCGATTCCGTGAAGACCGCTCGGGACGTGACCCGCTCGACACTGCGTGGGTGGGGCCTGCCCGAGCTGGGCGATGACGCCGCGCTGGTCGTGTCGGAGCTGGTGACCAACGCCGTCAGGTACGCGATGTACGCGCGCGGTCGCCGCGAGATCCAGCTGCTGCTGATGCGCGTGAGCCCGCACGTACTGCTCGCCGTGGCAGACCCGAGCGACGAGGTGCCGCGGCCGAAGGAGCCCGACTTCATCTCCGAGAACGGACGCGGCCTCTACATCGTCGAGACCTACAGCCAATGCTGGGGCTGGGACGCGCTCGACCGTGGCGGCAAGGCCGTCTGGGCGCTCTTCCGCACCGATTCCTGAGCCGCGTCAGCGGGTTCGCCGACCTTTCCGCAGACCGGCGCGGTGCGGCGCGGCACTCCGACCCCGGGTCGTCAGCAGCAGGTCGTTCACGCCTGGCCGCGGCCGGCCGCCGGTCTCCTGGAAACGACGGATGCGCTCGGCGTCCCAGAGGTCATGGACCTCGGGCCTCACGCCTCCCGGATGCTGACGGCGGCGCGGCGGTGACGAGGGACCTCGATCTCGTCGAGCAGCGCCACCGCGAAGTCCGCGTACGTGATCCTGCTGGCCGGGTCCGCATGGTCGGCGATCCGGTACCGGCCGGTGCGCGTGCCGGCATGGTCGAAGTCGCCCGCCGGCGCGACGTACGCCCAGTCGAGGTCGCATTCCTGAAGCACGGCGAGACCCGCCGCGTGGCCGAGGTAGAAGGCGCGGTACTCGTTGGGGTAACCGGGCTCGTCCATCAGGGGAGCACCCGACGCCCCAGGCATGATCGATGCCAGGCCGACCACCGCCAGCCGGCGCACGCCCACCTTCACCAGACCGGTGGTCAGGGCGCGAGCCGACGCGGTGAAGAACTCGTGAGGTGACACGGACAGGTCCACGGCAGCGCTGATGACCGCGTCATGGCCCGCGGCCGCATCCGCGACGCTCGTCCCATCCGTGACGTCACCCGCCACCACCCGCACGTCGGTCAGATCACTGTGACCCGCGGGGTCGCGCACCACTGCGGTGACCCGGTGCCCACGCCGGCGCGCCTCGACGACGGCCTGCTTCCCGGCTCTGCCGCCCGCGCCGAAGACCACGATGTTCATGGCGAACCGCCTTTCACCAAGGCCGGATCCCATCCGCCCGGCCGCTTCGACGGGACGCTATCGAGGGCTGCGGTTACCGAGGGGATACCGGCTATCGTGAGGCCATGAGGGAACCGCTGCCCGCCGACATGTTCGACGAGCTGTGCCCGTCCTCGCTCAATCCGATCCGGTTCGGCGACAAGTGGGCGGCCCTCATCATCCGTTGCCTCGAGCACGGGCCGCGCCGGTTCTCCGAGCTGCGCGTGCCGCTGAGCCGCGTCACCCCCAAGGTCCTCACACAGTCGCTGCGCTCCCTCGAACGGGACGGTCTGGTCAAACGCACCGTCTATGCCGGCGCCACCCCGCGTGTCGAGTACCAGCTGACCCCGCTCGGCCGTAGCCTGCTCGGGCCGATGGCGAGCGCCTGCGCCTGGGCGCAGGAACACTGGGACGAGTTGCTCGACGCCCGCGAGTCGTACGACGACAGCTCGCGTCTCGGCCGCGCCGGCTGACGCGTCCGCGTCGTCAACGCCATCACCGGAGAACTCCTGCGCGGGCTGATCCTCGATCCCCGCGACTGCCGGCCACCTTGAGCTGACAGTCGGGTGATGTCCGTGAGTGTCCGCTGCTGTGCGCCTTGACCGTAATCCCGGCCAAGCGCACGGATGCCGGCCTGACCAGCCGCACGCCCCTGAGCGGCATGAAGAGGCGCGGGACCGTTTCTCAGACGGACTTCACCCACGAGCGAGCCACCTTGGGCGGCATGGCGAGTTCGTCCTGTACGAGCTGTATTGCCTGCTCTTCGTACCCGCGCACCTTGAGTTGACGAACGCGCCCCACGAGTTCCGTGGCCCTTAAAGCGTCCGTGTACTTGAGTACGCGACGCTGCCGGAAGGACTGGACCAGCTTGAAGATGAAAAAGATCCAGAATGCGATGAAGAGCACGGCGAAGAGCCCCGGGACGACGACGGGGATCAGATCAGTGAGGCTGGACATGGCGTGATCTTAGATGGGACAGGTCGAACGACCGCACCGCTACGAGGCCTCTGGTTATGGCGACGTTCGTTGGTGCGGCGGGGTGGCCGGGCGGGACCGGCCCGGAGAGGCCGCCCGGCCGCCCGCCGCCCATCGCCGCCGCCAGGCCGGACCGCGCTGCCCTACTGCTGCTCAGATGCCTCTGTCGGCTCCCAGAGATACGACCGTGTGAGTGTTCCAGCGGTACACCCATTCCGGCTCAAGGACTCGATTCTGCACGATCAGGGCGACGCGATCCACGTCCACCTTGACCGGCTCGGCTTCGACACCACGCAGCGCCGTCACGTAGGGCTGCGCAGGTCCTGGCGTGTTGATGTAGGTCAGACTCACGTGTGGGAGGAACCCCTTCACCTGCTCGGCCGCCGTAGGCGCCCCGCCTGTCACCTCGGCGATGCCGTTCCTGATCTCGCCCCAGATCTCGTGCAGCGGCTCCGCTGGTGTAGGCGCCAATACGACAGCTTCATTGAGCATGACCGGCCGGTCAAAGGTGAGTCCTACCGGCGCAAGCTTGCGCAGCCGTACGGTCACGGCCTGGGTGATTTGCTCAAGCCTCTCGTCGGGTACCTCGTCAGCGAAGCCGATGCCTTGCACGGTGAGGTGGAGCCATCGGGCGGGCACCGGGTTGTGTCCGTCAATCGTCGCCAGCGCCTGTTGGTAGCGCTCGGCGAGTCGGTGGAGCTGCGGTGCATGCTCGAAGGTCAGGTGCCAGGTGTAGACCAGACGGCCCGGCCGCCAGCCTTTCCGTGGCCACCAGTGGGAGCGCGTCTCGTCCGCGTTCTGTAGGGTCATCGGCCTACCTCAGATCTGGGAGGGAACGTCCGGGACGTTCGCCTCCTGGTCGATCAGGTACTCATCGATGATGGTTCCCCGGTCCGCTGGCCAGATCGACTCCGACACCTCCAACACCGTGTCATCTTCGGCGCGGGCGGTGTGGATGACGTGCATGACCCGGGATGTAACTGGCGCCGATCTCCTCGGGAGGGTTGGTCTCCTTGTCGTAGAGCACGCGGCGGCGAGTGATGACCTCGGTGCCTTCGGAGATCCCCATGGCTTCGGCGATGCGTGCCGGCATCTTCGCTGCACCGGAGGGTGAAGAAACCCGGTAGTCACGCAGAAGGCCCCGCCCGATTCGGGAGGGGCCTTCGAGCTGGTCGGGGCGACAGGATTTGAACCTGCGACTTCTTGCTCCCAAAGCAAGCGCGCTGCCAAGCTGCGCCACGCCCCGTCGCGCCGGTTACGCACGCGCTCCGCTCCTCCGGTACGCTTACGCCCTAACGCCGGATGAAGTCTAGACCAGACTTCGACCGGTTCGCGCGGACGTAGCTCAATGGTAGAGCCCTAGTCTTCCAAACTAGCTACGCGGGTTCGATTCCCGTCGTCCGCTCCACGCGTTAAGGCCCAGGTCAGGGAGACGATCCCGAGCCTGGGCCGCACTATTTCCCGATCGTGGAAGCCTGCGCCGGGAGCCCAGCCGATCTTCGGCGCGGAGCCGCCTGGGTGAGGACGATCGTTGGAGCAAGCTTTCCTGACACCCGACTCAGCGCGTGCGTCACCATCAGTAGTGTCAGTGGTGTGTTCCGTGTCCGGGCGCGTTCCCTGCGCGGACGTGTCACACTCTTCGCGATCATCGTAGCGGCGGTGGTGCTGATCCCCATCGGGATCGGCGCTGTCATCCTGACCAGGTCGATGATCCTGAGCAACGCCATCGACGACACCGTACGGGTGGCCGAGCGCGTCGCGGCCCAGGTGCAGCAGGGTACGTACCCGCAGGGAGCGAACGTCCCGGCACCCGCCTTTCCCGTGAATCTCGTGCAGATCGTCTCGCCGGACGGGCGGATCGTGGCGACCAGCGACGAGGCCAGGACACTGCCACGGCTGAGCAACCTGATGCCGACTCCGGAGGCCCCCGTTCTCAGCGGCCGGTCCTGCCTGCCCGACAGGTGCGTCGTGGTGACCGCCGTGCGGCCGACGATCGCGTCCGGCTCACCCATCATCTATGTCGGGCGCGTCATGCCCGCGGCCTTGGTCACGCATACCCTGGACATCGCGGTGCTGGTCGAGACCGTGGCGCTCATCGGGCTCACCGGGCTCGCGGCATGGCTGCTCATGGGCAGGGCCCTGCGACCTGTCGCGGTCATGGGTGCGGAGCTCGACCGGGTGAGCGCGAGCGACCTGAGCGCCCGGGTGACGCGGCCGCCGGGCGACGACGAGCTGAGCGCTCTCGCCGAACGGATCAACGGCACGCTGTCCAGGCTCGAACACTCCGCCGAGCAGCAGCGCCAGTTCGTCTCCGATGCCTCCCACGAGCTGCGTACCCCCATCGCGGGGTTGCGGGCGGAGCTGGAGAGCGCCCAGCTGTATCCGGACGACACTGATCTGCGCGAGTTGGTGGAGAAGGCCCTGCGTGACATCGACCGCCTGGAAATGATCATGTCGGACCTGCTGTTCCTGGCGAGGACAGGAGCGCGGGTGGATGTGGCCTGGGAGCGGCTGGACCTCGCGGAGCTGGTCCGCGAGGTGATGTCCACCCGCAGGGACAGGGTGCCCGTCCGGCTGGACCTCGCCGACGATGTGGCGGTCCACGGCGTGAAAGGGCAGCTGACCAGGGCGTTGACCGATCTGCTGAACAACGCCGAGCGCTACGCGGAGCACTACATCCGCATCGAGGTCAGCCGGAGGGAGGGCAAGGCGGTGATCGCCGTGGAGAACGACGGAATGGAGATCCCCGAAGGGGACCGCGAGCGGATCTTCGAGCCCTTCTCCCGGCTCGACACGGCACGCAGCCGCGAGGCCGGCGGCACGGGGCTCGGCCTGGCCATCGTGAAGAGCGTGGCGGTCGCGCACGCCGGCCACGCGCGGGTCGACGACTTCGCCGGTGGCGCGCGGTTTCTCATCTGCCTGCCCGCGGTCTGATCGGGCCCGGGTAGGGTCCCCTCCGTGCGCGTGCGACCCATCTCTCCCGAGGCGCTGGCGCGGGAGCTGGCCGAGCGGATCGACGGGCGCCCCCGAGGGGCATGGACGCGGGTGGCCGTCGACGGGGCTCCGCCCGCTCATCCCGGGCGGCTGGCCGACGCGCTGGTGGCTCCGCTCAGGCTGCGTGGCCGTCCGGTGCTGCGGGTGTCCGCCGCCGACTTCCTCCGGCCCGCCTCCCTGCGACTGGAGTTCGGCCGGACGGATCCGGACGCCTTCTACGACGACTGGCTGGACACCGGGGCGCTGGTCCGCGAGGTGCTCGCCCCGCTGGAGCCGGGCGGCTCGGGCAGAGTGCTGCCCGCCTTGTGGGACAGCCGGGCGGACCGGGCCTATCGCCTGCCGTACGAGACGCTGCCGCGGGACGGGGTGCTGCTGCTCGACGGGACGTTGCTGCTCGGCAGGGGGTTGCCGGTGGAGCTGACCGTGCACCTGTGGCTGTCGGAGGCGGCGCTGGAGCGCGGCACCTCGGACGAGGATCGGTGGCGCCTGCCCGCCTACGCGCGCTACGAACGCGAGGCGCGGCCCCAGGACACCGCCGACGTGGTGATCAGGGCCGACCGTCCGGGCCGACCCGCGCTCCAGGTTGACGGCTGATTCCCGTACGGCGGCCTAGGTTGGCCGTATGACTCTCCAGTTCGGCTACTTCCTGGTGCCCGACGCCGCCGACCCGCTGGTCGAGTACGCCCGGCTCGCCGACGAGCTCGGCCTGGACCTGATCGGCGTACAGGATCATCCCTACCAGCGTAGATACGTGGACACCTGGACCCTGCTCAGCGTGATCGCCGCCTCGACCGGGCGGATCCGGGTCTTCCCCGACGTGGCCTGCCTGCCGTTGCGCCCGCCGGCCGTGCTCGCGAAGGCGGCGGCCAGCCTCGACGTGCTGAGCGGCGGGCGGGTGGAGCTCGGGCTGGGCGCCGGCGCGTTCTGGGACGCCATCGAGGCGTACGGCGGGACGCGCCGGACCCCCAGGGAGGCGATCGGCTCCCTGGAGGAGGCGGTCGCCGTGATCAGGGCGGTGTGGAGCGGGGAGCGCAACCTGCGCTTCGCGGGTGAGCACTACCACCTGGCGGGGGCCCGGTCGGGGCCCGTGCCGGCGCATCCGATGGAGATCTGGCTCGGCGTGACCGGACCGAAGGCGCTGGCCCTGACCGGACGGCTGGCCGACGGCTGGCTGCCCTCGTCCACCTGGGCGACGCCTGACCGGCTGGGTGAGTTCGGCGCCCGGATCGACGAGGCCGCCACGGAGGCGGGCAGGCGGCCGGGCGACATCCGCAGGCTCTACAACGTCAACGGGACGATCAGCGGCGGCGCCTCGGAGGGCTTTCTGAAGGGGCCGGCCGGGCAGTGGGTGGACGAGCTGACCGACCTGGCACTCGGTTACGGCATCGACGGGTTCGTGTTCTGGCCGGACGGCGACCAGAGGCGGCAGCTCACGATCTTCGCCGAGGAGGTCGTGCCGGAGGTTCGCCGTCAGGTAGCACTGGAACACGAGGGGTGACCGAGGCAGACTGGAGCGGTGATCCCGAACCACTGGTACAACATCGTTCCAGACCTTCCCGCCCCGCCACCGCCTCCGCTGCATCCGGCCACCCGGGAGCCGGTGGGGCCGGACGATCTCGCACCGCTCTTCCCCATGGAGCTGATCGCGCAGGAGGTGAGCACCGAGCGGTTCGTCGCGATCCCGCAGGAGGTGCTCGACGTCTACCGGCTGTGGCGGCCGACGCCGCTGCTGCGGGCGCGGCGGCTGGAGAAGTCACTGGGCACTCCCGCCAGGATCTACTACAAGTACGAGGGCGGCTCCCCGGCCGGCTCGCACAAGCCCAACACCGCCGTTCCCCAGGCCTATTACAACGCCCGCGAGGGCGTCCGCAAGCTGACCACCGAGACGGGCGCCGGCCAGTGGGGCAGCTCGCTGGCCTTCGCGTGCGCCCAGTTCGGCCTGGAGTGCGAGGTCTGGATGGTGCGGGCCTCCTACGACCAGAAGCCCTACCGCCGCTCGCTCATGCAGGTGTACGGCGCGACGGTGCACGCCAGCCCGTCACCCGTGACGAGCTCGGGTGCCAAGATCCTGGCCGACGACCCCGGCTCGACGGGCAGTCTGGGCATCGCGATCAGTGAGGCCGTCGAGGTGGCGGCGGCGGGCGACGACGTCCGCTACGCGCTCGGCTCCGTGCTCAACCATGTGCTCATGCACCAGACGGTGATCGGCGAGGAGGCGCTCCAGCAGCTGGAGGAGATGCCCGACGTGATCATCGGCTGCACCGGCGGCGGGTCCAATTTCGGCGGCCTCGTCTTCCCCTTCCTGCGCGAGAAGCTGGCCGGGAAGATCAACCCGACGATCCGCGCGGTGGAGCCCGATGCCTGCCCGTCGTTCACCCGGGGCGTCTACGCCTACGACTTCGGTGACACGGCCGGGTTCACGCCGCTGCTGAAGATGCACACGCTCGGCCACGACTTCGTGCCGGATCCGATCCACGCGGGCGGCCTGCGCTATCACGGGATGTCTCCGCTGCTCTCGCACATGTACGAACTGGGCATGTTCGAGGCGGTCAGCAGGTCGCAGAGCGAGTGCTTCGAGGCCGGTGTCCGTTTCGCCCGTACGGAGGGCATCGTGCCTGCGCCGGAGCCGACGCACGCGCTGGCCGAGACCATCGCCGAGGCGCTGCGCTGCAAGGAGACCGGTGAGGCGAAGGTGATCCTGACGGCGCTGTGCGGCCATGGCCACTTCGACCTGGCCGCCTACGACCGCTACCTGTCGGGGGCGATGGAGGACTTCTCGCTGCCCCAGGAGCGCATCGACGAGGCCCTCACGGGGCTTCCGGGTTAGGGTGCCGCCCGTGGTGAGCGCGTCTCGCCACGGGCGACCTGCCGTTCAACGCGCCGTGGGGCGCTTGCCGTGGTTGGCCTTCTTCTTCTTGCGAGCCTTGCCCTTGCGAGCGCGCCTGGCCATGGCCTCTCCTCGGTGATCGAGTGGGATGCGATCTCCAAAGTCTCGCGCCTCCGGGCTCGGCACAAGCGATCCATCGCTCCTAACATTCTTCAACATATCCATGTCATAATTTGGTGGAATCTGTTGGAAGGAGTGGGGCGTGCTCGCACAGCAGCGGCAGCAGGCCATCCTTGAGCGCGTACGCGGCAGCGGTGGCGTCCGGGTGGCCGACCTCGTGCGCGAGCTCGGCGTCTCCGACATGACGATCCGCCGCGACCTCGAGGTGCTGGCCGAGCGGGGCCTGCTGGAGAAGGTGCACGGCGGCGCCACGGCCCTCGGCCCCGGCTCCACCGAGGAGCCGGGCTTCACCGCCAAGTCCGCCCGCCAGCAGCGGGAGAAGGACGCCATCGCGCGCCGCGCCGCCGGGCTGGTGCGACCGGGCACCGCCGTGGCGCTCTCGGCGGGCACCACCATCTGGGCGCTGGCCCATCACCTGGTCGGCGTGCCCGAGCTCACGGTCATCACCAACTCGATCCCGGTCGCCGACGTCTTTCATCGCAACCCCCGCGCCGACCGCACGGTCGTGCTCACCGGCGGGGTCCGCACTCCCTCCGACGCGCTGGTGGGGCCCGTGGCCGTGGCCGCGATCCGCCGCCTGCACGTCGACACGCTCTTCCTCGGGGTGCACGGGATGGGGGTGCGCGCCGGGTTCACCACGCCCAACCTGCTCGAATCGGAGACCGATCGGGAGCTGGTGGCCGCGGCGCACCGGCTGGTCGTCCCCGCCGACCACACGAAGTGGAACACCGTCGGCATCAGCACGATCGCCCAGCTGACCGAGGCCGACGTGGTCATCAGCGACGCGGCCCTGCCCGAGGACGCACGTCTTGAGCTGGCCGAGCGGGTCGGCGAGCTGATCATCGCAGAGGATTCGCAGTGAAACGGACCATCACCCACCTGGCCGACGGACGTGAGCTGATCTACTTCGACCGGCGCGACGACGCCGACCGGAGCGCGATCGACCGGCGGCCGCTCGATCCCCGGCCGGTGGCCTCGGAGCTGCGGTACGACCCGCTGACCGAGGAGTGGATCGCGGTGGCGGGGCATCGGCAGACTCGGACGTTCCTGCCTCCGGCTGACGCATGTCCGTTGTGCCCGTCGTCCGGCACGCGGGCCTCGGAGATCCCGGCGCACGACTATGACGTGGTGGTGTTCGAGAACCGCTTCCCCTCTTTCTCTGGAAATTTCGGCGCTTATGAGGATGTGGGCGGGTTGAGTGAGGTTCGCCCGGGGGTGGGGCGGTGCGAGGTGATGTGTTTCACCTCGGACCACTCCTCGTCGTTCTCGCGCCTGTCTCCCTCGCGGGTCGAGCTCGTCATGGAGGCCTGGGCCGACCGTACGGCCGAACTGTCCGCCCTGGAGGGCGTCGAGCAGGTGTTCTGCTTCGAGAACCGGGGCGAGGAGATCGGCATCACCCTGACGCACCCGCACGGGCAGATCTACGCCTACCCGTACGTCACTCCCCGGACGAAGCTGCAGCTGGGCGCCGCCTCCCGCTACGCGGCCGGGCACGGAGGCGCCAACCTGTTCGCCGACGTGCTGGCCGCCGAGCGCGCCGCGGGGACCCGGGTGGTCGCCGCCAACGAGCTGTGGACCGCCTTCGTGCCGGCCGCCGCCCGCTGGCCGTTCGAGGTGCACGTGTATCCGCACCGGCGGACGCCCGACCTGGCGGCGCTGTCGGAGCAGGAGCGGGCCGCGTTCGCCCCGCTCTACACCTCGGTGCTGCGGGCGCTCGACGGGCTGTTCGACGTCGCCATGCCGTACGTCTCGGCCTGGCACCAGGCGCCCGTACGGCGGGACCGCGAGCTGGCCTACCTGCACCTGGAGCTGTTCAGCATCAGGAGGGCCCCCGGGAAGCTGAAGTTCCTGGCCGGCTCGGAGTCGGCGATGGGCGCGTTCGTCAACGACGTGTCGCCCGAGGAGGCCGCGCGGATGCTTCGATCACAGGTAGATCACTAATTGATTTCTACTTAGAGTCGCATGACCTTCGTTTTACTACTAATATCCCTTCTGCACCGGCCATAACTGCCGTTGCGGGCCTAATCCCGGGCGCGTCGCCCGGGAACCGGGGACCCACCGCATCTGGGGTGAATCCACTTCGGTGGTAGGGCGACTCCCATGCCCGAACCCGTCAGCTAACCCGGTCGGCAGAGGGAGAGGACATCTTCGTGGCGGCTGCGCTCCCCACGCGTCTTGCCATCGGCCTCACCGCCGCCGCGGCACTGGCCTTCGGCTCAGCGCCCGCGTCGGCCGCGCCGAAGCCCAGCGAGGCCCAGCTCCGGGCCGAGCTGAAGAGCCTGAACAAGAAGGTCGACAAGCTCATCGAGGCCTACAACCTCAAGCGGGTCGAGCTGGCCAAGGCCCGGCAGGCCGCGGCGACCGCCGAGGAACGGCTCGCCACCTCCGAAGAGGCCCTCACGACGGCCGAGAAGCGGGTCGCCGAGATCGCCCGGCTGCGCTACCAGAACGCCGAGCTCTCCCTGCCCAGCGTGCTGCCTCCGAGCAGCGGAGGCGGCGCGGCGGTGCTCGACCAGTTGACCGCCGAGCAGCAGGCCGTCGTCCAGGGCGTGGCCGACGCCCGGGACGAGAAGAAGAAGGCCGCAGAAGCCGCCACTGCGCTCACCGCCAAGGTCAGCGCCGACGCGACCAGCGTCGACCAGCAGCGCGACGAGGCCGAGGACATCATCAAGGACATCGAGAAGAAGCTCCGGGATCTCATCCCGGTCAGCACCGGCCGGCGTTCCAACGGCACCTGGACACCCGAGCTGCCGTCGGGCTCGGACAACATCACCACCCGTACGCGGGCGATCCGGGCGTTGATCCAGAAGAACTTCGCGCTGCCGTACAGCGTGGGCTGCTTCAGGTCGGGTTCGAGCGGCGAGCATCCGCTGGGGCGCGCCTGCGACTTCATGATGAGCACGGGTGGTTCCATGCCGAGCGCGGCCAACTCGGCGCTCGGCGACCGCATCGCCGAATGGACCCTGCAGAACAGGGCCAAACTCGGGGTCAAGTACGTGATCTGGAAGCAGCGCATCAACCACGGGTCCGGCTGGAGCGCCATGTCCAACCGGGGCAGCATCACCGAGAACCACTTCGACCACGTGCACATCTCGATGCACTGAAGAGGGACGAACGGCATCTGACGCACCACGTGCACCGGTGGCTTCGCGCGCGAGCACCTACTCGACAAGGGGCGTTCGTGGCACGAGCAGACCTCGGTTGAACGCCTCGGTGACGGCGGCGGCGCGGTCTCCCACGCCGAGCTTGGCGTAGATGTTCAGCAGGTGGCTCTTGACCGTGGCCTCGGTGATGAACAGCCGGGCGGCCGCCTCACGGTTGGTGTTGCCGGCCGCCACGAGTTCGAGGACCTCGAGCTCACGCTGGCTGAGCAGTCGCGGCGCAGGTGTCCTGACCCGGTTCATCAGCCGTGCCGCCACCGAAGGGGACAGCACGCTCTCACCCTTGGCGGCGGCCCGCGCTCCGCGGAGCAGGTCCTCCCGGGGAGAGTCCTTGAGCAGGTAGCCGGTCGCACCCGCCTCGATCGCCGGAAGGACGTGGGTATCGGTGTCGTAGGTCGTCAGAACCAGCACGCGCGCGGTGACGCCGAGCCTGGCCAGCTCGTTGATCGCGGTCAGCCCGTCCATGCCCGGCATGCGCAGGTCCATCAGGATCACGTCGGGCTGGAGCTCCTGGGCGAGCCGTACGGCCGCGGCGCCGTCCGCGGCCTCGCCCAGCACCTCGAATCCGGGCGCGGAGGCGAACATGCTGCTCAGCCCATCCCTGACGACGGGATGGTCGTCCGCGATCAGCAACCGGATCGGGGGCTTGGCCGTCGGCTCGGCGGCGTGATCGGTCATGCGTGGCTCCCGGCCGGCAGGGTGGGAAGGCAGGCCGAGATCCCGGTGCCGGCGCCGGGCTCGGACTCGATCCGCAGAGTGCCGGACAGTCCTTCGACCCGCTGGCGCATGATGGTCAGGCCGAATCCGCTGTGGGACGCCGGCCGTGCCCCGCCGTCCGTGGTCGTGGCGGCTTGGAGACCTGCGGGGTCAAAGCCCTTGCCGTCGTCACGTACGTCCAACGCGACCTCGTGCTCCAGGTAGGACAGTGTCACCCCGGCCCTGGTCGCCCGCGCGTGCTTGGCCACGTTGGCCAAGGCCTCCTGCGCCGTGCGCAGCAGCGCGAACTCGGCCTCCGGTGTCATCGGCCGCACCGTGCCGGTCGTCGTGACGTGAACGGCGAGCCCGTGCAGCCTGGACCACCGGTCGGCGACGTCGGCGAGTGCGTCGCTCAGGCGTGCGGTCCGCAGCGGCTCGGGCCGGAGCGCGTCGACCGAACGCCGCGCCTCGGCCAGGCTCTCCCTCGCCAAATTCTTGACGGCGTCGAAGGGCCGCCGCCACGGCGCCGGGACCTCGTGCATCTGCTCGGCCGCCTGGAGTTGCGCGATGATGCCGGTGAGCCCCTGCGCCAGGGTGTCATGGATCTCGCGGGCCATCCGCTGGCGCTCGTCGAGCACGCCCGCCTCCCTGGCCTGGGCGAGCAGCTGCGCATGCAGGCCGGCGTTCTCGGCGAGCGACGCCTCCAGCAGCCGGTTCGTCCGGCTCAGCTCTTCGAGGGTCTGCTCGCGCCGCTCCTCCTCCTTCTCGGCGAGCCGCAGGCCCCAGGCGCAGGCGCACATCATGGCGATGTTGAAGGCGATGATGGTGACGTGCAGCGTCAGGCCGAGCGCGTCCGTCCTGGGGACGCTGGACGCCTGCGCCGTACCGGCGACGACCGCCGCGGTGGCCACTCCCAGCAGCCGCCACGGCCAGCGCAGGACCGTGAAGGAGTAGATGTAGGCGGCAGGGGTGAACAGCCCGAAAAGGGGGTGACGGATCACCAGGACCGTGGTGATCACGAGCAGCCCCGCGACGAACACCCCCATGATCCGTGGCCGGTCCCGCCAGCCGGGACGCAGGGTGAACATGCCGAGCATCCACGCGGCCGCCAGCCCGCACAGGCCGAGGTCGATGAGCAAGGAGGCGCCCGTCCAGTCCTCCACGATCATCAGGATCGGCACGAGGATCGCCAGCAGCGTGTACGGCACCACGTTGACCAGTAGGAACGGCGGCTGGTGCGAAATCTTCCTGCTCAAGGCTCCCTCTCCCCGGCGGGATTCTATTCCCAGCGTCTATTCCCAACGGAACCGGCGGATCGCGACGAACGCGCACACCACCGCATACGCCGTTAGGGTCAGCAGCGGCACGGCGGACGGAAAGTGTCCCAGGTACGCGTCCTGGAAGGCCCCCATGCCCGCGCCGAGCGGGGTGTAGTGAGCGATGTCCCGCAGCAGCGGGTGCATCTGCGAGATCGGAATCCAGAGTCCGGCGAAGAACATCATCGGGAAGAACAGCACCGTGCCGATCGCCGTGGCCGGGCCACGCCCGGGCGCGAGCGCGGCGACCAGCAGGCCGATCGCGAGCAGCGCGGCCGCCGCGAGCAGCCAGGCGAGGGCGAAACCGGGAAGGTGCTTCGGCAGGTCGACGCCGAAGCCCAACCCGGCCACCGCGACGAACAGGACCATCGCGACCACCGCGATGGCGAAGTTGGCCACGAGCTGGCCGGCGAGCACGCGGGCCGGGCCGACCGGGGTGGTCCGCATGCGCCGCAGCACGCCGTTCTCCCGGTATCCCGCGAGCGTGGTCGGCAGGGAGGTCGTGGCCAGGATGGCCAGATTGAACAGGATCAGAACAGGGACGTAGAGGTCGAAGTACGTCAGGCCGCCGCTGCCCTCCACAGGCTGCCGCAGATCGGAGACGCTGCCGAGGATGATCAACAGGACCAGCGGGAAGCCGATACCCCACAGGGGGGCGACCTTGTCCCGGACGCACAGCGTGCTCTCGGCTTTGATGAGCCGCCAGGTCGCGGAACCTCGCTCGGCGGTGTGCAGGGCTGACATGGGTTGGAGGTCCCTCTCGGTGATGTGTTAGCGGGGGCCGGGTTCGAGGCGCTTACCGGTCAGTTGGACGAACGCGTCCTCCAGGCTCGCCTGCTCGACGCGCAGCTGTTCGGCCACGATCTGGTTGCGGGCCAGCACGGTGGTGACGGCGTTGAGCGCGTTGTCGTTGCCGTTGACGATGACCGACTCGCCCCGGCGGGTGACGCCGGAGACGTCCGGCAGACTCGTCAGCAGGTGGTCGTCCATCGGCCTGGACGGGCGGAACTGGATCCGCTGCTCGATGCGCGCCCGCTCGGTCAGACCGGCCGGGGTGTCCACCATGACGACGCGGCCGGCGTCGATCAGCGCGAGCCGGTCGCACAGCCGCTCGGCCTCCTCCATGAAGTGGGTGACCAGCACGATCGTCACCCCGCGAGAGCGCACGCCCTCGATCAGGTCCCAGGTGTCGCGCCGGGCCCGCGGGTCGAGACCGGTGGTGAGCTCGTCGAGGATCGCCACCCGGGGGTTGCCGATGAGGGCCAGCGCGATCGAGAGCCGTTGTTTCTGGCCGCCGGACAGCTTGGCGTACCTGGTCTTCGCCTTGTCCGCCAGGCCGAGGCCGTCCAGCAGCGCGCGCCAGTCGGCGGGCTCGGGGTAGAAGGAGCCGTAGAGCTCCAGGGCCTCGGCGACCTGTAGCCGTTCGGGGAGGTGGCCGGCCTGCAACTGGACGCCGAGCCGCCGGGTCAGCTCGGCACGGTCCCGGAGGGGGTCGAGCCCGAGCACCCTGATCTCACCGCGATCCGGCACGCGGAGGCCCTCGACGCACTCCACGGTCGTCGTCTTGCCGGCGCCGTTCGGGCCGAGGATGCCAAAGATCTCACCCTCCTGGACGGTGAGCGAGACATCATCGACCGCGATCTTGTCGTCATAGCGTTTGTGGAGGTCGCGTACCTCGATCACTGGTGGCATGCGCGCGTCCTTTCGGGGTTCGGCCCATCGGCGATCGGCGCATTCAGCCTGCTACGACCAGCACTTCTGCCAACACCGACCAGTGGACGGGACCTGGCTGCCGGACGGTGGAGGCGTCGGCTCAACCGAGCGGTGGTGGCGATCCACCGATCGGTGGATCGCCACCCTGACGGGAACCACGGGAGAGTGGCAGGACCGCTCGCTCCGCCTACGCGTTCGCACCTCGGAACAGACCATCGACACCCACGCGCGCCGGGCCGGGCGGCGGCCCGGCGTTCGGCTAAATGCTTTGCCCGTAGATGGCGCGCGCTGGGATGCTCGGCCGAGCAGGAACGGAGAGGAGACCGCGTAGTGGCCGTCACCGCGTCCAGCAAGCCGTCCGAGTCCGAGCCGGAAGTCCGCACGACGGCCGGCGTCCTCCGCGGCGGCCGCGAGGCGGGCCTGGCGGTCTTCCGCGGCATCCCGTTCGCCGAGCCGCCGGTCGGCGCCCTCCGTTTCGCCGCGCCACAGCCGGTGCGCAGCTGGGAGGGGGTGCGCCCGGCGGTCGCGTACGGCCCGCCGCCCCCGCAGTCCGGCCTGCTCGGGGCGTCTGAGGGCACCACCGGCGACGACTGGTTGACGGTCAACGTCTGGACACCGGAGCCGGATCCGGCGGCGGGGCTCCCGGTGATGGTGTGGATCCCCGGCGGCGGTTACGCCATGGGCCACTCCAGCCTCCCGGAATACGACGCCGGGCGCCTGGCCGGCGGCGGAGCCGTGGTCGTGACCCTCAACTACCGTCTCGGCATCGAGGGTTTCGCGCAGATCGGCGGAGCCCCGGCCAACCGGGGGCTGCTCGACCAGGTCGCGGCCCTGCGGTGGGTGCGGGACAACATCAGGGGGTTCGGCGGCGATCCGGACCGGGTCACGGTCTTCGGGCAGTCGGCGGGCGGCGGATCGGTCGCCGCGTTGCTCGCCATGCCGCGCGCCGCCGGGCTCTTCTCACGGGCGGTCGCGCAGAGCGTGCCGGGGACGTTCTTCTCCACCGAGCTGGCCGCCGACATCGCCGCCGCCTGCGCCGCCGAGCTGGGGGTACGGCCCACGGTGTCCGGCCTGTCGGCGGTGGCCCCGGCCCGGCTGCCGGCCACGGGCGACGCGATCTTCGCCAAGACGGTGCAGTGGCGGGAGCGCTGGGGGCAGATCACCCACCGGCCGATCCCGTTCGCACCGGTCGTCGACGGTGACGTCCTGCCGGTGACCCCTTGGCAGGCGCTGGCTGACGGCGCCGCCCGGGACATCGCGCTTCTCGTCGGGCACACGCGTGACGAGCACCGGTTGTTCAGCCTGATCGACGGCGTGCTCGGCCAGGTCACCCACGAGCAGACCGAGACCGCTCTGCGCATGCTCGCCCCCGGCCCGGACGGTGCGCGCCGATACCGCGAGGCCTTCCCGGCCGCGACCGACGAGGAGCTGTACGAGCTGGTCAACGCGGACTGGTTGTTCCGCATGCCGAGCCTCCACCTCGCCGACGCGCAGATCTCCGGCGGCGGCCAGGCCCACCTCTACGAACTGACCTGGTCCGCCCCGGGATTGGATGGCGCCCCCGGCGCCTGCCACGGCCTGGACGTGCCGCTCGTCTTCGGCAACCTGAGCAGCGGGCAGCCCGCCATGCTGATCGGTGATCCGCCCTCCCCGGCGGCGGAGGAGCTGTCCGCGCGGATCCGCGGGGCGTGGACGGCGTTCGCCGCTCACGGCGACCCGGGCTGGCCTCCGTACGACGCCGACCACCGACTCGCGCAGCTCTTCGACACGCCGTCGAAGGTCTCCGCCTACCCGGAAGAGACCTCACGGCTGCTGTGGCAGGACCACACCTTCCCGGCGCTCCCGCTGCTCGCGCGGTAAGGGAGCATGCGCACCACTGGAAAGCGGGGCCCAGTCTCCCATCATGGCGATCAAGAACTCGCACTGCTCCTACTGCGGTCAGGCGTACACCCCTGATCAGGCATGGCCTCGGACCTGTTCCGGCTGCGGCAACACCGGCTATCTCAATCCGCTGCCGGTCGCGGTGATGCTGCTGCCGGTGGACGGCCGCCTGCTGGTGGTGCGCCGTGACGTCGAGCCGGGCCGTGGTGAGCTCGCCCTGCCCGGCGGTTTCATCGACATCGGCGAGTCCTGGCAGCAAGCCGCCGTCCGGGAGCTCCGCGAGGAGACGGGGGTCGTCGTGGACGTGGCTGACGTGCGGCTCTTCGACGTGCTCAGCGCTCCCGACGGCACCGTGCTGATCTTCGCGCTGGGGCCGCGGATCGGCTCGGCCGCCCTCCCCCCGGTGGCGGCCACGGCCGAGACGACCGGCTGGTCGCTGATCGGCGGGCCTCAGGAGCTGGCTTTCACGCTCCACACCCGGGTCGTGGCGGAGTACTTCACCCGCGAAGCCACCGGACATGGCTGAGCGGAGTGCTTCGCCCGTGAAACCGCCGAACACGGCTGACGGGAGCGACTTACGGCGGTGGCCGTCAGAGGGCAGGCCGCGTGACCGTCAGGGCATGCGGGCGATGAGGGACTTGGGCGCGATCACGCGGTAGGCGTCGGCGACGATCTCCGCGATCTCCGCCCAGTCCACCTCGACGTCGAGATAGACGCCGAGCCAGCCCCGGTGGCCGACGTACGGCGGGCGGAAGAACCGGTCGGAGTCCTCGGCCACCAGCTCCTCCTGCACGCCGGGAGGGGCCGCGCACCAGAAGCCCAGCCGGTCGTCGTGGTGATGGTCGGCGTAGCTGACGAACGTCTTCCTGCCTCTGACGAACCAGGTCGGCTCGCCGTGGCTGAGTCGTTCGGTGGTCTCGGGCAGGGCCAGGCAGAGCCTGCGCAGCTCGTCCAGCGGATCCATCGGCGTCAGCCGGTGAGTCTGAGCGGATTGAACAGGTCGGCGTACACGAGCAGACCGGCCATGATGATCATGACGAAGGCCAGCGCGTAGGTGAGCGGCAGCACCTTGGCGATGTCGACGTAGGCGGGCTCGGGGCGCCGCATGATCCGGGCATAGCCGCGCTTGAGGCCCTCCCACAGGCCGCCCGCGATGTGGCCGCCGTCGAGCGGCAGCAGCGGGATGAGGTTGAACATGCCGATCGCCAGGTTGAAGCCGGCCAGCAGGTTGACGAAGAAGGCGTACTTCTGGACGCCGGTCATGTCGGAGGCGAGGATCTCGCCGCCCATGCGACCGGCGCCCACGACGCCGACCGGGCCCTCGGGGTCGCGTTCCTGGCCCGAGAAGGCGGCGTGCCACACGCCGACCATCTTCTCCGGCAGCTTGACCAGCGAGACGGCCACCCTGCCGGTCAACTCGCCCATGTAGCCGACCACCTGGCCCATGCTCTGCTTCTGCATGACCTCGGTGGGCATGACACCGAGGAAGCCGACGTTCTTCTCGATCGTCGCCGGGTCGTCGGGCTTCGGCCGGTCCTGGGTGATGAGCGTGACGTCGAGCGTCATGGGCTTGCCGTCGCGCAGGATGCCGATCTTGACGGCGCCGGCGCCGTATGAGCGGATCTGGCGGGTGGCGTCGTTCCAGGAGGAGACCGGCGAGCCGTTGAAGGAGACGATCTCGTCACCGGGCTTCATGCCCGCCTTGGCGGCGGGGGTGGGCTGGTCGGTGGATTTGCACTCGGTGCGCTGCTCGCCGGCCGGGATCACGCACGTGTGGGTCCGCGGGGACACGATCGGCGCGTAACCGGGCAGACCGATGCCGACCAGCAGGATCGAGAAGAACACGAACGCCAGCACGAAGTTCATCGCCGGACCGCCGGACATGATGATGACCTTCTGCCACCACTTCTTCCGGTAGAAGACGCGGTCCTCGTCACCGGGCCGGACCTCTTCCTGGGCCACCTCTCGGGCGGTGTCGATCAGGCCCTGGAACGGGCCCGTCGAGGTGCCTCTGAGCTTGGTGGGGTCGTCGCCCGGCCGGGGCGGCAGCATGCCGATCATCCGGATGTAGCCGCCGAGCGGCAGCCACTTGACGCCGTACTCGGTCTCCCCCTTCCGCCACGACCAGGCCGTCGGCCCGAAGCCGACCATGTACTGGGGCACCCGGACGCCGAAGAGCTTGGCCGGCACGAGGTGGCCGATCTCGTGCAGTGCGATGGACACCATCAGCCCGATGAAGAAGATGGCGATCCCCAGGAGGAAGAGCCAGTCCATATACGCGCGCTCCAGGCCGGCGGAAAGGTCTTGACGGAATCAGACTAGTCGAACTCTCCACACCTGGATGGCTTGCGCACCCTTTGCGGAATCGCCAGACTGCGTTGACAGTATGAGATCAAACGATCACTCTGAGACAGAACGAAGGAGGGCGCCTTGATCCGGATTTTGGTCGCCGAGCACCTGCCGCTGGTGCGGCGCGGCCTGGTCGCCTCCCTCGACGCCGAGCCCGACCTGCGGGTCGTGGCCGAGGTGGGCAGTGCCGAGGACGTGCTGCCCGCGGCGCTCACCTGCGAGCCCGACACGGCGGTCATCGATCTGGATCTGCCCGGCTCGGGCGGCATTCCCGCCGTGACGCGGCTGCATGAGAAGGCGCCCGGCTGCCGGGCGCTGATCCTGTCCGCCCAGCCGACCCCCGGCCAGGTGCGCAGCGCCCTGGCCGCGCACGCGCTCGGTTTCATGAGCCTCGACGTCGCTCCCGAGCAGCTGGCCGAGGGCCTGCGGCAGGTCGCGGCGGGCCGCCGGGCGATCGACTCGGAGCTGGCGATCGCCGCCCTGCAGTGCGCCCCCAACCCGCTGACCAGGCGCGAGCTCGACGTGCTGCGCATCGCCGCCGAAGGCGCCGGGTCGGCGGAGATCGCCGACCAGTTGTTCCTGTCGGTCGGCACCGTGCGCAACCACCTGTCGCGGATCATGTGCAAGACCGGCGCGCGCAACCGCCTCGACGCCGTACGGATCGCCAGCGACTCAGGCTGGCTCTGACCGCCACGAGCGGGCCGAACCCCGGACGGAGCCGCGCCGCTCCCCCGGGGCTCGGGCTCATGGGCAGAGCGTTACGAGAATCCCAGGACTCCGGCGCACCGGCCAGTGACCACGATCATGGTTGGGCCATGGGGTCGGTCATGGTGCGACCCATGTCGTTCGTCACTACAAGCACCACAGGGCTTGCCACGCGGACGCTACGGGCGCCAGATGAGCACCAGCGCGCAGTCGTCGTTGTGGCCCGACGACATGACGTTGACCAACGCCCGCGCGCCGTCGCGGAAACCCGACGGCAGCAGCCGCTCCGCCTCGCCGAGCAGCTTGTCGAGCCCGGCGTCGATGTCGCGGCCGGGCTCCTCGATCAGCCCGTCGGTGTAGAGCAGCAACGCGTCACCCTTGCGCAGGGTGCCGCTGTCGGGCTCGCAGTGCAGGTCGGGCACCACGCCGAGCACCACGCCCTTGGCCGTGGCGACCTGCCAGTTGCCGGTGCCCGCGTCGAACTTCACCACCGGCGGATGACCGGCCGAGGTGATCGTGTAGGCGCCCGTCGCCAGGTCGAGCCGGACGTGCACGGCGGTCACGAACCCCTCGTCGCCGCGCTGGCGGTGGAGGTAGGCGTTGCAGGCCGGCAGGAAGTCGTCGACCGAGCCGAGCAGCCCGCCGAAGGTGCCCGACAGGAGCAGCGCTCTGGTGCCCGCGTCGACGCCCTTGCCCGACACGTCGACCAGGGCGATCTCCACCTTGTCGCCGTCGCGCATGGAGACCAGGAAGTCGCCCCCGAAGGAGGACCCGCCCGCCTGCTTGAGCACGACCTTGGCGCCCCAGTCCTTGGGCAGCGTGGGCAGCTCTCCCTGGCTCTTGAGCCGGTCGCGCAACTCCAGCAGCATCGCGTCTCCGCGCAGCCCCTGCACTCCGAGCTTGCCCCGGGTGCGGGCCATGAGCACGGCCAGCACGGTGGTGAAGCCGATGGTCACCATGAGTCCGAGCCCGATCCGGCCCACGCCGAGGGTGACGGCGATGTAGCCGAGCGCGACGGCGACCGCCACCATCAGCTTGGCCAGGCTGGCGAGGCGCAGTTGCAGCCCGCCGAGCAGGGTGATGAGGATGAGCAGCGAGGGCGAGAACCACTCGGTCGACACCCGGGCGGCCAGCAGGCCCACCAGGAGCGTCAGCACGGTGAGGGTGACCAGCAGGTTGCGGTCGCGGGCCAGCGGCCCTCTGCGGAGGAACCGTACGGCGGACACCAGGAACGGCACCCGTACGAGGAGCGCACGGAGCCATGGCGGGATCAGCGGCGCCGGACGGGAACTCATGATGCGCCTGACTGTAGCGGTCTGGCCCGGCTTTGGGCAGCCCACTTGACCAACACCTTGATCATCTTGCCTGATAATCGGTGGCCCTCACCTCGGACCGCTCATACGGTGGACGGATGACGTATCCGATCCGTCCGGTTGACGAGGCCGACTGGCCGGCGTTCGCCGAGGTGCTCTCCGAGGGGTTCGGCTGGACGCCGCATCCGCAGCAGTCCGCACGGTACAAGGCGCAGACCGAGTTCGACCGCACCCTGGCGGCGTTCGACGGCGACGTGGTCGCGGGCGTCACGGCCGTCTTCAGCCTGACGATGACCGTGCCGGGCGGTCAGCTCCCGGTCGGCGGCGTGACGGGCGTCAGCGTCCTGCCCTCGCACCGCCGCCGTGGCGTGCTGTCCGCGCTGATGCGCCGGCAGCTGAACGACATCCGCGAGCGGGGCGAGGCCGTCGCCGCCCTCTACGCCTCGGAGTCCTCGATCTATGGCAGGTTCGGCTACGGCAGGGCCGCCGGGGAGCTGTCGTTCCGGATCCAGAAGCACGGGTCGGCCTTCGTCCGGAACGCTCCCGTCGACCCGTCGCTGCGGCTCCGGGTGGCGAGGCCGGCCGAGGCGAGGGGCGACTTCGAGCGGCTGTTCGCGTCGATCGCGACCCGGCGCCCCGGTCGCTACCTGCGCCACGAGCACTTCTGGACGGGCCTGCTGGCCGACGAGGAGATCGACCGGCGCGGTGACGGCATGCTGCGTTCGGTGATCGCCGAGGACGACGGGGGCGTGCGCGGCTACGCGCTGTTCCGGATCAAGGCGAGCTGGGACTCCAACGGCGTGCCCGACGGCGAGCTGCGGCTGCATGAACTGGAGGCGTCCGATCCGGCGGCGT
The DNA here is from genome assembly GCF_014646355.1 of Nonomuraea cavernae. GTDB lineage: Bacteria > Actinomycetota > Actinomycetes > Streptosporangiales > Streptosporangiaceae > Nonomuraea > Nonomuraea cavernae. Next base: position 30,931 of record NZ_BMNH01000026.1, read on the forward strand.
ACGCGCTGCTGTGGCGCAGCGTGCTCGACCGTGACCTGGTCTCGCGGGTGGAGGCGGGCGGCAGGCCGGTCGACGACCCGATCACCGTGCTGCTGGCCGACCCACGGCAGCTGCGCGCGTCGTGGGCGGACGAGCTCTGGGTCCGGCTGGTCGAGGTCGACCGGGCGCTGACCTCGCGGTCCTACTCGGCTCCCGTCGACGTGGTCATCGAGGTCGAGGACGACGTGTGCCCGTGGAACGCCCGCCGCTGGCGGCTGAGCGCCGATGCGACGGGCGCCGAGTGCAAGCCGGTCGAGGACGAGCCCGACGTGACGCTGCCGGCCTCCTCGCTCGGCTCGGCGTACCTGGGCGACGGCCTGCTCACCACCGAGCTCGACGCCGGGCTGCTGCGTGAGCACTCGCCCGGGGCGGTGCGGGCGCTGGCCACGGCGATGTCGTGGAGCCCGAAGCCATGGGCGGGGCTGACCTTCTGACGTAGGCTCCTGAGCATGGCGCTGCAGAGTTTGCAGATCACGGCGGTCACCGCGATGCGCGCGCGCGACGTGTCGAAACCGTCGAGGGAGCAGCAGGAGGCCGCCGACCGGCGGCCCCTGCGCGACGAGATGCCGCGACGCGATCCCAAGCGTCGCGGAGGTTAGGGCAGCGAGGGCAGCTGGCCGATGGTCTCGTAGGTCTCGACCTGGGCGATGCGCCGGCTGTGGCGCTCGGCGCCGGAGAAGGGCGTGGCCAGGAAGGCCTCGACAAACCTGGTCGCGTCTTCGGTGGAGTGCATCCGGGCGCCCACGCTGACCACGTTGGCGTTGTTGTGCTCGCGGGCGAGCTTGGCCGTCTCCTCGCTCCAGACCAGGGCGGCGCGGATGCCGCGCACCTTGTTGGCGGAGATCTGCTCACCGTTGCCGGACCCGCCGATGACCACGCCCAGACTGCCCGGATCGTCGGCGACGCCCTCGGCCGCCCGCAGGCAGAACGCCGGATAGTCGTCCTCGGCGTCGTAGACGAAGGGACCGCAGTCGGTCACCTCGTGGCCGTGGTCCTTCAGCCAGGACACGAGATGGTTCTTGAACTCATAGCCGGCATGGTCGGCACCGATGTAGACGCGCACGGCTCCAGTCTTCCACAGCGCCGTCCATCGGACTCCCGGCGCGTGCGCTCTGGCTAGAGTAAGGGGCCCCGACCTTACTCACTCCTTACGGAAGCAGAGCACCCATGCGTGAGATCCGTGTGATCGGCGACCCGGTCCTGCGCACGCCCGCGGAGCCCGTGGAGGGCTTCGACCGCGAGCTGCGCCGCCTGATCGACGAGATGTTCGAGGCGATGTACGCGGTGGACGGTGTCGGCCTGGCCGGCCCGCAGATCGGCGTGTCCCGGAGGCTGTTCGTCTACGACATCAGCGGCCGCAAGGGGCACGTGGTCAACCCCGTGCTGACCGTGGACGACCCGGAGGAGATCGTCGACGAGGAGGGCTGCCTGTCCGTCCCCGACCGGCGGGCGGGCCGGCCGTCCTACGCCCCGGTCGCGCGGGCCTCCGGGGTGACGGTCGAGGGCTTCGACCGGCTGGGCCGGCCCGTACGCGTGAAGGCGCGCGGTTCGCTGGCCCGGTGCTTCCAGCACGAGACCGAGCATCTCGACGGCAGGCTGTACCTCGACCGGCTGTCCAAGAGTGAGGCCCGCAAGATCATGCTGAAGGCGTAGGTTGGCGGCATGACCTCACTCTCGACACTCTCGGGCATGGGCGCGCTGGTGACCGGAGGCTCTCGCGGCATCGGCCGGGCCATCGTGGAGCGGCTGGCCGCCGACGGGGCCGACGTGGTGTTCAGCTACCACACCAGCACCGAGGCGGCCGAGCGGGTGGCCGCCGAGACGGGCGCGCTGGCCGTACGCGCCGACCAGGGCAGCGAGGAGGACCTCGCCCGGCTGTTCGCCATGGCGGAGAAACGGCTGCCGGGCGTCGACATCGTGGTCAACAACGCGGCCGAGGGCGGCCAGGCGCCCATCGCCGACGTGACGCGCGAGACCTACGAGCGGGTGTTCGCGGTCAACGCCCGCGCGACGTTCCTGGCCATCCAGTGGGCGGGCAGGGTGATGCGTGACGGCGGCCGGATCGTCAACATCTCCACCCTCAACACCGCGCTGCCCGCGCCCGGCATCGCCCTCTACGCGGCGAGCAAGGCGGCGGCCGAGCAGTTCGCCAAGGTGGCGGCGCGCGAGCTGGGAGAGCGCGGGATCACCGTCAACATCGTCTCGCCCGGCGCCACCGACACCGAGATGCTGCGCGCCAGCAACCCGCCGGAGGCGCTGGAGCAGGCGTCCGGTTGCACCGCGTTGCGGCGGCTCGGCCGGCCCGACGACATCGCGGCGGTCGTCGCCTTCCTCGCCGGGCCCGACGGCCGGTGGATCACGGGGCAGAACCTCCTGGCCACCGGCGGCATGCTCCTGTGATGGCCGTGGCGGCCGGACGTGATTCATCGCCGTGCCGGCCGGACGTGTCAAGGGGCGTGGGGGGCCGTACGGGCCGCCA
>NZ_BMNH01000026.1:33561-85136 GCF_014646355.1 Nonomuraea cavernae
GCTTGTAGCCGCCGAACGGCGCCATCGGGTTGAACTTGCCGCCGTTGATCATCACCTGACCGGTGCGGAGCCGCCGGGCCAGCGCGACGGCTCGCTCCTCGGTGGCGGACCAGACCGCTCCGGACAGGCCGTACCTGGTGCCGTCGGCGATCCGGACCGCCTGGTCCTCGGAGGTGTAGGGGATGATCGACAGCACCGGGCCGAAGATCTCCTCCTGTTCGATCGTCATGCCGGGCTCGACCGCGGCGAAGATCGTCGGCTCGACGTAGTAGCCGCGGTCCAGGGGCGGCTCGGTGCCACCGGCCACCAGCCGGGCGCCCTCCTCCTGGCCCCGGTTGATGTAGTGGACCACGCGGTCGCGCTGGGTGGCGGAGACGAGCGGGCCGACCCGGGTGGCCTCGTCGAACGGATCGCCGACGGTGTATTTGCGCGCCGCCTCGACGGCCAGGCCGACGGCCTCGTCGTACTGGTCGCGGTGGACGATCATGCGGGTCCACGCGGTGCAGGTCTGGCCGGCGTTGACGAAGCAGTTGGCGACGCCGACCTTGACGGCCACCCCCAGATCGGCGTCGGGCAGGATGATGTTGGCGGACTTGCCGCCCAGCTCCAGCGCGACGCGCTTGACCGTCTCGGCCGCCAGCGCGGCCACTCTGCGGCCCGCGGCCGTCGAGCCGGTGAAGGAGATCATGTCGACCTCGGGGTGCGCGGCCATGGCCTCGCCCACCACCGGGCCTCGCCCGCTGACCAGGTTGAACACGCCGGGCGGCAGCCCGATCTCGTGGAAGATGTCGGCCAGCGCGTAGGCGGCGAGCGGCGCCACCTCACTCGGCTTGAGGACGACCGTGCAGCCCGCGGCCAGCGCCGGGGCGACCTTGCAGATGATCTGGTGCAGCGGGTAGTTCCACGGGGTGATCGCCGCGACCACGCCGACCGGCTCCTTGACCACGAGCGAGTTGCCGACGCGCGACTCACGCGGGTGGCTCTCGGCCAGCTGGGCGTAGGAGGCCAGCACTCCGGCGGGCATCAGGGTCTGCACCTTGAGCGCGAAGCCGAGCGGCGCGCCCATGTCGCTCGCGATCGTCCGCGCGACCTCGTCGGCGCGCTCCTTCAGCAGCTCGGCGGCCGCGGCCAGGAGTTTGCCCCGCTCGGCCGGCGCGGTGGCCGACCAGGAGGCGAAGGCTTCTCGCGCGGCCAGGACCGCTCGCTCCACGTCGTCAGGGGAGCCCGCGGGCACCCGATCGATGATCTCCTCAGTGGCCGGGTTGACAACGTCGATCGCCTCACCCGAGGCCGAAGCGGTCCAGGCACCGCCGATGTATAGCTGACGCATGGCCCCCATCCTCGCGCGCCTGCCGTCGCAAAGCGAGGACAGGCGCTTGACGCACCCTTTTCTGCAGAGTAAAGGTATGAGCCCGGGATTGAGGGGATTGTTCCGAACTCAGTCGAAGGTCAGCGGGCGGGTGCGGGAGCGCTTGATCTCGAAGAAGTCCTCGAAGGCGGTCACCAGGAGCACGCCGTCCCAGAGGCGGCCGGCCTCCTCACCGCGCGGCACGCGGGTGATGACGGGGCCGAAGAAGGCGTTGCGGCCGACCCGGATGACAGGAGTGCCGACCTCCTGGCCGACCAGGTCGATGCCGGTGTTGTGCGACTCGCGTACGGCGGCGTCGAACTCCTCGGAATCCGCGGCCGCGACCAGCTCCGGGTCGAGCCCGACGGCCGCGAGCGACTCACCGAGGACGGCGCGCAGTTGGCCGGGCTGCTTGTTGCGGCCCTCGTTGTGCAGGCGGGTGCCGATCTCGGTGTAGAGGGGGCCGATCACGGACTCGCCGTACTTCGCCGCGGCGGCGGTGATCACCCGGACCGGCTCGATGGCCTTGGCGATCCCCTCACGGTAGGCCTCGTCTACGTCCTTGCCCTCGTTGAGGACGGTGAGGCTCATGATGTGCCAGCGCGCCTCGATGGGCCGCACCTTCTCGACTTCGAGCAGCCATCGTGACGTCAGCCAGGCGAACGGGCAGAAAGGATCGAACCACAGGTCCACAGGAGTCTTCGCAGTCATGTGGGGCCATAACCTGGGGGAGCCCGTCTCCTATTCCCAGCGTGGCAGGATACCGGCATACCCCAACGAAGTGGTGCAAAGGAGCGGAATTTGGCAGGCAATCTGACCCGGGACGAGGCTCGCGAGCGTGCTCGGCTGCTGGATGTCGAGTCGTACGAGGTCGCGCTCGATCTGACCGAGGGCGACGAGCGCTTCGAAAGCGTCACGACGGTCCGTTTCACCACCGACAGACCCGGCGCGTCCACCTTCATCGACCTGCACGGCGCCCAGGTGCGGCAGGTCGCGCTCAACGGAGTCGAGCTCGACGTCTCCGCCTACGACGCCGACAAGGGCCGCTTCCCGCTTCCCTCGCTGGCCGCGTCCAACGTGCTGCGCGTCGACGCCGACTGCGCCTACATGCGCAGCGGCGAGGGTCTGCACCGGTTCGTCGACCCCGTCGACCAGCGGGTCTACCTGCACAGCCAGTTCGAGACGGCCGACGCGCACCGCATGTACGCCTGCTTCGACCAGCCCGACCTCAAGGCATCCTTCGAGCTGACCGTGCTGGCGCCGGGCGACTGGGAGGTCGTCTCCAACGCCGCGGCGTCGTCGGTCGAGGACCTGCCCGCCGAGGGCGGCAGGCACGGGGCCGTGCAGCCCGCCAAGCGCTGGCGGTTCCCGGCCACGCCGGTCATGTCCACGTACATCACCGCGCTGGTCGCCGGGCCGTACCACAAGGTGACGGCGGAGCACGACGGCATCCCGCTCGGCGTCTACTGCCGCGCCTCGCTCGCCGAGCACCTCGACGCCGACAACATCCTGGAGGTCACCCGGCAGGGGTTCGACTTCTTCCACCGGGTGTTCGGCGTGCGCTACCCGTTCGGCAAGTACGACCAGCTGTTCGTGCCCGAGTTCAACGCGGGCGCGATGGAGAACGCCGGCTGCGTGACCTACCTCGAGGACTACGTCTTCCGCTCCCGCGTCACCGACGCCGTGGTCGAGCGGCGGGCCGAGACGATCCTGCACGAGATGGCCCACATGTGGTTCGGCGACCTGGTCACCATGCGCTGGTGGGACGACCTGTGGCTGAACGAGTCGTTCGCCACCTACATGTCCGTGCTGGCGCAGGCCGAGGCCACCCGCTGGGGCAAGGGCGCGTGGACCACGTTCGCGAACGTGGAGAAGTCCTGGGCCTACCGCCAGGACCAGCTGCCCTCCACGCACCCGATCGCCGCCGACATCCCCGACATGCAGGCGGTCGAGGTCAACTTCGACGGCATCACCTACGCCAAGGGCGCCTCGGTGCTCAAGCAGCTGGTCGCCTACGTGGGGCTGGACAACTTCCTGGCCGGCGTGCGCGACTACTTCACCGAGCACGCCTGGGGCAACACCGAGCTGAAGGACCTGCTCGGCGCCCTGGAGCGGACCTCCGGCCGCGACCTGTCGTCCTGGTCGAAGGAATGGCTGGAGACCGCCTGGGTCAACACGCTGCGCCCGTCGTTCACCGTCTCGCCCGACGGCCGGTTCGAGCGCTTCGAGGTGCTGCAGGAGGCACCGGCCGACTACCCCACGCTGCGCTCGCACCGTGTCGCCATCGGCCTCTACTCACTGGCCGACGGCGTGCTCACCCGGACCAGGCGGGTCGAGCTGGACGTGGTGGGCGCCCGCACGGTCGTGCCCGAGCTGGCCGGCGAGCGACAGCCCGACCTGGTGCTGATCAACGACGACGACCTGACGTACGCCAAGATCCGCCTGGACGAGCGCTCGCTCGGCACACTGGTCGCGGGGGGCATCACCGGCTTCACCGAGTCGCTGCCCAGGGCGCTGTGCTGGTCGGCGGCCTGGGACATGACGCGTGACGGCGAGATGTCCACCCGCGACTACGTCCGGCTGGTCGTCTCGGGCGTGGGCACGGTCAAGGACATCACGGTGCTGCAGGCGGTGCTCCGGCAGGCGCGGCTGGCGGTGCAGCAGTACGCCGACCCGGCCTGGCGGGCCGAGGGCCTCGCCCTGCTCTCCGCCGAGCTCAGGTCGCTGCTGGCCACGGCCGAGCCAGGCTCCGACCACCAGCTGGCCTACCTGCAGGCCTTCGCGCCGGTGGCCACCTCGGCCGAGGACCTCACCGTGCTGAGCGCCATCCTCGATGGTTCGGACGTCCCCGAGGGGCTGAGCGTCGACGCCGACCTGCGCTGGACGCTCGTCCACGCGCTGGTCTCCGGCGGCCGGCTCGGCGAGGCGGACATCGCCGCCGAGCTGGAGCGCGACCCCACCGCCACCGGCGAGCGGTCCGCGGCGCTGTGCCGCGCGACCATCCCGACGGCCGAGGCCAAGGCCGCCGCGTGGGAGACGATCGTGGGCGGCAAGCTGGCCAACCACATCGCCCGCACCACGGTCAGCGGCTTCCAGGACCCGCACCATCCCGAGCTGCTGGAGCCCTACCGCGAGGCCTACTTCGCCGAGGTCGGGCGGATCTACCAGGAGTGGACGTTCGACCAGGCGCAGACGTTCGCGGTCGGGTGCTTCCCGTCGCTGCTGATCGAGCCCGAGACGGTCGCGGCGGCCCAGGACTACCTGGCCACCGCCAAGCCGCCCCAGGCTCTGCGCCGGCTGATCCTCGAAGGCGCCGACGGGGTCAGCCGCGCCCTGCGCAACCGGGCCAAGGACGCCTCCTAGGCGCCCTGACCGGGCCCCGGCCGCGCGCCGCGACCGGGGCCCCGTCCGTTTCGCCCGGTAAGTTGCGGGAGGGGCGAGGCCCGCCCACGGAAACGGCGATCGCATCGAAGACGCGATGTTAGCCTCGGAAACGTGTTCGGCCCCGGGACCACGCTCAACGATCGCTACGTGCTGACCGACCGCCTCGGCGGTGGCGGCATGGGCGAGGTGTGGCGCGCCGACGACTCCGTGCTCGGCCGCACCGTGGCCATCAAGGTGATGATGCCCGCGCTGGCCGAGAATCCCGCGTTCGCCCGGCGTTTCCAGAACGAGGCCAGGGCCATGGCCACGCTCCGGCATCCCGGCGTGGTCGACGTCTACGACTACGGCGCCTGCGAGGTCGACCAGCGCCGGTTCAGCTTCCTGGTGATGGAGCTCGTCCACGGCGAGTCGCTCGACCACGTGCTGCGCCGGGGCCCGCTAGGCCCCGACGCCACCATGCGGCTGGTCGCCGAGGTGGCCGACGCGCTGGCCGCAGCCCACGCGCAGGGCATCGTGCACCGCGACGTCAAACCGGCCAACCTGATGATCCGGTCCGACGGCCGCGCCGCGCTCACCGACTTCGGCATCGCCCACTCCGTCTCGGCGGGCCAGCTCACGGCCACCGGCACGATGCTGGGCTCGGCGGCCTACTGCGCTCCCGAGATGGCCATGGCCGGCGACGTGACTCCCGCCGTCGACCTCTACTCCCTGGGCGTGGTGGCCTACGAGTGCCTGACCGGGCGGCTGCCGTTCCAGGGTGACACTCCCGTACAGATCATCTACAAGCACCTGCACGCGCCCGTTCCCGAGCTTCCCGCCGACGTGCCGCCGGGGCCTCGCCGGCTGGTCGAGAGGGCGCTGGAGAAGACGCCCGAGCGACGCTGGGCCTCGGCCAACGAGGTCGCTCTGGCGGCGCGCCAGGCCATGGGCACGGCCGCCTCGTCGGCTCCGTCCGCCTCGCACGCGTTCGCGCCCGCAGCGGCTTCGGCAGGGGCGTCGGCCACCGCGTCCGGCGTGGCTGACGGCACGGAGCACAGCACGCTGCCGGGCGCCGAACACCACGCGCCGCACGTGGTGCCCGAGGCGCGGTCCGGCACCCGGCGCCGGGTCCTGACCGCCGGCCTGGCGATCCTCACCGCGATCGTGGCGACCGTGGCGGTGGCGGGTTCGGTCTGGATACGTTCTGACAGCGCCGCCGAGCCGGTCACCGTTCCCCCTGCGGTGTCGACCAGTCAGGCGCCGTCGCCGGGCGTGACTCCGAGCAGCAGGCAGCCGGTACGACAACAGCAGCAGGCGCCGCCGACGAAGGACTCCTCGGCTCCCGTCGTGACGGCCACCACTTCCCCCTCGGCCACGCCGAGCGCGACGCCCACCGGCGAGCCCGAGCCGACCGGCAAGCCCACCACCTCGCCGCCGGAGCCCGAGCCGACCGAGGAGCCGCCGTCCCCCGGTCCGCAGGAGCCCGAGCCGACCGCCGAGGAGCCCAAGCCGACCGGCGACATCCAGTGCATCCGGGAGCCCTGCCCCTGACCTCCGGCGTTCCGCCGGCCCTCCAGGGCCGTGAGAAGGTGATCAGGTGGACTCGACTCGCGACCTGTTCATCGCACTGGCCCGCCGCTACGCGTTCGCCGATCTCGGGGCGCTGGCGCCTGATCCCGAGGTCGCCGACGTGTGCGATTTCGGGCAGCGGCTCCTCTCCCTCGACGCCGAGGACTTCGCCGTCGAGGCGCGGTCCGTGCCGGCCGCCCTGAGGCGGAGCGCCCGGGCGTGCCACATGCCGCAGACCGCCCGCGAGCAGCCGCGCGGCGCGCTCGAGTCGCTACGGCCCGCCTACCGGCTGCTGCTGGAGGTGATCGCCGTCCGCTGGCACCGCCGCGAGCTGAGCCCCATGATCGCCGCCGTGCACATCGCCGGCGAATACCTTCCGTTGCTGGCGTTCGAGCCGCAGCTCGGCCACGCGGGTGATCCCGCGCGGTGGCCCGAGGGCCTGAGCGCCCCGGGCAGCAGGTTCGGCGTGATCGGCGACCGCGACTGCGACCACACCAAGTCCGAGCAGTCCGCCACCAACCGCACCCTCCGGGTGTCGATCGAGCCGCCCGAGGGCTGGCGCGCCTACTTCGACCGCCAGCACAGCCAGGTCGCCGGCGCCGTGGCCGTCTGCGTCTCCACCTGCCGCAAGCCGTGTACGGCGATGCACTGGATCGACCCAGAACCACGCGCCGACCTGGGCGTTCGCGCCCGCACCGCGCTGGCCTTCGCCGAAACCCCCCTCGTACGGCTCCGCCACGCGGCACCCGTCGGCCACGGCTTCGGCGTGCCCTCACCGGAGGAGGTGCTCGACGCCTGGGAGCGCAGCCGGGCGGTGCTCGACAAGAGCGAGGTCGGCGCGGCGGCGCTCAAGGACGACGGTTTCCCCCTGCCGGGCCTGCCCTCGCTGTTCTCGGCCATCGCCGCCACGCCCATCGCTCCGGCCACGCTGCTCGACGGCGTCAGCCGGCACATCGTCGGCCTCCTCGAACGCCTGCCCGGCTAGCCGGGCGCCTACCGTCTGGCCGTGGCCTGTTCGCCCAGGGCGCCGATGCCGTACAGCAGGCCGCCCACCAGATCGCCGACGCTGAACGCGGTGGCCATCGACATCGCGGTCAGCCGGCAGGACGCATCGGTCAACCGGCGTCTGGTGCCGGCCCCGGTCACGATCTCCACGCCCCGCCCGGCGACGTCGACGAGGATGACGACGGCGTCGTCGGCCTCGTCCCCGAACACGGCGTGCAGCCGCTCGGCGAAGTGCCGCCGCGGACCCTCCGGCGGGCCGACGAACAGGCCGAACCTCAGGCCGCTGCGGCGTTCGGCGACCAGGAGCGCCTTCCTGATGTCGTCGGCCTGTGCCGTGCTGAGCAGGCGCATCGTCACCACCCCGCCGAGGCGCCGCCGGTGCGGCCACCGGGCTCGGCCGTCCGGGCGGCGTCGAGCCAGTCGGACTCGGGGACCGGCGCCCAGCGCGGCACCTGGTCGTCCAGCACGAGGCCGGAGGTGCTCACGCCGTGCTCCCCGCGGCCGGGACCGCCCAGCCACACCGGGCCGGTCGCCGCCCGGCGGGACGGGCTTCTGCCAGGGGCCATCACGAGCAGGCTGATCAGCACGAACAGTCCCAGTGACATCCCGATGAGGAGGACCAGAGTCTCCTGCGCGCCGTTCACACCACGAACGTAATCCGGCTTCGCCCGTCCGGCCAGACCCGTCTGCGGGGAGCTACCAGACGGGTGGCCGCCGGTCGCCCCAGAATCCGCCCCTGGCGGCCTCCACCTGCGCCGACAGCGAGATCAGAGTGCCCTCGTCGCCGACCCGCCCGGCCAGCATGACGCCGATCGGCAGCCCTTCGGCCGTCCAGTGCAGCGGCAGGTTCACCGACGGCTGGCCGGTGACGTTGTAGACGGCCGTGAACGTGGCGAACCTGCTCATGCGCTCGAGCGTCTCCTCGGCGTCCGCCACGTCCTCGAACCAGCCGACCGGCACGGGCGGCTGGGTGACGGTCGGGGTGAGCACGGCGTCGTAGCCGTCGGTCACCGCGACCCCCGCCCGGCAGGCGAGCTGGAGCGCGGCCTGGGCCTGCAGGAACGTCGGGGCGGGAGTGGCGAAGCCGCGCTCGCGCAGCCAGGCGGTGATCGGCCGCAGCAGGTCCGTCTGGTGGTCGGCGACGGGATGCATGCAGGCGAACGCGCACCACATGGTGATGAAGTGCGGCACCATGTCCGGCCCGTACGGCCGGGCGATGTCGACGACCTCGTGGCCCAGCGCGGCGAGCGTGTCGCTGGCCTCGTCGTAGGCGGCCAGCACGTCGGGATGGACCTCGGCCCCTGGCACCACGGGGTCGGCGTAACGGGCGACGCGCAGCCGCCCGGGGTCGCGGCCGACCCGCTCCAGGAAGGTGCCCTCGTGCCGCGGCGCGAGGAACGTGTCGCCGGGACTGTTGTGGGCCATCACGTCGAGCAGCGCCGCCGCGTCGGCCACCGTGCGCGCGATCGGGCCGTTGGTGGACAGGCCGGCGAGGTCGGGGATGATCGGCGCGAAGCTGATCCGGCCCCGGGTGGGCTTGATGCCGTACAGACCGCACACCGAGGCGGGGATGCGGATCGAGCCGGCGCCGTCACTCCCCTGGGCGGCGGGGGCGAGCCCGGCGGCCACGGCGGCCGCCGCTCCGCCGCTCGACCCGCCCGCGGACCGGCTGGTGTCCCAGGGCGAGCGGGCGGGCGGAGACAGGTCGGTCTCGGTGTAGCACGGCAGCCCGAACTCGGGGGTCGCGGTCTTGCCCAGCATGACGGTGCCGGCCTCGCGCAGCCGCTCCACCACCGTGTCGTCCAGGGGCGCGACGAACTCCCGGTAGGTGGCCGACCCGAACATGATCGGCACGTCCTTGACCAGGTTAAGATCCTTGACAGGGATCGGCACTCCGGCGAGCGGTCCGTCTGGCAGCTCCTTCGCCAGGCGGCGGGCCTGGTCGAGTGCCCTCTCCGCGGTCACGGTCACGTACGCGCCGACGTGCGGGTCGAGGCGCTCGATCCGATCGAGGTAGTGCTGGGTGAGCTCGACCGGCGAGATCTCCTGGTCACGGATCGCCTGTGCCTGCTCGAGAGCCGAAAGCTCGTGAAGGTCTCGCACGCTGCCTCAGCGTAGGGTCTCCGGCGAGGAACGTAATAGATACCCGGAAAACGGGCGTGGAACACAGTGAGCTGGGCCATAAAACTATGGACAGGGCAAGACTAGGAAACGACGAGAACCACGGGCTACGGTGATCTACGTGGACTCCGACCACCAGCGAGAAGACGGTCCCAACACCTCACCCATCTGGGTGAGCGACCGCCCCGAAGCGGACCAGACCACCGCGCGACCAGCGGCACCCGCCTCGACCTACGCGCCTGTCGAGCGCGCCTCACTGCGCAGCGTGCTCCAGCAACGCCGGTTCCGGCAGGTGCGCAACCGCGCGCTGCTGGCGCTCGGGGTCAGCCTGGTCGTGGGATTCCTGGCGCTCGACTGGCGTGTGGGTGTGAGCGCGGGCGTGATCGCGGCCATCCTCGACGCCGTCTACCGCGCACGGTCCAACTCGACCGTGCCGGCCTGGCGTCGCGCCTCCGTCGCCGAGCGCCGTACCGAGGCCCAGCTCCGCAAGCTGGAACGCAACGGCTACCGCACCCTGCACGCCAGGGCGATCCCCGGCAGCGACGCCCAGATCGACCACCTGGTCGTGGGGCCGACCGGCGTCTACGCGGTCGACTCCGAGAAGTGGGACAAGCGGCTGCCGGTCCGTGTGCAGATGGGCAAGAAGCTCTTCCACGGTCCCTTCGACATGAAACCCCGCCTCACCGAGGCGAAGTGGGAGGCGACCCAGGCCAGCGAGCTGATCAGCAAGTCGTACGGGCGGGAGATCTCGGTCGTGCCGTCGCTGGCCATCTACGGGCCCCCGGTGCCGTGGAAGATCATGACGATCCGCGGCGTCGACGTCTACGAGGGCGCCCGCGCCCGCAAGTGGATCACCAAGCGCGAGCGGGCCCTCACCGAGGCCGAGATCGAGCGGCTCCACGAGATCGCGGCTCAGGTGCTGCCCGCGCGATACGGCGAGGGTTGAGCCGACCGCCCGGCCCGCGCGGCCGGGCACGTCCTGAGGTCGCCCACCCACCCTGAGGTCGTCCAGTCTTCCGGCGGGCTTCCGCGCCAAGCGGGAGCCCGTTCTGGCGTTCGCCCATGTTCTCGCGCGCGTCCTTTTCTCCGGCTCGGGTCCATCCTCCGGCCCGCGTCCATGGAGCCGGCCCGGGCGCCATGTCCACGCCGTGGACGGGCGTCTCAGCACCCGGGCGGTGGCCGTACCATGGGAAGACTCGCTAGCGATGGGAGAAGCTCAATGCCCGCCCTCAGGTCACGTACGGTCACCCACGGCAGGAACATGGTCGGCGCCCGGGCCCTGCTCCGGGCGACCGGCGTAGCGGGGAGCGACTTCGGCAAGCCCATCATCGCGGTGGCCAACAGCTTCACCCAGTTCGTCCCCGGCCACGTGCACCTGCGCGAGGTCGGCGACGTGGTGGCGAAGGCGATCCGAGAGGCGGGGGCGATCCCGCGCGAGTTCAACACGATCGCCGTCGACGACGGCATCGCGATGGGCCACGGCGGCATGCTCTACTCACTGCCGTCGCGCGAGCTGATCGCCGACGCCGTCGAGTACATGGTCAACGCCCACTGCGCCGACGCGCTGATCTGCGTGTCCAACTGCGACAAGATCACGCCTGGCATGCTGCTGGCCGCGTTCCGGCTGAACATCCCCACGATCTTCGTCTCCGGCGGGCCGATGGAGGCCGGCAAGACCCCGGGCCGCAAGCTCGACCTGATCGACCCGATGATCGCCGCGGCGGACGAGTCGGTGTCCGACGCCGACCTGCTGGAGATGGAGGAGAACGCCTGCCCGACCTGCGGGTCGTGCTCCGGCATGTTCACCGCCAACTCCATGAACTGCCTGGCCGAGGCGATCGGCCTGGCGCTGCCCGGCAACGGCACGATCCTGGCCACCCACAAGCGGCGCGAGCGGCTCTTCCAGGACGCCGGCCGCCAGGTGGTCGAGATCGCCCGGCGCTACTACGAGGACGACGACGAGTCGGTGCTGCCGCGCTCGATCGCCACCCACGAGGCGTTCGAGAACGCGATGGCGCTCGACGTGGCGATGGGCGGGTCCACCAACACGATCCTGCACATCCTGGCCGCGGCGCGCGAGGCGGGCGTCGACTTCGGGCTCAAGGAGATCAACGAGATCTCGCTGCGGGTGCCGTGCCTGTGCAAGGTGGCGCCCGCGACGAACAAGTACCACGTCGAGGACGTCCACCGGGCGGGCGGCATCCCCGCCATCCTGGGCGAGCTCGACCGGGCCGGGCTGCTCCACCGCGACGTGCCGACGGTCAACGGCGGCACGCTCGGCTCCCTGCTCGCCGAGTGGGACCCGTGCTCGCCCACCGTGCGGCCGGAGGCCGTCGAGTTGTGGCACGCGGCCCCGGGCAACGTCCGCACCGTGAAGCCCTACTCCCAGGACAACCGCTGGGACGACCTCGACCTCGACCGCGCCGAGGGCTGCGTCCGCGACCGCGAGCACGCCTACACGTCCGACGGCGGCCTCGCGGTCCTGTACGGCAACATCGCCCGCGACGGCGCCGTGGTCAAGACGGCCGGCGTGGACGAGTCGATCTGGAAGTTCAGCGGGCCGGCGGTGGTGTTCGAGTCGCAGGAGCAGGCGGTCGAGGGCATCCTCGGCGACCGCGTGCGCGAGGGCGACGTCGTGGTCATCCGTTACGAGGGGCCCAAGGGCGGGCCGGGCATGCAGGAGATGCTCTACCCGACCTCGTTCCTCAAGGGCAGAGGTCTCGGCAAGGCGTGCGCGCTGGTCACCGACGGGCGCTTCTCGGGCGGCACGTCCGGGCTGTCGATCGGCCACGCCTCTCCTGAGGCCGCCGAGGGCGGGATGATCGCGCTGGTCGAGGACGGCGACATCATCGACATCGACATCCCGTCGCGGACCCTTGAGCTGCGGGTGCCCGAGCCGGAGCTGGCCGCGCGCCGCGAGCGGCTGCTGGCCGACCTCGGCGGCTACCGTCCGCGTGACCGTCACCGGCCGGTGAGCGTGGCCCTGCAGGCCTACGCGGCCATGACCACGTCCGCCTCCACGGGCGCCTCACGCGATCTGACGCAGCTCTCCCGCTGACCGTCGGGCCCGCCGACCCGGCCCTCTCCGCCCTCGCCGCCCTCGCCGTCCGACCTGTACGGCGAGGGCAGGGTTACCTTGCTTGCCGTACACGTTTTCGAAAAATGTCAGTGCCCATCTCTATTGTGTGGGTATGGCTACAGTCGTGAAGCCCACCACCCGCCCGCTGACGACCGCCGAGATCGCCGCCCTCGCCCTCTCCCTGGCCCATCTGGGATCGGGCCCCCAGGCTGTCACCGCCCGGCGCGGCCTGCAGCACGTGTTCGAGCATCTGGACCTCGACGACGACGTCATCGCCACCACCCTCGCGACGCTCACCGAGCCGCTGCCCGTGGAGATCGCCGCCCGGGCCAGGCTCATCGCCGACGCCATCACCAGCAGACTCATGATCCGTCTCCACTACCGCGACGCCTCCGGACACGTCACCAGCCGTGACGTGGAGCCGGTGACCTGTCTGGTCCACCGCGAATACTGGTATCTGGTGGGGGTGTGCCGGATGCGCCGGGGCATCCGGGCGTTCAGGTTCGACCGGATCATCGCGGTGGAGCCCACGCTGTCTCCCTCCAGGCCCCACCTGGCCGACCGCTTCCTGCCGTTCCAGCGGCGCAAGCGCCCCAAGGCCCTCCAGCGCGCCATCTGAGCCCACCCTGGGGACACACGCGTCGCGCCCTGCTCGGCGGTGAAGGGCGTCACCGCCGAGCAGGGCCAGAAACACCGGGTCAGGAGCAGCATCCGCCGCCGCAGCAGCCGCCCCCGCCTCCAGCGGGCCGGGGTGCGGCGGCACCGCCGGTCATGGCGACCGTCGAGAGGAGCTTGACCGTGTCGTCGTGGCCCTCCGGGCAGGAGGCCGGGTCGTCGGACGCCGACATGGGACGGGACACTTCGAACGTGGAGCCGCAGGCGCGGCAGCGGAAGTCGTAACGCGGCATGGGCACAGATTACGTCAGAGCGGGAACGTCGCCTGCGCGTAGTCGGCGACCGGCCGGTATCCGATCGACCGGTAGACGGCGTTGCTCGTCGGATTGGCCAGATCGGTGAAGAGCACCACCTCGTCGCACCGCTCGTCCAGCGCCGTCCGGCTCGCGAAGGCGGTCACCGCGGCGCCGTAGCCTCGCCTGCGGCTCGACGGCGGGGTGTAGACGGGCCCGATGCGGCAGACCCCGCCCGCCTGCGGCGACACCGCCGCCAGCGACACCGGCGCGTCGTCGTCCCACAGGAAGAGCTCCCCCGCGGCCATTCGCCGCTGGACCCTCGCGACCGTGTCGGCGCCGCCGGTCAGCCGCACCTCGGTCTCGAACGCCTGCATCCAGCTCACCAGCAGCGGGAAGTCGGCCGCCGTCGCCGGCCGGCCCCGGCCCGGCACGTCGGGCGGGGTCAGCGTCTCCAGACGGTAGAGGCGTTCGGCGCGGACGTCGCCGGTGCGGCCGAGCGCCTCGGTGACCGCGTCGACGAGATCGACCGGCCCGACGACCTCGGGGATCGCGCCGTCCAGCGCCGACACCAGCGGCCCGATCGCCTCGACCGGCATGCGGGCGAGCCCGACCGGGTGCGGCGGAGTGCGGAAAGCGGCGCCCCGGACCTCGCCCTCGGCGGTCCACCAGCCGAAGCAGGCCCCCTCGGCCGGCATGCCCGCCCGCACATTGGCCAGGACGGTGAGCGGCACCGTGTTGCGCACCGGGTCGGCCAGCAGGAACGGCTCGGCGGCTCGGGCATAGGCCTCGACGTCAGCGGTGAAGCTCCACATGCGTGGATCCTGCCAGCCGGCGGCTCGCGGCGGCAAACGTCATCGGGCCCGGATCCGGCCGGATCCGGGCCCGGAGGTCAGGCCGCCGCTTCGAGGTAGGGCGCCCATTGCGGGTCACCGATGAGTGAGGCACCGATCAGCCGCCAATGAGCGCCCCGTGGCACCGCCGGGGCGACGCGCAGCGTCCACCCCAGCTCCTCCAGGAACTTGTCGGCCTTGCGGTGGTTGCAGGTCGTGCACGAGGCCACGCAGTTCTCCCACGTGTGGGGACCGCCACGGGACCGGGGCACGACGTGGTCGATGGTCTCGGCCCGCTGGCCGCAGTAGGCGCAGCGGTAGTCGTCGCGCCGCATGAGCGCCGCCCTCGTCAGCGGGATGCGCGAGCGGTAGGGGATGCGGACGTATCTGCGCAGCCGGATCACCGAGGGGACGTCGAGCGTGCGGCTGGCCGAGCGCAGGACCGCGCCCCGGCCGTCACGGTGCACGACGTCGGCCTTCTCCCGCAGCACGAGCACGATCGCGCGGTGCAGCGAAAGCGTGGTGAGTGGCTCATAGGTGGCGTTGAGCAGCAGGACTTGGCGCATCATCGTGCCTCTTCCCGCTGCGGGCGTATCAAGGGGGACATGCCGCGGCATGTCCCGGCTGTCGGCCCCTCCTGGGGCATGGACGCTTCCGTCACGTGGACCTCCGCCGGACGGTCCAGCGGATCGACACCACGGCACCGTCCTTCTCACCAAGTCTGGCGTTTCGAGCGTGGTCCCCGCCACCCCATAACCTCCAGCCGGAATGACCAGAGGGACGCACGATACGTTTTATGCCCGTATCACCCAGGCTTTACGCGTCCCCGCTGCCAGTAGGGTTCGGGACATGACCCGTGAGCCTTACCCAACCGCACGCCGCGAGGAAACCGTCGAGCTCCTGCACGAGACCCCCGTGCCGGACCCGTACCGGTGGCTGGAGGATCCCGACAGTCCCGAGACGAAGGGCTGGCTGCTCGCGCAGGCCGATCTCTTCCGGCGGGAGTCCGGGCGACAGCGCTTCAAGGAGCGCATCGGCGAGCTGCTCAGGTCGGGCTCGGTGGGCACGCCGGTCTGGCGCGGCGACCGTCACTTCTTCAGCCGCCGCACTCCGGACCAGGAGCACGCGGTCTACTACGTCGTCGACCCCGACGGCACCGAGCGGGCGCTGATCGACCCGATGGCGATCGACCCGTCGGGCCTGACCACGCTCGACGCGGTGCAGCCCGACAAGGAGGGGCGCCTGCTCGCCTACCAGCTCTCGGTGGGGGGTGACGAGGAGTCGGTCCTCTACCTCCTGGACGTGGCCACGGGGGTCCGGATCGAGGGTCCGATCGACCGCTGCCGCTACTCCCCCATCGCCTGGCTGCCCGGCGGCGGGGCGTTCTACTACGTGCGACGGCTCCCGCGCACCGAGGTGCCCGAGAACGAGGCGCAGTTCCACCGCCGCGTCTACCTGCACCGGGTCGGCACGTCCACCGAGGACGACGTGATGATCTTCGGCGAGGGCCTGAAGATGACCAACTACTACGGCGTCTCGGTGTCGCGTGACGGCCGCTGGCTGCAGATCTCCGCCAGCGAGGGCACCGCCCCGCGCAACGACCTGTGGGTGGCCGACCTGGAGGCGTCGCCGGCCGACCGGCCCGAGCTGCGGGTCGTGCAGGAGGGCGTCGACGCCCAGACCGGCCTGGTGTTCGGCCGCGACGGCAGGCTCTACGTGCATACCGACCGTGACGCGTCGCGGGCCCGGGTCTGCGTCACCGACCCGGCGACGCCCGGCGCCGACGCCTGGCGTGACCTGATCCCCGAGGACCCCGAGGCGGTGCTGTCCGACTTCGCCATCCTCGACGACCTGGAGCGGCCGGTCATGCTGGTCGGCTGGACCCGCCACGCCATCAGCGAGATCACCGTCCACGATCTGGAGACGGGCGAGCGGCTCGGCGAGGTCCCCACGCCCGGCCTGGGCACCATCGGCGGCATCTCCGAGCGGCCCGAGGGCGGTCACGAGGCGTGGTTCGGCTACACCGACAACGTCACGCCGCCGACGATCCAGCGCTACGACGCCAGGACGGGCGAGACCACGCTCTGGGCCGCCTCACCGGGCGCCGTCGACGTGCCGCCGGTGCGCACCTCCCAGGTCGTCTACCGGTCCAAGGACGGCACGCCGGTGCGCATGCTGGTGATCGCGCCCGTCGACGCCGAGGGGCCGCGACCGACCATCCTGTACGGCTACGGCGGTTTCGGCCTGTCGATGACCCCCGGCTACTCCGCGTCGATCCTGGCCTGGGTCGAGGCGGGTGGCGTCTACGCGATCGCCAACCTGCGCGGCGGCGGCGAGGAGGGCGAGGACTGGCACCGGGCGGGCATGCTGGCGCACAAGCAGAACGTGTTCGACGACTTCCACGCCGCGGCCGAGCACCTCATCGAGACCGGCGTCACCACGTCCGCCCAGCTGGGCATCTCCGGCGGCTCCAACGGCGGCCTGCTGGTGGGCGCCGCTCTGACGCAGCGCCCGGAGCTCTACGCCGCCGTCGCGTGCTCCGCGCCGCTGCTCGACATGATCAGGTTCGAGCTGTTCGGCCTGGGCGCCACCTGGAACGTCGAGTACGGCTCCGCCGCCGACCCCGAGCAGTTCGGCTGGCTGCGGGCCTACTCCCCCTACCACCACGTCCGCGAGGGGGTCGCCTACCCGGCGACGCTCTTCACCGTCTTCCAGTCCGACACCCGCGTGCATCCGTCGCACGCGTGGAAGATGTGCGCGGCGCTGCAGCACGCCTCCACGTCCGACCGGCCGATCCTGCTGCGCAACGAGACGGAGGTGGGCCACGGCGCCCGCTCGGTGAGCCGCACGGTCGACCTGTCGGCCGACACCCTCACCTTCCTGGCCAGGCACACCGGCCTATAGTCCAAGGCATGAACGCGCTGGGGCCGGCCATGGTCGAGGCCGCCCCCGGCCCGGCCCTGCGACCCTACGTCACCCGGCTGACCGCCTATCGCGAGCACTACGGGCGGCCGGTGACGCGGAGCGAGGCGGCCATGCCGGGGGCGGTGCTGATCCTGGGGTTCGGCGCGCCGACGGAGGTGGCCGGCCGGCTGTTCACCTCGTTCACCGGCGGGCTCGGCGACCGGTTCACGGTGACCCGCACGAGCGAGCCGACCGAGGGCGTGCAGGTGTTCCTCACCCCGTTCGGGGCGCGGCGGCTGTTCGGCCTGCCGATGCGGCAGCTGGCCAACGTGGTGGTGCCGGCCGAGGACGTACTGGGACGGTGGGCCCGCGACGCCGTCGCCCGGCTGGCCGAGACGCCGTCGTGGCGCGACCGGCTGGCGCTGGCCGACCGGCTGCTGACGCGGCGCATCCTGGCGGGCCCGGAGCTCGGTCCCGAGGTGCCGTGGGCGTGGGCGCGGTTGGTCGGCTCCGGCGGCGCCCTCAGGGTGTCGTCGCTGGCCGACTCGCTCGGCTGGAGCCATCGCCACCTCGTCGCCCGCTTCCACGACCAGGTCGGGCTGACGCCCAAGGCCGCGGCCCGGGTGATCCGCTTCGACCGGGCGGCCCGGCTGGTGCGGGCGGGCGTCCCCATCGCCGAGGTGGCCGCCTCGTGCGGTTTCTACGACCAGGCGCACCTGAACCGCGAGTTCAGGACGCTGGGCGGCCTGACCCCCGGTCAGATTCGTCCAAGACCCGGCAAGCCGCCGCGCGCAGACTGAGGTCATGCAGCGAACCGTCTACGCACTCGCCCGTTATCACGACTGTCCGGCCGCGCTCGACTTTCTGACCTCGGCGTTCGGCTTCCGGGCGCACGAGGTGACCAAGAACGACGAGGGGGTCGTCACCCACGCCGAGCTCCTCGTGGAGAACGACATGATCATGATCGGGGAGGGTGCTCCGGGCGGGCCCGGCGTCTACATCGCCGTGGCCGACCCGGACGCGCACCTGGACCGGGCCCGGGCCGCGGGGGCCGAGATCACCATGGATCTCGTCGACCAGCCCTACGGGTCACGGGAGTACGCCTGCAAGGACCCCTTCGGCAACGTCTGGTACTTCGGGACGTACCGGCCCTGAGGCGGGGCCCGGCGGCCGTCAGCGGGGGAAGACGATGGTCTTGTGGCCGTCGAGCAGCACCCGCTGCTCGCAGTGCCACCTGACGGCCCTCGCCAGCGCCACGCACTCCACGTCACGCCCGATGGCGGCGAGGTCGTCGGGCGAGTGGCTGTGGTTGACCCGGGCCACCTCCTGCTCGATGATCGGGCCCTCGTCCAGGTGGGACGTGACGTAGTGGGCCGTCGCGCCGATCAGCTTGACACCGCGGTTGTGGGCCTGGTGATAGGGCTTGGCCCCCTTGAACGACGGCAGGAACGAGTGGTGGATGTTGATCGCCCTGCCCGCCAGCTTCGCGCAGAGATCCTCCGACAGCACCTGCATGTAGCGGGCCAGCACCACCAGATCCACCTGGTAGTGCTCGACCAGCGCCAGCACCTCGGCCTCCTGCCTGGCCTTGGTCTCGGGACTGATCGGCAGGTGGTGGTAGTCGACGCCGTACGACTGCGTGAGCGGACGCAGGTCGGGGTGGTTGGAGGCGACGGCGACGATCTCGATGTCGAGGCTGCCGGAGCGGACCCGGTAGAGCAGGTCGTTGAGGCAGTGGCCGAACCTGCTCACCATGATCAGCACCCGCGGCCTCCTGGCCACGTCGCGCAGCTCGAACTCCATGCCGAACTCCGGCGCGAGCGCGGCGAACGCGGCCCGGAGCTCGTCCTCCGACAGCGGCGAGGCGAACTGCACCCGCATGAAGAACCGCTGCTCGACCCGGTCGCCGAACTGCTGGCTCTCGATGATGTTGCCGCCGTGCCCGGCGAGCAGCCCGGAGACCGCGGCGACCACACCCGGCCGGTCGGGACAGGACAAGGTCAGGACGTACTCGGCTGAGGTCATGGTTCACTTTCGCGGACATGGATCGGAGGGGCGTCGCCCGGGCTGATCCGGGCAGGTTACCCGGCGTCACCACCGGGCCGCCGGTGAGTACGAGATTACCCGTCGCCTGTTCGATCCCGGCATGGGCCATGATGGGATGGTCGGCCGGGAGAGAGGAAGCGGGCGCCCTTGGACCTCGCCATACTGATCGCGGTCGCCTCCCTGTTCGCGTTCGTGTCAGGCATGAACGACGGGGGCGCGCTCCTGGCCACCGGGCTCAAGCTCCCGACGGTGCGTCCCGTGACCGGCATCGCCGCGCTCGTCGTGATGGTGGCGCTGGTGCCGCTGGCCACCCACGCGGTGGCCCTGACGTTCGTCAACAGGCTGGCCACGTTCGACGGGCCGGGCGGCAAGACGGCGATGACGATCGCGGTGCTGGCGTCGCTGGTCGTGGTGATGGTGCTCAGCTCCAGGGGCCGTCCGACCAGCCTCACCCTGGCCATCGTGGGCGGTCTCACCGGCGCGGGGCTGGGCTGGGGGCTGCCCGTGTCCGGCGGCTCCGTCGCGCTGGTGCTGTTCTTCGGGCTGGCCGCGCCTTTCGTCGGCGGGCTGCTGGCCTGGGTGATGACGCGGCTGCTGGTCCAGCTGACCTCGGCGCGCGGGCTGGGGCACTGGCACTGGGCGGGCTTCCTGCTGCAGACCGTGGCCTACGCCGCCAACGACGGGCAGAAGATGCTGGCCATCTTCATGATCGCGCTGGGCTTCTCGGACGCGCCGCTGCCGTACACGGCGCTGGTGGCGCTCCTGTTCGGGATCGGCACCCTGTACGGCCTGCCCAAGGCGGGACGCACGCTGAGCCGCGAGATCATCGTCTCCCGTCCCCTCCACGGCGTGGCGGCCGAGCTGGCCTCGGGCGTCGCGGTGATCGGCTGTGCCCTGATCGGCATGCCGGTGAGCATGACCCAGGCCGTCGCCGGCGGGCTGATCGGCGCCGGCGTGGCCCAGGGAGGTGGCCGGGTCCGCTGGTACGCCGCCGTGAAGATCGTCGTAGCCTGGGTGCTGACGCTCCCCGCGAGCGCCCTGCTGGCCGGCGTCGTGGCCTTCATCCTGGCCAGGACATGAGCGGCGAAAGGAGCCCGATGAAGCGACTTCGACGCATCCGCGATCTGATGACCGGACGCATGGACAGCGCGCTGACCGAGGCCCTGCTGGGGCAGCTCGAAGCCACCAAGGAGGGCGCGTGGCTGGCCATGGCCATGATCGGCGGTGAGGTCGGCCGGACGGGCGCGCACGAGCAGATGCGCGCGATCGAGCACCTCGGCGACGAGGAGCGCCGCCGCCTGGTCGAGGAGCTGCGCACCGCGCTCGTCACCCCCATCGACCGCGAGGACCTGTTCCGGCTCTCGCGCTCGATCGACGACGTGCTCGACTCGCTGCGCGACTTCGTCCGCGAGTCGCATCTCTACCGGGTGCCCGACCAGATCCGCTTCACCCCGCTGCTCGACCAGGTCATCACCGGCATCGACGCGCTGGAGAACGCCGTGCGCGACTTCGCCTCGCGCCCGTCGGCCGTGGTGCACGACGCCCTGGAGGCGAAGAAGACGGGCGGCGCGATCAGGCGGATGTACCAGTACGAGATCTCCCGCATCTTCTCCGGCGAGCTGACGGCCGACGCGATGAAGGAGCGTGAGCTGGTGCGGCGGCTGGAGATCGTCGGCATGGCCATCGGCGAGGCGGCCGACGCCATCGCCGATGGCGCCATGAAACGCTGACCCCGCGAAAGGTGAGATGGGTGGAAGGTGTCGATCGGCGCGCGGCGCGGGTGGTCTGTCTCGACGGTCAGGGCCGGGTGCTGCTGATGCACTGGCGTGACCGGGTGAGCGGCGAGACCGTCTGGGAGCCGCCGGGGGGCGGGCTGGAGCCGGGTGAGACGCCACTGGACGCGGCCAGGCGTGAGCTGACCGAGGAGACCGGGCTGTCCGGCTCGGCCGTGGAGGACGTCTGGGTCGAGGTACGTCGCGATTTCCGGTGGCTCGGCGTGCGGTACGTGACGATCGAGCCGTTCTATCTGGCGCGGTTCGAGGAGTCCAGGCCGGAGGTCGACCCGGGTGAGCTGACGCCGGAGGAGAGCGCGGCCTATCTCGGCCACGCGTGGCTGGAGAGCATGCCGGACGGGGTCGAGCCGCCCGAGCTGGCCGAGGTGGTGGCCGAGCTCACCGGCCGGCGCCGACCTGCCCGCCCGCTCGGACGGTGACCCGCGCATTGACCCGCGCATTGACCCGCGCGGTCGCCCCTGGTGGCTCGCCGCCGGCCCCTCATGACGCCCGCTGGCCCAGCTCGGCCAGGGTGGTGGCCATCAGCCGGCGCAGCAGAGGCCCCGCGACCGCCTCGTGCTCTGCCTCGACCGGCAACCCCTCGCCCACTCTGGCCTGGTAGATGTCACGCTCACGCTCGTCGGTGTAGGGCTGGGCGGTCATGCCCACCACGACCGTGGCGCGGGTGCCGCCTCTCGGCAGCACGGCCACGGCGTGGGTGCGCAGGCAACTCTCCTCGGGCGCGCCGTACCAGCCGCACTTGATCCCGGCCTCGGGGGCGGCCAGGGCCTCCCGGGTGCCGAAGGTCTGCGCGCCCTCGACCTGGCGCATCCACTCGAGCACGGTGGCCGCCGCCGGGTCGCCCGCGACGGCCGACTGGGCGAGCGCGGCGTAGGCGGTGGCGACCTCGTCGGCGGCCACCTCGACGGAGCCGAATCTCGACGGGTCGCCGTTGGGCGGTGTCCAGACCACGCCGGTGCGCTGGTAGAGGTCGTCGAGGATGACGCGGGGGCCCACGGCGAGCCACAGGTTGAGGGTGTCGGTGTTGGAGGAGACCACCACCGCGGGCTCGGCGTGCCGCCGCCAGCGCTCGTCGTCGGGGATGTGGCCGGCCGTCACCCACGCGTACAGCGGTTTGAGCAGCGAGGCGCAGCGCAGCCGGGCCAGGCCGGATTTGACGCTCACGGAACGGGCGGGCGGCCCGCCGTAGCCGCGGCTGATGCCCGCGGCCTGGGCGCTGGCTCCCTGCTGGAGATCGCGTAGCAGCTCGTCGAAACCCACGCGTCCCACCGTAGTCCTACGTACCGGTCCGCCAGCGGCCTTCGTACCAGTCGAGGTCCGGCGGGTCGTCCGGGAGCGGGGTGGCCCCGGGGGCGCGCAGGCCGTCGAGGGCGATGGTCAGCAGGCGCCGCTTGATGGGCCGGTGCCGCTCGCTGGGCGGGCCGGGCGCGGGGCGGCTGAACTGCTCGATGAGCAGCGAGATGTCCAGCGCGGTCACGTCGTCCCTGAGCACGCCGGCCTCGCGGGCCCGGCCCACCAGCCGGTCGGCCGTCTCGCTGGCCCGGCGGAAGGTGGCCCCCATCTCCTCGGTGACCTCGATGGTGCCGGCGACGGGGGCGAGCGCGCCCGATCCGAAGCCCACGCAGGTCCGTACGTAGTGCACCAGCCCCTCCCAGGGCTCCGGGTGGGCCAGGCCGTCCTCGGCCGCCGACACGACGCGCTCCATGGCGATGACGCAGAGGCGCTGGAGCAGCTCCTCCTTGGTGCGGTAGCGGCGGTAGAGGCTGCCCATGCCGACGCCGGCGCGCCGGGCGATGGCCGACACGGGCGCGTCGAAGCCCTGCGTGGTGAACACCTCGTGGGCGGCCTCCAGCAGCCGGAGGTCGTTCCTGGCGGCCTCGGCCTGTCTGCCTCGCCTGCCCGCGCCTGGCGTACTCATGGGGTCAGGATAACCGCGTTGCGGAGCGAGACGCTCCGATATAGATTCCTATCGGAGCAGATCGCTCCGATTAAGGAGGTCTCATCGTGCGCGCGGTGGTGTTGAGGAAATACGGCGGACCTGAAGCGCTGCTCGTGGAGGAGGTGCCCGACCCGGTGCCGGGGCCCGGCCAGGTGCTGATCGAGGTGGCGGCGGCGGGCATCACGTTCGTCGAGACGCAGTTGCGGGCCGATCGCGGCCCGCGCCGCGTCGAACTGCCGGTGATCCTGGGCAACGGGGTAGCGGGCGTCGTGCCCGGCACCGGCGCCCAGGTGGTGAGCACCCTGGGCGGCTCGGGCGGCTACGCGGAGCTCGCGGTGGCCGACGTGGACGACCTGATCCCGATCCCCGAGGGCCTGTCACCGCGGCACGCGGTGGCGCTGCTGGCCGACGGGCGCACCGCCGTCGGCCTCATGCGCGCCGCCTCGCCACGGCCCGGCGAGTGGGTGCTGGTCGAGGCGGCCGCCGGGGGCGTCGGCGGCCTGCTCGTCCAGCTCGCCGCCGCCGCGGGAGCGCGCGTGGTGGGCGCGGCGAGCAGCCCGGCGAAGCGGCGGCTCGCCGAGGAGCTGGGGGCCGAGGTCGCCGTCGACTACACCGACCCCGCCTGGGTCGACCGGGTACGCGCCGTGGCCGGGGAGCTCGACGTGGTGTTCGACGGCGTGGGCGGTGACATCGGCGCGGCGGCGCAGAGTCTGCTTCGCGACGGAGGCCGGCTGAGTGCGTACGGCATGGCGGGCGGCCCGATGACCACCCCCAGCCCCCGGGTGACCGCGGCGCCCTGGCCGGACGCCGACCTCCGCGAGCTGGCCCGGGAGGCGCTGACGGCGGCGGCCGAGGGGCGCCTGCGGCCCACGATCGGCCTCGTCCTGCCGCTGGAGTCGGCGGCCGAGGCCCACGCCGCCATCGAGGCGCGCACGGTGACCGGCAAGACCCTGCTCCTCCCCGGCCCGCGCTGACCCGGCCCGCGCTGACCCGGCATGTCGTCAAGGCCGTCGCGACGCGCGTTCCTCGTCGGCGTCGGCCTCCGCCGTCCGGCCCAGCGCGCGCAGCGCGACCGCGCGGTTGGCGTACAGGTCCGGCATCGGTTCGAGGCCGATGGCCTGCGACAGATCCTCCAGCGCGCCCTCCGGATCTCCCTCCGCGAAGCGCAGCACGCCCCGGCTTCCCCAGGCCGATGCCAGAGACGGAGCCGCCTCGACGGCCCGGTCGAGCGCCCGGCGGGCCTCCTCGAGCCGCCCGGCGGCGGTCTCCAGCTGACCGAGCACCACCAGCAGGTGGGGGTCGCCGGGCGCCAGCGCCAGCCCGGCCGTCACCTCGGCCCTGGCCTCCTCGTCGCGGTCCAGCCCGGCCAGCAGTCCGGCCCGGTTGACGCGAGCGTCCAGGTAGCTCGGATCGAGGTCGATCACCCTGTCCAGGTCGGCCAGGGCGCCGTCGAGGTCACCTCGCGTGATCCGCAGCTCGGCCCGGTTGTAGTGGGCCTCGGGCAGCGGCGGGCCGGCCCGCATGGCGCACTCGTAGTCCTCCAGCGCCTCGTCGTGGCGGCCGAGCCTGACCAGCAGGTTGCCCCGGTCCAGGTGGTGGTCGGGGAACATCGGGTCGATCGCGATCGCCGCCGCGTAGTCGTCCAGCGCCTCCTTGTCCCGCCCGAACCCGGCGAGCAACCGGGCGCGGTTGGCCAGCAGCACCATCCGGTGCACGGGATGCCGCTCTCCCAGCTCGCGGGCCAGTTCCAGGGCCGACTCCACCAGCGCGAGCGCGGCCGCCCGGCGGCCTTCGCGCAGCTCGATCAGCGCCAGCCCGTTGCGGTCGAAGCCCAGCTTGAACGCCCGCTCCACCGGGTCGGGCAACAGCCCGGAGATGGCGATGGCCTCGTTGATCCAGCCCCGGGCCGCGGCGAGGTCGCGCCGCGCGGGGTCGGGGTGACGGGCTTCGAGCATCGCCATGCCGTACGCGGCGGCGGCGTGCATGGCCGGATCCTGGCTCGCCCGGCGTACGCGTCCCCACACCTCGCGGGCCTCGTGGACGCGGCCGAGCCCGCCGAGCGCGGTCGCGGTGCGCTGGGCGAAGCGCCACCACGGCGGGCCACCGGGCTCGGTGCGCGTCAGCCCACGCCTGCCCAGCTCCACCACCGCGTGCAGGAACCCCTCGCGCACGCACCGGTCGACCAGCTCCCACAGCGTGCCGGCGTCGCGTGTGTCGTCGGGAGGTCGCGGCCCGTCCGGCTGGACCACGATCGTCAGCAGCCGGGGCGGGATCCTGCGCGCCATCACCTCCAGCAGCTCGGTGTCCGTCGGGTCGGCCTCGGCGCCGTTGCACACCACCAGCGTCCGGCCGGCGGGCACCACCGCGCGCACGAACTCCGTGACCCCGTTGGCCAGCCGCAGCGTACGCCGGGGCGCGGGCACGAGGATGCGCTCCTCGTCGGGCAGGTCCGCGTCGACGGTGACCCGCCGGACGGCCACCCGATCTCTCAGACCGGGCGCGACGGCCCGGATCTCGATGTCGTGCGCCGCCACCTCGCCGGGGGAACGTTCCAGAGCCGGGGGAACGAGGTGGTGCAGCAACGCCGATCCCACCGTGTAGGGGCCGTGCGGTCCCCGATGCCCGTCGATCATCGGCATCAGCAACCGCACGGCCCCGGATCGGGCGTCCGGCACGCCCTGAGCCCTGAGGTGAGACCCGCCCTCGGTCATCCCTTGTGGATGACGCTGGAGGTCCCGGTGAGCTTCGCCATGCCCGGCTTTCGAACGAGAATACGTTTCATGATGCGCCTTCCGCGCGGGGATAAGCCCCATTATTCGGACACTTCACCGATTATCAAGTTTCGCGACTAATAAGTGCGATGCTAAATGCCGAAAAGCGCCTACTATTCGGCCACGGCGAGCCGTCTACCGGAAACGAAACCAGCAGGGCTTCGCCGCCTGTCTGGCCTGCTCGGACTCCTCCAGGAGGTCGCAGAGACAACGCCCCAGGAGCGTGATCGACCGGCAGCAGCCAGGACCGGGCATGTTGCGCGCCCGGACGATGAGAGTGGCCCTTTCGATCAGCCTGTCCAGGCTGGGCTCTCTGGCGCCTTTGATCGAATGCGTGTCCCACTGGCACGGCCGGTCTTGCACACAGGCGCTCTTCGCGATGAACGGCGGAGGTTCGACGCCCAGCTTCAGCGGATCGGTCCGTTTGATCTTCAGGTCGGCCAGCCGTTTCGACGCCTGCCGCGACACGGCGAGCAGGTCGCGGTCGCGTGTGTCCGCGGGCTTGACCGGCGCCGGGGCGCCGACCGACGGCACGGCCAGCAGCATCGCGCCCGCCATCAGCGTGCCGCCCACGATCATGCTCCAGCCGAGCGGCTCGTGGAACCAGATGACCGCGATGACCGTCACCCACAGCGGCTGCGACGACATCAGCACCGCGCTGGGCACGGCCGACACGTACGCCTGGGCGTACGAACGGGCCAGGAAGCCCAGGGCGCAGGACACGACCGACAGGTGCGCCAGGATGGCCCAGTCGGAACCCGTTTCCGGCAGGTCGACGCCGTCGCGGACGGCGAAGGCGCCGTTCATGATGCCGATGGTGGCCAACTGGACGACGGTCAGCGCGTACGCGTCGAAGGTTTTGCCCGAGCGGGAGAACCAGGCGAGCAGCAGCGTGTGCCCGGCGTAGAGCGCCGCCGCGCAGAGCGTCATGCCGAGCGCCAGCACCGAGATCTCCTGGTCGTCGATCCCACGCAGCAGCGTGAACACCGTCATGCCCGCCAGCGCGAGCCCGACCCCCACCCAGACCCGGAACAGGAGCCGGGTCCGGAACAGGACCAGGGCCAGCAGCGGAGTGATCACCACGCTGCAACCGACGGCGAACCCCGACACCGCCGACGGCAGGTTCTCCAGCGCGATCGCCTGGGACGTCTGCCCGACGCCGAACATGACGCCGAGGAGCACCCCGTTGCCCCACGTGCGCCATGGCAGCCTCCGCAGGCATCTGGGCCGGAGCGCGAGCAGCGTCAGCGCCGCGATCGTGTAGCGCTCGGCCAGCAGGTCCTCGACAGGTAACCGGAGGATGAGATCTTTCATCAGCGGGAACGCCGACCCCCAAGCGGCGCTGACGAACAACAGAAGCACGGCTCCCAGGAGGGGTCGGGAAGCGGGCACGACTGCCATGGCCGAAGCATCTCACTACAAAACGCAGCCAGGGATGTACAGCCAGCAGCCGGTGATGTTCCTCTACCACTCGGAGGTAAGTGCCTCACCCGCAGGTTCGTACATCCCTATCCGCGATCGTCGCCGAACCGGCCATTACTGTCGAATGTCCGCCATCGCGCCGGCTTTCCGCAGGTGACGCGGGCGGGAACCGAGGGGACCGTCAGTGGTCGACGGCGGCGGGCACGAGCCGCTTCGCCAGGTAGACCACGACGTTGTCACCCAACGGACACCTGGAGATCTCACGCCAGCCGTGCCGCTCGTAGAGCGCCAGGGCGGCCTCCTGCCGGGTCGTGGTGTCGCCGCGCAGGCCGTGGAAGCCGAGCTCCACCGCCCTGCTCTCGATGGCGGCGAGCATGGCGGTGCCGAAGCCGCGCCGCTGGAACGCCGGATGGACCCGGAGCCGGCACAGCTCGGCCGTCTCGGAGTCGATGGGCCGCAGCCCGACCATGGCCATGACCCGCCCGCCCACCTCGCCCACGAGGAAGTCGCCGCCGCAGGCCAGGTAGAGCTCCTGGATGCGCGGGAAGTCGTCGTCATAGTAGACGCCGTCGCCGGGGGCGAGGCCCACCTCGGCGAGGCTGATCTGGTGCAGGGCGAGGATCGTGTCGAGGTCAGACCAGCGATAGCGCCGGATCGTCAGCGTCATGCACCGCCACTCCCCTCGCCGCGGGCGGCCACCGGCGGGCGGAGCTGGGCCTGGAAGGCGACCAGGCCGGGGTGGTGCTTGTCGCGCGCGAGGATGGCCTGCTCCAGCGCGAGGGCCGGGCGCATGATGAAGTCGGTGCGGTATTCGGGGCCGAGCATGGCCAGCGCTTTGGTGCCGATCTCGAGGGCGTCGGTGAGGTCGCCCTCGATCAGGCGGCACTGGGCGCGGTCGAGCCTGATCAGCGTCTGGTCGAGGATGTGGTCCTGGTATTTGTCGAGGGCCTGGTCGAGCACGACCTCGGCCTCCAGGGTCTGGCCCAGCTTGGTCAGCACGTCGCCCTGGTAGAAGTAGAGCTGGCGCTCGGTATAGCCGAAGGCCATGTCCTCCTGCTCGTTGCTCTTCATGTGGGTGAAGGCGTTGCGGGCGCGGGCGAGAGCGCGTTTGGCCTGGTCGACGACTTCTTTCTTGCTGTCGGTGCCCGACAGCATGGCCAGTGCGCGGGCCTCGACGACCGGGGCCATGGCCTGGGCCGCGCAGGGGGTCTGGCCGGCCAGGTCGCGGCTCTTCTTCGCGAGGTTGAGCGCCTCGCGGGCGTCTCCGTAGTAGAGCGGGACAAGCGCCTCGCGGGCGGTCACCCAGGCGCGCAGCGCGCGGTCGCCGGTCTCGTCGGCGGCGGTGCGGCCGGTGCGGAAGAACGAGCGGGCCAGCCGGTGGTCACCCAGATTGATCATGATCATGCCGCTCAGCCCGGACAACTGGGCGCTCATCCGGCACAGGCGTTCCTGCAGGTCGATCGGCTGGCGGCAGGACATGGCGCTGCGCACGGCGCTCAGCTCCAGCAGCACGTCGCAGAGCAGGCGGAGAGGGGCGGTGGTGGAATACTGCCGGCCGAAGCTGAGGGTGGCCTCCTCCCACTGGTCGAGCATGGCGGCGGACACCGTGGCCGAGACGAGCGTGTCGTCCATCCGCCGCCTGATGCCCTCGATCGCGCCGAGCACCGGCCCGTCGAGTCTGGCGTCGGGGTTGTTGGCCAGGAGTTGCAGCAGGGTGCGCCGCAGGACGTTCTCGTCCTCCTCGTTGTCGGGCCGAGGCTCGTCGCGGGCGGGGGCCAGCAGGTCACGCACCGGCGTGGACGGGCCGGGCCGCTCGACGACGTCGCCGCCGACCACGCCGGGCATCCGGTGCCCGTGACCGCAGATGCACGGACCGTCGTAGCCGAGCACCGTGGGCTCGACGCGGTAGACGGAGCACAGGTAGTGGAGGTATTCGGGGCCCGGCCGCTTCAGACCGCTCTCGTAGGCCGACAACAGCGTCTCGCCGATCCCGGGGGGGCCCTTGGAGTCACGCTCGAACAGGGCTCTCACCTGCTCGATCACGTCAGCCAGCGCGATGCCGTGAGAGAGCCGATGACTCTTGATCTTCGTGGTGCCGAACTGCGGCGAGCACGCTTCGTGGATCTCCTCGGCGATCTGCGCGGCGGTGCGGCCGACGGCCAGGCCCCTGGCCCGGATCCGCCGTGCCATCTCAGTTTCCCTGTGCTGCCTGCCGGACATCCCGGCCCCTCTCACACACGTACCTACCGGTCCGCTACCGATGACTGAGCGTAGCCTGCACGTTGCGCTGTGACTACCTAAGACTATGAACCAGTGTTGACTGGAAGAAAACGCCCGCCAGAAGTTTACGGATAAGGATCGTCCTCCGGCGGACTGTTTCTTACCTTCCATGTGGGAGATAGCGACTCCCTGTACATACGGGGGCAGCATTGCGTAGCGAAGCGATGTGAGTCATCTTGGGCCCACCACTAGCGATTCAAGGGAGGGACGAAAGGTGGGGGACGACAATTTCGGGCACCTCGAGCGTCTGGTCTCAGAGCTCGGCGCACGCGGGTTGCTCGCACGGGTGGTCCGGACCCAGAGCGGACGGCTGTTCGTGCGGGTGATAAATCCGAACGCGACGAGCCTCTCCGAGAACGTCACCTGTCGGCCGACCGCGGTCTCCGACCTCCCCGACTGGTGGTACTGCTGGTCGTGGGGCGAGCGGATGCACACGGCCGACGACCCTGCCGGTGCCGCGACGAAGGTCGCGCGCGTGCTCGCCGCAGTGGGGGAATGACAGGGCGGTGACCCTGGTGGAGCGCAGCCACCACGGCTCACCGCGACCGCTGCGGCCCCAGGGAGCCGGCGGGGTGATCGGTGCGGAGGGCCTCCGGGGTCCTGGTCATCCCGCCGGTTCCGGCCCAGGAACCGATCAGAGGCGCGTACGGCCGGCGAGCCGTACGGAACGAGCCCGCCCTCCGGTGGGCGACCCACTCCCCAGAACGGCGCGGGACATGCTTCCGGGTGCGTGTCCCGTCCGAGCCGTACGTCACCGGAGCGTCAGGATCTCGCCCTCCGCGGCCACGAAACCCTGACGACCCCGTCTTCCCCGGCGTGATGTGACGGCGGCCGGTTCGGTCGGCGGTATTCCCTGGGCCAAAATAGGCCCAGAGAACCGCCGACCGAATCGCTTTACGGAGAGGGCTTCACCCCGTGATCATGCTGGCGACCGCCACCCCATCGCCGAGTCCGAGTCCGAGTCCGAGCCCAAGCCCGAGCCCGAGCGACGAGCTTCTCGACCTGGACAAGGTGGGCCAGCAGATGGCGACGATCTGTCAGGACGACACGCTCCTCTGCTCCACGTTCGCCAACCTGTTCAACGGCGCCACCTGGGCGCCCATCGCCGCCAGCGCCATCACGATCCTGCTGATCGTGGTCTTCGGGTTCGTCATCCGCAACATCGTGCACCGGCTGATCACCAAGGTGGTCAACCGCGCGGCCAACACCGGCTCGATCGCCACCCGCTGGCGCAAGGGCGGGGCCACCGAGGGCATCGACGCCCTGCTGCACGAACGCCGCAAGCAGCGAGCCGAGACGATGGGCTCGGTGCTCAGGCACGTCGCCACGATCGTCATCCTCGGCACCACGGTGCTGACCGTGCTCGACCGGCTGACGATCCCCATCGCTCCCCTGCTGACCAGTGTCGGCATCCTCGGCGTGGCCGTCGGCTTCGGTGCGCAGGAGCTGGTCAAGGACTTCATCGCGGGCATGTTCATGCTGATGGAGGACCAGTACGGCGTGGGCGACGTGGTCGACGTGGGCGCCGCGATCGGCACGGTGGAGGCGGTCACCCTGCGCGTCACCCGGCTGCGCGACTCCGACGGCCGCGTCTGGTACGTCCGCAACGGCACCATCACCCGGGTCGGCAACGAGTCGCAGGGCTGGTCGCGCGCCTACCTCGACGTGCCGGTCGGCTACGCCACCGACATCGCGGCGGTGCGCGACACGCTGGCGAAGGTGGCCGACGAACTGTGGGACGACCCTGAGTTCCGCCAGACGGTGATCGTGGAGCGCCCCGACGTGTTCGGCGTGGAGCAGTTGTCCGACAGCAGGCTGGTGTTCCGCATCTCGGTCAAGACACTGCCCGCCAAGCAGGCCGAGGTGGCCCGGGAGCTCAGGTACCGGGTCAAGCTGGCGCTCGACTCCGCGGGCATCGCCATGGTCCCCAACGCATAGGCTTGGGGCGTGACTGAAACCTCCTTTTACGACGCTGTCGGGGGCGAGGAGACCTTCCGCCGCCTCGTTCACCGTTTCTATGAGGGCGTCGCGAAGGACCCGCTGCTGCGCCCGCTCTACCCGGAGGAAGACCTCACAGGTGCCGAGGACCGGCTTCGGGGTTTCCTGATCCAGTACTGGGGCGGCCCCAATACCTACAGCCAGGAGCGGGGCCATCCGAGGCTGCGCATGCGGCACGTGCCGTTCGTGATCGGCGAGGCCGAGCGCGAGGCGTGGCTCAAGCACATGCGTGACGGGGTCGACTCGCTGGACCTTCCCGAGGAGCTGGAGAGCCGGCTCTGGACCTATCTCGTCAACGCGGCCCACAGTTTGGTGAACTCCCCGACATAGCGGGCATGACCGCCACATGGTTATCCCCTGGTGGCGTGACGCAGTCGTCTATGAGATCTACGTTCGCAGCTTCGCCGACGCCTCGGGTGATGGCGTCGGCGACCTGGCCGGCATCCGGCAGCGCCTCCCCTACCTGCGCGAGCTAGGGGTCGACGCCATCTGGCTGACGCCCTTCTACCCGTCCCCGATGGCCGACGGCGGCTACGACGTCGCCGACTACCGCGACGTCGACCCGTTATTCGGGTCGCTGGCCGACTTCGAGGAGCTGGTCGCCGAGGCGCACGCGCACGAGCTGAAGGTGCTCGTGGACGTCGTGCCCAACCACAGCTCCGCCGAGCATCCCTGGTTCCAGGCGGCGCTGCGTGGCGAGGGCCGCGACCGCTACCTCTTCCGTGACGAGCCCAACAACTGGCAGTCCACGTTCAGCGGCCCGGCGTGGACCCGGCTGCCCGACGGGCAGTGGTACCTCCACCTGTTCGCCCCCGGGCAGCCCGACCTCAACTGGCGCAACCCCGAAGTCCACGACGAGTTCCTCGACGTCCTGCGGTTCTGGCTCGACAGAGGCGTCGACGGGTTCCGGATCGACGTGGCGATGGGCCTCTACAAGGAGGAGGGGCTGCCGGACGTCAAGGACCAGTCGTTCAAGGCGGCCTCGCCGATCTGGGGCCGGCCCGAGGTGCACGACGTCTACCGGGCCTGGCGCAAGCTGCTCGACGAGTATCCGGGCGAGCGGATGGCCGTGGGCGAGGTGTGGACCGACGACCTGGCCGACCTCGCGCTGTACGTCCGCCCGGACGAGCTGCACCAGAGCTTCAACTTCGCCTGGCTGCAGGCTCCCTGGTCGGCGACGGCGTTCCGGAAGGTGATCGACGACACCCTGGCGACCGTCCCGTTCGCCACCTGGGTGCTGTCCAACCACGATGTCGTACGGCACCGCACCCGTTACGAGGCGACCGAGCCCGGCCTCGGTCTCGCCAGGGCGAAGGCGGCGTTGCTCGCCATGCTGGCGCTGCCCGGCTCGGCCTACCTCTACCAGGGGGAGGAGCTGGGCCTGCCCGAGGTGCTGGATCTGCCGGCGGAGGCTCGCCAGGACCCCGTCTTCCTCCAGTCGGATGGCACGCTGCCCGGCCGCGACGGCTGCCGGGTGCCGTTGCCGTGGTCGTCCGGTGGGGCGTCCCACGGGTTCTCCCCCGACGGAGCGCGGCCCTGGCTGCCCCAGCCGCCGGACTTCGCGGCGCTCAGCGTCGAGGCCCAGACCGGCGACCCCGCGTCGACGCTGGAGTTCTACCGCAGGGCGCTGGCCTGCCGTCGCGAACTGGTGGGATCGATTCCTTACACCATCGAGTGGCTGGATTCCGCCCCGGATGCGCTTTTCTTCACCCGTGGGCCGCTGACCTGCGCCATCAACTGCGGTGTGGAGCCCGTACGGCTGCCGCCGCATGACCGGGCGCTGATCGCGAGCGGCCCGCTGGAAGGGGAGATGCTGCCGACCGACACCGCGGTCTGGCTGCGCACCGGCTGATCACGGCGGCCGTCGCACGACGTGGGCGTTCGGTTCGCCGCGGGCGGGGATGACGGGCAGCGAGAGCAGCGTGCAGGCCAGCCCCCCGGCGAACCCGGCCCAGTAGCCCACGCTCGTGATGAGCAGCCCGGCCAGCGGGACGGCGGCCAGGGCGACGCTGTTCTGCAGCGTGTTGTGGGTGCCGAGCACCCGCCCGGCCCAGCCGGGCCCGGCCAGCTCCCCCGCGGCGAGGTAGGCCAGGCCGTTGCCTGCCACGGTCACCAGCGCGGCCAGGGCGAGCATGACGGGGCCGAGCCAGGACCGCGTGGCCGTGCCCAGCACGAGCAGCGCGAGCACGGC
The DNA here is from genome assembly GCF_014646355.1 of Nonomuraea cavernae. GTDB lineage: Bacteria > Actinomycetota > Actinomycetes > Streptosporangiales > Streptosporangiaceae > Nonomuraea > Nonomuraea cavernae. The sequence goes on from NZ_BMNH01000026.1 coordinate 67,132, forward strand.
CAGCGATCCGCACGTCAGGATGCGCAGGGGCGCCATCCGCAGGCCCGAGCGGTCGGACCAGCGGCCCACCGCGACGCGTGCCACCGCGCCGCCGATCGCGGCCACGCCAAACAGCTGTCCGGCGTGCACGACGTCCCAGTGGTAGACACCGACCAGGCAGGTGACGCCGTACGTGCTGATCGCGATCTGCGGCACCACCTGCAGTGCGCTGGTGGCGTGCACCCGCCAGAGCGTGATCTGCCGGTACGGCGAGGCGGCCGGCGGCGGCCGGGTGCCGGAGACCGTGTGCGGCGGGTCGGCCAGGAACAGCCCGGCCAGCACGGCGGCCAGCAGGCTGACGGCGGCGCAGACGGCGAGCACGCCCGGGATGCCGTGGGCCCGCGAGACGGGCGGCAGGACGAACGCGGCCACGGCCATGCCGAGCGTGTAGGAGACCTGGCGCAGACCCATGGCGACGCCCCGTTCGGGCGGCTGGAACCAGCCGAGCACGATCCGGCCGCCGCCCACCATCGCGGCCGAGCCCGCCGCTCCGGCCAGTGCCAGCAGGCCGATCACCGCCCACGTCGCGGTGACCTGGGTCAGGCAGGCGAACAGCACGGCCGCCAGCCCGACGCCGAGGCCGAGCACGAGCCGTTCGCCGCGACGGTCGGCCAGCATGCCCCACGGGACGAGGGCGAGCAGGATGCCGAGCGCGGGCGCGTTGCCGATGACGCCGGCGACGGGCAGCGAGACGCCGAAGAAGCGCTGGATGTCGGGCATGACCAGCGGGAGGCCGAAGAGGCCGAGCGTGACGCCGGCGTGGGCGTTGACCCCCAGCGCGAGCATCAGCCAGCGCCGGCGGTGGGCGTCCTTCACGGCACGGCGGCTAGCCCGCGGCCTGAAAGCGCCTGAGGTAGGCGACCTCGTCGTCCGTCAGCCTGCGGGGAGCCGCGCGCTCCACGTCGTAGGCGACGATCACCGAGGTGGCGGTGACGAACACCTCGTCCTCGTCGCGGATCTCGTACTGGAGCGTGAACCTGACCGGCCGCAGCTCGGTCACCCAGGTCTCCACCAGAACCGGCTCGGCGCGGAAGCCGAGCGGGCGGCGGTAGTCGATCTCGTGCCGGGCGACGACGAGGCTCTTGAAGGGGGCGTCACCCGCTTTGTACGGGTCGATGTGGAGCATCCCGAGCCGGGCGTCCTCCAGATAGTCGAAGAACCGAACATTATTCACATGTCCCAGCGAATCGATGTCCGCGAACCGCACCATTCTGGGAAAGACATGCCGCTGAGCCAGGGAGTTTCGTGCCACTGCGCCACCGTACCGGTTGCGGTCGGGCGCCCTTGCTCCGGGCGGTGCACGCCGGCACGTCGAGCGCCGAGACCACGACCGGGCCGCCCGCGGCTGCCTGAGGACGGGGAGCGGGAGGCTCTGGCGCGAAGCCCGCCGGGCCGGTCAGGATCAGAGGAGGCCCTATTATTTCTAGATTTCAATACTAGAATCCAGTTCACATCAGCAACCGGTCAAGGATCGAGGTGTCAGATGAGCGGGATCGTCGAAGGTCGCGTGGTGATCGTCACGGGCGCGGCCAGGGGCATCGGGCGGGGGCACGCGCTCGAGTTCGCCCGCCAGGGCGCGAAGGTCGTGGTCAACGACCTCGGCGCGGAGGTCGACGGCACGGGATCGTCGGAGGCCGCGGCGGCCGTCGTCGAGGAGATCGAGGCACTGGGCGGGGAGGCGATCGTCAACGGCGAGGACGTCTCCGACTTCGACGGCGCGGCCCGGCTGGTCCAGTCGGCCGTCGACCACTTCGGCGACCTGCACGTGCTGGTCAACAACGCGGGCATCCTGCGCGACCGGATGCTGGTCAACATGACCGCCGAGGAGTGGGACGCGGTCATCAGGGTGCACCTGCGCGGCACGTTCGCGCCGCTGCGCCACGCCGCCGCGTACTGGCGGGGCCGGGCGAAGGCCGGCGAGCCCGTGGACGCGCGGATCATCAACACCACGTCCTCCTCCGGCATCTACGGCAACCCCGGGCAGGGCAACTACGGCGCGGCCAAGGCCGGCATCGCGGGCCTGACCGTCATCGCGGCCAAGGAGCTGGAGAGGTACGGCGTGACGGTCAACGCCGTCGCCCCCGCCGCGCTCACCCGCATGACGCAGGGCCTCATCCCGAGCGGCGCCGCGGCCGACCCCGACGACATCGCCCCGCTGGTGGTCTGGCTGTCCAGCGCCGAGGCCCGGGGCGTGACCGGCCGGGTGTTCAACGTGCGGGCCGGGGTGATCAGCGTGGCCGAGGGCTGGCACGCGGGCCCGGCCGTGGACAAGGGCGGCCGGTGGGACCCGGCCGAGCTGGGCGCGGTCATCCCCGCCCTGGTCGACAAGGCCGCGCCCAACGCGCTGACCAACGGCCAGATCCCCGGACGGGAGAGCTGACATGCCGCTCGACCACGGATCGATCGGCGTCGAGAGCCCACCGCACGAGCGCTCGTGGACCGCCAAGGACACCATGCTGTACGCCCTCGGGGTCGGCGCGGGAGTGCGCGAGACGGTCTTCAGCACGGAGAAGGACCAGCGGGTGCTGCCCACGTTCGCGGTGCTGGCCGCGCAGGCGCCGGGCGGGCGGCGGATCGGCGACTTCGACCCGGCCATGCTGGTCCACGCCGAGCAGGGCTTCGAGCTGCACCGCGAGCTGCCGCCGGCGGGCCGCGTGCGGACCACCTCGAAGGTCACCGGCATCTACGACAAGGGGTCCGGCGCGCTGGTCACCAGCGAGTCGCTCGCCGTCGACCCCGGCACCGGCGAGCCCGTGATCACCTCTCGCAGTGCCGTCTTCATCAGGGGCGAAGGCGGATTCGGCGGCGACCGGGGCCCGCGTGACGACTGGTCCGTGCCGGAGCGGGCGCCCGACCACAAGGTGACCTATCCGACCACGCCCGACCAGGCGCTGATCTACCGGCTCTCCGGCGACTACAACCCGCTCCACTCCGACCCGGAGTTCGCCGCGCGGGCCGGGTTCGACCGCCCGATCCTGCATGGTCTGTGCACCTACGGCGTGACCGGGCGGGCGCTGCTGCACGCCGTGGCGGGGTCGGATCCGGCCAGGTTCGGGGCGATGTCGGGCAGGTTCACCAGCCCGGTCTTCCCCGGCGAGTCGCTCACGGTGTCGATCTGGGTGGACGGCCCGGCCGTGCTCTTCAGGACGGCCAAGGACGACGGGACCGTGGTGATCGACAGGGGGCGGGCCGCGATCAGCGCCCGTCCAGCCCCCTGAGCGGGTCGAGGCGGCGGATCAGCGTCATCGCCGCCTCGATGATCTCCTGCGCCTCCTTCTCGGTGTCGCTGGTGGCGACCTCTCGGGCGGCCTCGGCGATGATGCTGGTCAGCACGGCCACGGTGAACCGGTCGAGCGGCTCTCGCCCGGCGCCGAGCAGCACGGCGTTCTGGCGTACCCACTCCCTGCCCCGGGTGCGGCGGATCAGCTCGAAGCCCGGCGGGCCGTCGCCGTTCATGAACAGTCTGACCAGGTCGCGCCGGTCCCAGGCGCCGGCGAGGTAGGCCCGGGCGCCGGAGATCAGCAGCTCGACCGGGTCGTCGACGCCGGTCTGCCTGGCCCTGGCCACGCTGGAGGCCGAGGCCTCCTCGTGGGCGGCCTGGTGGTCCTCGTACAGCGCGAGGAACAGCTCCGTCTTGCCGCCGAAGTGATGGTAAAGGCTGCCCACGCTCGACCCGGCGCGGGCCACCACGTCGGCCACGTTGGCCTCCGCGAAGCCGTGCTCACTGAAGATCTCGCGGGCCGCCCTGAGCATGCTCTTGCGGGTCTCGGCCGTACGACTCCACTCCCACGAAGACTTGCGCGCCATCGGACCATCGTAGCCGAGCAAATTCTAGAATCGTGTTCTTGACAGCCCGCCGGGACGACTCTTTGCTAGAAGCAAATTCTAAAATCTGGGAGGCGGCTGTGGACTTCTCGCTCAGCACCGAGGAACGGCAGATCCGCGACACGGTCCGGTCCTTCGTGGAGAAGGAGATCATGCCGCTGGAGCCCGGCGTCCTCCGCAACGAGCGTGAAGGCCGCCCCGGCCTCGACCCCGAAACCGTCCGCGACCTGCGCGCCAAGGCCCGGAAGAGCGGCTTCTGGGGCATCAACACCCCCGAGGAGTACGGCGGAGCCGCGCTCGGCCCCGTGATGTCCGCGATCATCGCCATGGAGGTCGGCAGGACGTTCGTCCCGTTCACCTTCGGCGGCAGCGCCGACAACATCCTCTACGCCGGCACCGAGGAGCAGAAGCGGCGCTACCTCGTCCCGACGATCGAGGGCGAGCGCCGCTCCTGCTTCGCGATCACCGAGCCGGGCGCGGGCTCCGACGCCCGCAACATCCGCACCCGCGCGGTCCGCGACGGGGCCGAATGGATCATCAACGGCGAGAAGACCTTCATCACCGGCGGCAACGAGGCCGACTTCGTGATGGTCTTCGCCGTGGCCGAGCCGTACGGCGTCACCTGCTTCCTGGCCGACCGCGACATGGGCTGGCGGTCCGAGCCGATCCCGACCATGGGCCAGTGGGGTCCGGCCTCCCTGGTGTTCCAGGATGTACGGGTGCCGGAGGAGAACATCCTCGGCGAGCTCGGCAAGGGCTTCGAGCTGGCCATGCAGTGGATCGGCCAGGGCCGGTACATGATCCCGGCCAGGGCCATCGGAGCCGCCGAACGCATGCTCGGCATGGCGATCGACTACGCCAGGATCCGTGAGTCCATGGGCCGGAAGATCTCGGAATACCAGGCGATCCAGTGGATGATCGCCGACTCCCAGGTGGAGATCGAAGCGGCCAAGTGGCTGACGCTGTACGCGGCCTGGCAGGTCCAGCAGGGCATGGACGCCCGGCACGCCTCGTCCATCGCCAAGCTCAACGGCGCCCTCATGGCCAACCAGGTCGTCGACCGGGTGCTGCAGATCCACGGCGGCATGGGCTACACCAAGGAGCTGCCGATCGAGCGGTGGTACCGCGAGCTGCGCCTGCTGCGCATCTTCGAGGGCACCGACGAGATCCAGCGCCGCACGATCGCCCGCAACCTGATCAAGGGCCACGCCCGCCTCGGCACCATCGGCGAGTGACCCGCGGCGGCGGCCGGGGGGAGATCGCCGCCGCCGCGGGGCTTAGGGGAGCCGGTTCGCCAGGACGAGCGTGGCGGCCGAGGCGAACATCCCGCCATTGCCCAGCACCACACTCACCTCGGCGTCCGGCACCTGGGCCGCCGCCTCGCCGCGGAGCTGCCGCACGGCCTCCTGGATGGCGAACATCCCGTACATCCCGGTGTGCGTGTACGAGAGGCCGCCACCGTTGGTGTTGAGCGGCAACCGGCCACCCGGCGACGTGTGGCCCTCGGCGATGAACGCCCCGGCCTCGCCCCGCCCGACGAACCCGAGATCCTCCAGGCCGTAGATCGGCACGTGCGCGAAGGCGTCGTACACCATGAGGTGGTCCACCTCGTCATGCGAGATCTTCGCTTCGGCGAACGCCGCCTCGCCCGACAGCCGGAACGCCTTCGAGGTGGTGAAGTCCTCCATCTGCGAGATGATCGGCGACTCGGCCGCCTCTCCGGACCCCAGCAGATGGACCGGGCTCCGGCGGGCCCGTTCGGCCGACGTCACGACCAACGCCCCGCCGCCGTCGGTCACCAGGCAGCACTCCAGCAGGTGGAACGGGTAGGCGACCAGCCGCGAGGCCAGCACGTCGTCCACCGTGATCAGGTCGCGGTACATCGCCCTCGGGTTGAGATGCGCCCACCGCCGCTGCGCCACGGCGACCTCGGCCAGCTGCTCGTGCGTGAGCCCCGTCGCCTTCATGTAGCGCAGCGCCGTCAGCGTGAACATCGTGGCGGGCCCCATCACGCCGTACGGCACCTCGAACTGCCCCGCCAGCGAGTCGGCCGCCATCCCGAACCTCGACGCGCCGACCCGCGACCTGCCCGACTCACCGTGGGTGATCAGCACCGTGTGGCACAGGCCGGCCCGGATGGCCGCCGCGGCGTGCCGTACGTGGAACAGGAAGGACGACCCGCCCACCGCCGTGCCGTCGAGCCAGGCGGGGGTGATGCCGAGCGCGTGCGCGAGCTGGATCGGGCCCGGGTTGCCCACGGTGGCGATGCCGTCGACGTCGTCCTTGGTCATGCCCGCGTCGGCGAGCGCGTTGCGGGCCGCCTCCAGGTGCAGCGCGGTGGTCGAGTGTCGCGGGAGCCGCCCCACCTCGTCGGTCTCGGCGGCGCCGGCGATCACGATGCTCACGCCGCTCCTCCCGCGGGCTCGAAGAGCGGCACGCTGACGTCGCCGCGCTGCTCGAAGACGACACGAAGCGGCAGGTCGAGCGGGAGGTTCTCGGGCGTGATCTCGACGCCCACGATGTTCGTCATCATCCGCACGCCCTCCTCCAGCTCCACCACGGCGATCGCGTACGGGCCGTCGTCCTCGAACCCGCGAGCGGGCCGATGGTTGATCACGTACGAGTAGAGGGTCGCGCGGCCGCTGGCCCGCACCCATTCGACCTCGGTGGCACCGCAGTGCGGGCAGCTCGGCCGGGGATAGAAGTAGTGCCGCGCGCACGCCTGGCAGCGCTGGATCCTGAGCTCGCCCGCCGCCGCGCCGTCCCAGAAGGGCTGCGTCTCCGGCGTGGGCTTCGGTACCGGCTTCATCGGCCTCCCCATCTTTCTAGAATCACACTCTAGAGTCAGATGCGGAACCACGGGAGACCTTTCCGGGGTCGTGGATGTTCACGCCGGAACGCTCAAGGACTGGGGATGCTCACGGGCGGGGGATGCTCACGGGCGGGGGATGCTCACGGGCTGGGGATGCCGTCTCCGTTCCGGCCCCGTCCGGCCAGCACCTCCTCCAACGTCGCCCGCCAGTCGTCGGGGTCGCGCCTGCCGGGCTGGGCGAGCTGGATCAGCACACCCTGCGCCTCCTTGGGGTGCAGGAACACCTCCTTCCAGCGAACATCTCCGATGTTCAGGCCGTGCAGCCGGTAGCCGCGTCCGGCCAGCCGGGCCACGGCGGCCTCGATGTCGTTGACGTGGAAGTTCAGGTGGTGAACGCCGCCCCTGCCCCGGGTCAGCTCGAAGAACGTGTCGAAGAACGTCGATCCGGACAGCGGCTCCATGAGCTCGACCTTGCCGCCGTTGGCGTAGGTGAGTTGCAGGGTGCGGTAGCCGCTCACCCGGTTGTCTCCGCCGCCGCCGCGATGCTCGCCGCCCAGCAGGTCGCGGTAGATCGGGAGCAGGTCCCTGATCCTCGGCGCCGCCACGGCCGTGTGGTCGAAGGTCACTTCGAGTCCGTCCAGTTCCAGATCCACGCACGACCCCTTCCGCCTCAATCCTAGAATTTGATTCTAGACGGAAGTCCTCCGAGTCGCACGCCCCCGCTCACTCACGCGACATCTCCCGAAGCCGAACGCCGAGCAGGCCGGGCGGTGGACACCCCTCGACGCCCACCGCCTGACCCGCTCCCCTCTCACCGCGACCGGTCGGCCGTTGGTTCTAGCAGGAGGCCAGGCCCCACAACTGAGAGCTGCTGACCTTCTTACTGTGCAGGATCGCGCTCTCCAGGCGAGGGACGGGAACGCACCATCCCCAGCTACCACCGATGTGCGCCTTGAAGCGGACGATGCTGTTGCCGCAGTTGCGGTACGCGACGTACTGCCTGCCGCCGGAGGTGTAGCTACTGGCACCGCACGGCTCAGCAGAAGCGGCCCCCGCCGGAATGACGAGAGCGGACGAAATCACTGCCGCGACAAGAACACCTTTAAGAAACGGGACATGGCCATCCTTTCCTTATCACCGTCGTCATGTAATGGCCGCCCCCGCCAGGCCTCAACGGCTTGACCTGGCCGCGGCCGGTGAACGCTAGCTCGCGAACGCGTTGCGGCCGTTCCTCGGCTCCTCGTCGATGAGGCACTGGGCTATCGACGGACCTGCGCCGACCCGCTTCCACACGCCGTATCTCGTGGTGTACGTCGACTTGCCGATCCGGTAGCAGTCGACGATCGCCCTGAAGGACCCCGTGCCCTTCGTGCAGTTGAACCAGTAGGCGTTGTCCTTGTACAGGCTGCTGCAGCTGGAGGGGGCGGCAGACGCCGCGCTCGCCGGCATGAGCATCGCCCCGGTCGCCAGCGCGCTGACCGCCACGAGCTTGACAGACTTACTGAACATGTTGAGCAAACCAATCTCCTGACAGAGGATAGGGAACAACTCGCGGGCCGCATCGCGTCGCGCACTCCCGAATTCACGCACCACGAACCCGGGAAACGACACTCGAAAGCAAGCCCGATCTCCAGGCACGCATGCGATGCGTTCGAACGGCTGTTTCCGTGAACGTGGTCACCGGGAACGGTGCCCCGTGAACAATGGAAGGCGAAGTCCCGAACGCGGCCCGTTCACGCGGGGCCGATCAGCTGCGATCGGCCCGTCTCATGGGCTGTGCCGCCCGTCCGTGGCCGGCCTGTTCGCAGGCTTTCGGCCCATCTGTTGCGGATCTCGTCGCGTGGTCGCCGCGGTCACCGTGGAGATGAGCGCGGCCTCCCAGGGACGGCATCGCACCGGCGCCGAGGCCCCCTGAGGGAGATCGACGCCCACGAAAATCCGGGTGCGGGACGTGGTGTAACTGCCGGCAACCGCGATGCGGCCGACGACCTGGCCGCCTCGGCGAAAGCGCCCTTGAGCATGTGCGTCATGGCCATCCTTCCAGCTACCGCCGTAGCGGTTTCGGTGGTCACGAAGATCAGCCTGCCAGGTTCCTTCGCGGGGAACAACGCATGTTTCGGCCACACAACGGCTGATTCCGGCCATCGAGGAGCACACGGCGCCGATCACGCCATTTCACGCCGGGACCTCGTCCCGGCACCCCAACCTGGACGCCGAATCGGCGCATGGCGCGTCCGCGAATCGTGTCGAGCGGGGCCATGCGGCTTTGTCGGTAGATATCGCCTTGCCGGTTCCGTTAAGAATCAGAACAATCGCCTAGCGTGATGGGGATCTCCGGCTTCGAGCCGACCTTTCTTGTCGGGCTTGGAGCCGTCCGAAAGGAACACGGACCGGGCCTGGCCGCGCTTGCCGGCCGGCGTCTGACGGGGTTCGCGATCGTGTGTTTCGCCGAGGACGGGGACTGGTTCGCCGACTGTCCCGTCGTCTTGGACTTCGACGGTGTCCAGGCAGAGATCTGCCACTGGAAGCTCGATGAGCTGTCGATCGGCTGGAACAGCATCGACATGACGGCCGCGATCAGTGGCTGGGAGTGGTTCGAGCTGACTCCGGCATGGTCCAGCGCCGACGAACGGCTTGAACCGTTCGTCGGCCAGGAACTGCGCGAGGTCGCTCTGCTCGAGTGGCGTCCTTCGGGTCATGACCTGGCGGACGGCAGCGTCGCGGTGGAGTTCGTCTTTGATGCAGGTCGTTTCCACATCTCCAACGCTCTTGATGAGAACAGCATCGATCTCGGCGACGCTCATCCAGAATTCGTGCGGCACCGGTTGGACTTCGGCGCGCAGCCTGATCAGGTCGCCTCCGGTTGATCTCGATGACCGGCAGCAGGGTCGCCCGAGCCCGCGTGCTCATCCGGCGTGGGGCCCCGGCAGCGCCACGACCGCCGGGCCGTCCACCGCGACTCGGCTGGAACCTTGCCACCTTCGCCGGAAGATCATCAATTCCCTCAGGAGAGGATGCGTATGCCATCCACGCGGATCTTCACGTCCGTCGCGGCGGCCATCGGCGGAATTCTGGTCGCGCTCGCCCCAGGCTTCACGCAACCCGCCTGGGCCGCCCCCAGCGGATGTTCGTCCGCCATCGTCGACTCACGTACGGTCAAGGCGACCTGTGGCTCCGGGACCGGCGAGTACCGGGCCGTCGCCACGTGCGTCACCGAGAACGATCAGCGGCGCACCACTGCCTACGGCACGTGGAGGAGTGCGGCGACCTGGGTCTCGATCGCCACTTGCCCGAGTAGCTCCCCCTACGCGATCCATGGCTCCTCTCAGACCAGATAGGGCTGTGCGGCTCTGACCTGGAGCCCCGCTCTTCGACGTCCGGGCGCAAACGAAAGGCCGGGGCTCCAGGCTGTGTCGTCCGGGAAAGGAAACCGGGAGAAGTGCCGACTCACGGAATTCGCGATCCGGGATTCGAGCGGCGTTGACACTGCCGCACTTCGCTGAAGCGGCCTCTCGTCCAGAAGGCCGAGCGTGCGTACACAGCTGAGTACATAGCGGAAAATGGGCGTATCCATGGCTGCGCTGTGGCCTGCAAGCGCAGGTCGGGGTAGTGCACAGCGCATGACGAAGAAGCGGAAGGAAGACCCGTCGGTAGGCGACGAGGTCACCTGGCGAAGCCACGGATCAACCGCCCACGGCAAGGTCGAGAAGAAGATCACCGGCAGGCGGAAGGAAGCCGGTCGCACCGTGGCCGCCTCGCCCGACGACCCCCAGTACGTGGTGCGCAGCGAGAAAAGCGGCAAGAAGGCCGTGCACAAGCCGTCGGCCCTGCGCAAGGACCAGGGTTCGGAATGACCGAGGAGGAGCGGGCGGTCGCGGCCGAGTTCGACCAGGCGGTGAACATGACCGCCAAGGAGCTGGAACGCTGGCTCGCCACGGACGACTCCAAGATGGTGGGCCAGAAGAAGGACGGCGGCGGCGAATCCACCGGGCACGAGTCCGGCCGCAAGATCGTCGGACTGCTCCAGACGAAGAAGTCGTCCCTCACCGAGCAGGACTACGCGCACATGCGCAAGGTGATCGGCTACATCCACCGGCACCTGGCGCAGCGCCCCTCCGGCGACGTCCGAGAGACCAAATGGCGTTATTCGCTGATGAACTGGGGCCACGATCCGCTCAAGTGAGCCTGGTCCGGCCGAGGACTTCGGCTGCCGACATTCCCGTACGGCGGGCCGCCCGCGGCGATCCGCCCATGGTGCGATTCGGAGCCGGCCCGGGCGCGTGTTCACCCAGGTCACGTAGCGATACGGGTGCTCCCTCCCCATCCGGAGATCGTCCTCCCCCAGTGAAAACCGGGTGACATTTCACAGCACTTGCCGCAGTGTGGGGCGCGGTCGATGAGTTTTGTCGGTGGCGCCCGTCAGTCTGTCCATGACCACAAAGCCTTGGGCGACCGCAGGCCGGGACACCAGCCATGACCGCGTTCAGCCAGCCAATCCCGATCGAGGTACCGTGCCCAGCCCACAGCTCGACTCACTCCCCAAGCCCGCGGCCGCTGCTTCAGGTCGCACGCCGCCCGTGATCCGGCTGCTGGTGCTCGCCACATTCGTGGTCATCCTCAATGAGACGATCATGATCAACGCGATCCCGAGGATGATGGACGCGCTGCACATCACCGAGCAGACCGCGCAGTGGCTCTCCACCGCCTTCATGCTCACCATGGCCGCGGTCATCCCGACCACCGGGTGGTTCCTGCAACGGGTGACCACCCGTCGCGCGTACGCCACCGCGATGGGTCTGTTCCTGATCGGCACGGCGTTGGCGATCGTGGCGCCGTCTTTCGAGGTGCTGCTGGGCGCCCGCATCATCCAGGCGTCCGGGACGGCGCTGATGATGCCCCTGCTGATGACCACGCTGATGCAGGTGGTGCCCGAGCAGGACCGGGGCCGGGTGATGGGCAATGTCACCCTTGCCATCTCGGTCGCGCCGGCGATGGGCCCGACGATCTCGGGGGTGATCCTCCAGTTCGGGTCCTGGCGCCTGTTGTTCGTCGTGGTGCTCCCCATCGCCGCCGTGATCACCTGGCGTGGCCTGAAGCGGCTCGAGAACATCGGCGAGCCTCAGTTCAGCAGCATCGACTGGCTCAGCGTGATAACGGCCGCCGCCGGCTTCGGCGGCCTCGTCTACGGGCTCAGCCAGTTCGAGGGCGGTGACGTCCGCGTCGCCGCCGCGATCGTGGCGGCCGGGCTGATCACCATCGCCGTCTTCGTCGTCCGCCAGCTGTCGTTGCAGAAGCGCGGCGTGCCGCTGCTGGACCTGCGCACCCTGCGCCATCGCACCTACACGGTCGCGCTGATCCTGATGGCGGTGGCCTTCATGGCGATGCTCGGCTCAATGATCTTGCTGCCGCTGTACCTGCAGAGCGTCCGCGAGCTCAATCCCCTGGAGACTGGGCTCCTCGTGATGCCGGGTGGCCTCGCGATGGGGCTGCTGGGTCCGGCCGTCGGCCGCCTGTTCGACAAGTTCGGCGGCCGGGTGCTGGTCATCCCCGGCGCGATCGGGATCATGTTCGCGCTCACCGGCTTCACCCAGGTCTCGATGACCATGCCGTACTGGCAGATCCTCGGTCTGCACGCGCTGCTGATGGTGAGTCTGGCCGCGACCTTCACGCCGGTGTTCACCCTCGGGCTCGGAGCGGTCCCCCCACGGCTCTACTCCCATGGCAGCTCGATCCTGAGCACGCTGCAACAGGTCTCCGCGGCCTTCGGCACCGCGCTCGTGATCACCGTCATGAGCGCGCGAGCCGATGCCCTGAGATCCGCCGGAGCCACCGAGGCGCTCGCCACCCTCGGCGGCATGCGGCTGGCCTTCATCATCGGCGCGGTGCTGTCCGTGATCGTGGTCGTCACCGCCCTGCTCCTACCGGCGCGGGCGGCCGACGCCGACGAACTCGAGGGCCCCCGGGCGGCCAACCCTGCATGACGGCGGCGCGACGCCGTAACGTCGGATGCCCGAGATGGTCGGCCAACTGCCACGAGTTCGTGCGCCGTACATCGGCCAGCAGCCCACGGACCAGGCCCCCGAGGGTCGCCTTCGGCTCGGGCCGCTTCATCAAACGATCAGCGGTCCGCGCGGTCACCGCCGTGAGCTCGGCATCCCACGACACGACCAGTTCATTGGGTGAGGCACGAGGCCACGCGCGGACCATCGCCGACACCACCACGCGGGTGAGCGGCTCAGAGATCTACCGGCGTGGTGCCGGAGCCCGGCATGACGTACCGGCTGGGATGACGCCGATCCAGCAGGCTGTCGTGGAAGGACCACACGATTCGCACCTGGCGGGAGAGCCGCGAAGCAGTCGCGGGCCGGGCGTCTGACCTGAGTGGCCGAGGCCGACGACGACCGTTCACGGTGGCCGGTCTGCCCGCGCTGGGCAGCGGGGACGGCGGACCCTCCAGACGGCCAACCGTTCGTGTGGATCCACGGGCCGCCCGTCACAGGAGGCTGAATGGGTGATCCCGTGTGCCTCAGGAGAGTGCCGTCGCGGCGGCCGGCCACGTGAACCCCGTAAGCGTCACCCTGGACAGGCCCCGACCACGGGCGGCGGTTGGGCCTTCCCGTGCTTGCCGTACGAGCTGGAAACGGCGGAAAGAACGACGGGTACGCACGAGCCGGAACGGCGGCGAGAAACACGTCCCAAGCACGAGCCGGAACTGCGGTGAGACGCATGCCTCGCCAACGAGCCGGAACGGCGGTGGGAGCCACGCGCCGCCCAGAGGACGTGGACGGCGGCGGGACGGCGAGCGGCGGCTAGGAACGGAAGTCGCGTGCCGCCGAGCGAGACCGGCGGCACGCTGTCACGCTCAGGCGCGGTGGAGCTTGCGGTAGGTGACGCGGTGGGGCCGGGCGGCGTCGGCACCGAGGCGCTCGATCTTGTTCTTCTCGTAGTCGGCGAAGTTGCCCTCGAACCAGAACCAGTTGGAGCCTTCCTCCCACGCCAGGATGTGGGTGGCGATCCGGTCGAGGAACCACCGGTCGTGGGAGGTGATGACCGCGCAGCCCGGGAAGTCGAGCAGGGCGTTCTCCAGCGAGGAGAGCGTCTCGGTGTCGAGGTCGTTGGTGGGCTCGTCGAGCAGCAGCACGTTGCCGCCCTGCTTGAGGGTGAGCGCCAGGTTGAGCCGGTTGCGCTCGCCGCCCGACAGGACGCCGGCCTTCTTCTGCTGGTCGGGACCCCTGAAGCCGAACGCGGCGATGTAGGCCCGCGACGGCATCTCGACATTGCCGACCTTGATGTGGTCGAGCCCGTCGGAGATGACCTCCCACACGTTCTTGGCGGAGTCGATGCCGCCGCGGCTCTGGTCGGCGTAGGAGATCTTGACCGTGTCGCCCACCGTGATCGCCCCCTTGTCGGGCGTCTCACTCCCGGTGATCATGCGGAACAGGGTGGTCTTGCCGACGCCGTTGGGACCGATCACACCGACGATGCCGTTGCGCGGCAGGTCGAAGGTGAGGTCTTCCATGAGCAGCCGGTCGTCGAACCCCTTGGTCAGACGCTCGGCCCTGATCACCGTGGTGCCGAGGCGGGGACCCGGCGGGATCTGGATCTCGTCGAAGTCGAGCTTGCGATGCTTGTCGGCCTCGGCCGCCATCTCCTCGTAACGCTGGAGACGGGCCTTGCTCTTGGTCTGGCGGGCCTTCGGGTTGGACCGGACCCACTCGAGCTCGTCCTCAAGCCGCTTCTTGCGCTTGACGTCCTTCTGCCCCTCGACCTTGAGGCGCTGGGTCTTGGCCTCCAGGTAGGTGGAGTAGTTGCCCTCGTAGGCGTAGGCACGGCCGCGGTCGAGCTCGAGGATCCAGCCGGCCACGTTGTCGAGGAAGTAGCGGTCGTGGGTGACGGCCAGCACGGTGCCGGCGTACTTCTCCAGGTGCTGCTCCAGCCACTGGACGCTCTCGGCGTCGAGATGGTTGGTCGGCTCGTCGAGCAGCAGCAGGTCGGGCGCCTCCAGCAGCAGCTTGCACAGGGCGACCCGGCGGCGCTCACCACCGGAGAGCTTGCTCACCTCGGCGTCGGGCGGCGGGCAGCGCAGGGCGTCCATGGCCTGCTCCAGCTGGCTGTCGAGCTCCCACGCGTTGCGGTGCTCGAGCTGCTCCTGCAGCTTGCCCATCTCGTCGAGCAGCTCGTCGCTGTAGTCGGTGGCCATCTGCTCGGCGATCTCGTTGTAGCGCTCAAGCAGCGCCATCGTCTCGGCGACGCCTTCCTGAACGTTGCCGAGGACGGTCTTCTCCTCGTTGAGTGGAGGCTCCTGCTGGAGCATGCCGACCGAGAAGCCCGGCATGAGCTTGGCGTCACCATTGGACGGCTGCTCCAGACCGGCCATCATCCGGAGCAGCGTCGACTTTCCGGTGCCGTTAGGGCCCAGGACGCCGATCTTGGCACCTGGCAGAAACGACAGCGTGACGTCGTCAAGGACAACCTTGTCGCCGTGCGCCTTGCGCACGCGCTGCAGCGTATAGATGTACTCCGGCATGGTATCTAGCTTAGGGGCTCCTGACCCGGGCTTCTGCCTCTGGGGCAACAGGGATGGATTCAGGCCGGGGAGGCGTCGGCCACCGGCGGCGGCGGCGCCTGGACGACGGGCACGCAGATGCGGTCACGGCCAAGCTCCTTGGCCCGATAGAGGGCCAGATCGGCGGCGGCGAGCAACTCGATGAGATCGTCGCCGTGCAGGCTCATGACGGCGACGCCCGCCGAGATGGTGACGCTTATCATGACGTCGTCGGCGGCGATCGTCATCCGGCCGATGCGCCTGCGGAGCCGCTCGGCCACCTGGCGGGCCTCGTGGATGTCGGCGCCCGGGAGCAGCACCACGAACTCCTCGCCGCCGAAACGGCCGACGACATCGTATTCGCGCAGCTGGCCGCGGAGTGTGGTGGCGATGCTGACCAGCACCTGGTCGCCCACGAGATGGCCGTGGTTGTCGTTGACGCGCTTGAAGTGGTCGATGTCGATGATCAGCAGCGCCAGGGTGTCGCCGCTGCGCCGGGCCCGGACGATCTCGGTGTCGGCTTCGCGCTGCCAGGCCGCGGCGTTGAGCAGGCCGGTCTTGGAGTCGGTGCGGGCCGCCGCCTGGAGCTGGGCGTGCAGGAGGCTGCGCTGCAACAGCACCACCGGCGGCAGGGTGAGGACGAGCAGGGCGAGGTTGAGCCCGCAGGCGATCGCCACGATGACGCCCAGGCACAGCTCCACGACGTCCAGCAGCACGCTCTCCCTGTCCCACAACACGTCGCGCCACGGCCCCTCGGGATCGGCGGTGTGCGCCGCGATCGCGATGAGCCCGGTGTTGAGCAGCGCGAACACCACCGCCGCGCCCACCGCCAGCGTGATCGCGGACCCGCCACCCCGTGTCAACGCCGACGGGTCCGGGACCACCCGGTGGAACAGCACCGAAGCGGCACACCCCGCCAGGCCGATGGCGGCCGAGCTGAACACCCTGCGGTAGAGCACCGTCGCCCGGACCCGCCACTGCAGCAGCGCCTGTAGCACGATCGGCGCGAACAGGGCGTAGACCGGCGGCAGCAGCAATGCCACCGGCAGCCACCACGCTGACAGCAGGTCACGCGCGACGCCCGCGGGCATGCCGAGCCGTCTGGTGGCCTCGATGCAGACCGCGCCGCACGCCATGAGGGCGGCGAAGGTCAGCAGGTGCGGCCAGCGGACGTCGGTGACCGTCGCGAGCAGCACCATCGCGACGACATCGAGGGCCACGATGCCGCAGAGATAGACGACGAGCGGACGACGTTGCCCGAGCAGCGGCCAACGGCCGACCAGACTTGACACACCGTCGCGAGACTTGATCGAGGTGTGACTGGTCGCCGCCATACCGACTCCTCTCCGCCTAACGATGTGTAACACAATAATTGCGGAGTGTGCGTCGTGCGATGGGAACCGATACGTTGGCAGCCGGGGTCACATGTTCCATGTGGTCCGGGAATGTGGATGCGGTTCGCTCCGCGTGCGGGCCGTGCCGGAAAGGAGAAGCCATGGCGCGGGGCGTCACCTGGACCTGACAGGTGCACCAGCCACCCGTTCGACATGACATGCGCGGCGTCATCGGCCGCCTGCCGTTGCCGCGGCCTTCGGGGGACCCGCGGCATGCAAGGGTCAGTCCCCCTCCACCCCCACTCCCTCCTTTCTTTCAGCGTGATCTGGCGTGGAACCCCGGGCGTTTACGCCCGGGAGGAAAGGACAGCGCGGGAGGGCCGCCAAGGCCCGAGCGGTGCGGTGACCGGTAGGCCGTGGAGCGGCTCAGGGTGAAGATCACATGCGCGTGAAGCGGGCGGACGACGCGTCCGCCCTCTTCTCATGCCGGGGTTCGGTTTCCATCCCGGTGGCGTGGGCTTGGCGATAATGTGTTCGAGGTGAAGCTGGTGGTGCGGGTGAAGCTGCTGCCGACGCCTGAGCAGGCGGCGGCGCTGGAGGCGACGTTGCGCGCGGTCAACGACGCGGCCACCTGGGTGGCGGCGCTCGCCCATACCCAGCGGGTGTTTCGCAATTACGATCTGCGCAGGCACGTCTACGGGCAGGTCAAGGACAGGTACGGGCTGGCGGCTCAGGCCGCGCAGCATGTCATCAAGAAGGTCGCCGACGCCTACGCCACCCTGCATGCCAATCTGCGCAGCGGCCATCTGGGCAGGCCCGGCTCCGTCCGGCGTGAACGGGTGCAGGCCAGGCCGATCGTCTTTCGCCCGGGCGCGGCCCAGCCGTTCGACGACCGCTGCCTGTCCTGGCGGATGGACGCGCGCACGGTGTCGATCTGGACCGTGGGCGGGCGGATGAAGGGCGTGGCGTTCACCGCCTCGGCCGATCAGCTCACCCTGCTGGCCGCTCACCGCAAGGGCGAATCAGACCTGGTCTGCCGCGATGGCAGGTGGTTTCTCATCGCCACCTGCGACCTGCCGGACGTTCCGGTGCGCGCTCCGGACGGGTTTGTCGGGGTGGATCTGGGGATCGCCAACATCGCCACCACCGCCACCGCCACCGGCACCGGCACCGGCACCGGCACCGGCACCGGCGATGGTGTCCGCCACAGCGGCAAGACCCTGAACGCGGTCCGTCACCGCCACCGGGAGTTGCGCCGCCGCCTGCAGGCCAAACAGACCAAGAGCGCCAGACGGCTGTTGAAGAGACGCCGCCGTAAAGAAGCGCGTTTCGCCGCCGACACCAATCACACCATCGCCAGACGCATCGTGACCGAGGCTGCACGCACCGGGCGAGGGATCGCCCTGGAGGATCTCCAGGGGATCCGCGACCGGGTACGGCTCCGCAAGCC
>NZ_BMNH01000026.1:85269-111029 GCF_014646355.1 Nonomuraea cavernae
GCCAGGAAACCTTCGCCTGTACGTCGTGCGGCTTCGCTGAGCACGCCGACGTCAACGCAGCCCGCAACATCGCCGCACGCGGTGAGACGGGCTGGGCAGTGAGTCACGCTGCCTGACGCGGACCGGACCGTCGAAGCCACCGACGGCGAGGAGCTGCAAGCTTGGTCGTTCACGGCCGAGAAGCTGACCCTTCCTCTTCTCACTTCGGCGTCTCAGTCCCGACGTCTTAGCTCGGGCCTCTCAATTCCCGCCTGTCAGGTCCGGCCTATCTGGTCCGGATGTCTTCCGCCCGAGGTCGCTCGCCCTTCTGGATCTCCCCTCGCCGGTCAGCATCCATACGGCCCCATACAACTCCGGTGACGTCTGCCTCGGTAGCCATCGAGCTTCTCCACCAGCGGCGCGGCCGGCACCTTCCCAGCCGGATGGTCTGCGGCCCCCCTGACGGTCGTCGTCTCGCGCTGTGCTCCGGCCTGACCTTCAGGCTTCCCGTCATCAGGAAGCGGCCTTCCGCTCGGAACAGCGCCCGGCCGGTGCGTCTCCGAAGGGGCCGGGCGCGGTCTTGTCAGGCGGCGGCGCGTTCCTCTGTGGGCCATTCGGCGTCATCGGCGTCGCCTTCGTTGTCGCCATCCCCGAGGATGCGGACGGTCGCGTGGTCGTCGAGCGCCCGGCCCTTCCCTACGTCGCCGTTCGCGGCATCGGCGTTCACGGCGTGGCCCTTCGCGGCATCACCATGCGCAGCATCACCATGCGCAGCGTGGCCGTTCGCGGCGTGGCCGTTCGCGGCAACACCATGCGCGGCAACGCCGTTCGCAGCAATGCTGTTCGCAGCATCACCGTTCGCGGCATCGCCATTCGCGGGATCGGCGGAGCTCAGGGCTCGCAGAGGTGGGTCCTGCCGCGCGCCGGCGGTGAGCGGGAAAGGCTCCGCTCGATCGCGGCCCGGGCGCTCGGACGCGGCGCCGCCCATGGCCCAGTCCTGGGTCTCCTCGTCGAGCCGGTCGCGCATCTCCCTGCTGACCAGGGCGGCACCGCCACCGCGGTCGGGCTTGGCGAAACTGCCCGTGCCCCACCTCAGGTCGTGGCCCACCGCGCTGGCCTCCACCTCGGGCATGAACCGGCGGTCGCCCTCGGGGCCGAACTCACGGATACGCAACTTGCCGGACACCACGACGGGCTGCCCGACCTTGACCGACTGAGCCACGTTCTCGCCCAGGGTCCGCCAGCAGCGCACCGCGAAACACACCTTCTCGCCGTCGGTCCACTGCCCGGTCTTCCTGTCGAAGTAGCGGTGAGCGGTCAGCACCCGCAGTGAGGTCACCCTGGCGCCGTCTTCGAACGTGTGCTGCCTGGGCTCTGCCGCGACATTGCCGGTGAGCGTGATGTAGATGTCGTTCATCCCGTTGCCTCCCATGCGGCGGGCGGAGTGCCCGCGCCCTGGGAACACGGTGCCGGAGCGGCCCCGGCTCATGGGCGGCCGAGTGGAGTTCTGTGGACAACGCCGACCGGCGGACGAATGCCTGTGGAAAGCTAACGCGCCAGGTTGTTCATGGCCGTGTAGAAGGCGTGGTGCCGGCCCAGCTCGCGCTCCACCGGCTCGACCACCATGGTCTCGGCGATCGCGGCCACCCTGCGGCGCATCTCCCGTTCGAGGCGTTCGCGCTCCCTCGACGCACCCAGCTCGACGAAGTTGCGCGACGCGATGCCCGAGAGCGCGCCGAGCCCCAGCACGGACGCCATCATCAACCCCACCCACGGCAACGCCGCCGTGTCGCCCAGCAACTGGATGCCCAGCGGCGCACGGCCGGGGAAGAAGACGCCCACGGCCAGCCAGGCCAGCCCGAGGACGAACGCCGCCACCAGCACGTACTGCCACACCTTGAGCAGCCACCACCAGCCCGGCACCCGGTCGAGGCGGGGCGCGACCTCGGCGAGGTCCTCTGTCAGAGCCTTCGGCAGCTGCGCCGAGCGGGAACGCGCCGCGTGATGCACCGACGTGCGCCACACCGGGTGCATCCCGGCCGACAGCCCGTCGGCGAGCGCCTGCACCGCGTTGACCGTCTCGGCCGTCTGGGCGCTGACCGAGCTGGTCGTGATGCCGTGGATCTCGTCGCTGACGTCTTCGAGGTGGAGGCTCCTGAGCGGGTCGGGCCGCAGCTTGGCGACCCAACGGGAGTAGGGCCAGCCCACCCAGCGCATGGACCGCTCGGCGTAGACGTTCTCCATCGCCTCTCCGACGGCCGGGACGCCCACGGCGTCGCAGAGCGCGTCGGTGAGCCCGAGCCTGCGGGCCTCGTCGACCGACGACGGCGCGGACAGGACCTCGCCCACCGGCATGGTCTCGGCCAGGCGTTGTTCGAGCCGGTGGAGGTCGGCCTCCAGCTTCTGGATGGCGGACCGGCGCCGGGAGACCGCTCCGGCGAGGACGCTCTTGAGGCTGTCGACGCCCCGGCCGGTCACCGCCGAGGTGGGCACCACGCTGGGGTGCTCGACGCCTTCGCGGCGGAGCAGGTCGTTGAGGTCGATGACCAGCTCGGCGAGCTCCTCGGTGCTCAGCAGGTCGGCCTGGTTGAGCGCGAACACGGTGACAGCTTCGTGCCCCGCCAGCTCGGTGACGTAGCGCCGGTGCGTGGAGGCGTCGGCGTACTTCTGCGGGTCGAGCACCCAGACCACGAGATCGGCCTGACCGATGAGCCGGTCGGCCTCGGTGTCGGTGAGGGCCCTGATCGAGTCGTGGTCGGGCAGGTCGAGCAGGATCAGCCCGTGGAGCTGGCTCTCGCCCTTGTCGAGCGCGCTGGCCCGGGCGAACCGGTGACGCCACTGCACCTGCAGCCAGTCGAGCAGCGGAGCGGCGCCCTCCAGCCCCCACACGCAGGCGTGGGTGCGGGCCGTGGTGGGCCTGCGCACGCCGGTGGGCGAGAGCTCCAGCCCCGACAGCGCGTTGAACAGCGATGACTTGCCGCTGCCCGTGCCACCTGCCAGGGCGACCACGGTGTGCTCGGAGGACAGCTTGAGCCGCTCGCCTGCGCGGTTCAGCAGCGTGCTCGCCTCGGCGAGCAGCTTCGGTTCGAGCCGTCCAGGCCCGAGCTCGACGATCTTGGTGAGTGCGGCGAGCCGCTGCGCGAGGCCCGGCTTGGTGGTGACTGTGCTCATCGAGCGACCTCAAGGTTGTACGTCGCCTGGTAGAGACGCGTCGCCATGGACTCGTCCGGGATCCCGGCGGAGTCGAGCGCTTGCACGTAACGCATGGATTCCTCGTCGAACAGCATGCCGATGCGGGCTCTCAGGTCGCTCAGCGCCTTGGTGCCGATGCCGCGCAGCGACTCGGCGCCAAGCAGTGCGTTGACCAGCCGGTGCGGCACGCCCTCGGCCGCGCCGCCGGTGAACATGGCGACCATGAAGATCAACGACAGCGAGTCGGCGTCGAACGAGACCAGCTTCGACACCGAGCGCTTGGCCACGCCCTCGGTCCGCACCAGGTCGGTGACGTGCTCCTGCCAGGCGGCGATGGCCCTGCTCGCGTGCCGTACGAGATCGTCGGAGGGGCGGTCGAGCTCGGCTCCGAGCGCGGCGCCGAGCGGGGAGCGGCGGCGCCAGCGCGCGACCACCTCCTCGGCGGCGCGGCTGGCACCGATGACGATCACGGACTCGAGGCCGGCGCGCAGGGCCGCTCTGAACGCCATGATCCGTTCGGGGGCCTGCCTGGCCGACCTGCCGCGCTTGCGCAGCTGGATCGTGCGCATGAGGTCGCCGGATCCCACGAAGTCCTGCCAGCGGGCCAGCACCTCGCCGTGGATCAGCGAGCCGTTGCGGAACGCCTTGTCGATCTCGGTGAGCGCGCTCAGGTAGGCGGCCTCCACGTCCGTGCGCAGCTCGCCGCGGAAGTTCACCTGGCTCTCCATCTGCCGGGCGAGCGCGGGGACGCGGGTGCGGAAGCTGTCGAGCACGCCGTTGAGGGTCTCTCGTACGGCCAGCGCGCGGCGATCCTCGTCGACGGAGAGCTCGGCCAGCCACAGCCGCAGGTCGGTGACCTCGTGGTCGGGCAACCGGCCGTCCGTCACGTCGGTCTCTCCGATGACGAACCGGTCTATGTCGCCCAGGCCGTATTCGGTGAGCATGCGGACGAAGTGCTTCAGCACCACCTCGCGCGCCTTGGGCTGCACCCGGGACAGCACGATGGCCAGCCGGGCGCCGCGCTCCTTGGCCAGCCTGAGCAGATTCCAGGCGGGGGCGTCGGCGTAGCGGGCGGCGGTGGTGACGAAGATCCACAGGTCGGCCGCGTCGAGCATGCGCTGCGCGATCGCGTGGTGCTTCTCGACGACCGAGTCGATGTCGGGGGTGTCGAGCAGCGCCACGCCCTGCGGCAGCTTCTCCGTGGGGACCACGATGAGGGTGTCGGGCCCGGCCTCGGGTGACGCCTTGTCGATCCGCCGGAGGCCGCTGAGCAGCTCTCCCTCGGCGAACCACTTGTGGTCGTCGGGGTGGCAGGCCAGGACGGGGATGCCCGTGGTGGGCCGCCGCACGCCGGTGCGCGAGACGTTCTTCTCCGCGAGCGAGTTGACCAGCGTCGACTTGCCCGCGCCGGTCGAACCGGCGATCACGATGAGGGCGGGCGCGGTGTTCGTCCGCACCCTTGGGAGTACGTAGTCCTGGAGCTGGGCGAGCAGGTCGGCCCGCGCCTGCCTGGCCTCGTCGGCGCCCGGCAGATCCAGGCCGAACCGCAGCTCGGCGACGCTCGCCCGCAGTGTGTCCAGTGCCGTCATGAGCGTCTTGGCCGCCTCGGCCGGCAACGCCGCGCCCTGCCCGGTCTTCTCTCCTGCCGGGGTGTGCGGGGTCCGCGCGCCGCTCTCCTCGTCCGCGCCGGAACCGTGCCGCTCATCCTGGCCCGGTGGTGTCTTCCGCCCGTGCTCGGCCCCTTCACCGGTCGACGCCTTGCGCTCCCACAGGGACGGCCGCTCCTGCTCGGACGGCTCGTCCTCGGCGGCCGCGGGCTCCTCGTCCGAGGACGGCCTGGTGTCCCACAAGGACGGGCGCTTCGGCTCCGCCTCGGGCTCCTCGTCCGGCGACGACTCGTCCTGCTCCTCTACCGGCGCGGACTCGCGGGCCTCCCACAGGGAGGGCCGCTCCGCGTCGGACGACGACTCGTCCGCGCCGGGCACGCGATCCTCGTCCGGCGCGGACCTGGTGTCCCACAGGGACGGGCGCTTCGGCTCCGGCTCGGGCACGCGGTCCTCGTCCGGCGCGGACCTGGTGTCCCACAAGGAGGGGCGCTTCGACTCCGACTCGGGCACACCGTCCTCGTCCGGTGACGATCTGGTGTCCCACAAGGAAGGGCGCTTCGGCTCGGGCGCGTGGTCCTCGGCGGGCGAAGGGGGCCGCTCCCACAGGGAGGGGCGCTTGCGCTCCGGCTCAAGATCCGCTGCCGGCCGATGGTTCTCATCCGGCCCGTCGGAGGCGGAGGACGGGGTCTTCGAGGCTGCTGCGGAGGTGGAGGCCGGTTTTCTGGAGGTGGGCTTGCGTCGCGGCAGCGGCTCCACCGGGGCGGGGCGCTCCTCGGGGGCGGGCTGCCGGGCGCGGTCGTCCGGGGCGTCGTCGGGTGGGACGACGTCCTCCTCCGTGATGGGGCGGAAGCTCAGGGTCTGCTCCCCTGGTGACTCCTGACGCCCGTCATCCTTGGCGGTGTTCACGGCAAGCGCTCCGCTCGAACCATCTCGACCTCCTGGCCGACCCTTACGACATCGCCGACGATGACGATCGCCGGCGGTCGTATCCCAGCCGCGGACACGCGATCGGCCACGGTGGAAAGTGGAGCGATAACCGCCCGCTGGGTCGGAAGGGTACCGTCCTGCACCACCATCACGGGAGTCTCCGGTGAACGTCCGTCTCGAAGGAGGGCTTCGGCCACCT
Organism: Nonomuraea cavernae; assembly: GCF_014646355.1. Taxonomy (GTDB): domain Bacteria; phylum Actinomycetota; class Actinomycetes; order Streptosporangiales; family Streptosporangiaceae; genus Nonomuraea; species Nonomuraea cavernae. The sequence continues at coordinate 91,174 of NZ_BMNH01000026.1, forward strand.
TGGCCAGCCGTTCCAGGCCCATCAGGAGGACCAGGGTCCCCTGGGAGCGGGCCACCGAGGGCCAGTCGACGGTCGATTTCGGATCATCCGGCGCCACGTGCACGGATATGACGTGGAATTCCTGACTTATCCCCCGATGCGTCACTGGGACGCCGGCCGCGGCGGGCACCGCCACGGCACTGGTGATGCCCGGCACCACGAGCACCGGGATCCCGGCCCGGGCGCAGGCGATCATCTCCTCGCCACCCCGGCCGAAGACGAACGGGTCGCCGCCCTTGAGCCTGACCACGAACTTTCCCTGCCTGGCCCGATCGACCAGCACCTCGTTGATCGAGTCCTGCGACAGGGCCCTGCCGTAGGGCACCTTGGCGGCGTCGATCAGCTCGACATCCGGCGCCAGCTCGTCGAGGAGAGCGCGGGGCGCGAGGCGGTCGGCGACCACCACGTCGGCCTGCGCGAGCAGTTGCCGCCCACGCACCGTGATCAGGCCGGGATCGCCGGGCCCTCCACCGACCAGGGCGACGCCGACCGGTCTGGCGCGGTCGCGCCGGGCGTCGACGGTGCCGTCGCGGAGCGCGCCCACCACGGCATCCCTGATGCCGACCGCCCTGCGCGGGTCACCGCCCGCGGTGACGGCCACGGTGATCTCGTCGACCCGCCCGGAGGCCGGGGTCCACGCGGCGGAGGCGTCCTTGTCGTCGGCCCGGACGCACCAGATGCGCTTGGCCTCGGCCTCCGCGGCCACGGCCGTGTTGACGCCCCGGTCGTCGGTGCACGCCTGGACGAGCCAGGCGCCGTCGCAGTCGCCCACTTCGTACGGTCTGGCCTGCCAGGCGACCCTGCCCGCGGCGATCAGGTCGTCGAGCGCCGGAGTCACCACCGGCGACACCAGGGTGACCACCGCACCGGCCTCGAGCAGGGCGGGCACCCGGCGCTGGGCGACGCGACCGCCGCCCACGACGAGCACCCGGCGGCCGGAAAGCCGCAGGCCGAGGAGGTAGGGGCCCATGCTGGGGAAGCTCCAGTCTGCGAAGATTGGTGTGTCCGGAGGTAAACCTACCGGTTCTTAACGCGGCAATTGCTTCGTGTGAGTTAACGCCCGTCAAGAAGGGGCTGGAGAGGATCCCAGCGAGGCCCGCCCTCGTCGTCCTTGCGGCGTCTGGCCATCGCTGACAGAGCCTCGAGGATAACGCGGTTTCCGAGGAACGCGGTGATGTCCGCGTGATCGTAGGGCGGAGCCACCTCGACCACCTCCATGCCCGCGACGGGCAACTCGTAGCAGATGCGGCGAACGGCATCGAGCAGTTGCCGGGCCGAGAGCCCGCCCGGCTCGGGGGTGCCGGTGCCGGGCGCGTGCCCGGGGTCGCACACGTCGATGTCGACGGACAGGAAGATCCGGTCGCACTCGTCGAGGGCGATCCGGAACGACTCGGTCAGGCACTCGTCGAGCCCCCGGGCCACGATCTCGGTCATCTCGTAGGAGCGCATCCGCTGCTCGGCCATCCAGGAGAGCGTCTCGGGCCCGGGCCAGTAGCCGCGCAGCCCGATCTGCAGGAACCGGTCGCCGCGGATCGCGCCCGACTCGATGAGCCGGCGCATCGGCTGGCCGTGGCCGTACAGGTGGCCGAACTCGATGTCGCCGGTGTCGGCGTGGGCGTCGAAGTGGATCATCGAGACGCGGCCCGGTTCGTACGCACGGGCGGTGCCGCGCGCGTCGGGCAGCGCGACCGTGTGGTCGCCGCCGAGCACGAGCGGGATCGCACCGGAGGAGGCGACCCGGTGGACCGCGTCCTCGATGGCCGCCAGCGAGCCCTCGACGTCGCCGGAGTAGCACTCGACGTCGCCGGCGTCGAGCACCCGAAGGTCGCGCAGGGCGTCGACGCGCAGCGCCAGGCTCGGCCTGGAGCCGTCGTGCGGCAGGTAGCAGGCCTGGCGCAGGGCCATCGGGCCGAACCTGGCGCCGGGCCGGTTGGAGGTGCCGCCGTCGAACGGCGCGCCGATGATCACCACGTCGGCGCCGGCGTAGGTCGCCGGATCGGCGACGTCGCACCGGTCGACGCCGAGAAACGTGATGTCAGGGCCGTACATCGGGCCGTACCTGGACACACTCACCTCACTCGCTGGTCAACGTGTCCCATCATCACACGGGCTTTTCCGTCACTCCCGCCGAGTCGAACGTCGCGACGTCGTGCATGACGCGTACGGCGGCGCAGACCAGCGGGTGGGCGAGCAGCCCGCCGGTGCCCTCGCCGACACGGAGTTCGAGCTCGACCAGGGGACGCAGCCCGAGGTGGTCGAGCGCGGCGGCGTGGCCGGGCTCGGCCGAGCGGTGGCCGGCGACGCAGTGGTCGGCGACGGCCGGGTCGAGGGCTGCGGCGACCAGGGCGGCGGCGCCCGCGATGACGCCGTCGAGGATCACCGGCACGCGGGCGCGGGCGCCGCCCAGGACGAACCCGGCGATCGCGGCGTGCTCGAATCCGCCGACGCCGGCCAGGACGCGGAGCGCGTCGCTGGGCTGGGAGCCGACGGGCGTGGCGGAGTTGACGGCGAGCGCCTCGCGGACGATGGCGATCTTGTGGGTGTGCGTGTCGTCGTCGATGCCGGTGCCCCTGCCGGTCACCTCGGCGGGGTCGCGGCCGGTGAAGGCGGCGATCAGCGCGGCCGAGGCGGTGGTGTTGGCGATGCCCATGTCGCCGGTGATGAGGCAGCGGGCGCCCTCGGCGACCAGGTCGAGGGCCACCGAGATGCCGGCCTCCAGCGCCTGGACCGCCTGGTCGACGGTCATCGCGGGCCCGGCGGACAGGTCGGCCGTGCCGTACGCGATCTTGCGTTTGACCAGCCCCGGCGCGTCGGGCAGGTCGGCGGCGACGCCCACGTCGACCACGGTCACCGACGCCCCGGCCTGCGCGGCGAAGGCGTTGGCCACGGCGCCGCCGGCCAGGAAGTTGGCGACCATCTGGACCGTGACCTCCTGCGGCCACGGGGTGACGCCCCGCGCGTGGACGCCGTGGTCGGCCGCGAAGATGGCCAGCGCCGCCGGCACGGGCATGGGCGGCGGAACGGCGCCGGCCGCGCCCGCCAGGCGTACGGCGACGTCCTCGAGCGCGCCCAGCGAGCCCTTCGGCTTGGTGAGGCGGTCCTGGTAGGCGCGGGCCTCGGCGAGCGCCCGCGGGTCGGCGGGACGGATCGCGGCGAGCGTTTCAGCGAGCAAGTCGAACCTCCAGGGACGGATCAGGGGACCAGCCGGAGTGCTTCCTCATAGCGGTCGATCACGACGTCGGCCAGGGTCTCACAGTCACCGATCACCTCGGCGCACCGGATGTCGAGCTCGGGGTGGCCCGCGCCGTAGGCCAGCGCCTGCGCCCACACCCGTTCGAGCAGGCCGCCCGCGAACAGCAGGTAGGGCACCACGATCACGCGCTTGGCGCCCAGCCGGCGGCAGCGTTCGAGGCCGCCGGGCACGCCCGGCGGGGTGACGGAGACGAACGCGGTCTCGACGGTCATGAAGTCGTAGGCGTGCGTCTCCCAGAACAGCCGTGACACCCGGTGGACCTCGGCGTTGGCCGACGGGTCGGTGGAGCCCTCGCCGACCAGCACAACCGCGGTCTCTCCCGGCTCGACATGCACCGGAAGGGTCTCGGCGAACGCCGCGTCGACGGCCCGCAGCCGGGGCCGCGCGCCGGCCAGCTCCAGCGGGCGCGGGCGCGGCATCTCGAGGGCGGCGTCGTTGAGGCGCTCGGCCAGCAGGGCGAGCACCCGGGGGTCGGGCCCGAGCGGGCGCCCGTAGTCGTACATGAGCGTGGGGTGTCGCTTCTGTTCGCGCGCCATGGCCTCGGGGTATTCCTCGCCCACCCGGTTGAGGCTCAGCGGGAGCGCCACCAGGCGGTGGTGCCCGCGGGCGACCAGGGAGGCGACGGACTCGCTCAGCCGTGGCGTGGCGCGTTCGAGGTAGCCACCGGAGACGTCCACGGCTGTGCGATCGAGGCGGCAGCGCAGCCGATGGACGAACCTGCCGAACTCCGCGGAGTCGGCGTCGTCGTTCGAGCCCTGCCCGATCAGCAGGAGCGGGGGCTTCATTTTGAGGGTTACTCCGGTACGTAGTCGGACACGCGAGGATAACCGATGCGTGCCGATAACGACAGGTCACACGGGATGCGACAGGACGGCGTGGACGACGAAGACGGGGTCGGGCGCGGCCAGGCCGTGTGAACCGTCGGGCTGGATGGTGAGTTTGGAGGCGAGGATCTGGGTGCCCTCCGCACGATAGCCGTGCTCGCGCAGCCGGTCGAGCACGGCGGGCACCTGTTCCAGCGACTTGAGCGCGCACACCAGCGTGCGGGGGCCGCGGGCGGCGCAGGCGACGATCACGTCGGGGCCGCCGCCGCCGACGAAGACGGCGTCGGGATCGGGCAGGGGTTCGAGGGCGGGCGGCGCCTGCCCCCGGGTCAGCGCGACCTTGACGCCGTGCTCCAGCACGGCGGCGCGGAGCCGGGAGCACGCCTCGTGATCGCGCTCGACGGCCATGACGGCCGCGCCGAGCCGGGCGCACTCGACCGCGATCTCGCCCGAACCCGCGCCCACGTCCCAGACCAGGTCACCGAGCCGGGGACCCAGTTTGGCCAGGATGTACGCCCGCACCTCGGCGGGGAGGTGGCTCTCGGACGGCAGCGCCCACTCGGCCGGCCCCGGCTGCGCGCCGGCCACCCAGCCGTGCTCGCGCGGCCGGTGCAGGGGGTCGATGACGAGCACCACGTCGGGGTCCTTCCACGGCCGGGTGGTGGCCTCGCCCATGCGGCTGCGGGTGACGCGTTCGTCGGGGCCGCCCAGGTCCTCGCAGACGATGAGCTCGCGCGGGGTGGTGGGGGCCAGCTCCCTGGCGATCTCGGCCGGGCCGACTCCCGGCGTGACGAGCAGGGCCACCTTGGGATGCGCCCGGCAGGCGTTGACCACCCGGTTGAGCTGGTGGACGCCGGCGGGGGCGACGACGAGCGCGTCCTCCCAGTTGAGGCCGGCGCGGGCGAAGGCACGGGTCACCAGGGAGGTCGCGGGGAGCACGTCGGGCTTGTGGCCGCGGGCGCGCAGGGCGCGGAGCACGCCGAAGAAACCGGGGTCGCCCTCGGCGATCACGACGGCCGGGCCCTCGCCGTGTTCGACGTGCTCGTCGAGGGCTTCGAACAGCCGGTCGTCGGCCACGGCCGACGCGGTGAGGCTGAGCCGCCCGAGCAACGCGCCAGGCCCGACGACGAGCGTCGCCGAGCGCAGCCGCTCGATCACCCCGCCCGGCAACTCCGAGCCGTCCCACCCGACAACCGTGATCATGGCACTCACCGTCCTCACCACCCAGGGTGACTGCTGCCGGAGTGTTTCACCAGTCAGTACGTCCTCCCCCTGGCGTTCGTCTCAGGCCAGGTCGGACGGGATGAGGCTGTAGACCACGAGATCGTCCCCGTGCAGCGCGTTGCGGGCGACGCCCTCGCGGACGAAGCCGGCCTTCTCGGCGACGCGTTGCGAGGCCGTGTTGGGGACGGCGGTCCGGAGCGTCAGCCGCTGGAAGCCCTGGACGCCGAACAGCCAGCGGGCGATGGTCAGCACCGCCTCGCCCGCGTAGCCGTTGCCGCGGGCCCAGGGGGCGGTCATGTAGCCGACCTCGGCCGTCCGGTTGACCCAGTCCAGGTCCCTGAGGTCGATGTTGGCCGCGAAGCGCCCGCCGTCGAGCTCCACCGCCGCCCAGGCGATGCCCTGGCCCCTGGTCCTGATCCGCTCGGCGAGGGCGACGAACGCCCGCGCGTCGGCCTGGGTGTAGCCGCGCGGGATCCCGGTCATGGCCTGGGTGAGCGGGTCGGCGCCGGTGGCGGCCAGGTCGGGCACGTCCTGTTCGACGAGCGGGCGCAGCAGCAGCCGAGGGGCGCGCAGCTCGGCCCGGGGCAGTTCCTCGGCGGGCACGCGGCTGTCGCCGCGCAGCAGGCCGAAGATCACCAGGTCGTGCGGGCCGTCGTCCTCCAGGCTGGCGTCACGGAGCACGCCCTCCCAGGTGAAGCCGGCTTTCTGCGCGACGCGCAGGGACGGGAGGTTGTCCAGGTTGGCCGTCAGGTCGATCCGGCGCAGCTCGGTGGTGGCGAAGACCCAGTCCACTAATCCCCGTACGGCTTCGGGCGCGAGGCCGCGGCCCCGGTAGAGGGGGTGCACGCCGTAGCCGATCTCGGTGGTGCCCGCGCCCCAGGAGGTCTTGAACAGGCTGATGGCGCCCACGATGTGGCCGTTCGCGTCGGTCATGGCGAGGTGCACGCCCTGGCCGCTGTGCCGCAGCTCGTGAACGCCGGTCGCGAGCCAGGTGGTGACGCCGGCCACATGGGTGGGAGCGCCGGGCGGCAGGAACCGGACGCCCGACTCCACGATGGATCTGATCCGGGCCGCGTCCGCCGGTCCGAAGGGCCGGAGCAGGAGACGCTCGGTGATGATGCTCACGTCGGGATCGAACACGCTCGGCAGGCTACACACTTGCCATGTTTGTCCCAACAAACGGGGGTAGAGAGCGCAATCGGTAAGGATGAGGGGGCGGAGGTGGTGACCGGTGCGGCTCGACTTCATCCGGCCGCTCTACGAGCGCCGCGGGCCGTACGCGTCGGTCTACGTGGGGGAGCGGACCGGGACCGGGCGGACCAGCCACTGGCGCGGGGTGCGTGAGCGGATCCCCGACGCGGACCCGGCGACGTTGGACGCCCTGGAGCGGGCGGCGACCGGATCCTCGGCCCTGTTCGGCACCCACGGCGACGTGGTGATGGCCGAGCGCCTCGCCGAGCCGCCGCCGCGTGAGCTGGCCGCCTGGGCGCCGTTGCCGCACGTCACCCCCATGCTGATGCAGCGCGGCGAGAACCTGCCGCACCTGCGGGTCGTCGTGGACCAGGCGGGCGTGGAGCTGACGGTGGTCGGCGGCGGCTCGCCGCGCAGGGCCGCCGAGAGGGCCGAGCCGTGGCCGCTCGCCAAGACCGCGCAGGGCGGGTGGGCGCGGCGGCGTTACCGCGCCGCGCACGGCGTCTGGGACGCGGGGGCCGTCGCCCGGGAGATCGACGAGCAGGTGCGGCGGATCGGCACCGAGCTCATCCTGGTGGCGGGCGAGCCCCGGTCGTGCGCGCTGCTTTGCGACAGGCTCGGCACCAAGTCCGCGGACCGGGTGATGATGGTCGAGCACGCCAGCCGCGCGGACCACCAACGCGACCTGGAACGAGCGCTCGACCTGTGGCTCGACGGCCGCCGGGCCGAGCTGCTCGATCGGCACCGTGACTCGGCGGGGCCCGTCGGGGTGGCCCGGGTCGCCCTTGCCCTGCGCGAGGGCCGGGCGCAGGCGGTTCTGTCACCCGGCGAGCTGCCGCAGCCGGTGTGGATCGGCGGAGGCGGCACCCAGATGTCGGTCGACGCCGCCGAACTGCGCCGGTGGGGCGTCGAGGAGCCGATGCGCGACCGCGCCGACTCGGCCCTGGCCAGGGCGGCGGCGATGACGGACGCCGAGCTGTGGTTCACCGACGAGATCACCGACGTGGCGGCCGTGATCAGGAACTGATGATCACTTCGAGCGTCCTGGGGCCGTGGACGCCCTCGACGCGGTTCAGCTCGATGTCGCTGGTCGCCGAGGGACCGCTGATCCAGGTCAGCGGCCGGGCCGGGTCGAGCCTGGCGACCGCCTCGGGCACTCCGGGCACGATCTGGCCGGCCCGCACCACGCACAGGTGGTAGTCGGGCACCAGCGTCTGCGCCCTGCTCCCCTGCCCGGGACCGGAGTCGAGGACGATCGTGCCCGTCTCGGCGATCGCCACCGCGCAGCCGGTGACCACCCCGTCGGCGTCGTGCAGGCCGGCCGGGACGCCGGCGGCCCACTCCCGGGGCAGCCCGTCAGGGATGATCATGCGCCGGTCGCCCACGAGCCCGGCGATCCTGGCGGGCACCTCGGCCGCCGGGATCACGTGCACGATCGCCCGGTAGTCGTCCACCCTCTCGGCGAACAGTCGCACCAGGTCGGCGACCTCACTCGTGGTCCGGTAGGCGCGGCGGATCTCCACCTCCGGGGCGCCGTCGACGGCCCGCCTGATCCGGGCCAGGATCTCCTCACGCGCGCTCATCGCGTTCCCACCAGTCTCTGAAGGATTCGGCCGGGATCTCGGGCAGGTCCCTCGTGTCGGTCCACGCCGACGCCGGGCCCGGCAGGCGTCTGGGCACCAGCTTGCGGAGGCGGCCGGCCAGGCGTTGCGCCTTGGCCAGGCGTACGTGGTCGTTGAAGATCCAGCCCGCCACGCGCATGCCCGCGCGCTCGGCCGGCCCGTGCGGCGCCTTGGCACGCAGGTCGACGAGCACCTCGGGGATGTCGATGGCGACCGGGCACACCTCGAAGCAGGCGCCGCACAGGCTCGACGCGTACGGCAGCGAGGCGTCCAGGGCCGACGACATGCCCCTGAGCTGCGGGGTGAGGATCGCGCCGATCGGGCCCGGATAGACCGACCCGTACGCGTGGCCGCCGGCGCGTTCGTAGACCGGGCACACGTTCAGGCAGGCCGAGCAGCGGATGCAGCGCAGCGCCTGGCGGCCGACCTCGTCGGCCAGCACGTCGGTGCGGCCGTTGTCGAGCAGCACCAGGTGGAAGTCCTGGCCTTCGACGGAGCCGGTCCACGTGCTGGTGTAGGGGTTCATCCGCTCGCCGGTGGAGCTCCTGGGCAGCAACTGGAGGAAGACCTCCAGGTCGCGCCAGCTCGGCAGCAGCTTCTCGATGCCGACGACGCTGATCAGGGTCTCGGGCAGCGTGAGGCACATGCGGCCGTTGCCCTCGGATTCGAGCACCACCAGCGTGCCGGTCTCGGCGACCATGAAGTTGGCCCCCGAGATCGCCACCTTGCTCCGCAGAAAGCGTTCGCGCAGGTGCAGCCGGGCGGCCTCGGCCAGCGCGGCGGGCTCGTCGGTGAGGTCCGGCGGGGCGTCGCCCATCCGGTCGAGGAAGATGTCGCGGATCTCCGCCCGGTTCCGGTGGATGGCGGGCACCAGGATGTGGCTCGGGAAGTCGTCGCCGAGCTGCACGATCAGCTCGGCCAGGTCGGTCTCGTAGGCGGTGATGCCCTGCTCGGCCAGCGCCTCGTTGAGCCCGATCTCCTGGGTGGCCATCGACTTGACCTTGACCACCTCGGTCTCGCCGGTGGCCTGGACCAGGCCGGCGACGATGCGGTTGGCCTCGGCGGCGTCCCGGGCCCAGTGGACGGTGCCGCCCGCCCGGGTGACGGCCTCCTCCAGCTGGATCAGGTAGCGGTCGAGGTGGCGCAGGGTCTCGTCCTTGATCGCTTTGCCGGCGGCCCGCAGTTCTGCCCAGTCCGACAGCTCGCCGACGACCGTGGCGCGCTTGCCACGGATGGTGTGGGTGGCTTTGCGGAGGTTGTAGCGAAGCTGCGAGTCCTGCACGGCCAACGCCGAGTTTTGCGGGAAATTTCCGGGCATCCCGAGGAAGGTGGCGCTCATGTGGATGTGCCCTCCATGGCCGTTTCGGTCGCGGCGAGGATCTCGGCCAGGTGCATGACGCGGACGCCGGTCCGCTGCCGGCCGAGCGTGCCGCCGATGTGCATGAGGCACGAGTTGTCGGCCGCGCAGAGCACCTCGGCGCCGGTGTCGAGGACGTTGCGCACCTTGTCGGCGCCCATCGCGGCGGAGACGGCCGGGTTCTTGACCGCGAACGTGCCCCCGAAGCCGCAGCATTCGTCGGCCGCCGGGAGCGGGACCAGGTCGAGGCCGCGGACGTTCCGGAGCAGCCTGGTGGGCCGGTCCGCGAGGCGGAGGCCGCGGAGAGAGTGACACGTCGGGTGATATGTCACCCGGTGCGGGAAATATGCGCCTACGTCGTCGACCTGCAGGACGTCGATCAGGAACTCGGACAGCTCGAAGACCTTGGGCGTCACCTCGGCGATCGCCGCGGCTCCCCTGCTGCCCGGCCGTACCAGCTTGGGGTACTGCTCCCGGATCATGGCGGCGCACGATCCCGACGGCGCGACGACGGCGTCGTACGCGGCGAACACCTCGGTGAAGTGGCGCGCGAGCCGTACCCCCTCCTCGCGGTAGCCGGTGTTGACGTGCATCTGGCCGCAGCAGGTCTGGGCGGCGGGGAACTCCACGTCGCAGCCGAGCCTGCGCAGCAGCGAGACGGCGGCCTTGCCGGTGCCGGGGAAGAGCGTGTCGTTCACACAGGTGATGAACAGGGCGACTCGCACCGCTCTCCTTCCAGGGTTGCCGAGGTATGGTCAGACCACAATATGGTCAGACCATACCTAATCCACCACCTCGCCCCAAGAACCAGGGGGAAGCGTTGACCGACACCCACTGGCGGCCCGTCAAACGAACCCGCACGTTCGAGGACGTACTCGCACAGATCGAGCACCGCATCGCCGAGGACGGCCTGACCGCGGGTGACCGGCTCCCCGCCGAACGCCGGCTCGCCGAGCAGCTCGGGGTGAGCCGCTCGTCGGTGCGCGAGGCGATGCGCGTGCTGGAGACGCTCGGCGTGGTGTCGTCGCAGGCCGGGCGCGGCCCGGACGCCGGAGCCGTGCTCACCTCGCGCCCCGACAGCGCGCTCACCGACGTGCTCAGGCTGAACCTCGGCCTGGCCACGCTGGAGCTGCGCGAGGTGATCGACACCCGGCTGATGATCGAACGCTGGGCGGCCGCCCAGGCGGCGCGGGCACGGGCCGGCACGTCCGCGCTGGCCGAGGCGCTGAAGGGGATGGACGAGGCCGGCTCGGCCGAGGAGTTCGTGGAGCACGACACCGCGTTCCACTGCGCGATCGCGGAGATCGCCGGCAACCGGCTGATCGCCGCCTTCATGCGCTCGCTGCGCGAGTCGATGAGCAGGTACGCGGTGGAGGCCGTGGAACGCCTGGGCGACACGTCGGGACTCCAGGCCGACCACCGGCGGATCCTGCGAGCCGTCCAGGAGGGTGATCCGGAGGAGGCGGCCCAGGCGGTGACCGACCACCTGGCCCACGCCTACCCGGCGGGCGGCTGACGCCTCACACGAACGTGAAAGCCGCCCGCATCGAACCGCGGATCCGGGCGACAAGGCGGGCCGGCGGCACGCGGTAGCACCTTTTCGCCGGCCCGGGCCGTCCGCGGGTGCGGATGGTGCCAACATGGGACCTGCCGTCTTTCCGAGAGCAGGGCATTCAATTGGCGAAACGTCCGAAATATCCACGGAATCGGCGTACGAGCCGGCCGAGAAAGTGGTGGAATCGGCCGGGTGCGAAATGGGCCGGAAGTGCGATTGCCGCCCCGGTGCTCGTTGGTGTGCTCGTCTGGTTGATACAACGGCCTTTCACCCCGTCGACGTCCCCCGCCGCCACGGCCACGCCTCGCACTTTCACCTCTCCCTCCAAACCGGCGGAAGGGCCACCGGTGGGAGTGGATCTTGTTCGGCTGGAACGCTCCCGCAGCGCTCCCACCTGGACTTTCCCCCACGCGATACGCCTCTCGGACAGCGAACTGGGCCGGCTCAACGAGATGTCCAGCTACTCCGAGGAACAGCACCAATGGCTCCGCCGTAAGGGCGCGGTCGATCCAGTCGACACGAACATCAAAATCGTCGTGCACGGCAACCGGGATCGGCCGGTGCGCATCGTGGACATGAAGGTCGTCCCGCGCTGCGGCGCGCCTCTCTCGGGCACCTTGTTCGAGAGCCCGACCGCCGGCAGCGAGGAAAGCGTCCAACTCGGGTTCGATCTGGACGAAGAAAGTCCGCGCGCGAGAACCATCGTCAACAAGTCGCGGTGGGGAGGCGACTACTTCCAGCGGAAGACCATCTCTCTCAAACGTGACGAGGAGATCGCCTTTCAAGTGCTCGCCAGAACGCTGAAGCACTACTGCGAATTCTCCCTGGCGCTGGAAATTCTCGATAACGGGACCCTGGTCAGGCAGGCCATCGACGATCACGGCAAGCCGTTCAAGGTCAGCGCTCTTCGCACCAGGCCGGACGAGTACGGCACTCCGGCCACCGACTACGCCGCCTACCGTGAGGTGTATGTGGGCGGGCTGATGAATCTGGAGAACGACGGCAAGTGGCGCAGAGAAGATCCCGGGGCCCGGCGTCCCGCGTGAGCCGGGCCATCAGGGCGGCGAGCCCGTGCCCGCCTCCAGCTGGACGAGCGGGCCGACGCCCCAGCCGGCCAGTGCCCGACGTCGAGCGCCGTGGGGATCCCCGTCCACGACCTTGGGCCGGCTGGCCCGGATCGTCGCGAAACGTCGGTCTCCCCCGCCATGACGCCGGGCGTGTCAGCGGGAGTCGGCCTCCCGGCAGCCGGCCCCGGAGCAGGAGGCCATGGCCTGCAACCGCTGGTCCAGCCCCTGCATCAGCGCCGGGTCGGCGATCCGGGCCAGATTGTGCAACTGGTGGGGGTCGGTGACCACGTCGTAGAGCTGGAGCTCTCCGGTGTCGTACTTGACGTACGTGTACTGCTCGGTGCGCAGCGCGGTGTAGGGCGGCACGGGCGTCTGGGCGGCCGACGCCTGGTTGAGCGGCCTGACGAACTCGATCAGCGCGTTCTTGCGCCACGGGACCGGGCGCTGCCCCCGCAGCAGCGGCTCCAGCGAGCGTCCCTCGGCGAAGGACGGCGTCGAGGCCCCGCCGAGCGCGGCGAACGTGGGCGCCAGGTCGACCGTGGCCGCCATCTCGCGGATCACCGACCCCGGCGCCACGCCGGGCCCCCGCACCACGAGCGGCACTTTGATGGCCTCGTCGAACGGGGTGGTCTTGCCCTGCTTGAGGCGGTGCGTGCCGAGATGGAAGCCGTTGTCGGAGCTGAAGAAGATGTAGGTGTTGTCGAGCTTGCCCGTCTCGCGCAGCTTGTCGATGACCGACCCCACCAGGTCGTCGACGCCCAGCATGGACCGCAACCTGCTGCGGTAGCGCTCGTCGATCCGCTCGATGGCCTGCGCGGTCAGGGGTGGCCGGGCCTGCAGCCAGGCGGGCTCGCCGCTCACGTCGGCCTGGTCGAACGACGGGGTGCGCGGCGCGACGGCGTCGGAGAACGCGTCGGCGTGACGCACCGCCGGGTTGGCCGGATTGTGCGGGCCGGTCGGCGCGAGGTAGAGGAAGAACGGCTCCGAGCCGGCCGCGATGAAGTCGCCGGCCTTGCGGGCGAGCACGTCGGACAGGTAGTCGCCCTCCGACCAGCCGTAGTCGACCAGGCCGCCGTTCTCGTTGAGGCGGTAGCCGTACTCGGTGTAGAGGTTGCGCACCGGCACGGCCCACTCGTTCCAGCCGGACGGCACGTACGTCTCCTCGGCGGTCTCGCCCGGGTAGTGGTTGAGGAACTTGCCCATCAGCCCGGTGCGATAGCCGGCCTGCTGCATCCAGGTGCCGACCGTGGAACGTTCCAGGGCCAGGTTGTTGAAGCGGTCGAAGCCGCCCTCGGGCGCGGTGTTGGTGAGCACTCCGTGGCTGTGGACGTACTGGGAACGCAGGATGGACGCCCGCGAGGGGCAGCACCACGAGTTGGTCACGAAGAACCGGTCGAACGAGGCCCCCTGCCTCACCAACTGCTGGGTGATGTTCGGGAAGTAGGGCAGTGTCCCGGACTCGAGGTCGTCGGCGAGCACGAAGACGATGTTGGGCGGGGACTTGCGCGCCTCTCCGGCGGCCACCGTGGGCCCGGCTGCGATGACGATGAGCAGCAGGATGCACATGAGACGGCAGAGACCTTTGACCACAGACTTCACGTCCCCGATAGCGGCGCATTGACACCATGAGCTTCTCATGACCGTATAGAACTTAATTCGGGAGGTGTCATGAAGCTCGGCTTGAACCTCGGCTACTGGCAGCGCGACGCCGACGACGCGACGGAGACCGTGCTGGCGGCCGAACGGCTCGGCTACGACTCGGTGTGGACCGCCGAGGCCTACGGCAGCGACGTCTTCACCCCCCTGGCGTGGTACGGGGCGCGCACGTCACGCATCAGACTCGGCACCTCGATCGCGCAGATCTCGGCCCGGCCGCCGGTCACGACGGCGATGACCGCGATGACGCTCGACCACCTCACGGGCGGGCGGCTGCTGCTCGGCGTCGGCGCCTCGGGGCCCCAGGTCGTCGAGGGCTGGTACGGCCAGCCGTTCGCCAGACCCCTGGCCAGGACCCGCGAGTACGTCGAGATCATGCGCAGGGTGTGGCGCCGCGAGGAGCCGGTGACCAGTGACGGCCCGCACTACCCGCTCCCCCTCCCCGACGGCCTGGGCAAACCGCTCAAGCTCATCACCCATCCGCTCCGCGCCGAGATCCCCGTCTACCTCGGCGCGGAGGGCCCGAAGAACGTCGCCCTGGCCGCCGAGCTCGCCCAGGGCTGGCTCCCGCTGTTCGCCTTCCCCACCAAGATCGAGGAGATGTACGGCGAGTCGCTCGCGGGCCGGGACCCGGACTTCGACATCGCCGCCATGGTCATGGTGATCGTCTCCGACGACGTCCAGGCCGCGCTGGACGGCGTCAAGATGATGCTCACCCTGTACATCGGCGGCATGGGAGCCCGGCAGCGCAACTTCCACGCCGACATCATCGGCCGGATGGGCTACGCCGAGGCGGCCGAGCGCATCCAGGCCCTCTACCTGTCGGGCCGTAAGGACGAGGCGTTCCGGGCGATCCCGGACGAGCTGGCCGACGGCATCTCGCTCGTCGGCCCGCCCGGCCGGATCAAGGAACGCCTGGAGCTGTGGCGCAAGAGCCCGGTGACGAGCCTGCTCGTCATGGGCCCGCGCGACGAGCCCACGCTGAGGCTGGTCCGCGACCTGGTCCTCGGTTAGTTCCGTCAGTCCGGACGGGGCGCGGGGTCGGCCGTGACCGACCTCAGCAGCGGCCGGCTCAGCGCCCCCGCCCCGATCACCCCGGCGAACCCGAGCACCACACAGACCACCAGCGTGACGACCCCGGCCACGCTGATCCCGCCGATCATGAACGGTGTCGCGCAGAACGCCCCCACCAGGATCGCGCCGCCGCCCATCACCCCCAGCGGGATCAGCGTCTCGGCCCGCCTGGCCCGGTCCAGCACCTCCAGCGGCGTCCCGGCCAGCCGCAGCAGCCCGTACGTCTGCCGCCGGTCGAGGACCGACGAGGCGGCCGTGATGCCCGCGCTGGCGATGGCCACCAGGAACGACACCGACAGCACCACGATCGTCCCCACCCGCACGTCCAGCAGGATCTGCTCACCGAAGCGCCCCTCGTCGGCCTCGGTCGTCGCGGTGCGGCCTGGGACGAGCTCGGCGAGCGCCGTACGCGCCCGGTCCATGCCCGCGGTGTCGAGCGGGCCCGACGGCGCGGCGACGACGGTCCGCTTGACGACCGTGACCACGGCGGGCACCTTCGCCGCCGCCAGCCGCTCGCGGGCCTGCCCCGCCACCTGCTCGGCCTGCCCGGCGGGCGCGAGGACGCGCAGCTGAAGCGGCCGGTCGTCCACCGCGAACGCGCCCGGGCTGAGCAGGCCGAGGAAGCCCGCCACGAACCCGGTCAGCGCCACGCCGCTCACCGTCCGCCAGGCCGAACGCGGATCGTCCACCAGCCTGCGCCCGGCCAGCAGCCGGGCGGGGCCGCGGGCCGTGCCCGCCGTGATCCGGCCGATGAGGCCCACCACCCACGGCCCGGCCAGGTTCAGGCACAGGAACGCGAGCCCCAGCGCCACGGCCACGATCGCCACGCTGGTCCCCTGGGTCAGCATCGGGAACACGGCCAGCACCACGAGCAGCGCGAGCACCCGGACGAAGCGCATGCCAGGCGGCGTCTCCCGCTTGGCCACGCCGAGCGGGCTCACCACGACCCGCCGCAGCCCCGCCACCGCCGACAGCCCCACCAGCAGCGGCACCGCCACCAGCACCCCGGCCAGCACCGCCAGGCCGGGGAACAAGTCCCCCGCGAACCAGGCGCCGCCCTGGATCTCGATCCGCGTCAGGTACGGCACGGCCAGCGCGAACGCCACCGCCCCCGCCAGCGCCCCGGCCAGCGCCACGAGCACCGCCTCGGCCACCGTCATCCGCACGACCTGCCCCGGCGTCGCGCCGACCAGCCGGAGCGCGGCCAGCCGCCGGTCCCGCCTGGCCACCGTGAGCCGGGCCGCCGCGCCCCCGAACACCAGCAGCGGCACCACCATGAGCACGCTCGCGATGACCGCGAGCACCTTGTACGCCTCCGCGTCCTCGCTCGGCGTCCCCGCCAGGCTCGCGACCCTGACCGGCGGCTTGGCCACGATCCAGTCGTCACTGCGCTCCGCGGTCATCGCCGGCGCGTCCGGCGCGTGGCCGACGACCGCGACCAGCTCTCCCGGATACACCAGGGCCTCGTCCCCCAGGACGCCCGCCCGGCGCGGGTAACGGTCGCCCAGCTCGGCGGGCGGCAGGTCGCGGGCCAGTTCCGCGAGCGCGGGCGACAGCCACGTCTCCCCCGGCTTCGGGAAGCGCGGCAGGCCGGGCGGCGGAGCGGCGTCGGGCCGGAGCGCGGCGAGGTCCACGACGGTGATCACCTGGTCGCGTACGTAGTCGAAGCGGGACGCCTCGACGGCGACCGCGTCCCCGGCGGCCGGCACCGGGTTGCGCCAGGCGCCGCGCTCGGCGCGGGCGTCGAAGGCCAGGTTCGCGGCCACGGCGAACAGCAGCAGCGCCGTGGACACGGCGACGGCCCCCAGCGTCAGCCAGACGCCCAGCAGCCCCTTACGGCCGCCGCCCTTGAGCAGCCGCCACGTCAGGTCCAGGTTCACGCCGTCGCTCCGCTCATCGCCACCAGGTGGCCGTCGCGGACCTCCACGGTGCGGTCGCACCAGGCGGCCACGTTCGAATCGTGGGTGACGACGATCAGCGAGGCGTCGTTGTGCCGGGTCGCCTCCACCAGTAGCCGCATCGTGTCCTGCCCGGTCCGCTGGTCGAGCGCCCCGGTCGGCTCGTCGGCGAACACCACCGCCGGCCTGGCCACCAGCGCCCTCGCGATGGCCACCCGCTGCGCCTGCCCGCCGGACAGCTCGCCCGGCCGCCGCGCCTCCATGCCCCGCAGGCCGAGCGGCGCGAACCACTCGCGCGCCTGCCGGACCGCCCGCTGCCGGGACACGCCGCCCAGCATGAGCGGCAGGGCCACGTTCTCCTCCGCCGGCAGCTCCGGCAGGAGCTGCCCGAACTGGAAGACGAAGCCGAACCGGGTACGCCGCAGCGCGCTGCGCCTACGCTCCCCCATCGCGTCGATGCGCTGCCCCAGCAGGTGCACCTCGCCCTCGTCCGGCCGCATGATGCCCGCCAGGCAGTGCAGCAGGGTCGACTTGCCGGAGCCGCTCGGCCCCATGATCGCCACCGCCTCGGCGGTCCGCACCGCGAGGTCCACGCCGTCCAGGGCGACCGTCTGCCCAAAGCGTTTGGTCAGGTTCCGTCCAACCAGCACGTCGTTCATGCCGAAAAGGGTCTCTCCGTCGGCCGGGGCGGCGGATCGGCCGTGCGTCCGGTCCGCCTCGGCCGAACGGCCGATCCTGGACGTGTGGCCGTGACTATCAGCGTGCTCATCGCCGACGACCAGGAGCTGGTGCGCACCGGCTTTCAGCGGTCAAGGCGGCCGCCGACGGCGAGGCGCTGGTGTCGCTGTCGGTGACCGTGCGGCTGGCCAGCGCACGCCCTACGGGTGGCCTACGGTCATTCCGCCGGCACCACCCCTCCCGCCCGTCCCGAGCGGGATGTCATGCGGGAAGGTACCAGCCCGGCCCACCAGGTTCCCCCAGCCATACGCGCTGACTATCCGTGCTGATGGTGAGACCAAAGCCCGACTGATGGGGGCTGCCCGCACCCTGCCACGTCAGAATCGCCTCCTCCACCGCATCCCAGAGCCGCACTGGGCCGTGTTGGTGTACCGTCCAGCCGCCTGCGAGGTCCGGCCTGGTGTCGGCCCGTGATCCCGTGCTGACATCGATCAAAATCGTGGTGTCCTCGCCCCAAGAACACTGCGCCTGAGGCGCGGCGAGCTGGGCGACCCACAGGGCGGTATCGTTCCGGAGAATCGCCGGATCAATTCTCGACGGGCGGGCCTGACCAATGCCCGTGACGATCGGCGGGCGTGGCGGTGCCAGATGAGCGCGGGCGGTCATGAAGGACAGATCCTCCTTCAGGAACCGGCCGCTGGCCGTAGCGCCATCGGCCACCGTGAGATGCGCGAAGGCGACCCCGCCCATCCAGCCCCACATCGGGGTGGTGATGGTCCCACCGCTGCGAGCCTGCCACAACCACGGCAGCGGAATGACCCGCACCGAGCAGGTAGAGATCACCTTGTCGTACGCAGCGTTCGCGGCATAGCCGTTCAGCCCGTCTCCCACTACACACGTGGGAGCGTATCCGGCAGCAGAGATCGCCTTCTCAGCCCTGGCCGCAACCTCGGGATCGTATTCGACCGAGGTCACCGCCCCCTCTCCGAGCCGGGCGCACATCAGCGCCGTCGAGTACCCGGTGCCAGTGCCGATCTCTAGCACGTTGCTACCTTCACTGATGCGAGCCGCTTCCAGCATCAGCACGACCAGGCTCGGAAGCGTGGAGGAAGAGCTAGGCGACCCGATCACGACACCGGGCGCGTCCTCCGCGAGGACTCCACCGACCTGTGTGACCCATGTCTGGTCGGTGTAGGCCAGGCTCAGCCAATCCTCCCGGCTCATCTCCGATCGCCGGATGGGAACCCACCGATCAGCAGGAACCCCATCGGCGCGATACACCGCCTCGCCGAGGAACAGTTCGCGGGGGACCTTCGTCAGTGCCTCGTGCCAACCTGTAGACCCTAGGCGGTCGGCCAGGGCGAGCCGTAGTTCCGTGGCCGTGTCAGTCATTACCGCCATCCTTCCGTGAGCACGTCGGCGAATGCATGCGCTATCGCGTCGGAATCAGGCAACCAGCCCCACTGCCCGTTGGGGTTGCACTCGATGAACGTCCACGCCCCCGCTGTATGATCATTCGGGTCGGGCTCCAGGGCGAAATCGAAACATCCGAACGCCAACCCGAAGCCGTCGAGGTAGGCGTGCAACGCCCTCGCGACCGCGTCGGGAACAGCGATGGGCTCGTGAATCAGTTCATCCCAATTCCCGCGCCGCCAGTCGAGAGCCCCATCAGGTGTGGTGATCCTGCTTGCGAATACAGATCGTCCGACCACGGTCACCCTAGCATCCGCTGTCTTGTTCACCTCCCGCTGAAACATATGGGCGGTCACGGTGACCGACTCATCAAGGTCTTCTTCTTTGATGCGCTGCGTCCATATGGCAGCCGTATTCCCGTCCGCTGGACGTGGTGCGCCTCGGAACGACTTGTAGATGACAGGTCCATGTTTCGCCGCGAACTTCCGTGCCCTTTCCGGATCATTTGTAATCAGGGTGGCTGGAACGGAAAGGCCGTGCTGGACGGCCATTTGGAGCTGAGCAGGCTTGTAATCCGCACGAGTGACGGAGATGGGATGATTGACATATGTTGCCTTGAGGAGGCTATTCAAAACGCCGCCGAGCCCGTATCGAGCCTCGGTGGCGGCGAAGTCACGCGCCTGCTGGGGCAGATGGGAAAAGCGGGCGAGGTACGGGTTGGGGCGGCGAAAGTACACCGCCCCGATCTCGCCCAAGGCGACGTCCCGGCTCGGCGTCTGAAGACGGCCCGTCCATTCCGCCTGCCCGTCGATCAAATATGCGCCGAACATCAGACCAACGCCGACGCTGGCCGGATCAACACGCACGACACACACCTGCCGCTCGTTCAACGCGTCGATGACGGCTCTTCGATCTTGAGGGGGAAGGACGTCGGCGTGGCCTGACGTGCGAGAGCTCGTGACCCCATGACACTGGCTGTTGATCTAAGACAGTCTGTGACGGGGG
>NZ_BMNH01000027.1 GCF_014646355.1 Nonomuraea cavernae
GCAATTCGGGAGAGTACTGCCTCGGCTTCTTCGCCACTACCTTGCCTTCCGGGTGTCACGTAAACCCTACTTGGGTCCGTGTCCGGAAAGATCGGGGCACCCCAGTGTCGAAGGCGTCGCCGTCCAGGCGGGCGAACAGTCGTCCCAGGGTGCTGGCGGCCAGGCGTATCGTGCCGTGCAGGCCGGCACGGGCGCGCAGGTCGGGGTCGTACCCGGCGATGAATCGGGCGATCTTCGCCAGGGAGGTCGCGCCGCCGAGTACGGCGAGCAGGGATAACGCCAGCAGGGGGCCGAGCCGGTAGCGGCGTCCCCGGCGGCTGCGCGGGTCCGGGAGGGTGTCCAGGAGTTCGGCGAGCGTGGGCAGATCGAGCGGCTCGGCGGGCAGGTCGGCGACGGTGACGTGCTCCAAGTGGCGCGAGAGCACGTCGATCGGGGATGATGGCACGCGAACGCGACCCCTGTTCTTGATCGACTGGCTAGACACCGACGATCATCAGGGGTCGCGTTTGTCATGTGCACCCCGGGGTGCCCTCAACACCTGCCTCATCGAGCCCAGCGAACGTCCATCAACCGAGAACGCAACGGCCTTGGGTACATCGTGGACACCGACGCCAGGTAGGTGCCACGATCGATCAGGGTCGCCCACACCTGGCGCGGCGACTTGTCTGCGAACTCCTTGCTGTTGAGGACTGCGATCAGTTCCTCGCATTCCTCTTCGGACAGCGCATTGGGCGGAGCCGCCCGTACGGTTGCGGGCTTTATCTGCTTCGGTTGCCGCTGTCGATACAGGGAGGATCGGTTGATGCCGGTCAGCGCGCAGGATCGTTGGATGCCGACGCAGGGTTCGAGTTGGTCGCGGGTTTCGGCGCGAAGCTCGCTCACGAGTTGTCTGAGTCCGCGCTCTCGGACATCGTTTCCAAGAGCGCGTGCCATTTTCCCATGATCTCCAGAGCGGCCTCGGTTTGAGCGAGCTTCTTCTTCAGCCGGGCGTTCTCCCGTTCGAGTTTTTCTCGCTCCGCCTTCTCCTTGGCCCGCTGTCTTGCCATCTCTCCGGATGCGACCTGCTTTTCCCCGGAGACGCCCTTCAAGGCACCCTCGTCGCGCTGCTTGCGCCACAACTGGATGCTGGAGTCGTACAAGCCTTCGCGGCGCAGAATGGCGCCCTTTTCGCCGGGCGGCGCCGCGTCGTACTCGGCGACGATCCGCAACTTGTACTCCGCCGAGAAGTGCCGGCGCTTGGGTCGATCAGCCCGAGGACCACCGGCCTCCAGGTCGTACTTCGTCATCGTCACAGCCTGCTACACCATGTCTCGCCCTACTCATGCCACACTGAGAACTTCCTCACCGTGTGTCCCACTTGAGCCTGACACAGAGGGAGGTCGTGGGCCTTGCCCGGTAACGCTCCGGAGGTCCACAGGATGGTCCCGTCAGGTGAGGCGATCACCTGGATGTTCATCCCGTGCACGCGGTGTTTGCCAGAGAAGTACGGGCGGTCGGCCTTGATCCGGTCGGTGCGGATCAGCGTGCCATCCAGCACCAGGTAGTGCAACCCGTCCGGCTTGGCCCTACGCAGTGCCCGCCCGAGCTTGGGCGAACGGGCCCACAACAGCGCCACCGTCTCTTCCACATACCGCCACGCGGTCGCGGTGGAGATCCCGAAGCCGGCCCCAAGTTCGGTGAACGTCTCGCCCTTACGCAGGTAGACCAGCACCAGCAACGCCTGCCGGCCGGGATTGAGCCGCCGCCAGAGCGACCCGATCGCCTTACGATGACGCCGGATCATCCCGGCGACGTAGTTCAATGTCTGAGGCGACAAATCGACGGCAGCACGATAGAAAAGCATCCGAGGCCCCTGGTTGTGACGGATCTGGTTGTGGTGATCAATCCATCTACCAGGGGTTTCTTACGTCGTCAGGCGAACACCAGGCTCGCGATCATGCTGTGACCATCGATCCGCCGTCAGGGGGATGCAAAGGCTCCGTGTGGCGCGCCCAAGCGAGCCTCCGTCCCGTTCATCTGCTTTACGCAGTAATAGCAAAATGTCATGAAATAAGCCTACTCGCGGCCTTTCGGGCAGCTCGCCACCAACTCCACAAAGATGACATAAACCTCATAGCGGGCATTTCGTCACTTGAATATCACACTTCAATCACGTTCCGAAGATGGAGCAGGCGATTTCCCCTCGGCGCGCGACTTTTCCTAGTGACAATGCGCGAGGAGGAGAGCATGAGTGCCAGCCCAATCGGCTACGCGGCGATCGATGTGGAGACCACGGGGCTACGGCCGTCGTGGCATGACCGGATCATCGAGATCGGCATCGTCCACACAGATCCCTCCGGGCGAGTGACCGGCGAATGGAACACGCTGGTCAACCCGGAACGCGACCTCGGCCCGCAGCATATCCATGGCATCAGCGCCTCCGACATCCGTCACGCACCAACCTTCAAGGACATCGCAGGCACGGTGGTCACGCTGCTGCGCCATCGAGTACCCGTGGCCCACAATCTCCGGTTCGACGCCGGATTCCTGCAGTACGAATTCGCCCGCATCGGCACACCAATTCCAGACTTGCTGGAGCTCGGCGTGTGCACCATGAGCGAGGCACGGCGGTTCCTGCCTCACGCACCGCGAAACCTGGCAGGCTGCTGCGCGGTAGCCGACATTCCCCTCGACGGCCACCATGACGCTCTGATCGACGCTCGCGCCGCCTCGGGTCTGCTTCATCACTATCTGAGCCTGTCCCGCACCGCTTACCCCTGGCCGGCAGCGCTTCACGGCACCAGCACGACCGCCCAATGGCCGGCGCTCAACGAGTCCCGGGCAGACTGCGTGCGCAGAGGCATCTCGGCCGAACGCCAGACCCACTTCCTCGCTCGCATCCTCGACCGCCTCCCCCAGGCGGCGCAGCCCCCCATGGCTGAGCCGTACCTTGCCCTGCTGGACCGCGTGCTCCTCGACCACCACATCTCCGCCGCGGAGGCTGACGCCTTGGTGGAGCTGGCCACAACACTCGGCCTGGGCCAAGCGGAACTCGAAACTCTGCACCGCGACTTCCTGGCTGAGATCGCACGCGCCGCCTTGGCGGACGGGATCGTCACCGACGCCGAACGGCGCGAGCTCGAGCTCGTCGCGTCTCTGCTCGGACTGCCTGCCACCGCCGTCGAACAAGCGTTGAAGGTGGACGCCGTCCCCCCTCGCCCCGGTGAGGCGGTTCGAGCTGCAACCGGGCGACCAGGTCGTCTTCACCGGCGAGATGGACGACGACCGAGAGGTGTGGGAGGGCCGCGCCCGCCAGGCGGGCTACCTCCCCCACCCCAATGTGACCAAGAAGGTCAGGCTCGTCGTCGCGGCCGACCCCGACTCGCTGTCCGGCAAGGCTCGAAAGGCACGCGCGTACGGTATCCCGATCGTCACGCCTCATGCCTTCGTCGGCATGCTCGGCTGATCCAGATCCCCGACCTTCTGAATGTGAGAGGAACATCTCCTGGTGCGTGCGTGGTATCCCCGAATGGCCGAGGTCAAGGGTGTCGGATTCTCCGGAAGTCCCGACGTGGACAGAAGCCGCCTGCCCGAAACCCATATCAGGCCCAGCAAGACAGACTACGGCGGCATCTCCTGGCCTATCGCCAATGGGAGCACCTCCGAATCGCCAGCGTCCGCCAGAGCGTTCGCCGACATGCGCGACATGGACATCCCATCGCTGATTCGATGGGTGTGGGAAGGGCTGGAAATTCCCGGCACAGTCTCGGATTATCACTTTCTGCTGCAAAGCGCCATCGCTCGGCTGTGGTCAGCTCGTGCTTCCGATCCGAGCGGGCTGCGGTTCCTCGAAGTCTTCGCCGACCTGGACCTCCGCCTGATCGAGGCCGCTCCTCGGCCATTCTTGATCGACGAGGACGACACGTCGAAGGGCTACTTCCACTTCTCAGGCGTGGCAACGTGGGTGACTCTCCTGCAGACCGAAGGCGCGCTGCGAGAAGCTCTGGCAATCAACAGGCGGCTTCAACGCTTCCATGAGGGCTATCGGCTGGAAACCCTGGAAGCCAAGATCGCTGCCCTGGACGAGGAGGCCCGGTGTACGGGACTCGCCTAACCGACGCTCTATCCGGTGAATCCTTCCTGGAGACCTCCTTCGTCAAGTGGGTCCTGAGCGCCGCCGCCACACCGGGAATCTCCGCGCACGTACACCCCCAACATCCCGTCACGGTCGACGACCGTTCCTACCATCTCGATTACCTCATCACCGGCGTCCGATCGCACGTGGTCGTCGAACTCGACGGCTACGAGTTCCACAGTTCCAGGTCAGCCTTCGTACACGACCGGATCCGGCAGAACGACCTCGTGGGCTTGAATTACGAGGTCTTGCGATTCTCCTATGCCGCCATCCGCGAGCACACGGCCCGTTGCGTGGCACAGTTGCAGAAAGTGCTAAAGCGCGATCCGCTCCTGGCCACGTACCTCATTCCCGATCCCATCGCCCCGGTCCCCGATGATATGGACCCCAACCCGCTGGGGTTCATCACTCCCCCACCAGCCCGACGTACGGCGACCGAGGACGACTACTTCGACCGTGCCCGGCGGCACCTGAATCTGAACCCCCTGCGCGGATGCCAGAGAGAGGCACTCGTCGCTCTCGCGAACTACTACCGGCGCGGTGAGATCAACGCCGCCTGCGTGATGTCCGTAGGTGCCGGCAAGACGGCATTGGGTGTGGCTGCCACGCTGGCGTTTACCCGGCGCAGGGCTCTGATCGTCACCCCGGGACGTGTGATCCGGGGAACCTTCGCCACAGCCCTAGACCCGGCGGTGGCGGGGAACGTGCTCTACACCCTGCGGGGCGGGCCGTTGCTTTCCGGCATGAGCGCTCCGGCCACCGAGGTGCTTGACAGCGACCTCGGCACGATCCAGTCCGTCAGCCGAAAACAGCTGCTCGACGCCGCCGTGATCGTCACCAACTTCCACTCCCTCGGAAGTGCCGACAACGGTTTGCTGGCCAAGTTGGAGCCGGATGACATCGACTTCATCGTGATCGACGAAGCCCACATCGCCGCCTCGGAGTCGTACCGACGCCTGTTCGCGCGCTTCCCGCGCGCTCGGCGATTGCTGATGTCAGCATGCTTCAGCCGCGCCGACGGCAGGACCATCACGGCAGACGTCGTGTACCGCTACCGGCTCATCGACTCGATCGCCGACGGCCACGCCAAGCACCTGCGAGCCCACAGGTTCACCCCCGACGTCGAGGAGACGGAGTACGAGATCCTCTGGCCCGGCGGCGAGCGCGAACCTATCGTCGGTAAGGCCGCGCTCCTAGACATCATGAAAGACGAGCGCAAGGTGGCCAGAATCACCGCCACCTCTGAGGAACCGATCCGCCGCGTCATGCGGATCGTCCGCGACTGCCTAGTCCAGCAGACACAGGCGCTATCACCGGTAAGGCCGCGGGTGTTGTTCGCCGCGCTCGGCCAGAGTCATGCCGAGCAGATCGCCCGCATCGCCAATGCGCACGGCATCGCTTGCGGCACACTGCACCACTCGATGACCAACTCGGAGATCGCCGCCACCCGCAAGCGTTTCGAGACCGAGTCCGGCAACCTGCAAGCCATCGTGCAGCTGAAGATGCTCGGCCAGGGGTACGACCTGCCGGCCATCGCCGCGGTGGTGCCGATGCGTCCCTACGGCAGCTTCGGTGAGTTCTATCAGCTGGTCGGGCGTGGCATCCGCACGGTGCACCACCCGGCGTTGGCCGAACGTGCGCAGCCGCAACATCTGGATCTGGTGTACCACGGAGAGCTCGGCCTCGACGATCATCTGGAGACCCTGCGCAGGGAAAACGACATGGATCCGCGGCCAGCGGAGCCGGATGACTTCGGCGACGCGCCCGTGCCTGATCGCGGCGCACCCCCACTCGGCTATCCGGTGTATGCCGACATGCACGTGACCGTCGTGGCGGAGCAAGGCGACAATCGCCAGCAATTCCTCCACACCATTGACCAGGTGGAAGCCCGACGACAGGAGCGTGAACTGAACACCCTCGCCCATCGCTACGCCGCTTACGTCGCCACCACCCCGAAGCCGAGGACATTCGAGGAGTTCGTCGCGGTGATCAGGAGCGCTCATGGGTGAAACGGATCTCGCCGTCAGGCTGGCATCCGCAGGAATCGAGGAGTTCCTCCGCATCGAGCGCGAGGCCGGTCACGACGCGGCCTTCGCCCAACTCGATGTCCTGACGGCGAACCTGATGCTCATGGCCCTGTCGGGACGCACGCTGGTATCCATGACGCCGGGTGGCCCTGGACGCAGCAGTAGCGACATCGTGTCCATGACCTTCCTGACTCCGCAGGACCGATCCTTCGTCGACGACACGTTCGCCTTGGAGACGCAGCAGCGAAAGGGGGCCTGGTTCCTGCCGGAGGAGGCGCGGCTTAAGGCCGGCACCCTGAATCTTCCCGCCTACGCCCGCCACCATCCCGGACAATCTCTGACACTTGCCCAAAGCGACTCGATTCGCACCCAGCTCAGCTCGACGGCGGACGCACTGCTGGTCTGGTCCCTACTCATCCCGCTCTTTGACACCCTGATGGCACCCGTTGTACTCCGCGCCGCGGGATCGGAGCAGACTGCTGACGTACAGCGCGCCACATGGGCGACGGTGTTGGAGTCCTACTCCAGCTTGGGCATAGCGCGCACCCCGGAGGTGGAGATGTTCACCTACGGTGGTGGGTGGGGGCGCCTCGATCGGGCCGGCCAGGCCCACGCCCGCACCCTGTTGCTGGACGCCCTGAGCCGGCACGATCTGTTCTCCATCGCCGCACGCTTTCGCGCGACGCGCCTGCGTGCGCTCATCGGTGCGATCATCGCGAAGACCCGTTCGACTACGCCGCCTGCCCGTCGCGTCCTCAACAAGACCCTGAAGCCGACGCTGAGCGCCTATTTCGGTGGCGACTGGCTGGCATGTCTCGATTACCTCGGCCTGCCGCCCAACCCAGGAGAGGAACTGGTCACCGCTTTGCCGACCCCCAAGCTCTACGTCGGGGGGGCGTCCAACGCCGACGCGACAGCGGCAGAGCACGGAGTTGGAGTCGGCGAAGTCGAGGCGATGCTGGCCGCCTTCCTCAACCAGGCCACAGCGGTCTCACCTGTCGAACAGCGCGTTGACGTGCTGCGCCGGTGGTGGGGAGAGTTCGACTCGGTGCATTCCCGACAGGAATCCGGGATGAAGCCTCTATGGGGCCTGGTAGAGGATGTTGGATATTCGGTGGGGTACGGCCACCGGCCCGATTACAGGCTGTACCGAACGCTACTCACCCCCAACCTCGTGGAGGAGATCAACCTTCTTTGGGACGGCACGACACTCCCCCGCTGGCCCGAGGCTGTCGTGAGCGAGCCCTATCCACACCGGCTGATGGCGGACACATTCGGCCCCGCTGTGTCGTTCTGGCACGGAGTAGCCCTCACCACGTGGTACGTCTGCGAAGGACCGTCGTCACGCACCACCCTGTCGGGCCTGCGCGCCTACCACGAGGGCCACCTCGCGAAACTCGCCGAGATCGGCACCCCGATCCACTCCAGCCTCTTCGCCGAACTGGAACAAGCAGAAAGCCGCCTCGGCCCGATAGAAGAACTCCCTACCTACGAAAACTGGTTCCAGCGCGACGAAGGCGTCGCGCTTCGGATGACCGGTGGAGGCAGTCGCCGCGACGGCTTCAGCGTCCTGCGAGATATTCTCACTCGTCATCGGCGCGGATGGACCAGCCGCTATCTCGACGAGTACCTGCACCACCGTTGGCACACCGAACTCACTGCCGTCGCCCGCGAACTGAACAAGACGATCGCCGCCTCCGGCAAATCCCCGACGTTCAAGCGATTCGCCCGCTTCGCCGCCAAAGCAGCGAACCACTGGTTCAACGGCGACCTGTCCGGCCTTTATACCGCCATCGGCGAGAAGGCACCGTCCACTCCTCCCCGCGTCGATCTCCTTCCGATCACCGCACACGACTTCGTCGATGCCCTGTACGCAGAGCTCGGCGGGCAACCGTACGAGGAGCTCCTGCGAGTGACGGATTTCCCTCTGGCCGACGTGTACCGGCAGAAGTCCCGGCTGGCGAGTGCTGGCGTCACGTTCGTGCAGATGTCCGAAGCGCTGGGACGTGCGCCAGATCCCAAGGAGTTCGGGGTCAGCCGTTACGAGTGGTCGTGGGCGGGTGGGGTCGATCAGGGGTGGCCGATCTATCAGACGGCCATCGAAGCAATTCTGCATCGGCATCAATAGTCGACACAGTCGAACGCATGTGTCCTTCGGGGCCAGAGGTAGCGCGGCGTCTAGCTCCTGACCATGGCAAAACAAGCAGTGGTAAAGCATGGTGCAGGCGCTTGTCGTGGCCGGATGCCCGGGGCACGGCCGTCACTGTTCGCCATGATCCCGATGATCCAGGTGAGGAGCATCGTCCCGAGAAGGAATCCCGACAACGCCACCACGCCGATGAACACCCCGGGAGCGGCGAGCGCCTTACTTCTGGAGCTGAGGGGGACCAAACGGTACCGAAACGCTTCAGCTGCAGGGAGCAGAATGCGAGCACGAGCGACGCGACGCGGAGCGGGGAACCACGACCAGTGTGGAGGCCCCGGCCAGGAGCACTGCCATCCCTCCCAGCGATGCCTGGTGGGCTGGAAGAAGTACGCCCTGTTGACCCAGCCCTCAAAGCCTGTGGAGTGTTCGGCCCGCATACTCCTGAGGATCACCGCGGCGTCCTCGTGGCCCGCGTCGGCGGCGGGGCGCAGCCAAGGTTCGGCCCCGTCACACCTCTGCACGTGGAACAGGACAGCCCCCAACCGCGCCCGTCGACCGCGACAAGCTGACCTACTTCGACGTGAACCTGCTGCCCATCCCCGCCCCACCCACCTTCCGGTCCGCTGACAACTTCCGCGCCCGTGATCTCAATGAGCAGTCACTGTCCGACGAACTGCTGAGGCTCCCCGCTGCCCTCCGCCGACGCGAAGAACTGGAGGCCACGCCGCTCGCCTCGAATCTCTCTGGCCAGCCCGCTGCCCTCCCTTGCGCCTAAATATGTAAATTTGAGCGATATGCGGACAAATTAGCCATGCAGAACTCTGTTCGGTTGCAGCGTTCCAGAGATGCCGTAGAGTTCTGGGCCATCCAGTCGGGACAAGGCGGACCCAAGCCGCACATGCACTGATTTTCGTGCCCTCATTCAGTATTTATCCACCCATATTGTCTAGTTATTCATGCATTTGTGCACGTCAGCCGAACGAGCGAGATATGGCAAAGTCACCCAATTCAGCAATGCAAGAATCCGTGACAGCAAGCCCTTCGGGCATGTACCTGCGAGAGCTCACCCTTAAGAACTTCCGCTCATGCGTCGACACGACCGTGGAGTTCCAGCCGACCCTCACGCTTCTGGCCGGCGAGAACAACGCGGGCAAGTCCAACATCATCGAGGCGCTTCGCCTAGCGACCGTTCCCTTGAGCCGCCGCCGCTCACGCTACTTCGAGCGGGAGGACATCTCCCGAGGGCAACAGGACGAGGGCATCGAGATCAGGACCAGGTTCCATGGCCTGACTCCCATCCAGGCGGGCCAGTACATAACCGCGCTGGACACCGAGACCGGAATTGTGGACTACTGCACACACTTCTCCGTGGACGGTGCCGCCGGACCGCGCCCCCGCCCCACCTACACCGCGGGACCTGTGGACGGCCCAGACGCAGAGCCGCAGAAGCGCGAGCAGATTACCCACGTCTACCTCGCTCCCCTTCGCGACGCACAGCGCGAGCTGGACTCCGCGGACGGCACGCGCCTGGCCGCGATCCTCGAGTTCCTCACCGCCCAGGAAGACCGGGCAGAATTCATCGAGACGGTCAACAAGAGCTTCAAGGACCTGCATGACCATGGCGTGCTCACGACGGCCAACGAGAACATCGGCGAGCACCTAAGTGAGATGACCAAGCCCGTTCGCGCCCAGGAAGTGGGCGTCACCTTCGAGGGCTACGAACTGCGACAGTTGGCCAAGAGCCTGCGGATCAAGATGGCCGAGGAAGGCGTCGACCTGGCCGATCTCGCGGAATCCGGCCTCGGGTACGCAAACCTGCTCTACATCGCGACGGTCATCCTGGAGTTGCAAAACGCCAAGGACGCCGAACTCACCCTCTTCCTTGTCGAGGAGCCAGAGGCTCATCTGCATCCACAGCTCCAGGCCGTCTTGCTCGACTATCTGAGAGAACACGCCGAGAAGTCTGGGGGCGACGACAGCACGGGGCCTGCCGGACGCATCCAGGTGGTCGCCACCACACACTCGCCGAATCTGGCCAGCGGTGTCGGTGTGGAGAATGCCGTCATCCTGCGTACGACCGTCGAGCGGGAGCCTCAGACCGAGCGCGATGCCGTTGTGCGTCGTTCCACCAAAGCGATCCCGGTGGCGCGACTGGGGCTCGACCAAGGTGATCTGCGCAAGATCAATCAGTACCTCGACGCCACGAGGTCCGCTCTGCTGTTCGCGCGGCGGGTCATCCTGGTCGAAGGCATCGGCGAAGCGGTTCTCTTGCCTGTTCTAGCCCGTCACCTCATCTTCGGATCAGATGACCCCAACAGCTTTGAGCACCGGCGTCAGTGGCGTGGGGTGACCATCATCGCTGTCGGCAGCGTCGACTTCTGGCCCTACATCCAGTTGCTGCTCGGAGGAGTCGACGGCAACCGGATCCTTGATCGGCTGGTGGTGATCACCGACGCGGATCCTCTCAAACGCAAGAAGGCAGCGTCCGACGAGGACCTCGAGGAGACCGCCACTTACAACCGCAAGGCGGATCTGGAAGGCAAGGCACGCCAACTCGGCGTGGACAAGCACCTTCACATTCATGAGGCCACTTGGACCCTGGAAGCGGACCTGCTGGAGCCCGGCGGTGGGAACAGCACCGTCCTTCAAGCCGCCTACCTCCAGCAGCACCCCCAGTCTCAGCACCACTGGGATGCGATCATGGCCGGCGAGTCGCCTGCCCAGGAGTTCTATCGCAAGCTACGGAAGAACTCGAAGTTTCTCAAGAAGGGCGAGTTCGCGCACAATGTCGCGGCGGCGATCGCCGGCGGCCAATCGTTCGTCTGCCCGCCATATCTGGCTGGGGCGGTGCGATCGGCGCTGGAACTCGACTCATGACGGAATCCGATCTGACCGACCCGCAGAGCTTCTTGGTCGATGCCAATGGCAGCCTGTTCGTTGAGGCGTGTCCAGGGGCGGGCAAGACCAAGGCGATCGTCGCGCGTTACATCCGGCGAGTGACCGAGGAACGGCGCAAAGGCATCGCGCTGGTGTCGTTCACCAACGCCGCGATCGACGAGGTGACCGACCGGTGCCGAGACCAGCCGGACAGCCTCGTCGTCCCGCACTTCGTCGGCACCTTCGACGCGTTCATCAACCGATTCATCGTCACCCCGCTCTACACTCGCGACTATCAGCGAAAGGTTCGCTTCATCGAGTCCTGGAACTCCCTGGACGACTCAGCGGTCCGGGTGCGGGGGCAGGCGTCACAGGGGCTGGAGCTGGAGTGGTTCGACTTCGACCACAATGGCCGCGCCCGCCTCAACGAAGGTCGCGTGCCCGGGAGGAGCCTTGGCAGGGCTAAGAAACTGATGGATTCGTATAGCAATGACCTGTGTGAGAGTGCTCGTCAGAAGCGAGCGCGACTGATCCGGGCGGGTGTACTCAGTAGTTCGGCTTCCCGGAGCCTCGCAGACCGATGGCTTGCCGTACCTAGAGACCGCACCCGCATCGGAGAGTTGCTGAACCAGCGTTTTGCCGAAGTCATCGTGGATGAGAGTCAGGACTGCGGCCGCGAGGAACTCGAGGTGCTCGGCCTGCTACGGGAGTTCGGCGTAGATCTCGTCATGGTCGCCGACCTCGATCAGTCGATCTACGCATTTCGCCGGGCCGTACCCGAGAAGGTGCTGAGCTTCGCCGCGACGCTCCCGCAAGGTGAGCGACTCGACGGCAATTTCCGGAGCACACCGGCCATCTGCAGGATTACCGCAAGTGTGAGGGGGTTGACACAGGTTGACCATGCCCTCGGCCAGCATCGGGAACTCACCGTGCCTGTTCGGCTCCTCACTTTCGAGAACCTCAGCGAGGTGAGCCCCATGGTCGCCGATATCGTGAGCGGGTACGGAATCGAGCCGAAGAACGTCGCTCTTCTCGCGTACCGCGAAAACGACGCGCGTCAAGCGGCCGGCGGTCAGACACAGGAGGAGCCAGGCACGAACCGCGTCCTTCGCATCGCCGCCGCGGGACACGTGTTGACCGATCCCAGATCAGACAGCCGTTCACGACTGCGAGCACGGCAGATGCTTGAACAGACCTTTCTGGCGCTTGCGAAGACGCCCTCGGACGACGACGGGATCGATGGTGCCTGCGAGAAGCTCGGGATCACCCAGGCTTGGCTGTCCGACGTGGTAGTCCGTATGGCTCTTACCTTGAGCAGCCACACCGGTGATGCAGCCAACTACACGAAGCGGATCAGGGCGTTTCTCGCTGGGGTGGCGTGGCCCACGACCTCGCCCAGCCAGCTCGGTTCCCTGAGGACTCCCACCACTGACCAGTGGATCGGGCAAGGTCTCCGCGACAAGAGTAGCGGGCTGGACTGGTCCACCGTTCACGGGGCCAAGGGGCGCCAGATGCCGGCTGTGGGGATGGTGATACCCAAGAAACTGCACCGTGACGAGGATAACCTCACTGCGCTAGATCACTGGGACTACAGAACCAGCTCCGAAGCCAAGCGGGTGCTGTACGTGGGCGTTTCCAGGGCTGAGCGATTGCTGATGCTGCTGGTCCACAAGAACCACAGCGCTCGTGTGGCTCAAATTCTGGCACGTGACGACGTTCCTTATCACTAGGCGCCGCCTGGTACGTCGCGCATGCTTGGGCAGAGGCTCCTCTGCCCAAGCATGGTCTTCCCAGACCTAGCGCTCCGCTCGCTCAGCTACGAGGCGAGCTGAGGCCAGATCGCAGAACGACGGGTTGATCTCAATTCCTATGAAGGCGCGGTCCAGTTGCGGCGGCGCGGCGCGCGCCGGCGGCGCGGCGCGGCCCCTAGATCAATAGCGGACTCTAGGATCGACCTTCCTGGGGCTCCCAACTCTTGATCAAGGAAGTGTGCCTGATAAGTATTGCGGGCTTTACATCGTAGATCAGCATCCAACATACGATTCCGCATGCCAAGGCGACCCCTCGTTAGGCTTCAAGTGCGTTCTGAACACCTTCTACCGGTGCCGTCACGACCCATGACACCTCCCCCTTTGGGGGACCGTAGGGGGACCGGCAGTCTCGGACAGTCCCGTTTCAGGGCGGCATATCCGACACTGTCCGGCGCTCCCACGACGCTCCCACCTGCAGGAATGCCATAGAGCGGTGCGGCCCGACATCACCCGACTCGTTGATCCACAGACTCATAATCCGTGGGTCGTGGGTTCAAGTCCCACCCGCCCTACTCTCCACTACCGCGTTCCACCTGCGGTTTCTCGGTTCACGCCGGCCTTGGATCTCTTTGTTGATCATGCTTGGTCGCTCAGTGGTTGCCCTTGCGTACGGACCGTGTATCGCGGTAGATCATTTGGACCGTCACCGTCAGTTCAGACCCCAATGACGACCATCCGAAGATCAAGCCAGAAGGTCTGCGCCGCGCTGCCGGTCAACGGGGATTCATGTCCGGCCAAGCCTTGTCAATTGGCTCGCCTTGCCGGCCAGGCCGCTGGTGACCAGCAGATAAATGATCCGCTGCTCCTCGCAGCGATCCTCGAGCCGTTCGCAGCGCAGGCTAGGGATCGATCGGCTGCACCGTCTGCGCGACAGCCGTGGAGTACGGACAGGCAGGCCCGCCGGAGGGTCGGCGGACCTGCCTGGGGTCGATGGTTCAAATGGCGGTGCCTCCAGTGCGGGTCAGCAGGGTGATCAGCCGGGCCGGTCCATCGCGGTCAGGACCTTGTCGGCGGCGCCCCGTGTGAGGTCCGCATGGGGCGGCGGGCGATGGGACTACCTTCTCCGAGGCCGTTCTGGACGACGATGATCAGATGTGCGAACATACGTTCGACAATCGAACCTCTGAATGGAGTGCATGTGCGCCTCCCAAGCTCTGGCCGTGCTCCTCTTGCCCACCGATTAGTCGCCCTGGCTGGGTCCCTGTTCCTGGCAGCGGTCCTGCTCGTCGCTCAGGCACCCGCCGCCTCGGCCGCCAACACCGTCACCGACCTCGGTGTAGCCGCCGACAGGGGCGGTGACGTGGTGGGGCACAGCGGCAAAATCTTCGTCGCCGCCGACGATCGGATCGTGGTCACCACAAGCGACGGCACGCTCATCGGCACGATCAGCGGCCTGTCCGGTGCCGTGGCCCTGTCCGTGGCGGACAACGGCAGGAAGGTGTACGCGGCGCTGCGCGATTCGCATGAAGTGATCGAGATCGACATCGCGACGCTCACCATCACCAAGCGGATCGACCTCACCGCCTACCCGTGCCCGTCCACGCTGGCCCAGTCGTACGAGCGGCTGTGGGTCGGATACGGGTGCGGCCAAGCAGGGGAAGGAGGCGTCGTCGCCCTCGAGCTGTGGAGGCCGACACCCACCCTCGTCCCGGTCGGATCAGGCACGACGCGGCCTCCGCTGGTCGCCGTCGCCGGGAGCACTCTGGTGGCGGGAGAGCCGGGAGCCGGCCCCGCCTCGATCAGGGTGTATGACGTCAGCGCCACCCCGGCCACCCCGCGCGGTGAGATCCACGCTGACACGTCCCTGCGGGACCTCGCCCTCGCCGACTACGGGTCAGCGGCGCTGTCGGCGCTGGCCGACACCGACCGGTTCGACGCCTGGGACACGACGACCAACGCCAAGACACGCGCCTACGACAGCGGCGAGCTGAGCGAGCACGGCCTCCCCACCGCCGTCGCGGCCAGCCCGAACGGCGCCTACGTCGTGGGCGGCTGGAACTCCTCCGCGGGCGACGCGGCGGAGCTCGTGGTGTACGACCCGGCCACGGCGGAGGTGATCTACTCGGCCGACCACCAGGGGAAGGCGCTGGTGGCGGGCAGCATCGCCTTCTACGGCGTACTCACCTATGCGGTGCTGAAGGAGCCTGACACCGGGCGGATGCACCTCTGGCGGCTGCCGCATTCGCCTTACCACGCCTCCACCCTGACCATGACGGCTCCCTCCGAGGCGACCGCGCTCAAGCAGCTGACCTTCAGCGGGCGGCTCACACTGAGCACCGGCGCGCTGCCCGGCGTGCAGACGCTTGAGCTGTACCGCTGGCTCCCCGACGGCACCTCCCGGCCCTTCCAGGAAGTCACCACGGAGGCGGACGGCACATACCGGTTCACCGATACCGCACCGAAATGGGGGTCGTACGAATATCGGTTGTACTGGCCGGGCAACTCCTGGTTCAGGGGCAGCGGCGCCTCGGCCATCGTCGAGGTGGGCCTGTACCAGCCGGTGCTAAGGGTGACCGGCCCGACGGCCGGCGCCGTCGGCGAGCGACTCGAATTCAACGGAACGTTCGCCGCCGACGGCATCACCTTCCCGCACACCATCGTCACCGTCGTACGTAACGTCTCCAGCCCCGATGGCACTACCTCGAAAGCCCTAGCCAAGATGACTGCCGCTGCCGACGGGTCGTTCATCTTTGCTGACACGCCGACGACGGCCGGCAAGCACACGTACGTCATCCAGCTGGTGGGGAACTCGACAATCGAGCCGGCGAAGACCACCCACGTGGTCGTCGTCTCCCAACCCTCCGTGTAACCTCCCGACGGGGTGACGGCGATCCGAATCGCCGTCACCCATGTCGTTGGGCCACGCCGAACCACGGAACTCAGCCCGCTTGGGTCTTCCCGCCACGACGTGCACTTCGTAGTAGTCGCCGGGCGCGTGCTCCTGTCCCGCTCGAAAATACGGTTGCGTACTGTGAACTGGGGTTTTGCTGCATGATCGGGGCGGTGGCCGCGACCAGCTTGAGGTGTTGTTGTCGTTGGCTTACCGGTTGGTGAGAGGCTTGTTCGGCCATCTCGCCGGTGATGGCGGGCTCCAGGGCCGCGTAGTCGTACGGCATGTCCGGAAGGGTGTAGTCACCCATGAGCTATCTCCCCGCTTGGTCCGCGGTCGGGCAACCGGCCCACTGACCGACGAACACCGCCAGCGGTGATTCCCCGGGGGAGCGTCCACAGGAGCAGTGCAGGATGATCTTCCCGTAGTCGTGGGACGGGAGAGATCGATGTGCCAAGAGACGGCCACTTCACCATCCTTCGATTCCCTCATATCAACACGAAGGGGACGAAGTGGCCGTCGATGAGCATCATGCCCGCTGCCCGGGACCACTTTGACGAGACTCTCGCCGCCGCGAGCCCGGACCTGCTGCGCACCATGGTTCGCGAGTTCGCGCAGCGGATGATGACCGCCGAGCTCGATGAGCTGGTGGTCTCCTTCCGGTCCCGACCCGATGGCGGGCCGTACACCTTCGTGTGGATCGACGCGCTCACCAGAAGATGCGCTCGGGCGGCCGGGCCGTGAAGGATGTGCGCCGTCGGACCGACATGTGGTCGGCAAGGTAGGCAGGCCCAAGTTGCTCCTCCACGCGGTCCCTGCTCATCCGCCCTCAGCCGCTGTGTCAGGCGGGGCGGAGAAGAGCAACCAGGAAGCTCGAGTCGTCCCCGAACGGACGCAGGTCCCAGGAGGACAGCAGCAGGTCGGGTTCGAGCGCGCTGGCCGCCGCATCCGCAAAGAACTCGCTGAACTCGTAGCCGCGGCCGGCGCCGAAGCCGATCGCGGCTCGGCCCTCCTGCGTGAGGTGCGCGCGGAACCGTCTCAGCACCTCACGACGGGTGCTCGGCGCGAGGAACGTCATCACGTTCCCGGCGCAGACGATGGCATCGAACGGCGTGGTGATGCCTTGCGCAGGAAGGTCGAGTTCGGCCAGGTCGCCGACCATCCAGCGCGGCCCGGGGTGGTCCTGCTCGGCGGCCTCGATCAGAGCCGGGTCGACATCGACGCCGACGATGTCGTGGCCGGCCTCGGCCAACATGCCGCCGACCCGGCCGGATCCGCAGCCGGCGTCGAGGATGTGGGCGCGGCGCGGCACCATGGCGTCCATGAGGCGGGCCTCCCCGGCGAGGTCGTCACCGGCGCGAGACATGGAACGGAAGCGCTCAATGAACCAGGTGGAGTGACCGGGGTCGGCCGCGACCTTCTGCATCCAGATGCTCTGTTCGACCATGCCTGCATTCTCCCTGAGCGGAGGGGGCGATCGGCGTCCGCCGAACGGGCGCCACCGCCAGCTCAATACTCGTGAGCGGCCGTCCAACCTGGTCGACGCCCTCCCCACCGCCAGGCACACCTTTCTGGATCCTTCCGCGCGATCGTGGCGACGACAGCCTCACCATCCCCGGAACGGATCTACAACCCCGAACCCTCGCCTTCCGCAGCCCGCTCCACCGCTAGCCGGCGTGCGCCGCGCGGCCAACGCCGATGCCGCGATTGCCACCAGAGCGTACGCCAGCAGGTCAGCGGATGGGTCATGACGCCCAGCGGACGTCACCGCCCGTACGCAGGATCGCGTACACGCGAAGGCCGCCCCCAGGGTGACGACCCGGCGGCGTCCGCCCTCCCATCATGAACCCATCGGCTCTCGAAGGGCCCGGCGGCTCATCGAGATTCAAGATCAGAGCGCTGCGTATCCGGCGCTCATCGACAAAGAGGGAACACGATGTCCAAACGCTCCACCATCGCAGTTGCGATCGGAACACTGGCTGCGGCACTCGTCGGCCCGGGAATTGCCGCGACCGCAACCCCCGCCTCAGCCACAGCGATCTCGCACAACCAGGTCAGTGAAGTCGGCTCCACGCCCGCTGCGCCTCTCGCGACCTGTAACTACTTGGTGTGGCCGGTGCAAGGAATCAACGTCCACGCCGACAAGGACAGAAGCTCGGCCATACTCCGACACTTGCTCTACGGACTGAACTGTGGCAACTCAGAAGGAGGCGCATACGCAAGCTGCGGTTCGAGCATTCTCTGGAAGTCCTACGGCGTCGGCTGGCTCCCGACGAAGTGCCTTACGCGCGTTTGATCGGCGCCGGCTACGCACGCCAGCGCGTGGGCGCCGAGAAAACGAGAGGCGCGCGGCGCGGGGGGCGGCGATGACCGCGCGATGCAGGCCAGGGCCGTGGCCAGATCCTCACTCGTACAGCCGCTGGCGATCGTGTCATCCGGCGCGTGCGCGGCAAGCTCGGCACCGAACGCGTCGCAGGCGTCGCGACGGGCAACCAGGCTCCGAATCCGCCGCCCGCCGGCGTGATCGTCGGCCGGCCCGAGCGCCAGCGCGGATACGATGATCGCAGGTACGGCCGGTCGGGGCAGTCGAGCACGGCGAGCGCGCGAGCGGCGCCCCGACCCAGTCGCCGGCGATGACCGCGACGACCGGCACGGTGAACCGCCCCGGGTTTGATGGAGACATCGAAGACCCGGAAGGATGCCGACCATGGCTGCTCGCCTACACACGCGGGTTGGCCGAGTACATGGAGGTGTGCGAGCGCGAGGGCGTCGACCCGGTGACAGCCGGCCGGGCGCACATCGGCTTGTTCGTTCGGGCGTTGACCGAGCGTCCCAGCCGCCGGGGCGCGAACGTCGTCGCGCTTAGTACTGATGGCCCGTCCGATGCCGCAGTGCCGGGCCACACCGTGCACGGATCCGAACACGATCTGGACAACCTTTACGGTGCTGGCACGTTCCATGGCGCCTCCCTCTTGAGGAGACCGTAGGGGGACCGGCAGTCTCGGACACTCCCGCTTCAGGACGGCATTTCCGACACTGTCCGGCCCACCCACGACGTACCTACCTGCAGGAATGCCACAGAGCGGCGAGGCCCGACATCACCCGATTCGTTGATCCACAGACTCATAATCCGTGGGTCGTAAGTTCAAGTCCCACCCGCCCTACTTCTCTTGATCAGTGAAAACCCCGCCTGAACGGCGTGGAGCGGAGCCGGTGTTATGGCCGGTGTGCCTGTCGCTGCCGTACGGGAGCGTGAGGCAGACAAGGGCACGCGTGATTTTGTGGTCTCACCGGGCAGCGCTTGCAGGAGAGTTCTGGCAGCGCTTGCAGATCAACTTGATCGTCGCAGGGAGTCGACGTACTGATGGGCGGCGTGCGCCGCGCTTCGCCACAGTATGAGGGTTGCCGTGCCGCTTCCTTGGGCGGGAAAGGCGACCCATTCCCGCATGGTCCGCGTTCCCATGGTCACGTGTTCGGCGGCTCCCGCGTCGACGAGCTGGCAAGCTCGCTGGTGCGGGAGTTTCACGATGAGCTCACCATCATGACCGAGAAACGCGAAGATCTTGCCGCCGGCGCGGAGGCCTGGGCTGCGGAACATCGTTCCCATGGTGACGTCAGGTTGGTCGCTGAAGTCTTCGGCGATCTCCTCGAGGAGATCGCGGTTCGGCATGTCTCGACCGTCAGGCATCGGCTTGCCCTTTTTCCGGTAGAAGGCGTTCGAGTGCCGCCATGGAGCCGTCGACGACCATTCCCTGGGTCGTGGCTGCCTGCGGGGTCATGAGTCCTGTGAAGAGTGCGACGAGCACCTGCGGCGGCGCGGTGATCGTGGCTTCGGGTTGGCGCTGGCTCGAGCAGGGGCGCACGTCGATCTGGCCGTGGTCGGCGGTGATGTCGCAGCCGTCGTCCAGGTCGCCGAGGCGCACGGTGATGGCCGGCTCGTCAGGTGAGCCGTCTCGGCACAGATGGCGCAGTGGCAGCGAGAACCAGTGCATTCTGAACTCATCGCCGACTGGTGGCGTGATCATCAGGGGTGCGCCCCAGCGCGTCAGCTCGCGCACCACGCCGCTGAGATCCTGGCCGCGGGCGGTGAGGCTGATCAGCGTCGCGGCGATCGGTGGCGGCTCGTCGCGCCGGATGATCAGGCCGGTCGACTCCATCTCGCGCAGGCGCTCGGCGAGCAGGTTGCTGGCGATGCCGGGCAGCCCGCGGCGCAGGTCGGAGAACCGGCAGGGTCCTTGGGTGAGTAGTTCGCGGACGATGAGCAACGTCCAGCGGTCGCCAACCAGGTCCAGAGCACGGGCCATCGAACAGTACTGGTTGTACGAGCGCATGGCCCCAGCCTAAGCCCTATCGGTTGTAATTCTCAACCGAATGGTTTACTTTCTCTACCATTCATCAACGATGATCGAGGGAGATCACATGGCTTTCCTCAGCGAGCACGCGCATTGTGCGCTCAAGGACTACTACCGGGTTCTGACGGGCGGGATCGACAATTACGCGGACGGCCGCGAGCTTGCTCCCCTTCTGACCGACGACCTCGAATTCGAAGGCCCCATCGCTGGACGCGTCACCGGGGCGGCCCCTTTCCGGCAGGGCGTCAAAGGGTTCATCGCCAACGTCAGCAAGATCGACGTGATCCAGGAGGTGAACGGGCCCGAGGGCAGCGCCGTTCTCTACGAGGCCCAC
The DNA here is from genome assembly GCF_014646355.1 of Nonomuraea cavernae. Classification (GTDB taxonomy): domain Bacteria; phylum Actinomycetota; class Actinomycetes; order Streptosporangiales; family Streptosporangiaceae; genus Nonomuraea; species Nonomuraea cavernae. Next base: position 20,492 of record NZ_BMNH01000027.1, read on the forward strand.
CTGCCCAGGGGCACCGTCAGGCTCGCCGAGTTCTTCACCTTCACCGACGGCAAGATCCAACGGCTTCGCCTCCACTACGACCCCGCCGCCTACATCGCCGCCGGAGGAGCCTGACCATGCTCAGCCTCGGCTCCGGCGTCCGCCGACCTGACTCCTCCGGCGCACGTTGCGCCGATGCCGCACGGAGGCTTCGGCGCCGCCAGCCGGCGAGGACACCGAGTTCGTGATGCTGGCGCACGAACGCTTTGACGGGCGTGCGGTCGATCGGTTCGACGCTTTGACGCGCTCCCCGGCGTGAACGCCGGGGAATCAGGCACGGGTTTCCGTCCAGCGGCGACGATCTGGCGCCCTTCGGCCCGGATGTTGATCTCGGCGTTGACATCCCGGTCGTGGGTGACTCCACACGGGGACTTCGGGATCGCCAAGCTGGTCTCGGAGACGGCCACCCGGCTGACCGCCACCGGAATGCGGACCTGGCGCCCTTCTGGGACCAGTTGCTGGCGACCGCGCTGGCTAAAGACCTCAGGAACGCCACCGGGATGCCGCGGCGATGCGACAGGCCATCGAAACCGGCTTATCCGCCCCCCATCACCCAGGCGCCTCCGCTGCCCCAGCCCCCCGCGTCCGCACGGCTACCCGGCTTGAGGCCCCCCACCTACCGAACCGGCGCCCACCGCCCCCTTGCGCCGGCCGCCCACGCATCCGGATCTCCCGGTCTCGGGGAGCGGTCCGCGCCCGAACCCGCAACGCAAAATCACGTCACTGCCGCGCCGCACCGGGTCCTGACCCGCCGCCGCCTGCTCACCGGGCTGGGCACCGCACGCTTGGCCGCCGCCCTGCCGGCCGCTTACCACGCCTTCAATCGGGGAGACACCGCCACCCTCCTCGGCCAGCCCCTCACCGGCCACGACGGCGTCGTCTACTCCGTGGCATTCAGCCCAGACAGCAAGATCCTGGCCACCGGCAGCAGGGACGCGACCGTGCGGTTGTGGCAACTGTGAGTGAATCGGCGAGGTTATCCCGAGCGTGATCCCAGGGGCCAAGGTACCTATGCGTAGCGACCGTCACTCTTTGTGCTCGGGTGCCCGGGGTCCGGCGGCCGTTAGCCGCAGTCGGACGGTTCGACTGTCCCACGTGTGAGGCGCCTGCGGGCAGCGCCTGCCGGACTCGGGGCGGCAAGGTCGCGCCGAAGTCCCACACGCCTCGCTTCATGCTGGTGCCCAGTTGCGGGCCGAACTGGAGGTGCGGACCCCGCCGACGCATGGCGCGGGCCATGCCTGGCAGGCGGGCCCGGCCGTTCAGACGGTGCCGGCGGCAGCGGCCAGGCCGACGCGGGTCGGCTACGCCCGCTGCAGCATCGCGCAACAGGAGCTACAGAGCCAGCTCGACGCTCTGGCCGAGGCGGGCTGTGAACCGATCTTCTAGGCGAAGATCAGCATCCGGCTTCTTGGCGAAGATCAGCACCCGGGTCAAGGCACGCAAGAACAAGGGCCGACATCCCTCGGGCCAGCGTCTACCGGATCCTGGCCGACGACGATGGGGTGCCGCGGCTACCTGAGCGCAGCGTGCGGCAGTCCGAGCTCGTCTTCAACGGCTGATCGGGCCCAGCTCGCCGAGGCGGGGGTGCCGCCCGACCGTGTTGTCTCGGGTGATCCATCGGAACACCGCCAGGCGGGCGGTCTGGGGGTCGGGCCAGCGGTGCACGCCCTTTCGTCCGCGAACAAGAAATCTGGCCGCCCAGCTAGAGTACGGCCTGTCCGCGCCTGGATACGGTCAGTGGTTCACCACGCCTCGCCCACGCTTACGATCTTCCGGCTGGTCGCCCGCACCGCCTGGAGCGCCGGCCGCGCAGCGGCCCGGGCACTTAGGTGTCGGCGGTCAACATGATGCTGGCATGCCCCAACGTGCCCTGCGCCACCTTCAGCTCAGTGCCCGACGCCGGCGCCAACGTCGCAGCTCCGCGGCACAGGTCGTGCAGCCGGATCGGCGGCAGCCCGCTGGCGGCTGTTCGCGTCCGTACGGGACCGGCCGCGCTGTGGGCGACCGCCGTGACCGGCTCGCCACCGCCGATCCGCTTGATCTGCGAGGTCAGCAGGACCGTGACGCGATCTCCTGGTTGAGGAGGCTTGCTCTCGCCGTAACGCGAGGTGATCTCGACCCTCTGGCCATCGCGGGTCGTGAAGCGGAAGACGGGATAGCACGCATTGCTGTCAGGGTCACTGCTCCTCTCCAGGCCGGTGACCACGCCCGGTACCCGAACCCCGCGGGCGCGGAACCGCTGTGGCCTGCGCAGGATCCAGACGCCGCACGCCAGGTTTGCCAACCCGAGAATAAAGAGCATGTCGGGCGAAGATGCCGATTCCAATAAGGATCACCTTTCGCTCAGACGACAATCCGCCGTTGGCAGGCGTTTCTCTGATCGACTACGCCACCGGCGGTTTGGTTCATGACCACACCTCGGCACACCGGTCGGCCGGATCACCGTGTCGACGACCGACCAGGCCAACCACGGCTTCGTCGACGGAGCCATCGAATCGGCCTACCAAGCGGTCACCTACCTCAAGGGACTCCGCTGACCACCGGGTGAAACGCCGCCCCATCCGGACGACTCACCCGATGTAAGGAACGAGAACGTGCTGCAGGCACGGACCTGATGGACGCGTACGACGCGACGTCGGCCCGTGCCCCGCAGGCGCGGCCGACCGGAACCGCTGCGGTGGCCGCCGCGATCCTGCCGACAGCTCCCGGCACGGAAGTCGCCGACAGCGGCCAGGCCGACCGGCTGGCCGATCGCCCAGATGTCCTGACTTACCGGCATCGCCCGGCTTGTCGGATCGCCTCTTCGCCGGCTCCGGTTCCGGCAAGATGTGTCGGTGACCGTACCTCCCTCGCGCCGGATCACCGGACTGCTGGCCGTTGCGCTCCTGATGGCGGGCGGATGCCAGCAGGGCGAGGTGCCCTCATCCCCTCAGCCTCCCTCCTTCTCGGTTCCCTCCCCGAGCGCGAGCGCGACCACGGTGACGAAGGCGCTCGATCCCGTGGTCACCACTCCGGCCACGTGTCCGGCCACGTCCCGCCGCACCGGACAGTTCCGGGTCGGCTCCGCCTCAGGGAGCTGGGAGCTCGTCCACGTCGACCAGACTCCCGGCACCGTCATGGGCTCCGGCACCGCCGCCTCTGACGGCACCCTCTGGGCGTGGCGCCTGGGACCTGGAGGAGCGCGCGAGCCGCGCCACTGGAACGGCAGTGGATGGGACGAGCCGGCCGCGGTCCCCGCCTCCGGCAGGCTGCTGGCGCTCGGTGCGGCCTCCGCCGACCGAGCTTGGGTGCTCGCCGACACAGAGGACGGCCACGCCGCCCTCTTGACCTGGGACGGCCGCGCCTGGCACACCGGCCCGCCGGAGCTCGCCGAGCAGCCGGCGCCCGCAGTCGACGCGCAGGGCACCTGGATCATCCTCGGAAGCGTCTCCATGCGCTGGGACGGCGCGGCATGGCAGTCCGTTCCCGTACCTTTCCAAGCCCTGTCCCTGAGCGGCACCGCTGACACCCCATGGATGATCGGCACCCCCGGGGAGGGTTCCGACAGGCCGTCGATCGCCCGGTGGACGGGCCGCGCGTGGCAGCCCGTGCAACTGCCGACGCTGCTGTCGCCCACCGACGCCGCACCGGTCCACGGCGACACCGGACGGACCAACCTGCGGGCGGTCGTGCGGACCGGGCCGGAGGAATGGTGGGTGCTCGGCTCGTTCCAGTGGATGGAGCGCGAGGAGGCCGACTTGGAGGATGTCTTTCTGTCCCGGGCGGTGGCAATGCGCCTGCGGGGAACCACGTGGACCTGCCTGGTGGCCGCCGAGTCGAAGCCGAAGGCGTTCACGGCGGCGGCTCCCGACGGCGAGGACGGCCTTTGGGCGGCGACCGACACCGGCACGCTCTGGCACCTGTCCTCCACCGGCCGCTGGACCAGCGAACGCCTGCCCACGGGAGAGTACGGGCCGGCGGTCGTGGAGGACCTGGTGACGCGGGATGACACAGGAGACGTCTACGCGTTGGGCGCGGTCGGCGCTCAAGGGGAGCCGGCCGGTTCGCGTGGCGCGCTGTGGCGGCTGCGCTGAACGGCGCTCGGCGTCGTCGCGGCGATGGTGGCGGCGCCGTCCCGGTCACGGATCAAAAGCAGGCCCGGCTACCGGCGTCCTGAAGATCCATCACCAGGTTCCTAACGGCCTGGGCGACCCAGTTCCCGGTGGGGTGTGCGGTGGTGCCGAGTACGCGAGGGGTGAGAGCGAGCGATCACCGTGCGCCTTCGAGCACTCGCGTGTCCGGTCTGGGAAAGAAGAGAGACTCCCGCCTGGGCCGGCAGGCGGTGAAGTCGCGCTGCAGCCGGTCGGCCGCCCGCTCGTGTCCTGGGTCGGACGTGGTGGTGCGGATCTTCTTGCCCCGGCGGACGCCTTGCAGGCCGAGCGCGCGCATCCGCCGTTCGACGGTGCAGCGGGCCACCCGGTGCCCTTCGCGCTGGAGTTGGTGCCAGATCTTGCGGGCGCCGTAGACGCCGTAGTTGGCGGCGTGGATGCGCTGGATGTGTTCGTCCAGTTCGGCGTCGCGTATGGCGCGGGGTGAGGGTGGCCGGTTCTTGGCGGCGTAGTAGGTGCTGGTGGAGATGGGGCAGCCGTGCTCGGTCAGGACACGGCAGATCGGCTCGACACCGAACACGCCGGCGTGCTGGTCGATGAAGGTCACGAGTGCGTGTGCGGCCGGTCGAGTTCGGCCGCGAAGAAAGCCGAGGCGGCCTTCAGGATCTCGTTGGCGCGCCGGAGTTCGGCGTTCTCCCGGCGCAGCCGCTTCAGCTCGGCCGACTCGTCGGTGGTGCGGCCGGGCCGGCTGCCCTCGTCGACCTGGGCCTGACGGACCCAGGTGCGTAGTGTCTCCGCGGTGCCGATGCCGAGTTTGGTCGCCACCGCGTTGATCGTGGCCCACTCGGTCGGGTAATCCGGCCGCACTTCGGCGACCATCCGCACCGCTCGGCGGCGCAGCTCGGCGAGGTAGGGAGACTTACCAGGCATGGACTCGATCCTCTCAAGAGATCAAGCCTCCACCGAACCCGGGGCGATTCAACTTCACCCTCTTCCTGCCGCGCGTGCCGCAGGGCGTCTGTCACCACGACCATGGCATGCTTGCGCAACCATCGCCGGACCTGTTCGCGGGACGCACCCGCGGATGAATCCAGGCCTGGCATGACGTGCACGAGACGAACCGTGACGCCTCGCATCGCGGCCTCGCGGACCGCCCATGCCACCGCCACGAGGCTGGCCCGCGAGCCGTCCACACCCACCACGATCACGATGCCCCCATGCGTTACGAGCCAATTTCCGTGCCGGGTGGCTCCCCTGACGGAGGGCCGGGTGAGGGCTCGGCTTCCCCGGCGCCGGGTCATCGGCCGCATCACGATCCGGCGCCTGCTGCCATGGGACAGCGCCCTCGCACTCAGCGGCGGCGATGCGGCCACCGGGATATCACCCGATCCGCGAGGGCCTGGACCACTGCGGCGGGGCAGTGGTCTCGATGCGGTACGCCCATGGCTCACCGAACCGCGGCTGCCCCCGGCCAGGTCTCACGCCTGTCGCGTTCGAGGCCGCACCACAGCCACCGGGCAGTTCACGTGGTGCAGTACCGCGTGGCTGACCGAGCCGAGCACCGCGGAGGCGAATCCACCCAGACCGCGCGAGCCGACCACCACCAGATCCGCGGTTCCGCCCGCCTGGATCAGGACATCGGCCGGATGGCCGACCACTTGTTCGCCGATGATCTCGACATCCGGGTTCTTCTCCCGCCAGGGCATCACGCGCTCGGCCGCCATGCGAATCTCCTGCTCGCGGGCGCCCTCGAGGATCTTGCTGTATCCGGCCGCCAACGGCGGGGCGATCGACATCTGCCAGGCGAACACGACGTACAGGGGAACGCCGCGGGCGCGGGCCTGCTCGAGGGCGTACTGCACAGCCGCCCTGGATTCGTCGGAGCCGTCGTCTCCGGCGACCACCCGCCGCCCGTACTGGACGACGGACGGCCCGCGGACGATCACGACCGCTCCGGCGGCGTGCCCGGCAACCCCCAGGCCGACCGAGCCGACCACGAGCCCCGCGAACCCGCCGACTCCCCGGCTGCCCAGCACCACGCTGTCCGCGGACGCCGACTCACCGACCAAGGTATCGATCACATGGCCGGGCACCAGTTCCGTGGTCACCTCGACGTCGCGCGCCAGACCGCGTGCCCGATCGGCGGCCGCGGCCAGCACCCCTGCACAGTCCTTCGTCCCCTCATCCCCGTAGCCCCATTGCTCGCACACATGCACGATTCGCAGGCCCAGCCCTCTGCGCTGGGCGTCCGCGGTGGCCCATTCCACGGCCGCCGTCGCCGGTGCGGACCCATCCACGCCGACCACGATGTGTCTGGCCATCACGCATCTCCTCCTACTTTCACCAGCCTCACGCGGCGTCCGCCCCCAGCGCCGGTGGACGAGGCGGCCCTGGTGGTCGTCGCGAGCCCGCACGGACGGTTCGGCTCCGTGACCGCAGCCATGTTGCGGCCATGCACCCTGCCCGGTGGCGATCGCCCGCCAGGGGTCGTCTGCGTGGCGCGGCCGGGTGCGCGGACGGTCACCAGCCGGACGCGACCGAAGCCCGAGCATCGCCGTCTCGAAGCGCGGCGCGGTCAATGGTGGTGGCCTCATCGGTCAACTCATCAGCTCGCCACCACCGACCGACCGTGCAAGCTCCCTGTGCCGCGCGAGTTTTGCTCTTTCAACCAGACATTCCCCTAGGAAACCGACATCAGTCCTCGCGACGATGAGCGCCATCCACGCACTCCGTGGCCCGGCTGGTCCCCGACCAGCCACGGCTCCACCTTCGGCGCGATCGTGCACGGCTGGGTGCTGGCCCGCTCCAACCGGGCGCTCACCGGGCCGGATGTTCCAAGGTCGAGACGTCGCCCTCGGGCAGGCCGAGTTCGCGAGCCTTGAGCAGGCGGCGCATGACCTTTCCACTGCGGGTGTGCGGCAGGTTCTGGTCGAAAGCGATCTCCTTGGGGGCGACCGCGCCCAGTCGGCGGCGGGCGAAGGCGATCAGTTCCAGCCGGAGCGGCTCGCCGGGCTCGTAGCCGGGATTGAGGGTGACGAAGGCCTTCACCAGTTCGCCGGCCACCGGGTCGGGCTTGCCTATCACGCCGGCTTCGGCGACCGCGGGGTGTTCCATCAGCATCGACTCGACCTCGAACGGCCCGATGAGGTGGCCTGCGGACTTGATCACGTCGTCTGCTCGTGCGACGAACCAGAAATATCCATCCTCGTCTTTGCGGGCGATGTCGCCTGACAGGTACCAGCCTCCGGCGAACGCCTTGGCGTATCGCTCCGGCTGGCCCAGGTAGCCGCGGAACATCGAGGGCCAGCCAGGCCGCAGCGCGAGTTCTCCTTCGACCTCGGGATCCGTGATCACCCGTACGTGCCCGTTGACGACGCGGGCGCGGCCGTCCGCACCGCGTTCGAGCAAGGCCGCCTCGATCCCGGGCAGCGGCCGTCCCATGGAGCCCGGTTTGATGTCCATCGCCGCATAGTTACTGATCATGATGGCGCCGGTCTCGGTCTGCCACCAGTTGTCATGGACAGGCTGGCCGAGCGTCCGCGCGCCCCAGACCGTCACCTCGGGGTTGAGCGGCTCCCCGACGCTGGCGATGAACCGCAGCCTGGACAGGTCGTACTCGCGGGGCAGAGCATCGCCACGGCGCATGAGCATGCGCAACGCCGTCGGCGAGGTGTACCAGACGGTCACGTGCTGGTCCTGCAGTATGCGGTACCAGCGTCGCGCGTCGAACTCGCCCGCGTCGACCACGAGGGTGAGCCCGAAGGTGAGGGGTGCGATGACGCCGTAGGACATGCCGGTGACCCAGCCAGGATCGGCGGTGCACCAGAAGACGTCCGAAGGACGCAGGTCAAGGGCGTACATGGCGGTCATGCGGTGGGCGACCAGGGCGTCGTGCACGTGGATCGCGCCCTTCGGCGTGCCGGTGGTGCCGCTGGTGAAATGCAGCAGCGCCATGTCCTCGGGGGCTGTGGGCGGGATCTCGAACTGCCCGCTTGCCTGTTCCATGAGCTCGCTCAGGAGCAGAGTGCCGTCGGGCGCGGGTCCGTCGCCTGTGACCAGCACATGCTCCAGGCCGGGCAGCGACTCGCGAATGACGGAGATCTTTCGCGCGTACAGGTCCGGGGTGGTCACCAGCACGCGTCCCTCCCCGAGTCGTAGCCGCTCGCAGATCGGCTCGGGGCCGAAGGCGGAGAACAGCGGAGAGAGCACGCTGACGTTCTTCAGCGTGCCCAGAACCGCCACATAGAGTTCAGGAACCCGCCCGAGCAGCGTGAACACCCGATCGCCCCGACTGATCTCCAAGCCGCGCAGCGTGTTGGCGAACCGGTTCGTCGCGACATGCAGATCCAGGTATGTCAGCTCGGTCACCCTGCCGTCCCTGCCGATGCACTGGAGTGCCACGTGGTCACACCGGGGGCTCTCAAGGTGACGGTCAACGGCCTCGTACGCCATGTTCAGTCCCCGGCCGCCGGGCGTGCCGTGGAAGAGCGACCGCCGAGCGGCGTGCCAGGAGAACCCACGACATTCATCCTGGTAGTCGATCAGGTTGGGTGTGACGGCCTGACGTCCGATCTTACGGATGAGATCCCACGTCATCTCAGGCTCCTCCTCGACCGCGGTGGACGGTCTGCCCCGTCGTGGCTGTGGCTCGAAGGACCCAGCTGCCATGGACCTTTACTCCCTGCGCTGGGAGCCCACCAAGATGGGTAGATACCCAGAAACAGACAAAAGGGCATATGCGAGCATCTGGGGGCACGCCGCTGCCGGCAGGGGCGGCCGGTGACCAGAGCGCAGCCTTGAGCACCTTTGCCGTGGCTTTGCCGCGTTTCGGGCAGGAGGTCCGCGCGGGAAGGTTCTCGGCTAGTGAAGGGCGCGACATGAACGACGTCATCGTCGTGGGGGCCGATGGCTCGCCGGGCTCCGGTGCGGCCATCGCGTGGGCGGCCGCCGACGCGGCACGCAAGGGGCTGCGGCTTGAACTCGTGCACGTGATCGAACGCGGCACCTACGACCTTCCGCGTTACCCGATCCCGTGGCTGCTCGAGCCCCTCGGGGAAGCAGCGGAGGCGATGCTCGAACAGGAGGCCAAGACCGTCATGACCCGCTGGCCCGGCGTCGAGGTCGCCACCAGGGTGATGACCGGATCGGCGGTGGCGGATCTGCGGGCGCGGGCGGAGGTGGCCGCCGAGCTGGTGGTCGGCTCGCGCGGCCGGGGCGGATTCGCCGGCGCGTTGCTCGGCTCGGTCAGCCTGGGAGTGGCGGGCCGCGCCCACGGCACGGTCGTCGTGGTACGGCCGACAGCGACCGAACACCGGCAACTCGTCGTGGGCCTGGACGAGACGGATTCCTCCGAACCCGCCCTGGCCCACGCCTTCGCTGAGGCGTCCCTGCGCCGAGTACCGCTGCGCGCCGTCTACGCCTACGCCGTCCCCGTCCATGCGGTCTCGCTCGACTTGGACCGCCTACGACGAGCCCAGTACGAGTTCATCCGCGATCGACTCGCCCCCTGGAGGGCCAGGCACCCTGAGGTCAACGTGATCGAGGACATCACCTCCATGCATCCGGTGACAGCGCTCACTGAGGCATCCAAGGACGCGGACCTGATCGTGGTGGGCAACCGAGGACACGGCGGCATAGCCTCCGCGGTGCTGGGCTCGGTCAGCCACGGCGTACTGCACCACGCTCACTGCCCGGTCGCCGTGGTCCGCCGCCAAGGCGCAGGATCTCGCCGCTGACCGCGTGCTCCGTGACGGCCGCGAACGGCCACCCGCCGATGAACAGAACCGGAACCGAAGGTTCAGGACACGCGCGAGAGAGGTGATCCGGATGGCCGTACTCCCCCGCGGGGTCCGCAAGCGCGGCGGCACGGTCGTGGCGTTCGATCCCGAGCAGATCCGGCGGGCGATCCACCGGGCGGCGGTCGAGGCCGGAGTTCTGAACCCGGGTGTCACCGGCAAGGCCGCGCATCGGGTGGTCGACCAGATCGCCGTACGCTTCGACGGACAGACGCCAACGGTCGAGCAGGTGCCCGACCGGCAGCTCGCCTGCACCCCGGTCGAATCTCCCCACTCGCTTCGCCGCTGAGGGGCTTCGGCCGATCTCGTCATGCCTGATAGGAGGCAGAACCAAGGGGTAAGTGCCGGAAGGGGGATGGGTGGTTCGGAAGGGGTGGACTGCCCAGAAGGGGGTAATCGTGAGGACCGCACGGGACATCATGCATCCGGGCGTCGAGTGCATCGGCGAGCACCAGAATCTCGCCTTCGCCGCGCGGCGCATGCGCGAGCTGGACGTCGGGGCGCTGCCGATCTGCGGCGACGACGACCGGCTCCATGGCATCATCACCGACCGGGACATCGTGCTCAAGTGCGTCGCCACCGGAGGCGACCCGAACACGGTCACAGCGGGCGAACTGGCTCAGGGCAAGCCCATCACCGTCGAGGCCGACGCGGATGTCCAGCAGGTACTCCTCGCCATGGAGCAGCACCGGATCCGCCGCCTGCCGGTGGTCGACCAGCACTGGCTCGTCGGGCTGATCAGCGAGGCCGACCTGGCTCGGCACCTGCCCGAAGAGACGGTCGGCCACTTCGTGGAGGCGATCTGCGCAAGCCCATGACCAGGGCGGTCAGCAGGAAGCCGGTGGAGGTCGCGGCACGACCGGCCGTCAGGACCGTCGGGGCCGGGCCGGGCAGGCGATCGGGATCCACGTCGTCGCCAACGCGCTTGCTTCGGCCGGAATGCGGCATCTGATCGTGGTGGATCCTCACACGGTCGCGCTGGAGGCCATCTGCGCCGTTCCGGTGGAGATGCCGACGGCCGTGCCAGTCCTTGCCCAGGCGCTCGGGGAAGTGCGGGACGACACTGTGGTGGCGGCACCCGATCTCGGCGCGGTCAAGCCGGCCGAGCACTATGGCCGGTTGCTGTCGCGGCCTGTGGCGGTGGTGCGCAAGACCCGGCTGAGCGGGACGAGCGTGATCGCCGAGGAACTGGTAGGAGACATCCGAGATCGTCCAGTGGTCATCGTCGACGACATGATCAGTACCGGCGGCACGATCGAGGCCGCCGCGGAGGTCGTGGCCGACCACGGCGCCGCACCGGAGATCGTCGTGGTCGCGACCCACGGCTTGTTCGTGGGGTCGGCGGCCGAGCGCCTCGGCCGCACCACGATCCAGCGGGTCCTGGTCACCGACACCGTCGCCCAGCCGACCAGACCGGAGATGCCGCTCAGCGTGTGCTCAGTGGCTCCGCTGCTGGCCGATGTCATCGGGCGCCTGCAGAGAGACGAGCCCCTGGACGACCTGCTGGCACGGGCATGACGCGCCACCGGGAAGGGCTGACCGTATGTCCGAACCAATCATCGTAGGCGTGGACGGCTCACGGGCAGCGCTGGCCGCAGTGCTGTGAGCCGCCGACGTCGCGGCTCGACGCGCATGCGACCTGCGGATCGTCCACGTCGTGGCACCGACCGTCCACGGCGGGCAACCGTATGAGCGCTCGCTCGACGACGCGGCTCGCAAGGAAGGCGAGCGGATGCTGGCCGAGGCCGCCGGGCTGGCCACCGAATCTCGCAAGGACGTCCATGTGAGCACCGAACTGCTCTACGGCAACACCACTGAGATCTTGCGTGCGCAGGCCGGCGAGGCCGCGGCCATCGTGGTGGGCAGCCGCGGCATGAACGGCGTCGTCATGTCACATCACCTGCTCGTCAAGCGGCTCGGCGGTCATGAGCACGCTCGCTGATCACCTGACTCGCCCGCCCAGGCCGTCTGATTAGCGGGACGGCGACAGGGCACTGGAGTGGGGATGAGGGGGGACGTACGCCGGGGGAAGACTCATGGCACGCAAGAACAAGGCGCGGACCACACTGAATCACGAGTTGCTGCGCAAGATGCTGCGTATCCGCCGGTTCGAGGAGCGCTGTGTCGAGCTCTACAGCGCGGAGAAGATCCGCGGGTTCATGCATCTGTACATCGGTGAGGAGGCCGTGGCCGCCGGCGTGTGCCAGGCGCTTTCGCCGGACGACACGGTCGTCTCAACGTATCGGGAGCATGGCCATGCGCTCGTCCGCGGGGTGCCGGCGACGGCGATCATGGCCGAGATGTACGGCAAGGCCGCCGGATGCAGCCGGGGCAGGGGCGGCTCCATGCACATCTTCGACGTCACCCGCGGCTTCTACGGGGGAAACGCGATCGTCGGCGGTGGCCTCCCGCTGGCGGTGGGGCTCGCCCTCGCGGACAGGTTCCAGGGGCGCGACCGGGTGACCGTGTGCTTCTTCGGCGACGGTGCGATGGCCGAGGGCGAGTTCCACGAGTGTGCCAACCTCGCCGCGCTGTGGCGGCTGCCGGTGCTGTTCGCCTGCGAGAACAACCAGTACGCGATGGGCACCGCGCTGGCCAAGTCGCATGCCATGACCGATCTGGCGCTCCGCGCGGCCGGCTACGGCGTTACGGCCTGGCCGGTGGACGGCATGGACGCGCTGGCCGTCGCCGAGGCGGCGGCCAGGGCCACGGAGTCGATCCGGGCCGGAGCCGGGCCGCATTTCCTGGAGTTGCGCACCTACCGGTTCCGCGCGCACTCGATGTACGACCCCGAGCGGTACCGCTCCAAGGCCGAGGTCGAGCAATGGAAGAAATGCGATCCGATCGACGCGCTCATCGCACGGATGAAGGCCACGGGGGAACTCCCCGACGACGATCTCGCCTTGCTGGAGAAGGAGGTGGCCGCGGAGATCGATCAGGCGGTCGCCTTCTCCGAGCAGGCGCCGCTCGAGCCCGTGGAGGATCTGGCCACGTTCGTCTGCAGCCCGGCTCCGCCACCGAGCGGAACGACGCCGGTGAGCCGGGCAGAAGCAGCGTCATGACCGAGGGCACCACGACGTACCGCGAGGCGATGAGGGAGGCGATACGCGAGGCGATGCGGAGAGACGAGCGTGTCTTCCTCATGGGCGAGGACGTCGGAGCCTACGGCGGCTGCTTCGCGGTCAGTCTGGGCCTGCTGGAGGAGTTCGGTCCCGAGCGGGTCCGTGACACCCCGCTGTCGGAGGCGGCGTTCGTGGGTGCCGGGATCGGGGCGGCGCTGGGCGGGATGCGGCCGATCGTGGAGATCATGACGGTCAACTTCAGCCTGCTGGCCCTTGACCAGATCCTCAACAACGCCGCGACGCTCCTGCACATGTCCGGCGGCCAGCTCAACGTCCCGCTGGTGATCCGCATGACGACCGGGGCCGGCAGACAGCTCGCCGCTCAGCATTCGCACAGCCTGGAAGGCTGGTACGCGCACATTCCCGGGCTGAGGATCCTGGCGCCCGCCACGGTGGAGGACGCCCGCGGCATGCTCTGGCCGGCTCTCCAGGACCCCGACCCGGTTCTGATCTTCGAGCACGGCTCTCTGTACAACATGTCGGGGGTAGCTCGTCCCGGTCCGGTGGACATCACCGGGGCCGCGCTGCGGCGATCCGGCACGGACATTTCACTGATCGGATACGGCGGCACCATGGGCAAGGCGCTATCGGCCGCGGACGCGCTTGCAGGCGAAGGCATCGAGGCGGACGTGATCGACCTGCGTGTTCTGCGCCCGCTCGACGATGCCACGATCATGGAGTCGGTCGGCCGGACGCACCGGGTCGTCATCGTGGACGAGGGCTGGCGCTCGGGCAGCCTGTCGGCCGAGATCGGCGCACGCATCGTCGAGCAGGCCTTCTACCAGCTCGACGCGCCGGTCGCGCGGGTGTGCACCGCAGAGGTCCCCATTCCCTACGCTCGTCACCTGGAGGAGGCCGCCATTCCGCAGGTGTCCGCGATCGTCGCGGCGACGCGGGAGGTGCTCGCCTCATGACCGGCGCCGGGCCCTCGGAGTTCCGGATGCCCTCGCTGGGCGCCGACATGGAGTCGGGCACCGTCGCCGAATGGCTGGTCCAGCCAGGAGATTCGATCCGCAAGGGTGACATCATCGCGGTCATCGACACCGACAAGGCCCTGATCGAGGTCGAGTCGTTCCACACAGGCGTGGTGGACAGCCTGCTGGTGAGCGCGGGTGAGCGGGTCCCCGTCGGCACGCCCCTCGCCCTCGTCACCACCGCCCCGGCTCCAGCCAGGCCCTCCACGCGGGAAAGGCCACCGGCCCCGGCCGGGAAAGAGCACCCGAGGCCGGCCCCCGGCGCGCCGGAACCAGCCCCCGCGCCCCCATCGCCGCCCGTCACCTCCCCCATCGTGCGGCACCTCGCCGAGCAGCGAGGACTTGACCTGGCTTCCGTGCACGGCACGGGTCCGGCCGGGCGGGTGATCCGCGCCGACGTCGAGCGCGCCCAAGCCCGGGCGAAGGCCTCGCCGCTCGCCCGCAAGCTCGCTCGGGAGCTCGGCGTCGACCTCGCCCGAATCACGGGCACAGGACGCACAGGGGCGATCCGCGCTGACGACGTCCGCGCCGCCGCCGTACGCCAGGGCAAGCCCCGTGAGGCGGCAGTGAGAGCCTCGGCCCGGCCGGCCGCGCCCGCGGCCGCCGAGAGGCCGGCCCAGGAACGCCGCGGAGAGGCGATGCGCCAGGCGATCGCGCAGGCGATGGCCAGGTCGAAACGGGAGATCCCGCACTACTACCTGGCCACGACCGTGGACATGAGCGCCGCGCTCGCCTGGCTACGCCAGCGCAACCGGGACCTGCCGGTGCCTCAGCGGTTGCTGCCCGCCGCGCTTCTGCTCAAGGCGACTGCCCTGGCAGCCAAGGAGGTCCCGCGGCTCAACGGCTTCTGGATCGATGACGCCTTCGTACCCGGCGACGCGGTGCACCTGGGCGTGGCGATCTCGCTCAAAGGCGGCGGCCTGATCACACCCGCGCTGCACGCTGCCGCCGGCCGCGAACTCGGCGATCTCATGGCCGGGCTGAAGGACCTGGTCGCCCGGTCGCGCGCCGGACGGCTGCGCGCCACGGAGATGACCGAGGCCACCATCACCGTCACCAACCTCGGAGACCTGGGAGTCGAGCTCGTTCACGGCATCGTCCATCCCCCGCAGGTGGCCCTCGTCGGCTTCGGCAAGATCCTCGACCGGCCCTGGGCAGTCGACGGCCTGCTCGGCGTCCGGCCCCTCGTCACCGTCACCCTGGCCGCCGATCACCGCGCCACCGACGGCTTCACCGGCGCCCGGTTCCTCGCCGTCGTCGAACGGCTGCTCAACCATCCGGAGGAGCTATGACCCCGCAGCAGGCACGGGAGCTCATCGAGCACGCGCTGGCTCAGGTGGCACCGGACGCCGACCTGGCGACGCTCCCGCCGGATGCCGACCTCCGCGACATCCTCGAACTGGACTCGCTGGACTTCCTCAGCTTCGTGGAGGCGCTCAGCGACGCCAGCGGCTATCGCATCGAAGAGGACGACTACCCCGCGTTCTCCACCGTGGCAGGCGGAGCGGGCTTCCTCGCCGCCCATACCGGAACCAGTTGATCCGACGCTCACGGCAGCGCGCCGGCTTCCTGCTCCGGCCAAGACCACATCGCTCTGGTGACCACGCTGGTCGTCCGCTGCCACGATCGGCGCTGCGCCGTGCTGTTGGAGCGGTCCCCGAGCACACTGTCCCCATGGACACCGCGATCGTGCTCTTCAACCGCGACCTGCGCGTGCACGACCATCCGGCTCTCGCCGCCGCCTGCGAGCGGGCCGGCCAGGTGGTGCCACTGTTCGTACTGGACCCGTCCATACCCGGGGACGCACGGCACGGCTTCCTGTTGCAGTGTCTGGCCGACCTGCGCGCCTCGCTCCGGCAGCTAGGAGGCGACCTGGTCGTACGGCAGGGGGACGCCGTCGCCGAGACAATGAAGCTGGCCGGTGAGGTGGGCGCGGCGGCGATCCACGCCAGCGCCGACGTCAGCTCGCTGGCCCGGCGGCGTGAGGCACGCTTCGCCGAGGAGCGGATCGAGTTCCTGCGTCATCCCGGGGTGACCGTCGTGCCCCCGGACGCGCTGCGGCCCTCCGGCGGCGGTGATCATTATCGGGTCTTCACCCCCTACTGGCACGCCTGGCTGCGCCATCGCCACCGGCCGGTGCTGCCGCCTCCGCACCGAGTCCGGCTGCCCTCCGGCCTGGCGCCCGGCCGGCTGCCCCGGCCCGGCACGGACCCGGCCATGCCGGGCGGCGAGTCGGCGGGCCGCGAACGCGCGGACCGGTGGCTGCGGCAGTTCCTCGCCGGCTACGCCGACGGGCACGACGACCTGGCGGGTGACCGCACCTCGCGGCTCAGCCCGTATCTGCGCTTCGGCTGCGTGTCACCGCTGGAGCTGGCCTGCCGCGCCGAGCGCAGCGAGGACTTCGTCCGCCAGTTGTGCTGGCGGGACTTCCACCACCAGGTGACCTACGCTTTCCCCCGCATCAACCGCGAGAACTACCGCCACAGGGAACGCCGCTGGCGGCACGACCGCGACGCGCTGTGCGCCTGGCGCCGCGGCATGACGGGGCTGCCCATCGTGGACGCGGGGATGCGCCAGCTTCTCGCCGAAGGCTGGATGCACAACAGAGCCCGCCTGATCGTGGCGACATACCTGGTCAGACGGCTCGGCCTCGACTGGCGCGACGGCGCGCGGCACTTCTTCCAGCACCTGCTCGACGGTGACGTGGCCAACAACTCGGGCAACTGGCAATGGGTGGCCGGGACCGGCAACGACACCCGGCCCGGCCGCGGCTTCAATCCTCTGCGCCAGGCCAAACGCTACGATCCGGCAGGCGCCTACGTCCGCAGGTACGTGCCCGAACTTGCCGATGTTCCCGGCGCGAAGATTCACGAACCATGGCGGCTGCCGTCCCTTCCCGCCGGATATCCCGCGCGACTGGACGGCACCGACGGGTAGGCACGGCCGCGAACCACCCTGCGACGCGGGAGTCGCTGATCACGGAGGTGTCCGGGTTCACGCGACGATCTGATCGCCCGGCTGTTCCTCGATCACCATGCCCCCTCCTTGACGTCGGGAGCCTGTAAAAACGTTGATGTGGTTGTGAACCAAACCACCGGTGGCGTAGTCGATCAGAGAAACGCCTGCCAACGGCGGACTGTCGCCTGAGCGAAAGGTGATCCTTACGACATGCTCTTTATTTTCGGGTTGGCAAACCTGGCGTGCGGCGTCTGGCTGCTGCGCAGGGCACGGCGGTTCCGCGCCCGCGGGGTCCGGGTACCCGGCGTGGTCACCGGCCTGAAGAGGAGCAGTGACCCCGATAGCAATGCGTGCTATCCCATCTTCCGCTTCACGACCAGCGATGGCGAGGAGTTCGAGATCACCTCGCGTTACGGCGAGAGCAAGCCTCCTCAACCAGGAGATCGCGTCACGGTCCTCTACGACCCTGACAAGCAGCGAAATGCACGCATCGACACCGGCGGTCAGGACGGTTCCACGATGGGAAGGTGGGTCGTGGGCATAGGCCTTTTCCTCATCACCCTCGGCGTGCTCACCGCCTTCGAGATCATCTGATTCTGGCGCGAACTCTAGCGAAGTCGTCCCCATGTGGTGGCCCGCGGCCGCCTGACCGTCGCGGCCGGTGGTCGCCCACAGCGCGGCCGGTCCCGCACTGACGCGAACGGCCCAGCAGACACCCGAACTGGTGGCGCACGCCGTGTACCTCACCGCGTACATGCCGGCGTCAGGCTGCACGCGGCGGCGTACACGCGGCTTCCTGAGGCCGTCGATGACCGTGTCGCGCCGTTGTTGCCCGCAGGCCCTCGCTCTTCCCTGCCACCACACCTGGCCGGGCTTGGCCAGGAATACGTCCTGCCGACGCTCGCGGAGGAGGTCGGGGATGAGGCTTCCGCTGCCGAGGACCCGCAACTCACAGATACCGACGTGATCCCAGCAAGTGATAGCGGGAGGATCTGGACATGGCAGCAGGACTCTTCTCGGAGCCGGATGCCGAGGAGGATCGGCAAGCGTCACCTGACGTGTGAGGTACAGGCTGGAAGCCTGGTCATCGACGACTTACCTCAGCTGTTTCGCCTTACCGTCCCACAAGACGGACCACGGACCAGGTCACCCCCTCCTACTCCTCCGATGCGGACACCGCGGCCCTGAACCAGTCAAGCGCCCCAACGACCACGTCAAACACCGCGACGCTCGCCAGCTGGCTGTTCTTGATGGAGGGATACAGCTCCAGCTTGGCGACGGGAATGTCCACGCCGGGTGCGTCGTTGAGCCGTTGCCGAAGCTCCTCTCGCAGCGCCGGATCATTGAACGGCTTGCGGTTGCGCAGCAGTCCGAAGGGAATCTCGGCGGTCTTGGCGTAGAAGCGGATGGCGTACAGGGACTGTTCCCCGACCTTGATGATCGGCGCGCACGAGGCGTTGGCGGAAGTGCCGTAGTGAAGCTCGCCGCCCCGTGAACGCCAGTGCTCCAGCAGCCGCTGAACCGCGCCGGCCGCCTGCGGCCCGCTCTGATCGTTGAGCTGACGCAGAAAACGCTGTTCCAGTGCCGTCAGCCCTTGCGGCGAAAGGGACTCATCGCCGGCGGCCTCAGTCTCGGCCAGATCCGCGGCGATGGGCAGACCGAGTAGTTCGGCGATGTCACGTACGCTGAGGTGCTGGTCCGCGGAGGCACGTCCGGCTTCGTCGAAGACGAGCCCTTCCGTGCGCAGCACCTCGTGCACGTCTCGGTCGTCATCGGGATCGACCCAGCGGAAACCGTCGGAGACCTGTCCCGACCTGGTAAGGACCCGGTGCGCATTAAGCACCGGGGCGCTCGCCAGATGTACCCCGACGGGCACCGGATGCGAGCCGATCAACTCGGCAAGGTCCGAGTACGAGGTCCAGGTGGCGGTCGGCAGCGCGGCCAAGGCACTGTGCAGTTGTGTCCAGTCGCGGGAGGCGGCGCTGCCCCGGCCGGACTCCTCCGGCCCGGGCCAGATGACGATCGCCCGGTCGGCCAGGCGATCAGCGCGGGCCAGGATCTCGGCCTTCCCCCAGCGTTCGCAGGTGGCGATCTCCTGGTTCATCACGAGCCCGCTCTGGCCCAGCTGTTTGCGTTTGGCGGCGAAGGAGTTGTTGCTCAGCTCGGAGTTGTAGCCGCTGAGCGTGAGGTTCCCCAGAGTGTGTACGAGCTGGCGATGCAGGAGATCGGCGTCGTCTCCCCCGCTGGAGAGTTCACTCAGCCAATCAGCGGTCATGGACTGCGGTAGGACGTGCTCGATGGTGATGCGTTTGTCGGCGAGGTCCACCCGCTCCTTGCTGCCCAGTGACTCCTCGATGCGCCGTAGGACGAGCTTCTGCTGCACTGTACGTCCCTGCCAGTAGAAGGCGCGGCTGCGGATCTCCTCCCTCAACTGCTCGTCCGAAGGCCAGTACAGTCGGGCGGGCGACAGCACGACCCGGACCGCCTGTGGGACCTCCTCTTCGGCCACCAGCTGGATGGCGAGCCGCTGAAAGATCCGGTTGAGATTGCCTGTGGTGACCCCGGCGATCAGGCGGCGAACGAGGAAACTCTCGACATAGGCCAGCGCTTCATCCACCTCCTCGTCGCCGATGTAGTCGTCCTCCCGCAACTCCAGCAGGCGCATCACCAGCGGGTAGACGGTCGAAGCCTGCCACTCCTTGAGGAAACGCAGCCGCCCGGCGAAGGGCAGGTCGTCAGCGGGGAAAAGGATCTGCTTGAGATGCAGGGCACGCCGGTACAGGTCGCGGGCATACTCCTCGATGCGGTGCTCGTCCCCGGACAGCGCCAGGAGCACCTGCTGGTGGCCGCGGTAGACGGCGTTGTACTGGGCATCGTCGCCTTCCTTCAGCACCAGCACCAGGTACATCAGCTGTTCCATGGCCTTGGCGTCCAGCAGGTCCTGGATCGGCTTCCAGTACTCGTCGTAGACGTGCTGGCCCCGGGTGGGCAGGCACATGAAGACGTAGTTGCGGATCAGGTCCACCTGGCTGAGCCGCATGCCCGTATTGTTGATCGACTCGAAGATACGGAACGCGTTGTCGTCCTTCTCCACCAGGATCTGCACGAGGTTGAGCCGGTCCAGCAGCACCGACTCCACGCGCGCGATGTCATGTGGGTCTGCTGGATCGTCGAACTCCTTCAACATCGCGCGGAAGAATTGGTAGGCGTTGCCGATCAGGCTGTCGGACTTGCCCTCCAGCCTGCCGTCCACGCAAGCCTTGAAGGCCGTTCGGTCCGCTTGGGTGGGCAGGAGTCTGTAGCGCAGCTCTCCCTGCTGGAACTTGTTGATCAGGTGCAGCTCGTTGATGCGTTCCAGAGCTGTGGGATCCTCGGCCATCAAGTGGTCCCGGATCGCGCAGAGCGCGAGCATGAGGGTGGTGAGACGCTGTTGTCCATCCACGATGATCCATTGGGACCGACTCGGTGCCAGCTCTGGCCCCGGAGCGAGGACCACCGATCCCAAGAAGTGGCTGGGTGCATCCTGCCGTTGCTCGGCCAGCACGTCGACCTGGGCGGTGATATCAGACCACAGTTGGGTGAGCTGCGGACGTTCCCAGGTGTATTGACGCTGGTAGAGGGGGACCAGTAATTGCTGGTCGCCCTGAATAAGCTTGCGAAGGGTGGTTTCGTTCGCCTTCATGCCGTCCCGTTCCATTGCCCGAGCAATCGGTGCATCCAAAGACACACAACTTACGACGCGCTGCTGAACAGCCGCAAGGTCCGCATTCGTGATACACGGCAGCACCGGTGCGACACCGCAGCGCGTGTCTGCAACGATCAGCAGGTACAACTGACGACAGAGAAGCCTGATCGTGATTCACTTGCTTAATTCTCATTTATTGAGGTGATCTCGGCGAGATAATTCGGAACGATTGAGAATCCATGGAACGCAGGCGGTGACGTTCCAGAATTTTTGGGAGAAGTCGGCGAAGGCCGGAGACAGCGTGGAGCCTTCGGTAGATGAGTGCTCACTACAGAAGTCCCTCCGCCGAAAGGCTCCACGTGATTGCCCATCGTGCCGCGCTCGACGTCTCCCGTGCACTCGTTCAGCATGTCGCCCTCCTCTGTTGGGTCGGCGAGGTCGAACCCGGCTGCCTCCACCGTCCGGCTTCCGGCCCGCACACGGTAGTGCCGTAGGTCGCCGAAGCGAAGGGACGTTCACCCTCAGGCGGGGTGCCGCCATGCGAAGACGCCGGCGATCGCCTGGAATGACCTTGGTCCCGCCCGAGGATGCCCTTGGACCGATGTGCCCGCGCACCAGGTGAACAAGAGTGGAAGCGAACTCCGACAGGAAGAGGGGGAACGATGACCGGCACGGGGAGCGAGTTCGAAGCCTGGCGCGGATTCCACGGGACGGCCTGGCGGTCGGTCGTGGACGTGCGGGCGTTCATCCAGGCCAACTACACGCCGTACGAGGGCGACGACCGTTTCCTGACGGGACCGACAGAACGTACACGGGCGGTGTGGGCGAAGGTCACGGCGCTGTTCCCCGAGGAGCGGCGACGCGGCATCCTTAACGCCGACCCAGCCACCCCGTCGACGATCACCTCGCACGCGCCCGGCTACATCGACCGGGACCGCGAGCTGATCGTCGGCCTGCAGACCGACGAGCCGCTGAAGCGGGCCATCATGCCCGCGGGCGGGCTGCGCATGGTGGAGAACGGCCTGGCCGCCTATGGCTACAAGCTCGACCCGCTGGTGAAGGAGATCTTCACCAGGTATCGCAAGACCCACAACGACGGCGTGTTCGACGCCTACACCCCCGAGATCCTGGCCGCCCGCCGCTCCGGCGTCATCACCGGCCTGCCGGACGCCTACGGCCGCGGTCGCATCATCGGTGACTACCGCCGCGTCGCGCTCTACGGAGTGGACCGGCTGATCGAGGCCAAGCGTGCTGAGCTGCGCTCCCTGGACGGCGAGTTCGCCGCCGACGCGGTCATCCGAGACCGTGAGGAGCTGTCGGAGCAGCTCAGGGCGCTGGACGAGCTGAAGCGCATGGCCGCCTCCTACGGCCACGACATCTCCCGCCCGGCCGCCACCGCGCACGAGGCGATCCAGTGGCTGTACTTCGCCTACCTGGCCGCGATCAAGGAGCAGAACGGTGCCGCCATGTCGCTGGGCCGCACCTCCACGTTCCTGGACGTCTATCTGGAGCGCGACCTCGCTGAAGGACTCATCACCGAGGAGCGGGCGCAGGAGCTCGTGGACGACTTCGTCATCAAGCTGCGCATCGTCCGCTTCCTGCGCACTCCTGAGTACGACCAGCTCTTCTCCGGCGATCCCACGTGGGTGACCGAGTCGATCGGCGGCCTCGGTGCCGACGGCCGCACGCTCGTGGCGCGGACCAGCTACCGCTACCTGCAGACCCTGCGCAACCTGGGGCCCGCGCCCGAGCCGAACCTCACCGTCTTCTGGTCGGCGCGCCTGCCCGGGCCGTTCAAGAGGTTCTGCGCCGCGCTGTCGATCGAGACCAGCGCCATCCAGTACGAGAGCGACGAGCTGATGCGGCCCCGCTTCGGCGACGACACCGCCATCGCCTGCTGCGTCTCGGCCGCACCGGTGGGCCGCCAGATGCAGTTCTTCGGCGCCCGCGTCAACCTCGCCAAGACCCTGCTGTACGCGATCAACGGTGGCCGCGACGAGATCACCGGCCTCCAGGTCGGCCCCGCGCATCCGGCGCTCACCGGTGACCACCTCGACTACGAGGAGGTCATGCGGGCGTTCGACCGGATGATGGACTGGCTGGCGGCCACCTATGTGAACGCGCTCAACATCATCCACTACATGCACGACAAGTACGCCTACGAGCGCCTCGAGATGGCCCTGCACGACTACCCGGTCAAGCGCACCCTCGCCTGCGGCATCGCCGGTCTGTCCGTCGCCGCCGACAGCCTGTCGGCCATCGAGCACGCGCGTGTCAAGGTGATCCGCGACGCGACCGGCCTCGCCGTCGACTACGAGATCGACGGCGACTACCCCGCCTACGGCAACAACGACGACCGGGCCGACGCCATCGCCGTCGGACTCGTCCGCTCGTTCATGGAGAAGGTCCGCCGTCACCCCGCCTACCGCGACGCCGAGCACACCCAGTCCGTGCTGACCATCACCTCCAACGTCGTCTACGGCAGGCACACCGGCAACACGCCCGACGGTCGCCGCGCCGGCGAGCCGTTCGCACCCGGCGCCAACCCGATGAACGGCCGCGACCGCCACGGCATCATCGCCTCCGCCCTGTCCGTCGCCAAACTCCCCTACGACCAGGCCCTCGACGGCATCTCTCTGACCAACACGGTCACTCCCGAGGGCCTCGGCCGCACCCAGGACGAGCGCATCCGCAACCTGGTGGGCGTGCTGGACGGCTACTTCGATGCCGCCGGATTCCACATGAACGTCAACGTCCTGACCCGAGCCGTCCTCCTGGACGCCATGGAGCACCCCGACCGCTACCCGCAGCTGACCATCCGCGTCTCCGGGTACGCGGTCAACTTCGTCCGCCTGACCCCCGACCAGCAGCGCGACGTACTCAACCGCACCTTCCACGGGTCGATATGAACGGCGCCGTCAGCTCCTGGGACCTGTCGATCGGAGTGGACGGCCCCGGTACCAGGTTCGTCCTGTTCACCGCCGGTTGCCCGCTGCGCTGCCAGTACTGCCAGAACCCGGAGACCTGGCGGATGCGCGACGGCCGCCAGGCCACCACCGACGAGATCATGGCCGAGATCGGCAGATATCAGCGCTTCATCTCCGTCGCCGGCGGCGGCGTGACCATCAGCGGCGGCGAACCGCTGCTCCAGCCCCGTTTCACCGCCGAACTGCTGCGTCGCTGCCACGACGGCGGCCTGCACACCGCCCTGGACACCTCCGGTCTGCTCGGCGCCCGCGCCGACGACGCCATGCTGGCCGACACCGACCTGGTGCTGCTCGACATCAAGTCCTTCGACCCGGCCACCTACCGGCGCGTCACCGGCGGGCCGGTCGAGCCCACCCTGCGCTTCGCTCGCCGCCTGGCCGAGCTCGGCCGGCCCACGTGGGTGCGATTCGTGCTGGTGCCAGGGCTCACTGACGCGTTCGAGAACGTGGACGCCTTGGCCCGCTTCGTGGCGGCACTGGGCAACGTGGAGCGGGTCGACGTCCTGCCCTTCCACCGCCTGGCCACCGCCAAGTACGCCCGTCTGGGCCTGCGCTTTCCCTTGGCCGACGTCCCGCCGCCCGATCAGGGGCTGCTCGACCGGGTGCACCGCCAGTTCCGGGACCACGGTGTGGTCTCGATCTGAGGCATCGTGGTCAGAGCGCGGTGAGTTCTGATCTCGCCATTCGCCGTCTTGGGCAGCGCATCACGGGTCGCGGCATGACAGTCGCGGCATGACGGGGCCTGCGCTGACCGAACGACCACGACCTCTCGGGACTTCCGGCCCTACACCCGGCTTCCAGCCGGAGTTGTATGGAAATAACCGGATATCACCGTCGCCGGACCCCACGAGCACTACCCCTCCGGCCCGAGCTGGGACGTCGCCCCGCACGACGGCGTGGCCGAGCCGAGCAGACCGCCCCACGAGCACGCCGACCACGTCGCCGACGTGCTCGCCGCCCCGTGCCCGGCATCGTCCGGGTCAGTCACCTCAGGAGCTCACCATGAGAACCATCGTCGAGAACGTGATGACCACCGACATCGCCGCCGTCAACCAGAACGCCTCCTTCCACACCGTCGCCGAACTGCTCATCAGCCGACGCGTCAGCGGCGTGCCCGTGCTCGACGACGACAACCGCGTGCTGGGCGTCATCTCCGAAGCCGACCTGCTGGCCAAGGAGGAGTTCAAGGAGCGCTACTACGGCGACGACTACCGGCCGCCGCTGCGCGCCCGCATCCGGCACAGCGCCGGCAGTGAGGGCAGCGGCTACCGCAAGTCCCTCGGCGAGACCGCCGGCGCGCTGATGACCAGCCCCGCCCACGTCACCACCCCCGACATGCCCGTCGTTTCGGCCGCCCGCCTCATGGACCGCCACGGTGTCAAGCGCCTGCCTGTGGTCGACCCCGACGGCCGACTGCTCGGCATCGTCAGCCGCCACGACCTGATCAAGGTCTTCCTGCGTTCCGACAAGGACATCGAGCAGC
The DNA here is from genome assembly GCF_014646355.1 of Nonomuraea cavernae. Lineage (GTDB taxonomy): Bacteria > Actinomycetota > Actinomycetes > Streptosporangiales > Streptosporangiaceae > Nonomuraea > Nonomuraea cavernae. Next base: position 45,623 of record NZ_BMNH01000027.1, read on the forward strand.
AGGTGCGCGAGGCCGTGCGGGCCGGCGCCGCCGGCCCGCACGTCACGGTGACCGACGCCGTCGTCACCCTGTCCGGGACACTTCCCGAGCACAGCCAGGCCATCACCGCCGTCCGGCTGGCCGAGAACATCGACGGCGTCGTCGCCGTCCACGACGAGCTCGACTGGAAGCACGACGACATCGCCGACCTGCCCGTGTGGGGCGGCGCGTGACCCGGCGTCGTCAGCCGGTGTGAGCTGTTCACAAGGCCCACGTCAGGAGGTGGAAGGTCGCGGTCACCGCCAGGGATGTCGGCCGTGACGCGCCCCCGTCCGGCCGCTACTGGATGGACACGGCAGTGCCGGAGACCTTGACACGGGCATCCCCGGAGATGGCGGCGCACCTCAGGAGGCTGGGCCGCCCCATGTCGACGCCTTGGTGAATGGTGAGGACGGTGCCATCGTCGAGGCGTCCCAGATCACGCAGGTAGCCGGTGAAGGCGGCCGCTGCGGCACCGGTGGCCGGGTCCTCGATGATGCCGCCGGGCGGGAACGGGTCGCGGGCGTGAAAGACGGTGGGAGATTCGGCCCAGAAGAGGTGGACGGTGATCCAGCCCAGCTCCGCCATGATCTTGCCAAGGGCATCGAAGTCGTAGTCGAGGTCGGCCAGGCGGTCCCGGGTGGCCGCGGCCAGCACGAGATGGTCATTGCCGGCGTTGGCGACGTGCGCGGGGTAGGCGGGGTCCAGGTCATCGGCTGACCAGCCCAGCGTGGCCAGCGCCAGCCGTACCTCCTCCTCGGATGCCGGTCGGGTGGAGGTGGGCGGACTGGTCAGGGTAGCGGTGATCCCACCGGCCGGATCCGCGGCGATCTCCACCGGGACCGGGCCTGCCTGCGTGGTGAGTTCCACGGTTCCGGGGCCGATCCGCTCGCCGAGCGCGACCGAGCTCGCGATCGTCGCATGGCCGCAGAAGGACACCTCGGCCAGAGGGCTGAAGAACCGGATCCGGTACTTGCGCTCGCCCGTGGACAGCAGGAAGGCCGTCTCCGAGTAGCCGAGTTCGGCCGCGATGGCGAGCATCTCCGCGTCTGACATGTCCCGAGCATCCAGGACCACGCCGGCGGGGTTGCCCCCAGATGGCACGGTAGTAAAAGCGGCATACTTCAGAACTTGGGTCACTCGGCAATCATGGCGCGGACTGTAACCGAGACTGAAATCGTCCAACACACAGCTCATCGTCGACCACCATGCAGGCCACTTTGACCGGATCGCCCCAGGGCGATGGCCGAATGTGACCATGTGTCCACGCCGAGCGAGATGCTTCAACACCACCGGCCCGTGCAGCCCCCAGCACCACTACATGCTGCCTCCCGCGCAACGGCTCCCCGAGGCGCGCGAGCTCATCGAGATGGACCGCTACTTCGTGCTGCACGCGCCCCGGCAGACCGGCAAGACCACGCCGCCCTGATGCTCTCCTGCGAGCGCGCCAAGGCAGCCGGTGACGACGCCGCGCGGTCGGGATGGCCGAAGAAACTACTCCCGCCGGATTCCTGTCCGTGGTGCTGCGCGATCTGCGCGACTACAAGGTCGCCTCGGGCGGCGAGCCCGGCAGGTCGAACCCGGCCAGCCCGGCCTGATGCGCGGACCCTCCTCACCAGGACCGCTCGCCCGCTACCTCGCGAGCAGCGGCGACGGCTTGTCGAGCAGGCCGTCGAAGGTGAGCGGGCGGTGCGGATGCCGGCATGGGTTGCCGTCGCTGAGCCAGATGGTCCGCTCGTCCAGATCCATGATCACGGACATGACGGTCGCCGACCGCTCGTCCGGCGCGGCCCGTACATCCGGATGGCAGCAGACCGAGTACGGATGGTCGGCATGGTCGCTGAGGGCTTCGCGCAGCGAGTCGACGGTGGCCGGCCGGCCGGTCTCGGCGATGGCGGCCTGGACACGCTGCAGGCGCACCAGGCTGTCGGCCATCGCGTAGAGGGAGACGTCCGTCACCTCCCGGAGCGGTGCCAGGAAGTGGTTGGTGTGGACGAGGCCACCGCCGACCGGCAGCAGGGGATACACCTGGCTGTGGTCGCCGGGGGCGGTCTCCAGGTTGATCGCGGTGCCGTCCTGATGGGCCAGCAGGTAGTTGGCGGAGGAGGAACGCCAATGGCGCTGGACCACGTTGACCGCGTCGGTCAGCGTGTGGCAGTCGGCGAGCGCGCGCAGCACCACGTGGTACGGCAGGCCCGGCGCGCCGCGGTCCGCCGAGGTGACCAGCGCGTTGGTGGCGATGGCGAGCCCCGAGGAGTTCATGCTCGTCTTGGCCAGCAGCCCGGCCTCCACGACGGTGACGTAGTTGGGGGCGTCGTCCTGCTCCACCTCCAGGACGACCACCGTTTCGAAGCTGTGCACGAGCCAGTCCCAGTTCTGCCCGACCATGGTGTGGCGGTCGGCCGTGCGGCCGGGCAGGAGCGCGAAGGAGCTGCACTCGCGGGCGTGCGCGGCCCGCATCGACGCGGCCTGGCGGGCGGTGGCGGCCCACATCACCTCGGTGCGCGCGTTCATGGTGAGGACGTCGGCGAAGGCGAGCTGAGCGCCGTCGGCGATGCCGCGCATCTCCTCCACGTAAGCGGGGAACACCGCCGCGATCGCGGCCTCCAGCGGCGCGGCGGCCTCGACCGCCTGCTCCCAGCTCCAGCCCGCCGCCCGCGCGAAGGCCGCCTCGTAGCCGGCTCTGCCACGGTGGACGCGGTCGCGGGCGGCGTCTCCGTAGAGGCGGCCGCGCTCGTAGGGGCCGCCGCTCACCCGGATGCGGGGGTATCTCCGTGGTTCGGGCATCGTGCTCTCCATGCTTCGGGCTCTGCTCGGCGCGGAGATCCGTCGGCCGTGTTCTCCGCGCTCGGTGGTCGGTGAGGTGGGTCAGGGCTTCGGGGGCGCGCCCGTCACCCAGTGACCGGCGATCATCGTGGCGTTCGGCGTGGTCGTCGCGAGCTCGGCCGGGCGCAGGTCATTCAGGTTCGCGGTGAAGTGGACCAGATCGGCGTACTTGCCGGGGGTGATCGAACCGATGACCCCGTCCAGGCCCAGGGCTTCGGCGGGGAGCAGCGTGTGCATCCGGAGCGCGTCGTCGAAGCCGAGCCGCTCGTCGGCGCCGATCACGGTGCCGGACTCCGTCTGTCGTCCCATGGCCGAGGCGATGGTCCGGATCGGCCGGTAGTTGGAGACGAAGGCGTCGCTGGACAGCACCGTCAGGATCCGCCGGTCCAGCTCCGAGCGCAGGGGCTGCAGCCGGTGCGTGCGGTCACCGAGGGTGGCCAGCAGCTCGTCGCCGCTCTCGGTGAGGAAGTTCGGCTGGTTGACCGGGATGACGCCCAGGTCGGCGATGCGTCCCAGCTGTTGCGGGGTCGGCCCGCCGCAGTGCTCGATGCGGTGCCGGCCGGTGCCGCGGCCGGCTTCGATGGCCCGCAGGGCGTACTCGATGCCCAGGTCGCCCTGGGCGTGGATGCCGACCTGCCAGCCCCGGGCCATCGCGTCGGCCACCAGCTCGCTCAGCTGCCCGGGCTGCCAGAACAGCTGTCCCCGGGTCAGCGCGTCGTTCGAGTAGCCGCCGCTGAACAGGGCGGTGCCGCTGGTGAGCGCGCCGTCGGAGTAGAACTTCATCGCGCCGATCCGGAACCAGTCGTCTCCGATCCCGCTGGACAGCCCCGCCTCGCTCAGCGCCGGGAGGTTGCTCGACAACGGCATGGCCACGACGCGCATCCCGAGCCGGCCGGCGCGCCGCGCGCGCAGGTAGGTGCTCATCTCGCGCCGGGTCACCTGCGGATCGCAGACGGTCGTGATGCCGGCCGCCTGGTAGGCGCGGACGCCCACCTCCAGCGCGTGGTCGAGGTCCTCGGCAGTGGCGTCGAAGTGGAAGTTGGGGCCGTGGCAGCCGATGTCGACGGCCCGGGGGAAGACGAGGTCCAGGGCGGCGTCGACGCAGTAGCCGCGGGCGCGCCCCGTCTCGTCGCGGTCGAAGTAGCCTCCCTTGGGATCGGTCCCGGTCGCGCCGCCGGCCATCGCGAGGGCCACCGAGTTGACCACCGCGCTGTGCCCCGACTTGTGGAAGACGATCACGGGGTGGTTCGGGCTGACCGCGTCCAGGTCCGCGGCCGTGGGCAGGCGGCCCTCCGGATACTTGGCGACGTCCATGCCCGAGCCGCGCACCCACGTCCCGGCCGGCTGGGCGAGGGCCGCCTCCCCCACCGCGCGGGCCAGGTCGGCGATGGAACGGACCGCCGGGTAACCGGCGTCCACCCCGGACATGGTCTCTCCGGTGGCGAGCAGGTGGTTGTGCGGGTCGACGAAGCCCGGGGTCAGGCAGCCGCCGCCCAGGTCGACGATCTCGTACCGGGCGCCGGTCAGCGCCGCGCGCACCGCCTCCAGCGTGCCGACCGCCGCGACGCGCGAGCCGCGGACGGCCACCGTGTCGGCGGTCCCGGCCGCCACCTCCGGCGACACCACCGCGGCGCCGGTCAGCAGCACCGTCTCGTCGTCCATCAGGTCACCTCCTGGTCGAGCAGATGGGCGGCCAGTTCGCCCATCGTGGGGAGCCACACCTCGCCGAGCTCCTCCGCGGTCTCGATCAGCCGCGCCGGCAGCGCCACCCGGGACGGCCGGCCCACGAGCTGCGGGTGGAGCACCATGGTCGTCACGCCGCCGAGGGCGTGGATGGCCCGCAGCTCGTCGGTCCAGATGCGGGCGATCTGGTCGTTGGCCAGGAACTGCCGGTAGTTCGGCGGGTTGTTGGCGAACAGCAGGTGGGGGCCGTCGTCGAGAGCCCAGTGCGTCGGTATCTCGGCGATCGGGCCGTGCTCGCCGCGCACGACGTACGGGTGGACGGCGTCCATGAAGTTGGAGGAGAACGTGCAGCCGATCTCGGCGAGGATGTCGCGGGTGTGCTCGGTGACGTCGTACAGCGGCGCGCGGTAGCCGCGCACGGGCGTGCCGCTCACCTGCTCCAGAGTGTCCTTCACGGTACGCAGCAGCGCCGCCTCGGCCGGACGGGAGCGGTCCGGCAGCGGGTTGTGGTCGGTGCCGTGCATGGCGATCTCGTGCCCCTCGGCGACGATCTTCCCGATCGCCCCGGGCGCGTCCACCGCGACGTCGGAGGGCACGAAGAACGTGGTGCGGATCCCGTGCTCGGTGAGCAGCCCGAGCACGAGGTCCAGCCCTTGGCCGAGGTCGTAGTCGCCCGAGGACAGCACCGCCGGCCGGGCGGCGTTCCCCGGGTCCTTGGAGGTCCACATGGTGTGGGCGTCCAGGTCGAAGGTCAGGCACAGCGCGCTGCGCTGGCCTGGCGGGTACGCGGGCGAGCTCCGCTCGGTCATGACTCTCCAGACAGGTACTGGCGTGCGGAATCGCACAGGATGTCCACGAGTGCTTCCAGCTCGGCGAGCCGGACGTGCTCGTCGTCGGTGCCCATCGTGGCCGGGTCGGGCCCGATCACGCAGGCGGGTACGCCCGCGTGGCGCCACAGCCGGGCGTCGGTGCAGCCGATCCCGGTGGAGGGGACGGGCCGGTGGCCGGTGCGCCGGGTGACGGCCTCGGTCACGGCCGTGACGATGTCCGCGTTCTCGCCGGTGGAGTTGGCGGGTCCCCGGCCGAGGACCTCGACCCGGCCGCCGGCCTCGCGCGCCAGCTCCTCGACGCGGCCGAGCAGGTCCTGCGGGTCGACCGTCTCGGGTACGCGCAGGTCGACGCTGAGCCGGCAGTCGGCCGGGCGCATGTTGACCGCCAGGCCGCCGCGGACGGTGCCCAGGTTGAGCGAGACCTCCCGGACGATGCGGGCGGCGCCGTCGCCCAGCAGCCGGTCCATCGCCTCGTCGCGGGCGGTCGGCGGCGGGTGTGAGGCCGCGAGCCCGTGGTTGACGTCGGCGACGAGGTCGGCCACCCGCCGGGCGAATCCGGCGGCGCGCAGGATCGCGCCCTCCCCGGCGCCGGGGTACGCGGCGTGCATGCTCTGGCCGGGCACGTGCACCATGAGCCAGAGGTAGCCGCGTTCGGCCACCCGTACCAGGCCGAGAGACGACGGCTCGGTGCTGACCAGCGCGTCGCCGAGCAGGTCGGGCCGGCGCCGGAGCAGGCCGCGCGCGCCCATCGGGCCGAAGGTCTCCTCGTCGCACACGAGGACCAGGGAAAGCCGTCCCGGCAGGTCGCCGGCGCTCTCCCGCAGCCGGCGGGCGGCCACGAGGAACGCCGCGACGCCGCCTTTCATGTCGACCGCTCCCCTGCCGTGCACCCGGTCCGCGGCCCGCCGGGGGCGGGACGGCGGGCCGGAGGCGGGGAACGTGTCGAGGTGCCCGTTCCACACCAGGTGCCGGCCGTCCCGGCCGGTGGGCCCGAGCACGTCCACGACGATGTTGCGACGGCGCGCGGCCGGCCGGTCCAGCCGGTGCGGCAGGCCGGCGCGGTCGCAGTACGCGGTCACGACCCCGGCGACGTCGCGCACGTCGCCGGGCGGGTTGGGGCTGGGCGCGGCCAGCAGGTCGAGGACGAGCGTGCCGAGCTCGTCCCGGAGGGCCGCGCCCGCCGCCGTCGGCGGTGCGGTCATCGGGCCGCGCTGATGTCGACGCCCAGGTGGTCGAACACGAAGTCCCGCCACGGCCTGCGGTACGGGGAAGCGTAGATCCGGGCCCGCATCGCGGCCGGGGGCGTGGCGTTGACGTTCTCGAAGAGGGCGACGCGCATGGCGTTGGCGCCGCAGGTCAGGTCCCAGACGAAGTTGAACACCCGGTTCTTGGCCTCCGCGCTGACGCCCGTGCCGGGGAGGAACTCCGCGAGCATCTCCCCGACCGAGCCGTCGGCGAACTGCCGCTCCGAGAAGCGGCTGATCAGGCCCTGGCCGGAGATCTCCCGCAGCAGCTGCAGCATCCGCGGGTAGCTCTCGACGGAGTGCAGGCGCCCGGCGGTGACGTACCGCTCGGCCGGGACGAGGACGCCGTTGGCGTAGGCGGCGGTGTCCTCGGCGGCGAGCACGTGGGCGCGCAGCCCGGTGGCGTAGGCGCTGATCTCCGAGACGGCGTCGCGCACCTGCGGGATGTTCTCCGTGCCCAGCACCTCGACGATCGCCTGGGCGGCGCCCGCGAGGATCTCGGACTTGTAGGACAGCCGGGCCAGGATGTGCCAGAGCGCGAGGGCGCCCAGCTCGTGGTACAGGCCCAGCATCTGCTCGTTGCGGAAGGAGAACACGTGCTCGCGGGGCACGAAGACCCGGTCGAAGACGAGCAGCGAGTCGGGCTCCTCGCCGCGCACGTCCAGGGGGTGCTCGTCGGTGGTGCCCGGCATGATCACCGGCTCCCGGGCCACCATCGTGAGGCCCGGCGCGTTGAGCGGCACGTAGCAGAACAGGTTGGCGTCGGGGTCGGCGCCCGGCGTCAGCAGGGTGACGACGGTGCCGACGTGGGAGTGGACCGCCCCGGAGGCGCACGGCTTGGCACCGTACAGGACCAGCCCGTCCTTGCGCTCCTCGACGCAGCGGAGCCGGCCGGGCTTCTGCGCGGTCGGCACCGACCGGTCCGACTGGACGTCGGCGACGATGTCGGCGCTCATCGCGTTGTTCGCCCGGCCCCAGTCGATGAACGTGTCGATGTTCCGCGCCCACTCCTCGCTGCTGGGGGCGATGCGGTCGGCGACCGAGAGCAGGCCCAGCGCGTTGAACGAGCCGTAGTCCGGCGGCCGCCCGAACACCCCGAAGGTGTGGTAGGTGGACAGCCGGGCGAGCTCGCGCCGGGCGACCAGGTCGTCCTTGGTCCGGGGCACCTGCCAGGCGCGGCTGGCGGGCTTCCCCGTCTCCTCGTCCTGGTAGGTGGCGATCTCGGCCGTCTCGGGCCGGTGCTGCATGTCGTAGAGGGCGGCGACGGTGTCCACGGCGTCCCGGAACTGCGGGTGCGTGGTGACGTCGGACACCCGTGAGCCGTCGGAGGCCAGCACGACGCGGCCGTCGCGCAGGCTCGCCCGGTACTCGTCACCGGTCTTGAGCATGGTCCTCAACCTTCGATGGGGTCGTCGGGGAGACGGTAGAAGTCACGGTCGTAGTAGAGGAGCGGCGCGAGGGCGGGGTCGCCCTCGCGGACCCGCTCCACCCGGGCGAAGAGCACGTCGTGGTCGCCGACGGTCACGACCTGCGAGACGGCGCAGTCGAAGTGGGCGAGCGCGCCGTGCACCGACGGCGCCGGCGGGACGGCGGCGCCGTCGTGCGGATCCCAGCGCCGGTTCGACGCCGGATGGGGGATGCCGGTCTCCCCCAGTCCCTCGGCCTCCGGGGAGAAGGACTCCAGGAACTTGGGGGCGCCGGGCGCGGCGGCCGCGCGGGCGATGTGGACCTGGTCGGCTGACAGCACCGAGACGCCCACGCGGCCGTGCAGGCGCGCGGCCCGCATGACCGCCGTGTGCGAGAACAGGCAGATCGACACGATCGGCGGGTCGAGGGTCACCGACGAGAAGCTTGACGCGGTGACGCCCCACGGGCGGCCGGACACGAACGAGCTCACGACCACGACGGTGGCGGGAACCCGGCGCAGCACGCTGCGGACGGAGTCACAGAGACCCGCTTCTGCAGTCTGACTGAAACTCATGCAGTGATACTACAGATCGCGTATTCTGAGCGCAATGTCCCCAGCCAGTGCGGCCGGGAACGGAAGCAGCGCTCTCCCTGAACGGAAAGAACGGAATGGAAACCAACCGCCCCGTCGGGCCGGTGTCCGGCACCGAGGTCCCCCGCTACGCCGGGCCCGCCACCTTCGCCCGCCTGCCCCGCACCGACCAGGTCGGCAAGGCCGACCTCGCCGTCATCGGCGCGCCGTTCGACAGCGGCGTCAGCTACCGTCCGGGGGCCCGGTTCGGCCCCTCCCACATCCGTCAGTCCTCCCGGCTGCTGCGGCCCTACAACCCGGCGTTGGACCGTTCCCCGTTCGGGGTCGTGCAGGTCGCCGACGCCGGTGACATGGTCATCAACCCGTTCGACATCACGGAGGCCGTCGGGCAGATCCAGGAGCAGGCCGGGGCGCTGACCGGTGCGGGCACGCGCCTGGTGACCCTCGGCGGGGACCACACGGTCGCGCTGCCGCTGCTGCGGGACCTGCACCGCCACCACGGCGAGCTGGCGGTGCTGCACTTCGACGCGCACCTGGACACCTGGGACACCTACTTCGGCGCGCCGGTCACCCACGGCACGCCGTTCCGGCGGGCGTCCGAGGAGGGTCTGCTGGACCCCGAGGGCTGCCTGCACGTCGGCATCCGAGGGTCCGTGTACGCCAAGGAGGATCTCACCGACGACGCCCGGCTCGGGTTCCAGCAGCTGACCAGCCGCCAGTTCGCCCACGAGCGGCTCGACACGCTGATCGAGGTCATGCTGCGACGGCTCGGCGACCGTCCCGTCTACGTCTCGGTGGACATCGACGTGCTCGATCCGGCGCACGCGCCCGGGACCGGCACCCCGGAGGCCGGCGGCCTGACCAGCCGGGAGCTGCTGGAGCTGCTGCGCGCCCTCGACGGGCGCAACGTGGTGGGCGCGGACGTCGTCGAGGTGGCGCCGGCCTACGACCACGCGGAGCTGACCGGCGTCGCGGCCGCCCACGTCACCTACGAGCTGCTGACCGTGATGGCCGGCGGCGGCCACGTCAGCGACACCACTCCGGCCCGCTGACCTCGACGTCGCGGCCGGCGTACACGGGTGCGCCGGCCACGAACGTGGCCGCGACCGGCGCGCCGAGCCGGGCTTCGAGCCCTTCCGGCCGCCGGGGGTCGGCGTCGAGCACCGCGAAGTCCGCCGGGGCGCCCGGTCGCAGCGCGCCGGCCGGGCCGGGCCCGGGGCGCACCGACGCCGACCCGCTCGTGTACAGACGCAGCGCCTGTACCGGAGTGAGCCGCTCCTGTTCACCGAGCATCTCCCCTTCCCGGGACCGTCGCGTCACGCAGCTCCACATGCCCTGCCAGGGGTCGGGGCCCGCGCACGGGTAGTCCGACGAACCGCCCACCGGGACACCGGCCTCGATGAGGGTCCGGTGCCGGATGAGCCGCCCCATCCGGGCGCGCCCGTAGGTGTCCGCGAGCCGCTCTCCGTGCTCATGGATGTACGAGCCGAACGGCACGACGCCCCAGCCCTGGCGCCGGATCGCGGGCACCTGGTCGTCGCGGACGACGCTGCCGTGCTCGATCCGCCCGCTCAGCCCCGTCCGCTCCGACGCGCGCAACAGCACGTCGATCGCCGCGTCGCCGTTGGCGTGCACGGCCAGGAGGAGGCCGAGGGAGGCGGCCAGCCGCAACTCCCGCGCGACGTCGTCGGCGGTGCGCAGCTGTTGCGGGTCTCCGTCCGGCACGGGCTCGCTCAGCAGGCACGTCCCGCCGTTGAGCGCGCCGTCCACGAACGACTTCAGCCCGATCAGGCGCAGCCGGGGGCCGCCGCGCTCGCCGAGCCGGCGCGCCAGGTCGGGATCACCGACCGGCGCCAGCGCCGAGTAGCGCGGCGAGGCGCCCTCGGCCTGGATCCGTTCGAGCAGGTCCCATCCGGTCTCGCCGCACAGCGCCTCGGTCAGCGCCGTGACGCCGCGGCTCAGGTAGTCGCGCTGGATCCGCCGCAGCGCCGCGAGGCGGTCCTCGAAGCCGGCCAGGGCGACCCGGCCGGGGTGGCGGGCGAGGGCCGGCTCCATGATGTCGAACATCGCCTGCTCGAAGACGCGGCCGGTGGCGAGACCGTCGGACCCGGTCTCCACCCAGCCGTTCGCCGGCACCGCCGCCGCGATCACCGCGCCGGTGTCGTCGGCGAAGCCCATGCGGGCCAGGCCGGCCGTGTTGGCGTACCCCCAGTGGCCGTTCGCGTGCACCACCACCAGCGGGTCGGCCGGGCAGACGCGGTCGAGCAGGCGCCGGTCCACGGCGGCGCCGCCGCACCGCTCCTCCAGCCAGCCCACGAGTTTCACCCAGCCGTTGCTGCGGCCCGCCCGCCCCACCGCGGCGGCCACCCGCCGCGGATCGCGCTGGTCCGGCGGCGACAGGCTGACGTGGCACAGCTCGTCGGCGGCGATCGTCGGATGGCAGTGCGCGTCCTCCAGGCCGGGGATGACCCAGCGGCGGCCCAGGTCGACCACGTCGGCGTCCGGCCACGCGCCGGACAGCTCGCCGAACGGGCCGACCGCCGCGACCCTGCCGCCCGCCACGGCGAGCGCGTCCGCGGGCCGGCCCGCCCAGCCGGCCTCCGGCAGGACGGCGCGGGCCCGGAACAGGCTTACCCGCCCGTCGGGATCAGCCATGCGTTGCTCGCAGAGAACCGCAGGCCGACCGTGCCCCCCACGCCGGGGATCCCGGTCGTCTCACCGCCCGTCCGCACGGTCACCTCACGGCCGGTCTCCGTCGTGACGATCACCCGCTGCTCCGAGCCGAGGTAGACGACGTCGCGGACGGTGCCCCGGCAGGCCGCGCCCTCGTCGTCGGCGGGAAGGACCTTGACGTCCTCCGGCCGGAACATCACGCAGTGCTCGTCCCCGGACGGGGCCTCCCGGCCGCCCGGCCAGTCCGGCAGCGGGATCTGGCACTCCGGGGTCGCGAGGGCGGTGGCGCCGTCCCGCTCGACGAGCTTGCCCTCGATCAGGTTGCTGTCGCCGAGGAACTCCGCGACGAACCGCGTCGCGGGCCGGCGGTAGAGCTCGTCGGGCGTACCGACCTGCTCGATCCGGCCCTGGTCGAAGACGACCACGCGGTCCGAGAGCGCCATCGCCTCCTCCTGGTCATGGGTGACGAACAGGAACGTGATCCCGACCTCGCGGTGGACGCGCTTGATCTCCAGCTGCAGCCGCTGGCGCAGCTTCTTGTCGAGGGCGCTCAGGGGCTCGTCCATCAGCAGGATCGGCGGGTCGAAGACGAGCGCCCGGGTCAGGGCGACGCGCTGCTGCTGGCCGCCGGACAGCTCCCGCGGACGGCGCTTCTCGAAACCGGTGAGGTTCACCATCTCCAGGGCGGCGCGCACCCGCTCGCGGATCTGGTCCTTGGGGTACTTCCGTTCGACCAGCGGGAACGCGACGTTGTCCCAGACGGACATGTGCGGGAACAGCGCGTAGTTCTGGAAGACCATCCCGAGGTTGCGCTGATGCGGGGGCAGGTCGGCGATGTTCCGGCCGTGCAGCACGATCTCGCCCGCCGTCGGCGAGATGAAGCCGGCGATCATGTTCAGGGTCGTGGTCTTGCCCGAACCGCTGGGGCCGAGGAAGGTCACGAACTCGCCGCGGCGGATCTGGAGATCGACGCCGCTGACGGCCGCCGTGTCGGTGCCCGGGTACTGCTTGGAGACGCCGCGCAGCTCCAGGGCGAGGTCGGTGTCCACTGCAACGGTCATCGCTTTGACCTTCCGTTGGCGCTGTCGGAGAAGAGGAACTTCGTCGAGACGAGAATGAGCACGGTGCTGACCAGGAGGATCAGGGTCGAGGCCGCGGCGATGGTGGGGTTGATGTCCCGCGTCACGCTGGAGTACATCTCGACCGGGAGCGTCCGCAGGCCGGGGCTGACGATGAAGAGCGAGACGACCACCTCGTCGAACGAGGTGACGAACGCGAACAACCCGCCGGCCAGCATGCCCGGGGCGATCAGCGGCAGCGTCACGCGCAGGAACACCCGGTGCGGGCGGGCGCCCAGCACCCGGGCGGCGCGCTCCAACTGGCCGTCCACCACTCGCAGCGCGCTGCCCACCGTGATCATCACGTAGGGGACCGCGAGGACGCAGTGCGCGGCGACGAAGCCGGGCACCGTGCCGATCAGCCCCCAGCGCAGGAACATCGCGTAGACCCCGATGCCCAGCACCACGATCGGGACGACCAGCGGGGCGATCCCCACCATCTCCAGCACCCCGCGGCCCCGGAACCGCCCGCGGACCACGGCGAACGCGCCGAGCGTCCCGATCACCACGGAGATGACCATCACCAGGACGCCGATCAGGAGCGAGGACTTGAGCGCGTCGATCCAGACCGGGTTCTCGAAGAACTCCTGGTACCAGCGGAGCGAGTAGCCGGACGGGGGGAAGGTCAGCGTGCGCTCGGAGGCGAAGCTCATCGGGATGACGACGAGCGGCGGCGCCGTCATCCAGATGGCCACGATGGCGGCCATGAGGTAGAGCCAGCGCGGCCGGCTCCTGGTCTCCGTGCTGGTCATTTCTTGTCCACCGTTCCGCCGAAGGCCTGCTGGACGTTGACGACCCGGCTCATGAGGCCGACGAAGACGAGGGTCAGCACGGCGAGCACCACGGCCATGGCGCCGCCGCTGGCCCAGTCGAGCCGCTCGGTGACCTGCCGGACGATCAACTGGGACATCATCGAGTTCTGCGGTGAGCCGAGGATCACCGGCGTGATGTAGAAGCCGAGCGCGAGGATGAAGACGAGGACGCTGCCGGCGAACAGCCCCGGCAGGCTCTGCGGGAAGTACACCCGCCAGAAGGCCCGGACCGGTGTCGCCCCCATCGACTGGGCGGCCAGCAGGTCGGAACGCTCGATCTTCTGGAGGTTGTTGTAGAGCGGCAGCACCATGAAGGGCAGCAGGATCTGCGCCATGCCGATGACCACGCCCGTGGTGTTGCGGATCAGGTGCACCTGTTCGAGCCCGATCGCGGCCAGGACCGCCTTGATCGGTCCGGTGTCCTGCAGGAGCACCAGCCACGCGTACGTACGGACCATGAGGCTGGTCCAGAACGGCAGCAACACCAGCACGAGCAGTGCCCGGCGCAGCCGCGGACCGGCCAGGGTCATCAGGTAGGCGTACGGGTAGGCGAACAGCAGGCAGGTCACGGTGCAGACGACCGCGACGAAGAACGTGCGGAACAGGATCGTGCGATAGGCGGGCGTGCCGAGGAAGTCCCCGTAGCTCTGCAGGGTCAGCGCGCCGTCCGGGTCGAGAAACGAGCGCCGCACCAGTTCCAGGACCGGGATGGCGAAGAATGCGACGAGCAGGACGAGCAGGGGGATCGCCAGGTGGATCCCCCGTAGTCGCCGGGTCGTCTGCTGGGCGAGCTTCAGCATGCCGTGGTTCCCGCTCCTGTCGTGCTTCGGTCGGCCATGAGACGTCGGATGGGCCGATGACGCGGGTGCCGCCTCTGGACGGCGCCCGCGTTCATCGCGAAGGTGGTGGACGCTCTGGTCAGCCGGACGCCCACTTCGTCCAGTCGGCGCTCACCTTGTCGAAGTTGTCCGCCCACCACTGCTGGTCCATGTAGCGGCCCTGCTCACCCTGGCCGTTCTCGGTGGGGGAGAACTTCCGCGCGGTCTCGTCGAGCTCCGGCTTGGCGTCGGTGTTGACGACTCCGTAGGTGTACTTCTCGACGAACGCCTTCTGGCCGGCCGCCGACGTCATCTCGTTGATCAGGCTCACACCCTGGTCGATGTTCTTGGAGCCCTTCACGATCGCGAGGGAGTCGACGAGCATCAGGTTGTCCTTCCACACCGGCTCGTACGTGGCGCCCGCGCGGACGGCGTCGAGGGCGCGCCCGCTCCAGGCGATCGACATCACGACCTCCTGGCTCTGCAACTGCTGCACCTGCTGCGCGCCGGTGTCGTAGAAGGCGACGTCGCCGCGGATCGCGTCGAGCTTCTTCAGCGCCCGGGCCGTGTCGAGGGGGTAGAGGTCGTCGAGGGCGACGCCGTCGGCGAGCAGCGCGGCTTCCAGCGCGCCGCCCGGGGCGTAGTTCCACACGCCGCGCTTGCCCGGGTACTTCGCCGTGTCGAAGAAGTCCGCCCACGAGGTCGGCGGGTTGCCGCCGAACTTCGACGAGTCGTACACCAGGACGTAGGACAGGATGTCGAACGGGATGCCGCAGTCGGTGACCGCTTCGGCGGGCAGCTTGGACGTGTCGACCTTGTCCTTGATCTTCTCCAGCATGGTGCCGCACTGCGAGATCGCCCAGAAGGGCTCCAGCGTGATCACGTCCCACTGGGTGTTGCCGGAGTCCACCTGCGCCTTCAGTTTGGCGTAGTCCGTCGGGCCGTCCGAGAGGGTGCGGACGCCGTTCTTCTCACCCCACGGTTTGACGATGAGGCTCTCCTGCGTCTCCTGGTAGCCGCCGCCCCAGGACACGAAGGTGAGCTGCTTGTCGCCGCCACCGGCACTTGAACCGTCTCCGCCGCCGCACGCTGCCAGGAGCAGCGCGAGCACCGACGTGGCGGCTGCCACCGTGACGGGCCTTCTCGACCAACCCATGATTCTTCCTACTGTTCGTTTGGCGATGGAACGATCCAGGGACGAGTGGTCACACGTTCCTGGGACGTGGGGGGGTGGAACGCCGCTCAGGCGGGGACGGGTCCCGGGATGGAGAAACGGAACTCGCAGGTCGCGTCACCGCGCGACATCAACTCGCCCCACTTCACCTCGATGTCCTCGCGGTAGGCCTTGAACTGGGAGACGTGGAACTCGTAGTCGTAGATCTCCCCGTACCGCAGGCCGTCGAGGTCGTGCCAGGGCTGGACGAACGGGCAGAAGGTGCAGTCCTGCGACCACTCGACGGGGGTCAGAGTGCCCTCGTCGCGGTACTGCCAGACGTCCTCGTTGCCGCCGGAGTCGTACAGCTCCATCATGTTCACCAGGTCGAGGGTCAGGCCCTTGCTCAGGTGGTCCAGGCGCATGGCGGCACCGCGCTCCGCGCCGAAGCCGCGGATGGCCTCGCGGAACATCAGGTCACCGTCGGCGCCGAAGGACTGCTCGGCCTCGCGACCGAGGTACACCAGCAGCGCGCCGCGGTTCTCTGAGGTCGCCTTGAGCAGGGCCAGACCTTCCTCGCCGGTCAGCGGGACGCCGGGGCGCGCCTCCTCACCCGGTGTCGGCGTCTGTCCCGCCTCCAGGACGAGCGAGTCGCCCTGCCACCCGGCCCGCACGTCGTCCGGCAGGTCCGCGGCGCGCATCAGGGCCGACACGAGCGCCCGGTAGTGGATCAGCGCGAACGCCGGCACCCCGGAGGCCCGGTAGTGCAGAAGCTCCGGCGTGCTGTGCAGCTCCAGTCGAAGCCCGGCCTCGCCGACGCGCAGCTCACCCCACTTCTCGGCATTGACCGACAGCAGTTCGGCCGTCCCCCAGGCGCCTACGATGCCCGGCAGGCCGTGGCCGCCGCGGCCGGCGGCGGCGACCGCACGCCAGTCGAAGTAGCCGCGCAGGGCGCGCTCGACGGTGGCGAGGCCGACTTCCTGCCGCGCCCTGGTGTACGCCAGCCCGGCGTGCCGGATGATCCGTGCCTCGTGCGTCAAGGTCGTGACCAGCGACGTCATCACGTCACTAGATTCGTGGGACATTTCGTACCTCCTGTCGGACACTGCTCCGGCAGACGTCGACGATCGGCGGATGTGGGGCAGGGACCGCTCGGTGGCACTGGTTTGCCCTAGAGCGTGACTGCAAGAGGCTGCAGTGGTGCTGCAGATTGGGTACCAACATAGGTAGCGATGTCGGAAAAGGTCAACCAAAAACTTGCTGAACGTGTGAGCCTTTTACCTGAGCGCAACAAAGTTCCCTTGAGCCGCTTCGAGGCTCTAGCCGCCCGCGGGGTCCTCTGGCGCCCGCCGGGATCTCAGGGCGAGATAGAAGTCGACCTTGTCCGCCATCCGGCGCAGGTCTCGCCCCGTCACCTGCTCGATCGTCAGCAGGCGGTAGCGCAACGTGTTCACGTGGATCCCGAGAGCCTCGGCGCTCGCCTGGTACGCGCAGTTGCGGTCGAGGAACTCCATGAGCGTCTCCACCAGCTGGGACCCGTGCCGGGAGTCGTACTCCACCAGCGGGCCCAGCACCAGGTCCTGGAACCCGCCGACGATCTCCTCGTCCAGGGCGAGCAGGACCTCGTGGGTGCCGAGCCGCTCGTACCTGGCGACCCGCTCGCGCCCGGCGCCGGTGGCGGCGAGCCGGGCGGCGTGCCGGGCCGCGGTCACGGCCCGCGGCAGATCGGACTCCCCGTCGCGGGCCAGGGTCCAGCCGGCATGGACCTCCCGGTCGAGCTGGTCCTCCACACGCCTCAGCAGGCACGCCACGGTCTGGTCGCCGACCGCCGCCCCCGGCCGCAGGATCACGACGCTCTCGCGTACGTCCGGAATGACCGCGACCTCGGCGGCCCCGCCGTCCCGGGCCGCCGGGGGCACGGCGTCGAGCAGGCTGTCGGCGACCGGTCCGGGCACGGCGGGGTAGGCGAACACCAGCACGGCCGGAGCGGGCCCGGCCAGCGGCGGGCCGGCCGGGCGGCCGCTCTCGGCCAGGGCGAGCCGTTCGCGCCGGCGTGACGCGGCGTGGCCGCGCCGCTCCCGCAGCCGGACCAGCTCGCCGCGCAGGTGGGGCAGCGCGTTGTCCAGCACGCGGCGCTCGGCCGCCGTCATGGCGGCGACCGGCCGCGCGTAGCCGAGGAAGCACCGGGCCGGCGTGACCTCGTCCACTGGCATGTCCACCCGCATGACGGTGACGGCCGTCGAGTCGGCGAGGGCGGCCTGGACGGGGAAGGCGGCGGCCTGGTGGCCGCGCCGCCAGGTCGCCGCGGCCGCGCCGGGCGGCGCGGCCGGACTCGCCCAGACCACCTCGGGACCGTCCACCACCCAGACGTCACCCGCCAGCTGCGCCGCGAGAACGCGGACCAGCTCGGGCATGCCTCCGCTCGCGACCGCGGCGGCCAGCGCCTCGTGCTGCCGCACCAGCCGGCGCAGGTCGTGGCGCTCGGCGTTCGCGGCGGCGTGGAACGCGCGCGCGACCTCGATGAACGGCACCTCGTGCGGCACCCGGACCAGCGGGAGGCCGATGGACCGGCACGCGTCCAGCACGTCGGCGGGGACGTCCGCGCCGGGGGCTTCGACACCGTAGCCGAGGGCCGCGGCGCCCGCGCGGTGGAGCGCCTCGACGAAGCGCTCGGCGTCGCCCTCGGCCTGCCGCCAGAGCCCGATCGTCAGGATCAGCTCGCCGCCGCCGAGGTAGGCGCTCGGGTCGGCCATGTCCGTGGAGTGCACCCAGCTGACGGGCACCGGCCGGCCGGGGCGCAGCGCGAACCGCAGGCCAAGGCCCTCCGTGGCCACGAGTTCGTGCAGGTACACGCCGGTACTGTAGCAATCTCCAAGTTCCGGCCCGGCCGCCCGGAGGATCCGACGATTGCCGTCCGGCGCGTCGGTTCGGGAAGACTGCAGCATGGCCGTCAACGACATGCCGGTGCGGCTGCTGCGCTGCGAACGGATCCGCACCATGGCTCCGACCGGCGCTCCCCAGGTGGTGGACGCGCTCGCGGTCGCCGGTGACCGCGTCGCCGCCGCCGGGCCGCTGGCCGAGCTGCGCGAGCGGTTCCCCTCGGCGCCGGAGATCGACCTGGGCGGCGGATGCGCGCTGCCGGGGTTCGTCGACGCGCACCTGCACCTGACGATGGCGGCGCGCGACTCCGTCGGCGCCGACGTCTCCGCGGACGTGACCGCGTCCGAGGACCGGCTGGCGCAGCGCCTGCGGGCCGCCGCCGCGACGCTGCCCGCCGGTGCCTGGCTGCGCGCCAGCCGGTACGACCACGTCCGGACCACCGGCGGGCGGGTCGTCGATCGGCACGATCTGGACCGTTGGGTGCCCGACCGGCCGGTCCTCGTCGCCCACGTGGGCGCCCACTGGGGCGTGGTCAACTCCGCGGCGCTGGCCGCCGCCGGCCTCACCGACGACTCCCCCGATCCGCCGGGCGGCTCGCTCGGCCGGGACGGGGCCGGCCGGTTGAACGGGGTGCTGTACGAGCAGGCGCTGTTCGACCTGGCCTACCCGTCCCTCGCGCGCCGCCCGCCCGTGGTGCCGCCGCCCGGCGAGGACGAGCTGCTCGCCGGGCTGGACGCCGCTTCGGCCAGGTTCCTGTCGGCGGGGATCACCTCGATCGGGGACGCGATGGTCGGCCCGGACGAGCTGCGGCTGCTGCAGGCCGCCCGAGCCCGCGACCGGCTCCGGCAGCGGGTCACCGCCCTGGTGACGTACCCGCACGCGGACCACCTGATCGCCGCCGGAATCCAGGACGGGTTCGGGGACGACTGGCTGCGCCTGGGCGGGATCAAGGCGTTCGTCGACGGCGCGGTGGCCGGGCTCACCTGCTGGCTGTCGGAGCCGTTCCACGGCACGGACGACCACGGCATGCCGGTCGTGACCCCGGAGGAGCTGACGGACCTCGCGCTGCGCGTGCACTCCGCCGGGTTGCGCCTGGCCGTGCACGCCAACGGCGACCGCGCCATAGCACTGCTGCTGGACGCGATCGAGCACGCCCGCCGGCGGCGGCCGGACATCACGACCCGCCATCGCATCGAGCACTGCTCCGTCGTCGACGAGGCGATCGTGGAGCGGATCGCGGCGCTGAACCTGATCCCGGTCCCGTTCGCCGGGTACGTGACGTTCCACGGCGACGCGCTCGTGGACGCCTACGGCGAGGAACGTCTCGGGCGGATGTTCGCCCACCGTCGCCTGCTGGACGCCGGCATCACCGTCGCCGGGTCATCCGACTACCCGTGCGGGCCGTACGAGCCGCTGTTCGGTGTGAAGAGCTGCGTCACCCGGCGCACCCGCGCGGGCCGCGTGCTCGGCGGGCACCAGCGCATCAGCACGGCCGAGGCGCTCGCCCTGTTCGGCACCGGTGCCGCGGCCGCCGCCGGAGAAGAGGACCGGAAGGGCCGGCTCGCCCCCGGCTACCTCGCCGACCTGGTCGTCCTGGCCGCGGACCCGTTCGAGGTCCCGCCCGACGAGCTGGACCGGATACCCGTCACACAGACCTGGGTCGGAGGTGCCCCGGCGTGGGCCGCCGACAGCACGACCTGTTAGAAACCCGTTCCACCTCACCGATCGCGAGTCCCGATATGCCTGCTACTACTCCCGTCCTGCGTTTCCTCGACGCCGGTCCCGGCCCCACGGCCGCGGCGACCCTCTCCGGGCAGGGCGTCCGCCCCGAGGAACTGCTCGCCGTCGAGGTGTTCTACGACCACGCGCGGCTCAGCGCCGAGCAGGCACGGGAGACGGTACGGGAGCTGAACCCCGACGGCACCCTCCCGGTGTCGGCGATCCCGGCCTCCGTCGGAGTGCTCGGCGGGGACCTGACCCAGGTGCAGGCCACGGCCCTGCCCTCCGGCGTGACCGCTGCCCGCGAGGCGGGCGGACGGTACGCGGCCGGAGGCCCGGCGGTGGCGACCCGGCTGCTCACGGCGCCGGAGGCCGGGGACATCGTCGAGCAGTCCCACGCCGTCCTGCGGACCGTCCAGGATCTCCTCGCCGAGCAGGGGCTGGACGCCGACGACGTGGTGAAGTTCAACATCTTCTACCGCGGCGAGGGGACCCAGGAGGACTGGGCCGTCGCCGCGCGCGTCCGCGCCGGCTACTTCACCGAACCAGGGCCGGCGACGACGGGGATCCCGGTGCCCCGGTTCGACGACCCCGACGTGCTGATCGCCATGCAGGTGCTGGCGCTGCGGGGCGCCCGTCCGGCCCGCCGGCACTCCTGGCCGGAGGGCCACTGGGACTGGCCGTTCCATCTGCCGTACAAGCACGGGAACCGCTCGGGTGGCCTGGCCTTCATCGGCGGGCAGGTCCCCCTCGACGAGCGTGCCCGCTCGCTGGACATCGGCGACTTCCCCGCGCAGGTGCGCCGGTCGCTCGACTACATCGCGCGGGTGCTGGACGAACTCGACGTGCCACGGTCCGCGGTCCGGCGCCTCACCGCCTTCGTGGCCGCCGACGCCGGCAGCGGCCCCGGCAAGCTGGCCGCTCTCCGCTCCGAGGTCGGCGCGTTCTTCGGCGACTCCTCCCCCGCTCTCGTACCGGTGCCCCTGCCGGTGCTGGCCTACCCCGGCATGGACGTCGAGATCGAGGTGCAGGCCCTGGTCGACTGAGGCGGCGCCCCTCAGAACGCCGGAGGCGTCATGGAGATGATCAGCCGCGTGTCGTCCTCCAGCCCCCGGAACTGGTGAGGCAGCCGGGCGACATAGGAGAGCGAGTCGCCCGCGCTCAGCGTCAGCTCCTCGGTGCCGACCTTGATCAGGGCCGAGCCGCGCCTGACGATCAGGCATTCCTCGCCCGCGTGGGACAGGGCGTGGTTGAACCTGCCAGTCTCCGCGCTCAGGTGCATCTCGATCATCTGCAGGTTGCGCAGTTGCCCCGACGAGAGCAGCTCGTAGGACACCCCGCCGCTGTCCGGCGGGCGGATGACGTTGCGGGAGCCCTCCCGGATCAGGGCCGGCCGGTCGGCCGGGGAACCGAACAGGTCGAACATCGCGATGTTGAGCACCTGGGTGATGCTGTGCAGCGTGGCCAGCGACGGGGTCACCTTCCCGCGCTCGACCTGGCTGAGCAGGCTCGGGCTGATCCCGCATTCGGCGGAGACGACGTCCAGGGACAGGTTCCGGGACGCTCTGGCCTCGCGCAGTCGCCGGCCTATCTCCGCGACGTCCAGTGGCTCCGCGATCTCGTTTGACATCCATTTCTCCTCTAGACGGACCGTCGGCGAAGGGGGCGGCCCGAGCGCGACAACCGCCAGGGTACCGGTCCGCAGCACACGCTTACAGTAGGGCTGCAGGGCCTGCAGTGACGACACCGGGCAGGCCGTGACCGGCTGGAGACCAAGGTAATCGATCACCTGTCCCGATGATCACAACTCAGGCGCGCCCGTGGAGAGCGGACTTCGAGGACCCGAGGACTGGTACAACCTACACCGGCCACGCCGCCGCCAGGCCGTTGATCATCGGAGGTTCGCGGGCGGCGAGGTGGGTAGGGACACGGCTCCCTGCCGAGAAAGGAAACGCCGCCACCATGTCTGCCATCACGGGCGTCCTGGGGGACACCGAGCGTAAGAGCACCGGCGAGGCGCCGCGCCGGCGGATCACCGCGGGCGCCGAGGCCGATCGCGTTGCCCCGGACGTCCTCATCACCGTGGCCCGCGAGGCCGACAAGCAGACCTGGACGTTCCAGGGGCGACGATGACGGGCGGCCAGGACGAGTCCGGTGTGCTGTTCATCGGCAACGCCACCACGCTGATCCGGCACCAGGGGTTCACGCTGCTGACCGACCCCAACTTCCTGCATCGCGGCCAGCGGGCCTACCTAGGCTACGGTCTCACCTCACGCCGCCTCAAAGACCCGGCACTCGACGTCAGCCAGTTGCCCCCGCTGGACGCCGTGGTGCTCTCGCACATGCACGGTGACCACTGGGACCGGGTGGCTAGGAACGGGCTCGACAAGGAGCTCCCCGTCATCTCCACCCAGCACGCCGCCCGGCGGCTGCGCCGTCAGGGATTCCGGAACGCGATCGGGTTGCCCGCCTGGCGCGACCACGAGCTGCACAAGGACGGCCGCTCAGTCAAGATCACCGCCCTGCCCGCCCGTCACGCGCCCGATCTCGCCCAGGCGCTGCTGCCACCCGTGATGGGCGGCATGCTGGAGTTCACGGGCGCCGACGGTCTGGTCGACCTGCGCATCCACGTCAGCGGAGACACCCTGCTGGACCGGCGGCTCGGACGGATCACCACCCGGTTCCCGGACATCGACCTGGCGATCGTGCATCTGGGCGGCACCAAGCTCCTCGGCATGCTGTTGGTCACCATGGACGGCGAGCAGGGCGCCCGCTGGGTCCGGCTCATCAACCCACGCGCGGTGATCCCCGTGCACTACGACGACTACGACGTCTTCACCTCGCCGCTGGAGGACTTCCAGCGGCACATGGAACGCGCCGGGCTGGCCGACCGGATCCGCTACCTCGAACGCGGCCAGACCTGCCCGCTGCCCGCCGCGCTGTAGCGAAGGGGCCATCTGGGAGCCGCACCCGAGGCATGGAGCTGGAGCACCTGCGCCTGGCCGCTCGACGACCCGCGAACGCTCTGCGGCGGGCGGTCAGTAGTAGCCCTTCGCGCCGTCGACCAGCTCCCTGATGACGTCCAGGTGACCGGCGTGCCTGCCGGTCTCCTCGACCATGTGGATGAGTATCCAGCGCAGGCTTGCCGCGCCCGAGCGGTAGTCGGGGTGCTTGCCCACGTCGTCCAGCGAGTGGGCGGCGACGATTTCGTTCGAGATCTGGCACTGGCGCTCGTACTCGTCGAGGAGTTGCGCCAGCGGGACGCCCTCGAGCCGCATGTCGGCGTTCTCCACGCTCTCGTCGAACTGCGGGTTGCCGTCGGCGGAGCGCCCCAGGAAGAGCACCTCGAACCAGCAGTGCTCGGTCCAGCGCAGGTGCGACACCAGGCCCGCCATGGTCATGAGCGGCGAGGTGGGCAGCACCGGCCGGTAGGCGTCCTCCTCCGACAGCCCTTCGCACTTCCATGGGACGATCGCGCGCTGCATGTCGAGCCAGCCGACGAGTTGGGTGCGTTCGTCGGCGACGAAGGGCGGACGTACACGAGGAATGCTCATGGGGGCGGATGTTAGTGGGGCGATTCTGACATCGCACGACATTTTTGCGGGCTGCCTGAATGCCGGTGGTCCTGAACGGCGGTGGCCTGCCGGACCTGGCATCAGCCGTCGTGCGTCGGCCTGCGAGGGGGTCAGACCTGTTCGAAGTGGAACGCTTTGATGAAGCAGTCGCGGGGCTGGGCGACGGCGAAGAGGATGCACTCCACGAGCGAGTGCGCGGTGAGGGCGTCCTTGGCCTCGCGTGAGGTGGTCTTCCACTCCTCGGACAGCGGGTCGGCGTTGTCGAAGTCGGGCGGGTAGAGCGAGATCACCCGGACCCCTTGAGGACGCAGGCGCTTGGAGAGGATCTCGGCGAACCCCGCCTGGGCGCTCTTGGCCGCGTAGAAGGCGTCGTGCGCGTCCGACCGGTGGTGGCCCGGTGTTCCGCAGGCGGAGACCATCGTCACGACATCTGGCATCTCCGAGTTGCGCAGGAGAGGGAGGAAGCTCTTCGTGGTCAGGACCGTGCCAGTGGCGCCAGAGGCGATGGTGTCGACAATGTCGGCGTCGGTCGCGGACAGCAGGTCCGGCCCTGCGAGGTAGCGAGAGCCGTTGTTGATGAGTACGTCGACGCGGTCCGTGTGTTCCGCGACGCTGGAAGCGAAGTCGCGGACCGAGGAGGGGTCCGTCAGGTCGCAGGCGAAGGCGTGCACCCGCTGATGGCCGCGGTTGCGAATCTCGTCGCGGACTCGTTGAGCGGCGGCGAGTTCGCGCGCCGAGAGGAAGATCTCGGCGCCGAGGTCCGCGAGGCGGATGGCCAGGGTTCGCCCGAAGTCGCGGCCGGCGGCCGTGATGACGACGCGGTGGTTGTCCCATCTCATGGTGTCGCTCCTGGTTCGTGGATCGGTTGTGGGGTGCATTGCGGGCTCCGCTCGATCCACCGAGGGACGAGGCGACGGCCGGCCGTCACCCGAGAAACTCCCGCGCACCGCGCAGCCTGGTCCGCAGCCGCCGCTGCGTCATGGCGCACTCCAAGCGCACGTCCAAGGGGCCGGGCAAGCCCGTGTCCGCCCGCCGCCCGGTCGGCAAGAGCCCGCCATCGAGTCCGTCGCGTTGGGCTATGAGCAGCCCTAGCTCGTAGCGGCTCACGGCATCGGCTCCGGCGACGTGGTGGACACCGCGATGCTCGGATACGGCGAGTTCCAGGAGAGCAGCGGCGAGGTCAGCGACGTGGACCGGGCACCGCACATCGTCCGCGAACAGCACTCCGCTCGACCTACGGGTGGCCAGCGCGTGCACCCGAGCTTCGTGCGAGGACTCCCCGTCGCCGATGATGAGCGACGTCCGGACGATGACCGCGGTGGGCGAGATCGCGATCGCCGCCGTCTCGGCGGCTGCCTTCGCCGCTCCGTACGGCGTGATCGGATCCGGGACGCAGGTCTCGTCATAGCGAACGCCGGCGCCGGAGAAGACCGCGTCGCTCGACACCTGGACCAGGCGCGCGTCCACCACCGAGGCCGCGAGGGCCACGTTCGCCGCGCCGACCGCGGTGGTCGTCCAATCGGTCTGACGGTAGGCCGTGTTGATGATCAGCTCCGGGCGCAGGGAGCTGATCAGCGTGCGGACCTCCTCCTGGCGACGCACATCGAGGGGCGACCAGGTGACGCCCGCGATCTCGCCCGGACGCGTCAGACAGGTCGCGGCGACCTCGTACCCTGCCGCCAGGCATCGCCGAGCGAGTGTTCTGCCGAGGAAGCCGCTGCCGCCGACGATGAGGGCTTTCATGGCCGATCACGATAGTCGGCCCATCGCCGTGAGACGGTGACCCCGGTTGCGGTCCGGATGGTTCCTGAGGTCACGGTCTCTTCGGCGGCCTTCAGCTGAGCTGTTGGGCCAGTCCGACGATGATGCCCTCGGGGCCGCGGAGGTAGCAGAGCCGATAGCTGTCCTCGTACTGCGCCAGCTCGCCGACGAGTTCGGCGCCGTGGGCGCGCAGACGGGCGACGACGTCCTCGACGTCGTCGACGGCGAACATGATGCGACGAATGCCCAGCGTGTTCGCCGGCGCGTCCTTCGGCTCGGCGCTGATCGCGTTCGGCGTGTGGAACATCGCCAGCTCGATTCGGCTGTGGCCGTCCGGGGTCCGCAGCATCGCGATGTCCTGCCGGACGTCGTCGATGCCGATGACACGTTCCACCCAACGTCCCTCGATCGGCATCCTGCTCTCCAGTTCCATGCCGAGTTCGACGAAGAACGAGATGACAGCGTCGAGGTCCTCGACAACGATGAGGACGTTGTCCATCCGCTGGATCGTCATGCTGGGTCTCCTTGGTGTGGTGCGGCCACGGTGACCGCGTCCGCTCCTGGGACGGAGCCGCCCGGCCGTTCTCGACATCCCTCGTGACGTGGCGGTGCCCGTCACGCGCCAGCCGTACCGCGGCGGCGGCTCAATCACCGACGAAGCAGAACTCGTTGCCTTCCGGGTCGGCCATGACCTGGAAGGAACCTTGATCGTCCGTGACGGTCTCCCCGATCCGCGTGGCGCCCAGTCGCAGCGCGTGGGTGGTGGCCGGCTCGATCGCGTCGACTTCGATGTCCAGGTGCAGCCGGTTCTTCACGGCTTTGTCCTCTGCTACCGGCTGGAACGCCAGCCGTACGCCCCCCGGCGGTTCGACATGCGACCAGCCACGGGCCCGATCCACCGGGTCTCCGCCGAGGAGGGCGGCCCAGAAGCGCACCAGGCTTCGCGGATCCCGGCAATCCACCACGATCTGGTTCAGGCGCGCGTACATGACGGCCAGAGTAGCGATGGCTCGAACGTTGATGGCACGGCGAAGTTCTTTGCGGGGTGCTCCAGGACGGGCGTGGGCGGGAGTCGTTGCGGCAGGCGGTGATCTTCGCCAGGATGGCGGAACGCTGCGGGCGCGCCGATGACAGGCGTGCCTTGTGTGGCTGGTGAGCCGGGAAGCCTGGTCGGCGCTTGGACCCGATGTCCCCCGCGAAAGGCTCTCCCGTGACCTCCTCGACCATCTACACCTCCCCCGCCGGTGAGCGGCAGATCCGTGACTGGTGCCGGGAGCGGTTGGACTCCTGGACGACGGCCTGGGGCATCTCGGCCCGCACGAGGATCCCGCCCTGCTGCCCGCGCTCCTCGGCCCGCACGAGGATCCCGCCCTGCTGCCCGCGCTCCTCGGCCGCCTCGGGACCGCGCGGTTCAGCCGAGGATGAGTCTCTCCTCGGGCAACCGTCGCACACCGTCTGCTGATGCCGGTGGCGGGCAGCCGCACCGTATCGGCTCCAGCGCGCGCGGCAGCGCGTCACCCGGGCTCCCGGCGGGCGAGGGCAGCGAGATCGCGGCCACACGGCACCGGCGCCCAAACTCACGCTGCGCAGCGGCCAGCAGCACGGTCACCGCTACATCCCGATGATCCTCGACCGGATGAGCAAGGGCGAGATCGACGCCTCTCCCCTGCTCACCCATCCCATGAGCCTGGCGGACGGCCCGAAGGGCTACGAGCTGTTCAAGAAGAAACAGGACGGCTGCGTTCGCGCCGTCTTCCAACCATGATCCACAGGATCTACCCGTCCGGTTGACGGCGGAGACGCCGGCGACGGCTCGGCGGGCCCGGGCGCGGTAGCGGTGTTCGCCACCGGTCCGTTCCCGCCGAGCCGCGCCAGGGTGTGGCCGATCTGTGCGTAGAGGCGCGCTACAGGAGCGGGGAGTCGCCGTTTGTCACGGTGACGTTGTGTCTCGCCTCCGTCGCGGAAGACACGACGCTTTCGTCCGCGCGGACAATGTAGGTGTACTGGCCGGCGTCGGCGGGGGTGTCGGTGAAGCTGAACGACCCGTCACTGGCGGTCGTCACTCCGGGCAGCGTGATGGCAGCGGTGCCGCCCGGGATATGAACGATGCGATCCACCCAGAGCCAGGAGCCTGGCGGAGCAGGCTGGTCGCCGATCTCGAATGTGCCGCTGAACTGAAGCTCTTGGCCGGCGATGCCCTCCCCTGGCCCGGACAGGGTGAGCGACGATTGGATGAACTCCACCGGCACGGTCACCGAGGCTCGGCTCCACCGGGCATCCGGGCCACCGTCCCAAACCACGTCATAACTTATGTCTCCGGCGAACGGTGGAGTATCGGTGACGGTGAACGTACCGTCTGCCGCGGTCGTCACCCCGGGGAGCGTCTCATCGGCTCGATAGGGGACTCGGCGGATCACCATGAGCGACTGGGCACCCGGAGCGGACTCGTCGGACAACGTGAGCCGGCCCGTCATGCTGAGCGGCTGAAGCACGGTCGCCGGCGTCGGTGGAGGCGTCAAAGTCAGCGTGGAGGCCGGAAGCGTGGCACCGTGCAGCCGCCACAGGTGGAGCCGCCCGTTGCTGTTCCGCTCCTTCAGCACACCATAGACATCGGTGCCCGAGAATGTGAGGCTCCCCGGGACCAGCTCACCGACCGGGTCGTCGTTGGTGTAGGTCCTCGTCCCTGTCGCCGTGTCGTACAGGGTGAGTCGCGGATCGCCCGACCGACCGCCGGCGAGATGAACACCATCCGGGCTCACAGCGACGGCTCGCGTGGCACCCATGGCAGGGTCCGCGCCATAGGAGCGGGCCTTGGTCAGACTGGTGGTGTCCCAGACGTCATACTGCTTTCCGCCACCCACCACGGTGATGGCCATGGAGCCGTCCGGCGTGGCAGCGAGGTCGCCCAGGCTGGGCAGGCCAGCGATCACACCGCGCAGAGTCGCAGGGGTGGCGCTCACGTCGTACACCATCAGGTCGGCGGGCATGATGTCCGGATCACCGGCCAGCAACGTGTCTCCCGCCGCGGCCACCAGCGGGGCGCTGGATGTGTTGTTCCCGACGGCGATCGGCTGTGGTGCCGTCGCCGTCAGGTCGAGGCCGAGAATGCCGCCGCCCCAGGTGAAGCGGCAGCCGTACCCGACCCACAGCCGGTCGCCCGACAGTGCCAGGTTCGACGGGCACGGAAATCCGGCCAGGTCGATCCGCCGGATGATGCTGAGATCAGCGGTATCGATTTCGGCTACCTGCATCGAGCCGCTCAGAGCCGAGTAGAGGCGGGTGCCGTCCGGCGTCATGGCAAGTCCCACCACACCGGACAGGCCGGTGATGGCACCAGTGAGTTCGCCGCCGGCGTTCGCGACGATGATGCGGTCGTTCGCGGCGACGAACACCTTTCCGGCACCCGCGGCCACGTCACCGCCGACAGTGGCACCGTTGAGATACGTCGTGGAGTCGGCGGCGGACGCCTGAGGCGCCTGGGCGACGACAAGAGTGGCCGCGACGGTCAGGGCACCGCCGAAGGCCAGCAACCTCCGGGTGAGCCGGGTGACGAGTGGCCGGACGGCAATAACGCGTTCTGGTGATAATGGGCGCACATGCACTCCGCTCGGTCGGGGAGAAAAGTCTGACAACGCCGCATTGATCAATCCACAGGAGAACCAGCCCAGTCAAGATCCACGATCAGAGCGGCTGGTGTCCGTGGTCCAGCAAAAACGGTGCGCTAGGCCTTTTCGGCCGCGGGAAGTGAACTATCCGGGCGCAAACGACGGCGTGCGTCGCGCACGGTCGTCCACCGTCGGCTCATGGACGCAGGCACCTTGATCGACACCTTGTTGCCCCGTCTGGTATGGCGGCTGTCGACGCTCACCTCGGTGAGGGACTGAGATCGTTCGCCGCGAGGTTCTCCAGGTGGCCGGGAGAGGACCGGTGCCCGGAATCGGCAGGCAGCGCCCGGGCCGGGGCGCGCCATCGATGTCCGATGGCGCGCTTTCCGGTTCGGCGCCGCTGCCGTTCACCGCGGGCCGGATGGGATGGCCACGTCAGCGGGAAGGGCCGGGTCAGGTGCCGTCGATCAGGCGGATGGCGAGGTCCGGGCTGAACTGGCCGGCGGGTGTGCCCGGAGCGATGCCGCAGGGGCCGTCGGAGTCGCCGGGGATCTTCACCCACAGCAGCATCTCGGTGCCGTTGTCACCGCCGAGCTGGGGGGCGACGCCGATCTTGCGGCCGGCGGGGTTGCACCACTCGCCGTTGGAGCCGTTGCCGTTGCGGCTGACGTCGATCACCCACTTCGCGCCGCCGCCGAGAGAGGCGTTGACCGAGGCGGCGTAGGTGGCGGACTGACCGGTCGGGTAGTAGTTGGAGACGTTCACCGCGAAACCGCGCACGTTGCCGACGCCGGCGTCCCGCAGCCGCGCCGCCATCGTCCCGGCCGGAACCCAGCCGGCGTTACCGGCGTCGAGGTAGGCCCAGGTGTTGGGCGCCTGGGTGCGGAGCTGCTCGGTCGCGTAGGTCAGCATGCGGTTGCGGGCCTGGATGGCTGCGGCGTCCATGCAGGCGAAGTCGCCCAGGGAGTCGGGCTCGATGATGACGGCCGCGGGGCGGTCGCCGATGCCGGCCGCGACCGCGGAGATCCACGTCCGGTACTCCGCCTCGCTGCCGGCTCCACCGCCGGAGTGCCCGCCGCAGGCGTCCCGGCCGGGGATGTTGTACGCCACCAGGACCGGCAGCTTGTCGGCGGCGTCGGCGGCGGCCACGTACTGGGAGACGGCGGCGCGGACGTCGCCGCTCCAGTTGCCGATCCAGCGGGCCATCGGCTTGGACGCGATGGACGACTGGATGCGCGCCGCGCGGGAGTCACCGGCGTTGTTCCGCACCCAGGTGGCGGGGTTGGAGTTGGGGTCGACGTAGAAGCCGTTGGTCATGTCGACCGGCCCGGACGCCGACCGCTCGGTCAGGGAGACGTTGTCCAGGTACATGCTGAAACCGGCGTTCCTGCCGAGTTGGAACGACACCTGCCCGGCCGGCGTGCCGAGGCCGGAGGTGAAGGGGAAGCTGAATCGCTTGCTCGTGGTGGACAGCGAGACCGCCGCGTTCAGGGTGTTGGTGTACGGAGAGTTCGCGAGCTGCACCGTGGTGACCGCGGTGACCGGACCGGAGGCCGAGGCGTCGAACGAGAGCGTGTAGGACTTGCCCGCGACCAGGGGGATGTCGTTCTGGGCCACCATGGCGTCCCACGGGTTGGCCGTGCCGCCCGTCACGTTGACGCGCAGCCGTCCGGCATCGACGGCCACGGAGGTGTTCGCGGAGTTCCACCAGGGGGCGGTGCCGTTCGCGAAGGTGCCGTTCACCACCAGCTCCGGCGCCGCGACGGCGGGGGCCGCGCTCACCATCGACAACAGTGTCAGCACCGAGGCGGTGATGGCCGTCACCCGAGTTGACGATCGCACGTGACGCGTCCCTTCTGGTCTTCCTGAACCTGTTGGTGACCAAATATCACAAACTTTGCCAGATTTCGTGACAACTCTAAGAAAATCGCCGCGCTCCCGCCCGTCTGAGCGGGAGCGCCGGGAGGTTCACCAGTTGCCGACGACCTCGACCTCCTCGCTCTCGAGGGCTCGGTGCCACACCGGGTCACGCAGCAGCCGCGCCTCCCAGATCCGCACGATGCCGTCCGGCCCCGTGACCGCGTCCTCGCGGGACGGGTGCAGGAACAACTCGCTGGTGCCCTCGGGCAGGGCCGCGAGCCGGCGGAGATAGTCGTCCCGCAGCCGCTCGTAGCCACCGAGCTCGTGCGCGCCGCGCCGGTTGGTGGCGATCGTCCGTGGGATGGACACGCCGAGGGCGTCGGCCAGGGCGACGGCGCCCTCGTGCGCCGCCGCGAGGTGCGGCGGGAGCGGCCCGCCGAAGTACGGCTCCGGGTCACGGGGCAGCCGGAAGGCGAGGCCGTGCCGCGCGCACCACTCAAGCGCCTCGGCGAGCCACGACCGGCCGTGCAGTCCGTAGAGGGTGCCCGCGTGGGAGTCGGCCGCTTCGGGCGTGAAGCCCCGCTCGCTCATCCAGCGCAGCTGCGCGTCCGCCTCCCGGATGACGTCCTCGGCCTCGCCGCGCGCTCCGAGAACGAACGGGTCGTCACTGAGTGTTCCGTCCGGATCGACGAGGCTCGCCGCACCGTCGAGGGGCCGCCAGCGCGGGAGCCCGCGCTCGCTCGTGAGCGTCACGTGCAGCCGGGGCACGACGCCCAGCGCCCGGACCTGGTTCGCGGCTCGCTCCGCGTCCGGCGAGAGGCAGATGAGCGTCGTCGCGCTGACCTGTCCTTCGGCCAGCAGGGCGACGATGACCTCCGTCGTCCCGGGTTCGCGGGCGAGATCGTCGGCTGTGATCACGACGCGCCGGGTCATCGGGGGCGCTCCACGGCCGACTCGTCCACGGGGCCGGCCGGCGGCGGCTCGACCGGCTCAACCGGTTCGTCCGGCTCGCCCGGCTCGTCCGCCGTGGGCGGCGTCTCGATCGGGACCGAGACCAGTCGCGCCGCGATCGCGCCGATCGCCGTCAGCGCGAACGGGTACACGCATAAGTACACCCGGAAGGCGAGCCCGGGGTCGGCGCCGGGATCGTCGCCCGAGTTGTAGCCGAAGAACACGCCCAGCGAGGTGAGCGCGAGCCCGGTCACGATCCCGTTGAGCCGGCCGAAGAAGCCGAACGCGGACAGGAAGAGCCCTTCGCGGTGCTCCCCGTTGCGCGCCGCGTCGGCGTCGAGCACCCGCGCGACGATGAGGTCGTTCGTCGCGAGCATGCCCGACCAGCCGGCCCCGACGAGCACCCCGGCGGCGATCGCGGTCACGAGATCGGTGGCGAAGAACAGGGCCGCGAAACTCACCGCGAGGACGGCGAAGGCGAGCCGCCAGGTCCACAGGGCGCCGCGGCGCGCGACGACGCGCGTCCACACCACGAGGCCGGCCACCGAGACGAGGATGACGATGCCCTGCAGGTAGAGCGCGTTCCCGACCGGGAGCCCGAGCGAGTAGCGGACGTACAGCTGGATGCCCGAGAGCACGAGCGCCATGGCCACCCCGTAACAGGCGCCGGTGAGCCCCACCGTCCAGAACATCGGGTTGCGCACGATCGACAGCACGCTGGGCAGCAGCCGGGGCCGCTCGCGGGTGGAGTAGCGGGGCCGCTCTCGCGCGCTGAGCGCCATGAACACGATCACGACGAGCGCGATCGCGCCGTAGATGATCGCGGTGGTCCGGAAGCCCTGGGTGGATTCCTCGGTGCCGAACACCTGGGTCGTGAGCAGCGGGGTGACCGCGAGCGAGATCACGAGCGCCACCAGCTGGAAGCCCTGGCGCAGGCCGTTGGCCACGGCGCGGTCGCGCTCCCTCGGGTAGAGCTCGGGGAGCAGCGCGCCGTAGTTGGCGTTGAGCATCGAGTCGAACGCCTCGCACAGGATCGCGAACACCGCGAACCACAGCACGAGGCCGATGCCCCGCAGAGAGGCCGGCGCGGAGAAGAACGCGATCATGCAGGCCACGAGCATCGGCGCGCCGACGAGCAGCCACGGGCGGCGCCGCCCGAACCGGGTGCGGGTGCGGTCGGACAGGTGGCCGAGCAGCGGGTTGTCGAGCGCGTCGATGACCGCGTAGACCACCATGACCACGCCGTAGGCGCGAACGTCGAGCCCGAGGATGTCGACGTAGAAGAGGATCATCGATCCCTTGATCATGTTGATCGGGATGGAGGTGCCGAACATCCCGATGGCGTAGCGCCACGCGGGAGTCCGCTCCTGGGCGGAGGCCGTGCCGGGCTGGGACACGCGATCACCTTCCTTGCTCGTGCCGAGGCGGTGCGCGGCGCTACTTTCGCACTCGAAGCGGAGCGGCGCCACCCCCGCGCTCGAGCGCGATCGGCCCGGGAGTGCCGCGGCGGTGATGCTTCCAGAAGAAGATCGGCGACAGCTTGCGCCGGGGATGATCATGGTTCTAAGTTAGGCTCCGTAACTTACGGAGGTCATCCCATGAGGACCGGCGGGCGTACGGCCAGCTTCACCCTTCGTGACGTGATCGAGGCCGGGACGCGCATCGGCCTCGTCGAGTTGAGCGTGCAGAGTGTGGCTGACGCGCTCGGCGTCACGACAGCGGCGATCTACCGCCATGTGCCGAGCCGTTCGGCGCTGGAGCGTCTGGTCGGCGAGGCGATCCTGGAGAAGCTGACGCTGGTCGACGACCCCGCCGAGCCGGCCGTCGCCCATCTGGTCGGCTTCGCCGCGCAGCTGCGGCGCTTTACGCTCGGCCATCCGGGCACGGCGGAGTACATGCAGCGACTGTTCCCGCGCGGACCGTCGGGCATCCGGCTTCTGGAGCACCAGATCACCGCCTTGGGCCGGCGCGGGTACGACCCGCCCGCCGCCGTCGTGCTCTCCTCCTCGATCGCCGCCCTGGCCATCGGCGCCACCGTGGCCGAGCAGGCGCGGGCGACCCTCCTCGCCCCCTCGGCCGCAGAGGAGACGCAGGCCGCGATGGCCGCGATGGCCGAGTCCGCGCTCCTGCGGCAGGCCAACGCCGGCATCCCCGCCCACACCGCGGAGGACTACTTCGTATTCATGATCACTGCGTCCGCCGAGGGGCTGGTCGCCCAGCTCCCGCCCGGCCGGCCGGTCACGGTCCTGAGGACGGCGTCCTGAACGCCGGAAGGCACGATGCCGAGGAGGTCCGGTGCCCGAACCACTGACTCTGCTTCCGGAAGATCCCGCCGCCGTCGGGCCGTACCATCTGGTGGGGCGGCTCGGGACAGGCGGGCAAGGGGTGGTCTACGCGGGCCGCGGCCCCGACGGCGCGCTCGTCGCGGTCAAGCTGCTGCATTCGCACCTGATCACCGACGACGGCGCCCGGACCCGGTTCCTGCGCGAGGTGCGGACCGCCAGGCGGGTGGCGCCGTTCTGCACGGCGCAGATGCTCGACTCCGGCTTCGTGGGGGCCAGGCCGTACATCGTCAGTGAGTTCGTGGACGGGCCATCCCTGCAGGAGTCGGTCAAGGAGAACGGGCCGCGCGGCGCGGCGGCGCTGCAGCGGCTGGCGATCAACACCGCGACGGCGCTGGCCGCGATCCACGCGGCCGGGGTGGTGCACAAGGACTTCAAGCCGGGCAACGTGCTGCTCGGTCCCGACGGGCCCGTGGTGATCGACTTCGGCATCGCCAAGGCCCTGGATCTGAGCCAGTCGGTCGTCAACAGCCAGCCCATCGGCAGCCCCGCCTACATGGCGCCCGAGCAGATCGCGGGCGGCGCCGTGGGGCCGCCCGCAGACCTGTTCTCCTGGGCCGCGACCATGTACTACGCGGCCACGGGACGGCGGGCCTTCGACGGCGACGGCATCCCCGCCACGCTGCACGCGGTCCTGCAGACCGAGCCCGATCTGAGCCCGTTCGAGGGGCCGCTGCGGCGGCTGCTGCAGGAGTGCCTGGCCAAGGACCAGGCGCGGCGGCCGACCGCCGCCCAGGTGGTCGAACACCTCCGTGCGCTGCCGGTCCCCGTCTGGCAGGACACCGCCACCAGCGGCCTCGCCGCGCACTCCCCCAGCGGCCACGCCCGCGCTGGACACTCCCCCACCTTGAGATCCGCCGGCCGCCGTACGCTCGCCGTCGCTTCGACGGCAGCCGCCCTGTTCATCGCCGCCGGCGTCGGCATCGGCGTCTACGCCCTGTCGCCCGCCACCGCACAGCAGCAGAGGGCTGCGGCGGGACCGACGCCGAACGCCTCGGTTCCGTCGTCGGCCTCCCCGTCCACGACCGCGTCCGTGTCCGCGTCCGTCTCCCCGTCCGCGTCCGCCGCGCACGAGGTGGTCGCCGAGAAGACGCCGGGCAAGGCGACCGGCCTCGTTCCGGCCTCCCCCTCCAAGAGGCCCCGCAAGTCGACGACCGCGCCCGCCCCCGACCTCGACTCGACGCCGGGCAGCAGCCCCACCGTCGCGCCGAAGACGCCCAGGGCGACACCCACGTCCACGCGCCGGTCGCCCTCCAGCCAGGCGACCGGCCGCGAGCAGCCCTCCGCCAAACCGTCCGTCCAGCCTTCCACGGGCACGGTGACGTGGCTGGACGCCAGCGAGTACTGCAAGTCGCTGGGGTTCTCGGCCTCGTACACCGGAGGCTGGTCCAGCATGCGCTGCCCAAGAAGCGACACGCAGATCACAGTGACGGCGCTGTGCCAGTGGAAGTATCCGGCCTACGGCAACGCCGTGGGCGTCCCGCCGGCCAACTCGTACATGACGACAGCCACCTGCAACCTGTCCTGACCGCTCATCCATCAGGGACAAGGCTCCGGCCCTGAACGGATCGGAGCCTGCCGGATCATCCCCGTGCCGCTCCGGAACGGGGCGAGCCGGTGATCTTCGCTGCCCGCGAGCGCCCGGGAAGCGGCAGCGTGGCCTCCACCTGTGTCCCCGGGCCGGCGCCGGCCGGGGTGATCAGGCAGGTGCCGCCCAGCTCGGCCGCGCGCTCGCGCATCGAGGCGAAGCCGACGCCGGAGCGGCGGTGGCGGGGCAGCCCCTTGCCGTCGTCACGCACCCGCACGACCAGCGCGTCCTCGGAGCAGGCCAGCGTGACGGTGGTGCGGGTGGCGTCGGCGTGCTTGCGCACGTTGGTCAGCGCCTCCTGGGCGATCCGGTACGCCGCCACCTCCACCGCCGCCGGCAGGTCGCGGGTCTCGCCCTCCGTCTCGACCTGGACGGGTGGGCCCGGCTTCTCGGCGAGCGCCCGCACCGCTCCGAACAGGCCGAGGTCGTCCAGGCTGGGCGGGCGCAGGCCGTAGACCAGCTCGCGGACCTCCTGGCTGACCGTGTCCATGCTGCCGCGCAGGTCGCGCAGCATCCGGTCGGCCGCGGACGGCATCTCCCGCAGGCGCAGCTGGGCCATGGTCAGCGACATCGACATGTGGGTGAGCGCCTGGCCGAGGCCGTCGTGCAGGTCGCGGCGGAGCCGGCGCCGCTCCTCCTCACGCGCGTTCAGGATGCGCTCCCGGGAACGCTGCAGGTCGGCCGTCATCAGCACGGCGTGCGCGACGTCCGCGACGTGCAGGGTCGCGGTCCTGATCAGCCGCTCGGTGTAGGCGGCGGAGAAGCGGCGCGGGCCGGGCGGCCCGATCAGCATCCGGCCGACCGGCTCGCCATGCCACACCAGTGGTACGACGCGCGGCTCCGGACCGACCTGGCCGAGCTCCACCCGCATGCCCGCCGTGCCGGCCTCGACGACGACGCCGGTCACGCCCAGGCCGTCGTGCACCACCGCCGTGACCGCGGCCAGCGCGTTGACCGGCTCGGTCTCGCCGGCCTCGCGCGCCAGTCTCCTGGCCAGTTCCTCGGGCCGGCCGTGCTCGCCGTACAGCATCACGTCGGTGATGCGGCGCAGACGGGTGCGCAGCGGCTGGAAGCACGCGCCCGCCACCAGGGCTGCGGCCAGCCCCGCCACCTGGTCGTAGCCCGACACCAGCAGCGCGGCCAGGGCGCCGACGCCGAAGTACACCGCGCCGACCGCGGCGATCAGACCGGCCGCGATGACGGTCCGGCTGATGACGGTGTCGATGCCGTACAGGCGGTACTGCAGCACCGCGAACGCGATTGCCACCGCGATCAGCGCGGTCCAGATCGTGGCCGGCAGCCAGTAGTCGTCGCCGAGCAGCACGAACAGCGTGTAGACGACGAACGCGCTCAGCGGCCAGGCGATCTGCCTGCGCGCCGTCGAGGAGGCGTGCCGCAGACGTACCAGCAGAGAGATCACGGCCAGCACCACACAGGCGTTGATCAGCACGACCAGTGAGCTCGCCAACGCCGGATGGTAGGGGGCCAGGGCCTCGATCGCCAGGGGATTCGGGATGACCTCCGGCCAGCGGTAGGTGCTCGCGGGCGGGGTCGGCCGCACGATGTTGCGCACGCCCTCGACGAGGGTCACCGCCACACCGGCGATGGCCACCGGCAGCCAGCGGCGCGAGGGCAGGCGGTCGTCCGGTGAGAGCAGCGGTATGAGGATCCCCAGCGTGCAGGCCCCGGCCGTCCAGCCCGTGATCGCCAGGACGCGCAGCCAGCCGGCGCTCTCCAGGTCGCCCGCCGCCGCCTGCGCGAACTGCAGCCCGGTCATCATCACGTTGACCGCGCAGCCGAGGCCGCCGGCGCACATCAGCCAGGCCAGCCTCAGACGGGGACGGTACGCGATCAGGAACGCGCCGATCAGGGGGAACGTCAGGCCCGCGCCGTGGTCGGGCGCCATGGGCGGCCACGGCGCCCACTCGTCCGGCAGGGACGACTGGATCGCGGTGCCGGCCACGGTCAGCGACACCGACAGCACGGCCAGCACCGCGGACACCCCTCGCGCCCACGTCGATCGCGGGGCGGCGCCCGGCGCGCCGCCCCCGCCCCCGGCCATCAGCGGATCGTCGCGGACGGTGTCGAGCGCGCCCACGACCCGGGCGTCATCGTTGCCGTCTGCCGCGCGGGTCACGCTCACGGCGGACGTTCGGTCTCCTGCCCTTGATCGTGCTGCGCCGGAGGGCGTCGATCACCTCGTTGGCCGCGGCCTGCGGCACCTCCACCAGCGAGAACCGTTCGGCGATCTCGATCGCGCCGATGTCGCGCCCGCTCAGGCTGGACTCGCCGGCTATCGCGCCGACCAGGTCCTGGGGCCTGATGCCCGCGCTGCGGCCCAGGCTGAAGAAGAGGCGTTCCATGCCGCCCGCCGGCGCGCGGTGGGATCGCTCGCCGTCGGGGGCGGCCTCCCGCTGCCCGCGCCGCTTGTCCACGGGCCGCACGGTGATCTCGGGGATCTCCTGCTCGTCGAGCGTGGCGCCACTGGCCTCGTGCGCCAGCTTGACGGCGGCGAGTGCCACCTCCATGAGGTCGAACTCGTCGGTGAGCGACTCGACCACGGCGTGGAAGGGCTCCAGGTCGTCCTGCAGCAGGCATTCCTCCAGCGCGGCACGGGTCAGCTCCATCCGGCGCGCCTGGAGGTCGGCGACGGTGGGCAGCCTCTCCACCGGGATCCGCTGTCTGGTCACCCGCTCGATCGCCTTGAGCATGCGGTGCTCGCGCGGCTCCACCAGGGTCAGCGCCACCCCTTCGCGGCCGGCGCGGCCCACCCGGCCGATGCGGTGCACGTACGCCTCGGGCGCGGACGGGACGTTGTAGTTGACGACGTGGGTGAGTTGTTCGACGTCGAGGCCACGCGCGGCCACGTCGGTCGCGATGAGCAGGTCGGCGGTCCCGGCCCGCAGGCGTGACATGACCCGGTCGCGCTGCTCCTGCTCCATGCCGCCGTGCAGGGCCTCGGCGCGGTGGCCGCGGCCGTTCATGGTCTCGGTGAGCTGGTCGACCTCCTCACGGGTGCGGCAGAAGATGATCGCGGCCGTCGGCGCCTCGATGTCGAGCAGGCGGCCGAGCGCCGCGGGCTTGTGCGCCCTGGCGACCAGGTAGGCGCTCTGCTCCACCAGCGGGGTCGTCTGGCGGCCCTCCGCCGCCGCGTGCCCCATCTCTATCCGCACCGGGTCGTTCAGGTGACGGCGGGCGATGCCGTCGATGCGCGGCGGAAGCGTCGCGGAGAACAGCACGGTCTGGCGGCTTTCGGGGGTCGCCGCGAGGATCGCCTCGATGTCGTCGGCGAACCCCATGTCGAGCATCTCGTCCGCCTCGTCCAGCACGACCGTGCGCAGCCCCTCCAGGTCGAGCGTGCCGCGGCCGATGTGGTCGAGGGCCCGGCCCGGGGTCGCGACCACGACGTCCACCCCGCGCTTGAGCGCCTGCAACTGCCGCCCGATGGGCGCACCGCCGTAGATCGGCAGGACGCGGGCACCCAGCGCGCGGCCGTAGCGATGGAACGCCTCCGAGACCTGGATGGCCAGCTCGCGCGTGGGCACGAGCACCAGCGTCACGGGCCCGGCGCCATCGCCGGGCCGCGACATGCGCTGCAGCATGGGCAGCGCGAACGCCGCGGTCTTGCCCGTGCCCGTCGCCGCCTGGCCGAGCAGGTCACGCCCCTGCACCAACGGTGGGATCGCCTCCCACTGGATCGGGGTGGGCTCTTCGTACCCCAGCGCGGACAGGACGTCCAGGAGCTCGGCTCGGAGCCCCAGATCGGCGAAGGTACCCTCGCCACCGGTCGCGTTCATGCTCATCTCCGACTCCTCACGAACTCCCGCTCATCCCTGCCACCGGTCATCTCCCGGGAAGGGCTCCGACGCACCCCGCCCCCTGTGCGCTGTCCGGCGACAGGCCGGTGCGGGGAGCATCGCGGTGCGGACTCGTCCCCGCCGAACACGGCCGGCGTGACCCTCAAGTCGACTCCGATTTTACGGTGATTTCGCAGGCGACGGGCCCGCCCACCCTGAGTGACGATCAACGACTCAGGGTAAAGGGCGGATCGACGGTCCCCCCGGTCTTGGAGTGCGCATGGAACGAACGGTCCTCGCCGCGGTCGCTGAACGCCCCGACGCCGACACGGCACTCGCCGAGCAGATCCGCCGCGTCCGCGCGGCGATGCACGACCTCGGCGTTCAGTTGCGCTGGACGCACCGCACGGAGGACGCGCTGGCGGTGATCGGCTCGGACGCCTCGCTGGCGGGGATGCTGGCCGACTGGGACACCCCGGGCGCCCCTCAGGTGCTGCGGGCGGTCACCCAGCGCTTCCGCGGCCTGCCGGTCTTCCTCCTGACCGCCGAGCAGGAGCTCCCCCTGTGGGTGTACGAGGTCATCCAGGGCTACGTGTTCCCGCTCGAGGACACCCCTGACTTCATCGCCGGCCGCATCGCGCACGCCACCGAGGAATACGCCGAGCGAGTGCTCCCGCCGTTCTTCCGCGCGCTGCGCAAGCTGCAGGACCACCACCAGTATTCCTGGCACACCCCGGCGCACGCGGGCGGCGTGGCGTTCCTGAAGTCGCCGGTCGGGCGGGCGTTCTTCGACTTCTACGGTGAGCGCCTGCTGCGCACCGACCTGTCCATCTCCGTCCCCGAGCTCGGCTCGCCGCTGGACCACACCGGCCCGATCGGCGCCGCCGAACGCAACGCCGCCCGCGTCTTCGGTGCCGACCGCACCTTCTTCGTGATGAACGGCAACGCCACCGCCAACCGCATCGTCGGCCACCACGCCGTCGCCCGTGACGAGACCGCCCTGGTCGATCGCAACTGCCACAAGTCACTCCAGCACGCGCTGACCATCAGCGGCGCGCGCCCCGTCTACCTGGTGCCCGAACGCAACGGTCTCGGCCTGGCCGGCCCCATCCCGCCCGCCGCGCTAGGGGCCGGCACCCTGCGCGCCCGGCTGTCCGGCCACCCCCTCGCCGACGGCGCCCCGTCCTACGCCGTGATCACCAACTCCACCTACGACGGGCTCTGCTACGACGCCGTACGCGTCGCCGAGCTGCTGAGCGAGAGCGTCCCCCGGGTGCACTTCGACGAGGCGTGGTTCGCCTACGCCCGCTTCAACCCGCTCTACGCCGGCCGCTACGGGATGGCCGTGGACGAGCGGACCCTGCCGGGGCCGGGTCGCCCCACCGTGTTCGCCACCCAGTCCACGCACAAGCTCCTGGCGGCCCTGTCGCAGTCGGCGATGCTGCACGTCCGGTCCGCCGAGCGCGCCCCGGTGGACTACGAGCGGCTCAACGAGACGTACCTGATGCACTGTTCCACCTCGCCGCTCTATCCGATGATCGCCTCGCTGGACGTGGCGGCG
This sequence comes from Nonomuraea cavernae, assembly GCF_014646355.1. Lineage (GTDB taxonomy): Bacteria > Actinomycetota > Actinomycetes > Streptosporangiales > Streptosporangiaceae > Nonomuraea > Nonomuraea cavernae. The sequence goes on from NZ_BMNH01000027.1 coordinate 86,436, forward strand.
GGCATGATGGACGGCCCGTCGGGGGCGTACCTGACGGGTGAGGCCGTCCTTGAGGCGGTCAGGTTCCGCCAGGCCATGGTCCGGCTGGCCGCCCGCATCCGGGAGGACGGCCGGCGGCCCGAGTGGTACTTCGGCGTCTGGCAGCCCCCGCAGGTCACGGATCCCGGCACCGGGCGGCCCATCCCGTTCGCCGACGCCGATCCCGTGCTGCTGAGCACCGATCCGGCCTGCTGGACCCTGGAGCCCGGCGCCGCCTGGCACGGCTTCCAGGGCCTGACCGACGGCTACTGCCTGCTCGACCCCATCAAGGTGACGATCACCTGCCCCGGCGCCGACGCCACCGACGGCACCCTCGACTGGGGCATCCCCGCCCGGATCGTCGCCACCTACCTGCGGCGGCGCGGCATCGTCGTGGAGAAGACCGGCGACCACACGCTGCTGGTGCTGTTCTCGATGGGCATCACCAAGGGCAAGTGGGGCACGCTGATCGACGCGCTCACCGACTTCAAGCGCGCCTACGACGACGACCTGCCCCTGGCCGAGGTGCTGCCGGGCTTCGGGCCGCCGGCCACCACGTTGCGCCGCTTCTGCGCCGACGTGCACGACAGGCTCCGCGCGCTCGGGCTCGGCGCGCTCCTCGATGAGATCTTCACCACCCTCCCCGAGCCTGTCCGCACCCCCGCCGACAGCTACCAGGCGTTGATCCGCTCGCGCACGGAACGCGTCCCTCTCGCCGAGCTTCCCGGCCGTGTCTCCGCCGCCACGGTGGTCGTCACCCCGCCGGGGATCCCGATGCTGATCCCCGGCGAGGCCACCGGGCCCGCCGACGGCCCGCTGATGACGTTCCTGCACGCCCTGGAGGACTTCGACCGTTCGTTCCCCGACCTGGCCACCGACATCCACGGCGCGCACCGCGACGACGCCTGCCGCTACCACGTCGAGGTCGAACGCTGACTCACCCGGGGTGGACGACGAGACCGCGGATGACCAGGAAGGTGGCCACCGCCGCGCCATGAGGTGAGGGGCGGCGCCCGTGTCACCACTCGCGGGCGGCGACCAGCTTCTCCGCGTCCGCCTCCGCGAACCCGTACGCCGAGGCCACGAACCAGAAGTCCTCGGCGATCACCTCTCGCGCGACGGTCTCGATCTCACTGCCGGCCGCCTCGAACTCCGCCTCCAGGGCGTTGAACTCCTCCGTCGCGGTCCGGGTGAGCGCGTAGAGCGCCGCGAGATCCGCCGGCCGCTCGGTCTCGATCCGCCCGCACAGCCTCAGCAGGATCGCCTTCGCCTGGTCGAGGACGTGATCCGGGTAGTAGTCGTCTTCGTACAGGTCCTTGAGAAAGGCATGGCCGGCCACCTGCTGGTTGGTGAGCGACATCGCGATCTCCCCTTTCTGCGCGTACGGCTGGATCTCGATGCTGCACCACACCGCCGACACCGGCGACACCGGCAGCCTCCGGAGTAGCGCGACACCCACGGTCCGCTCCGCGGCGCGTGCCGGTTTGACCCGGATCCCACCCGAGCCTTCTGTAGTGGAACAGGTTCTATTACGCTCCTCGCATGCGGTTCACCTATGCCGAGGCCATGACCGATCCGTCGTACTACCTCCCGCTGGCGCGGGCCGCCGAGGCGGCGGGCTACGCGAGCGTCAGCGTCGCGGACTCCCTCGTGTATCCGAAGGAGTCCGACGCGAGCTATCCGTACACCGCGGACGGCGACCGCGCCTTCCTTGAGGACAAGAGCTTCATCGAGACGTTCGTCCTGGTCGCGGCCATGGGGGCGGTGACGTCGACGATCCGGTTCACGCCGTTCGTGCTCAAGCTGCCGGTCCGCCCGCCGGTGCTGGTCGCCAAGCAGGCGAGCTCGATCGCCTGTCTCACCGGCAACCGGCTCGGCCTCGGCGTCGGGCTCAGCCCGTGGCCCGAGGACTTCGCGGTCATGGGGGTGCCGTGGGCGCGGCGCGGAAAGCGGATGGACGAGGCCATCGAGGTGTTCCGCGGCCTGACGGGCGGCGGCTACTTCGAGTATCACGGCGAGTTCTTCGACCTGCCGCCGGTGAAGATGTCACCGGCCCCCACCGAGCCGATCCCCGTCCTGGTCGGCGGGCACAGCGACGCGGCGCTGCGCCGGGCCGCCCGCCTCGGCGACGGCTGGATGCACGGCGGGGGCGACCCCGGCGAGCTGGACCCGCTGCTCGCCAGGCTGGCCGCCCTGCGCGCCGAGGAGGGCACGGCCGACCGGCCCTTCGAGGTGCACGCGATCTCCTACGACGCCTACACGGTGGACGGGGTGCGGCGGCTGGCCGACAAGGGCGTCACCGACCTCATCGTCGGATTCCGGAACCCGTACATCAAGGGGCCGGACACGGAGCCGCTCAGCAAGAAGATCGAGCACCTGGAGCGGTTCGCCGAGTCCGTCATCTCCAAAGTCACCCCTTAACCGGCGAACAAGAACGGGTTACAGTTTCGTGGTGACCGATTCCACCGCCATCACCTGGGACGCGCCGGACGACGACCACGCCGCGCGCCGGACGGCCCAGGCGTCCATGGCCGCGGTCGTCGCCGGGCGCAGGTCCGACTGGCTGGGCCTGTTCGGCCCGGACGCCCTCCTGGAGGATCCCGTCGGCCCCTCGATGCTCGACCCCGAGGGCAAGGGGCACCGCGGCCACCAGGAGATCGCGGCGTTCTGGGACGCCAACATCAGCTCGGTGCGCGCGTTCCGCTTCCAGGTCAGCGACTCCTTCGCCAACGGGCCGAGTTGCGCCAACGTCGCCGCCATCACCATGACCATGGACGGCGGCACGACCATGACGGTCGACTGCGTGATCGTCTACACGGTCGACGAGGCCGGCCTGATCACGTCCCTCCGCGCCCACTGGGAGCCCGATCGCGCGCTGGCCACCCTGACCGGCCCCGAGCGCCGGTAGGCCGCCCGCCCTCAGCGCGCTCTCGGCCCCCACCTCCCGCGTGTGAGCCGCGTGTGAGCCGCGTGTGAGCCGCGTGTGAGCCGCGTGTGAGCCGCGTGTGGGGGCCGCGTGTGGGGGCCGCGTGTGGGGGGCCGCGTGTGGGGGCCGCGTGTGGGCCGCGTGCCGCCGTTCAGGGGCGCGCGGCGCCCGCGCCGAGGGCGGCGCCGGCGCGCAGGGCGGCCCGGAAGCCGGACGCGGCGGCGAGCTCCATGTTGCCGAGATCGCCGAAGTAGTCACCGCAGAAGTGGACGCCGACGTCGGTGCGACGGCTGTGGCGGAGCATCGGCTCGAAGGAGAACCCGGGCCGGCGGTAGGGGATGCCGTGTTCCCAGCGCTGGATCCTGATCTCGCCGAGATTGCCGCGCAGCTGGGGGTACACCCCGACGAGGTCGTCGGCGTAACGCGACTCCACGCCGCTGTCCTCCAGGTCCAGCATCCTGCGGGCTCCGTCGCCTCCGGCGTACACCATGAGGCTGCCGCCGGGACGCCGGGTGCCGCCGGTGCGCAGCGGGTTGGCGTGGTTGAACATCATGTCGAAGGACTGCTCCGTCGCGGTGAGCGCGTAGATGTGGTCCCACGGCATCCGGCCGCGCTCGGTGGTGATGACGCCGGCGCTGACGAAGGGGCCGTACGTGACGCCGGCCAGCACGTCGGCGACGTCGCCGGGCAGGCCCTCGACCACGCGGCGCGAGACGTACGCCGGCGTGGCCATGATCACCTGGCGGGCGCGCAGCGTCTTCTCCTCGCCGTGCTCGCGCAGGGTGACCGTGACGTGGCCGCCCTCCTCACGGACCCTGGTCACGGCGGCGCCGTAGCGCACCAGGTGCCCGAGCTCGGCGGCCATCGCCTCACCGAGCCGGCCCGAGCCGCCGTTGAGGTTGTACGACAGCAGGCTCTTGCGCCCCGCCCACACCCCGCCGAACAGGGCGCCGCCGGTGCCGACGCTCTGGTCCTCCAGCTCGGAGGCGGCGCGGTGCCCGGCCGAGCGGAAGATGCCGTCCACCCGGGCCGGCGGGCGGCCGATCAGCTCACGGAACGACCGGTCGGCCAGGTAGCCGCCGAAACGGGCGGCCGCCCAGCCGGGCCGCTCCCGCTGCGTGTCCTGCCACACCTTGACCGCGCCCACCGCGCGCAGGCCGACGTTGGCCAGGGCGACCCGCTCGCGCAGGGACAGGGGCAGGGTGAACGGGTAGGTCTCGACCCGCTTGTTGGCGTACACCTTGCCGGCGAAGGTCAGCGCGAACTTGGCGCCCGGGATGCCGATGGTCTCCAGCCCGAGGGCCGACGTCATCCGCTCGACGTGCGAGCCGGCGCCCGGGAACAGGTGCGCGCCGAGGTTCATCCAGTATTCGCCCCGTGGCAGCGACATCAACCGGCCGCCCAGCCGTTCGTCGGCCTCCAGCAGCACCACGTCGCGGTGCCGCAGCTGCCAGAGCGCCGAAAGCCCGGCGACTCCTCCACCGACGATGACGACGTCGTGGATCTCGGCATTCATGATGTCTCCGACTCCTTGCAGGTCAGGCGGCGCTGCCTTCGAATTTCGTGTGTTCGGCCAGGAACTTCCTGGTCAGCTGCTCCTGCGGGTTCTCGGCGATCTGTGCCGGGGTGCCCCGCTCGATGACCTTGCCGTCGGCGATCATCAGGATGGTGTCGGCCACGTCGAGGGCGAACTTCACCTCGTGCGTGACGATGATCATCGTCATGCCCTCGGCGCTGAGATCCTTCATGACGTTGAGCACGTCCATGGTGGACTCGGGGTCGAGGGCCGAGGTCGGCTCGTCGAACAGCAGGGCCAGCGGGTTCATCGCGAGCGCGCGGGCCAGCGCGACCCGCTGCAACTGGCCGCCGGACAGCTGGCCGGGCATCGCCAGGGCCTTGTCCATCAGGCCGACCTTGCCCAGCAGCCGGATCGCGGTGTCCACCGCCTCCTCGTGGCCGGTGCGCAGGCTCCGCACCATGGGCAGGGCGACGTTCTCCACCACCGAGAGGTGCGGGAACACGTTCAGTCCCTGGAACAGCATGCCGACCTTGCGGCGCAGCGCGACCAGGTCACGGCCCTTCGCCGCCTTGCGGTCGGCGAACGCGGTCATCCCGCCCACGGTGATGGTGCCGCTGGTGGGGGTCTCCAGGAGGTTCACGCAGCGCAGCATGGTGCTCTTGCCGCTGCCGCTGCGGCCCAGCACGGCGACGACCTCGCCCGGCTGGACGTCGAGGTCGACGCCGCGCAGCACCTCCAGGTCGCCGAACGACTTGTGCAGGTCTCTGATCTGGATCGTCGGTTCGTTCATCGGCCGACCTTCCCCCCTGTGGTCGCGGTGGCGGCCTGGGCGAGCCTCGCCCTGGTGATCCTGCGCAGCTTGCGGTTGGTCGGCGACATCGCCGTGCCCTCACGCAGGTGGGATTCGAGGTAGCCGGCCAGCCGGGCCAGCGGCCAGCTCATCGCCACGTAGATCAGGCCGATCACGATGTAGACCTCCAGCGGCTGGAAGGTCTCCGACGTGATGATCGTCGCCTGGGTCATCAGCTCGCCGCCGCCGATGGTGACCAGCAGCGCGGTCCCCTTCAGCAGGTCCACCAGCATGGTGGCGGTGGCCGGCAGCGCCAGCCGTACGGCCTGCGGCAGCTGCACCGTCAGCAGCACCCGGGCCGGGGTCAGGCCGAGGGCGCGAGCCGCCTCGGTCTGACCCCGCGAGACGCCCTGCAGTCCGCCGCGGAAGATCTCCGCCAGGTAGGCGCCGTAGAACAGCGACAGGGCGAGCCAGCCGGCGGTGAAGGCGTCCAGGACGAGCCCGATGCCGGTCAGGCCGAAGTAGATGATGAAGATGCCGGTGATGATCGGCAGGTTCTTGAACAGCTCGGTGTAGAGGTAGCCGGCCGCGTTGATCACGCGGTTCTGCGACATCCGCAGCACCGCCACGACGAACCCGACCAGGCAGGCGCCGACGAACCCGATCGCGGTCAGCTCGATCGACTTGACCAGCCCGTCGACCAGGACGGGGACGTAACCGCCCCAGTCGACGGAGAGCAAGCTCACTGACCCTCTCCGGCGGTGGGCGCCGTCCACGTGTCGGGCCGGTCGACGCCCTTGCGGATCGTGGTCATCTCCGGGGTGGCGGTCAGGAAGTCGGTGGCGTTGACGCCCCACTTCGTGAGCACGTCACTGGAGGTCTTCGAGGAGAACCAGCCGTTGGTGACCCCGTCCAGCTTGGCGCACAGCTTCTCGGCCTTCTTCGAGCAGTACCAGACCACCTGGTACGGCCGGAAGCCCTGCAGGCCGGGGTTGGCCGCCACCTCCTCGTCGGTGGGCGGCGTCATCGTCTGGACCTCGAAGTCCTTCAGGTCCGGACGGGTGTCGCGCAGGTAGACGGCGGTCAGCGGGTCGATGTTGATCGCGTCCAGCCGGCCCGCGGCCAGGTCCGAGATGGCCTGGGCCCAGGCGGGATAGGTGCGGGCCTTGACGCCCGGGGTGGCGCGGACCGCCTCGTCGTTGATCGATCCGGTGACGGCGCCGACGTTGAGGCCCTTGAGCTCGGCGACCGACGTGGCCTTGACCCCGGGGCGGGTCAGCATCAGGGCGGGACTGTAGTAGACGGGGTCGCTCATCGCGCCCACCTGGGAGCGGTCCTTGGTCCAGGAGATGCCGCCGATGCCGATGTCGTAGCGGCCTGCCTGGACACCGGCGATCATGGCCGAGAACTCCATGCCCTGCGCCTGCACCTCAAGGCCGAGATCCTTGGCGGCGAGCGTGAACAGGTCGCCCTCGACGCCGGTCAGGGCGCCCTTCTCCAAGCCGACGTACGGCATCAGACCGTTCATGAAGCCGACCGACACCTGGCCGGGCTTGTTCACTCCGAGGTCCTCGGCGGCGGCGGTGCCCGAGCCGGCGTCGGAGTCGGAGCCGCAGGCGGCGAGCCCCAATGTGGTGGCGAGCGTCAGGCACGCGGCCGCGACGAGTCGGCGGGATCTCGCGGCGTTCGGGGTGCGCGTCATTTTCGGTACCTCGTGTCCTTTGTCAACGGAACCAGCTGCCTCAGGTGCGGGGCACCGTCCACCACCGTTCGCGGGGCGTGGTGGTCGTAGGCATACGTGGACCGCCGGCTTGTTTCTGGGGGCGGGGCGATCACGATGTTCACGTGGCCGATCAAGCCCGTTTCAGCCCGATCTTGTTGTGGTAATTCGAGGGATTCTGCCCGTGAACATGGGGGTAACGTAGGAATCCGTGGGAACTTTGTCAACGTGACCAGCGTCACAATGGGCCGCAAACCGTTGGTAAATCAGGAAAAATAGCCAGGTGACCAGCGTGAACGTATGGGGCCCAAGAGCTCCGAGTCCGCCCGCATTGACAGCAACACACCGCAGAACCCACAATATCGGTCATGATCGGTCAAAGATTCCTCCGCCCGACGCGGAGGTGGTCCGGGTGCTAGCGGCGGAACGCCACGACCGGATCCTCACCCTCCTGGCCCCCACCGGACACGCCCGCACGGAAGAGCTGGCCCGCTCGCTCGGCGTCTCGGACGAGACGGTCCGGCGAGACCTCTCCGCGCTGGAACGGCAGGGCGTGCTGGTGCGCGTGCACGGCGGGGCGACCCTGCGCGCGCCGATAGCCGGCGAGGAGGCGTCCTTCCTCGACCGCGCGACCCTGGCCACCGAGGAGAAGGTGGCCATCGGCCGCAGCGCGGCCTCGCTGGTGCGCCCCGGGATGACGGTGATGATCGACGTCGGCACCACCGCCCTGGAGGTCGCCCGGTCACTGCCGAACGACTACCACGGCACCGTCGTCACCTGCTCGCTCCTGGTCGCCTCCGAGCTCGCCGGACGGGCCAGGATCGAGGTGCTGGTCTCGGGCGGCCGGGTCCGCGCCGGCGACCTCGCGCTGTCCAACGCGATGACCCTCGCCTTCTTCCAGGACCTGCGGCCCGACATCGCCTTCCTCGGCTCCGGCGGGGTGAGCGCCGACGCCGGCCTGACCGACTTCCACGTGGACGAGGTGGCGACCAAGCGCGCCGTGCTCGCCGCCTCGGCCCGCTCGTACGTGCTGGCCGACTCCACCAAGCACGGCCGGGTCGCCGCGTTCCGGGTCTGCGACCTCGACGGTTTCACCGGGTTGATCGCCGGCACGATGACCGACGCGGCGCTGACCGAGGCGCTGCGCAACACCGGCTGTCACGTGGTGACCAGCAACGACCTGTCCGCCCGGCCATGACCGCGATTCTGGCCGTCGACCAGGGCACCTCGGGCACGAAGGCGCTGGTGCACGACGGTGAGCGCACGCTGTCGGTGGTGGAGGTCCCGGTGCGGCCCGCCTACCTGGACGGCGGGCGCGTCGAGGTGGACCCGCTCGACCTGCTCGAATCCGTACGGCAGGCCGGGACCCGCGCGCTGCGCGAAGCCGGAGACCCGCCGCTGGCCGCCGTCTCCCTGGCCAACCAGGGAGAGTCGGTGCTCGCCTGGGATCCGATGACGGGCCGCCCGCTGTCGACCGTGCTGGTCTGGCAGGACGGCCGCGCCCAGGACGTCTGCGCCGACCTGGCCGAGCACGCCGATTTCGTCCGGCGGCGCACCGGGCTCATGCTCGACCCCTACTTCTCCGCCCCGAAGATGGCCTGGCTGCGCCGGCACGCCACCCGCGAGGGCGTCGTCACCACCACCGACTCGTGGCTGGTCCACCAGCTCACCGGCGCGTTCGTCACCGACGCGACGACCGCGAGCCGGTCGCTGCTGCTGGACCTCGACGAGGTCGCCTGGGATCCCGACCTGCTGGCCCTGTTCGGGCTCGACGACGAGGCGCTGCCCCGGGTGGTGCGCTGCGACGAGGTGGTGGGCGGCACGTCGATGTTCGCGTCGAGGTCCGGAGCGTCGAGGTCCGGCGCGGAGGTTCCGGTCGCCGGGCTGGTCGTGGACCAGCAGGCCGCGCTGGTCGCCGAACGGTGCCTCGACCCCGGCCTGGTGAAGTGCACGTACGGCACGGGCGCCTTCCTGCTCGGCGCCACGGGCGAGCGGGCGGCGCGGTCCGCGCACGGGCTCACCTCGTCGCTCGCCTGGTCGCTGCGGAGATCCACCGGCTACTGCCTGGACGGCCAGGTCTACACCGCCGGCTCGGCCGTACGGTGGCTGGTCGACCTGGGCCTGCTGTCCGCGCCGGACGCGCTCGACGCCGAGGCGGCCGGCGACTCCGGCGGGGCCTGCTTCGTGCCCGGCCTGGCCGGGCTGGCGCAGCCGTGGTGGAACCCTGAGCCGTGCGGCTCGTTCACCGGTCTCGGCCTGGCCACCACGCCGGGCCGGCTGATCCGCGCCGTGGTCGAGGGCCTGGCGGCGCAGGTCGCCACCCTGGCCCAGGCGATGAGCGCCGACATCGGCGTGCCGCTGACCCGGCTGCGGGTGGACGGCGGGCTGACCCGCTCGCGCGCCCTGATGCAGGCCCAGGCCGACCTGCTGCAGGTTCCGGTGGACGTCTACCCGTCTCCGCACGCCACCGCGCTCGGCACCGCGGCTCTCGCCCGGCTGGCGCTCGACGAGGAGCTGTCGCTACCGGCCGCGATCGACGTCTGGTCGCCCGCCAGGTCCTTCGAACCGATCTGGACCGAGCGGAGGGCCGCCGAGGCGATGGCGCGCTGGGAGCAGGCCGCTCGTTCCGCTGCGGCCCGAAAGGACAACCCGTGAAGATCCATGATGTCGCGATCATCGGGGCCGGGGTGGTCGGCTGCGCCGTGGCCCGCGAGCTGGCCGCGTTCGAGCTGGACGTGGTGCTGATCGAGGCCCGTGACGACGTGGGCGACGCCACCAGCAAGGCGAACACCGCGATCCTGCACACCGGCTTCGACGCCACCCCCGGCACGCTGGAGTCCCGGCTGGTGCCGCGTGGCTACGCGCTGCTGTCGAGGTACGCCGGCGAGACGGGCATCTCGGTCGAGCCGACCGGGGCCGTCCTGGTCGCCTGGGACGACGACCAGCTCGCCGCGCTGCCGGGGCTGCGGGACAAGGCCGTCGCCAACGGCTACCACGCCGCCGAACTCGTCGGCCCGGACACCGTCTACGAGACCGTCCCCGCCCTCGGACCGGGGGCGCTCGGCGGGATGACCGTGCCCGGCGAGTCGATCATCGATCCGTGGTCCACCACCCTCGCCTTCGCCTACGACGCGCTGGCCCGGGGCATCGACCTGCGGCTGGGCACCCGGGTCGAGTCCGTGGAGGCCGGGCCGGAGCTGACCACGCTGCGCACCTCGCGGGGCGACGTCACGGCGCGCTGGGTGGTCAACGCGGCCGGGCTCGGCTCGGACGTCATCGACGCCCTCTTCGGCCACCGGCGGTTCACCGTGACGGCCCGGCGCGGCGAGCTGATCGTGTTCGACACGGCCGCCCGGCCGCTGGCGCCGAAGATCGTGCTGCCGGTGCCGACCTCACGCGGCAAGGGGGTGCTGATCAGCCCGACCGTGTTCGGCAACGTGATGCTCGGCCCCACCTCCGAGGACCTGCCGGACCGCACCGACACCTCCACCTCCGAGGCCGGCCTCGCGTCGCTGCTGGACAAGGGCCGCCGGATCATGCCGTCACTCCTGGAGGAAGAGATCACCACCTCCTACGCCGGGCTCCGCGCCGCCACCGAGCACGGCGACTACGTCGTCGACGTGGACGCCGGGCAGCGCTACGCGTGCCTCGGCGGGATCCGCTCCACCGGGCTGACCGCGAGCATGAGCATCGCCGAGCACCTGCGTGACCTGCTCGACGCGGCCGGGCTGCCGCTCAAGCCGCGCTCCGACCTGCCGCCGCCGGTGCGGGTGCCGGTGCTCGGCGAGGCGTTCACCCGGCCGTACCAGAACGACGAGCTGATCAGGGCGGACGCCGAGTACGGACGGATCGTCTGCTTCTGCGAGAAGGTGACGAGGGGCGAGGTGCGCGACGCGTTCGCCGCGCCGATTCCGCCGCGCGACCTCAACGGACTGCGCCGCCGCACCCGCGCGACGCTGGGCCGCTGCCAGGGGTTCTTCTGCGGCGCCGAAGTCGGCCGGTTGTTCGGCGAGGCCACCGGAACGGGGGACTGAGGCATGGAGACGATGAGGCCCGCGGTGGCCGTCGTCGGCGCGGGGCCCGCCGGGCTGACCGCCGCCGCCGAGCTGGCCGGCCTGGTCGACGGCGAGATCCTGGTGCTGGAGCGCGAACGCGTGCCGGGCGGCATCCCCCGGCACAGCGACCACACCGGCTACGGCCTGCGCGACCTGCGCCGGGTGATGAGCGGGCCGGGATACGCCCGGCTGCTGCACCGCCGCGCCGAGCGAGCCGGGGCGCGCATCCTCACCGAGGCCACGGTCACCCAGGTGTCCGACGGCCGTGAGCTGGAGGTGACCACCCCGTCCGGGCTGGTGCGCGTCGAGCCCCGCGCGCTCGTGCTGGCCACCGGCGCCCGCGAACGCCCCAGGCCGGCCCGGCTGATCACCGGCGACCGGGGCGCCGGGGTCTACACCACCGGGCACCTGCAGAACCTGGTCCACCTCCATCACGGGCGGCCCGGCAAGCGGGCGGTCATCGTCGGGGCCGAGCTGGTGAGCTGGTCGGCGGTGCTGACCCTGCGCGAGGCGGGCTGCCGCACGGTGCTGATGACCACCTCGCAGCCGGTCCCCGAGTCCTACGCCGCCTTCCACCTGCCGGGCCGGGCGCTGCTCAAGGTGCCCGTGGCCACCGGCACCCGGCTGGTCTCCGTCGAGGGCGACGCCGGCCGGGTGAGCGCCGTGGTCGTCGAGCAGGCCGGCACCGGACGGCGGCGCCGGGTCGAGTGCGACACCGTGGTGCTGACCGGCGACTGGATCCCCGACCACGAGCTCGCCCGGGGCACCGGGCTGCGCCTCGACCCGCGCAGCCGCGGCCCGGTCGTGGACACCGCGCTGCGCACCAGCCGCCCGGGGGTCTTCGCCGCCGGCAACCTGATCCACCCCGTCGACACCGCCGACATCGCCGCCCTGGACGGCAAGCACGTGGCCGCCGCCGTCCACCGCTGGCTGGCCGACGAGCAACCGGGCGAGGTCGCCTTCGACATCGAGGTCGACGCCCCGCTGCGCTGGGTGGCCCCGTCGGTGGTCCGCCGCGGCGACCCGCCCCCCTCCCGGGGCCGGCTGCTGCTGTGGACCGACACCCTGGTCCGCTCCCCCGTCGTACGGGTGCACCAGGCCGGGCGCCCTCTCGCCCAGCGCCGGCTCCCGTGGCCGGCCTCTCCCGGCCGGGTCTTCCGGGTCCCCTGGTCGCTGCTCGCGCGGGCGGAGCCCGGTGCCGGGCCGGTACGGCTCTCGCTGGCCGGATGACCCGACTTGTCGTACACACCTCTCTGTATTGGACATGACAATGAGCAGTAAGGCTGGCGTCGCGGTATGAGCGCTCTCTCGTCGGTCACCGTCATCGGCGGTGGCGCGGTCGGCCTGGCCACCGCCTACTACCTGCGCAAAGCCGACCTCGACGTCACGGTCATCGAGTCCGGCCGGCCCGGCCGGTCGACCTCGTGGGGCAACGGCGGCTGGCTCAGCCCGGTGCTGAGCATCCCGACGCCCGGACCGGGCATGCCGAGGATGGGCATCGTCGAGACGTTCCAGCGTGACTCCGCCGTGGCGATCCGGCCGCACGCCGCGCCGAGCATGATCCCGTGGCTGCTGCGGTTCGCCCGCCACTGCACCCGGTCCGCCTTCGAGAGCGGCTCGGCCCGGCTGGGCGCGCTGTCGCGGGAGATGTTCGACGGCTTCGACGAGCTGGCCGACCTCGGCGTGCCGGTCGAGGTGCCGCGTCAGGGCAACCTGCGCGCCTGCCTGACCGAGGCCGAGGCCCGCCACCAGCTCGCCGGGCTGGCCCCGATGCGCGCCGCCGGCTACGCCGTGCCCGACCGGATCATGGGCGCCGAGGAGATCCACGAGCTGGAGCCGGAGCTGTCCGACGGCGTGCGCTCCGGGTTCAACCTGCCCGAGGAGCGGCACGTCGACCCGGGCGCGTTCTGCGACACGCTGGCCGAGTACCTGGTCAAGCAGGGCGTACGCCTGCTCACCGACACCCGGGTGACCGGGGTGAGCGCCTCCGGCGGCCGGGTCACCGCCGTCGAGACCACGGGCGGGCAGGTCAGGGCCGACGCGCTGGTGGTCGCCGCCGGGCTGGACACCCGCCTGATCGCCGGCTGGCTCGGCGCGCGGCTGCCGATCCGGGGCGGCAAGGGATACAGCTTCTTCGTACCGTCCGAGCACTCCCCCTCCCACCCCCTCTACCTGTCGCACACCAAGGTCGGGGTGACCCCGCTCAAGGGGGGTTACCGGGTGCTGGGCGGCATGGAGCTGGCCGACGAGACGCTGCGGATCAACCCGCGGATGATCCGGGGCATGATCCGCGTCGCCCGCCGCTACCTGCGGCACCTGCCCGCGGACGAGTCGCTGGACCGGCTGCCCGACCTCTGGGCCGGGCTGCGGCCGATGACTCCCGACGGCCTCCCCGTCATCGACCACCTCCCCCACCTGTCCAACGCCTATGTCAACTCCGGCCACGGCATGCTCGGCGTCGGCCTGTGCATGGTCTCCGGCGCCGCCCTGACGGATTTCATGGTGAGCGGCCGCCGCCCCGACGTCCTGGCTCCCTTCGGCGCGGCCCGCTTCTGACACCCGTCAGCTGGGCGGGGACGTGGCAGGTGCCCCATGTGCCCGGGACACCGGGCGGGCGAGGCTTCGGGTGTTCGAAGAGCCGGGATAACCGGCTCGCAGACCCGAGAAGGGGAAACGCTCATGAAGCGCATGCTCGCCGCCGCAGGGTTCCTGATCGCCCTGGCCGGCTTCGCCCAGACCGCCGCCGCGCAGACCACCGCCACGCAGACCACCGGGGCCCGGCAGCCGGGCACGGTGGTGTCGGTCGCGGCGCCCGCCGACCTGCCCGTGCACCGGGGCAAGTTCTGGTTCCACAGCGACTGCATCACGGCCGGTCAGCAGGGGATCGACCGCGGGCACTGGTCGCAGTACCAGTGTGCGGAGGGGAGCTGGATGTGGAACCTGTGGACCGATCGCTGACGGCCGGATGACGGGGGGCTCGGGATCTCTCCCTCCGGTCATCCCGAGCACCGGCTCCGCGTCACGCGGGCTCGGGATGTCCCCCCTCCGGTCATCCCGAGCCCAGCCCCGCGTCACGGGCCCGGACGATCGCCGCCGCCCGGTCGGGCACCCGCAGTTTCGCGAAGATCGAGCCGACGTGGTTGCGCACGGTCTTGTCCGTGACGAACAACCGCTGGGCGATCTGCCGGTAGCCCAGCCCCTGGGCCAGCAGGTCGAGGATCTCGCGCTCCCGGCCGGTCAGGGTCGGGAACGCCTCCTTGGCCGGGGCGCCCGAGAAGGCGGCGAACAGCCGGGTCAGACGTTCGGCCATGTGCGGGCTGAACACCGCGCCACCTCGGCAGACCGTACGCAGGGCCAGCAGGATCTCCTCACGTACCGCGCCCTTGAGGAGGTAGCCGCGGGCCCCGGCGCGGATCGCCGCCAGCAGGTTGTCATCGTCCTCGGACATCGTCATGACCAGCACGCGGAGGCCGGGATAGGCCCGCAGCAGGTCACGCGTGGCCTCGATGCCCGACTGCCCCGGCAGGTTGAGGTCCATGACGACCAGGTCGGGGGCGGCGCGGGCGGTCTCGGCCAGGGCCTCCTGGCCGGTGGCCGCCTGCGCCACCACGGTGAACTCGGCGTCCAGGCCGACCGCCGCGGCCAGCCCCTCCCGGAACAGGGGATGGTCGTCGACCAGCAGCACCCGCCAGACGCGTGGCCCGTTCTCGCTCATGGGAATCTCCGAGGGTCGTGGGATCCGAGGGTGGTGGGAAGGGTGGCGGTCACGGTGGTGCCGCCGGGGGCGGTGTCGATCGTGGCCGCGCCGCCGATCTCCTCGGCGCGTTCGGCGATCGACGACAGGCCGGTGCCGGGCACCGTGTCCGCGCCGAAGCCGGTGCCGTCGTCGATGACGGTGACAACGAGCGCGCCGGGGCACGCGGTGAAGGTCACCTCGACGCCCCGCGCCCCGGCATGGCGTACGGAGTTGGTCACGGCCTCGGCGGTGATGCGGTAGGCGGCCGTCTCCACCGCCGGAGGCAGGACGGGCAGCGGGGTGGCCGGATCGGTCACCGTGACGCGTACGGCGTCGGTGGTGAGGCGGTGCGCCAGGATCCGGGTCGCGTCCAGCAGCCCCCGGTCCACCAGGGCGGCCGGGGTCAGCCCGGCCGTGATGCGGCGCACCTCGGCCAGCGCCTCGCCGAGGACCTCGACGGCCTCGCGCAGGTGGGCGTCGGCGGCCGGCGGGCCGCACGCCTGCGCGACGCCCAGCCGGAGCCGGACCGCCGCGAGCTGGGGCCCGAGGCCGTCGTGGATCTCGCGGCGCAGCCGCCTGCGCTCCTCCTCCCGGGCCAGCACCAGGCGCTCGCGGGCCGCCCGCGCGTCCTCGGCCAGCCGCAGCGCGGCCAGCGCCGGGCTGGCCTGGTCGGCCAGCAGCGACAGAAGCTCGGCGTCGCGCTCGGCCGGCGTGCTCGCGCCGTCGCGGGCCACCTCCAGGCGGCCCACAACCTGCCCGTGGTGGCGCAGCGGGAAGACCTGCCGGGGCCCGCTCACCGGGGAGCCGGCGGCGGCCAGCACGCGCGGGCCCGCGCGGGTCTCGACGCCGATCCGCGCCCCGGACAGGCCCAGATCCTCCACGACGCTGCGGCAGATCTGCTCGGGCACGGAACCGGGATGGGGGGCCTGCTGGAGGCGTACCGCCAGGGCGCGGACGGCCTCGTGCGGGCGGGCGCGCGGGCCGTAGAAGGCCCGCTCGATCGCCAGGACGGCGTGCCGTACGACCGGCCGGGCGACCCAGCCGGCCACCGCCGCGCAGCAGGCGGCGATCACGACGGCCGCGGTGCGCGCGGCGGGAAAGGCCGCCCACGCTCCCGTCGCGGCGCACGTCGCGGCGATGACCAGCACGGCCAGCACGAACGCGCGGGCCATGCGATGGCTGGTGACGCGCTCCAGCCGCCAGATGCCCCCCCGGGAGGCCGCCAGGCAGATCATGGCACCCCAGAGCGTGACACCGGCCGCCCGTGCCACGATCGTCCAGGTCTCTCCCCACAGGTCGGACAGCAGCAGGCAGACATAGAGCGGGTACGCCGTCGCGATCAGCCCTCGGACCCCGCGTCCCTCCCCCGCCGGCGCCCGCCACGCGCCGCGCGCCAGATCGGCCGTCATCGCCACGGTCACGGCCAGAGTCACCCAGTCGAGGAGGGCGTGGCTGTCGTGCAGCAGGTCCGCGGCCCAGTCACCCGCCGCCGTTTCCAGCCACGGGCTGGCGAATCCGGGCAGGCCGGGGGTGCCCAGAGTCCAGATCACGGCGTACTGGACGCTGGCGGTGACAGCCACCAGCACCACGGTCAGCCGCCAGCGGCGCGAGGCCGGGCCGGGCAGCAGGCACAACGGGAACAGCAGCACGGTCAGCGGCTGGCAGACGGCCCCGGCGGCGCCCAGCAGGATCGCGGCGGCGGCCACCGGAGCCGCGAGGCTCCGCAGGTGGGCGAGCACGTCGGACACGGCGGGCAGCACGATCCACGCCCCTCCGGCGGCCAGCACCAGCCGGCCCCGGCGGAACGCGTAGCGGTCGGCCAGCAGCAACACCGCGACCACGCACACCGGCAGCCCCACCACCAGCCGGGTCACCTCGGCCGTCACCCGGGCCGGACCGGGCGGCGACAGCCCCTGCCGCCCCCAGTCCGGCAGCATCACCGCGAACCTCGCCACCAGGACGGCGAGCAGCAGCGCCGAGGCCATCCCGGCCAGGTGCGCGCCACGGGTGTGCCACCGGACGGTGGCGGCGAGATCGGGGGTCAGTCCACCCAAAGGTCCCACGTGCCGAGGTGGAAGCGGATCGTCTTCACGCAGACGGGGTTGGTCCAGTGCCCCTTTCGCACCCCGTCACGGGCGGCCGCCCGGCATCCGGCCTCGGAGTAGTAGGAGGCGATGTAGCGCTTGGCGGCGGACTCGTCGGCCGCGGCTGCCGCGGCGGCCCCGGCGTGCGTCAGCACGGCGCCGGCGACCGCCAGGCAGGCGAGCAGTCTGGAAGAGGTGCGCATGGGAGCTCCAACGAAGGAGGATCGCGGAATGTGATCACTTGATCACCCATGGTAGCAATGAGCTATCAGCGATCCCCTGTTTCCGCAGATCTGCAGGGACTCCCCCTCCCCCAGCCAGGTCCGCGAAACGTGGGCCGTGGCCTCGCTCAGGGCGCGTCCCCGCCAGCGCGGACCTGACGCGATCGGAAAATGCCGGTAGAGGCTGCCTGCCGACCCTGGCGGCACGAGCGACCATGCTGAGCGGCTCGGAGCATGAATTACGAGCCCAACTTCAGATTGTCCGTCGAAAGTAGGGAGATTTGTTCGAGGATCGCTCTTTTCTTCCTGACGATCCGCAGCGCCGCCTGCTTGCTGGTGTCAAATGTTTCCCGCATCGGCTTCATATTTTCGTCGAATATTGCAATGAGGACTTTGGCTTGCTTTTCTGCATCCCCACGCCGCCAGGGCCACCACGAGGGCTCGATCTCGTCCAAATCCTCCTTGAGCGACAATAGAGCTACCAGAGCGTGCTTCTTGTAGGTGTTAAGGTGCTCCTCCATCACGTCAGCTATCCTGCTGAGCGTCCAGGTCGAGTCGTAGACGTCCTGTGCGTTCGGCACGATAATCGATTCCCAGTATTTCCGGAAGGCTTCAAACGCCACCCCGTCGTTCAGTTTGTCCATCGCATCGATGTGCTTCTGGTCCCGACTGTCACGGTCACGGTCCACCGACACCAGGCTGGAGCCGAGCGCTCCGTGCGGACCCAGCCAGCCCTCGACCGCCGCGTAGTATTGCGAGTTGTCGTCCGAGGGCCATCTGAATTGCATCGCGCCGTTAGCCGTCCAACGCTCGAGGAGCTTCCGCACCTCGTCGTAACCTGCTAAGTCCTTGTGGGACGGGGTGTTCCAGAAGTCTGCGCTCACGGCGTCTCCCCTTCCGGCCTGTCGAGGGCCTTCTCGAGGCCAACAAACGCCTCAGCGAGGTTATGGTCCTCTACGGAAACCTGACTTTTGGCCATTCTTCTGAGGCCTTCTGAGCCGAGCCTCGCCATACCGGCCAGGTTCACCATTGCTTTATCCGCCGCTATAGCCGATGCATCCAGTTCCGAAGCGAGATCATCGGCGATGTACTGCGTCCAAGCGGGATGGGCGCCGCGGTTCTCGGGCCGGAGAGCACGCCGTTCGGGGGCGGTTCTTTC
This sequence comes from Nonomuraea cavernae, assembly GCF_014646355.1. Taxonomy (GTDB): domain Bacteria; phylum Actinomycetota; class Actinomycetes; order Streptosporangiales; family Streptosporangiaceae; genus Nonomuraea; species Nonomuraea cavernae. The sequence goes on from NZ_BMNH01000027.1 coordinate 104,664, forward strand.
GGTTTCCTCCAACATGTACACCGCATTGTTCTCCAGCAGTCTCGATCCACTCTTAAGGGAATCAGGATTCCATGTGGCGCCTTCTGGGCCGGCCAATTAACTGTCTCCTTGTTCGGCGGCCGGTGATTTCGTGGCCGCGGTGGGCGGGATTGTCGACTCAGCGGTCTTGCGACAGTTTGGCGAGCGTTTCCTGGATCTCCCGCGTTCGATACGCGTACATCTGCGCGTTCTCCTCCAGGCTCTTCCGAAGGCGCTCCTGGATGACGCGCGCCCGCTCCTCACGCAGGGGGGCGGTCGCCTGGGCGAAGCGGCGAAACCAGTCCTCCTGGGCGTTCCGCAGCGCCTCCGCAGCCAGCTCGGCCAGCTCCTCGGAGCCTCGGCGCATCACCGGGGGGTCAATCTCGACGAGCTCGACCAGCCCACTCCCGCCGATCATCACCCGGACACTCTGATCGCCCGACCAGCCCTGCCCCACCAGATCAGCAGCCAGCTCACGCGACTCAGGAAAGACCGACTCCATGGAATAGCCCACTTCAGCCGGGTGACGCTCGTTCATCTCTACTCCGATACGGCACTCGTAGCGGCCCTGAAACCAGCATGATCCTATATAAAGATCGTCCAAGAAAGGGAGGAGTCGTCATATAGCAGCACATTGCATGTTGGATGGACCCATCGGGCTGAGCGATCTTCTGTTTCCACGGACCCAGGGGCTCCCCTCCCCTCGCCGGGTCATCAATCTTCGTGGACGTCCGGCAGGTCGCAGGAGCAGCCCCATCGGCGACGCCAGTCGCTCAGCTCCCCCGCCTCGCGTACGCCGGTCCGTGTGAAGGTGCGCAGCGCGGAGCGCCAGAGGTCGTGCGCGGACGGGCAACCGTCGAGCCGGGAGCGCGCCGCGCCCAGGTCCCGGCGGGTACGGGCGGCCCAGAGATCGTGTTCCATGTCCTCCCACTCGGTCAGGGCCAGGTGGAGGTGGGCGAGGGCCTGTTCGGGGCGTCCCGCCGCGAGATGCGCCTCACCGAGGGTGCGCAGGGCGAGCGCCGTGCCGAACCGGTCACCCAGCTCGGCGCTCATCTCCAGCCCCGCGGCGAGCAGCCGCTCGGCCTCCGCCGTTCTCCCGGCGCGGAGCCAGACCTTGGCCAGGGCCTGGCCGGTGTAGCAGCGCAGGTGCGGGTCGGCCAGCCCGGTCGCCCGCCGGTGAGCCTCCGCGCACCACCTCTCCGCCCCCACGAGGTCTCCCCTGGCCCGGAACACCAGACCGATGCCACGGATGGCGATGATCTCCCCGGGCTGGTGTCCGGCCAGGCGGAACGCCCGCGCCGCCAGGCTCAGCCGGCCGAGCGCCCGCCGGTCGGCGCCCAGTTCGCGATCCGCGACGCCCAGGCCGTAGCTCGCGTGCGCGACGCCCTCGCCGTCGCAGAGCTCCTCGCACATCCGCAGCCCCCGGGTCAGCAGCGGTCTCGCCTCCTCGTGCTCGCCGAGCTCCTTGTGCACGGTCCCCAGGCCGTTCAGCGCGTTCGCCTCACCGCACGCGTCGCCTAGCTCCCGGTAGAGGGCCAGCGCGCGGGTGAAGTGCCGCTTGGCGTCGGCGAACCGGTCCTCGCAGTAGCGCAGCTGTCCCAGCCCGCTCTCTGCGGCCGCCTCGGCACGGCGGCTGCCGCCGGCGCGCGCGGCCGCGTGGGCGGCGTCGAGCGCGCGGTTCCAGGGGTCGAACCGGTTGCGGACGGCGAACAGGGCGTGCACCAGCGCTTCGGTGAGGGCGTAGGCCAGCTCGTCGAACCCGGAGCGGGCGGCGCGCTCGACCAGGCCGACGAGGAACTCCTCCTCGGCGGCGAGCCAGCCGGGAGGGGGGACCACGGTGGGCTCGGCGGGCTCGGGCGGGTGGTGCCTCCTCGGCAGTGTCAAGGGCAGCCGGGGTTCCCGGACCGGCAGGTGCTTCTCGATCAGGGCGAGCTCGTCGTCGGGCCCACGAAGTCGCCGATGTCCGGCGGCAACGGGCTCGGCGGCCCCGGCAGGCCGGGCAGCAGCCGTACGTCGTCGGCGAGCACGCGCCGGTGCAGCTCGCGCAGCTCGGCGCCGGGCTCCAGGCCCAGCTCGGCGACGAGCTCTCCCCGGATCCGCTGGAAGATCTCCAGGGCCTCGCCCCTGCGGCCCGCCCGGTAGAGCGCGAGCATCAACTGGGCGGTCAGCTTCTCGGCCGTAAAGACCGAGCTTGCAGCTCCTCGCCGTCGGTGGCTTCGACGGTCTGGTCCGCGTCAGGCAGCGTGACTCACTGCCCAGCCCGTCTCACCGCGTGCGGCGATGTTGCGGGCTGCGTTGACGTCGGCGTGCTCAGCGAAGCCGCACGACGTACAGGCGAAGGTTTCCTGGTCGGGCCGGTTCTTCTTGGCCACGTGCCCGCAGGCCGAGCAGGCTTGCGAGGTGTAGGCCGGGTCCACCCAGACCAGGGCGACACCGGCGCGGGCCGCCTTGTAGGCGATGAAGTGGCCGAGCTGGTGGAAACTCCATGAATGCAGCGTGACCCGCTGGGGCTTGCGGAGCCGTACCCGGTCGCGGATGCCCTGGAGATCTTCCAGGGCGATGCCTCGCCCGGTGCGTGCAGCCTCGGTCACGATGCGTCTGGCGATGGTGTGATTAAGGTCGGCGGCGAAACGTGCTTCCTTGCGGCGGCGTTTCTTCAACAGCCGTCTGGCGCTCTTGGTCTGTTTGGCCTGCAGGCGGCGGCGCAGCTCCCGGTGGCGGTGACGGACCGCGTTCAGGGTCTTGCCGCTGTGGCGGACACCATCGCCGGTGCCGGTGGCGGTGGTGGCGATGTTGGCGATCCCCAGATCCACCCCGACAAACCCGTCCGGCGCGCGCACCGGAACGTCCGGCAGGTCGCAGGTGGCGATGAGGAACCACCTGCCATCGCGGCAGACCAGGTCTGATTCGCCCTTGCGGTGAGCGGCCAGCAGGGTGAGCTGATCGGCCGAGGCGGTGAACGCCACGCCCTTCATCCGCCCACCCACGGTCCAGATCGACACCGTCCGCGCGTCCAGCTGCCAGGACAGGCAGCGGTCGTCGAACGGCTGGGCCGCGCCGGGGCGAAAGACGATCGGCCGGGCCAGCACCCGTTCACGCCGGGCGGAGCCGGGCCTGCCCAGATGGCCGTTGCGGACATGGGCGTGCAGGGTGGTGTAGGCGTCGGCGACCTTCTTGATGACATGCTGCGCGGCCTGAGCCGCCAGCCCGTACCTGTCCTTGACCTGCC
>NZ_BMNH01000028.1 GCF_014646355.1 Nonomuraea cavernae
TCGTCATACGACGGGCGGCGCTCCGGGGTCTTCGACACCCCAAGATCATCCCACCCTGCTGGCGATGCTCACGCCAGCATGATCACGAACTTCTGAATGCCTACCCGTATGGGCCCCATGGCCGAGCGGCGGTGCCGATCCCGGACGACGAGATCTGCATCCCCCGTGTTGCAGTGATCGTGTTGCGGCCGTGACGATCGCTCACTTCGGTTCTCACATACGGAGGCTGGGGCGATCGGCTGCCGCGGCCCTCCTCCGTCGGGCCTTGCCACCGGATGACCGTGGCTGAGGTGACAGCAGTACTGACAGCAACGTCCCCACACGCCGACGCATCCGCGCCACCATCCACACGCGCCTGACCACGGTCTCGATCACCCGAGCAGGGTGATTGCTCCGCCTGATATGCGGACGGTCGCAACCACCGCCGCGTCCGCCTCGGCCTACTGGCTGTCGGTCTCCCTTACGTGGGCGGCTGCTGCCTCTGTGAAGTTCAGTAGGGCGCGGCGGGCCTTGCGTCCGAGGTCCCTTCTGTCCGGCTCGTCGGCGGCCAATGCGATTTCCTCGGTAAGTTTCAGCGCGGCAGATGCGAGTTCGCTGAGTGTCCCGTTCGCTGCCACGAGGCGCAGTCTGAAGAGGGCCGAGGTTGCATCGGCTCGCTTTTGATAGGACTCGTCCCGCGCTGCGATGAACGCCTGACTTTGGGGGTCTTCCTGCTCGCGATGCCACCGGTCGTTCTGGCTCTTCCGGAAGTCGGTCAACGCGCCGGCGAAGGCGCTGTATGCGGCTAATCGCTCCTGCCAGAGTCGTTCTTCTCGGGCGGCCTGGCGGGCTTGCCTCGCCGCACGAGTCTGGAACACGTAAGTGATGGTGACTCCGAGCAAGGTTCCTGCGACCGCGATGATGCTTGGTATCGCGCTTGCCATCTGACCAGTGGAACACAGGGAGGCTGCTCAGCCTTGCCGACTTCGTGCAGTATGTACTGCCGGGGGATCAGGCGGACGGTGAGTATCCTCGGTACAGAGAGGTACGGTCGCGTTCCCGCTCGTGCCCTTCCCTGTTCCGTCACTGTTCCGTGGGAACGCCAGAATTGATGAAAGACGACGAGAGCCAGCCACAGCCGTAATCCCTGGTCAGCCTCCTGATCGTCGGACTTCCCCAGGTGGCTGGGTAGGGCATCGGAGATCACCCAGATCTACGAGGGCACCAACCAGATCCAGGGCATGGTCATGGCCAGCCAACTCCTCAAAATAGGCATTGGCCTGCGAAAATCCGGATTCGAGCGCGTACGTTCCGGGTTTCCCGTATCGCTTGAGCAGCTGAGATGAGCACATGCACGGTGTACTCGGCATTGCAGGAAAACATGACCTCGAGGTAAGAGCAGCCTTAGGAAGGATCCTCCCCATCAGGATTCGAGGGAGGCTGCTTTCGCTCGCGCGCCATGTCCGCGTAGGACCACCTCAGTAGTTCCTCCTGCCCCTCGACAGTGTCGAGTGCATCTACGAGGAACTCTGACTTCTCAGGCAGCGGAGCCCCCCTACTGAAACGCCCCAGGCACTCAAGCGCGTGTCGACAGGCCGCGGAGCGTGTCCACGATCCTGATCGGCCGATGTACTGCCAATAATGATCGGCATTCCCCACAATCGTGTGCATGTCCTCCAGCCGGGCCCGCAACGAGTCGTCCGAGAAGTCCTGGATCACGATCTGTAGATCCAGCAGTAGCTCACGAAGCTGCTTCTCCCAGGCGTTATCCTGATCCTGCAGCTGAATTATTTTATTGAAGAGACCCTGATCTCCAGGTCGGCGGTAGTGGTGGAGGGCGACCGGTTGACTTGGCATGGCCCCCATCCGTTGGAGTCTGGCGAATCCCTCGCGGGCTTGGGCAAGAGCAGCCCTCTCCCGCTCCTCGGCCCTCTTCTGTCGCTCAAGACGGACCTGATGTCGCATAGTCATGAACGTCGTCCCTAGCGAGATGAGCCCACCTAAGACGGTGCCAACGAGTACCGGAACAACTGCAGCCCAGTTCATAACGTGACTGTCCTATAGCTCTCTGTGTCTGTCACGAGGAATGCAAGGAACGCTGGCTGCGAGCAGCTCACATCTGGTGGACACTGCCCCGAATACAGGACCCAGGCAGAAGATGACGGGGCGGACCGCTGGCCAGAGCGATGTGTACAGCAACGCCGCCATACACGATCACATGTCACCGACTCGCATCTACCACTTGAGCAGGGCTAGGAGCCCTCTACGTCGTGACTGGCTCTCGTTTGCAAGTAGGCGCTCATGTGACTGGCCCGGGTGACTTGCAGCATCCGACGGTCGAGGGGGTGCTGTGCGGTGCCACCCAGCCCCGCCGTGTTCAGCCGACCGATTCCGCAGGTCCGTCCGCGTACTGCTCCATCCGAGCATTCTCGGGCTCGCTTGCGATCATCGCTACTTGAGTCCAGCGATGGTCTTGAGCACGTCGTACACCGCGTTCCCGCTTACACCGCTTCCGATGGAGTTCGAGAGCCAGATCAGTGCAGGTCCGAGGGACAGTACCCCCTCGCCGGAGGGAACCTCACCTGGAGCAAGGTCACGCAGGCCAGTGTGGGCATCTTCGCGCCAGTTGGTCATCACCTCGACGACCTGGTTGAGGTTGTGCCCTCGATAGCTGCCATTCGAATCCAGCAACTGCACCGAACGTAGCGACCCCCAGTCGAAACCATCTGGGTAGGCCATAACGCTCACAAGGTCCGTAGTGCCGGAATAGCGCCACGGTTCTCCAATGAAGGGGCTCATGCCGCCGTCAATCGCCTGTTGATGCTTTCGGTTCACCCAGTCAGTCCATTGGATGAATTCGGTCGGGACCTGGACCAGCTTGCCTAGCCGCTTCCGATACCCGGCGATATAGAGATCCCAGCGTTTGCCGGATTTGGCATTCAAATAACCGAAGTTGCCGCGCAGATCGTTCATCACCCGCGAGTCGGGCGATGTGAATAGGAACGTGGCTAGCCAGGACGGCTCGCTATGCTCCTTGAGGCGACGCGCCACCAAGGGATGGATGTCGGGCGGGCGTTGGACTGGGAGTGCCTCGTACATAGGAGGAGGCGCGTAGTGGTCTTCTGACACTGCGCTACTTTCTGTTGGAGAACCCGGACACCACATTCGACGCCCTGTCAGGCATCCTCCGCAACCGCTTCGCGTCAATTGCGTGAAGGATCCACTCCGGTCTGTCCTACATGCGGGCCCTTGCCGTGTTTGTGAAGTGGTGGCGTTCCCTGTCCGGTGTGGTCTGACGAGAGTGGACTGGCCTCACTCAAGCAGAGTGGCTGAAGGACAAGAGCCCGCAAGGTCACCCGTTGCCCTTACTGGCGCAGCACTTGGATGGCTTCCGATTATTGTCCCATCCGCGGTGGCAGCACTGCAGCCGATCACCTGATGGGCGCTCGGCTGACCCTCAGGGCGGCGCGGATTGAACCCTGTGGGTCTGCGTTCAGGTTTCGGCGGGAGTGACGATATGAAGGCTGGCGAGCCTACGCAGGAGCAGGTTGGTGTGCTGCTCCATAAGCCCCGCGCGCTCGCGGCTCAGCTCGTCGTGCTCGCCGTGCGCCGCAGCGTTCCGCAACCCCGCACAGGCGGTGATGTCCTTATGGTCTTGCTTGGTGATCACGCCGTTGCTCTGAAGCAGGGCCGCGTACGCATTGATGGAAGGGTTTTTCTGTTCGAGTGCGAGCCCTCGCGCTTCGACCAGGGCACGCAATGCCATTTCCAGCGCAGCCCCGCACAGCACGATAGGCGCTGCAGGATGAGTCTCTCGATCTGCGAGCAGACGACGGGCCTGCTCCATAAGGTCGGTGCCAGCTTCTCCGTACTCTTGCCAGGCGTGCGCGCCGACGATCTCGGCGATGCCGGCCTCGACTTGGTCGCACCAGGCCCTCAACAAGTCTCCGATCGCGTGAATACCAGTCTCCAGCGACTGCCGGTCACCCTTCTCGAGGTAGACCTGATTCGCGCGTTCAGTCCAGTGGCTTTCGGGCCCTGCGTACTGCCGGAAGAACTCCAGCGCGGCCGCTGCCCGTCCGAACAGGATCGACATGAGCTTCTTGTCGTCTGCTACCCAGTAGCCGCCCCGATCAGAAGCCTTCCAAGACATGTCCTTCTGGAGTTGCTCAGCGAGACTGCGGGCATAGTCCAGCACGGTCTGTTGGGTGCGCATCCTGACCTCTCGAAACGAGTGTGTTAGACGAGCACCAGATTGGCAGGTTCCGCAGGGAGTGCGGGCGTTTTCGTTTCTAAGGAGTGGGCCCAGCGCGGCCCGAACCTTCTTGAGTCTCCCGGCCGCAGCCGTAAAACGTGATCGAGGGGTCGGTGTGGACGAGGCGGCTGCGACGACGTGGATGGGCGCACCGGCCAGGAAGTTATCTCCGCATGAAAGGGACGTCGTACGTAGGCGGGCCATTCATCACGTTGGTCAGGTCACCATCGGTGAGTTTGAGGTTGAAGGCGCTGCCTGTTTGCCGTGGATCCCAGCCGCGATCAAGCGGTATGCGTACGGTCACGAGCGCCGGGCGTATGGCGGTCGTCCGCTCTCTCCACCACGGGTCCGGCCGTGAACAAGGAAGCGACACCAGGAGCACGCGGCCCGACGCGTCGGCCAGTTCCACCGCGAACGTCATGGGGTCCCAACTGTTCCCCTGGCAGTACGTGGGCTTGCGACGAATGCGCCAGCGGAATCTAGCGCCGTCGACAGTGATGAGCCGCGAGCCCTTCTACGGGATCGCCATACGGCAACCTCCTGCCGTGTTCCGTCACTGTTCCGTGGGATGGCCAAGAGCAGCGAGAAACGACGAGAGCCAGTCGCAACCGTAACCCCTGCAAGCTCCTGGTCGACAGGTTTCCTCAGGTGGGCGGGCAGGGCACCGGAGATCACCCAGATCTGCGAGGGCAGGGCACAACGAGGGCACATGAGTGTGTGAGGAGCGCGGAAACGTTGAGAGCTGGTGAGTAGACGAACCGCAGGTCAGGGTCATCATCGTTACATCGGTGCAGGTCTCAGCCGCCGCCCTTCGAGAAGTGCTGGTAGTCCTCACGAGTCATCTGCTGTACAGCAACCGAGTACAGCAACCGCGCCTTACGCGATCACGCGGCGGCGACCCGCATTCACCGCTTCACCAGCGCGGGAAGCCGCTGTCAAGGCGTCCGCCCTTCCCTACGGATCAGAAGGTTGGGGTTTCGAGTACCTCCGGCCGCACGCAGCATCAAGGCCCGTTACCAGGGAAAGCCTGGAACGGGCCTTTGCGTTTGTCAGGACAATCTCGGGATCTTGCTAACACCACTGCTAACACGGTGTCCTCACTCGCTGATCGCCCGAGCGAAGACGTCGGCCGCTGAGGCTTCCGCCGCGCGGATCACGTGGGCGTAGACCCCGAGGGTGATCGAGGGGTCGGCATGGCCGAGCCGGGTCGCGACGACGTGGACGGGGACGCCCGCCAGGAGCAGGGTCGTCGCGTGGATGTGCCGGAGGTCGTGCAGGCGGGCCCTGGGCAGAGGTGTCTTCGGGTTCTGCGCGTTGTGGCGCTTGATCAGGGCAGCGCGGACCGCTCCAGAACTCGGGCGACATGGGGGCTTGTCGTCTTGGGCGCCAACTGGACTCCTCATGGTGTTCCTACGTCATCAGCGGCCGAGAGGGGACGGTCGGCAGTCCGTCCCTACCAAAGCTTCAGAGGAAGTCACCCCAGAAGGAAACCAGCGGTGGCGTGATCCAGTCTTCACTGGTCGACCAGCCTGTTCCGCTGAACTCGTTCGTGATGTAGTCCGCCAAGTCAGTGCCGTAAAAAATGATGTCGGTCTGGTAGACCGACAACACCGGATGTCCGTGCGTACCGCGGCCGGCGGGTACATACCGGTGCCCGTAGATTGGGATGAGGGTAGGCACCTGGGTCAGCTGACTGCGCGCTACAGCGAGCGCTGCCGTTAGGTCATCGGGGCGGTCGCCCCAGGTGTTGTGCCAGAAGGCGTTGTGCTCGACATCGAACAGAGTCCCGTCGATGGGCCAGGCGAGTTGCTCGCGAAGTTGGTCAGGATCGCCAGCGCGCCAGTCCGGCCATGGTTTCGTCCAAGTGGCCCCGGGTTCTGGTTCCTGCCTCAAAGGCAGTCCGGCTGCTAGGAAAGCCCTGTGATCATCAGCGAACTCGAAGCCGAAGTCGCGTTCGATGCGGTTGAACTCCGCCGGGCTCAGCCCCGGCTCGATCTCACAGCAGTCCAGTTCGGCCAATCTGCGTGCGGCTCGCACGCCTAGGAGTTCCCCTTCTCGGCTGATCACGATCGCAGCGTACCGACAGCACCTGTTGAGCAGTCAACGCCTGCTCACGAGCCGGGTGGTACAGAACTGATCTTGCTAACGGAGTTGCTAACCATGGCCTTGGATGAATGTGGACGGAGCTGGAGCCGAAGACCTGCGGGAGGCCGTCTGAGCAGGCTGTTCTGTTCGCTGCGGATGCTCGTGGACGTCCTTCCAGGCCAGGACTATCCGGAAGAAAGCGCGAGGAAGGTGCAGAGCAGCAGGAAGAGGGCCAGAACCAGACTGCGCCGCCGCCACGACAGGCGCGGCGCGCTGACCAGGGTGGCCAGTGGGTAGGCGAACAATCCGGCGACCACGCTGACCGGGAAGTCGGTGAGCTCCCGGATTGGCACCAGGAAGAAGGGTGCCAGCACGGCGACGAACCACGCCGGGCGCACCCGAAGGAGGTGCAGCAGCGGCCAGGCGAGCACGACCGCCGCCCAGTTCCCCACCGTCCACGCGTCGGCCAGCTGGCTGACACAGCCGAAGTGGCCGCAGCGCGAGTCGTCGGACAAGGCGGCTACAAGCAGCAACCAGCCGAACTGGACGAAGGGCAGGATGATGCCGGCGAGCCCGGCGGCGACCACCCGCTCGGCAAGCCGCCCCTCGGCGGCGGGTGAGACACTCGCGTTGCACGTATCCACACCGCAAGCATCTGATTCGACTGTCTCGCGATGCACACGCATTGATCACGGTTCATGTGGGGCGCAGCAGGCAATTCACCACGCCGCGGACCATGCTACGGCACTCAGCAGCGTTGGCACTGAATGCCAACTATGGTCGCGGGCCACGCTTTTCCGGGATGTCCCACTCGGAGGTCCACATCCCCCTGCCATCCTCGTTAAGGATCTTGTTCAGCACCCAGGTAAGGCCGCTACTCAGGATGAAAAGTGCTCACTGCTCACGATGCGGCGCGTCTGTTCGCGTCGAAGGGGAGCGGCTTCAGGAGCGAGGTCCGTTCGCACGTGATCGGCGCAAGCGCTGGCTGGTATTTCAGTCGTGGATCAGTCGCGCGATCAATAATGTATCCGCCATGCGAGGCCGGATCGGGAGAAGTCGGAAGGCGGCCGTTGTGAGGCTGCGTCACCATGCGGACTTGGCTCCACCATCCCGGGGCGCGGAGATGGTGAGTGCGGCGGCAGGTCCCGAGGGAGAACTCGTCGTTGTGTGGGCCTCGCAAGAGAACGCCGATGCGCTGACCGCTCGGACTGTCACACCCGCTGGGGCATCTTCTGCCGATTCACCTACGGCCGCGCCCGTCTCGCTGCATGTCTCCACGTACCGTCCCCATCTGGCGAGGTCGGTTTCCATCGTCGGGCAGTCACTGGCGCACATCGCTGTCCAGCCGCTGCCGGGCGGGGGCGTGCTCTTGGTGGGGGCACGGTGCCGTTGGCGTAACGGGGCGGCTGAGTACAACGCTGCCGTCTACGATGCCGATGGGCAGCTCCTGCGGAAGGGCGTGCTGGGAGACGGAATCGCTGACGTGCAGACGACGCTTTCCGGCGACATATGGGTGAGCTATTTCGACGAAGGCGTGTACGGCAACTTCGGATGGGGAGAGGCAGACAGTCCTGCACCCATCGGCTCCCCCGGGCTGATCCGCTTTCGGTCTGACCTGAGTCTCGCATGGCGGTACCCGTACCAGCGCGAGTTCGGTGCGATCTCCGATTGCTATGCGTTGAACGTGACGGGGGATGAAGCGTGGGCTTACTACTACACTGACTTCCCGATTGTGCGGGTCCGAGCTGCCGCGGTTGCCGGCTGGTCCACGGAGGTGCGTGGCGCTCATGCGCTCGTTGTCGCCGATGACCGGGTGGCGCTCGTCGGCGGGTATGGCGAGCATCGGCACAGGGTGGTCGCGGGGAGTATTCAGGGAGAAGCCTTTTCGGTGGATCGTCCTACCCGGCTGGTAATGCCCAATGGACGACCGGTTCCCAGGACAGCGACCCTATTGGGCCGAGGCAGTGAGCTCCACGTCGTCGCAGGCCTTAGTTGGCTGAAGCTGGGTTTCGAGGACCTGACGACAGGCTGAGTGGTCAACTGGCGCTCCCTGGCACAACGCAGGGACACCGCGTCGCGCCAGTCAAGGTCGTGACGGCTCCGCCCGGCACGAAAGCGGACCCGCGCCGTCGACGACCTGGTCAAAGCGCCGACAGCGGCATCTCCAAAAGCGAGGTCTCGCGCATCTGCCAGGACCTGGACGCCCAGGCGCAGCCCGGCGTGCACCGGGCGCCTTCTGCGCGAGTGCTGGTGGATCCGCCGGATCAGGTCCGTCAGCCAGGCGTGCCGGATGGCCCCTGTCGAGGGCGGCCGGTCCCCGCCAGGCGTAGTAGCCGGACACCGACACGGCCAGGACAGGCATGGTGCCCGTATGCCGCAGATCGTGTGGACGCCGGTCGCCCGCGAGCGGGAGACGGCGTCAGATCGGGGGCAGGAGCCGGGCGAGCCAGTCGGTACGGGTTCTGCGGGCCGTGGCCGAGATGTGTGCCTGCGGGTACAGGGCGTCGAATCCGTGGAAGCCGCCCGCCCAGACGTGGAGTTCGGCCTGGCCGCCGGCCGCCCAGATACGGGTGGCGTAGTCGGTGTCCTCGTCGCGGAAAACCTCGGCTGAGCCGGTGTCGATGTAGGTGGTCGGCAGGCCCGAAAGGTCGTCGGCCAGCGCGGGCGAGACGTACTCGGACACCTTGTCGTCGGTGAGGTCACCGAGGACGGCACGCCAGCCGAACTCGTTCATCTCACGGGTCCAGACGCCGGGGACGCCGGAGTACTGGCGGCTGGAGGTGCTGGTGTTGCGGTGGTCGAGCATGGGGCAGATCAGCATCTGCGCGGCGATCGCCGGGGCGCCGAGGTCGCGGGCCAGCAGGGTGACGCCGGCGGCGAGGCCGCCGCCGGCGCTGGCGCCGGCGACGACGATCCGGGCGGGGTCGATGCCCAGTTCTTCGGAGTGTTCGGCGATCCAGAGCAGTCCCTGGTAGCAGTCGTCGACGAGGGCGGTGCCGGTGGCCTCGGGTGCGAGCCGGTAGTCCACCGAGACCACGACCGCGCCGAACTCATCGAGCCACTCCAGCGGGATGTCGATCTGCGAGAAGCGGTCGCCCATGACCATCCCGCCGCCGTGCATCCAGTAAACGCAGGGGGCGGCGCTGATGCGATCGGTGCTCGCGGGGCTGAAGACCGACAGGGGAATCGGGGCGCCGTCCTTGGCGGGCACGGTGATCTCGCGCCGGTCGACCTGCCGGTGTGCGAGCAGGGACTCGACAGGCGTCGATGGGAGCCGCCGCAGTTGCGCGAGCACTTCTGGGGTGAGCTGGGACATCAGCGGCATGTCGGCCAGCAGCTCACGCAGTTCGGGGTCCAGGTCGGGTCGTGCCGTGGTCATGCTTGTTGCTGCCTTTCGTGGGGTGGTGCCGTCGGCCGGACGAGGACGGGGCCCTCCTCGGCGGGCTGGGGATCGATCCGGGGTCAGAAGGCGGCCTTGCCGCGGACCGGAACGTAGTCGGTGTACTCGGATTCCTTGGCGAGAAGTACGTCGATCTGCGCCACGATGGCCTGGGCCGCCTCGCCGGCGAAGATCCGGTGGTGGTCCTCCGCACTGCTCCACCCCTCGATGACGTGGACGACGTCGGGATCGGACACCGAACGGGAGACGAGGTAGACGATGCAGTGTTCGCTCGCGCCAGGACTGCCCTCGTTCAGTCCGGTCAGCAGCAGGTCGACCAGCCGGTCGCCCATTCCGGGCTTGGCGGTCAGGGTGGCGTTGAAGCCGTAGTTGACAATCATGGAGGCCTTCTTCTCGGTGATGGAGTGAGGTGATTCCATCCAACCGAGATGACCTGTGGAAACGCTAGAACATTACTCGCTCGTACTTGCACGATCCTCGCAGTGATGGGAGTCGAAGCGTGGAGTGGTGCTGCAATGGACACATGTACCTCGAAGAGCTCCGCACCCTCCTGGCCCGGCACGCCCGCCCTGACTGGACCACCGCCATCGACGGCGTGCTGATCTCGAAGGTCGACCGACCGGATCCACCGGCGCCCTCCATGACCGGTACGGTGCTCGCGGTCATCGCCCAGGGCGCCAAACGCCTCGCGCTGGGAGACCGGGTCTACGAGTACGGCCCCGGGCAGTACCTGATCGCGTCCGTCGACCTGCCCGTCACCGGACAGTTCACCCAGGCCGAACCCGGGCAGCCGGCCCTCGGCTTCGGTCTCACGCTGAAACCGTCCGCCGTCGCCGAACTGCTGCTGCAGGCCGGTCCCGGAGACACCCCCCGCGCCGGCGGGGGCGCGCCGTCCGGGATCGCCGTCAGCGACGCCCCGCCCGCTCTGCTCGACGCGGCGGTCCGGCTGCTGCGCCTGCTCGACGAACCCCGCGACCGCGCCGTACTGGCCCCGCTGGTCAAACGCGAGATCCTGTGGCGCCTGATCACCGGCGAGCAGGGCGCGGCGGTGCGCCAGCTCGGCCTCGCCGACAGCAGTCTCAGCCATGTCTCCCGGGCCGTGCGCTGGATCCGGGAGCACTACGCGGAACCCTTCCGGGTCGAAGACGTGGCACGCCTGTCCGGCATGGGCGTCTCCGCCTTCTACCGCAACTTCCAGGCGGTGACCGCGATGAGCCCCATCCAGTTCCAGAAACAGATCCGGCTCCAGGAGGCCCGGCTGCTGCTCGCCACCCACCCGGGCGACGTCACCGGGGTCGGCCATCGCGTCGGCTACGACAACCCGTCGCAGTTCAGCCGTGAGTACCGCCGCCAGTTCGGCGTCCCCCCGAGCCGGGACGCGGCCCGCCTGCGGAACACCGTACGCACTCCCGAGAGTGTCCTGCCCTGAGCGGGGCTGGACCGCAAACGAGGATCGTGCAAGAGGTGCGAGGACAGTTCTCCTGAGGTTGTCACCTCTCGATTCGGCGGTTTCACCACTTGCCTTGAAGATTCGACCGGTTGCTAGCCTGCTCGCGTGGCACTCACCGTTGATCGACAGTTCCCTGCCGCGCTCGCCGCCGCGATGGCGGTTCCGTTCGACTATGACGGCGGTGAGGGGTCGACTTCGAGCCCTTCGCGGCATTCCTGTCCGCTGAGGAGACCACCTGTTGTCTTCCTCGGTTCCGAAGGGGAGACCGGCGTCGTCGCGCGTGACCTGGGCGACACCATCATGAAACTCTGTCGATGAGCCCGACAGCTGTCTCATTCCCTTGAGGATGTGGGGCGAGTTCAAGTGCAGGCGCATCGGCCCGTCGAGTTACGGCTCCCGTATTCAGGGAGATAACGCATGTGGCCGGTCCGCGAACTGAGGACGCCTTTCTCGACGCCTTCGGCTTCGAGTTGAATGAAAGAATCGTCGATTACGCGGACACGTGATAAGTGCGCCATGCAGCATTTCCCTGACAGGCGGCCAGTAGTGGGATCTGGGCGAGGTCGAGGCCTGGGCGCAGTCTTACATGATCACAAGTCGCCGTCAAGACTGTTGCGCTGTCGGTGAAGTCTCCTGGTCAAGCGACTGGAGGCGTCGGGCGGGTCACTCGAATGAGGGTCGACGTAACTCTGAACGACCGTGTAACCACTCACCGAAGCGGACCGGGTCCAAATGAGCGCGGGCCCGGGTTTCGTGCGCTGAAAGTTACGCTAAGTGCCGAGAAATACCCTATTGATCATCCGGGCGCCGCCGTGTCATAGTCGCTCCGTTGTACACGGGGAAGGAGACGAAATTGTTTTCTCGTAAGATCGGTCGCCGGACGGCGGTCGTCGTGGCGCTGGTCGGCCTGGCGATGTCGCCCGCGGCCGTAGCCAACGCGCAAACGGCCTCCGCCGCTCTGGCCTGCGGGGGCCCCACGGCCAAAACACCGTGGAAGGTGGGCACCAACATCTGGGGCGAAGGGTTCGCCGGCTCATGCGCCGGCGACTACCGGATCTTCGTCGAGCGTTCGCGGTACTACGGGTGGGAGACCATGGCCGCGTCGCAGTGGATCAAGGCCAACGAGGGGACGGTGGTGACGTACAACTGCTCGGGCACAGGGACGCACACGTTCAGGTCCGCCGTCTGGAAGAGCGGCACGGGCATCATCAAGACGTCGGGCACCTTCCGGACCTCGTGCTGACCCCATCCTGACCGTCGGGGAAGCGGCCGCAGCTCGCGTGCGTGAGAGGGGCGCACGTCTCTGGTCCGGAAGATCGACCGCCGCGGGCCATGGCGGCGCCGGCGGATGAGCACACCCAGCGGTTCGGAGAAAGCTGAGTTCGGAGGCGGCGTCCAGGGTTGGCGTCGTCTCCGAAACTCGGACTGCTACACCTGCGCAGGAATTCCTACCGCGTCGGCGTGAAGGACGAGACGATCAGCCAGATGCCGGCGGCCGCGATCACGACGACGATGGCGACTTCCCTTGTTCGACCGGGAATCATGCTGGTCGACCGTTCCCTGATCACGTTTCGTGCCAGGTGGACGGTCCCGGCCCAGGAGATTCGCGCCAGGGGGCTCCGAACGGCCGCTGCGACGAGAAGGGCCGCGAAAGCAGCGGCCACCGTATCGAATCGACGAAAGGCGTCATCTCGACATCGCCGCTGTACTGGCTGATGTACGTCACGACGTCGAGCAGCGGGAAGAGAAGCAGGGCCGCCGCGGCCGCTGTGCCGGCAAGTCTTCCCCATCGGATGGAGGCGGTGACGTTCGCGGTCGCCGCCAATACGACGAGAACGACCGGCAAGCCGATCCCGTCGGCCTCGCAGGTCCACCAGGCGAGGTCGTCCCAGAAGGATTCCGAAATCTGGATGTAGACGCCGCTGAGCAGGCGGTTGTCGGATGCGACCGTCCAGCGGTGGAACATCGGTGTCCACGCCGCCGCGACGACGGCGCCCGCCCACAGGATGAACCCGTGCCGCCTCCGAGGCAGGGGTGACCGAGCCGCCAGGCGCAGCGCCCCTGCGGCCACCGGATAACAGACGATCAACGGCCAAGGTGGCACGACCGCACGATCCTGTCCGGTGCATGGGTCGGGGCCCGGCAGAAGGAACGCGGTGACGAGCCCGAAGGCGAGCACGGCGCCGACCGCGGCGACGGCGGTGAGCGTGGCCCGGCGTGACCCGCGTAGGAGCAGTCCGGCCACGACGACCGGCAGCAGGAGAACGCCCCAGAACAGCAGCTCTCCCGGCACGTTCTCCAGCGCGTAAGGGCCTTCGACTTGGTAGGGGGCGGTGTCCGTCACGGAACAGAACCAGCCGACGCTCTGCCTGCCGACCCCGAAGGTCGTCAGGATCACCGGTCCGGACGCGGCCAGAACCGCACCTAAGCGCAGCACCGCCGCCGCCGGAGATGGCGCTTCTGCCGCGGGGCCCGGCATCACGGCACCTTCTCCCGGAAATGATCAATCCGGGCCAGGGTAGCGGATGACCGCCGACTGAACGGGGTCCTTTTTCTGTCGACGGTGTAGGCCGATCGCCGGAGGGCGGGAACCTCGGCTCGTCATCCATGAGGACGAGCCGAGGCGCCCAGCGGTTACGGTTTCCGGTAGCCCAAGGAGTAGGGGCCGGAGCCGCTGGCCGAGTTCACCAGGTAGCTGTAGTAACCGGCGGTGCCGGTGTAGGTGATCTTCTCGTCAGGGCCCGGGCCGTCGGAGCTGGCGACGGTGCGCCAGGTCTGGCCGTTCCACTTCTGCAGGTACAGGTCGAAGTCCGCGCCGTTGGGGCCGTCCAGGCAGGCGGAATGGACGCCTGAGGTGTTGGACCAGTAGTACGAGCCGGGTGGCTGGTAGGCGTACTGGCCGTTGGCCAGGGAGCCGGTGACGGTGCTCGGGTAGCCGGTGCAGGTGCTCGTGGCGGTGGTGGTCTTCAGGGTCAGGCCGTAGGCGGTGAGGATCTCGCCGATCGGCTGGAAGTAGGTGGTGCCGCCCGAAGTGCAGTCGCCCGAACCGCCGGAGGTGACCCCTTGGGCCTGGTCGACGGAGATGAACGAACCGCCCGAGTCGCCGGGTTCGGCGCAGACGTTGGTACGGGTCAGCTGGGTGACGGTGCCCTGGGGGTAGGTGACGCTGGCGTCGCGTTGCTGGATGAGGCCGCAGTGCCAGTCGGTGGTGGAGCCGGACCGGCAGACCGACGCGCCCTCGATGGCGACCCTGGCGCCGGCGACGGGCACGGTGCCGCCCTGGCCGTTGTCCACCGCGGGCTTGGGGGTCCAGCTGGAGTTCACCGCGACCCAGGCGTAGTCGTTGCCGGGGAAGCTCGATCCCTGGAACACGCCTTGGGTGACGCGGTTGAAGCCGGTGGTGGTGGCGCCGGCCGCACCGCAGTGACCGGCGGTGACGAAACCGTTCACGGCGCCCTTGACCACGGGGAAGCCGATCGAGCAGCGGCTGGTGGTGCCGATGTAGTAGGCGTCGCCGCCCACCAGGTCGTACAGGGGCTGGGGGATTTCGGTGGAGGGCAGCACGAGCACCGCGTCGGTGTCCACGCCGGCGCCTTCGACGACGATCCGGGTCTGCTCGAGGTGCGGGGCCAGAACGACCACTTTGTTGCGCTTGACGTCGACGTAGCGCACGCTCGACACCGGGTAGTCGGTCGCTCTCTGCGGCTTCGAGGGCAGAGCCTGGTCGAGCTTCCTCTTGATCGCGGTCAGTTCCGTCAGTGACCTGGCGACCACTTCGGCCTGGGCGCCCGCGTCGAGGATCCGCGGAATGTCGGCGTCGCTCGTGGTGGCCACCACGAGGGTGTGCGCGCTGTCTCCTCGGAGCCAGGCGCCGGCGAAGCGGCTGCCGAGCGTCCTGCTCAGCTGCGTCGCGATCGGGGTCAGGCGGGTCTCGTTCAGCAGGCGGGCCCGTGCCTGGGTCATGCTGATCTTCAGGTCGCGGACGAGCGCCTCCAGCATGCCCGGCGGTGGTTCGAACGCGCTCGCGGTGGTCGAGGCGGTGGGGATGCTCGCGGGCCGGCCCTCGGCGGCGGCCGGGACGGTGGACAGGGTAAGGGTGGCGATCGCTAGGGCGCATCCTGTGCTTACGGCATGTCGGCGGGGCATGGGTCTCCTCAACCTCGGCTTTGCAGGCATGAGGGGGGAATCGCCGCGTATCGCAGAGTGATCATGCGATATCGGCAGCGCCACCTTAATCCAGCCGTTGCCGACCAAGGTCGCGAAACGCGCGCGCCACGCGTAAGGAATGTTCTAGGTGAGTGGTCCGCAAGCTGCGGGTGTGGCCGTGTCGATTCCGGTGGCGCGCGATCGACGCGTTGGCGAGACGACAGGTGAGTGGCCGGACAGCCCGGTCCCGCCTGGCGAGCCGGGTCGACGGGCTCGCGACGATGAACGAGATGACATGAGCAAGGTCAAGTCCTCGGAACACGTAGGAGATGGTGTGAGCACCGTGGTCGGAGGTCAGGCATTCGCCCTCGGACTGGTGGACGAGGTGGCGATGGACGTCGTGCCCGTGGTCTTCGGCTCAGGCAAGCGGTACTTCGGGTCGGTCGACGCCCAGTATCTGCTCGAGGACCCGCACACGGTGATCCAGGGCGACCGGGTGCTGCACCTGCTCTATCGAGTCCGCCGTTGAACCGTCGAGGAGATGCCGGCCTCACGGGGCTGGAGGCCCAGAAGTGCGGGCCGCTCCGCTCGGATTCGCCATTCGTGGACGGGGTCGGCGATCAGGCGGCGTGTCCTGAGGTCGAGCAGTCCGCTCACATGGCTGACTTCGGCGGCCACGGTGCCGTTCGGTTGCCGCAACCGATGGTGCACTCGGTAGGTCTTGCCGCCGCCCCATTCCCACCCGCATGAGACGTCGACCTGGTCGCCGCCACGTAGCTCGCGGTGATACTTGATGACGGTCTCCAGGTTGACCGGGCCGATGCCGCTGCCGAGAAGGTCGTCGACGGAGACTCCCGCGGCTTGGACGCAGGCGAAGCGAGCATGATCGGCGTACTGGATGTAGAAGCCTCCGTTGAGATGGAGTTGCGGGTCGACCTCGTAGCTGCGGACCTCCAGGCGGACGCTGAACGGCTCGGTCAACGGGAGTCTCCCTGCTCGGCAGGCCAGCGCAGCGAACGATCAGTCAGGTAGCGGCGGCCGTCATCGCGGATCTCCAGCCAGTCGCCACGGACCCAGCCACCCGCCGCCTGGGGCGAGAAGCCGTGCTTGCGGAACAAGGCACTGGCCTCGGCTCTTGTCAGGCCTCGCCGCCCCCATTCGGAGATGAGTGTGCGATAGCGGGTCTCGGCTGGGGTTTCAGTCGCGTCGGCGGAGATGGCGTCGGCCAGTGCCGCGAATCCAGCACTGATCTGGCGTAGCGCCGCGGCTACCTGGCGCATGTGCGACGAGGACGGCTCTTCCATGGCAATAGCATAGCAATCGATGGCGATCGCTATGCAATGACCGCGTTCTCGCCGGTGGAGGAGGAAGATGGCCGGCATCGGTCTCATCCCCTGCGCGAACGTCGGGAGGACCGACGACGGCGGCGACCGGGCAACTTTTCGAATCGAACGAACTGTGTCACCATCGAGGTCTCGCATCTCAGAATTCTGATTTTGTCTGCGAGGGAGCCGTGCTTGACGCGCGAAAACTCTTGAGCGACTCGGACGGCACGCGAAAAGAAAATCGCACCAAAATCATCAGGGCCATCATGTGTCGCCCGGGATCGCAGAGCGAGCTGGTACGACGGACCGGGCTCTCCCCGGCCACCATTTCCTCAGCGGTGCAGGAAATGCGCGCCGACCGCATCGTCAAGAACACCAACCGGCCGATCGAGCTCGAACAGACCACCGGCGTCGCCCTCGGGATTTCGGTCGGGCTGCACGGAGTCCGGGTCGCGGGTCGCCTGGTGCACGAGCCCAAGGACGACATCCAGCTGATGACGGTCAGTCAGGGAATCTCCGGTGGCAACGGATGGGTGGCCGAGACCGCCGAAGCCGTCCACACGATGACCCAGAGCATCGGAAGGCATCGCGCGGACATAGCCACGCTCGGGATGGCGGTTCCGTGGGCGGTTCACGCGCGCACCCTGTTACCCAGCGACCCCGTGCCGACCTGGGCGGACACGAGGCCGGTCGGGCGATTGCTGGCTGAGGCGCTCGCGCTCCCACCGGGCGACCGGATCCAGGTCGTGATCGACACGGACGCGCGCCTGGCGGCCTTCTACGAACAGACCTACAACCACGCCTTCGAGACCATGCTGTCGGTCCAGGTGTCGGCGCACGTCACCGGCGGCCTGATGCTGGCCAACACGCATGTGCGCGGCGCCCGGGGCAGGGCCGTGAGCGTGGGGCATCTGTCCGTCGACCTGGCGGGCAGGGAGTGCTGGTGCGGGCTCAGGGGCTGCCTGGAGGGGTACGTCACCGCGCCCGCGCTCCTGGAGGAGGCCTTCGTCAAGTGCCACGCCCGGCAGGTCGCACCGCCGGGCACGATCGAGGAGTTCATCACTCGTGCACGGGACCGTGATCTGGTCTGCCTCGACGTGCTGCGGCGGGCGGCGGTCCAGTTGGGGCGTGGCCTGGTGAGCGCCACGGTCGCGGCCGACCAGCACGCCATCGTGCTCGGTGGTACGGTCGCGCCCGGCTTCGAGCTGGTGCTGGACGAGTGTCGCAGGGAGATGGACCGTTCGGGGTGGGCCCGAGAGGTGCCGGTGCTGATCGGCGAGCTCGATGCCGCCACTCACGGCGCCCTCCTGCTCGGCCTGGCCGGCCACCTCAACTGACGGCCCAACGGCGGCTGCGACGGCGACCCAGCGGCGGCCCAACGGCGGCCCAACGACGGCCCAGCGGCGGCCCAACGGCGGCTCGACGGCCGGGCACCGGATTGCCCGGCCGGCCGGTGCCAGGAGCCGCGGGTGAGTAGAGTCCGTACAGCCACAGCCGGACTCCCAGAAAGAGATGATCGCCGTGTCGGACACCCCGTCCGAAGATCGTGCTGACGCGCCGTCGCCGGAGCCTGCTTATGAACCGCCGGTCATCATCGATCTGGGACGCATCAGGGCTCTCTTCCGCGGCAACGCCTCCAGCGGCAACGCCGACGCCAACTCGCAGTATTACTGGTGAACGGTCACTTCCCGGGCTCCTCGTCCACCTGCGCGACGGTCGCCTGAGCGGTGATCCCGAGCTGCCGGGCCATCCCGTCTGGTCCGGGATCGAGGGCGTCAGGGCCTACGGGCTCTGGCCGCCCGGACACCTCTCCACGGCCACGTACGGCTCCGCCCGCCTGCTCGTCGCCGGTCACTGTCTCGCCTCCCAGGAGGAGATCGCCGCCCGGCTCGCGACCGCGATCGACGGCGCCGGCCCCGCCCTGCTGACCGAGTTGCCCGGAGCGTACGCGTGTGTCCTGGTGGAACGGGACAGGGTCCAGATCTACAGCGATCTCGCGGGACAGTTCCCCTTCTATCTGGCCGCCCGCGGCGGAGGGTGGCTGGTCTCGTCGCACGCCTGGCCGCACGGGCGCGAGCCGGACCCGCTGGCGGCCGCGGTCGACGTCGTCTGCCCGCACGTGCTGCCGCTGGCGGAGGGCAGGTCGTTCCTGCGGGGTGTTCGCGAAGTCGGCGGCGGTCACCTGATCTCCGCCGGGTCCGGTGGCGTCGAGGTGCGGCGTTACGCCCCATGGCTGCCCGAGCGGGTGACCGATCCGGCCGAGGGGGCTCGGGCGTTGCGGTCGGCTCTGGTGGAGGCCGTGCGTCTGCGGCGCCGCTCCGGCGTCGTCACCTCGGATCTGAGCGGCGGCGTCGACTCCACCGCGCTCGCCCTGCTGGCCGCGCGGCTGTCACCGGAGGTCATCGACGCCGTCGTCTATCACCATCTGTCCGCTCCGGCGGACGACCTGGCCCAGGCCGTCCGGGTCGCGGGGGCCGATCGGCGCATCAGGCTCGCGACCGTTCGCGGCACCCCGGACACCCTCCCCTATCAGCGGCTGGACCAGGCCTGGGCCGATCGCCCCGCGCCGGGGGCTCTGGCTCATCGCAGGGCGATGCTGCGGCTTCGCTGGGCGGCCGCTCACGGATCCGGGGCGCATCTCACCGGCGAGGGCGCCGACGCGCTGTTGCACCCTTCGCCCGCGTATCTGGCCGACCTGGTCAGGGCGGGTTCGGTGGCCCGGCTCGCCAAGGACAGCGCCGCGCTCGCCCAACTGCGCAAGATCTCGCCCGGCGGGCTCATGCTCCGGGCGGTACGGCTCGCCCGTACGTCACCCGCGACGGCGCTGCGCCAGCTGGGACGGAGTCTGAGCGTTCCGCCACGCGCGGCAGGGTCACCCGCGGACGCCGTGTCGTGGTGGAGCGTCTCGGGAGAGGCCATCGGCTGGTTGGCGCCCCGGGTGCGGTCGGAGCTCGCGGACCTCGCGACCGACCCCGCCACGACCAGGGCCATGCCCGAGGGCGCGGGCCCGGCCGACCACGCCGCGCTGGCCGAACTTCGCTCGGCCGCGCACGCCCAGCGTTACCTCAGGGAGCTGGGCGCCGGGGTGGGGGTCGCGGTGCACGCCCCCTACCTCGACCGGGCCGTGATCCGCGGCTGCCTGGCCGTCCCCGCCGTGCTGCGCGCCGAGCGGGGCCGCTTCAAACCGCTGCTCGTCGCGGCGCTGCGCGACCTGGTGCCGAACGACGCGCTGTCCCGTACGACCAAAGGCGCCTATCAGGCAGAGGAGTACCTGGGCGCACGCCGGGCGCGTCGTGAGATCTCCGCGCTCCTGGCGGATTCGAGGCTGGTGGATCTCGGTGTCGTGGACCCGCGCGCGGTCACTGTCACGCTGACCCGCCTGTGTCACGGTGCCCCTGTGCCGCTCGGTTCGTTCAGTCGCCTCCTGGCGCTGGAAATCGCGCTTCGCGACACTTGACCGCCATGGCCTCGTCCACGCTTCCGGAGCTCTACCGCCACACCGACGAACACGGCGTGGTGGTCGTCGACGTACGAACGGAGCACTGCCACGCGCTGAATTCCACCGCGGCTCTGGTGTGGGAGGTGCTGCGGAGCGGTGGCACCGTCGCCGACGCGGTCGAGGCGCTCGCGGACCGGCATGTGGACCAGCCGCGCGAGCGCCTCCGGGCCGATGTCACCGGGTTCGTGGCCGAGCTGCGCGAAGCGGGCCTCCTGCGTCCGGCCCCACCTTCGGTGAGTACGAGCGCGCCCGGGATCGAGAAAACCGAGGAGACCGAACAAGCCGAGGAGGTTGAGGGGGGCGAACGGCGGGCCAGCGGGGTGCCGATGGCGCGCGGCCCGGCGGGCCGGCCGAGTCCGGCGAGCGTCGTGTTCCTGCTGGCCGCGGTGACGCTGCTGGCCTTGCCCGTGCGCTTCTCCTCCCGGCTCGCGCGTCGGGCGCATCGTCGGCTGGGCCACCGGCCGCTCCCGGTCGACAGAGCGGAACGCATGACGGCAGAGGTGAAGAAGGCGGCGGCGATCTTCCCTGGACGCGCCGCCTGCTTCGAGATCTCCCTGGCGACCGTGCTGTGGGCCGCGGCCCTGGGGCACCGGCTCGACTGGTGCTGGGGAGTGCTGCCCGACCCCTTCACCTTCCACGCCTGGGTCGAGACGCAGGGACAGCGCGTAGAGGACGACGAAGACCGTCTTTACGGCCCGCCCTATCACCGGCTCCGTCCGCTGGACACACAACAGTGGCCGCTTCGTTCTGAACGCCTGTTTCGGTGGCCCACCTCGTTCCGGCGCTGATTCGAAAGGGACGGCACCAAATCTCGCGGCTCCCGCGCGGATTCATGTTGTGTCGTTTTCTGGTGCGACTGAACGGGCGTTGTTCTCTAGAGAACCATCGGCCTACGATCCGAGCAAGGAGACCCTGAGAAAGGGCCCCGGACAATGGGGCCGGCCGAAAAGGTGATGGGAAATGGGGCGCTATCTGCGCCGTTCCACCGGACGTGACAGAGGACCCGACTGGAAACTGCTCCTGCTGATCGCGGCGGCCACGGGCACGGGAGGTGTCGTGATCTTCCAGCCGTCTCTCGCCGCACCCGTCGCCATCGCCGTCGGCGTGGCCACGCTCTTCAACGACCTGCTCTCCCGCCGTAAAAGGGAGGACGACTGACGCGGGGACGTCCGGCACGCGGAGTGGCGTCGCGGGGTCCTTGGGCAACGGCCCGGAAGCGCGTACGTGATGCCGCGAAACCGGTGGCCGGACCCGGGGCGTTCGTTATGATCATGGTCGAGCTTCTCCGCCGAGGAGATGTCTCCAGCGTGCCTGTGGTCGGGGCCTCGGTGCCTCGACAGCCGATCAGGCACTGCGGGCGCATCACTGATCGTCTGACTCCGCGTGGTGTTCTTTCGCCATGCCTCTTTCCGGAAGGTGTCCTATGCGTTTTTCGCGTGTCGCTCGTCCTGCCTCGCTGGCGTTCGTGACTCTGGCTCTGGCCTCCGCCCTCGCGGCCTGCGGAGGCGGCGCCGAGGACACCTCGGGTGCGCCTGCCGCGGCGGGCGTCGACAAGGCCGCTCTGGTCGCGAAGCTGAAGGAGACCCCGGAGGCGAAGGACGTCCCGGATTCGACCTGGGACTGTATGGCCGCTGCCATGCTGAAGCACGGCGACCAGGCCACGTTGCAGGGCTTCGTCGACGGCAAGGTGGACGTGACGAACGACTTCAAGGCCTTCGGCGACAAGGAGGCGCAGATCCAGCGCGAGGTGTCGGAGTGTGAGTAGCGACGCCTGAGGTCAGTGCCTGGCGCCGCCGGGGATGACGATCTCCGCCTCGCCGGGGAACTCGTGGAGGAGGCGGCCGGCTGACAGCAGCCGCAAACGTCCGGTCCGCTGGTCAGGGGGGAGCTGGATGACGGCATAGCCGTCCGGCGTGGGGCCCACGGCATAGTGGCCGTCCGCCAGGGGCGTGCGCGACACGAGGGCGCCCCCTTGGCCGAACTCCAGGACCGCGACCTTCTCCCCGGTGTACTCCAGCAGGAAGATGCGGCCGCCGCTGACCTGCACCGACAGGCCGTGGTCGGCGTCGGCCAGCACCCCGTCTCCGGTCGCCTGGAGGGTCACGGTCGAGCCGTCCGTACGCAGTTTCACCTGCCTGCGCGTGCTCTCGCCGTCCTGTGACCGGTCCAGGAGGACCAGCTCGCCCGAGGGCAGGATGCCGACGGGCTCGTACCCGTCCGGCAGGCGCGGCGTGGTGAGGCGGCCGGTGGCGAGGTCCACGTCGGTGTATTCGGCGACCTTCCCGCTCGCGTGGTAGCCGAGGATCACGCGCCGGGAGTCGGCGGACCAGGTCCAGGGGCTGTAGGCGGTGTCCGGCCCGCCGGTCGACGGGGAGGCGACGCGGTGGGTCGTGTCGCCCAGCAGGTCTCTGAGCTCGTAACCGCTCGCGGTCGGCCTGCCGAGCCAGCGCCCGTCGGGGGACAGCGTGAGGTTGCCCGGCGGGTTGACGGTGCGGGTGCCGAGCAGGTAGCGCCGGCCGTCCGTGACGGCCAGCAGCGTGGGGCAGGCGTGTCTGCACGGTGTGTAGACGGCCGCGCCCCGGCCGATCGGGCCGCTCGCGGGCAGTGCCGGGTAGGCCGGAGAGGGCTCCGCGGAGCCGGACGTCGCCGGGACCGCCACGATGGTGTCGCCGGACGGGTGCGTCAGGCTCTGTCGCAGGCCGACTCCACCGACGATCACCAGCGCCGCGCAGGCGGCTCCCGCTGCGGTCCGCGCGATCCGGCGACGGCGCAGGACGCGCAGCGCGCGGCCCGCGTCGGCGTAGTCACGCGCGTCCTGTTCGAGCTCGTGGTACGTGTCGCGAAGGTTCACGGATGCACCCTCTCCAGCAGTTGCGGAGCCACTTTTCTCAGACGGTTGAGCGCGTCGTGCGCGTGCCGCTTGACCGTCCCGACGGAGCAGTCCAGCCGAGCGGCGACCTCCGCCTCCGGGAGGTCCTCGTAGAACCTCAGGTAGAGCACGATCCGCTGCCGGGGACTGAGGAGGGCGAGGGCGTGCCGGAGCATGATCTTCAGCTCGGTCTGCGTGGACCGGTCCTCGTGGGCCGGAGCCTCGGGCAGGTCGGCGGTGGGGACGAAGGTCAGCCGGCGGGGGCGGCGCCAGGTGCGCAGCTGGTTGAGCATGATCTTGCGTACGTACGCCTCGGGATCGGCCACCGTCATGATCTTGCGCCAGCGGGCCGCCGCCTTGACCAGGGTCTCCTGGAGCAGGTCCTCGGCGTGGGTGTGGTCACCCGTGAGCAGGAAGGCCGTCCGGGACAGGGCCAGGCCGCGCGCGGCCACGAACTCTCGGAAACTCTCGGTGTCGGTCACCCGGACACAGCCCTTCCGTTGGACGGCCTCACCATTGAAGACTCCGTCCGCCCGCGAAAGGTTGAGGCCGTCAGAGGTGACGCGGAGGCGCGCACGGTACGGCATCGCGCAAGCGGGAGCCCGTGGAGCGGCGCGCTCAGGCCGCGCCGAGCAACACCAGGCCCATCACCAGGACCAGGGCCGCTCTGACCCAGGTCCATGCGGACACCGTCTCGCGGACGCCGAAACACTGGCAGGCAGCGGGTCTCCCGGCGGCCAGCAGGTAGGTCTGCGCTCCGGTGAACGCGATGCCCAGCAGGGTGCCGGCCACCCCTACGGCCAGGTCGGGCACGGAGGAGAACAGGGCCGCGGCCGTCAGTGCCTCGACGGCGACGATCGCGCCGGCCGCCGCCGCCGCGATCCGGAACCGGAGCCCGAAGTTCGCCAGGCTGTCGCGGAAAGCCCCGAAGGCTCGGAGCTTTCCGACGACGGCGAGGACCAGGACGACTCCCAGGGCGTACCGGACGATGATCACGCGATCACCAGCAGCACGATCATCGGAATCGCCAGGATCACGAACAACGGCCTCAACCGCGGCAGTTCGAAGTAGAAGGCGGTGTCAGCGGCCATCTTGCTCCGGGCGGCCACGAACGTCAGGAGCATCACCGCCCTGCCCAGCGCGAAACCGGCCCCCGCCAGGAGCGCCTCCGGCCATGAGGCGAGGAACACGATGGAGATCGCCATGATGTGCGGCAGCGCGGTCGGGGAGTAGGTCCGCATTCCGGTGCCCATTTCCATGCCGAACTGCACCGACCCCCAGAAGGGGATCCCGGTGACGAACTGCGGGACCAGGCGCGCGTTCTGCAGTATCGGGAACTTGAGCACGCCGAGTTCCTGAAGCAGCAGGACGACGGCCGCGAGGGCGACCAGAATCTGGAGGACGAGTAAGGGGAACGGCGCACGGACGAGTGAGCCGACCACGACGAAGGCGAACGCGGTGGCCATCGCCCCCACGAAAAGCCCGAAGACGAAACCGGAAACGTCAGAACCCCGCCGGACCGACGAGGACAGCACCCAGGCGCTGTTGAGGCTTCAAACGGATCCGGACAGCGAGAACCCGGCGACCAGGGCCGCGACCAGCCAGGTGAAGCCGGTCGTGCCGGCGCCGAGCGCCCGCGCGGCGAGCACGGCCGCCTCCCCCGCCACGATCAGCGCCAGACCCGGCGCCAGCAGACGGAGGGAGGCCGTCGTGGTGGTACGCACCTAGATCGCGGTCCGGCAGATCGAGAACCGGCCGGAGCCGCTGCTGCCGCAGGTGACCGAGTAGTAGTAGCCGTCGGAGCACTTGCGTCGCGTGCTGGTGGTGCTGCCGCCGGTCCAGCGCCACGCGTTGCGGCCGGCGCAGGTGTCGGAGTAGGAGGTGTAGTTGATGCTGACACAGGTGCCCGAGTAGCCGTCGTCCCGGTGCCAGCCACTCGTGCAGTTGTCGGAACCGTAGTAGGCGGTGGGGGGCACGCAGACCGTGCTCGCGTTGACGAATCCCTTGCAGGTGTCGTGGTAGGTCTTGTAGACCACGGCCGCCGCGCTGCGCGGCCGGGACCCCGGCAGCAGGTCCAGGGCGCCGAGCCCGGCCGCCGTCGCCACGCCGAACGCCATGCCGAACATCCGCCTGCGGCTCCAGCGTTCCTTGACCGGGGCCACATGGGACGGGAGCGCCGCTTCGGGTGGCTCCTGCGCGCTCGGTATCTGGTCGAGGATCGATCTCTTCTGGCCGGCCATGGTCACGGCTGTGTTTCCCTTCGTCTCAGTACTGTTCGTTCGACGACGTCCACCAGCGCGTCGCCGGACCCCAGCGGGGCCGTGAACACCACCAGCCCAGCTGCGTCGACGATGAGGAGGGCGGGCGCGTAGGGGACGGTCACGGACCGCCAGATCGCCGGGTCCTTGATCACCCGAACCTCCGCGGGGAGGCTCTTGTCGAATCCCGGATCGTCGGAGACCACGGCGAAGGAGTGGTCTCCAGGCAGCTCGGGAGCCAGCTTGCCGACGGCGAGCAGGACATCCTCACAGGTCGAGCACTGCCGGTTGACCTTGACGACGAGGGTCGTGCCGTTCGGGGTCGTGACGGCGGACCGTACCTGTTCGTCCTGTCCCGCGCCGAAACGCACGCCGACGCCGTTGTAGGTGGCCATCTCCAGCTCGCGAACCCGGCGATACAGGCCCGCCCCGGCCGCGAACAGCAGGGCGACGAGTATGCCGAGCACGATGACCGCGGCTGACGTGGGGTCCACTCAGGCCGTCCAGGCGAGGCGCTTGATCTTGGTCAGGAAGTCGGCGGCGGACTCCTCCGGTGCGATCCCCTTCGCGCGGACCGAGACGCCCGGCTGTGATTCGCGGGGGGCGTCCCACGGGGTCAGGGTCACCACGGCCGAGTCGGTGACCATGAGCAGCGGCTGCGTCTGGGAGTCCGGCGCGGCCTCCAGGCGCCAGATCTCACCCGCGGGGGCCTCGTAGCCGCGCCACTTGGGGATCTGCTTCGCTCCCGCCTGCTTCGTCTGGACGTGCAGGGTTCCGACGCCCGCGATGGTCTGGATGTAGAGGGCCATCGACAGGTCGAACCGCTGCCCGGCATCCGCGGTCAGGCCCTCGGGAGTGTCGGTCCAGGCCACCCTGGTGAAGGTCTCGACGATGTCCTGCGACTCCCACATGGGGGCGTAGAACATGCCGTGCGCCATGTGCCAGGGCCCGAGCCAGGCCGCCCATCGGGCGTCCTGAGGGGTCTTGCAGTCGTAGATGACGAGCTCGCCGCCGGCCAGGGAGAAGCGCTCGCGTTCGCGCCCGCCGACCGAGAACACCGCCGAGCCGAGCGAGGACTTCGGGGCGAGTTCGAGTGCCCATACGTCGGCCGTCGTGTTACGGCTCCCGTATTTAGGGAGGTAGCGCACGTGACCGCACCATGAATGCAGGGCGTCTTTGTCGGCGTCTTCGACTTCTAGTTGAATGATGGAGTTATCGACCGCGCGGACTGTGGATAAATGTGCCATACAGCTGTCCCTTGTCGAATGACCAATAATGGGATTAGGGGCTGCCTGGGCGCAGTGTTTCATGATCGAACCAGGCGGTCAAGACCTGTCTACCAGGGGTTGTAAAGTGCCTGATCATGAGCCTCGCGGCCCATCGGATGAAGGCCCGTAATGGGTTCTCCACGCCAAAGGCGGGCCGGAGGAGTGGCGAATTGCGCGCGCCGGAAATCGCATGGGCCATTCCCGCCGATGGGGCTGCTTTCGCGGGCGATCCCGCCTCGGAAAGGCGGTGGGTCACCGCGCCGTGCGGGCGAGCACGCCCAGCGGGTCGGCCAGCAACTCGGAGAAGCCGAGTTCGGAGGCGCCGACCAGGGTGGCATCGTCTCCCAGCGCCGAGATGCGCAGCCGTACTCGCTCCCGGGCGACGGGCAGCGCGTTGGTGGCTATGCGGGCGCGCACCTGAGCCGCCGCGCCCGGGTACATCTCGCGCAGCATCCCACCGAAGATCACCATGCCGGGGTTGAAGAGGTTGCAGAGATTCGCCACCCCGATGCCGAGCCAGTCGCCCACGTGCCGCAGCGCGCCCTGAGCCACCGGGTCGCCACGGTCGGCGTCGTCCACCACGGCCCGCACGGCGTCGCGGCCGAACCACTCGGCGGGCCGGCGGGCCGCGTCGAGCAGGGCCCGCTCGCCGACCTCCGCCTCCAGGCAGCCACGTGAGCCGCACCCACAGGGACGCCCGTTGTACGGGTTGACCACCATGTGCCCAAGCTCGCAACCGTATCCACTGTCGCCGTCCAGCAGCTTGCCGCCGACGATGATGCCACCGCCCACGCCGACGTCGCCGTGTAAATAGATCAGGTTCCGCAAGCCGAGGCCCGCTCCGCGCTGCTGTTCGGCCAGTGCGCCGAGATGCGCCTCGTTGCCCACCGGCACCGGCAGGCCGAGATCGAGCCGGCGGCCGAGCTCGGTGCCGAACGCCTGGTCCACCCAGCCCATGTCCGGCCCGAAGCGCACCATGCCGTCGCCGGGGCGGATCATTCCGCAGTACGACGCGCCGACGCCGACGCACACCGACCCCGGCGGCGCCGCCTGGTGCAACTGCTGACCGAACTGGGCGAGCACCTTGACCACGCAGTCGAGGTCGGCCCCGGCGCGCGGCCGGACCGCCTCCCTGCGGTCCAGCATGATCCCGCCCAGCGCCACCCGGGCGGCCACCAGCCGGTCCACGGCGACGTCGAAGGCCAGCACGTACACCCGGCTGGAGTCAGGCCGGACCACCAGCGACGGGCGGCCCGCCCGGCCGGTCTCCGTGGGACGCTCCTCGCGGACCAGGCCAGCCGCGGTGAGCTCCGCCGTCAGCGCCATGATGGTGCTGCGGTTCAGCCTCATCCGCTCGGCGAGCGCCGCGCGGGAGAGCGAGCCGCTCAGGTGCACGTGTCGGAGCAGGGTGCCGACATTGTGCCGGCGGATCTCCTCCTGGCCCAACCTGACCTCCGAAACCGTCTGGCCACTCAGCTGGAAAAAGCGTGTCTGAACCGGACGATACTCCGGTGGGCCGCGACCGGAGTCCCCGGCGGCACGACCCCATCAGAACCGTCAGCGGACGATCGGACCAGGACGTCGGTGGGGCGGCTCCAGCCGAATGCAAGATCACTCCAAGTCGCGTCTCCTACCGTCCTGGCCATGCGAAAGACACTCGTCATCAGTGGAGTCCTGGCCTTCGTGATCGGCGCGGCCGTCCCGGCCTCGGCGCAGGCGGCCTCGGCCTCCCGCATCCATTGGGGCCCCGTCACGTCGTCGGCGGGACACTCCGGCCAGGCCAGGGCCGACGTCTGGATCACCGACTTCAGCGCCGAGACGTTCGCTGTGTACGGCAAGCTCTACGACCGCGACGCTCACCGGGGCCACTGCGCCTACCTCCGTGCCCGCTTCCACTACGTGGGCGGGGGCACCGGATGGAGCCGGCCTCGCACGACCTGCTCGGCCAAGAGCCCCTTCCGGCTCACCTCGGACGGACAGATCAGGCGGGTGGACGTCAAGGTCTGCCTGTACGACTCCCATCGGCGCAAGACCGTCTGGTGCCACGCCGACGCCATCAAGCCCGAGATCATCGCGAACTGGCCCCAGTGACCAGGTCGCGGCGGGGCATCCTCGGGGGACGCCCCGGTGATCAGCTGAAGATGGCTTATTGGCAGGGATAGCCGATCAATTCAGGATACTCTGCCGGGCGTGCGCCGATTGATCACCTCCCGTGGGGTATGGCTCGCGCTCGGGGCCGCCGTGGTGGCGGCCACGGTCGTCGTGATCGTGCGTGCTCGGACGCGTCGCCGGCCGATCCAGGGAGGCAGGGCGGTTTGCGAGGCCTCGCTTCCGGTCCAGGCCGAGAGCGGACCCGGGTCGCCGTGGCCTCCGGTCCCGATCCTCGGCACGCCCACCCCTGAGGATCTCGCGCGTTACGCCGCCAGGCCGCCGGCCTTCGACGGTGGCGTCGCCACCGCGATCTTCGGCCGTGCCGAGCCGAGAGAGCCGCTGGACGAGGGTTTCCGCCGCCGCCTGAAGCGCTGGGGCATCGCCGGATTCACACTTCTGGTGCTGGCTGTCGGCACCCAGGCCGTCGAATCCGCGGTCTACTCCAAGGAGCCGGAGGAAGCGGTTGTCGTGGAGCCCTACGGGTGGTCCCCGGACGACTTCCACGAAGAGCCGTGCATCGCCTCTTCGTGCTATGACTCTGAGCTCGGGTTGCGTGTCGTACTCGATTCAGCCCACCCATGAGAGCGATGCCGTCGATCCCAGGGCCGGTCAGTGGCCGCGGAGGTCCATGCCGGGGCCGGTGCCGTCAAGAGCTCGCCAGTCGGGATTCCGCGGGGTCGGCCTGGGCGTCGCACTCGCCATGCTCGTCGCGGTGATCAACCAGAGCCCCGCCGGGAGCCGGTAGCCGGCGCCGGGATCACGGAACCGGCCGAGCAGCCGGGCCGCCGCCGCCCGCGCAGTGGCCTGCCCTGGTGGCGCGGTCGCACGGTACGCCGCCCCGGCGGGGCCCATCTCGATGAGCCATTCGGCCACGGCGTCCGGCTCGTCGGGGGCGTCCAGGGTGACCTCGTGCGGTTCGATCGCGACGGCGCCGAAACCCGAGGCGCTCAGGACGCGCTCCAGCCGCGCCGGGTCGGCGAAGGCGAACGGGCCGGGCTCCGCACCGATCGGCAGCGGCGGCAGCGCTCCCACGTGCGGCGCGGCGCCGAGCATGACCGCCGACAGCCACGGGGTGGAGCCTCCGTCACGGAAGACGGTCGCGGCGAGCCGGCCGCCCGGACGCAGCGAACGCCGGATCGTCGCGCACCCCGCCCGCGGGTCGGCCAGCAGCATCAGTGTCATGCGGGAGAACGCCGCGTCGAACGGCGCCCCCGGCACGACCTCGACCGTCTCGATGTCGGCCGTGACGAACTCCAGGCCGGGATGCCGGGCGCGGGGGAAGCGCGTGCGGGCGGCGGCCACCATCGGGGCGGCCAGGTCGACGCCGACCGCCGCACCGCCGGGCCCCACCGCCGCCGCCAGCTCGGCCGTGGTGCCGCCGCAGCCGCAACCGACGTCGAGGATCCGCTCGCCCGGCCGCGCGCGCAGCCGGTCCATCGCCACCGCGCCCAGCGGCCGGCCGGTCCTGTCCTGCCGGTCGGCGTGCCGGATCCAGCCGGGCGCGGCCCGGGCCCAGAAGTCGGCGTTACGGGCTCGCAGGGTCTCGGTGCCGGCCATCAGAACGGCATTTCGGCGCCGTCGACGGAGACCGAGCGGAACCCGGCGGCCTTGCCGGGATCGAACCCCTCGTCCTGCGCCGCCAGGCCGGCGGCCCGGATCAGCCGCTCCGACTGGAACCGGCGGAACGCGTCCTCGCTCTCCCAGATGTTGATGATCCGCCAGCCGTCCTCGGCCGGGCCGGCGACGTGGGCGAGCAGGCCGGGCGGCCGATCAGGGCCCAAGTGCCTCTCCACCTGCCGGTATTCCTGCTCGCTGACCCCGGGCATCTCCTGGAGGACTCCGTACGGCATGGCACCCACCCCTTTGGATAGAGTAAAACTCCATCTAATAGAGCACTACACTGCGAGCGTGGCTGTCAAGAGGCGATACCAGTCGGCGCGGAGGCAGGATCAGGCCCGCCAGACCCGGCGGGCGATCCTTGACGCCGCGGCCAGGCTGTTCGTCGATCCCGGCTACGCCGCGACACCGCTGACCGCCGTGGCCGCCGAGGCGGGGGTCGCGATCCAGACGGTGTATGCGGTGTTCGGCAGTAAACGCCAGTTGCTGTCAGAATTGGTCGATGTCACCATCGCCGGCGACGACGAGCCGCTGAGCCTGCCCGACCGGCCCTTCGTCGCCGAGATCACGGCACTCGCCGACCCGGTGGCCAAGCTCGCGAGATACGCCCGGCACCTCACCGAGACCCACGTCCGTCAGGCCGATGTGATGATCGCGCTGGCCGGGGCCGCGACCGCCGACCCGGACGCCGCCGCCATCTGGCGCAAGAACGCCGAGGAACGCCGGCGTGGCATGGGCATGCTGGCCGCCGACCTCGCCACCACCGGCCGGCTCCGCCCCGGCCATGACGCCGACAGCGTGGCCGATGTCCTCTGGCTGGCCATGGACGTCCGCAACTACGACTGGCTCGTACGTCAGCGCGGCTGGAGCGTCGAGAGTTATCAGCACTGGTTCGTCGACACCGTGGCCGGAGCGATCCTCGACCGCGCCTGATGCTGCGATCGGAGAGGATCACCGGGGTTGGCGCGCAGGGCGCGGCTGCCTAGCCGAGCGAGACCAGCGCGACGACGGCCAGCATCAGCAGGATCAGCGCGCCGATGATCGCCAGTAGAGCGATGACGCACCCCTTGCCGTTCCAGGGCTGTGGAGCCGGGCCGAGGGCGCCGCGCGCGTAGGTCCACAGGGGGGCGCGGTATTCGAGTTCGAGTGGCATGCCGGGCTGGAGCCAGACCGTCGCGTCCGCAGGACCGATCTGCGTGGGGAGGATATAGGGCAGATGGAGGTGAAGGTGATGCTGGCCGGGCGGGAGCGGGACCGTGTTGCGGCCCCATCTGCCTGGCATCGGGTGGCCGTTGATGACGATCATCGGTGTGATCATGGCCAGCATGAAGCCGAGCCAGTGCCGCTTCACGTCGAGGATGAGATGCGCCTGCGCCCCGTGGGGTACGGGTGGGGGTGGTCGGTTCCATGGGGTGTACGAGGGGGGCGGATGCATGGCACTCATGCTAGTGCCATCACCTACACCCTCAAGGTCGACCGCAAGGGCCTGCCGAGCAGGCTGACCACCTCGTGGCTGGCCACCGACCTCGCGGCCATCCCCGCCTGGGACGAGAAGACGGTCGTGACCGAGACCCGCTACACCGGCTGGGGGCGAAGGTGTCGGTCAAGCGACCGCCCGCGAACAAGGTCACCGACAAGCTCAAGGACTAGCGGCCGGCGCGCGTCAGCTCGCCTGGAGGCTTTCGTGGAGCCGGACGGCGAACTCCTCCGGATGGGAGCCGAACCCCCCGTGGTCGCCGGGGAAGTCGACGACCCGGGTGCCCAGCCGCTCGGCCAGGGCGACGGCGACCCGGTAGGGCGGCTCACCGTCCGAGGCGACGCCCACCGCGGGGAGCACCCGCACCCGGGACGCCCGCAGCGTGTCGAGGTCGGGGACGTACCTGGAGAACGGCGGCACCTCGTAGCCGATGAAGAACTCCATGTTCGCGCCGAGGCGCGCCATCATCGCCATCGTCTCCGGATCGGGCTCGCTCGCCGTGCCGCCTCCCGGGATGCGGCCGGAGCCCTCCTCGTCCGGCTCGGCACCCTCCGTCGGCCCGCCGTCGCTCATCTGGAGGCCCTCGCTGAGGACCTGGCCCGCGGCCTCGGCCCCTTCCTTGCGGAAGG
The DNA here is from genome assembly GCF_014646355.1 of Nonomuraea cavernae. Lineage (GTDB taxonomy): Bacteria > Actinomycetota > Actinomycetes > Streptosporangiales > Streptosporangiaceae > Nonomuraea > Nonomuraea cavernae. The sequence goes on from NZ_BMNH01000028.1 coordinate 32,409, forward strand.
CCTCCTCCACGTCCCGCATGACCACCCGCCAGTGGTCGCGGTCGGGCAGCAGCTCGAACATGGACGGCTCGTGGGCCACCAGGGTGCGCACCTGCTCGGGATGGCGGGTGGCCAGCTCCACGCCGATCACCGCGCCGGAGCTGTTGCCGAAGACGTACGCGGGAGCCGCCGCCGTGACGCCCACCGCCGACAGCACGCGATGCGCGTCGTCGCCGTGGACCTCGATGCTCTGCGGCTCCGGTGGACCGTCGAGCGGGCTGCGCGAGTTGCCGCGCCGGTCGTACCTCACCACCGTGTAGCGGTCGGACAGCTGCCTGGCCAGGGCGGCGTAGCCGGCGGCGTCGTAGACCCCGCCGCAGATCAGCAGCAGCACGGGCCCGGACCCGTCGACCTCGTAGTGCAGGGTCGCGCCGGGCACTGTCAGGGCGTTCATCATCTTCTCTCCTCGATGGGCACAGTTGATCACAAGGTGGGGGACTGCCGCGGGTTTCGCGGCCGGTCACAGGGGAGTCGGAGCCCGGTTCAGGCTCTCGACGTCTCCTGACGACGTTTCAGACACCGGTCGCGTCCCGGCGCAGCGCCAGCCGGAGCAGGACGGCGAGGGTGAGGAAGAGGACGACCCCGATCACCGCCACCGAGTTCACCGCCGTGGTGAAGGCTTCGCCGGCGGCGCGGAGGAGGTCGTCGCCCGCTTCGGGGGGCAGCCGCTCGGCCATGGCCGTGGCGGTGGCGATGTTCTCCCGGGCGGCGTCCGGGGCGGTCATCTGCTGCCGGTAGACGGCCGCCCCGACGCTGCCCAGCACGGCCAGGCCGAGCGTGGAGCCGAACATGTTGCTGGTCTCCGACAGCGACGCCGCGGATCCGGCCTTTTCCGGCGGGGCGGATCCGACGACCAGGCCGGTGCCCAGCACGAACAGCGGTCCCACGCCGAACGCCGCGATCGCGGCCCCCACCACCACGGGCACGAGCGAGTCGGCGCCCGCCTGGACGAGCAGGAGCAACGCGAGCGCCGACAGCGAGAGGCCGGCCACCATGGTCGTGACGGGCTTCAGCCGGCGCACCACCAGCGGGGCGAGCAGGGTGCCCGCCGCGATGCCGAGGCCCGTGGGCGCCTGCCACAGACCTGCCTCGCCGGGCGCGAGCCTGATCACGCTCTGGATGTACTGGGTGGACAGCAGGCCGGTGCCGGCCAGCGCGGCGGAGGCGATCATCATGGCGGGCAGCGCCGCCCGGATGGCGGGAAGCGCGAACAGCGACAGGTTCAGCAGCGGATCCTCCAGCCGGAACTGCCGGCGGACGAACACCACGCCCAGAGCGAGCCCCACGGCGATCGCTCCGGCGGCCGACGTGCCCGCGTCGCCCGCCGCCAGCTCCTTGATGCCGTAGACGACGGGCAGGACGGTGGCCAGCGACAGGGCGACGCTGGCGAGGTCGAGCCGGCCGGCGGTCGGACTGCGGTACTCGGGCAGCAGGAGCGGGCCGGCCACCAGCAGCAGGCACATCACCGGCACGCCGAGCAGGAAGACCGACCCCCACCAGAAGTGCTCCAGCATCAGCCCGCCGACGACCGGCCCGAGAGCGGCGCCGCCGAACTGGCTGGTCGCCCAGAAGGAGATCGCGACGCCCCGCTGGCGCTCGTCGGAGAACATGTTGCTGATCAACGCCAGCGTCGAGGGCGCCAGCGTGGCCCCCGCGACGCCGAGCAGGGCCCGCGCCACGATCAGCATCTCGGCGCTGGTCGAGTACGCCGCCATGACGGACGCGGCGGTGAACGCGGCGGCCCCGATCAGCAGCAGCCTGCGCCGGCCGACCCGGTCGCCCAGGGTGCCCATGGTGATCAGGAACCCGGCGACCATGAACCCGTAGACGTCGGTGATCCAGAGCTGCTGGGTGCCGCTCGCTCCCAGGTCGGCGCTCAGATGCGGCAGTGCCAGGAACAGCACGCCGATGTCCAGGGCCACCAGCAGGGTCGGCAGGATCAGCACGCCCAGCCCGGTCCACTCCCGCCAGCCTGCTCGCCGGCCGGTCTCGGCCGAAGGCGCGTGTCGCATGATGGAGTCCTTCCTCGGTCACACGTTCGTGCCTGTGAGGCACCTGTTGTGACCGGGTCGGACCAGACGGCCGCGTCTCGACATGCGGCCGCGTCTCGACATGCGGCCGGAATACGCCACCACCGCCGCCGGCGAGATCCCGGACGGCGGAGACGGGCTCAGCCGGCGCGCTGGTCGCGGGCCTGCGCGAGCAGCTCGAACGAGCGCAGCCAGACCTTCCGGTCGGGCGCGGAGGAGACGGCGATCAGCTCGTCGGCCTGCGCGTGCTCGGCGAACCGGTCGAGGTAGTCGGTCACCTCGGCCGGAGTGCCGACGGCCGAGTAGGTGGTCATCTGGAGGATCTGCCGTCCCGCCGGTGATGCGAGGATGTGGTCGGCCTCCTCCGGCGTGAACGTCCGGCCCCGGCCGAGCAGCAGGCCGACCCGGCTCCGCTTCGTGGCCAGGAACTGCTCCTGCGCCTCGGCCGCGGTGTCGGCCGCGATGACGTTGACGCCGGCCATGACGTACGGGTGATCGAGCTGCCTCGACGGCTTGAAATCGCGGCGGTAGAGGGCGACGGCCTCCTCCAGCGCGTTCGGCGCGAAGTGGGAGGCGAACGCGTACGGCAGCCCGAGGGCGGCGGCGAGACCGGCGCCGAACAGGGAGGAGCCGAGGATGTACAGCGGCACGTCGGTGCCCTTGCCCGGCGTCGCGTCGACGCCCGGGATCCGCGACTCGCCCGTCAGGTAGCCCTGCAGCTCCAGGACGTCCTGCGGGAAGCCGTCGGCCGACGCCGGGCTGCGGCGCAGTGCCCGCATCGTCTGCTGGTCGCTGCCCGGCGCCCGGCCGAGGCCCAGGTCGATGCGGCCGGGGTGCAGGGACGCGAGGGTGCCGAACTGCTCGGCGATGGTCAGCGGCGAATGGTTGGGCAGCATGACGCCGCCCGCTCCGAGGCGGATCGTCCGGGTGTGCGCCGCCACGTGGGCGATGAGGACGCTGGTCGCCGAGGAGGCGATGGTGGGCATGTTGTGGTGCTCCGCGTACCAGATCCGCTTGTATCCCCACTCCTCGGCGCGTTGGGCCAGAGTCACGCTGGCCCGCAGGCTGTCGCCCGCCGTCTCTCCCTCGCCGATGTGCGCCAGGTCAAGAATCGAGAGGGGAAGAGCCATGGGGAACAAGCCTTTCGCGGTGGACCAAGAGGAGCCGGGTGGGGCATTCACCTCGCCATGGGCCGTACAACCGCGGCGGCTTACCGGATATTTCGCCTGGTGCCGGATTCGGTGCGGAGGTCGTACCAAGCGCGCGGCGGCGGCGGGCCGGTTGGGCCCCTCGCATGGGAAAAGGCGCAGGCGGGAAGGGGGAGGTGCAAGGTACGACAGGTGGTCAGGAGGCCGGCATGGCTGCTTCGCGGAGCATCTTCCGCCGCAAACCGGTTGAGCAGATCGCCGGCGAGCACGAGGGAGAGCTGGAGCGGACGCTCGGTCTGTGGCAGCTCACCGCGATCGGCGTCGGGGGCATCATCGGGGCGGGCATCTTCGCGCTCGCGGGGGCGGTCGCCAACGAGACGGCCGGCCCGGCCGTGATCCTGTCGTTCCTCATCGCCGGAGTGGCCAGCGCGGCGGCGGCCTTCTCCTACGCGGAGTTCGCCGGGATGATCCCGAAGGCCGGATCGGCCTACACCTACGGCTACGCGGTCCTCGGCGAGATCGTGGGCTGGTTCATCGGCTGGGACCTGCTGCTCGAATACACCGCCATCGTCGCGGTCGTGGCCATCGGCATCTCCGGCTACTTCGGCTTCCTCGTCCAGAACCTCGGCTTCACCCTGCCCTCCTGGATGCTCGGCGCGCCGGGCACCGGCAACGGGCACGTGGTCGACCTGTTCGCGGTGATCCTGTGCCTGCTGATCGCCTACCTGCTCAACCTCGGCATCAAGACGGCGGCCAGGTTCGAGACGTTCGTGGTCGCGGTCAAGGTGGCCGTGGTGCTCCTGGTGATCGCGGTCGGCTTCTTCTACGTCAACACCGCCAACTACACGCCGTTCTTCCCGTTCGGCATCAGCGGGGCCATCACCGGCGCGGCCACCGTGTTCTTCGCCGTCTTCGGCTACGACGCGATGAGCACCGCGGCCGAGGAGTCCAAGGACGCCCGCCGTCACATGCCCAAGGCGATCATCTATTCACTGGTCATCTCGATGGTGCTCTACGTGCTGGCCACGCTCGTGCTCACCGGCATGCAGAACTACCGGGAGATCGACCCGGAGAGCGGATTCTCCTCGGCGTTCGCCTCGGTCGGCCTGTCCGGGCTGGCGTCCGTCATCGCGGTCGGCGCCATCGTCGGCATCCTGACCGTGATGTTCACCTTCATGCTCGGTGTCACCCGGGTGTGGTTCTCCATGAGCCGTGACGGCCTGCTGCCGATCTGGTTCGCCAAGCTGCATCCCGTGCGCCGGGTGCCCACGCGCGTCACCTGGATCGTGGGCGTCGGCTCGGCGCTGATCGCCGGGTTCCTGCCCATCCGGGAGGCCGCCGAGCTGACCAACATCGGGATCCTGCTGGCCTTCGTGGTGGTGTGCGTGGCGGTGATCGTGCTCCGCTACCGCAGCCCCGACCTGCCGAGGGAGTTTCGTACGCCGTGGATGCCGGTCGTGCCGGCCGTCGGGGTGATCTTCTCGCTCTGGCTGATCACCTTCCTCGACCCGGTCACCTGGCTCCGCTTCGCGGTCTGGTTCGTGCTCGGCCTGATCATCTACTTCGCCTACAGCCGCCGCCACTCGGCGCTCGAACCGTAGACCCGGTCGGCGGAGGCGGGACGCCGGATTGGGCGAACTGGCTTCGCACGCCAAGCATGGACGGTTAGTGTCACTCCGGACACGAGGAGTGATGATGAGCAAGGTTGCGCGGGCCGTCGAGTTGAAGGCCGAGCTGGTCCACTTCGCCACGTCGGGCAGGTTCGGCCGTGAGCTGGGCGCGGTGCTCGACCGGTTCTACGCCGACGGGCCGCCGGCGGACGAGGCCGCCGCCTTCCTGCCCGTCGACTTCTTCGCCCACCAGCACCGGCTGCCGTCGGGCGAGACGGTCGTGGACCGCTTCGTGGCCGAGCGGGCCGGGCTCGACCGGTCCGACGTGGAGCTGCTGCTGAGCTGGAAGACCGTGGTCGAGGGAGTGTTCGAGGTGCGGGCGGTGGACGGCCCGGCCGTGCTGCTGTTCAACCTGGTCGACGAGCTGGTCTACCGGGCGTTCTCCAACCTGGGCGAGGGCGCCTTCGAGTCGTTGACGCCGGGCATGCACCTGGTGGGCAGGCTGATCCCGCTCGGGGCCGACTGGCTGATCAGCGGCACTCCGGCGGTGCACCCCGCGGAGGCGCGCGAGACGCTGGGGTCCGTGGCCGCGCACGTGGCGCTGGCCAATCCGGCGTGGGTGTTCCGCAACCCGGTGCTGCTGGCCCAGGCCCGTGAGACGCAGCGAGAGCAGCGCCGGTGCTTCGTCGGCTACTTCGGCACCGACCTGGTCGTGCTGGAGGGGGCGGACGTGGCCGCGTTGATGCGGGCCTACCTGGCCTACCAGGCGGCGCGGCTGGGCGGGGAGCCGCCGGAGGCGCTGGAGCTGCCCGAGCGCGTGACGTCGGCCGACACGGTGGCTCTGATCTTCGACGAGCTGGGCGGGCTCGGCTACCACGTGGACTTCGGCAGGCTGGAGGAGGTGTTCGAGGACCCCCGGCTGATCGTCAGGCGTCAATACCGCGAGCTGCTCACCACCTACCTGCGGGACGAGTCCGTCTCGCCGGTGCCGATCGAGCGGCTGGCCGAACGCGATCCGGCGAAGGCGGGGGCGGTGTTCGCCGGGCTGCTCAACCGGAAGGGGTTCGACTGGGAACGCAGTGGCGAGTTGCTGCTGCGCACGCACAAGCCGGGCTACTTCAGCGAGCCCCCACTGCCCACGGTCACCCCGATGACCGCCGCGATCGCCGAACACCTGCGAGCCCCGGCCCGTTAGTGCCGCACCTCTGGGATTGACTGCAAACGACTACTCGTGTTTGAGTACTCGCGTGAGTAGCGTACGAGTTTTCATCCTGGGCACGCTCGCCAGGAGAGGGGCCATGCATGGGCACCAGATCAGGCAGAGCGCGCAGAGGGACCACACCGAGCTGTGGACCGACATCAAGGTCGGCTCCCTGTATGGCGCCCTGCACAGGATGGCCGGGGAAGGTCTGATCGAAGAGGTGCGTACCGAGCAGGAAGGGAGCCTGCCCGCGCGCACGATCTACGAGATCACCGAGGACGGCCGTCTTGAGCTGGAGTCGCTTCGTGACGCGGCCCTGCGCGACACCAAGCTGGCCCCCGACCCCGTCGACCTGGCCCTCCAGCTCAGCGAGGACGTCCCCACCCCGATCTTGGCCTCGACGATCAGAGATCGCCTGGGAGCGCTGACCTGCAAGCTGGAGGAGTGGAGACGGCTCAAGGAAGTGGCCGCCCCCTACCTCACCCCCTTGGAGACGCACGGATTCGATCACACGCTCATGCGCCTGGAGACCGAGGTCACCTGGCACGAGGGCCTGCTGAAAGCGCTGTCCGTGACCCCGGCCGGCGTCGTGGAACGGGGAGAGGATGAGTGAGATGAGAGCCATCGCCGCATCCGGCATCGAGGTCATGGTGATCGGCGGCGGCATAGGCGGGCTGTGTCTGGCGCAGGCGCTGAATGGCGCCGGTGTGCGCGTCCAGGTCTACGAGCGCAACGAGGACCCGCGCGACTGGGTGCGGGGATATCGCATCCACGTCAACCAGCTCGGCAGCCGCTCTCTCCGCCAGTGCCTGCCCACACCGCTCTGGGAGGCCTTCGTCGGCACCGCCGGACACCCGGGGCCGGGCTTCCGCTTCCAGACCGAACGGCTGGAGGAACTCGTGTTCGTCGACGAGGACGTAATGACCGGCGGTGCCACGGAGCCCGCCGATGCCCACTACGCGGCCAGCCGCGCGGTGCTGCGCGAACTGCTGCTCGCGGGCATACGGGACGTCGTCCGGTTCGGCAAGACGTTCGAGCGCTACGAGACCAGGCCGGACGGCCGCGTCACGGCTCACTTCGCCGACGGGACTTCAGCGACCGCGGACGTGCTGGTCGGCGCGGACGGCGCGAACTCCGCGGTGCGCGGCCAATACCTGCCTGGCGTTGATCGCGTGCTCACCGGCGCGGTCGCGGTCGGCGCGCGTCTGCCCCTGACCGAAGCGACCCGGCGATGGGTGCCCGCCCATTTCCAGGCCGGCCTGAACGTCGTCTTCCCTGCCAGGAGATGCGCCCTGTTCACGGCGTCCTTCACGGCCAAGCGACGCGCGTCGGCCCGCGGCGGCGCGGATGATCTCGCCCTCGACCCCGGCCTGGCCTCGTTCGGGCTCGACATCAGATCGCTGGTGGACGAGATGGAGGACTACGTCCTCCTGGCCTTCATCGCCCACCGGCGGGCGTACCCGCGGAACGCCTCCGCCTTGGCAGGCGAGGACCTGAAGCGGCTGGTCGCGGACATGACGGGCGGCTGGCACCCCGATGTCCGCCGGATGATCGCCGAGGCCGACCCCGCCACCGTCCAGCTCATGCCCTTCAAGACGTCGACCCCGATCTCCGCATGGCCGAGCACGCCCGTCACACTGCTCGGCGACTCCGTCCACAGCATGACCCCCGTCATGGGGTTCGGCGCGAACGTCGCGCTCCGCGACGCTGCCCTGCTGTCGAGCCGTCTCGCGGCGGTGTGTCGCGGGGAGGAGGCCCTCGTGCCCGCCGTCGCCGCGTACGAGAAGGAGATGCGCGACTACGGCTTCCGCGCCGTTCAGATGTCCCGCCGGATCTCCGACCTCATCGTCTCGGACAACACGCTCGTCAGGAGCGTGGCCAAAGGCTGGTTTCGCGCGTGCGACGCGGCCGAGCCGCTGAAGCGGATGACCTTCGGCAGGCAGTGGACGGACCACACGCCCCAAGAGCCGGAAAGGCGGCACGCCGTGAGGTTATGACTACTGGTCGTCGTCGGCGGCGAGGTGGTCGAGGGCGCGGGTCAGGGCGTCGCCCAGGGGGCGGAACGCCTCGGTGAGCGCGTTGGCGAGCGGGCTGAAGATCTCGGTGACCTCGCTCAGCAGGTCTGCCTCTTTTCTCTCCGGAGGCGCCCAGCGCATGGCGTCGGCGCTCAGCGCCTCCCATTCGTCGACGACGCCGTCGATGGCGTCGAGCACGTGGTCAGGGTCGCTCGGCATGGCCGTTTTCTCCAGGACGAAGGAGTCCGACAAGGCCACGGTACCGCGCGAACCAGGCCTGATCCGGCCCGGGGAGAACTACGCGGGGATCGAGACCCCCACGCCCCCACGGGTCTGCCCGCCGTACCTCTGCCTGTCGGCGGCGAGGTCGAGCGGCCGGATGGTGGTGCGCGCGGTGAGCAACTCCTCGGTGAGCAGGGCGGCGGGCACCAGCCACGAGACCTCGAACTCCAGGCCGTCGGGGTCCTGCGCGTAGAGGGCCTTGGTGGTGGCGTGGTCGGACGCGCCGACCAGGGCGCCGAGCTCGCCGAGTTTGGTCGCGATGCGCTCCAGCTCGTCGAGCGTGTCGACCTCCCAGGCCAGGTGGTAGAGCCCGACGGAGCCGCGACCGGCCCGGGACGGCGCGGCCTGGGCCCCGATCTCGAACAGGCCCAGGTCGTGGTCGTTGGTCGAGCCGGAAGCCTGCAGGAAGGCGGCGCCGCGCATGCCCATGACGACCTCGAAGCCCAGGGCCTCGCGGTAGAAGGTGACGCTGCGCTCCACGTCGCGCACGTAGAGGACCGCGTGATTGAGCCGTTGGACCGGCATGAGGAACCCCTTTCCCTGGTTTCAGCACCAAGTATATGAGAGTTCAAGTAAATTGACGGCATGACCCGATGGCTGGACGCGGACGAGCAGCGCACCTGGCGCAACTTCCTGTCCGCCACGCAGCTGGTGAACGAGGCGCTCGACCGCCAGTTGCAGCGCGACGCGGCGATGCCGCACGCCTATTACATGATCCTGGTGGCGCTCTCCGAGGCGCCGGAGCGCCGGATGCGGATGAGCGAGCTGGCCGCGCGGGCGCAGAGCTCGCAGAGCCGCCTGTCCCACGCGGTGGCTCGGCTGGAGGAGCGCGGCTGGGTGCGCCGCGACCGCTGCCCAGAGGACCGGCGCGGCAACATCGCCGTGCTCACCGACGACGGCTTCGCCGCCATCGCCGCCGCCGCGCCGGGTCACGTGGCGGAGGTCCGGCGCAGCCTGTTCGACGTGCTCACCCCCGATCAGGTACGCGCCCTGGACGAGATCTGCGCGACCGTGCGGAACACGCTGGAGCGATAACGGGAAACTGTCGGCGTGAGGCCGTACCGTTCTCCCGGAATCGAACTCTTCAGGGGCGGACATCGGGAGTCGAACTCCTCGGGAATCGAACTCCTCGGGAATCGAAGTCCTCGGAGGCGAACTCTTCGGAGGCGAACTCTTCGGAGGCGAACTCTTCGAGGGCGAACTCTTCGAGGGTCGAACTTCGGGAGCGAACAAGGAGACGGGCATGCACGACACGGATGAGGCGCTGTTCAGGGCGGTCCACGGGATCGCGGGCCGGTTGGCGGGCCAGCCCGTGCCCGTGGTGATGGGCGTGTTGCTGAGCCAGTTGCCCGAGGCGCCCGGTCTTGAGGCGCCGGAGATCCGCCGGATCGCCGAGGAGATCAGCGTGGGGCGTGATCCCTCGGGCTTGTGATGCGGCGGCCGCTCGTGGAGCATCGAGGCATGTCCAATATTGAGGCCGTTCGCGGTGTTCTGTCCGGCAGGTGCGCGTGACCCTCGTCGCGGGAGTCGACTCGTCGACGCAGAGTTGCAAGGTCGTCATCCGTGACGCCGCCTCCGGCCGGCTGGTGCGCCAGGGCCGGGCCGCCCATCCCGACGGCACCGAAGTCCACCCGTCCCACTGGTGGGCCGCGTTGCTGCGGGCCGTCGACGAGGCGGGCGGGCTCGACGATGTCGCCGCGATCAGCGTGGCCGGGCAGCAGCACGGCATGGTCTGCCTCGACGAGTCGGGCGACGTCGTGCGCGACGCGCTGCTGTGGAACGACACCCGCTCCGCCGGGGCCGCCGCCGCGCTGGTCGCCGAGCTGGGCGGCCCGGTGGCGTGGGCCGACGCGGTCGGCAGCGTGCCGGTGGCGTCCTTCACGGTGGCCAAGCTGCGCTGGCTGGCCGAGCACGAGCCCGAGCACGCGCGCCGCACCGCGGCGGTGTGCCTGCCGCACGACTGGCTCACCTGGCGGCTGGCGGGCGCGCTCGGCCTGCCCCGGGCGGCCTGGGCCGCCGCGCCGCCGCCCGCCCTCGACCGGCTGACCACCGACAGGGGCGACGCCTCGGGCACCGGCTACTGGTCTCCGGCCACCGGCGACTACCGCCTCGACCTGCTGAAGGCCGCCTTCGGCTCGGTCCCGCTGCTGCCCCGGGTGCTGGGTCCGCTGGCGGAGGCCGCGCCGGAGAGCCCCCTCCGACTCGCGCCCGGCACCGGAGACAACATGGCCGCCGCGCTCGGCGTGGGCGCGCGGCCCGGCGACGTCGTCGTGTCGATCGGCACCTCCGGCACCGTGTTCGCGGTGTCCGACGTGCCGAGCGCCGACCCGAGCGGCGCGGTGGCCGGGTTCGCCGACGCCACCGGGCGCTTCCTGCCCCTGGTGTGCACGCTCAACGCGGCCCGCGTCATGGACGCGGCCGCCCGGCTCACCGGGGTCGAGCTCGACCGGCTCGGCGAGCTGGCGCTCCAGGCCCCGCCGGGGGCCGGTGGGCTCACGCTGGTGCCCTACCTGGAGGGCGAGCGCACCCCCAACCTGCCGACCGCCACCGGCTCGATCCACGGTCTCACCCTCGCCACCGCCACCCCCGCCCACCTGGCCCGGGCCTCGGTCGAGGGCCTGCTGTGCGGCCTCGCCGACGCGCTCGACGCGCTCGGCCTGACGCCCGAGCGGATCCTGCTGATCGGGGGCGGCGCCCGCTCGGAGGCGGTCCGCCGCGTCGCCCCCACGGTCTTCGGCCGGCCGGTCCTGGCGCCCGCGCCGGGCGAGTACGTCGCCGACGGCGCCGCCTACCAGGCCGCCCGGCTGCTCGACGAGGACGTCCACTGGTCCACCGACGAGCCGGCCCGCTACGAGGCCGAGGCCGAGCCCGCCATCCGCGACCGCTACGCCGCCGCCCGTCCCCACATCCTGCACCAGTCGCGCTGACCGCCCGGCCGGGGATCGCCGTCACCTCGTCTCTCCTGTCCCAGCCGGCGCCATGCCGTGAAAGGAAATGATCTTTAAAGGGGGGTGAAAGCCCTAGTGGTCATCTCAGGGTGGGGTCAGGGGCGGAGCCTGATGGATCAGGGCCGCGAAAGCTACAGAATGCGGCTATGACCGCAGTAAAAAGGCTCTATCCGCTTGTCGCCTGTGTCGCGATCGTGTTCTCCGTGGGCGCGATCGTGGTCGGGCAACTGGTGCCGGACCCCTATCTCGATCCGATGAACGTGACCGTGAGTGAATACGCCGTGGCCGACCGCGGGGGCGTCACCGAGGTCGCGATCGCGGTGCTGGGGCTCGGGTCGCTGGCGTTGCTGGGCGGATTGCGGGCGGCGGGGGCGCCGGTCCGCGGGGTGCCGGAGCGGCTGTTGGCGGTGTGGTCGGGGGCGCTGGTCGTCGCCGCGGTCGTTCCGACCACGCCGATCGGGGCGGACCTGACCCTCACCGCGCAGGTCCACCGGTACGTCTCCGTCGCGGCGTTCGTGAGCCTGCCGGTGGCGGCGGCCCTGCTGGTGCCGAGGCTGGCCGCCGACCCCGACTGGAAGCCGGTGGCCAGGGTGGTGGAGTGGCTGGCGCTGGCCGGCGGGCTGGGCGTGCTGGCGATCACGTACGTGGCGCTGCCGGGCGACCGGGTGCTCATCGGGCTCGTCGAGCGGTTGCTGCTGGGGGCCGAGGTGGCGTTGCTGGGGGTGCTGGCGGCGTGGCTGGTGCGTCTGTGGTGGATACGGTCTGTCGGTAAGGCCGTGAATTTCACGACATATCACAGATTTCTAGCTAGTAGATCTTAAGGCTGCCCGTATCGGTGCTATTCTCTCCGGCGATCTTCTATCCGGGAGCAGGTGTCATGGCATCGGGCAGATCCATCAGATCCAAGATCTCGACGCTGCTCGTCGTCCCCCTGGTATCCCTGATCGCCCTGTGGGGCTTCGCCGCCGCCACCACCTCCGGTGAGGCGCTGAACCTGCTCAAGGTGCAGACCATCTGGAACGGCGTGATCGACGACGCCGACGGGCTGGTCTCCCATCTGCAGGTGGAGCGCCTGGCCTCGGCCGAACGGATCGCGGGCACCGCCTCCGACGGGACCGCGCTGGCCGAGAGCCGGGCCGCCGCGGACCGGAGCAGGCAGAGGCTGGCCAAGTCGGCGTTGTCGGAGGAGGTCCAGGACGCCCTCACGGCGGAGATGAAGGGCCGGCTGAAGGAGGCGCTGGCCGCGATCGACCGGCTGCCGGAGATCAGGCGGCTGGTAGACACGGGCCGGCTCACCCCGGGCACCCTGATCACCGAGTACGCGACGATTCCCGACGCCGTGCACCTGCTCTACTCCACGATCACGGTCAGCAGCGACGTCGAGCTGGCCCGGCAGAGTCAGGGCCTGATCGCCGCCGACGGGGTGCGCGAGCTGCTGAGCCGCGAGCACGCGCTGATCGTCGCGGCGAACGGCCGGGCGACCATGCACGACGTGCACCAGCTCGCCGGCATCGACGGCGCCCGGACCCACCTGTGGCCGCAGGCCATGGCCAACCTCGACGCCGACCTGCGGGCCCCGTTCGAACGGCTCGCCGCCACCTCCCGCTACAACACGATGGAACGGGCCCTGGAGTCGGCCATCTCCGGCAAGCCCGTCGACATGCAGCTCTGGCGCGGCACGGCCGACCCGGTGATGAAGGACTACACCCGGGTCATCTGGGACGGCGGCGACCGCCTGCTCGCCAAGATGGAGCCGGCCGGGATCGCCATCCTGCTGCGGGCGGGCATCGCCGGCGTGCTCGGCCTGCTGGCGGTCGTCTTCTCGGTCGTCATGTCCATCCGGGTGGGCAGGCGCGTCACCGGTGAGCTGACCGGCCTGCGGCGGTCCGCGCTCGACCTGGCCGAGGTCCGGCTGCCCGGCGTCGTGACCAAGCTGCGCAAGGGCGAGAACGTCGACGTCGAGACCGAGGCGCCGCCCATCGAGGTGTCCCGAGGAGCCACCAGCGAGGTCGCCGACCTGGCCGCCGCGTTCGGCAGCGTCCAGCGCACCGCCGTGGACGCGGCGGTCGAGCAGGCCAGGCTGCGGCAGGGCGTGTCGGAGGCACTGCGCAACCTGGCCAGGCGGAGCCAGTCGCTGCTGCAACGCCAGCTCAGGCTCCTGGACGAGATGCAGCGCGACACCGAGGAGCCCGAGGCGCTGGAGCGGCTGTTCAAGCTCGACCACCTGACCACCCGCATGCGCCGCCACGCCGAGGGCCTGGTGCTGCTGTCCGGCGGCGCGGCGGGGCGCCGCTGGCGCGGCACCATCCCGGTCGAGGACGTGCTGAACGGCGCCGCCGCCCAGGTCGAGGAGTACACCCGGGTCCGGGTCTACCCGATGCCCGAGTGCGGCGTGTCCGGCGCCGCCGTGGCCGACCTGATGCACCTGTTCGCCGAGCTGATCGAGAACGCCACCTCGTTCTCCTCGCCCGGCAACGAGGTGTCGGTCCGCGGCGAGCTCGTCGGCAGGGGCTTCGCGGTGGAGATCGAGGACCGGGGTCTCGGCCTGCCGCCCGAGATGCGTCAGGCCATCAACGAGCGGCTGGCCAGCCCGCCCGACTTCGACGCGTCGCAGACCGAGCGGCTGGGGTTCGCGGTGGTCGGCATGCTGGCGGCCAAGCACGGCATCGTCGTGACGCTCAAACCGTCGCCGTACGGCGGGACGACCGCGATCGTGCTGGTGCCGGGGGCGCTGGTCGAGGCGCTGCCGCCGCCGATCGAGCTGCCCGAGCTGGAGTCGGTGTCCGTGTCGGTCGTGCGTGACGACCAACCGGGCCTGAACCAGCCGGGCCAGGGCCGGCCGGGTCTGAGCCAGCCGGGTCTGAACCAGCCGGGTCTGAACCAACCGGGCCAGAACCAGCAGGTGCCGAACCCGTCGGCCCAGAATCCGCCGCCGGCGGGCGGTCTGCCGCGCCGGGTCCGCGTCTCCAAGCGCGGCTCCCAGACGGGTTCCGAGTCGGGGCTGCCCCGCCGTACCCGGCAGGCCAACCTGCCCGAGCAACTCAGGCAGCCGCAGCCCACCGACCTCCGCGAGGACGCGGAGCTCGCGGAGCTCGTGGAGCCCGTGCGGGAGCGCTCACCCGAGGAGACCAGGGCACTGCTCTCCTCACTGCAGTCAGGCTGGCAGCGGGGGCGCCAGGAGAGCGATCAGGATGGGGGATCTCTATCGTGAGCCGCGAGCCCGACGAATGGGTCGACGAGGAGGCCGGTCCGGTCGTGCGGCCGTACGCGGTCGCCCGCGGCCGCACCCGGCCCTCCTCGCCGGCGATCGACCTGCTCTCGCACATCTCGGCGACGACCGAGCCGATGCCGTCCAAGGCCGAGCTGAGCGCGCAGCACCGGCGCCTGATCGGCTCGGTCTCGGGGCAGTCGAGGCCCGTGGTCGAGGTGGCCGCCGAGATGAACCTCCCGGTGGGAGTGATCAGGGTGCTGCTCGGCGACCTGCTCGACTACGGGCTGGTCACGGTACGGCCGCCGCACGCCAAGGCCGGCGTGGCCACGGAGAGCCTCCTCCGCGAGGTGATCAACGGCCTCAAGGCGCTCTAGCCGGCCGCGGTCAGGGTGCGCAGGGAGTGTTCGACCAGCGTCACCATGACCTCCTTGGCCGAGGTCCGCCGCCGCACGTCGCACAGCAGCACGGGCACGTCGGTGTCGAGGTCGAGCGCGATCCGCACGTCGTCGACGCTGTGCTGGTCGGCGCCGTCGAAGCAGTTGACGGCCACCACGAAGGGGGTGCCGCGCTGCTCGAAGTAGTCGACCGAGGGGAAGCAGTCGGTCAGCCGCCGGGTGTCGGCGATCACGACCGCGCCGAGCGCGCCGTAGGACAGCTCGTCCCACATGAACCAGAAGCGCTCCTGCCCCGGAGTGCCGAACAGGTAGACGACCAGGCCCTCGCGGATCGTGATGCGGCCGAAGTCCATCGCGACCGTCGTGGTCGTCTTGGCCTCCACGCCGTCGAGGTCGTCCACACCGATGCCTCGGTCGGAGAGCACCTCTTCGGTGCGCAGCGGCTTGATCTCGCTGATCGACCCCACCAGGGTGGTCTTGCCCACGCCGAAACCGCCGGCGATGAGGATCTTCAGCGCGACGGGGTCCTCAGAGAGCCCGGAGTCCATTGATCACTTCCTTGAGAATGCCCTCGTTCGCACGCGGCCGGGCCGCTGAGGGGGACTTCACCGAGATGAGACCGCCGTCGAGCAGGTCGCCGAGCAGCACCCGGACCACTCCGATGGGCAGGTCGAGCTCGACGGCCAGGTCGGCCACCGTGATCGGCTCACACGCCACCCGCAGGATGAGCTGCTGCTCAGGTCCGAGGCCGTCCGGCGGGTCACCGATGGCGCTCACGGTCGCGATGAGATCGAGCATCTCCCCCGAGGACCTCGTACGGCCGCGGATGAGAGCATAGGGCCGGACGATCGGCCCCGCGTCCTCATCCAGCCATTGCGCCGGCTCCGTCATGGCGCGGTCGTCCGTGGATTGGTCGAGATGTGCTGGCCGACCCGCTTGACGAGCATCGCCATCTCGTAGGCGATGTGGCCGACGTCCACGTTCGCGTCGGCGAGCACGGCCAGGCAGGTGCCCTGTCCGGCCGCGGTGACGAAGAGGAACGCCGACTCCATCTCGACGATGGTCTGGCGGACGTCGCCGCCGCCGAAGTGGCGTCCCGTGCCGCGGGCCAGGCTCTGGAACCCGGCGGCCACGGCCGACATGTGTTCGGCGTCCTCGCGGGTCAGCCCCTTGGAGTAGCCGACCGCGAGGCCGTCGGTGGACAGGATGACCGCCTGGCGCACCGCCGCGACCCTGGTCGTCAGGTCGTCGAGTAGCCAGTTCAGTTCGCCGGTGTTGGTCGTCGGCACGCTCATGCCTCCCCCTTTTCGGTTGCTTCTTCTTGTGCGCGCTGGGTTCCCCGTTGGAACGCGGAGAACAGATCGCGTATCTCGTCGGGAGAGCGTTCGGGTTTTCGCTCGGGCTCCGGCTCGGGTGGTGGCTTCGCCTGGAGCTGGGGTGCGAGACTCGCCTGCCGGACCCGGGTGGGCAGGCCGGCGTGGGTGCCGCCGCTCACCACGGCCAGGGCCTTCTTCCTCGTACGGCTGGGCAGCGTGCGCCCGCGTGTCGTGGACGACGGCTCCTTGACGGCGGGCGGCAGCGCCGGCTGGCTGTTGACCAGGGAGCGCGGCACCAGCGCGATCGCGGTGGTGCCGCCGAACGGGGAGCGCCGCAGCAGCACTTTGATGCCGTGCCGCTCGGCCAGTCTGGCCACCACGAACAGGCCGAGCCGGTCGCTGTCGGCCAGGTCGAACTCGGGCGGGTCGGCCAGCAACTTGTTGAACGCCCCGTACTCCGCCTCCGACAGCCCGAGCCCGCGGTCCTCGACCTCGATCGCGTAGCCGTTGCTCACCAGGTCGCCTCGGACCTGGACCTGGGTGTTGGGCGGCGAGTAGATGGTGGCGTTCTCGATCAGCTCGGCGACCAGGTGGGTCAGGTCCGCCGCGACCTCGCCGTCGATGGCGCCGGCGGGCATGGTCTCGACGGCGACGCGGGTGTAGTCCTCGACCTCGGCGACCGCGGCCCGGACGATGTCGAGCACCGGCACCGGGTTGCGCCAGGCGCGGCCGGGGGCGGCGCCGGACAGGATGATCAGGCTCTCGGCGTGCCGTCGCATGCGGGTGGTCAGGTGGTCGAGGCGGAAGAGCTCCTCCAGCCGGTCGGGGTCGTGCGTGCGGCGCTGCATGCTGTCGAGCAGCCCCAGCTGGCGGTGCAGCAGCCCCTGCTTGCGCCGGGCGAGGTTGAGGAAGACCTGGCCGACTCCGCGCCGCAGCGCGGCCTGACCCACGGCGGCCCGTACGGCGGTGCGCTGCACGGAGCCGAAGGCCCTGGCCACGTCGGTGATCTCGGCCGACCCGCTGACCTTGAGCGGCTTGGCCTCCTTCTCGACGTCGACGTCCTCGCCCCGGCGCAGCCGTTCGACGATGCCGGGGAGCCGCTTCTCGGACAGCTCCAGCGCGGACGAGCGCAGCTCGGCCAGCTCGGCGGACAGGCGGCGGCCGAAGCGTACCGAGATGACGATCGAGGCGAGCACGGCGGCGAGCCCGAGGCAGCCGGCGACGCCGATCCGGACGAGGGTCGCGGTGGCGGCCTCGGCGGCGCGGGCGGCGACCACCTGGGAGGAGGAGGCGCCGACCCGGTCGAGCTGGGCCATGACCTGGCTGACGGTCGCGTTCCAGGCGGTGGCGTCGGGCGGCGGCGCCCCGGTGGTGACGATCCGCGCCTCCATCAGGGTGAAGTCCCGGAAGGCCGGGCCGGCGAACACCTGCTCGTACGGCCGGCGGAGCTCCACGTCGAGTGCCGCCTGGCCGCGCGCGTGCATGAACCCGCGGGTGGCGGCGTACTCGGTGAACGCGGTGGCCTCGTCCGGGGTGAGCCGCCCGTCGATGAGCGCGCCGCCGATGAGCGCCTGCTCCCTGGCGATGACCTCCCGGGCGTTGCCCATGGTCTGCAGCGACGAGGCCTGTTGGAAGAGCGCCAGGTCGGGCACGGGGGCCAGGTGGTCGTAGAGGCGGAAGAGGGCGTCGAGCACGCGGTTGTACGCGTTCAGCGCGGTCAGCCGGGAGCTGAGGCCGGTGTCGATGTCGGCCCGGATGGCGGTGAGGCGGTCGAGCTCGCGGTCGAGGGTGCCGAGCCGGCCGCGCAGCTCGTCGTCGATCGCGTCGCCGGCTTCGGCGGCGGCCCGCCGGAAGCCGGTGACGGACGTGTCGGTCCGCGTGCGCTGCTCGCCGAGATCTTCCGTGAGATCACGGGTGGTGACGGCCACGACGGACCGGGCCCGCTCGGCCTGGAGCTGAAGTCCCAGCTCGGTGGAGGTGACGCCGACCGTCTGGTAGACGGTGTTGGACCGGAGCAGGCTCAGCCCGTCGCCCACGGTGAGGTTGAGCACGAATCCCCAGAGCGCGCTCAGAGACAGGAGGGGTAACAGGAGTAATAAGAAGATCTTGAACCGAATTGACCGGTTTTGCGAGCCCATGTCCCAACCTCGGAGTCGAGGGATATTTCCACGTTTCGTGTAAATACGCCTCCGGAAGATCGCACAGGAGACTAGCACCGAATAGGGTTCCGGCGCAGTGGGAGGAACACGATGATTAGCGTGATAACTGGGGCAAGTGCTGGCATCGGTGCGGCCGCGGCGGAGGAGCTTTCGCGGCGTGGACACCGGGTGGTCCTCGTCGGGCGCGACCAGAGCCGGCTGAACGCCGTGGCGGACACGCTCACCGGACCTGAGGGCGACGTGGTGACCTGCGACTTCAGCTCGCTGGACGACGTGCGCCGGCTGGCCGCCCTGCTGCGCGAGCGGTACGAGCGCATCGGCGTGCTCGCCAACAACGCGGGAGTGATGAGCCCGGACCGGCGGATGACTCAGGACGGGCACGAACTGATGGTTCAGGTCAACCATCTCGCGCCGCTTCTGCTGACCTCTACCCTGGCTGATCGGGTGGACCGGGTGGTCACCACCTCCTCGCGAGCCGGGCAGAGCGGCCGGATCGATCCCGATGACCTGTCGCGCGAACACCGCCGGTGGAACGGCTGGCTGCAGTACGGCGACACCAAGCAGGCCAACGCCCTGTTCACCGTCGCACTGGCCGCCCGCGGGGTGGCCGCGACCTGCTTCCACCCGGGCGTGATCCGCACCGGGTTCGCCGGCGACGCGCGGCTCATGCGGTTGGCCCTGGCGCTGCCGGGCTTCGCCAAGCCGCCCGAGCACGGGGCGCGCCCGCTGGTGCACCTGGCCACCCACCCCGACGGCGTCGAGCGCGCGGGCGGCTACTACTCCGGCGGGAGATTCGAACGGGTGCCCTCGATGTCGGATCCGGAGCTGGCAGAGCGGCTCTGGCAGACCAGCCTGGCCGCGCTGGCCGGCTGACCGCCGCGCCGCCGCGCACCGCCACGGCCTGGGGGCGCTCACGTCGACAGCTCCGTGACGGCGCGGCAGGCGGCGGTGATGGCCGCGTCGGCGCTCGCCGCCGGGATCGCGTCGGAGCCCGCGATGGCGATCCTGCCGAACGGCCGGCGGGCGAGGTCCGCCGGGAACGGGCCGTCGGGATAGAAGGCGTGCCACGGCCGGCAGTACTCAGGCGCCTGAGCGTGGCCCCACCGGTCGATCGTGATGGCCTCGATGTCGGTGGCCGGGTCGAAGCCGCCGGGCCCGAGCAGCCGGGTGAGCTGGTCCCTGACGGTGTATTCCAGGTGGTCGTACGGCGTTCTGAGCAGCGCGTGCCGTCCCGCGACGGCGCCCTCGGCGGGGCCGAGCTCCGACCGGCACGGCGTCGCGACGAGGCGCGCGGTGACCGGGCCGGCGGGGTCGGCCCTCCCGTCGAGCTCCGACAGGCACCAGTAGGCGCCCGTCCAGCGGGTGCGGTGGACGCCGACGCGCCGCCACGCCTCCCCGTCGCGGAGCCGTACGGTCGCCTGGAGCAGCGGCTGCTTGACCGCCTCGCGCAGCGCCCGCCTCTGGTCGTCCGGCAGCTCCGGGACCAGGTGGGGGATGACCGTGTGCCAGCAGGCCATGATCACCGAGCCCGCGCCGACGGTCCTGACCGCGTGACCGTCGAAGTAGCCGACGGTGACCGACGACGCGGTGTCCGGCGGGCCGTCGTGACGCACCGAGACGACCGGGCTCGACAGCCGGAACCGGACCGGGTTGGCGGGCAGGTCCAGCAGCCGCCGGTCGGCCGGTTCGTGATCGCGGGAGCCGGTGAAGCCGGGGATCATCCGGGCCAGCATCGTCCGCACCAGCGTCCGGCCGCGTTGCGGGAGGCAGTGGACGCGCGGTTCGCCCCACTCCTTCTGCACCGTGGGGGAGTTGAACCTGGACGGCTTGTCACGGTCCAGGTGCAGGCCCCGGAACCCGGGGAACTCCCAGCCGTCCGCGCGGCCCCAGGCGTCGATCGCGCCGAACGCCCGCGCGTCGTAGGCCCAGTCGGCGTTCGGCATGGTCCGGCAGAACCGCTCGACGTCGGGGTGCGTCCCGCAGACGTCGAGCAGGAAGGCGGAGTAGGTGAGGCCGGCCAGCCGTTCCTGCTTCCGCTCCCGCGACAGCCCGGGGAACCAGTCGACCGGGTCACGGTAGAGCGCGAGCAGGTCCCTCCTGGCCCGGTCGGCGATCGGCAGCCGGCCCACCCACTGCTCGGCCTCGATCTCCGGGGTGAAACAGACCAGCCGCTCCACCGGGTAGGTCTCCCGGTCGCACAGCACGCTGTCGTACATGCCGAGGGCGGGGTAGTGCCGGCCGTCCGGCTCCCGCACCGCGATGTCCAGCCGGTCCAGCAACTCCCTGCCCTCGGGGGTCCACACCGAGACCGAGCCGAGCTGCGGCTCCTCGCTGAGTTCGTCGTGGTTGTCCAGGATGAGGACGCGGGCGGCCGGGTCGCGGCGCAGCCACTCGTGGGCCGCGCTCACCCCGCTCACGCCGCCGCCGACCACCACCAGGTCATAGGTCTCGCCGGTGGGCTCGGGGGCGCCCGCGTGCTGCCAGAAGCGGTCGTCGCGGAGCGCGTGCGGCACGCTCAGCGCGGCGGCGGTGTCGCCCCGCACCCCCGGCTGGACGGCCCCGGCGCCGCCCGGCGGTCCGTCGCCGGAGCAGCCGGTGAGCGAGCCCAGCGTGGCGACCCCGACGGTCATGGCGACGCCGTCGAAGAAGTCGCGGCGCGAAATCGTCCGGCTCATCCCGAGATCGCGCGCCTCACGCGGGTTGATGTCGCTCATACCACGAGCTTCGCGACTGGGAGCAAATGCGGCACTACGCCGCGCACCCTTTCGAGAACTTTTTACGTGACCTATTACGGCCTTTGCCCGTTTGGAGGAACGTTCGGAACATCGCGGCGGGGGAGTCCGAGTGGTCGGCGAGCAGGGCCGTGTCACCGGCAAGATCAGCTTTGGCCTGGTCAGTGAGGTCATGATCCCAGTCAGGGGTGGCGTCATGGCTCTCGCGAACAGCGTGCCGTCGAATGGGGCAGAAGCCGAGAGCCTCCGTAGAACCGCTGAATCCCGCGAATAGCGACGTTAGTCGGATGCCCGCCGCGCGGCTCCTCTAGCGTTTATCCATATGCTGATAGCGCGAAATCCGAAATTCATTTTCAAGGCTCTTTCCGGCATATGTCTGGGCGCCGTGGTGATCGCGGGCTGCTCGGCGGGGAGGGCGGCCGAGCCCGTCGCCGACGCCACGCCCTCAGCGCCCACGACGCCCGCCACCTCGGTTGCTTCCTCGGCGCCTCCCGTCGACGCGGGCCGGCTCCGCCTGGCGCTGCTGCCGGCGCCCCAGGGCATGCGCGTCGTCCACGGACCCGAGACGGGGGCGTTCGGGTCGCTTGAGTCGACGAAGAAGGGGCTGGCGGCCGCGCGCCAGGTCAGCCTGGCCCGGCCCGAGTGCGCTGGTGCCGCTCAGCTCGACGCCGGCGAGCCGGCCCTCGCCAACGCCCCGGCCGCCGTCGTCGCCTACGCCTCCGACCGGGGATCGATCACCCAGGCGCTGGTCGCGATGCCCTCGCCGGTCTTCCCGCCGCCACTGCCCGCGCAGTGCGCCGACTACACCGCCGACGTGGAGGGCACCCGGGTGACCTACGGCACGCGGCAGCTGACCATGCCCAGGCAGGGCGACGAGTCGCGCGCCTACCTCACCACGGCCGTGGGCGGCGGCCAGAACGCCCAGGTCGGGTCAGTGGTGATCAGGCGGGGCAACGTGATCCTGAGCCTGCTCGTCGTGGGCCGGAAGGTGAAGTCCGGGGGCCTGTTCCAGCTCGCCCAGGTGGCCGACCGTCAGCTCGCCAAGATCAGCCGATAGCCGGCGGGCCAGGCCGAGGCCGTCAGGACGGCCGGCGGCCTGAGGTCGGCAGGTGGCCGTCAGATCAGCACGTGGTCGTCGGGCCGGCCGACGAAGGAGAACTGCGCGTTCCTGGTCAGCTTGATGTGGTCGGCCTGCCAGGTGTGCATGCTCGCGTCGGCGCCGCGCCAGTAGACGAAGTTGAAGCGGTCGGCCGAGTAGATCTTGACGCTGTCCTCCTTCAGCCTGCGCACGAGATGGGTGTCCTCGCCCCGGGTGAGGTCGGGGAAGCCGTAGGACCGGAACATCTCGGCCTTGCCGAGGAACGTGCCGCCCTGGACGAGGAAGGAGTAGCGGTGCTCCAGCCCGGGCAGGCGGAGCATCGTGGTGTTGCGGCCCTCGAAGTAGGCGTAGTGCGCGCCCTTGCCGACCAGCTCCGCGTCCGTGTAGTCGAAGGCCCGGGCCAGGTCCGACAGGTAGTGCTCGCCGTACAGGTTGTCGTCGTCCATCTTGGCGATCAGCTCGCCCTCGGCGGCGGCGATGCCGAGGTTCATGCAGGCGCCCAGCGACAGCTCGGCGGCGGCGGGCAGCACCACGACGTCGGAGATGCCCGCCATGCGGGCCTTGTCGGCCACCACGACGGGGTCGATGTCGAGCCCGTGCAGCACCATGACGAGTTGCAGCGGCCGGTGGATCTGCTTGGCCACCGAGGAGATCGCGTGCTCGATGTGGGAGGCGCGGTTGGTCGGCAGCACCACCGAGATCGACCGCGACCGTGCCGGCGCCGGCCGGCCGAGCAGCTGGAGGATCTGGTCCACCCGGTGCGAGAACAGGTGCTTGTCGAACACCTCCCGCATGGCCAGGTGGCCCATCCGGGCCCGCAGTTCGGGGCTGTTGATCAGGTGCAGCACCTGGTTGTACGACTCGACCGGCTCCCGGGCGATGGGCACCAGGTCGCCGAACGTCTCCTCGATCGCCCGCGACCAGCCCGAGACGACCGGGGTGGAGCAGGCCGACAGCTCGAAGACGCGGCGCGCGCACATGGTGGGCGAGTCGAGCACCGAGTTGACGTTGAGGAAGACCTTGTACATCCGGTAGGCGGCGAGCATCTGGTCGTAGGGCAGCTCGCCCACGATGTGCGGGCGGTACTTCTCGGGCCAGCCGTACTTCTCGTCGACCTCGCCGTTGCGGGCGAAGATGTGCAGGCCCAGCTCGCGCACCGGGTCGAGGACGACCTCCATCTGCTCGCGCCGCTCGGGGTGCTTGTCGCGGAAGTACATCCCGGCGAAGACCACGTCGTGCAGTCGGCCCTGCTTCTGCTGGATCGGGTTGTGCACGCGGGGCTGGGCGGCGAACTGCAGCACGTCCACCCGGTCGTGACCCAATATTTCCCGATATTTCGGCACCATGTCACCGTCACAGGTGAACACGTAGTCGAACAGCTTGGCCGTGTCGATGAAGAAGTCGAAGTTGGGCGGGTCCTCCTTGTTCCAGAAGACCGTCGGGATGCCCTCGGCCCGGCACCAGGCCACCAGGTCGCGCAGCGGCTCCTTGGGCGCGTTGGTGCCGGTCATCTGATAGCGCCAGCGGCCCTGGTTGCCGTGCCAGGCCGACTCGCAGAACAGCAGGTCGGGCCGCTTGTCGGCGAAGATCTCCGGCCAGTCCTTGAGCCCGAACTCGATCTGGTCCCACTCGTACCGGAACGCCATCCGGGAGAAGTCGTCCAGGATCACCGCGACGCGCAGGCCGGGCCGGTTCACCGGGCCGGCCGGCCACTTCACCGCGGGCACCTCGACCGGCGGCGGCCGGTGATTGGCCACCTCGACCGCCTCGCTGACCGGGACGGGCGGCTTGGGCGCCCTGTCCTTGGAGCGGACCGCCTCCAGCACCTTGCCGGGCTTCTTGGAGCCGATCGCCTCGCCGAGCTTGAACGTCCGCTTGGCCTGGGTGGCCTCCAGCTTCCAGGACGCGTAGGCGGCCCGCGCCTCGGAGATCTCCAGACGCCGGCGCAGCTCCCTGATCTCCGCCTCGTACCTCTCGACGAGCTTGCGCTCCTCAGGCAGCCAGTTGACGGGGCCGAGCCGCTGGTACGTGGGCTCTTCGGGGGTTTCGGCCATGAGGATGCTCGCCTATCGCTCGCGGAGGTATGTCATGGTACGGCGTAACCCGTACGGAATGGGGGGTTATTCGGAACGCGTGCCCTGGGCGGCCGGCGAGAGGTTGTCCCCCTTGAGCCAGGCCGAGATCACCCGGGCGATGCGCGGACCGGCGGCCCCGTCCCAGAGCGGCGGCAGCTCCCCGGACGGCGTCGAGGCCCCGTCGGCCAGCGCCTTCTCCGCGGCGGCGGGCAGCAGGGCGGGCGTGACGAGGCGGTTGGTCCCGTGCGTGATCGTGATCGGCCGCTCGGTGTTGGGCCGGACCGTCAGGCACGGCACACCCAGCATGGTCGTCTCCTCCTGGACGCCGCCCGAGTCGGTCACGACCAGCGCGGCCCCGCGCACCAGCGACAGGAAGTCCACGTAGCCGAGCGGGTCCACGACCCTGACCGAAGGCCCGTCGACCAGCCCGGCCTCCGCCAGCCGGGTGCGCCCACGGGGATGGATCGGCACCACGACCGGGATCTGCCGCGCGACCTCCAGCACCGACGAGACCAGCTCGCGCGCGGCCTCCGGGGTGTCCACGTTGGCCGGCCGGTGCAGCGTCGCCACGGCATACCGGTCCGGGAGGCCGAGCCGCGCCACCACCGGCGCCGGGTCCAGCGACGGCAGCGCCGAGAACAGGCTGTCGATCATGGGGTTGCCGACCAGGTGCACCTTGGCGGCCGGCACGCCCTCGGCCGCCAGGTGCGACAGGGCGTCGGGGGAGGTGGCGAAGAGCAGGTCGGACAGCGAGTCGGTGACGATCCTGTTGACCTCCTCGGGCATGCCCCGGTCGAACGAGCGCAGCCCCGCCTCCACGTGCGCCGTGCGGACGCCCAGCTTGGCGCAGACGAGGATGGCCGCCAGCGTGGAGTTGACGTCGCCGTAGACCACGACCAGGCCGGGGTCCTGCCCGAGGACGATCTCCTCCAGGCCGACCAGCAGGGCCGCGGTCTGCTTGGCGTGGGTGCCGGAGCCGACCCCCAGGTTGGCCACGGGCTCGGGCAGGCCGAGGTCGGCGAAGAACACATCGGACATCAGCGCGTCGTAGTGCTGACCGGTGTGGACGATGCCCTGCCGCACGCCCAGCTCGCCGAGGGCCCGCACCACCGGGGCCGCTTTCACGAAGTTGGGACGCGCTCCCAGCACGTGCAGGACCAGGGGGTTCTCCCTCATTGACCTCGCCTTTCGGAGCGGAAGGGAAAAAACGCTGCCTATGGTACGGTCACCGCGTGGCATCCGACGCCAGTCGTCCAGACTCCCCCAAGGTTTCCGCCAAGTCCGCGCGTGCCGGTGTCAGTGGGCTTCTGAAGGGCTTCGTCCAGCACCCGATCATCGTCTCCCGGGTGGTCTTCACCAAGGTGAAATCCGACCCGGTGCGGGTCGCGCAGGCCGCCGCCGACGCCCTCCCGCCCCGGCTCCGGCCGATGGTGGGCCGGGTCGCCTGGCCGGCCGCCCGCCGGGCGAGGCTCGCGGCCCGCAAACTCGGCATGCGGATGATCAAGGCGCCGTGGAACGAGGCCAAGGAGCACTGGGACGCCGGGCGGGTCAGCCGGGCGGCCGAGGTGCTCGACGCCCACGCCAAGTACCCCTTCGTCAAGCGCCGGGCCGCCTACTACCGCGGTGAGCTGGCCGCGATCAGCCCCGACCCCATCCCGCCCGGCCCCAAGGTGGCCGTCGGCGAGCGGGTCGAGGGCCGGGTGCTCCACTGCGTGACCAACGCCCTGCCCTACACCCAGGCGGGCTACACCGTCAGGACCCACCGCATCGTCACCGCCCAGCGGGCCCTCGGCCTCGACCCGCACGTGGTCACCAGCTGGGGCTGGCCGATGTTCCAGGGCCACGCCGACGCCACGCCGTACGAGGAGATCGACGGCACGCCCTACCACCGGCTGCTGCCCGACGGGCACGGCGAGATGCCGTTCGAGATGCGCGGCCGGATGGTCAAGGGCGCCGAGTCGGTCACCAGGCTCGTCGCCGAGCTGCGGCCGCAGATCCTGCACGCGGCCACCGACCACCGCAACGGCTCCGTGGCCCACGCCGTGCGCGAGCGCACCGGCACCCCCTTCGTCTACGAGGTGCGCGGCTTCCTGGAGGAGACCTGGGCCTCGCGCGACCCGGTCCGGGTCGGCAGCGAGCGGCACGTGCTCCAGCGCGAGCGCGAGGCGTTCCTGATGCGCGAGGCCGACGCGGTCGTCACGCTGGCCGAGACGATGGCCACCGAGATCGTCGAGCGGGGCGTGCCGAGGGAGCGCGTCTTCCTGGCGCCCAACGCGGTCGACGACACGCTGCTCACCGCCCACTACGACGGCGCGTCGTTCAGGTCGGCCATGGGCATCGGCGCCGACGAGATCGTGGTCGGCTCGGTGTCGAGCATCGTGGCGTACGAGGGGTTCGCGACGCTGCTGCGTGCGGCGGCGCTGCTGCGCGACGAGGGCGCGCCGGTGCGGGTGCTCATCGTGGGCGACGGCACCGAGCGGGACAACCTGCTGGCCATCGTCGAGGACCTGGGGCTCAAGACCGCCATCCTGCCGGGCCGGGTCGGCCCCGACGAGGCGCTGCAGGCCCAGGAGGCCATCGACATCTTCGTCTGCCCGCGTGAGGATCTCCGCGTCTGCCGGCTCGTCACGCCGCTGAAGCCGGTCGAGGCGATGGCGCTGGGCAAGCCGGTCGTGCTCAGCGATCTGCCCGCGCTGTCGGAGCTGGTCGGCTCCGACGGCGCCGGCCTGCTGGTGCCGCCGGGCGATCCGGCCGCGCTCGCCAAGGCGATCGCGGGCCTGCGCGAGGACCCTGCCCGGCGCGCTGAGATGGGCGAGGCCGGACGGGCCGAAGTGGCGACCAAGCGCACGTGGAGCCGCGTAGCCGAAACCTATCGATCCCTCTACCGGGACCTTGCCGAACGATGACCTCCCGTTTGGCTGTCTGTTGTGACATGTTCAGTCGCATTAGGCGTGAGCTAGGTGGACTTGAGATAACCTTTGCCACCATGAAGTGTTGTTTCCGGCCCTCCAAGGTACAGCTGTGACAGAAATCGACTTGGCTGTCATCGGCTTGGGGTACGTCGGCATGCCGCTCGCGAAGGAAGCGGTGGCCGCCGGACTCCGGGTCGTCGGCGTGGACGTCGACCCTCGCAAGGTCGACGCGCTCAACGCCGGGCAGTCCTACATCGATGACCTGACCGACGCCGACCTCGATCACATGCTGGTCAGCGGTTTCCGCGCCACGCTCGACGAGTCGGTGCTGGCCTCGAGCAACACGATCGTCATCTGCGTGCCGACCCCGCTGGACGAGGACCACCGGCCGGATCTGTCCGCGGTCGAGGGGGCGACCTCCACCGTCGCCCGCAACCTGACCAAGGACACGCTGGTCGTGCTCGAGTCCACCACCTGGCCGGGCACCACCGACGAGGTGGCCCGCCCGCTGCTCGAAGCCTCGGGCCTGACCGCGGGCGTCGACTTCCACCTGGCCTTCTCGCCCGAGCGGATCGACCCGGGCAACCCCAAGTTCGGGCTGCGCAACACCCCCAAAGTGGTCGGTGGCTACACCGCGACCTGCCGCGACCGGGCGACCGCCTTCTACGGCCAGTTCATCGAGCAGGTCGTGCCCGTCAGCGGCACCCGCGAGGCCGAGATGGCCAAGCTGCTGGAGAACACCTACCGGCACGTCAACATCGCGCTCGTCAACGAGATGGCGATCTTCTGTGACGAGCTCGGGATAGACCTGTGGGAGTCGATCGAGGCCGCGGCCACCAAGCCGTTCGGGTTCCAGAAGTTCCTGCCCGGCCCCGGGGTCGGCGGGCACTGCATCCCCGTCGATCCGTCCTACCTGTCCTACACGGTGCGCAAGCTCGGCTACCCGTTCCGGTTCGTCGAGCTGGCCCAGGAGATCAACGAGCGGATGCCGTCCTACGTGGTGGCCCGCGTACAGCGATTGCTGAACAGGCATAAGAAGCCCGTGAACGGCGCCAGAGTCGTTATGCTCGGCGTTACCTACAAACCGGACATCGCTGACGAACGCGAGACCCCGGCCCTACCGGTGGCGCGTGCGCTGCTGGAACTGGGCGCCGATCTCTCGTTCGCCGACCCGCATGTCAAGGAGTGGTCGGTCGACGGCACACCCGTGCCGCGTGAAGAGGATCTGGCCGAGGCCGTGGCCGGTGCCGACGTGACACTGCTGCTCCAGCAGCACGCCGCGTTCGACCTGGACATGGTGGAGGCGAAGGCCCGGCTCGTGCTCGACACCCGCGGTGTTCTCACCGAGGGTGAACGCGTCGAGCGGCTGTAGCGACGGAGGGCTGCGCGCAGTGCACGTGCTCGTCATGACGGTGGTGCATAACCCCGAGGATGCGAGGATCTTGCATCGGCAGATCCGCGCCCTCGTGGATGCCGGTCATGAGGTCACGTATGCGGCTTCTTTCACGGCTCACGGGGTCGTCCCCAGGCCGTGGGTCACCGGCGTCGATCTGCCCCGGGCCGCCCAGCGCAAGCGCGTCGCGGCCGTGCTGGCCGCCCGCCGGGTGTTCAAGCGGATGCGCGGCAAGGTCGACCTGGTGCTGATCCACGACCCCGAGCTGCTGTTCGCCGTCTGGGGCGTGCGCAACAGCCCGCCCGTGGTGTGGGACGTGCACGAGGACACTCCGGCGACGCTCTCGCTCAAGCCGTGGCTGCCCTCGCTGCTGCGCCCGCCCGTCCGCTTCCTGGCCCGCATGCTGGAGAGCACGGCCGAACGTCGGATGCACCTGCTGCTGGCCGAGACGGCCTACGCGGGCAGGTTCAAGCACGCCCACCTGATCGTGCCGAACGAGACGTGGGTGCCCGACTCGGTCACCCCGCCGGGCGACGACCGGGTGGTCTACCTGGGCTGGCTGTCGCGGGCGCGGGGTGTGCTGGAGGCCATCGAGGTGGCCCGGCTGCTGCAGCCGTACCGGGTGGCGGTCGAGCTGATCGGCTACGCCGACCCGCAGAGCCGTCCGCTGCTCAACCAGGCGGTGACCGAGGGCCTGCTGGAGTGGCGTGACTTCATGCCCAACGACGAGGCCCTCAAGCGGCTCGACGGGGCGCTGGCCGGGCTCTCCCTGCTGCACGACGAGCCCAACTACCGGCACTCGATGCCCACCAAGATCGTCGAGTACATGGCGCACGGCATCCCGGTCATCACGACTCCGTCCCCCCGCGCGGTCGAGCTGGTCGAGCGGTACGAAAGCGGCGTCGTGGTGCCCTGGGAGGACCCCAAGGCCGTGGCGCAGGCCGTGCTCACGCTGCGGGACGACGTACGGGAGCGGCGGGCGCAGGGCGCGCGCGGCTACGCGTCGGCACGTGCCAACCACCACTGGCCCAATTCGGCGAAACGGTTCGTGGCCCAGCTCGAAGACTGGGCCGGGCTGCTGAAATAGCGGCTTATCTCCGGCAGATCCCGAGAGCGGTAGGTTCTTCAACGTGCGCTGGCTCTTTGTGTTCCTGGGCGCAGTGATCCTGGCCGCCGTGGCGGCCGTGATCGTCGTCCTTCCCGATGACCCTCCGTCCGAGCCCGTGAGCCAGCGGGTCAGCGCCACCCCGACCCGCGACGACCCCACGCCCCAGGTGAGCGAGTTCACCGACCCGTGCGGCACGTTCGACACCGGCGAGAAGGCCCCCTACGCCGTCACCGGCTACTGGGTCACGCCCAAGTCCAACCCCTGCACCTGGCGCAAGCAGATGCAGGAGATCCACAGCCTCGGCGGCGACACGGTGATCAGGATCGGGTACGGCCTGCAGTACCGGGAGCTCGACGACCGGGGCCGCGTCCGGGCCAAGGACGGCAAGGTCGACTCGCTCTACGAGCCGTGCGAGGAGGACGGGCTCAGCTGCCACGCCGCGGCCGAGCGCGACCTCAAGGAGGCCAACCCGGGCAACCGGATCGCCCGCACCTACGTCTACCGCACAGACGAGGCGTTCGGCCCCGACCTGTTCCGCTGCGCCCAGATGGAACGATCGATTCCGGCGGGCAAGCGCGTCTACTACCGGGTGCTCGCGCCCATGGACGGCTCCGACGACGCCACCTGCGACTTCGGCAAGGCCAAGCCGTACGACCTGATCCTCATCGCGGGCGCGGCCAAGGACAGCCTGACCGAGCTGCTCGACCTCGGCGACCGGTTCGGCCTGCGGGTCTTCCCCGCGCTGCCGCTCGCGCCGCGCGACCCGGAGATGCCGACCCGGGCCAACCCCAAGCACCTCGGCACGCTGACCACCCTGACCCGCCGCATCCTGCAGGACTACGGTGTGCGCTTCGCCGACCGGGCCTCGCTCGGCGGCGTCTACCAGCCGTTCGAGGTGCAGATGTCGAGCACCCTGGTCTCCAATCCCACGCTGAGGGTCTACGCCGACCAGCACACGATCGTGGAGCAGGAGCTGCCCAACAAGCCCATCCTGATCAGCCCCTACCTCGACGCGCGCAAGCGGGTCGCCTTCGGCCAGACGCCCAAGCAGGTGGCCGAGGGCTTCACGGCGCTCGCCCAGACCGGGGTCGGCATCATCGCGCCGCAGGACAGCCGCGGCACCGGCAAGGTGGGCCTGTTCTGGCCGGACGAGCGCGGCGAGGAGGTGGACGAGCGGCTCCGCCCCGTCGTGGGGGAGAGCACGTACGACACCGCCTACCACGGCTCGACGCGCGACTACTACCGCGAGATGTCGCTGGCCCGCGAGAAGATGCTGGAAGCCGGTCACGAGGTGCAGCTGTGGGCCAACGTCGAGGCGTTCGAGCCGTCGGGCGACCAGCCGTGCGCCGCCAGCGGCACCCGTGGCAAGACCGACAAGAAGCGCCTCGACCAGGCCGTCACCATGGCCGGCCGATACGTCCAGAAGATCGTCTCGTACATGTGGAGCGACTTCATGACGTGCGGCTCGCCGTCCCTGGAGACCGAGGTCATGAAGGACTGGGGCCGGCCGATCGCGGTGGACGCGATCCGGCGCGCGCGCGACGTCCAGGACGGCATCGAGGTGCGCGGCTACAACTTCACCGACGGCACGGTCACCGTCGAGTGGCCGGGCGGCTCCGTCGACCTCGACGTGGCCACCGCCGGCTGGCTCGACGACGACCCGCTGGAGGAGCTGCCCGAGGGCATGCAGACCGCCTGGGTGCCGTTCGACTGGGGGCAGGCCGAGCCCGGCGACTGGCTCAGGATCGGCGTCCGGCTGCCCTCGGGGCAGGAGACCACGGAGCGGCTGCACGTCCGGGTCGGCACGTGAACGGCCGCTGAGTGTAACGTGCCTGCCATGGTTCCGTGCGTGCCGGTCAGCGTCGACCTGGTCGTGCTGACCGTGCGCGGCCAGGCGCTCTGCGCCCTCGTCTGGCGGCGCGACAACCCGCCGTTCCTGCGGCGCTGGTCGCTGCCGGGCGGCTTCGTCCAGCTCGACGAGGACCTCCCGGCCGCAGCCCAGCGCATCCTGGGCGAGCGCGCCGGCCTGCCGGGTGCCCCGGTGCACCTGGAGCAGCTCCAGACCTACGGCTACCCCGACCGCGACCCCCGCCAGCGGGTCGTGAGCGTCGCCTACCTCGGGCTCGCGCCCGACCTGCCCGCCTCCGAGCAGGCCCACATGAGCTGGCGCCCGCTCGCCGAGCTGGCCGTGATGGCCTTCGACCACCGCCGCATCATGCTCGACGGCATCGAGCGGGCCCGGGCCAAGCTCGAATACACCCCGTTGGGCGCCGCCTTCTGTCCTCCGGAGTTCACGGTGGCCGACCTGCGCAGGGTGTACGAGATCGTCTGGGGCCGCTCCCTCGACCCGCGCAACTTCCACCGCAAGGTCACCAAAGCCGAGGGCTTCCTGGTGGAGACGGGCGCCACCACCACCCGCGACGGCGGTCGCCCCGCCAAGCTCTACCGCCGCGGCCCGGCCGAGCTCCTCCACCCCCCGATGCTCCGCTCCCTCAAGGTCTGACCGCCCACACCTGACGCCAGAGGTGGACGAAGTGACGAGCTTCTCCTGGACGAAGTGACGAGTTCTGTCTGGACGAAGTGACGAGTCGCAGCCGGACGAAATGTAGGGTTGGCGCCATGCGAAGTGACGAGTTGGGGGAACGCATGGACGACCTTGTTCCGCGGCTGTCGGAGCGCCGGCTCGCTGAGCTGATGAGATCGTTCAGGGTCGTGGTGGTCAACGGACCTCGACAGGCAGGCAAGACGACCCTGATGGAGATCTATCGTGATCGTTATGGAGGTGAGTTCCTGTCTTTGGATGACCCCGTCCAGCTGACGGCGGCTCTGGCCGACCCTCGCACGCTCGTGGGCGAGGCCGCTCGCCCGCTCCTGATCGATGAGGTGCAACGTGCCGGTGATCCGCTCGTTCTGACCATCAAGCGCGCGGTCGACCAGGATCGCAGCCGTGGCCAGTTCATCCTGTCCGGCTCCGCCCAATTCCTGACCGTTCCCAGGCTGTCGGAGTCGTTGGCGGGTCGGGCGGCCTTCCTGGATCTATGGCCCTTCTCGATGGCCGAACGTACGTCGGGACCGTCTGACTTCTGCGACCTGCTGTTCACCGAGCCCGGTGCTCTGCGATCGGGGTCGCTCTCCCCATGGAGCCGGAGCGACTATCTCGATCTCGTCTGCGGAGGGAGCTATCCCGAGGCGGTCACCATGCCCGTGCGTGAGCGCAGGGAGTGGTTCGATGCTTACCTGCGCACCGTCATCTCCCGGGATGTCCGAGAGTTCGCCCACATCCAGCACGGAGACTCGATACCACGGCTCCTTGCCCTTCTCGCCGCGCGTGCGGGCAGCACTTCAGAGATCGCCGACCTGTCGCGCAGCACCGAGTTGAGCAGGGACACCATCCGCAACTATCTCGCTTATCTCAACGGGGTGTTCCTCACCGCCACGACCCCCGCCTGGTCGACCAACCACTCGTCCAAAGCGGCCAAGTCCTCGAAGACCTTTCTCACCGACTCCGGTCTCGCGGCCTTCGTGTTGCGCGTCGAGCAGCGGTCGTTGCGCACGCCGGGGAACAACGCGCTGGGAGGGCTCGTCGAGACCTTCGCCTTCACTGAGCTCACCAAGCTCCGTTCGACGACGGCCGAGCCCTTCCGAATTCACTACTTCCGCGACCGCAATGGGCGGGAGGTCGACTTCGTCCTCGAACGCTATGACGGGCGCGTGGCCTGCATCGAAATCAAGGCCAGCGCCTCCCCTTCGGCGCGAGACGCGGCCCAACTGCGCTGGTTGCGCGACTCGATCGGCGACCGTTTCGTTGGCGGGGTCGTCCTGCATCTCGGCGACCAGAGTGTGTCCCTGGGCGAGGGCATCCAGATGCTTCCACTGTCAGCCCTGTGGGGGCACGCTCGCCTTCCGTGAACGGCGTCGATGCGGCCGGGGTGAGGATGCCGCTGGGCCCGGCATTTCATAAGGTGAGGACATGCCTCGTTTTCGCCCGATCCTCGACACGATGCCGGCCTACAAGCCGGGCAAGGCCGTCGCCGCCGCCGACGGCCGCTCGTACAAGCTCTCCTCCAACGAGTCGCCCTACGATCCGCTGCCGTCGGTGCTGGAGGCGATCGCCGAGGGGGCGCGGCAGATCCATCGCTACCCCGACCCGGGCGCGACCGGGCTGACCGAGGCCATCGCCGAGCGGTTCGGGGTGCCGTACGAGCACGTCGCGCTCGGCGCGGGCTCGGTGACCGTGGCGCAGCAGCTGTTCGAGACCGTGGGCGAGCCGGACGTCGAGGTGGTCTACGCCTGGCGGTCGTTCGAGGCCTACCCGCTGCTGGCCGACCTGGCCGGCGTACGGTCCGTGCGGGTGCCGCTGGCCGGCGAGGACCACGACCTCGACGCCATGGCCGAGGCGATCACCGACCGGACCCGCATGGTGTTCGTGTGCAACCCCAACAACCCGACCGGCACCGCGATCCGCGAAGCGGAGCTGACGGCCTTCCTCGACCGGGTGCCCGGCGACGTGCTGGTGGTGCTCGACGAGGCCTACCGCGAGTACGTACGCGACGCGGACGTGCCCGACGGCCTGACCCTCTACCGCGACCGGCCCAACGTCTGCGTGCTGCGTACGTTCTCCAAGGCGTACGGGCTGGCGGGGCTGCGGGTCGGTTACCTGGTCGGGCACGAGCCGGTGGCCGCGGCGGTGCGCAAGACGATCATTCCGTTCGCCGTCAACCACCTCGCCCAGGTCGCGGCCGTCGCCTCGCTGCGGGCCGAGGACGAGTTGCTGGAGCGGGTCGACCTCGTGGTCAAGGAGCGCACCCGGGTGCGCGAGGCGCTGATCGCGCAGGGCTGGACCGTCCCGCCCACCGAGGCCAACTTCGTCTGGCTCAGGTTGGGCGAGCGCACCCTCGACTTCGCCGAGGCCTGCGCGGTCGAGGGGGTGGCCGTGCGGCCGTTCGCGGGGGAGGGCGCCCGTGTCTCGATCGGCGACCCGGAGGCCAACGACACGTTCCTCGCCGCGGCGGCCGCCTTCCGGGGCTGACGACGCCTGCCTACCCGCGTGCCTACCCGCCAGGCTGCTCGGCCACGGGCTCGGCCCGCCGGCGCGCGGGCGGTGGTGTCCCGCCATCGCCCGCGCCGGCGTCGGGCGCGCGTGTCGTTCCCTTGCGCTCGGTCGAGATCACCAGGGCGACGCCGACCAGGATGACCAGGCCGCCGACGATCACCTGGACGGTGATCGGCTCGCTGAGGACCAGCGCGCCGAGCGCGACGGCGACGGCCGGGTTGACATACGCGTAGGTGGAGACCAGCGAGATGGGCGCGTTGCCCAGCAGCCACGAGAACGCGGTGAACCCGATCAGCGACCCCGCCACGATCAGGTAGGCCAGTGCCAGCCACGACCTGGTGGTGACGGCCGAGACGTCGAGCCGCTCGCCGAAGCCGGTGCCGAGCACCAGCAGCCCGGCGCCGCCCACGACCATCTCGACCGCGCTGGTGGCCAGCGCGTTGGCGGGCATCGCGATCCTGCCCGACACGAACGAGCCCACGGCCCACGACACCGACGCGAGCAGCACCACGACGATCCCGACCTCGCTGCCGCCCTCGGCGCCGGTCAGCGACAGCGCGCCGACCCCGCCGATGCCGACCAGCACGCCCGCGAGCGTGAGCGTCTTGGGACGGTCGCGCACGGCGAACCTGAACACGACCAGCCACAGCGGCACCGAGGCCACCAGCAGCGCCGCCAGGCCCGTGGAGATGTACTGCTCGGCCACGGACAGCATCCCGTTGCCCGTGGTCAGCAGCAGCACGCCCACGAGGGCCGCGCCGAGGAACTGCCGGCGCGACATTTTGAAGGCCGCCGGCCCCGACCGCACCAGCAGGAACCCGGACAGCAGGGCGGCCGCGATGATGAACCGGATGGCCGCGCTGAGCATGGGCGGGATCGACTCGATCGCGATTCCGATGCCGAGATAGGTCGATCCCCACACCACGTACACAATGGCGAGGGCGCCCCAGACCATGAGGGAAGTCCGGCGGTCAGCAGTGTTCGATCCCATGGCTGATGACAATACTGGTCGGTTCCGACAGATTCCGGCGGAGGGCCGACGCTGGGAGGCTGGCGGAATCTTAGCGATAAGCGGCATTCGACCCACTGTCCGCTTCACGAGCCGGATGTCACGATTTTTCCATTCATCTCGTGAATGGAGTCCCATGTCCGCTGTTACCGACACCCCAGCCGCCGGCAACGCCGCCGCCCTCGCCCACTTCGCCGCCCGCCTGTCCTTCGAGACCGATGTCTCCGACGTGGCCGCCGACCTGGCCGCAGCCGAACCCGGCATCGTCGTGGTCGACTCGCGCAGCCGGGAGAGCTGGGACCAGGGCCACGTCCCTGGCGCCCGCCACCTCCCCACCCGCGAGATCGCCGCCCGCGCCCCGGCGAGCGTGCCGCGCGACGTCACGGTCGTCGTCTACTGCTGGGGACCGGGCTGCAACGGCGGCACGCGCGCCGCGCTGGAGTTCGCCAGGCTCGGCTACCGGGTCAAGGAGATGATCGGCGGCTTCGAGTACTGGGCCAGGGAGGGCTTCGCGGTGGAGACCGCCTCGGGGCTCACCCGCCATCCGAAGGACGCCCTCACGACGCCGGTCACGGAGGTCGCCTGCGCCTGCTGACGCCGGGGAGAAAAATTGGTGCCCCCGTCCGAATCCCGTCGATCGGGGGCGAGGGAGAACATACCCCCTTCCACAAGGGCCAACCAAGAACTCGGCAGAACTGGTCGCAGAAGTTCACGCCGATCTCCCCCCAAGTTCACATTTCGGACACTTGGTAGCGCTCCCAATGTCCGTAACGCAGAGCTACGGCCCGCCGTCCTGGAAGGGGAAGGGGGACGGCGGACCTGTACAGGGGATCAGCGCGGGCCAAGCTTCTCCACGATGAGGCGGTAGAGCTGCCGCGGCCGACCGGGTTGGGGCGTGCGGTTCGGCGGGAGCGGCCACGCGAGTCCCTCGTCAACCAGCGTGCGCAGCAACCGCCGGGCCGTACGCGGCGTCACCCCGAGCATCTTCCCGGCTCCCTCCGCGTCGACCACCGTGTCACCTCCTTCGAGCTTGGCCGCCAGCCTGGCCAGCACCTCGACGCCCTTGGGCTTGAGCGCCCCGGATCCGGTGGGCGGCATCCGGGGAGCGGGCACCAGGGTCCGGCCCTCGCGGTCCACGGCGAAGCCCTGGGCCTGCTTGCCCGCCTGGGTGCGGGCCAGCGCGGCCCGCGCGTGCGACTCGGCGTCGTGCGTCGTGCGTCCCATCCCCACGCCCACCTCGACGGCCAGCCCC
This sequence comes from Nonomuraea cavernae, assembly GCF_014646355.1. Lineage (GTDB taxonomy): Bacteria > Actinomycetota > Actinomycetes > Streptosporangiales > Streptosporangiaceae > Nonomuraea > Nonomuraea cavernae. The sequence continues at coordinate 69,396 of NZ_BMNH01000028.1, forward strand.
AGCTCGTCGCGGATCCTGGACGCGAACGGCAGCACCCGGAACCCATCGGTGGCGGTCGCGATCGAGCCCCTGGTCGCGGTGACCAGATAGCTGTGATCGTCGATCGGCCACACGGTCGCGTTGATCCGGTTGGCCTCCTGGACCAGCAGCCGGTGCAGCGACAGCCGCAGCTCGTCGCGCCAGTAGCGCGGCGCGGCGCGGCGTACGGGCTCGCGGAGCGTCGGCACCTCCACCAGCACGACGGTGAGCTGCGACTCCTCCAGCCGGTGGTGCGCGCCCAGCAGCGCCGCCGTGTGCAGCGCGGTGCGCACCGCCGCCGAGGTCGGCCTGATCCGGATCACCGCCACCCCGGCCGTCTGGAGCCGCTCGGCGACCGCCGGCAGGCACGTCAGCGCGCCGGTGGTGGCGCCCTGGCGGGCCAGCCGCTCGTGGTAGGCCGCGATCGTGCCGGTGGCCCCCGGCTCGTCGCGGCTGTGCACGTCCGCGGCCGGTATGCCGAGATCTGTGTACGCCTCCTCGACATCGGCACGTGACACCACGTCGACGCTGACCCGCTGGGGGTCCATGCGCGGATCCAGCGCCGCCTTGGCCAGCGCGGCGACCAGTGCGGCCCCGCCGAGCTGGACGTAGGTCGCCGGCATCGTCAGCACGCCGGAACGCCGGGCCAGGTCGTAGGGGACCGGGCTGGCGAACAGGCACGCGTCGACGCCGGGACCGAGCCGGGTCACCTTGTCGGGCGCCTCCTGCTCGTCGCGGTAGGCGGCCGCCACAAGGCGACAGGGCAGGGGCGCGGCTGCGTGCCCCATCAACATGACGCGCTCGACCAAATCGTGGGGTCCGACCACGCCGATGGTGAGGTCCGGTGTCATAGCGCCCGGGCGTGACACTCGGGTTGTTTCTTCGGCCCTCTCGACCAATGTTCGTCCCATCCTGCCGTAAGTTGCAGTGCTCTCTTTTGGAACGATCGCTCGCGAGGGCCGTAATGTCACGCCCGACTTTTCCGGAAAGCCGTTCTGGTTGGCCGCCCGAGAAGTCATTTCAGCAGTTCAGATGGGTTTACCTGACGATTGTCAGTGTCTTGAAATCTCTCGTGTAATGTCCGCTCCGAGCGCCCGCATTCGTTCGGCGAGATGCGCGTGCCCGCGGTCGATCAGGTATCCCGACTCGATGACGGTCTCGCCCTCCGCGGCCAGCCCGGCGAGCACCAGAGCGATGCCCGACCGAAGATCGTGGGCGGTCACCTGGGTGCCGGTCAGCGGGGTGGCGCCGCGCACGATCGCCCGGCTGCCGTCGACCTCCACCTGGGCGCCCATCTTGTTCAGCTCGCCGGCCAGGGCGAAGCGGCCGTCGAAGATGCGCTCGTGGATGTAGCTGGGGCCGTCGGCCAGTGCCGCGACCGTCATCATGGGCGACTGCAGGTCGGTGGCGAAGCCGGGATAGGTGTCGGTGATGATGTTGATCGGCCGGAGCGTGCGGTCGCGGCGCACGTGCAGCACCGCGCCCTGCCGGGCGAAGTCGACGCCCATCTGCTCCAGCTTGTAGCGGACCACGCCGAGGTCGAGGCCGGTGCCGACCAGGCTGAGCTCGCCGCCGGTGATCGCCGCGGCCATCGCGAAGACGCCCGCGTCGAGCCGGTCGGGCATCACGGTGTGCTCGACGGCGTGCAGCTCGTCGACGCCCTCGACGGTGATGAACCCGGTGCCGCCGCCGCTGATGCGCGCGCCCATCTTGGTGAGCATGTCGATGACGTCGAGCACCTCGGGTTCGAGCGCGGCGTTCTCGATCACGGTGACGCCGTTGGCCAGCGCCGCGGCCATGATCAGGTTCTCGGTGCCGGTGTGGGACGGGGTGTCGAGGTAGAGGGTCGCGCCGGTCAGGCCGGAGGCCTTGACGTGGATGACGGTCTCGCCCTCGTCGACGACCGCGCCCAGCCGCTTGTAGCCCAGGTAGTGGAAGTCGAGGTTGCGGCTGCCGAGGTTGCAGCCGCCGACGCCTTCGACGATCGCCTCGCCCAGCCGGTGGAGCAGCGCGGGGGTGAAGAGCACCGAGCCGCGGAAGCGCCTGGCGATCTCGGCGGGCAGCACCGGGCTGCGCAGCCGCGAGGCGTCGATGACCAGCGTGCGCTCGGCCTCGTGCAGCTCGACGTACGCGCCCACCGTCTCGGCGAGCTCGACCGCGCGGCGGACGTCCTCGATGATGGGCACGTTGCGCAGGACGGTGCGCCCCTTCGCGGCGAGCAGAGCGGCCCCGATCATCGGCAGCACGGCGTTCTTGGCGCCCTGGATGAAGGCGGTTCCACGTAGTGCGTTGCCACCGCGCACGCGGTAACGGACCATTCCTGGGGCTCCTCGGGGTTCTTGGTCTGGCTCGACCGGCCCAAGAGTAGTCGGTCATACCAACTGCCCCAGCCGAATCATCCGTTAAAGGAAGCTCCGGTGAGGCGTTCGTACGCTTCCAGATAACGGCGTCGGGTCTGCTCGACGACCTTGTCGGGCAGGCGTGGCGGAGGGGTTTCGGAGGATTTATCCCACCCGGATTCGGGAGAGGTCAGCCAATCCCGGACATATTGCTTGTCGAACGACGGTTGCGGATGTCCTGGCTCCCAGGCGTCCGCCGGCCAAAATCGCGAGGAATCCGGCGTAAGGACCTCGTCGCCCAGGGTCAGCACCCCCTCGGAGTCCCAGCCCAGCTCGATCTTGGTGTCGGCCAGGATGATGCCCCGCTCCCGGGCGATCTCGGCGCCCCGGGTGTAGACGGCGAGCGTGACGCGCCGGAGCGCCTCGGCCGTCTCCGCGCCGACCTCCTCGACCACCCGTTCGTACGGGATCGGCTCGTCGTGCTGCCCCACCGGCGCCTTGGTCGACGGGGTGAAGATCGGCTCGGGCAGCCGTGACCCGTCCTGGAGCCCCTCGGGCAGCCGGACGCCGGAGACCGTGCGGTCGCGCCGGTAGTCGGTCAGCCCCGACCCGGCCAGATAGCCGCGCGCCACGCACTCGATCGGCACCATCTTGAGTGGTTTGCACACCATGCTGCGCGCGTCGGGCCCCGGCGCCGCGATGTGGTTGGGCACCACGTCCGCGAGCTGGTCGAACCACCACAGCGACAGCTGCGTGAGGATGGCCCCCTTGTCGGGGATGCCGGGCTCCAGCACGTGGTCGAAGGCCGAGATCCGGTCGGAGGCGACCATCAGCAGCAGGCCGTCGTCGGTCTGGTAGAGGTCGCGTACCTTGCCGGAGTGCAGGTGCTTCATCGGGCGATGTCCGTTCTATGGAAGGAGCCGCGCAGCTCGACCCGTGCCACCAGCTCGTAGGCGTGGCGCCGGGCGCTCTCCTGGTCGGGCCCGGTGCCCACGACGTCGAGCACCCGCCCGCCGTCGGAGACCACCTCGCCGTCCACCCGCCTGGTGCCGGCGTGGATCACGTAGGCGTCGGCGGTCGGCTCGATCCCCCTGATCACGTCGCCCTTGACCGGGGCTCCGGGGTAGTCCTCGGCCGCGATCACCACGGTCACCGCGGAGCCGTCGCGGAAGACCGGCCGGTCGTGCTCGCCGAGCGTGCCGGTCGCGCAGGCCAGCAGCAGCCCGCCGAGCGGCGTCTCCAGCCGGTCGAGCAGCACCTGGGCCTCCGGGTCGCCGAAGCGGGCGTTGAACTCGATCACCTTGGGCCCCTTGGCGGTCAGCGCCAGGCCGACGTAGAGCACGCCCTGGTAGGGCAGGCCGCGCCGGGCCAGCTCGCCGATCGTCGGCTCCACGACCTCGCGCATGACCTGCTCGGCCAGCCCCTCGGGCGCCCAGGGCAGCGGGGTGTAGGCGCCCATGCCGCCCGTGTTGGGCCCCTCGCCGCCGTCGTAGGCGCGCTTGAAGTCCTGCGCCGGCTGCAGCGCCACGGCCGTGCGCCCGTCGCACAGCGCGAACAGCGACACCTCCGGGCCGTCGAGGAACTCCTCGATCACCACCCGGTCGCAGGCCAGCGCGTGCTCCAGCGCCGCGTCGCGGTCGTCGGTGACCACCACGCCCTTGCCCGCGGCCAGCCCGTCGTCCTTGACCACGTAGGGGGCGCCGAACTCGTCGAGCGCGGCGGCCGCCTCCTCGGGGGTCGCGCACGTCCGGGCCCGCGCGGTGGGCACGTCGGCGGCGGCCATGATCTCCTTGGCGAACGCCTTGGACCCCTCGATCATCGCCGCCTCGGCGGACGGCCCGAAGCACGGGATGCCGGCCGCCCGCACCGCGTCGGCCACCCCCGCCACCAGCGGCGCCTCCGGCCCCACGACGACCAGGTCGGCCCCGAGCCGCGTGGCCAGCCCGGCCACCTGCTCTGGATCGGTGGGCGTGACGGCGTGCAGGGTCGCGATCTCCTCGATGCCGGGATTGCCCGGAGCGCAGTGGAGCTCGCCGACCCGCGGGTCGAGCTTGAGTGAACGGCACAGGGCGTGCTCACGCCCGCCGGATCCGATGACTAGAACGCGCACGGGGCCCATTGTCGCAGCTCCCGCCACCCCGCCCCGCATCGGAGGCCCGTACGCCCCACGGCACTACGGAGGGCATTCCTTGGCGAACTTCTACCTGCCGCGGGTGCCGCTCTGCGGGTATCGTCGGGAGGCGTTCACCCGTCTGTGATAGCTTAGGGCGGCTTTGTGGCGTCTTGCGTGATTGGAGGTGGTCCGGGATGAAACCTGGTGATCCCAGCAGTACGTGCTCGTTCACGTACACCCCATGTACCCCCGACCACTCCAATCCGGCAGCCTGATCGTGCCTCCATGCATACGTGTTGATTGAGGTGACTTTTCATCGCGCATGGAGCGTGCCAGGTCGGGCGGAAAGGGACTGCCATGCGCTCGTCCACCATTTTCCGTCGCATCAACCGTCACCCCGTTCAGCCTCGGGCCGCGCGTCAGCCGGTCCGGCAGGCGCCTGAGGTCCGGGTGCCCGACTCCATCGTCACGTACGGCGCCTACATCGAGGGCCGGCGAGCCTCCGCCCAGGGCATCGCCGAGTCGCTCGACCTCGTCCGCAAGCACAACAGCGAGTTCGAGGGCGCCAAGGCCTTCCTCTGGGTGGGGCTGCACGAGCCGGCGGCCCCCGAGGTCGAGTGGCTGGCCGAGGTGTTCGACCTGCACCCGCTGGCCGTCGAGGACGCCGTCAAGGCGCACCAGCGGCCCAAGGTCGAGCGCTACGGCGACTCCCTGTTCATGGTGCTCAAGACCATCGCCTACCTGGACCACGACGAGCTGACCGCCACCAGCGAGATCATCGCTGCGGGCGAGATCATGGTGTTCCTCGGCGCCGACTTCGTGGTGACCGTACGCCACGGCGAGCACTGCCCGCTGACCGAGGTGCGCGGCCGGTTGGAGGATCAGCCCGAGCTGCTGGCCCGCGGCCCGGCCGGCGTGCTGCACGCCATCGCCGACCACGTCGTCGACCGCTACCTCCAGGTGGCCGACCTCATGCAGATGGAGCTGGAGGAGGTCGAGGCCACCGTCTTCGCCGACGTCAGCTCGCGCGACATCAACCGGATCTACCAGCTCAAGCGGGAGATGCTGGAGATGAAGCGGGCGATCACCCCGCTGCAGAGCCCGCTGGCCGCGCTGCCGCAACGCCGCGTGATCCCGTCCGAGATGCGCGAGTACTTCCGCGACGTCGGCGACCACCTCTCCCGGGTGTGCGAGCAGGTCGAGTCGTCCAACGAGCTGTGCAGCTCGATCCTGCAGGCCGCCCTGGCCCGGTCGAACGCCCTGGCCAACGAGGACATGCGCAAGATCTCGTCCTGGGTCGCCATCCTGGCCGTGCCCACGATGATCGCCGGTGTCTACGGGATGAACTTCGACTTCATGCCCGAGACCAAACAGGTCTGGGGCTATCCGGCCGTGCTGGCCGTCATGGTCACGGCCTGCCTGCTGCTGCACCGCGGTTTCCGCCGCAACGGCTGGCTCTGACCGTTCCCAACGCTGCTGACGGCTCTGAACGCCGGCCGCTCTAGACGCCGACCGGCCTGAGCGGCTCGACGCGCGGGGGCAGTGCCAGCCCACGCTCCCGCCACAGCTCGCGCATCCGGTCGGGGTAGTCGGTCACGACGCCGCTCACTCCCAGGTCGAGCATCCGCGCCGCCAGCCCGGGGTCGTTGACGGTCCACACGGCCACGTCCAGCCCCGCCGCGGCGGCCCGCTCCATCAGCGGCTCGTCCACCATCACATGCTCGGGCGACAGCGTGGTGGCCCCGGCCTCGCGGGCGGCGGCCGGGATGTCGTCGCCCAGGTCCTCGTGCCAGTGGAGGGTGTCGAGCTCGATCAGCGCGAACCGTCGCGTGCCGGGCGCCATCGCGGCGGCGTGACCGATGATCCGCCAGTCGAAGCTGAGGATCGCCACGTTGCCGAGCCGCCCGTGGCGGTCGAGCTCGTCGACCACCAACTCGGTGAACAGCTCGGGATCGGGTGTCAGCTCCGGCCTGGTCGGGTCGGACTTGAGCTCCACGTGCAGTCGCACGCTCTCCGCCTCGTAGGCGTTGACCAGGCCGAGCACCGCGCCGAGTGTGGGCATCCGCGTCTCCGGCAGCGTGACCTGGGTCAGCGCGAACGGGTCGTCGGGGTGGCGCGGCAGGCGGGTGCCGACGTCGAGCGTGCGCAGCTGCGCCAGCGTGAGGAGGTTGATCGGCTTGCCGACGTAGGGGAAGTGCGGATCATCCGGCCTGGCCGGGCGCGTGTCGGCGCTCGTCACGGCCGAGACCGTGAGGTCGTGCGTGAGCACGAGCCGCCGGTCGGCCGTGAGCGCGACGTCGAGCTCGAGCGCGTCCACTCCGAGCTCCATCGTGCGGCTCAGACCCGGCAAGGTGTTCTCGGGCCACAGGCCTCTCGCCCCCCGATGACCATGTATCTCAACGCGCACAACCGGGACCCTACCGGGCGCGCGTCACTATCCCGCACTCCCACGCCGTGCCCTTTTTGTGGGGATACGCCCTAGAGGTACCGATCGAGCGGACACACAGCGCTGTCCCTTGTCCGCTTGCGCACGCCTTGCACCGATATATGCCTCGATAAACGTAATCGTCTGGCAATAAGCTGATCCCCATGAGGCAGGCTCTCACCACCGCCCGCCCGGAGACCGTACGGGCGTGGGTCGACGGATGGGTGATCTCGCGCCAGACCCCCGCCCCGGTGCCGGAGCCCTGGGGCCTCCGCGTCGACGTCGGGCTGCCGGACCACCGGACCCGCCACATCCTCCCGGACCCCGCTCCCGCCACGCTCCGCCACCTGACGGCCTCGGTGACCACCCCGGGCACCTGGCTCAAGCTCTGCGCCCCCGTGGAAGCCGTCGCCCCCTGGCTGCCCGCGCCCTGGTCCGTCGAGGAACCGGAGTTCATGATGACCGCCGCGCTGGAGCGGGCGGCCTTCGCGGCGCCGCCCGGCTACACGATGGCCATGACCACCCGCGCCGGGGTCACGGTCGCCCGCCTGCTCACGATGGCCGGCGAGATGGCTGCACGCGGCCAGGTCGTCATCACCGGCCGCACGGCGGTCGTCGACCAGGTCGAGACCGCTCCCCAGCACCGCCGGCGCGGTCTGGGCAGCGTCGTCATGACGGCTCTCACGGCCACGGCCGCCGCCTCCGGCGCCCGCACCGGCGTCCTGGTCGCCACCCCGGCCGGCCGGTCGCTCTACGAGAGCCTCGGCTGGGTCCTGCACACGCCCGTGACGGCCGCCGTACTGCGAGGCTGACGGCGGCGTCACCGGCGAGGCGGACAGATCAGAGCAGCGGGCGCAGCACCAGCGTGGCGTCGCGGGCCGGGCCGACGCCGACGGCGGAGATCTGAGCCCCGCTCATCTCCTCCAGCGCCCGCACGTACGCCTGCGCGTTGGGCGGCAGGTCCTCGAAGGACTTGGCCTCCGTGATGTCCTCCTGCCAGCCGGGCAGCTCCTCGTAGACCGGCTTGGCGTGGTGGAACTCGGTCTGCGTCATCGGGATCTCGTCGTGCCGCACCCCGTCGACCTCGTACGCCACGCAGACCGGGATCCGCTCCAGCCCGGACAGCACGTCCAGCTTGGTGAGGAAGAAGTCGGTCACCCCGTTGATCCGGGTCGCGTAACGCGCGATGACGGCGTCGAACCAGCCGCAGCGGCGGTTGCGGCCGGTGGTGACGCCGTACTCGCCGCCCGTCTGCCGCAGCCACTCGCCCATCTCGTCCTCGAGCTCCGTCGGGAACGGCCCCGAGCCGACCCGCGTGGTGTAGGCCTTGAGGATGCCGATCACCCGCGTGAGCCGCGTCGGCGCGATGCCCGAGCCCGCGCAGGCGCCGCCCGAGGTGGGCGAGGACGAGGTGACGAACGGGTAGGTGCCGTGGTCGATGTCCAGCAACGTGCCCTGGCCGCCTTCGAGCAGCACGAACTTGCCGTCGTCCAGCGCCCGGTTGAGCACCAGCGAGGTGTCGGCGATGTGCGGACGCAGGCGCTCCGCGTAGCCGAGGTACTCGTCGACGACGGCGCCGGTGTCGATGCCGCGCCGGTTGTAGACCTTGGTGAGCACCTGGTTCTTCTCGGTCAGCGCGACCTCGATCTTCTTGGCCAGGATGCCGGGGTCGAGCAGGTCCTGGACCCGCACGCCCATCCGGTAGATCTTGTCGCCGTAGGCCGGGCCGATGCCACGGCCGGTCGTGCCGATCTTGGCCTTGCCCAGGTAGCGTTCGGTGACCTTGTCCAGGGCCTTGTGGTGGGGCATGATCAGGTGCGCGTTGGCCGAGATCAGCAGCCGGTCGGCGGAGATGCCGCGCGCGGCCAGCCCGTCGATCTCCTTCAGCAGCACCGCGGGGTCGATCACCACGCCGTTGCCGATCACCGGCACGACGTCGGGCGACAGGATCCCGGTGGGCAGCAGGTGCAGGGCGTATTTCTGGTCGCCGATGACCACGGTGTGGCCCGCGTTGTTGCCACCCTGATAGCGAACGACGTAATCGACATCGCCACCGAGCAGGTCGGTGGCCTTGCCCTTGCCCTCATCGCCCCACTGGGCACCCACGAGAACGACAGCCGGCATGGTTCTAGTCTCCCGAGCACAAAACGAAACCCCTGGCGCAAGCGCGACAGGGGCTCTTGCGTGCAGAGACTACCTGAGTCGACCCATTCGTCCCAAGCGCTAGTTCTTGGTCAGCGCGTCGTACGCCGCCTCGTCGCTGTCGCGGAGGAACTGCATGCACCGCTCGGCCTCGTCCTTCTCGCCGATGGCCTGGGCCGCCCTGGCGAGGGAGTAGAGGCAGCGCAGGAAGCCGCGGTTGGGCTCGTGGTCCCAGGGCACGGGCCCATGGCCCTTCCAGCCGCTGCGGCGCAACTGGTCGAGCCCGCGGTGATATCCGGTGCGGGCGAAAGCGTAGGAGGTGACGGCGTGACCCTGCGCGAAGTACTCCTCAGCGAGTGTCGCCCAGGCCGCCGGATAGGCGGGGAAACGGGCCGCGATGTCGGCGGCCTTGACACCGGACTCGAGCGCCTCCCTGGCCTCGGGCAGGTCCGGCAGGTGAGTCGGGGGAGGCCCGGCGAGAAGGTTATCCATAGGACAAGTCATACCCGCCGGGCCCCGAGCGTGGCTAGGAGATCTTCGTCCCAGTGCTCTGGAGGTCGGCGCACGCCTCCACGATGCGGGCGGCCATCCCGGCCTCGGCCGTCTTGCCGTAGGACCGGGGGTCGTAGGCCTTCTTGTTGCCCACGTCACCATCGACCTTGAGCACGCCGTCGTAGTTGCGGAACATGTGGTCCGCGATCGGCCGCGTGAAGGCGTACTGGGTGTCGGTGTCGATGTTCATCTTCACCACGCCGTAGGAGATCGCCTCGCGGATCTCCTCCAGCGTCGACCCGGAACCGCCGTGGAAGACCAGGTCGAACGGCTTGTCCTTGCCGTACTTGGCGCCGACCACCTCCTGGATCTCCTTGAGCACGCCCGGCCGCAGCTTGACGTGGCCCGGCTTGTAGACGCCGTGCACGTTGCCGAACGTCGCGGCCAGCATGTAGCGGCCCTTGTCGCCGAGGCCGACCGCCTCCGCGGTGGCCAGGGCGTCGCCCGGCGTCGTGTAGAGCTTCTCGTTGATCTCGCCGACGACGCCGTCCTCCTCGCCGCCGACGACCCCGATCTCCATCTCCATGATGATCTGGGCGCGGGCGCACTTCTCGACCAGCTCCGCGGCGATCTCGAGGTTCTCCTCCAGAGGTACGGCGGAGCCGTCCCACATGTGCGACTGGAAGAGCGGGTCGAGGCCCTTCGACACCCGCTCCAGCGAGATGTCGATCAGCGGCCGCATGAACCCGTCGAGCTTGTTCTTGGGACAGTGGTCGGTGTGGAGGGCGATCGTCACCGGATATTTGGCGGCCACCACCCTGGCGTACTCGGCCAGAGCCGTCGCGCCGATCACCATGTCCTTGACCGTGGCGCCGGACAGGAACTCGGCTCCACCGGTCGACACCTGGACGATGCCGTCGCTTTCGGCCTCGGCGAAGCCGCGCAGCGCGGCGTTGAGCGTCTGTGAGGAGGTCACGTTGATCGCCGGATAGGCGAATCCGCCGGCCTTGGCCCTGTCGAGCATCTCGGCGTAGACCTCTGGAGTAGCTATCGGCATGACTCATCTCCCTGAAGAGTGCGGGCTTCGCACAGCCCAGTATCTCGGCTCCGCTACCCCAGGCGGTAGTGACGACGCGCCTTGACGCCGGTCGCCGCCCGTATCGGCCTCCGCCGGCCCCGCCTGATCCGGGTAGGCTCAGCCCGTGGACTCGCTCTTGAATCTCCTCGACCCGACATGGTGGCTCACCATCCTCGGCGCCTTCGCGACCGTCGGTGTGCTGGCCATCATCTTCGCCGAGACGGGTCTGTTGCTCGGCTTCTTCCTGCCGGGCGACTCGCTGCTGGTCGCCGCGGGGATCTTCAGCTCCGTGTCGGTGGCTCAGGGGATGGGGATCGAGCCCCTCTCACTTCCGGTGCTGCTGATCGGCACCCCGATCTGCGCGATCGCCGGCGCCCAGCTCGGCCACTGGCTCGGCGCGAGGTTCGGCCGCAGACTCTTCGACAAGCCCGATTCGCGGCTGTTCAAGAGGGAGCACGTCGTCCGGGCGGAGGTGTTCTTCGAGAAGTTCGGGCCGGCCAAGGCCGTGGTGCTCGCCCGGTTCGTGCCGATCGTCCGCACCTTCATGAACCCCGTCGCGGGCGTGCTGGAGATGCCGCCCAAGCGGTTCTTCCTCTGGAACGTCGTCGGGGCCCTGGTGTGGGTCGAGAGCCTGGTCCTGCTCGGCCACTTCCTCGGCAGCAGGGTCGATCCCAAGCAGATCGACAAGTACATCCTGCCGGGTGTCTTCCTCATCGTGCTGATCTCGTTGATCCCCATCTTCGTCGAGTTCGTCAAGGGCCGCCGGATGGCCAAGGCCGTGCCCGTGCCCACCGGCAAGCATCACCGGGTCCGTCCGGGCGCTGACGGCCCGTAGCCAGACCCCGGCCGACCGGCGCGATACCCTCCCTGTGTGGGACGCCACAGGTCAGATCCGATGGGCATCGCCCGCCTCTCGCTCGCCGTCCTGGCGGTCGTCGGCGTGGTCGGGCTGCTGGTCCTCGGCGGTCGTGCGCTGATCACCTCGTTCGACACGCCCCAGGAGTCGCCCGAGGCGCTGCGCGCCACCGCGAGGGCCACGGCGAGCGTGCCGGTGCCGACCGTCCACATCGTGTGCGCGGCCGACACCTGCCCGCTGGTCACGGTCCGGGTGCCGGGCGGCGACGTGCTGCAATACCGCGACATGACGAGGGGCGAAGAGGTCAGCTACTTCGAACCCGAGCTGGACGTGGTCCTCGCCGACGCCTCGTCGGTCCGTGTCACCGAGAACGGCGAGCCGCGCGCTCCGGGACAGCCCGGCAAGCGGGAGGCGTTCACAGTCCGAGGTCGGTGAGCGTGAAGGCGGTGCGGTAGGTCAGCCCCTCCTCGGCGAGGCGCGGGGCCGCCCCGCGCTCGACGATGGTGGCGACGCCCACCACCTCGGCGCCCGCCTCGCGCAGCGCCTCGACGGCCGTCATCACCGAGCCGCCGGTGGTCGAGGTGTCCTCGACCGCGAGCACCCGGCGACCCCGCACGTCGGGCCCCTCGACCCGGCGCTGCAGGCCGTGCTGCTTCTGCTCCTTGCGGACCACGAACGCGTCGAGCGCCTGTCCGCGGGCCGCGGCGGCGTGCAGCATGGCAGCGGCCACCGGGTCGGCGCCGAGCGTCAGACCGCCCACGGCGTCGTAGTCGAGGTCGGCCGTGATGTCCAGCATCACCCTGCCGACCAGGGGCGCGGCCACGCTGTCCAGCGTGATCCGGCGCAGGTCGAGGTAGAAGTCGGCCTCCTGCCCGGAGGAGAGCACCACTCTGCCGTGGACGACGGCCTTCTTGTTGATCTCGGCCAGGAGGTTGTCACGATCCGTCATGCCTTCCAGCCTAGGGGCCTGATCAGGTGAGACTCGCTGCCGCCCGGAGGTAAAGCCCGGCCATCGGTTTAGCCGGTGCGATGGATGCGGAATGATTGCGCGTGGCAACTCTACGTAATGATGAGGTAACGATGAGTGCGCAGTCAGTGCGGAGCGACGCGGATCTGCTCCATGCGGTCAGGGAGGGTGACGCCGCCGCCTACGGAGAGCTCTACCAGCGCCACGTCGTGGCGGCCCGCTCGCTCGCCCGCCAGCTCGTCAGGGGGGAGGCGGAGGTCGAGGACGCGGTGGCCGAGTCGTTCACCAAGATCCTTGACCTGGTCGGCCGCGGCGGCGGGCCGGCGGCGGGGTTCCGCACCTACCTGCTCACGGTGGTGCGGCGCACGGTCTACGACCGCACCCGCATCGAGAGCCGTCAGGTGACGACGGGCGAGATCGAGAGCTTCGACCCGGGCGTGCCGTTCGCCGATCCGGCGGTCGCCGGGCTCGAGAGGTCGCTGATCGCGAGGGCGTTCCAGTCTCTGCCGGAGCGGTGGCGGGCGGTCCTCTGGCACACCGAGGTCGAGAGCGCCAAGGCCGCCGAGGTCGCGCCGCTGCTCGGTCTGTCGCCCAACGGCGTCGCGGCCCTCGCCTGCCGGGCCCGCGAGGGGCTGCGCCAGGCCTACCTCCAGATGCACCTGGCCGTCCCGCCGCGGCCGGTCTGCCGGCCGGTGCTGGGCAAGATGGGGGCCCATGTCCGGGGCAGGCTGGGCAGGCGCGACTCCAGGGTGGTGGCTCAGCACGTGAGCCACTGCCCCGACTGCCGCGCGGTGATGACCGAGCTGTCCGGCGTCGACCAGGGGTTGCGCACGGTCGTCGGCCCCTTGATGCTCGGCGCGGCCTTCACCGGCTACGTCGCGGCCATGACCGGGGGCGTCGCGCGCTCGCGCGGCCGGGCGCGGTGGCCGCCTTCGCGCCGACGCGGCCTGACCCGGTGGCCGCCTTCGCGCCCGCGCGGTCTGACCCGCCGGCCCGTGGCGCTGGCGGGTGGCACGGCCCTGGCCGTCGTCGCTGCCGCCGCGTTACTGCTGGTCTCCGGCGAGCAGGCGGAGGAGCGGCTCGCCCAGCCCATGGCCGCCCTCCAGCCGCCGCCCATCCCCCGGGTGGCGGAGCTCGCGGAGTCCACGCCGGTGCCGCCGCCCGTCTCCGGCCGCGAGCCGGTCAGCTCAGGGCGGCCCCGCCTGCGCGCGGCGGTCGGGCCGCTCGGCGCGCTGGTCCGCGGCCGTCCGGGCCTCGTGGGCGTACGCCTGAGCAACCCGGGCGAGGGGCCGAGCCAGGTGGTCGAGGCCGTGGTCGGCCTGCCCTCGGGCGTCACCCCGGTCCCGGCGGGCAGGCGCGGCGGCGGGGCCGGTCTGCTCCAACCGGTGGGGCCGGCCGACGGCTGGAGGTGCCGGGCCGCGGCCGGGAGCGCCAGGTGTATCAGAGGCCCGCTCGCGGCCGGCCGGTCCACGGCCGTGTTCCTGCGCGTCCAGGTCGCCGCCCTCGCCCCGGCCGGCGCCGGGCCGTCCCTGTCCGTACGGTCAGGTTCGCTGGGCGTCAGTGGGCAGAGCGCCTCGGGCGTGCGGTCCACCGGGGCGCCCGCCAGATTCGCCGCCGACGGCGAGGTGACGGTCCGGGCGGTCGGCAACTCCCTGCTGAGCTGCCCCACCGACCACTACGGCTGCGCGGAGGCCGCCGCCCGGCGCGGCGACCGGCGCGACAACGATCAGTGGCCGATGGTGGCGGTCGATCATGACAGGTCGGCCGCCACCGAGGCCTCCAGCGCCGCCACGCTGCGCCTGCCGAGGGCCGGACGGGTGGCGTGGGCCGGGCTCTACTGGTCGGCGAGCGCCGCGGTCGCCGGACCGATCAAGATCAGGCCGCCGGGGCGCCGGGGCTACGTATCGATCCGGCCCGACGAGGTGCTGGCCCGGGAGCTGCCCTCGGGCCCTGTCTACCAGGCGTTCGCCGACGTCACCGGGCTGGTCGGCGGCGCCGCGAAGGCGGGGGAGTGGTGGGCGGCCGATGTGCCCATGCAGCCGGGGATCGCGCGTTACGCGGGGTGGAGCCTGGTGGTCGTCACGACGGATCCGGCCCAGCCCTACAGCCGCGCCGTCGTGCTCGATCCGGCCGCGGTGGCCGGCGGCGGGCAGCGGCTGGTGCGGATGCCGTTGAGCGGGCTGGGCCGGCCGGCGGCTCCCGCCCGGATCGAGCTGGTGGCCTGGGAGGGTGACGCCGGGCTCGGCGGCGAGGCCGTCTCGGTGGGGTCGGGGCCGCTGGTGCCCGCCGGTGGTGACCGCGATCCGGCCGACGTCTTCGACGGCTCGGCCAATGGTGCGCGGGGGACGGCGTTCGGTGTCGACGTCGACTCCTTCAGCGCCAGACTGGGCCGGGCTCCCGCGCTGACGATCGCCACGACGAAGGACGCGGTCCTGCTGGGGGTCGCCGCCATAAGCGTTCGGATAGACCAGTGACTTTAATCAGGACAAACTGGTACGGTCCACCTAAATGGGCGGGCGTAATGTCAATCGTCGGGATTAACCCTCGCGCGATCACCCCCTTTCATTACTCTGAGAGAGGGCCGCCGAGTCCGGCTCTGACGGTGACAGAGCCAGTGAGGTCGGACCCATCAGGAAAGGGGCGGTGTCAGTGGATCGCTGCGCGCTGTTCGTGGACGCCGGCTATCTGCTGGCTGACGGCGCGATGGCCGTGCATGGGACCCGTCATCGCGAAGCCGTCGCCTGGGACTATCCCGGGCTGCTGCAGTTGATGACCAACCTGTCCCGCGAGCGCACCGGCCTGCCGTTGCTGCGCTGCTACTGGTACGAAGCGACGGTCGAGGCCCGCCGCACTCCCGAGCACGACGCGCTGGCCGATATCCCCGGCCTCAAGCTGCGGCTCTCCCGCATCCGGCCCGGCCGCCGCGAGGGCGTCGACGCCCAGGTCCACCGCGACCTGATGACCCTGGCGCGCAACAACGCCATCTGCGACGCGGTCGTGGTGAGCGGCGACGAGGACCTCACCCAGGTCGTCTGCGACGCGCAGGACCTCGGCATCCGGGTGACCGTCGTGCACGTCGCCGCTGAGGGCGGCTGGGCGGTCTCGCGCGCGCTGCGGCAGGAGGGCGACGACCTCATCGAGCTGGGCAGCGCCCACCTGCGCCCCTACGTCAACCTGGTGACCGGTGTCACCGAGGTGTCCAACGGCCACCACCACCAGCCGCTCGGCAACGGCCATGCCGCCCACTCGCTGCCGCCGGCCTCCACGCCGCAGCAGAGCACCGGCAGCCACGCCCTGCCTCCCGCGTCGGGCTCGGCGACCCAGAGCAGGCCCTCCACCAACGGTTCGTCGTCCGACCGCGGCCAGGGGGCCCAGCCGCCCGCGTTGCCCACCTACACCAGCTACCAGATGGACATCCCGTCGTCGCAGCCCGCTCCGTCCCCGGCGACCGGCCCCCTCCCGCAGCAGCCGCCGTCACAGCCGCAGGCGCAGTCACCGACCACCGGGCAGTTCGCCTCGCCGCCGTCCGGCGGCAGTTACCAGCAGTCGCAGCTCGGCGCCTACACCGGCCCGCAGGCCGCGCCGGTCCCGCCGCCCTCCGCCGCCACCGCCGGGGCCACCACACTGGCCGACGCCGTCAAGGCCGCCCACCGCGAGGGGCACGACTTCGGCGATTCGGTGGCCCGCGACGCCCCGGCCCTCTGGCTGGAGGCGGTGCTCGCCCGCAAGCCCCGCATGCCGTCAGACCTGGAGGCCCGGCTGCTGCAGGGCTCGTCGCTGCCGATCGACTTCCTGCTGCACGACGAGGTCCGCCACGCGCTGCGCCGCGGCTTCTGGGACGCCCTCGAACGCGCCCGCCAGTAAGCGGTCACCAACGCAGCAGCGCGGCCACTCCATCGTGGTCGGCCAGGTCGGCCGCGGCCTCGCGCTGCAGGATCGTGACCTCAGCGCTGCTCTCCAGGGCGCGCTCGATCATCCGCTCGCCGAGATCCGGCTCGTCCACGGCCTCGACGCCGGGCGGCACCTGCCCGGCGGGATAGAGCCGGCCGTCCGGGCCGCGGCCGCCCCGCCACACGCCCATCTCGTCGAGCAGCAAGCAGTCGACCCGGCCCTCGTTCAGCAGCGACAGGGTCTGGCCGAGCCCGAGCGAGCCGCGCCCGCCGGCGAGCGCGGCGTCCTTGGCGCGCTGGATCAGCGAGACGTCCCTGCGGACCCGTACGTGGGCGAGGGCGTCGGAGATGTACGCGACCACCTCGGGCGCCGTCAGCCCGTCGATGATCTTGTCGATCTGGACCACCTCCAGCGGGTGCAGCGCCTCGGCGAGCTTCGCGGTCACCTTCGCGTCGCCGACCAGGAGCACGTCGGTCCAGTGCAGGCCGATGACCCTGCCGCTGATCTCGGGGGCGACGGAGTGCAGGTAGCGGGTCAGGTTCTCCTCGACGCGGCGCTGGAACTTGTCGACCTGCATCGACGCCTGCTGGGAGGTGTTGGCGGCGCCCGGGCCGCGCATCCTTCGCCAGTCGTCGGTGTCCAGGGCGAAGGTGGACTCGTAGACGTCCTCGGCCTGGCCGTACCTGTAGTCGATCAGGCGTACGCCGTCGCGTGAGACCACCGCGACGCAGGCGGGGGCGCTGGTGGCCATGGCGCTGACCATGGGGCGTACGTACGCGGTCGACTCGAACACCGCGCTGGTGCCGACCGGCACCTGCAGCGTGGTGCGGTGGACCTCGTCGGTGCACACGGGCGCGAACAGTGCCCGGCCGAGTCCCGACTGGGAGGGATCGACGAGCTGCTCGATGTCCGGCTCCAGCCCTTGGAGGTGCTCCAGCACGGTGGCGCGCCGCATCCGGTCCGGCCAGCCGGACACCTGCTCGCGCAGGGACTCCAGCTCGTTGCGCAGCAGGATCTCCCAGCCGGGCTTGACCGAGGCCTCCAGGCGAGGATCGGCGGTCACGTACAGCGACACGACGCCAACCTCGTCCTTCATCGCCACGAGCTCCCGCAGGAAGGCATGATCGCGTATCACGATGTTCTCCTCTGTCGTCGGGCCACTACGACTCTAGAGAACCGGAAATACCCCAAATCGCCCTCTTAATGGACAGATGCCCCAGTTTTACCTCCAAGGGCGTCGCGTCAGGAGAGGGCGTCGAACCCCGCGCGCAGGGCGGCCAGCCGTTCGTACAGCTCGGAGAGCGGGATCGACAGCGCCGGATCGGGCGACTTGCGCGCCAGCTCCCGCACGCGGTCCAGCTCCTCCTCGACCGCGGCCAGCCGCCTCGACAGCTCGGGGAGCACCGACGCCTGATCGCCCGCGCCGGGCGGCAGCTCGCCGGTCAGCCGGTCGCGCAGCAGCGCGGCCTGCTCGGTCAGCCGCCTGTTCATGGTGTAGAGCTCGGTGAACACCGACACCTTCGCTCGCAGCACCCATGGATCGAACGGCTTGGTCAGGTAGTCGACGGCGCCCGCCGCGTAGCCGCGGAAGGCGTAGTCGGGAGCGCTGTCGACCACGGTCAGGAAGATGATCGGGATGTTCTTGGTCCGCTCGCGCCGCTTGATATGCGCGGCCGTCTCGAACCCGTCCATGCCCGGCATCCGCACGTCGAGCAAGATGAGCGCGAACTCCGTGTTGAGCAGTGCCTTGAGCGCCTCCTCACCGGACCTGGCGCGTACCGGCACCAGGTCGAGCGAGCTGAGGATCGCCTCAAGAGCGATCAGGTTCTCCTCACGGTCGTCGACCAGAAGGATCTTGGCTCGGTCCGGCATTGATCACGCCCCTTCGGCTGAATCCGTCGTGGACACCCGCCCACGGCTGAGCCAGCCACGCAGACGTTCGAGCAGACGGTCCACATCGACCGGCTTGGGCACGTAGTCGGACGCGCCCGAGGCGATGCTCTTCTCACGATCGCCCCGCATGACCTTAGCGGTCAACGCGATGATCGGCAGATCGGCGAACTGGGGCATCCGGCGGATGGCCGAGGTCGTGGCCCAGCCGTCCATCTCCGGCATCATGATGTCCATCAGCACCAACGCGACGTCCTCGTTGCGTTCGAGCTGCTCGATGCCCTCACGGCCGTTCTCGGCGTAGACGACCGTCGCGCCGTGCCGTTCGAGCACGCTGGTCAGCGCGAACACGTTGCGGATGTCGTCGTCGACGATCAGGATCTTCGCGCCGTTGAGCGGGTCGTCTCCCTGCCACTGGGTGGCGGCCTCGGAGGAGGACTCGCCGAGCTCGGGCAGGTCCAGGTCGAGCGGCGGCTCGGGCGAGGGCTGCTCGACCGGCACGGCCATCAGCTGCCTGCGGGCCGCGCCGCCGTCGCTCGCGGCCAGCGGACCGGTGTAACTGGCCGGCAGGTAGAGGGTGAACGTGCTGCCCTTGCCCAGCTCGCTCTCGACGTGGATCTCGCCGCCCAGCAACCGGGCGATCTCGCGGCAGATGGACAGGCCCAGCCCGGTGCCGCCGTACTTGCGGCTGGTGGTGCCGTCGGCCTGCCGGAACGCCTCGAAGATGACCTCACGTTTGTCCGGTGCGATGCCGATGCCGGTGTCGATGACCTGGAAGGCCAGCAGGTCATGGGCGTCGTGCAGGGTCTCGTCGTCGAAGGCGACCCCGCGCGGAGCGGGGACGACGCGCAGCCTGACCTCGCCCTTCGGGGTGAACTTCACCGCGTTGGAGAGCAGGTTGCGCAGCACCTGCTGCAGACGTTGCTCGTCGGCCAGCAGCTCCAGGGGCACGGCGCTGTCGACGTCGACGGTGAACGCCAGGCCCTTGTCGGCGGCCAGTGGCGCGAACGCCGCCTCCACGAGGTCGACCAGCTTGGGCAGCGACACCTGGATCGGGTGGATGTCCATCCGGCCGGCCTCGACCTTGGACAGGTCGAGCATGTCGTTGATCAGCTGGAGCAGCGCCGAACCCGCGCTGTGGATCGTCCGGGCGAACTCGACCTGCTGCGAGGTCAGGTTGCCCTCGGCGTTCTCCGTCAGCAGCTTGGCCAGCACCAACAGGCTGTTGAGCGGCGTGCGCAGCTCGTGGGACATGTTGGCGAGGAACTCGTTCTTGTAGCGGGAGGAGACGGCGAGCTGCTCGGCGCGCTCCTCCAGGGTGCGGCGGGCCTGCTCGATCTGGAAGTTCTGGATCTCGATCGCGCGGTTCTGCTTGGCCAGCAGCGCCGCCTTGTCCTCCAGCTCGGCGTTGGACCTGCGCAGCTCCTCCTGCTGGCGTTGCAGCTCGTCGGAGCGTTCCTGTAGCTCGCGGGTCAGGCGCTGCGACTCGGTCAGCAGGTCCTCGGTGCGCGAGTTGGCGATGATGGTGTTCATGGTGACGCCGATGGTCTCGACGAGCTGCGTCAGGAAGTCGAGGTGCACCTCACCGAACGGCGTGAAGGAGGCCAGCTCCAGCACGCCGAGCACCCGGTGCTCGAACAGGATCGGCAGCACCACGATCTGCGCCGGCGTCGACTGGCTGAGACCGCTGTCGATGGTGATGAACTTCGGCGGCACGTCGTCGAGGACGATGTGACGGCCCTCGGCCGCGGCCTGCCCGACGATGCCCTCGCCCACCGCGAAGCGCTGACGCGGCCCCCGGTCGGGGCGCACTCCGTAGCCGCCGATCAGCAGCAGCTCGTGGTCACCCTCGGGGTCGACGCCGTAGAAGGCGCCATAGCGGGCCGACACCAGGGGCGTCAGCTCGCTCATCGTCAGCTTGGCCACCTCGAACAGGTCGCGGTGGCCCTGCATGAGCCGGGAGATGCGGGCCAGGTTGGACTTGAGCCAGTCCTGCTCCTGGTTGGCCTGGGTGGTCTCGCGGAGGTTGGCCACCATCGAGTTGATGTTGTCCTTCAGCTCCGCCAGCTCGCCCTGCGCCTCGACGGCGATCGAGCGGGTCAGGTCGCCGCGCGCCACGCCGCTGGTCACGGTGGCGATGGCGCGCACCTGGGTGGTGAGGTTGCCGGCCAGCTCGTTGACGCTCTCGGTGAGCCGCTTCCAGGTGCCCTCGACGCCCTCGACCCGGGCCTGGCCGCCGAGCCGGCCCTCGGAGCCCACCTCGCGGGCGACCCGGGTGACCTCGGAGGCGAACGAGGACAGCTGGTCGACCATCCGGTTGATGGTGGTCTTGAGCGCCAGGATCTCGCCCTGCGCGTCGACGTCGATCTTGCGGGTGAGGTCGCCGTTGGCGACCGCCGTGGTCACCTCGGCGATGTTGCGCACCTGGTACGTCAGGTTGTTGGCCATGAAGTTGACGTTGTCGGTGAGGTCCTTCCAGACGCCCGACACGCCCTGCACCCGGGCCTGGCCGCCGAGCTGGCCCTGCGTGCCGACCTCGCGGGCGACTCGGGTGACCTCGTCGGCGAAGGACGACAGCTGGTCGACCATCGTGTTGAGGGTGTCCTTCAGCTGGAGGATCTCGCCCTGCGCGTCGACGGTGATCTTCTTGGACAGGTTACCCTGGGCCACCGCGGAGGAGACGGCCGCGATCTGGCGCACCTGGCTGGTCAGGTTGTTGGCCATCGAGTTGACGTTGTCGGTGAGGTCCTTCCAGACCCCGGACACGCCGCGTACCTGTGCCTGGCCGCCGAGCTGGCCCTCGGTGCCCACCTCGCGGGCGACGCGGGTCACCTCGGAGGCGAACGACGACAGCTGCTCGACCATCGTGTTCATCGTCGACTTGAGCTCCAGGATCTCGCCCTGGGCGTCGACGTCGATCTTGCGGGTGAGGTCGCCGTTGGCGACGGCCGTGGTCACCTGGGCGATGTTGCGCACCTGGTAGGTGAGGTTGGCGGCCATCGAGTTGACGTTGTCGGTGAGGTCCTTCCAGACGCCCGACACGCCCTTGACCTCGGCGCGCCCGCCCAGCTTGCCCTCGGTGCCGACCTCGCGGGCGACTCGGGTGACCTCGTCGGCGAAGGACGACAGCTGGTCGACCATCGTGTTGAGGGTGTCCTTCAGCTGGAGGATCTCGCCCTGCGCGTCGACGGTGATCTTCTTGGACAGGTTGCCCTGGGCCACGGCGGTCGCCACGGTCGCGATGCTGCGCACCTGCGAGGTCAGGTTGTTGGCCATGAAGTTGACGTTGTCGGTGAGGTCCTTCCAGACGCCCGACACCCCGGTCACCTGCGCCTGGCCGCCCAGCTGGCCCTCGGTGCCCACCTCGCGGGCGACTCGGGTGACCTCCTCGGCGAACGCGGACAGCTGGTCGACCATCGTGTTGACGGTGTTCTTCAGCTCGAACATCTCGCCCACGGCGTCGACGGTGACCTTGCGGCTCAGGTCGCCCTTGGCCACGGCGGTGGTCACCACGGCGATGTCACGCACCTGCGCCGCCACGCGCGAGGACATCGTGTTGACCGCCTCGGTGAGGTCGCGCCAGCTGCCCGACATGCCGCGCACGTTGGCCCCGCCGCCCAGCCGGCCCTCGGTGCCGGCCTCGCGCGCCACCCTGGTCACCTCGGAGTTGAACAGGGCGAGCTGGTCGACCATGCCGTTGATGGCCTTGCCGAGCCGGCGCACCTCGCCCCGGGCCGAGCGGTCGAGGTCGATGCGCCGCGACAGGTCGCCCTTGGCCACGGCGTCGATCACGTCGGCGGCGCCGCTCACCGGGCTCACCAGCGCGTCGATCAGGATGTTGACCGACTCGACGCTCTCGGCCCAGGCGCCCACGCCCGGCCCCGGCGTCAGCCGCTCACCGAACCTGCCCTCCTTGACGACTTCCTTGCGGACCCGTACCAGCTCGTTGGCCAGGTGCTCGCGGCGGTCCGCCACCTCGTTGAGCAGCAGTCGTACCTCGCTGAGGATGCCCGGTCGCGCATGGGGGACCCGGCGCCGGAAATCGCCGTCACGCCAGGAGAAAAGGGTCTCGAGGATCGGGACGAGATCTGACTCGGTGTAGGTCCTCTCCTCGGAACCCGGCGCGGTCTTGGCCGATGTCATGGCCCCTCCTTCAACTCGCGGGGTACCGCCGTGAGTGCTTGAAGTCTGTCACGTTGTGTAGCTCTCAGTCCTGCCCTTGGATTTACCCCAAGTCAACGGGAAGTGTGGTAGGCACGGTTGGATGACTGCTCCTCCTCACGCGGTGCTCGCCGCGACGTTCGCGCCCGGTGAGACCGCTGTGCCGGCTGCGATCAGGTTCACGCGCGAGGTGATGACCGCGTGGGCCGTCGGCGGCATGCTCCACATCGCCGAGCAGGTGGCGGGCGATCTTACGGAACAGGTGATATACGAGCCGTTCGAGGTCATCTGGAAGCATTTCGGCGGTGCCATACAGGTGGAGCTGCGACAGCGGAACACCTCGCACGGCGATCCGAAAGCTCCTTCTGTAGGCGTGGAGGAGTGGGGGATCACCTATTCGGGCGACTCCCGTGTCCATTGGGCAAGACTCACGCTACCTGGCTCCGTGGACAGCGTCGTCTCAGAATGGCAGGAGGAGACCTCCAGGGGCCCCCACTGGCTGGGGTTCCTCGCCGACGCGAGCGACCTGCTCGCCGGCACCCTCAACCCCGACATGGTGCCCGCGATCATCGCCCAGATCGTGGTGCCCCGGCTGGCCAACTGGTGCGCCGTCTACACCGCCGACACCGTGTCCGGCCCGCTCCGCCTGGCCTATCTCTGGCACGCCGACGAGGCCAGGATCGACGGCCTGCGCCACGAGCTGGCCGAGGTCGACGTGAGCCCGGCCGACCACCAGGTCACGTCCTCCATGCACCTGAGTGACTCGCAGGTGCTCGCGGTGCCGCTGATCGCCCGTGGCCGCGGCCTCGGCCTGATGTGCCTGGGCAGATCCGACCGCTTCGGCGACGACGTCATCCAGTTCGCCGAGGACATCGCCCGGCGGGCCGCGCTCGCCATGGACAACGCCCGGCTCTACGCGCAGCAGGCCGCCGCCAACCGGGCGCTCCAGCGCAGTCTCCTGCCGCCGAACGAGCCCGAGGTGCCCGGCCTCGACTACGGCGTCGTCTACGACCCCGCCGGCGAGGCCAACGAGGTCGGCGGCGACTTCTACGACCTGTTCAAGGCGAGCGACGACTCGTGGCGGTTCGCGATCGGCGACGTGTGCGGCACCGGCCCCGAGGCCGCCGCCGTGACCGGCCTCGCCCGCCACACCCTGCGCCTGCTCGCCCGAGAGGGGTACGGCGTCGCCGCCGTGCTCGGCCGGCTCAACCAGGCGATCCTGGAAGAGGGCGAGCGGGCCAGGTTCCTGACCCTGCTGCACGGCGACATCACGCCGGTGGAGACCGGCCTGGAGCTGCGGCTGGTGTCGGCGGGCCATCCCGAGGCGCTGCGCCTGAAGCCGAGCGGCGTGGTCGAGGCGGTCACCACCCCGCAGTCGCTGCTCGGCGTCTTCCCCGAGGTGGTGTTCGAGTCGGACACGGTCCACCTCGACCACGGCGACGTGCTGCTCGCGGTCACCGACGGGGTGACCGAGCGGCGTTCGGGCAGCCGGTTGCTCGACGACGACGGCGGGCTGGCCAAGTTGCTCGCCGAGTGTGTGGGGCTGTCGGCCCGGGCGGTCGCCGAGCGCATTCGCCGGGGGGTGGCCGACTACGCCCCCGAACCCAGCGCCGACGACCTGGCGATCGTGGTGCTTCGCGCCCGCTGACCGCCGCCTGCTGACCGCCGCCTGCTGACCGACGCCCGTCCACTGGTCGCCGCTGGCCGTCGTCGACGGTGGGTCAGGGCGGGGAGGGTCAGGGGGCGTCGACGTGCTTGCGGGCGAACTCAAGCTGCAGGGTGATCTGCGCGATCCGCTCGGCGACGACCAGGGAGCCGCGCACCGCGTCGTAGGTGTAGACCTCGTGCTCGAGGCCGTACTCGGCCAGCTGGGCGACGTACTTCTCGATCTGGCGCAGCGGGCAGCGGGTGTCGTTCTCGCCGGCCAGGATCAGCACGGGGCTCTGCACCTGGTGAACGTAGGTGATCGGGGAGCTGGCGGCGTAGCGCTCGGGCTGCTCGTCGGGCGAGCCGCCGAGCAGCGCCCGGTGGTAGGCGCGCAGGCTCTCGGCCTCGTCCTCGTAGGAGGTCTGGTGGCAGGCGATGGGCACGGCCGCGATGCCCGCGGCCCACAGCTCGGGCTGGGTGCCGAGGCCGAGCAGCGTGAGGTAGCCACCCCAGGCCGTGCCGGACAGCACGATGCGGTCGGGGTCGGCGATGCCCCGCTCGACCACCCAGTCGCGTACGGCGGCGACGTCCGCGAGCTCGATGTGCCCGACCTCGCCGTGCAGCGCGTCGCGCCAGGCCGAGCCGTAGCCGGTGGAGCCGCGGTAGTTGACGCGCACCACCGCGAAACCGGCGTCGACCCAGGCCGCGACCTCGGGAGAGAAGGCATCACGGTCGTGCGCGGTCGGGCCGCCGTGCAGCAGGAAGACGGTGGGGAACGGCGCCGAGCCGGACTCGGGCCGCGAGACCAGCGCGTGGATGAGCCCACCCGGGCCCGGCACGTCGAGGTCTTCGACGGGAACACTGGGTGGCGCGGCCGGGCCACCGGCGTTGAGCACGACCTGGCCGTTGCTCGACCGGATGACCGGCGGGCGGGACGCGCTCGACCAGGAGTATTCGACGTGGCCGCTGGGGCGCGGCGCGGCCTCCTCGATCACGCCGTGTGGGGTCTCGATCAGGGTCAGCCCGCCGCCCCCGAGGTCGTAGCGGTGGAGGTAGCTGCGGGCGCGGTCGTCGCGCACCAGCATCAGGCCGCGGCCGTCGTGGTACCAGTCGGCCGCCAGGTCGCCGGAGTCGCGCAGCCAGATCTCGCGCTGCTCGCCGGTCACCGGGTCCCACACCAGGGGCTCCTGGCGGCGGCGGCGTTCGTGCAGGACGAGCAGCCGGCGGTCGCCGGTCACGGGCGCGAACCTGAGGCCGATCACGCCGCGCTCGGGGCCGTCGTAGAGCTCGCCGACGGGCTCGCCGAACTGGCTGACGACCCGCAGGGCCGGGTGGCGGAAGTCGCCGTACTCGCCGTGGTTGATGGCGATCAGCCGGCCGTCGAGGGACATGTCGGCCACCCAGGCCGCCTCGGCGTGCTCGTAGAGCAGGCGCGACGTCTCACCGGCGCGCGCCACATGGATGCGGAACGTGCCCTCGCTGGCGAGGCTGATCGCCGCGGCGCCGTTGACGGACAGCGCGATGCCGCCCGGCTGGCCGGGCGGCAGGTCGGGGGCGACGAGCTCGTCAGGGCCGCCGTTGAACGGTTGTCGCCACCACTCGCCGAACTCGTCGCCCTCGGTGTCGGCGAACCAGTAGATCCACTGGCCGGTGGGGTCGATGGTGGCGTGGGCGGTGCCCTTGGCCCGGTCGGTGACCTGGCGGGTGGCGCCGGTGGTGCGGTCCCAGGCGTAGACCTCCCACGTGCCGCTGGTGTTGGAGCGGTAGATGGAACGGTTGGGGGCCTGGCGTGCCCAGAGCGGCAGCGTCATGCGCGACGCTCGGAACCTGGCTTGCCAGCGTTCCTCGGCCTTCATTCGGCGCGCTCCCTCCCTCTGGATCCCCGCCGCCGGGCGTGGGTTGTCGTCCAGTATTGCGCCTGATTCGCGGAAATACTTGGGGAATGTGGGGGAATTTCCGGCCAAATGCCCCATCAGTAACATCAGTCCCACATGTCCGTCAAGGAACAGCGCTTGATCGTGGCGATGCCTCAAAGATAGACAGGTGGAACGCGGCACGCACCACCACTTTTTTGCGATTTTTCGTGGCCCGTCGGGAGAAATATCCCGAGATTTGCTTCTCCAGTTCGGATGCTTCAGTGTGCCACGCACTCGGCCCCATCCTCACGACCTCGACGATGTCGTCATGAGACAGATGGAGATCGAACGCGATGGTCCGCCGCTCGGCCTCGACGAACCCGTCCAGGCTGCGGGCCACCCGCCGTTCCTTCTCCTCGTCGACCGAGAGCAGGCCCAGCTCACGCACCAGCGGGCTCAGATGGGACGGGGCCGGCGTGACGACGGCCACCACGCCTCCGGGCCGCAGGACGCGCCGGAACTCGGGGCCGTTCCTGGGCGCGAACACGTTCAACACCACGTCGGCCACTCCGCTCCGGATCGGCAGCGGACGCCACACGTCGGCCACGAACGCCCCCACCCGGGGATGCGCCCGCGCCGCCCGCCGGACGGCGTGCTTGGACACGTCGAACGCCACCCCCACGCCGTCGCCGATCGCCTCCAGCACGGTCGCCAGGTAGTGTCCGGTGCCCGCTCCCGCGTCGACGACCACCGGCGCGTGACCAGCCCGCATCGCCACGCTCTCGGCCAGCGCCTCGGTGAGCGGCGCGTAGTGCCCGGCCCCCAGAAACCCGGCCCGCGCGGCCACCATCTCGGCGCTGTCGGCCGTGCCCGGCGCCCGCGACCCGACGAGCAGACTCACGTATCCCTGCCTGGCGATGTCGAAGGCGTGGCCGTCCGCGCAGCGCAGCGCACCGCGCTCGATCACGAGGTCGCCCTGGCAGACGGGGCAGGCGAGCAGGTCGACGATGTCAGCGAGCATGACCCCATTCTCCCGCCGGGCGATCGGCCGGACACCGATCAGCACAGCTCAGGGAAGGCAGGGAAAGGGCGTCAGACCGCGGCGGCGTACAGGAAGTGAGCATTCGTCGGCGTCTCGCGGAGCTTGTCGACCAGGAGTTGCATCCCCTGCCGTCGATCCAGCGAGCCGAGCATGCGGCGCAGCCGCCACACCACCCGCTGCTCCTCGGCGGGCAGCAGGATCTCCTCGCGCCGGGTGCCCGACGCGTCGAGGTCCACGGCCGGGAACAGCCGGCGTTCGGCCAGATCCCGCACCAGGTGCAGCTCCATGTTGCCGGTGCCCTTGAACTCCTCGTACAGGAGGTCGTCCAGCCGCGACCCGGTGTCCACCAGCGCGGTCGCCAGGATGGTGAGGGAGCCGCCGCCGAGCACGTTGCGGGCGGCGCCGAAGAAACGCTTGGGCGGGTAGAGCGCGGTCGCGTCCAGACCGCCGCTGAGCACCCGGCCGCCGCCCTTCGCCAGGTTGTTGTACGCCCGGCCGAGCCGCGTCAGCGAGTCGAGCAGCAGCACCACGTCCCTGCCGTCCTCGACCAGCCGCCTGGCGCGGTCGATGGCCAGCTCGGCGATGGCGGCGTGGTCACGGTCGGGGTGGTCGAAGGTGGAGGAGAAGACCTCGCCCTGGATCGACCCGCGCATCTCGGTGACCTCCTCGGGCCGTTCGCCGACGAGCAGGACCATGAGGTGGACCTCGGGGTGGTTGCGGGCGACGGCGGCGGCCAGTGCCTGCAGGACCATGGTCTTGCCGGCCTTGGGCGGGGCCACGATGAGCCCGCGCTGGCCCTTGCCGATCGGCGCGAACAGGTCGATGACCCGGGTGCTCAGCGACTCGGTCTCGATGCGCAGCCGCTCGGTCGGGTGGACGGGGACCAGGTCGGCGAAGTGCGGCCGTTCTCGCCGGTCGGTGGAGCCGTTGACCGAATGGACCTTGACCAGCTTGCCGCCGGCGACGTCGGCGACGACGTGGTCACCGGGGCGCAGGCCGAGCTGTCCGGCCTGTTCGGGTCGCACGCGGACGTCCCCGGGACCGGGAAGGTGCCCCGCGCGGATGAAAGCGTCCTTGTCCCGCAGGTCGAGCAGGCCGCTGACCTGGCGTACGGGAGTTGCGGCGCGCTGTCGGGGGATGGTGTTGACAGACATGATGAGGCCCCTCTCAAGGGCAGGCCGAAAGTCGGCCGAGGTGAAAAGCGAGCCGGCCCTCATCGAAAGGGGCGGGCCGCGGGGGGATCCGGCGGAGCTTGAGCTCAACGCCGGTGGCAACGTATCACACGTCCCGACGACTGGAACGCCTAGCCCTGATGGACTATTCCCGGGCCGTTCTCGTGTCTTCGCCCGCGAAATGGCTCCCGCCGCCGGGACAATCTTCTCCTGGAAACACCGTCGTATTACCCATGACCGGTGTGCTGAACGGCATGGAAGGCCCATCAACGCAGCGGCATCCTGTCAAGCGTGATGCAGGGCTTCTGCAATCCGAAGAGGCTTTCCTAGAAGCAATCACCCAAGGGGGATCTCATGAAGACCACCAGCTGCTGCCCGCGGTGCCACCACGAGCTCGACGAAGGCCCGATCATCTACCGGTGCGCCAACTGCCGCCGCGCCGTCTACGCCGCGGATGTCGAGAACGAGTACATTCCGCGCCAGCCGGTCGCCGCCTAGTCTGGACGAATGCCGCACCAACCCCGCATCATCGCAGGCGTCGAAGTGACGCCGCTCTGCGACGCCATCGGCCCGATGGGCGAGACGATCCGCCGCCCGCTGGCCGAGATGTTCCCCGGAGCGGCCCTCCGGGAAGAGCCGTGGATCCTCCACTTCCACTGCTACCTGCTGAAAGATCAGGCAGGCCGCCTCACGCTCGTGGACACCGGCATCGGCCCGGCCGACTCACCGGCGTCCAGTTGGGCGCCGGTGCCGGGCACCCTGCCCGGTGAGCTGGCCGCCGCGGGCGTCACGCCCGCCGACGTCGACACCGTGATCCTCACCCACCTGCACAGCGACCACGCCAGCGGAGCGGTCGCCGACGGCCGGCCGCTGTTCGAGAACGCCCGCTACGTCCTCCAGCAGGCGGAGTTCGACGCGGCCGAGGGCGCGATGCTCGACCAGATCATCATCCCGATCAAGGACCGGCTGCACGTGGTCGACGGCCAGGCCGAGGTCTCTCCCGGCGTTCACGTGCACCTGGCGGCGGGCCACACCCCGGGTCACCAGATCGCCAGGGTCGGCGAGCTGGCCATCACGGGCGACCTGGTGCTGCACCCCGCGCAGCTCGCCGATCCGAGCGTCCGCTACCTCTACGACGACGACCAGGAGTGGGCCGCGGCCACCCGCGCCGAGGTGCTCGACGCGTTGCGCGCCGAGCGTGCCGTGCTCGCGACGGCCCACCTCAGCGACCCGTTCGTACAGCTCTGACGACAGGGCGCTGACGGCCGTCAACGGCCGCTGAGCGCCGGCTGCTCGGCGAGCAGCGCCGACGGCAGGGCGACCACCGCGGTCAGCCCTCCGTACGGCGACGGGCCGAGCGTCACCCTGATGTCGTGCCGGGCGGCCAGCCGGCCCACCACGAACAGGCCGAGCTGGTCGCTCTGGGCCAGGTCGAACTCCGGCATCTCCGACAGGCGTTCGTTCAGCTCGTCGAGTTCGGTCCGGGTCAGCCCGAGCCCGCGGTCCTCGATCTCGATCGTGAGGCCGTGCGGGGTGGTCGAGGTCCGCAGGTCCACCCGGGTCTTCGGCGGCGAGAACAGCGTGGCGTTCTCGATCAGCTCGGCCATCAGGTGGGCGACGTCGGTGACGGCGTTGCCCACGAGCGCCACCGGCGGCGGCTGCAGCACCTCGACGCGTTGATACTCCTCGACCTCGGCAACGGCCGAGCGGAGCACGTCGACGATCGGCACCGGGTTGCGCCATCCGCGCCCCGGAGCCTGGTCCGACAGGATGATGAGGCTCTCGGCGTGCCTGCGCATGCGGGTGGTGAGATGGTCGAGCTTGAACAGGTCCGCGAGCATCTCGGGCTGCTCGGTGTCGCGCTCCATGCCGTCGAGCTGCAGCAACTGACGGTGCAGCAGCGTCTGGTTGCGCCTGGCCAGGTTGACGAAGACCTTGCTCACCCCGTGCCGGAGCCGGGCCTGGCCCACCGCGGCCTCCACGGCCGTGGCCTGGACGTTGTTGAAGGCGCGGACGATGTCCTGGATCTCGGCGGTGTCGGTCCTGACCTCCAGCGGCGTGACCTCCTCGGGCAGCGGCCCGCCGCCTGCCTTGCGCAGCCGCTTGACCAGCCCGGCCAGCCGCACCTCGGCCAGCTCGGTCGCGGCGTCGCGGAGCCCGGCGAGCTCGTCGCCGAGGCGGCGGCGGAAGCGGAGCGACACCAGCACGGAGGCGATCACCGCGAGCAGGCCGGCGCCGCCCGCGACGCCGATCTTGACCAGCACGCTGTTCGCGGCGGGGGTCACGCGCTGGAAGATGCCGTGCGCGGCCTCCGACTGGTTGCGCTCGACCGCCGCCCACAGGTTGGCGCCGTCGATGGGCCAGGTGGCGGCCTCGACGGGCAGCCCTTTCAGCGTGGCCTGCCCTCTCATGGCGTCCTCCGCCCGGAGGAACTCCTGGTAGGCGGCCGAGGAGACGAGCCGTTCGTACGGCCCGCGCAGCCCGGAGTCGAGCTGCGAGAGCGCCTGCGCGTAGAGGAGGCGCCTGGTGGCGACCATCCCGGTGAACGCCTCGCGCTCCGCCTCGGTCACCCTGCCCCTGGCCAGCACCACGGTGATCAGCGCCCGCTCCCTGGACAGGATGTCCTTGGCCTCGCCCATCATGGTGACGGCCCTGGCCTGCCGGTAGAGCGCGGTGTCGGGCACCAGGACCATGGCGTCGTACATGCGGAACGTCGCGTCCACGATCTGGCTGTAGCCGTCGATCACGTCGAGCGGCTCGGGGCCCGGGGCGTCGACCTTGCGGCGGGTGTCGGCGAGTTGGCCGAGCTTGCCGTACAGGGCGGTGAGCTGGGTGGTCATCTGCGGGGAGAGGTCGCGCTGCTCCTCGGCCCGCTGCCGGAAGTCGGCGATGGTCCGGTCGGTCAGCGCGCGCTGGGTGGTCAGGCGTTCGGTGCCCTGACCGCTGGTCAGGAAGTCCACCGAGGCCAGTCGCTCGCTCTGCAGCTGGATGTTGATCTGCTCGGCGGGAGTGGCCAGGTTGGTGACGAGTTCGTTGGTCTGCAGGAGGCGCAGCCCGTCGACCCCGGTCAGGCCGGCCGCGAACGCCCACAGGCCCACCAGTGACATCAGCGGGACGAGCAGCAGGACGAGCAGCTTCAGCGCGATGGGGCGGCCACGGGTGGGGGGCATGCGACCTCCAGGTACAGGATGAGATCGCCTCGCAGAGTACACCCCTCTTTGGCCGGATTTCCGGGCTCTGGCGCGAGGGCCCGTCGCCCTCGCGCCAGTGAGCTACGGCCTCGTGACGTCGGCTACGGCCTCGTGTCGTCGAAGGAGCCGCGCGCGACGAGCTTGTCGCCGGAGGCGTGCCGCGGCTCGGGAACGGGCTCCGGCTCGGGAGCCGGCGCCGGCTGGGTGGCCGGCTGGGTGGCCGGCTGAGTGTCGGCGCGCTCGCGCTCCAGCTTCCGCTCCAGGTCGCGCTTCTCGTTCTCCAGCTTGGCCAGCCGGCTCGACTCCTCGGCCCTGGCGCTGCGGATCCGGCGGCGGCGCCTGGCCGACCGGCGAGAGCCGGAGCCGAGCAGCCACAGGCCCGCCAGCAGGACCGCGGCGGTGGCGGCACCCGCGAGGAACATCTCGACGTGGTCAGGCTGGAACGTGTAACCGAACAGGACGTATTTGGCACTCTCCTCGGTGGCGACCATGTAGACGGCGCCGCCGGCGAGCAGGACCAGAACCAGACCTAGTAAGACCATCCAACTCACCCCTTGTCATCTGAGCGAGTCACCACCTGCCCTCAGGAGGGCGTGGTATGCCGCGAACGCTCGTCGATGAGCGTGACCAGCCGCTCCAGCGGCATGGAGCCGGGCGGCGACTGTTCGCGCGCGAACCGGTTGGCCTCGGCCTGCAGCACCTCGTTGACCGGGGTGGCGATGCCGTACTCGCGGCCGAGCAGGACGATCTCACCGTTGAGGTAGTCGGCCTCGATCGAGCCGCTGGACCTGGCCAGGCTCTGCCACGACGAGCCGCCGCTCCGTTCGACGCCCTCGATCGGCAGCACATCGACCTGGCGGCCGCGGAGCTCCCGCTCCTCGCTGGTGGTCGAGTAGGGGATGCCGGCCTCCTCGAGCACGGCGGCGCCCTCGGCCCGTACGCGTTCGTACAGGGAGTCGATGCCCGGCGCCTGCTCGCAGAGCGCTTCGACGGCGTTGGCCAGGTTGCCGAGCAGCTTGCCGTACTTCCAGCGCATGACGTCGGGCGTGGCCAGCGCGACGAAGCCGCTCTTGGCCAGGTCGGCGGCCAACTGCTGGGCAAGGTCGTCCACACCCTGTGGATAACGTCCGACGTGCAGCATGCCCGAGTGGGGATGCCCGTGGGCGGCCACCGTGCCGGGCTCCAGGTGGAGGGCGGGCAGCCACACGCACATGCCGTAGACCCGCTCGAACCTGCGCAGCACGACGCGTTCGTTCTCGACACCGTTCTGGGCGCACACGACCGGCAGGTGGCGGGGCCACGGGTCGAGGGCGGCGATCGTGTCCTGTGACTTGGTCGCCAGGATCAGCACGTCGCCGTCACGCGGTGGGACGGGAGCGTCGGTGACGGGGATGGTCAGCGTCTCGGCGGAGCCGGGGGTGAACAGGCGCAGCCCGTCGCTCTTCAGCGCCTCGTAGTGGGCGCCGCGAGCGACCAGCAGCACCTCGTGCCCGCCCTGGAAGAGACGGGCACCGATGGTGCCCCCGACCGCTCCGGCTCCGATCACGATGTAACGCATGATCCGAGGATGTCATCCCCTACTTCGCGAGTGCCACCTGGGCCTGCGGGACGGTCGCGCCGCGGAACCGCTCCCGCATGATCGTCTTGAGCACCCGCCAGCCGTCGCGTACGGCGTGCAGGTTGCTCTCGCCGTGGATCCGGCTGCGCTCGTGGCTGGGCACCTCGGCGATGACCAGCCCGGCCTGGGCGGCACGGACGTTCATCAGCGTCTCGATCTCGAATCCGTCGCAGTCGAGCGCCATGGCGTCGAGGTGGCGGGCCCAGAAGGCGTTGTAGCCGTAGCACAGGTCGGTGTAGCGGGTGCCGTACAGCAGGTTGGTCAGGCCGGTCAGCAGCTTGTTGCCGAGCGAGCGCACCGGGCTGATGTCGTCGGAGCCGCCACCAGGGGCGTAGCGCGAGCCCTTGGCGAAATCGGCGCCGTCGACCAGCGCGGAGACGAAGGAGAAGATCTCCCGGCCGTCGGTCGAGCCGTCGGCGTCGATCATCACGATGATGTCGCCGTTGGCCGCCGCGAAGCCCTCGATCAGCGCGTTGCCCTTGCCGCGCCCGCTCTGCGCGACGACCCGGAGACCGGGACGCAGCCTGCGGGCCACGGCGACGGTGTCGTCGCTGGAGTTTCCGTCGACGAGGACGACCTCGTCGATCCAGTGGGGGAGAGTCGCGAACACGTGCGGCAGATTGTCCGCCTCGTTCATCGCGGGAACGACAACGGTGACACTGGGGGCGAACTGCTGCTTGGTCATGCCAAGAAGATGAGCCAGGTCACATGCAAGCGGCTTTACGCCGCCTTGCATCGATCATGGGCCATGCGCTCCACCAGGAGGTGGTAATCGTCCTGTGACCTGCACAGGTGGAACTCCCGGCACCGGGACCGTGGCGCCGGGACCCCTGTCAACCGCCTGCCAGCTTTCGCACCCGGTCGGCGCCCACGGCCAGCAGCAGCGTCGG
The DNA here is from genome assembly GCF_014646355.1 of Nonomuraea cavernae. Lineage (GTDB taxonomy): Bacteria > Actinomycetota > Actinomycetes > Streptosporangiales > Streptosporangiaceae > Nonomuraea > Nonomuraea cavernae. The sequence goes on from NZ_BMNH01000028.1 coordinate 103,184, forward strand.
AAGCCGCGGCCCGGTGTCGCGGCCCACCAGCAGCCGGTAGAGCAGCGCGAAGAACTCCCGCTGCGCCACCTTGACCTCGGGCGTGGGCTTCGCGTCGGGCGGCAGCCCCGCCCGCACCTTCGGCACGCCGTAGACCAGCGTGGTCAGCCCGTCGAGTGACCAGTGCTCGTCCAGGCCGTCGAGCAGCAGCCGAAGCGAGTCGCGGTCGTCCTGCCCGAGCGAGCCCAGCAGCTCCTCGTCCGGCGACTCGCGCACGCGGGTGCGCTGGTCGGCGGCCAGTTGGGTGTCGACCCAGCGCTGGGCGCGGTCGAGCCTCGGCCGCGCCGCGTCCAGCGCGGTGATCGCGTCGAGGTCGCCGAGGATCCGCAGGGTCTGCTCGGCGTCACCGGTCGTGATGTCGACGATCGAGGCCAGCGTGCGGTAGGGCACCGCCCGGGGAGTGACCGGCAGCGGCCCCTCGGCGGTGCGGACGGCCCGGTCGTAGGCGGCCCGGTCGGCCGGCAGGGCGCTCCCACCGGCGACCTTGCGGCCGAGGGCGTCCCACTCGTCGTACAGCCGCTGGATCTCCTGGTCGAAGGCGACCTTGAAGGACTGGGACGGCTTGCGCCGCGCGTACAGCCAGCGCAGCACCGGAGCTTCCATGATCTCCAGCGCGTCGGCCGGGATCGGCACGTCGCCCTTGGAACTGCTCATCTTGGACATGCCGGTGATGCCGACGAAGGCGTACATCGGGCCGATCGGCTGCTCGCCGCCGAACACCTCGCCCACGATCTGCTCGCCGACGATCCAGGCCGAGCCGGGCGAGTGGTGGTCGACCCCCGACGGCTCGAACACCACGCCCTCGTACGCCCAGCGCATCGGCCAGTCGACCTTCCACACCAGCTTGCCGCGGTCGTGCTCGGCCAGCCGCACGGTCTCGCCGAACCCGCACACGCAGGTGTAGGCCAGCTCGGTGGTGTCGTCGTCGTAGGCGGTGACCGTGGTGAGGTCGCGTTCGCAGAGCTCGCAGTAGGGCTTGTAGGGGAAGTAGGCGTCGACCTGCTTGGTGCGGTAGCGCGCCAGGACCTCGTCGATCCGCCGGCGCTCGCGCATGGCGAGCAGGATCTGCTCGCGGTAGGCGCCCGAGGTGTATTGCTCGGTCTGGCTGATCGCCCGGTATTCGACGCCCAGCTCGGCCAGCGCGGCGGTCATCGGTGCCTTGAAGTGCTCGGCCCAGCTCGCGTGGGAGCTGCCCGGAGGCGCGGGCACGGAGGTCAGCGGCTTGCCGATGTGCTCCTCCCACGACGGGTCGACGCCCGCGGGGACGCGGCGGAAGCGGTCGTAGTCGTCCCACGACAGCAGGTGCACGCAGTCGAGGCCGCGCCTGCGGATCTCGTCGGCGACCAGGTGAGGGGTCATCACCTCACGAAGGTTGCCCAGGTGGATCGGCCCGGACGGGCTCAGCCCGGAGGCGCAGACGATGGGTTCGCCCGGCGCGCGCCGCTCCGCCTCGGAGATCACCTCGTCGGCGAACTTGGAAACCCAGTCGCTCTCCGTACTGTCAGCTGCGCTCATCGCGCCATTGTCGCGGCTCCCCGGTGTTCAGGCCAACGCGACCGATCGGCCCCACCCTCTGATCGTCTCGACGAAGCGGACGGTCGGACACGGTGCGTGATGACCGCCATACTTTCCGCATGCGTGCCCCCAAACGTGAACGTCCGCTCCTCCGTGCGCCGCAACCGCCGCCGACCGGAGTCTCCCTTGCCGATCTGGCAATGCGGGTCTCCTATGTGGGCAGTGGCGAGCACAAGTCCTATCCGTCCTTCGCCGGGCAACCTCGTCTGCGAGCTTCGGCAGACGTGGGCGCGGATCGAGATCAGCGTCGGTGCCGAGTATGTGACGCTGCTGGAGGACCTGGAGTCGGGTAGTTCGAGGCGGTCGATCTACTGTCCTCTCTATCCGCTGGCCGAGTGGGCCGCGTACAACTGGTGGTCTCTACGGCTGACGCGAGGCTGGCGCGGCATCCCGATTTCAGCGTGATCTGGCGTGGAACCCCGGGCGTTCACGCCCGGGAGGAAACGACAGCGCGGGAGGGCCGCCAAGGCCCGAGCGGTGCGGTGACCGGTAGGCCGTG
>NZ_BMNH01000029.1:0-73542 GCF_014646355.1 Nonomuraea cavernae
TGGCATGGCCACCCGCTATGACAAGCTCGCCGTCCGCTACGAGGCCACACTCACCATCGCCGCCATCAACCAGTGGCTCCGCGCCTTATGAAACACGGCCTAGGCGCTGGGCCCGCCGCACACAGCGGGGAGGAGGACAGCAATGAACGTTGGCGCAGGTAACGGCGCTGACCGAGGAAATGTTCCGAGTGTCGTACACCTCATTTCCGCATTCTGAAGTCTCGGAATTCGGCGAGGACGTCGAACCCGGCCAGACCGACCCGGCCCAGACCTTGTGGGTCGACTCCGGGCACCTCACGCTGGGACACCTGTCGGCCGTCCACATGGAAGGTGTAGGTCGAGCCCTTCCTGGTCACCTTGAGCGTGTGGAAGTCATCGGGGTCGAAGCCGAAGGGCCATGGGATGCGCTCCGCGCTGAACGCCCCCTTCTCCATCACCAGGACGGTGAGCTTGCCCCCTGCGGTGAGCGGTTCGACGTAGTAGCCGATGTCGTTGCCCGGCTCCGTGTTGGAGAACAGCAAGCCGTACTTCGGAGTCTCGTCCCGGCGGCCGTACTCGAGCAAGCGCGCGCGGACCGAGAGCGTGAAGCTGGTGCTCATCGGCCGCTTCGTCCACATCAGGAGCCCCCAGCCGGGGCCTGTGGGTCCTTCGGGGTACCGGATCAACTTGGCGCTGTGTGGACCGGTGATGTCCCACTCTGACACGTCACCCTTCGTATCCCAGCGTCCAGACACTGCAGGGCGTCGTGTGGGGGTTGTCGTCGGGGTGGGGGTTGGAGTGGTGGCCGACGAAGGGGTCGGGCTTGTGCTCGGAGTGGCCTTCCGGGCGGAGGCCGGCGGGGTCGTGCCGGTTGGCGTGGCAGACGTTGGCGTGGCAGACATTGGCGTGGGAGGAGCCGGCGTGGCTGAGGCCGGCTGGCCGAGCGTGGTGGTGACCGCTGGGTCTGCGACTGCGGGCGGGCTGGTTGAGGGCGCGGGCCACAGGATGTAGGCCGCACTCACCGTCACCACCGCCACCGCCACCGCCACCGCCACCGCAGGCCGTCCCCACGAGGAGGTACGGCGGGCAGCATGCTCTCGTCCAGGCGACGCCGGTGTGGTGTCACGGCGAGCCTCAGCAGGTCCGTTGTCCCTGCGAGAGTCGCCGCCGGGCACGCTGTCCGGGGGAGGTGTCACGGGTACGGCGGCTGGGGAGCCATCCATCAGCGCGTTCCAGGCCGTCTGGGCGTCAGGGCGCAGCGCGGGATCCTTCTGAAGACACGCCGCCAGCACGTCATGCAGCGGCTCACCGATGGCCCGGAGGTCAGGCTCGATGTTGAGCACCCGATGCATGACCGCAGGGATGGAGTCAAGGCCGAACGCGGGCGAACCGGTGGCGGCATAGACCATCGTCCCGGCCCACGAGAACAGATCCGAGGCGGACCCGATCCGCTCGCCCCGAATCTGCTCGGGCGACATGTAGCCGGGCGAGCCCACCACACTGCTGGCGGTGACGGAGGAGGCGTCCAGCGCCCTGGCGATGCCGAAGTCGATCGTCCTAGGCCCGTCAGCGGCCAGTAACACGTTGGAAGGCTTGAAATCGCGGTGTACGATGCCCGCCCGGTGGATGGAGATCAGAGCGGTCATGGTCCCCACCGCGAGCCGTACCAGATCGTCGCCGGTCAAGGGGCCACGCGTGCGTACGGCCTGCTGGAGGGAGACGCCCTCGACCAGTTCGGAGACGATGTACGGCACGGCGCCCGCGAATCCGACGTCGAGCACGCGTGCCGTACAGAATTGGGCCACCCGGCGGGCCAGCTCGACCTCACGCTGGAAGCGCTGTACGGCGGCGGTGTCACCGGCGAAGCGGGCGTGCAGGACCTTGGCCGCGATCGCGGTGCCGTCGGGTGCCCGCCCGGCGAAGACGGCGCCCTGCCCGCCCTCACCGAGGAAACCGAGAAGAATGTAGGGGCCCAGCGCTGTCGGATCCCCGGGGCGCAGTGGCTGCATGAAGGGGATCTTAGGGTGATCCAGGCGCGAACCAGCACCCGAATCCCTGACGGAACCGACATTTCCAGCAGATCACGCAACTCGTCGGGATAGTCGGTGACGATTCAGGTCACGCGACAGTACTCTCTATCGACACACCACCGGTTCCTGTCAATCCCCTCAAAGTGTGGAGACGTCCTACGCCACAGCGGTCCTCAGCAGGACCGTTGGTGCTTGCCGCTTCTCGATCATCTGACGCTCGAATGTGACAGGCGGCAGTGCGCCGCTGGCACTGTGCCTGCGCTTGCTGTTGCAGAAGTCCGCGATCCAGGTCGCGATCTTCAGTCGTGCCTCGGCGCGGGTACGGAAGCGCTGCCGATGTACGAACTCGACCTTCAGGGTGCTGTTGAACGCCTCCGAAGCGGCGTTGTCGAGCGCGCACCCGACCCGGCCCATCGACTGCACCACCCCGTGCTTGCGGCATTCAGCCTGATAGCGGGCAGCTGTATATTCCGAGCCGCGATCGGAGTGGAAGATCACGCCGTCCACGTCACCACCACGCGCGACCACGGCCATCTGCAGCGAGGCGACCGTCAGCGCCGCGTCATGGTGTTCCGACACGGAAACAGATCTTGTGGGGGGACGCCGAACTCGGTCCTCTGGGACTCGATGAACTCCACCACGGTTATCGGTTCAGCGAGTCCTTGACCCATAGGACCACGGATCGTTTGAGGACGTCATCACGCTCGTCCTCCAGCTCCGCGCGCTCCTTCTCCCAGGCGGCCTTCTCTTTGGCGTGCTGCTTGACCAGTTCGGCCTTCTCCCGCCGCAGCCGCTCCAGCTCCTCCTGCTCGGACTCCTTCAGCTTGCCGCCTCCGTTGCCGTCACGCCCGGCCTGCCCCGTTGCGTGCCGGTCCATCTGCACCGAGTTGTACAGCGGTACTCGTTGATACCCAGGTCCCGCGCGAGGTGCGCGACGGGTTTGCCGGTCTCCTTGACGATACGCACGCCCCAGCCCGGAACTCCGGATCAAAGCGCCGCCTCGTGGCTCCTGCCACGACCAAACCTCTCCTGGTTCAGTCTCCACGTTACGAGGGGAAGCTCAGTGACGGATCATCCCGGGGGTCAGATCGGGGTCAGACGATCAAAAAGGCCGAGCCCCGATCTCGGAGCTCGGCCTCTGACCTGCTACAACGTGGTGGGCGATACTGGGATCGAACCAGTGACCTCTTCGGTGTGAACGAAGCGCTCTCCCGCTGAGCTAATCGCCCGCCCTGCGGCTCCGTGCGGCGCCGACGGGAAAACCATACCGCACTCTGGCACCCTCTGGCGAAGCGCGATCGCCCTCGAGTGAGGCGGCGGGCGGCGGAGGGTAGGGATTCGAGTGAAAGGCGGTGGTTGCCCATCGGCGTAGGGGCTCGTTGGCATACCATCGAGCTGTTCCGGTAGGCACCCATCGTGATCCTTTCTCCAGAAACGTTCACGAAGGGGCCGCCCGGGACTGGCTCGACAACTCGCAAAACCCTCGCAAATACAACCCGATTGATGCCGTTTAGCCAGGTAGATGCCTAAATGTCCAGCTGTGATATGCGTTACAGAAGGCCTCAGTAGCGGAATCTTTCCTACGGGTTTCTTCGTTCCGCGTCATAGCTCAGGACGAAGTCCGTCAGAGCAGTGAAAGCCCCGAAGAGGGGACCTTCGACGAAAAGGTTTGGCTGACGATGAACAGCACCACCGTCTCCGCCGAGCTTGGCCTTCGGCTTGTGGTCCCCGACCGTACAACCGTCCCCCTGCTCGCCGGACTGAGTTACACAGCCGACGACCCGTACGCCATCCGCATGGCCTTCCACGTAGGGAACGACGAACCGGTCGAGTGGATCTTCGCCCGCGAGCTCCTCACCGTGGGCATCGTGCGACGCGTAGGCGACGGCGACGTGCAGGTCTGGCCCGCACGCGCCGACGGCGAGCGCACCCTGCACATCAGCCTGACGTCACCGTTCGGCCAGGCGCTCTTCGAGGTGCCGCTCGCCCCCCTCACCGAGTTCCTGCATCGCACGTACGAGAAGGTGCCGGCGGGGCGCGAGGTCGACTTCATGGACCTCGACGCCGAGCTGACGAACATGCTCTGGCCGTCCTGACGGCCTATCCCGGAAGCGCGTCCAGCACCCTGCGCATCCGGGCGATCTCGATGCTCTGACCCGAGGAGACGTCTGCGGCCAGCCGCCGCATGTCCGGGTCGCGGCCGCCGGTCAGCTGCTCCCCCGCCATCTTCAGCGCGCCCTCGTGGTGCCTGATCATGAGCTCCAGGAACATCCGGTCGAAGGCCGTGCCCCGGGCCGCACGCAGCGCGTTCATCTCCTCCAGCGTGGCCATGCCGTATCCGGCCGGGCCGTGCGCGTGCTCGGCGGGGATCGGGCGGCCGAGGGCCGACAGCCAGGACGACATGAGGCTGATCTCGGGACGCTGGGCCATCGCGATCTGCTCGGCGAAGCGCCGCACGCCGGCGTCGGTCGTCCGCTCGGCCACCAGGCCGGTCATCTCCAGCGCCTGACGATGATGCGGGATCATGCCTTCGGCGAAGCGGACATCGGCCGCCTCCGGCCGCGCGTCCCCCTGCCCGATGCGTTCGCCGGGCGTGGCCGTGCGTGCCGGAGTTCCCGGACCCTGTGGGACGATCACCGGTGCGTCGGTGCCGATGGGGGACGGCTGGTCCGGCTCCTCAGCGCAACCGGCCAGTACGAAAGCCGCCACAATCGTGACAATCAACGTGCGCGAGCGGAATCGTACTGACATAGCTTCCATACTGAGTCACAAGACTAGGGGTGCGGGCGTGATCTCTGTGAGGGTACGGGGGGCGGCGTTGTGCGCGGTCTTCCTGTTGGTGGCGGCATGTGGCGCGGGGCCGGGCACGGCCGGGCCCGAGTCGCCGGGCCCGGGCCGGGCACCTGAGACGAGCGCTCCCCCGTCGGGCGACGTGCTGACGAGCGACAACGTCAAGCTGGTCGCCAACGTGCCGCGCACCGCCCCGCTCGACAAGGAGATGGACTGGAACACCGACCTCGCGTTCCAGGGCGACTACGCGTTCGTGGGCAACTTCGGCGGGTTCTCGATCTACGACATCAGCGACCCGACGGCGCCCAAGACGGTCAGCCAGGTCGCCTGTCCGGCGCAGCAGAACGACATCTCGGTCCACGGTGACCTGCTGATCCTGTCGGTCGACCAGCCGCGCAGCGGTGAGAGCTGCGACTCGGACGACAGGACGCGGACCTGGGAAGGGCTGCGCATCTTCGACATCAGCGACAAGAAGAACCCGCAGTACGTCTCGGCGGTGCGTACCGACTGCGGTTCGCACACCCACACGATGGTCCCGCAGGGCGAGACGCTCTACGTGTACGTGTCCTCCCCCGGCCCCGAGCCGGACTCGACGACCTGCCCCGAGCCGCACGAGGTCATTCAGGTCGTGAAGATCCCGACGGACGATCCCAAGTCGGCGGCGATCGTGTCCAAGCCGGACATCTTCCCCGATCGGCAGCTGGGCGCGGGCGGCTGTCACGACATCACCGCCTACCCGGAGAAGAAGCTGGCCGCGGCCGCCTGCTTCGGTGACGGCGTGCTGCTCGACATCTCCGATCCGGTCAGCCCCAAGGTGCTGCAGCAGATCCGCGACGAGGCCAACTTCCAGATCTGGCACTCGGCGACGTTCAACAACGACGCGACCAAGGTGGTCTTCGGCGACGAGCTGGGCGGCGGTTCGATGCCGACCTGCGACGGCGACACGCCGCAGACCAAGGGCGCCAACGCGATCTACGACATCGTCGACGGCAAGCTGGAGCGGCGCGGCTACTTCAAGATGCCCCGCCAGCAGCAGAAGACCGAGAACTGCGTGGCCCACAACGGCTCGCTGATCCCGGTGCCCGGCAAGGACGTCATGGTCCAGGCGTGGTACCAGGGAGGCGTGTCGATCTGGGACTTCACCGACTCGTCCGCGCCCAAGGAGATCGGCTACTTCGAGCGCGGGCCCTTCGAGGAGGAGGGTGTGGCCGGATCCTGGTCGGCCTACTACTACAACGGCTACATCTACTCCGCCGACATCCGTAAGGGCCTGGACGTCATCTCCATCGACGATCCCCTGACGGATCCCGCCAAGAAGGTCACGATGAAGGACTTCAACGTGCAGACGCAGCGGGCCTACTGAGGCGCCTCGATCGTCCCCGGCCGCCACTTGCCGTAGGTGGTCGTGAACGACGAGGTGACGCGGGTGTTGGAGTTGAGCGCACGCCAGGCGAAGTCGAACCGGACCGGCCTGTCGTGCGCGTCCAGCCGCAGCTTCCAGGTGATCTGGCTGTCGCCGAGCTCCTCCGAGGTCCACCCGCCGGTGATCTCGGACAGCTTGTCCCGCACGACCGCGGGCGCTTTGTCGGCGACCAGGGACCCGGAGTAGTCGCGCCCCGCTCCGTTCACCCGGGGCGTGAGGTTGACCAGGTCCAGCAGGACGCCGATCCCGCCGGTCACCGGCACCATGGTGGCGAAGGCGAGCGCGGCCGAGTCCGGCTCCCCGGTCACCCGCCGTCCGTTGAGGTAGGTCAGGTCGTCCTCCTCCGTCCTGATGAACACCACCTGGGCGGTCTCGCCTTCGGAGGAGGCCCGCATGCTGAAGTCGGTCGCGCTCCCGCCCAGGGTCCCGTAGGCGAGCCGGCCCTTGGCCGTGCCGTAGAAGGCGCTCTGGCTCAGCCCGCCGTCGTAGGAGAAGTCGGCCATGGAGGTCACGGTGACCGCGGCCTCCACCGCGGCGACCAGCTCCGACGATCGGGTGGGCGGCGGGCCGGCGGACGGTTGTCGCGACTCGGTCGCGGATGGGCGTGACGTCCGCGCGGAGGAACTCGACGTGGTCGAGGGCGGCTGGCTGGTCGCGGTGCCCGCCGGGGAGCCGTCGGAGGCGCCGGCGACGATCCGGCGCCACAGCAGCCCGCCGGTCACCGCCGTCGCCGCGGTGACGGCGCCGGCGCCGAGAAGCACGTGCCGGCGCGAGAGGCGCGGCGAGCCGGCCGCCACCGCGCCCTGCTCGAGCACGTCCATCTCGCCGGCCGGCCGCCTCTCGCCGAGCAGGTCGAGCAGCAGGTCACGGGCCGTGGGCCGGGCCGCCGGGTCCTTGGCCAGGGTGCGCGCGACGACCTCGCGCAGGGGCTGGGCGAGCCCGGTCAGGTCGGGTTCGGCGCTCATGATCCGGTAGGCCACCGCCGCGATCGTGTCGGCGAGGAACGGCGGGCGGCCGGTGGCGGCGAACACCATGGTCGAGCCCCAGGCGAACACGTCGGCGGCCGGGCCGGTCGGCCCGTCGCCGAACTGCTCCGGAGCCATGTACGGCGGCGTGCCGGCGAGCGCGCCTCGGGTGGCGGTGAGCCCGGTCAGCCGGGCGATGCCGAAGTCGATGACGCGCGGCCCGCCGGGCGCCATCAGCACATTGGCGGGCTTGAAGTCCCGGTGCACCACGCCCGCACCGTGGATCGCGGTGAGCGCGGTGGCCGTGCCGATGGCCAGCCGGGTCAGGGCCGCGCCGCCCAGCGGGGCGACGTCTGACAGCGGCGGGCCGTCGACGTACTCGCTGACGATGTACGGAGGGTCGTGGTCGAGGTCGGCGGCGATCACCCGGGCGGTGCAGAACTCGGCGACCTGGCGGGCCGCGGCGAGCTCCCGGGCGAAGGAGCGGTCGATGCCGCCCGTCATGACCTTGATCGCCACCCGCTCGCCGCCGGGAGCCTCAGCCAGGTAGACCACGCCCTGGCCGCCCTCACCGAGCCTGCCCACGATGGCGTGCTCGCCTAAGCGCTCGGGATCTCCCGGGCGCAGCGCACCAGCGACCACCCAGACCTCACCTCTCGCACGAGTGCTGCCACGCTATCTCAGGGGTTGAGGTCGGCGGCGGCGCGTTCGGCGAAGATCCGCATCGCCTTGGCGGTGATCGGGCCGGGCGCGATCGGCAGCTCGGTCTCGTCGACCAGCCTGATCGGCTGGACGTCGCGGGTGGTGGAGGTGAGGAACGCCTCCTCGGCGGTGTAGAGCTCGGCCAGGGGCACGTCGACCTCCTCGCCGCCGCACCATTCGAGCACCAGGGCCCTCGTCACGCCGGCCAGGCAGCCGGACGCGAGCGTCGGGGTGAGCAGCCGCCCGCCGCGGACGACGAAGATGTTGGAGCCGGTGCCCTCGCAGAGGTCGCCCGCCAGGTTGCCGAAGATCGCCTCGCCGCCGCCGCGCGCCTTGGCGTGGGCCAGGGCCTTGGCGTTGTCGCCGTAGGAGGTGCTCTTGACGCCGGACAGGGCGCCGCGCTCGTTGCGCGGCCAGGGGACCACGGTGACGGCGGCCGCGGCGGGGAACGGCTTCTGTTCGTCGACGATCACCACGGAGGTGGTGCCCTGGTCGCCCCGGTCGGAGCCGAGCGGGCCCGGGCCGCTGGTGTAGGTGATGCGGATGCGGCCGAGCGGCCAGTCGGGCGCTGCGGCCAGGCACTGGTCGATGCCGTCGGCGATGGCCTCGACGTCGGGCTCGGGCAGGTCCATGCGCTGGGCCGACAGCTTGAGCCGGTCGAGATGCCGGGTGAGCGCGAACGACCGGCCGTGAACGATCTTCACGGTCTCGAACACGCCGTCACCGACCATCAGTCCGTGATCGAACACCGAGACGGTGGCCCGCGAGGGGTCGATCAGGTCCCCGTTGACCCAGACAGGGATAGTCATCAAGTGCCTCCTGAGGATGCCAATGAGATGAGCCTGGACGCTTTCAGCTCGGTCTCCAGCCATTCACGCGCGGGATCGCTGCCCCACGTGATGCCCGCGCCCGTGCCGAACCGGATCTCGCTCGCGGAGATCCAGAACGTGCGGATGCCCACGGCCAGCGCCGCCCGGCGACGGTCGGCGTCGACCCAGCCCACCGCACCACAGTACGGCCCCCGGGGCTCGGCTTCGAGCCGGTTGATGATGCGCGACGCGGACGACCTGGGCGCGCCGGTGACCGAGCCCGGCGGGAACGTGGCCGCGAACAGCTCAGGCCAGCCCACTCCCGGCGCCGGCTTCGCGCGCACCGTCGAGACGAGGTGGACCAGGCCCGGATGCTCCTCCACCACGCACAGCTCCGGCACCTCGACGGAGCCGACGGCCGCGACCCTGCCGAGGTCGTTGCGGACCAGGTCGACGATCATGACGTTCTCGGCGTAGTCCTTGTCCAGCAGGTCGGCCGCGGTGACGCCGGTGCCCTTGATCGGCCTGGATTCGACCACGTCGCCGTCGCGTGACAGGTAGAGCTCGGGCGAGGCCGACACCACGCTGAGCCCCGGCACCTGGATCACGGCGGAGTAGGGGGCCGGGTTGCCGGTGGCCAGGCGGGCGGCGAGCGCCAGCGGGTCGGCGTCGCCGGGGACGGGCGCGGTCAGCACGCGGCACAGGTTGGCCTGGTAGACCTCGCCTCGCTCGATCTCGTCGCGGATGGCCTGGACGCCGCGCTCGTAGGCGGCCCGGTCGAGCGAGCTGCGCCACTGCTCGGGGCGGGGGCCGTGCCAGGGCCGCCGGGGCGCGGGCAGCGGCGCGGGACGTACGCGATCGAAGCGGGCGCAGGTCGCCTTGCCCTCGAAGTCGACCACGACAGCCCACCAGCCCTCGCCGTCGAGGGCGGCGAGGTCGGTCGTGACGTCGCGCAGGCCCGTGGCGAGAAGACCGGCTACGTGGGCGAAACCATCGTGCACGTCTCCCATTCTCCCAGCAACCGGACGAACTCCAGCGCCGCCGGAAGCGGGGTCCGGGGCAGGGCCGCGTAGACCCGGCGGGCGGGCGCCTGCCCCCGCAGTGGCCGCAGCACCAGGTCGGCGGGCACGGCCCGCGCCGCCAGCTCGGGGACCAGCGTCACCCCGAGCCCGGCGGCGACGAACCCGAACTTGCCCGTCCACTCGGCCACCCGCAGCCCGCTGCGCGGCGTGAACCCGGCGGCGGCGCACGCGGTCAGCAGGAGGGTCGGCTGCCCGCCCGGCGCGGCCTCGATCCAGGTCTCCTGGGCCAGGTCGCGCAGGTCGACGGTGTCGTCACCGGCCAGCCGGTGCGTACGCGGCAGCGCGACCAGGAGCCGGTCGTCGCGCAGCGGCACGATCTCGCCGCCCTCGACGGGCAGGCCCGACGGGTAGTCGCTGATCACCGCGACGTCGAGGGCGCCGGCGTCCAGCCGGTCCATCAGCCGCCCGGTCAGCCCTTCGACCAGCCGCAGCTCGACGCCCGGATGCGTTTCGGCGAAGCGCCGCAGCGCGCCCGGCACCAGATCGACGTTGGCCGTGGCGAACGCGCCGATCCGCAGGGTGCCGGCGTTGCCGCCATGGATGGCGGCCAGCTCCTCTCCCGCGCGTTCGAGCCGGTCGAGGACGGCCACGGCATGCCGGTGCAGCGACACCCCGGCGGGTGTCAGGCGTACGCCTCGGGCCAGGCGCTCGAAGAGCGGACCTCCGGCGGCGCGCTCCAGCGCGGCGATGCGCCGGGAGACCGCCGACTGGGTGTAGCCGAGCAGCTCGGCGGCGGCGGTGAACGATCCGCTCCTGGCGACCTCGTCGAAGAGGCGGAGCGCGGTGGCGTCAAAGGCATGCGTGTTCATCATGGCTGGCATGCAATCTAGTCGTTGGTGGAATACTTCGCATCCCTGTTCAATGAGCCACGTGATTGCATTTCTTGGACAGGGACGCATGGGCGTCCCCATGGCCCGGCGGCTCCACGAAGCCGGGCACGAGGTGACGGTGTGGCGGCGCGGCACGGGGGTCTCCGCCGCCGAGGCGGTGGACGGGGCCGAGCTGGTGATCACCATGCTGCGCGATCCGGCCGCGGTGCGCGAGGTGCTGGCGGCGGCGCGGCCGGGGCTGCGGCCGGGGGCGACGGTGGTGGAGATGTCGACGATCGGCCCCGAGGCCGTGCGCGAGCTGCGCGAGCTGCTGCCCGCCGAGGTCGGGCTGGTCGACGCGCCGGTGCTGGGCAGCGTCGGGCCGGCCGCCGACGGCACCCTGACCGTGCTGGCCGGAGGCGACCTGACGGAGTGCCGGAAGGTGCTGTCGGTGTTCGGCACGGTACGCGAGACGGGTCCGGTCGGGTCGGGCGCGGCACTGAAACTCGCCGTCATGAGCGCGCTCGTCCCGGCCCAGGTGCTGCTCGCGGAGACCTTCGCGTACGGCGAGGCCCACGGCGTGTCCCCTGAGGCGCTGGCGGACGTGCTCTCGGGCACCCCGCTGGGCGGCCTGGCGGACCGGCTGCGGGCTCCCGCGGCGGAGACCCGCTACGCGCTCGGCCTGGCGGCCAAGGACCTCGCGCTCGCCGCGTGGGACGGCGCGTCGCTGGCCACGGCCGCCAGGAAGCGGCTGCGGGAGGCCGAGACGGCCGGGCTGGGCGACCGCGACCTGACGGCGATCGCCCGCCACGTCATGGACCGGCCCGCGCGCCGGACCGTGCCGCTCAACCCGGCGACCGTGCCCGCGACCAACGGCGCCTACTCCCACGCCGTGCGGGTCGGCGACATGCTCTACGTCGCCGGGCAGGCCGCGATCGGCGAGCGGGGGGAGGTGGTCGGCGAGGGCGACATGGCCGCCCAGTCGGAGCACATCTTCCAGAACCTCTCGCGGATCCTCGCCGACCAAGGGGCGACGTTCGAGGACATCGCCTTCGTCCGGACGTACATCACGGACATGGACCGGTTGATGGAGTACGGCGCGGTGCGCCGGAGGTATCTCACCGGCACTCCCCCGGCCAGCACCACCGTGGAGGTGTCGCGGCTGTTCCGGCCGGGGCTGCTGCTGGAGGTGGACCTGATCGTGGCCCTGCGCTGACCCCCCGGGACGGGAGATCGGGGCCGGCGGGTCAGGCGAGCGGGCCGGTGACCGACTCGGCCGCCGCGACCACCGAGCCGTCCGCGACCAGACGGACGGCCGACTCGATCTCCGGGGCGAGGAACCGGTCGGGCCCCGGGCCGGGGACCGCCTCACGCAGCGCCCTCACCACCGCCGCCGTCGCCGGGGCGGCCTGCAGCGGGGCGCGCAGGTCGAGCGCCCGGGCGGCGGTGAGCACCTCGACGGCCAGCACGCGGGTCAGCCCGTCGACCGATCTGCGCAGCTTGCGGGCCGCCGACCAGCCCATCGACACGTGGTCCTCCTGCATCGCCGAGCTGGGGATCGAGTCGACGCTGGCCGGCACGGCCAGCCGCTTCATCTCGGAGACGATGGCCGCCTGGGTGTACTGGGCGATCATGTGGCCGGAGTCGACTCCGGGGTCGTCGGCCAGGAAGGCGGGGAGCCCGTGGTTGCGGGCCACGTCGAGGAAGCGGTCGGTGCGGCGCTCGGACATCGAGGCGACGTCGGCGGCCACGATCGCGAGGAAGTCCAGCACGTACGCGAGGGGAGCGCCGTGGAAGTTGCCGTTGGACTCGACGCGGCCGTCGGCGAGCACCGCCGGGTTGTCGACGGCGCTGGCGAGCTCCCAGCGGGCGACGTTCGCGGCGTGCGCGATCGTGTCGCGGGCGGCGCCGGCCACCTGGGGCGCGCAGCGCAGGGAGTAGGCGTCCTGGACGCGGGTGCACGCCTCGGGGTCGCGATGGCTCTCCATCACGCCGGAGTTTTGCAGAATTTTCACCATGTTGGCGGCCGACAGGGCCTGGCCCGGCTGCGGCCTGAGCGCCTGTAGCTCAGGGGCGAACACCCGGTCGGTGCCGAGCAGGGCCTCGACGCTCATCGCGGCGCTGACGTCGGCGGTCCGGATGAGCCCGGTCAGGTCGTCGATGGCCAGGATGAGCATGCCCAGCATGCCGTCCGTGCCGTTGATCAGCGCCAGGCCCTCCTTGGCGGCCAGCTCGACGGGCTCGATCCCGGCCTGTTTGAGCGCCTCGGCCGCCGAGGTGAGCTCTCCGGAGGCGTCGCGGACGACGCCCTCACCCATCAGGGCGAGCGCCGCGTGCGCCAGTGGCGCCAGGTCACCGGAGCAGCCCAGGCTCCCGTACTCGTGGACGACCGGCGTGATCCCCGCGCTGATCAGCGCGGCCAGGGTCTTGGCGGTGACCGGCCGGATGCCGGTGTGGCCGGTCGCGAGCGTGTGCAGGCGCAGCAGCATGAGCGCGCGGATCACCTCGGTCTCGACCTCCGGCCCGTTGCCGGCCGCGTGCGAGCGCACCAGCGAGCGCTGCAACTGGGCGCGCAGCGCCGGGTCGATGTGCCGGGTGGCGAGCGCGCCGAACCCGGTGGAGATGCCGTAGGCGGGCGTATCGCTCTCGGCCAGCTCGTCGACCCGCTGGCGCGCCGCCGAGACCGCCGCCATGGCGTCGTCGGTCAGCCGCACGGCGGCGCCGTGGCGGGCCACCCGGATGACGTCGTCGAAGGTGAGGGGTTCCGGACCGACGTTCACGACCTCGTTGTCGCCCATGAGCTTCACTCCTGCTTAGGTAACTGGCGTATGCGATGTTAGCTCCTTACCGGAGAACAACTCCGCCAGCCCTCCCCTGCCCGCGTCGGTCAGGACCACCGCTCTCGGCACCGTCCCCCTGACGTACCAGCCGCGTTCGAGGAACACGCTGGTCAGCGCGGCGCCGAGGGCTCCGCCGAGATGGGCCCGGCGTTCGGTCCAGTCGAGGCATTCGGGCGCGAAGCGCCGTCTGGCCGCGCGGGCCGCCGCCACGTCCACGCCGATCCCGGACAGCGACCGCTCCCCTTCGGGGGTCAACTCGCCGTCCCGCCAGTGGCCGCCCTCCCTGAGCCGGTCGAGCAGCAGCACGCCGGCCCGCCCGGCCAGGTGGTCGTAGCAGGTGCGGGCCTCCTCCAGCAGCCGCGCCTGCCGCGACTGGCGCAGGGACCGTACGGGAGGCCGGGCGCTCATCCGGGCCAGCACCTCCAGCACCTCGGCGACCTCGTGCCCGGCCAGCCGGTAGTAGCGATGGCGGCCCTGCCGTACGACGTCCACGAGCCGTCCGTCGAGCAGGCGGGACAGGTGGGCGCTGGCGGTGGCGGCGCTGACGCCGGCGAGCCTGGCGAGCTCACCGGCGGCGAGCGCCCGGCCGCCGAGCAGGGCGGTCAGGATGGCGGCCCTGGTGGGGTCGGCGATGAGCGCGGCCACCGGGGCGATGTCGGCGTCGCGTGCGACGTGCTCGGCTCCCATGCTCCGACGCTAGCCCACGGACGTTTCGCCACGTGTCTAAGCATTTCTTGACACGCAACCAAAAGGTTGCTTATATGTCGACATGCATCCGTACGGTTGCCTGAGGCGGTGAGAGACATGGACGCGGTGTTCAAGGCCCTGGCCGACGCCAGCCGCCGAGAGCTGCTCGACAGCCTCAACCGGCGCAACGGCCAGACCCTGCGCGAGCTGTGCGCGGGGCTCGACATGACCCGGCAGGCCGTGACCAAGCACCTGTCCGTGCTGGAGGCGGCCGGGCTGGTGGCGACGGCCAGGCGCGGCAGGGAGAAGCTCCACTACCTCAACTCCGCGCCCATCAACGAGATCGCCGAGCGATGGATCGACCGCTACGACCGCGAGCGGGCGCGCGCGCTCGCGGACCTGAAACACGCACTGGAGGGCACGGCCATGTCCGAGACCACGTTCGTCTACGTCACCTACATCAAGACCACCCCCGACCGGCTGTGGGAGGCGCTGACCACCCCGGCCTTCATCAGCCGCTACTTCGACGACTCGGGCCCGCGCTCCGAGTGGACGCCGGGCGCCCCGATCGCCTGGAAGGCCGACACGGGCCGCGAGTTCAGGGACTGGGGCCAGCGGGTGCTGGAGGCCGAGCCCGGCAAGCGCCTCTCCTACACCTGGCACAACTACGAGCAGGAGCTGGCCGACATGTTCGGCTGGAGCGACGAGAAGCTCGCCGAGCTCAGGAAGGAGCCGATCTCGACGGTCACCTTCGAGATCGAGCCGGCCGGCGAGGGCACGGTCAAGCTGACCGTGACCCACGACGGCTTCGCCCCGGGCAGCGAGATGCTGAAGGGCGTCAGCCAGGGCTGGCCGGCCATCCTGTCCAACCTCAAGACTCTGCTGGAGTCGGACCAGACCCTGGCCTTCGGCTAGAGGAACGGATCAGTTGGGTCCGCGGGGCCCGGTGCTGGTGGTCAGGACTGCGACGCCGCAGTGAGCTTTGCGAAATCAGGGGCGTAGACAGTCATCCAGTGCGGATGCAGCCGGTAGTAGACGACCTCGTCGTCCCAGTCGAAGGCGTCATCGCCATAGAAGTCCTTGAAGTAGGCGAGCAGGTCTGGCCAGTCTGGGGCCGGCACGCCGCCCTGAGGGTTGAGGATCTCCACCGTGCCGTGCGTGAACACGCCCAGATCCTCCCCGCGCATGTGCGCGACGCTGGCGGCGGGGCGAGCGGCGAGGTGGCGGGCCTTGGCGGCGCTGCGCGCCGTGCCGAAGTACCACTTTCCGTGCAGGAAGTGTCCGTCCACACCGCTGATCCGCGGCTCGCCCTTCGCCGTCACGGTGGACAGGGCAAGAGTGCACATCCCGGTCAGAATCTGGGTGAGTTGCTCCGCGGTCAGGGTGCGCTCGGTGACGATCGAGCGGAGGTGCGAGGTGGAGCGGGAGAGGGAGGCGTCGAGGAGGGCTTGGAGCTCTCTGAGCTCTTCTGGCGTGTCACGCATGTAGATCCTTATCTATCCGTAGGCCCGGCCCAGGTCCGTCAACGTTCGCAACCTGACCAGACCTTCCGGGAAGACGATCTGCGGCTACGGCGAAGTACGGGGGACAGGCAATTCTCCCGGACAGCGACTGAACGGTCGATGTTCTTCGTCGACGCTGAGAACGATCGCCGCCGCTCGTTCCGGATCAAGATCGTTCGTCCTCCGCTCGACGTCACCACCTGCGGGGGATTCCAGGCGCTAGGCTCCCTGGGCGACAGGGCGATCGAGCGGAGGTCTTCCGATGGCAGCAGACGGCGTGGCCCTCGTGACCGGCGCGTCCCGCGGCCTGGGCGCCGTGATCGCGCGGCGACTGGCGGCCGACGGGTGGGCCGTGGCGGTCAACTACCACTCCGACGTCGAGGGCGCCCAGCGCGTGGTCGCGGACATCCGTGAGGCCGGCGGCACCGCCGAGGCGTTCGGCGCCGACGTCACCGACGAGGCCGCGACGACCGAGCTGGTCGCTCAGGTCGCCGCCCGGCTCGGGCCGGTGAAGGCGCTGGTGCTCAACGCGACCGGCCCGCAACCGGCCATCGCGGTCGAGGACGTCAGCTGGGACGACCACCTCGACCAGCTGCGTTTCTTCGTCAAGAGCCCCACCTTGCTGGTTCAGGCCGCCCTGCCCGGGATGAAGGCACTCGGCGGCGGCCGGGTGATCCAGATCGGCTCCGACATCGTCGACCGGCTCGTGCCCGGCATGTCGGCCTACGTCGCGGCCAAGGCGGCGCAGTTCGGGCTCACCCGGTCGTGGTCGCGCGAGCTCGGCCCGCACGGCATCACCGTCAACCTCGTCGCCCCGGGCTGGATCCCCGTCGAACGGCACGCCGGCGCCGCCCAGGACGAGCTCGACGTCTACCGGTCCGAGGTGCCGCTGCGCCGGATGGGCACCCCGGACGACATCGCCGCCACCGTCTCGTTCGTCGCCTCCGACGCGGCCGCCTTCATCACCGGCGAACGCATCACCGTCAACGGCGGCCACAGCTAGAACGCCTGACCGCACCGCCATGCTTCGACGCTCGCCCGAACGTTTCGGGGCCACCATCGGCACATGACAGACAATCCCGCACACCTCATCACCGAAGCCATCGACCGCTGCCTCGCGCTCGCCGCCACCTGGCCGGCCTGGGACGGCAGGCCGATCATGACCGACGGGGCCAACGTGTGGACCCCGTCGAAGGCGGCCCGTCGCGTCCAGGACCACCTGGTCGACCACCTGGCCGAGGTGGAGGCGCTGCTCGCCGGCGCCGTCCCGCAGCCCGACGCCTGGCACGGCCGGATGGTGACGCTGGAGTCCGACTGGGCCCGCTTCACCGAGCTCGACCTCGACGAGGCCCGCTCCCGCTGGACCCGGCTCGGCCAGGCGTACCTGAACCGCTACGCGACGGCGCCCGACGCGTGGGACGTGCCCCGCGATCCCAACTGGACCCTGCGCCAGATCGCCGAGCACGTCGCCGGGATCACCTGGTACGCCGAACAGGTCGGCGAACTCCGGTTTGGGGACTCGGCCAGGATTCGCTAGAGTTCTCTCGTCACCACAATCTCGGTGGCGACGCGGAAGTGGCTCAGTGGTAGAGCATCACCTTGCCAAGGTGAGGGTCGCGGGTTCGAATCCCGTCTTCCGCTCGGAGCTTCCGGCACGGTGGAGTGGCCGAGAGGCGAGGCAGCGGCCTGCAAAGCCGTCTACACGGGTTCAAATCCCGTCTCCACCTCCAAGGACGATTAGCTCAGCGGGAGAGCGCTTCCCTGACACGGAAGAGGTCACTGGTTCAATCCCAGTATCGTCCACCATGGTGTCTCACCAGGACCTTTGGCCGCAGAGCGCATGTTCCTGGTCGCCTTCTTCGCGGGCTTCCCTTACTGATCATCTGGACGGTCCGCTACACCACGGCCGTCAACGACGGCAGCGCGTACGGCCGATCAGGGCGCTGGATGGCGCCCTGGTTCGTCATCCTCGGCGTCGTGGTGGCACTCGTGTGGGACGCGCCTTTCTGGCTCCGGTTCACGATCTCGAAACCGAGCATGGAAGCCTTCGCCCGGACGGTGACGGCAGAGGCACCGCGAGACTTCTCCTGCCGCTGGGTCGGGTTGTACCGGATCTGCGATGACTTTCCCTACTCCGGATTGAGGAATCCCGCGTACGTCCCTGGCAGCGTCTGCCTCATCGGCGAAGAATGGGCCATTCACAGCAATACGAACTTCGTCCTGCTCCCCACAGGCGAGCCGGAGGAGACAGCGGACGACACCTACCGACATCTCACCGGGTCCTGGTACGGCTGGCACGGTTGGGACCAATGGTGATGGGCAGCGCCTTGGATTACGCGGCTCCGCGCTCGCGGCCGCCTGTGAGCCCGTAGCATTCGGCTTTCCGGACGAGGAAGGGGCGCGGATGAGCGTGCAGCTGGGCGTGTGGCCGCAGGACGTGCCACTCACCCTGGAAGCGCTGGCCCAGGACCTGGCCGCGGGTGCGACGCCGAGCGACGAGCTGGTCCTCGGATTCGGCCCGGACCTGGAGATGATCGAGACGCCGGAGGCCGGCGCGCCCCCCGAGGAGCCACATCCGGCGACGGCGGCGTTCTACGCCGACCTGACCGCCCGCTTTCCCGACCTGGCCGAGGACAACTACCTCGACTCCCCCTGGTCGGAGCCGCTGACGGTCGGCAGGCACACGGTGTTGATGAGCGTCGTCTTCGCACGCGCGGGAGAGGTCTGCCGCCTGGTCAACGATCTGGCCATCGAGCACGAACTGCTCTGCTTCGCCCCCCGTGACCTGCCGCCCCGCCCCAACGGCTAGAAACCGTGCGGCGACCGCAAACCCGCTTGGCCGCCCTGTTCGGGAGGCGCGAGACTACCTGAACGACATCCGGGAGGTAAGCGGCCGTGATCGACGAGCAGCGGGTGGTGCGGGTCTCGAAGTACCTGGCCAAGCACCTTCGGCACCAGCCCGAGCGGATCGGGATCACCCTCGACCCGCACGGCTGGGTCGAGGTGGACGTGCTGCTGGAGGCCGCCGCGGCGCATGGCTTCCCGATCTCCCGCGCGGAGCTGGAGCAGGCCGTCGCCGACAACGACAAGCGCCGGTACGCGATCGAGGGCGGGCGGATCCGGGCCAGCCAGGGCCATTCGGTGCGCGTCGACCTCGATCTGCCGGTGGTGGAGCCGCCGCCGGTGCTGTTCCACGGCACCGTGGCCCGGAACATGGCCTCGATCATGGCCGAGGGGCTGCGGCCGATGCGCCGCCACCACGTGCACCTGTCCCCCGACCAGGAGACCGCGACCCGGGTGGGCGCGCGGCGTGGCAAACCCGTCGTGCTCGTCGTCGACGCCGGGGCGATGCACGTCTCGGGACACCGGTTCCGGCGCAGCTCCAACGGAGTCTGGCTGGTCGACCACGTCCCGCCCGCCTTCCTCCATGCGATGGAAGACGGGTGACGGGCGGATGCGGCTCGCGGACGGCCGGGAGACCCGTGATCGGGCCGCCCGGCCACTTCGCGGCCGGGTCTAGGGGGAATCCCGTGGCCTGCCACGCTCGTGCCTGGCGATCAGGGTGTCGATCTGGACGCTGAGCCGCGCGCCGAGCGGCCAGCCGACGTAGTGGGTGAGGAAGATGGCGATCTCGCGGAGCTCGTCCGGGGTCAGCTCGCCGTTGCCCAGCGCGGCCGGGAGCTGGATGTCGAGGACGTCGTTGAGGCCACGGCCGGCCAGCACGCCGATGAGGAGCAGGCGGCGGTCGCGCAGGGACAGGCCGGGCCGGGTCCAGATGTCGGCGAAGAGGTGGTCGGCGGTGATGCCGAAGAAGTCGCCGGGGGCGTCGTCGAGCTCCCAGCCGTAGACCTGGCGCATCATGTCCAGCCCGCGCCGCCGCCGTTCGTCGGTCATCTCCGGCTGCCCTTCCCGTCCCAGATCGGTCATCTCCGGCTGCCCTTCCCGTCCCAGATCGGTCATCTCCGGCTGCCCTTCCCGTCCCAGATCGGTCATCTCCGGCCGCCTTCCCGTCCCAGATCGGTCATCTCCGGCCGCCTTCCCGTCCCGGATCGGTCGGGTCCGGCTGCTTCAGGCCCAGGCCGGTGGCGAGGCGGGCGCGGGCGAGCGTGGCGAGCGGGGTGTCGACGCCCAGCTCGGCCGCGAGCTCCAGGGCGAGGTCGAGGTCCTTGTGGCCGAGGGCGAGGACGTTGCGCATGATCTCGTACAGCGGGTCGTCGGGGTCGAGGGGCGCGGTGGTGGGGCGGAGCATGATCGCGCCGGGGCCGCCCGTGACGGCGTCGGAGTGCCTGACCACCCGGCCGAGCTTGCGCAGTGAGACGCCGGCGGCCTCAGCCAGCCGCTGCGCTTCGGCGGCGGCGGCGAAGGAGGCGAAGTGCAGCAGGTTGCGGGCCAGCTTGGCGCGGGTGCCCGCGCCGACGGGGCCCATGTGCAGGACCAGGCCGGCCCAGGCGGCGAAGGGCCGCTCGCAGCGGGCGAAGGCGGCGTCGGTGCCGCCCGCCATGACGGCCAACGTGCCTTCCTGGGCGCCCATGAAGCCGCCGCTGACGGGCGCGTCGACGATCTCGATCCCGTACGGCAGCGCCCGCCCGGCGAGGTCGGCGGCGGTGCCGGCCCGGATCGTGGAGTGGATCGCGACGACCGTGCCGGGAGCGG
Source organism: Nonomuraea cavernae (assembly GCF_014646355.1). Lineage (GTDB taxonomy): Bacteria > Actinomycetota > Actinomycetes > Streptosporangiales > Streptosporangiaceae > Nonomuraea > Nonomuraea cavernae. The sequence continues at coordinate 20,272 of NZ_BMNH01000029.1, forward strand.
CGACGGGCAGCAGCCCGGTGACCACCTCGCGGACCTGGTCGTCGTCACGCACCATGACGGAGACGTGCGTGCTGGCGGCGGCCACCTCGGCCGGGCTCGCCGCCGCGCGGGCGCCCGCCTCGACGAGCGGCGCCATGGCCTCCGCACGGGTGTCGTGGACGGTGAGGCCGAAACCGGCCAGGTGGCGGGCCATGGGGGCGCCCATCTGGCCGAGGCCGACGAAGCCGTAGGTCATGACCGGAACACCTCGCCGCCGTCGACGTTGAAGATCTGCCCGGTGATCCAGGCGGCCTCGTCGGAGAGCAGGAACAGGCACATGCCGGCCAGGTCGTCCGGGGTGCCCACGCGCTTGAGCGCCAGCTTGTCGCGGACGATCCGGTCGACCATGCCGGCGGGCACGACCGTCCGGTTGGCCTCGGTGTCGATGGGGCCGGGGGCGATGGCGTTGACCCTGATGCCCAGGCCGCCGAGCTCGTGCGCGAGCTGCTGGGTGAGGGCGTTGACCCCTGCCTTGGCCAGGCCGTAGAAGCCGGAGTACTGCCAGGCGGCGGTGGAGGACTGGTTGACGATCGCCCCTCCCCCGCGCTCGGCCATGTGGGCGTGCACGGCGCGGGCGCACAGGAGCGCGCCGTCCAGGTTCACCGCCATGAAGCTCTTGTAGTAGTCCCAGTCGACGGTGAACAGGAAGTCGAGCCGCATGGTGCCGAAGACGGCGGCGTTGTTGACCAGGTAGTCGATGCCGCCGAAGCGCTCGGCGGCGGCGTCGGCCATGGCGGCGACGGAGCCGGGGTCGGACACGTCGGTGCGCACGTACAGGCCCTTGATCTCGTCGGCGACGGCGGCGCCGCGCTCGCTGAGGTCGGCGACCACGACGGCGGCGCCCTCGGCGGCGAGCGCCCGCGCGTACGCCCTGCCGATGCCCTGCGCGGCGCCGGTGACGATGGCCACCTTGCCGTCGAACCGGTTCATCGGACCCCCTCCGCGATCGCCTTGGTCTCCAGGTACTCCTCGAAGCCGGCCACGCCCATCTCCCTGCCGATGCCCGACTGCTTGTAGCCGCCGAACGGCATGTCGGCGGAGTACCAGATGCCGCCGTTGACGCTGACGGTGCCGGTGCGCAGCCGGCGGGCGACGGCGCGGGCCCGTTCGGGGCTGCCGTGGACGGCGCCGGACAGGCCGTAGGGCGAGTCGTTGGCCAGGCGGACGGCGTCGTCGTCGCCGTCGTGCGGCAGGATCACCAGCACGGGGCCGAAGATCTCCTCGGTGGCCGTGCGGGAGCCGGGGGCGAGCCCCGCGACCAGGGTCGGCTCGATCCAGAAGCCGCGGTCCCTGCCCTCGGGCCGGCCGCCGCCGGTGACGAACTCGCCGCCCTCCTCGGCGGCGAGCCTCAGGTACGCCTCGACGCGGTCGCGCTGGCGGGCGGAGATGACCGGCCCGCAGACGGTGCGCTCGTCGCGCGGGTCTCCGGTGCCCAGCTTGCGCATGGTGGCGGCGGTGAGATCGGCGGCTTCGGCGTACCTGTCGCGCGGGACGAGCAGGCGGGTGGTGATGGCGCAGCCCTGACCGGCGTGGGTGACGGCGGCGAAGGCGGCGTAGCCGCAGGCGGCGGCGAGGTCGGCGTCGTCGAGCACGACGAACGCGGACTTGCCGCCGAGCTCCAGGAAGACCTTCTTGACGGTGCCGGCGGCGGCGCTCATCACCGTGCGACCGGTCGCGGTCGAGCCGGTGAAGGAGAGCAGGTCGACGCGGGGGTCGGCGCAGAGCCGGGCGCCGAGGGCGTGGTCGGCGCCGGTGACGATGTTGACGACGCCCGGCGGGAGGTCGGTCTCCTCGCGGATGAGCAGGGCGAGCGCGGCGGCGCACCAGGGTGTGTCGGGTGCCGCCTTGAGGACGAGCGTGCAGCCCGCGGCGAGCGCCGGGCCGAGTTTGGCCAGGTTGAGCTGGTGGGGGAAGTTCCACGGGGTGATGGCGCCGACGACGCCCGCGGGCTCGCGGACGACGCGGCGCTCGCTGGTCACGCCCATGGGCGCGGCCCGGCCGAGGTCGTGCTCCCAGAGGTAGTCCTCGGCGAGGTCGGCGATCCAGGCCAGGTCGGCGACGGGCGCGTCGAGCTGCGCGCCGTGGGTCAGGAAGCGGGGGGCGCCCGCCTCGGCGATGGTGAGCTCGCGCAGCTCCTCGGCGTGGCGGGTGAGGGCGTCGTGCAGCTGGCGCAGGCAGCGCACCCGGAAGGCGGGGTCGGTGGCCCAGGGGGTGGAGTCGAAGGCGTGGCGGGCGGCGGCGATCGCGTGGTCCAGGTCGGCGGGGGCGGCGTCGGTGGCCTCTCCCAGGGTGTCGCCGGTCGCCGGGTCGAGGGTGCCGAACCGGCGGGGGCCGTAGACGAGCTCCCCGCCGATCAGGAGGGGCGAGAGGTCGCCAAACAAGCGACCGGTTGTTCTGGACACCTGTCCAGACTACAGTTGCCCGCATGACGGAGCGCAAGGACTATTCCGGAGAATTCGATCCGAACTTCCGGTTCGAGGACCTGTCCAAGGAGGCCCTGGTACGGCTCGTCCGCGAGTACGCGCTGATCGTCCACCTGCTCGACCGGTCCGCGCTGATCACCGTCGGCCTGCGGTACGGGCAGCAGGCCGTGGAGGAGATCGCCATCGACGAGTGGCAGGGCGCCAGCCCCGTCTACACCCGGCGGATCCGCGAGATCATGCGGATCGAGGGCGACGGGGTGTCGGCCATCTTCAAGTGCCTGCAGCTCGACCCCGGCTTCGCCCAGCACTACATGGACGTGGAGTACGAGCTCGTCTCGGAGACCCACGGCTTCTTCCAGTTGCGCAGCTGCGGCGCACTGCTGGACGTGGAGCCGTTCGGGGAGCGCGCGACCCGGGGCATGTGCCACCACATCGAGGACGGCACCTTCGACTGGACCGCCCAGGCGGTGAACCCGCGCGCCCGGATCCGGCCGGTGCACCGGCCGCCCCGGACGCCCGCCGGCCGGGTGCCGCACTGCCGCTGGGAGGTGATCATCGACGACGACACCGAGCCCGTCGGCGAGGCCGAGATCACCAGGATGACGCGGGGCACCACGGCCGCGACGTTCAGGTTCCCGCCGATGCGCGACGGCACGCCGCACATCCCCGCCTGACCGGTCCGCCACAGCGCGCCGCGTCTTCCAGCCTGAGCGGCTCACCAGAGCACGCCGCGCATCCCGGTCTGAGCGGCTCACCAGAGCGGGACCGGCGACTCGCCCCGCGGGTGGTAGCCGGGGATCCGCTCCCCGGAGGCGGCCCGGTCCAGGCGGCGCTTCATGCCCTCGGACAGGGTGCCCGCCTTCATCATCTCGACGAACAGCGAGGTGACGTTGCCCAGGTCGAACCAGTCGCGCTGCCACGACCACCGGAAGTCTCCCCCGTAGCGGAACCAGCTGCCGCCGATGCCCGCCACCTCGTACGCGCCGCCACCCGGCCGCTCGGCGTCGGCGATCTGCTTCCAGAACCCGACCACCTCACCGGCGCGGTCGTCGACGAGGACCCGCTGGTACGGGTAGGTCCAGCCGTCCAGGCCGCCCATCTCCGACCCCAGGACCAGGTCGCGGATCTCGTCGCGGCCGACCGCCATGAAGTCCTGGCCGGGGCCGACGTTCCAGCCGTAGGTGGCGTCCTCGGTGTAGAGCTCGGCCAGCGGGCGCCAGTCGCCCGCCTCCTCGCACCGGCGGTTGGCGTCGAGCCAGCGCTGGACCATCTCGTCGAGCTCACTGCGGGGGAAACTGGGCATGGCGCGGTCACTCCTTCGGCTTGAGCAGGATCGCCTGGGTGGGGCAGTAGCGGACGGCGGCCTCGACCCGGTCGCGCAGCGTCTCGGGCGGACGCGGGTCGAGGACCCGCGCCTTGCCCTTCCTCGGCACCTCGAAGACCTCGGGCGCCTCCAGCTCGCACATGGCGTGCCCCTGGCACAGGTCGAGGTCGACGCTCACCCGCAAGGCCGCCTCCTGCGGTAGGTCACCCGGCACGGCCGGGCGAGCTGGACCACCATCTTGGAATGGTCGTCACGGTAGGACGCGGGGTCCTGGGCCAGGGCGAACTCCCAGTCACGCAGCAGCACCGAGAAGATCGCCTTGAGCTGGATCATCGCGAAGTTGGCGCCCACGCAGCGGTGCCGCCCGGCGCCGAACGGCACCCAGGTCCACCGGTGCAGCAGGTCCTCCTCGCGCGGCTTGGCGTAGCGCGACGGGTCGAAGGCGTCCGGGTCGGGGAAGTCCTCGGCGATCCGGTTGGACACGGCCAGGGAGCAGCCGACCATGGTCCCCTCGGGGATGCGGTGGCCGAGCACCCGCTGCTCCGACCGGGCCACCCGGAGCAGCAGGATGAGCGGCGGGTGCAGGCGCAGCGCCTCCTTGACGGCCGATTCGAGCAGCGGGATCTCGCGCAACGCCTGGAAGCTGACCTCCGAGCCGTCGGCGTACAGCTCGTCCAGCTCGGCGACCACCGCGCGCATGATCTCGGGGTGGCGCAGCAGCTCGATCAGCGTCCAGGCCGCGGTGCCGGAGGTCGTGTGGTGCCCGGCGAACATCATCGAGATGAACATCCCGGTGATCTGGTCGGCGGAGAACCTGCCGAGGGACATGAGCACGTCGAGCAGGTCGCGATCCTCGCGGGCGGGCGCGGTGCGGGTGGCCATGATCTCCTCGACGAGGCCGACGAGCTGGACGCGGGCCGCGTCGCGCCGCCGGAAGCTGTCGATGTCGGCGTACGGGTCGACGTAGGCGATCGCGTCGGTGCCGCGCTCCAGGTCGTGGTAGAGCTCGGCGAAGCGCCGGTCGAGCTGCTCGCGGAAGCGCCTGCCGATCAGGCAGGCGGAGGAGGTGTAGATGGTCAGCTCGGCGAACCAGTCGAGCAGGTCGATCTCCCCCTCGCTCTCCCAGCCGGCGACCATCCGGTCAACCTCGGCGGCGATCGTGGCGGCGTGCCCCTTGAGGTAGGAACCTTTGAGCGCCTGGTTGTGCAGCGCCTCCCTGCGCTGCTCGGGAGTGGCGTCGAAGACGACCCCCTCGCCGAAGATCGGGGTCATGAACGGGTACGCGCCGGCCTGGTCGAGCTCCTCGTCGGGGGCGCGGAAGAAGAACTCGTTGGCCTCGGCGCCCGACAGCAGCACGACCGGCCGCCCCGCCAGCCGGAACTCCCCGACCGCGCCGCACTCCTCGCGCACCCGCCGCATCAGGCCGATGGGGTCGGCCCGCAGCTCCTCCAGATGGTCGGGGCCGCCGGAGACGAGTCTGGGCTGCGTCATCGGCTCCTCGCCTCCGGCTGGACCTCGACCAGGGTCAGGTGGGTGCCGCGCGGCGTCTCGACGACGGCGGCGATCACCGCGGCGACGTTCTCCGGCTTGAGGAAGTACGGGTGGCGGGCGAGGCCCCACCTGACCCAGTCCTCCAGGACCTCTCCGGTCGTCTGGGGGTCCCAGTCCATCCCCATGCCGGTCATCGTGGGACCGGGCCGGACGATCGAGACCCGCACGCCGGTGCCCTCCAGCTCCATCTGCATCGTCCGGGCCATGCCCTCCAGGCCGTTCTTGGCCGCCACGTAGGCGCCCATGCGGGGGCGCGGTGCCCGTACGACGTCGGAGGAGACGAGGACGACGTCGCCCCGGCCGTTCCGCACCATGCCGGGCACCACCTGGGAGACCAGACGGTGCGCGCCCACCAGGTGCACCTGGAGCTGGGCGGCGAATCCGGCGGAGTCGAGCTCGTGGACGCGTTCGGCGCTCACGTCGCCCGCGCCGGAGACGACGATCTCGGGGGCGCCGAGCGCGGCGGCCGAGGCGGCCACGAACCGTTCGACGGAGCCGGAGTCGGCGACGTCCAGAACGTGCGCGAACACCTCGGCGCCGTCCTTGGCCAGGGTCTCGGCGAGCTCGCGGCACCGTTCGACCCGGCGGGCGCCCAGGGCGACGGGATGCCCTCGGGCGGCGAGCAGGGTGGCGGTGGCGGCGCCGATGCCGGAGGAGGCTCCGGTGACCAGCGCGGGACGGCGTGAGGGGTGTGGTTCGAAGCGCGGCATGGCAGCTCGATCCTCAGGCGGGGGTGACGGAGATGGGCAGTCGGGCGAAACCACGGACGTTGACGGAGTGCACGCGCACGGCCTGGCCGGCGTCGAGCTCGAAGGAGCGGACCTGCCTGACGAACTCGGTCAGCGCGATCCGGGCCTCCAGCCTGGCCAGGTTGGCGCCCAGGCAGAAGTGCCGGCCGCCGCCGAAGCTGATCAGCGCGGAGGTGTCCCGGTCGAGGTCGTAGCGGTCGGGTTCGGAGAACGCCCGCTCGTCACGGTTGGCCGCGCCGATGAGGAGCACCATCCGGCTTTCCGCGGGGACGGCGGTGCCGTACAGCTCGGTGTCGTGCGCGACGGTGCGGGCCAGGATCTGGCTGGACGGGTCGTAGCGGAGCGTCTCCTCCACCCAGTCGGTCACCCGGGCCGGGTCCTTCCAGGGTTTGGCCAGTTCGGCGGGGTTGCGCCGGCCCCAGTAGAGCGCGTTGGCCAGCAGCTTGGTGGTCGTCTCGTTGCCGGCCACCACCATGAGGAACAGGAAGGCGATGATCTCCTCGTCGGTCAGCCGGTCGCCGTCCTCCTCGGCGGCCAGCAACGCGGAGGTGAGATCGGCGCCCGGTCTCGCGCGGCGCTCGGCGACCAGCCCCTCGTAGTAGCCGACGAGGGTGAGCGCCGCCTCCATCCCGGCGGGCGGGACGTCGGTCAGGCCCTCCTCGCGGTGCACGACCAGGTCGGCCAGGCGGCGCAGCTCGTCACGGTCGGCCTCGGGGACGCCCATCAGCTCGGAGATGACGTCCATCGGCAGCTTCCCGGCGAAGTCGGCCACCACGTCGAACCCGCCCGCGGCGACGGCGGGGGTCAGGTGGCGGCGGGTCAGCCGCAGGATGTCGCCCTCCAGCTCGCGCACCCGGCGCGGGGTGAACCCTTTGGCGACCAGGGCGCGCATCCGGGTGTGCGAGGGCGGGTCCATGGCCAGGAAGGACATCGTCCGGTGCGCGGCGGGACCCCACGCGCTGGGGTCGAGCGAGACGCCGTTGACGTTGGAGAAGCGCTGGTGGTCGCGGAACGCGGCGGCCACGTCGGCGTGGCGGGAGACGGCCCAGAAGTCGAGGTCGTCGTTGCGGTAGAGGGGGGCCTCCCGCCGCAGCCGGGCGTAGACGGGATAGGGGTCGTCGTGCACGGCGTAGTCGTACGGGCTGTAGGAGACCGGGTCCACGCGGGCTACCTCACGATCAGCTCGGCGACTTCGGCCAGGCGGTCGGCCGTCTCGTGGTAGGAGATGTGGCCCATCCCGGCCTGCACCAGGGCGCCCGCGTAGGCCATTTCGAGCGCGTTGAGCACCTTGCGGTCGGCTTCGGGGCCGAGCGCGGCGCGCAGCCTGCGGCGGATGGTCAGGCCGATGCGCAACCGCAGCTCCTGCACGTCGGGGTCGTCGCCGAGCAGCGCGGCGGTGCAGGCGGCGGCGAGCCGCGGCTCGTCGGCGACCAGCAGCGCGATCTCGCGCAGCACCGAGACGGCCTGGACCGGGTCGCCGGCCGGCCTTAGCGGCGGCAGGGCGCTCAGGCGGCGCCAGAACACCTCGGCGACGAGGTGGTTCTTGGAGGAGAAGTAGGTGTAGGCGGTGGCCGGCGCGACACCCGCCCGGCGGGCCACGTTGCGGACGGTCAGCCCGTCGAAGCCCCGCTCGCGCAGCTCCTCGACGGCCGCGTCGGTCAGCCGGCGCACGGTGTCGGCCTGCCGGTGCGTCAGCCGCCGCCGGGTGGGCTCCGTCAGCGCATTGTTGGACACGTGTCCAGACGATAGTTCAGCCAGGGCCACCCGGCAAGGGCTCCCCGTCTGCCACCGGGCTCCAGGACCGCCCTTGTACGCGAAGGGCGGCTCCGGGACGACTGACTGGTCGGCGGTGCGGCTCGGTCTCGGCACGATGAAGTCGCTGCCGATCGTCGGCGCCGTGGCGGACGCCATCGACGCGGAGTCCGCGGTCGAGCAGGCGGAACGCTTCCGCACCTATCTGGCGGGCAAGTTCCCGAACCAGGATGTCCGCCTGCTGCTGTCGCCCACCGAGATGCTGACGCCCTCGTTCCTGGCCGACCTGCGGCGGCTGGCCGCCAGGCGGCCCGTCGCCCTGTTCTTCGACACCTTCGAACGCACCGCGCCGTGGTGCGAGACCTGGCTGCTCGACCTGTTCGGCGGCAGGTACGGCGCGCTCCCGGCGCGTCGCCAGCTGGCACGTCTACGCCTCGGGTCTCACCAGGCTCTCGCTGGGCGATCGGGCGGCTGCCGACGAGGCCTTCCGGCGGGCGTTCGACCTGGGAGCTCGCGAGGTGGCGGGCGGTGACACGGACGGGAACGCCCGGCTCAACCTGGGCGTCCACCTGGCCGCGTTCGGAGACCACAGCGAGGCCTCGAAGATCTTCGGGAGCGAGACCCGTCCCGGCTGCGTGATCGAGGGCGTCGTCCACGCGCTGCGGACCCTGCGCGACCCGCTGCCCGGCCAGGCGGAGGAGATCGACGCCCTGATCGGGACGCTGCGCGAGGTCACCTGACGGTTTGCCCACATTCACACGGGACACGTTCCAGGGAGAGCGAGCACCCGGACACCTGACGATGCCCGGCCCGGCCGCTCACCGAGGAGTTCCGATGACTGATGCGACAACGACCCGGGTCGGCTGGATCGGGACCGGCCGGATGGGAGCCGCCATGGCGGCGCGGCTCGCCGACGCCGGTGTGGACGTGACCGCCTGGAACCGCACCATCGCCAAGGCGGAGCCGCTCAAGGAGCACGGCGCGTCGCTCGCGGAGTCGCTCGGCGCGCTGCGTGACAGGGACGTGGTGTTCACCATGGTCTCCACGGCGTCCGTCCTGGAGAAGGTGTTGTTCGGCGACGACGGGCTGCTCACGGGTGACGAGCTGCCGGGGGTCGTGATCGACTCCTCGACCGTGTCCGTGGAGTCGTCGGCCGAGGTGCGCCGGGCCTGCGCGGAAAGGGGGGTCGCCTACCTGGCCGCGCCGGTCAGCGGCAACCCCAAGGTGGCGCGGGCCGGTGCGCTCAGCCTGGTGGTGTCCGGCGACCGGGAGACCTACGACCAGGTCGCCCCTCTCCTGGAGCGGCTCGGGAGGTCGGTCACCTATGTGGGAGAGGGCGAGACCGCCCGCCTGGTGAAGATCGCGCACAACCTGATGCTGGGCGTGGTCACCCAGACGCTGGCCGAGATCACCGTGCTCGCCGAGAAGGGCGGCGTCCAGCGGCACGCCTTCCTGGAGTTCCTCAACGACAGCGTCATGGGCTCGGCGTTCACCCGCTACAAGTCACCGGCGTTCGTGCACCTCGACTACACGCCGACGTTCACCCCGATCCTGCTGCGCAAGGACTTCGACCTCGGCCTGACCGCCGCCCGCGCCCTGGACGTGCCGATGCCCGTCACCGCGCTCACCGCGCAGCTCATCCAGGCCAGCGTCGGCACGGGCCGGGTGGACGAGGACTTCGCCGTCCTGCTCGACCTGCAGGCCGCCGCCTCGGGGCTGCGCCTCGAACCGGAGGACGTCGCGGTGGACGACGGTCTCGGACGACCTTCATGACCACCCCGCCGCCCGCCGACCCGTACGGAAAGGAAGACACGATCATGCTCACCGAGCTCTACATCGGCGGCCAGGCGGTCCCGGCCGGCGACGGCGGCCGGTTCGACGTGCTGGATCCCGCCACGGGACAGGTCATCGCCGCCGTGGCCGACGGCACCGCCGACGACGCGATCTCCGCCGTCGACGCCGCGCACGCGGCGGCCGCCTCCTGGGCGGCCACGGCCCCCCGGGAGCGGGCTGAGATCCTCCGCGCCGCCTTCGAGCTGATGACCGAACGGGCCGAGGACCTGGCCCGGCTCATCTCGCTGGAGAACGGCAAGGCGCTGCCCGACGCGCGCGGCGAGGTCACGTACGCGGCCGAGTTCTTCCGCTGGTACTCCGAGGAGGCGGTGCGCGGCGCGGGACAGCTCACCACGGCCCCGTCGGGCGCCAACCGGATCGTCGTGTTCCACCAGCCGGTCGGCGTCTGCGTGCTGGTGACGCCGTGGAACTTCCCGGCCGCGATGGCGACCCGCAAGATGGGGCCCGCGCTGGCGGCGGGCTGCACCATGATCCTCAAGCCCGCCAGTGACACGCCGCTCACCGCGCTGGCCATGGCCGAGATCCTGAGCGCGGCCGGGGTGCCGCCGGGCGTGGTCAACGTGCTGCCCGCCCGCCGCTCCGGCGCGGTGGTGTCGGCCATGCTGCACGATCCGCGGGTGCGCAAGCTGTCCTTCACCGGCTCCACCGAGGTGGGCCGGGTGCTGCTGCGCGAGGCGGCCGACCAGGTGGTCAACACCTCGATGGAGCTCGGCGGCAACGCCCCGTTCGTCGTGTTCGCCGACGCCGACCTGGACGCGGCGATCGAGGGCGCGATGATCGCCAAGATGCGCAACGCCGGTGAGGCGTGCACGGCGGCCAACCGGTTCTACGTCGAGGCGCCGGTCGCCGACGAGTTCGCCAGGCGGCTGGCCTCCCGCATGTCGGCGCTGGTGGTCGGCCCCGGCACCGAGGAGGGCACCCAGGTCGGGCCGCTGGTCAACCAGGACGCCGTGGACAAGGTCCACAGCCTGGTGCGCGGCAGCCTCGAGGGCGGCGCGAAGGCCCTGGCAGGCGGTGGCCGGCCCGACCGGCCCGGCTTCTACTACGACCCGACCGTGCTGGTGAACGTCCATCCCGACGCGCCGATCCTGCGCGAGGAGGTGTTCGGGCCGGTGGCGCCGATCGTCTCCTTCGACGATGAGGACGAGGCGGTCCGGATGGCCAACGACACCGAGTTCGGCCTGGTCTCCTACGTCTACACCGGCGACCTGGCGCGCGGCCTGCGGGTCACCGAGCGGCTGGAGGCCGGCATGGTCGGGCTCAACCGCGGCCTGGTCAGCGACCCGGCCGCCCCGTTCGGCGGCGTCAAGCAGAGCGGCATCGGCCGCGAGGGCGGCCACGAGGGGATGCTCGACTACATGGAGACCAAGTACGTCGCCGTCGACTGGTGACCTGTCAGGGTTCTCGTCTGACAACGCAGCGTGTCTGGGCCTCCTGGGGCGGAGTCAACGCGTCTACGCTGGCGGGACGCTCCGTGTCCCTGGAGTCGTCCTCCGTCCCGAGGAGAATCAGTTGAGCGCGCTCGATCGCCGGACCTTTCTCGGCCGTGGCCTCGCCACCGCGGGTGGCGCGCTGGCCAGCGGCATCGCCATCGACACCCTGGGCGCGCACGCCGCCTGGGCCGAGACCGGCCGGACCCCGCCGGATCCGCGCCGGGTGGGTTACGGCCCGCTGCGCCGCACGCCGTCGCGCAACACCGGCGAGGAGCTGCTGGCGCTCCCCGCCGGCTTCTCGTACGTGGTGCTGGGCAGGACCGGTACCCCGATGTCCGACGGGGTGGCCACGCCGATCGCGCACGACGGCATGGCCGCGTTCCCCGGCACCCGCCGCCACACGGTGCGGCTGATCCGCAACCACGAGGTGCGCACCCCTCCGGGCTCGCCGCTGGGCCGGGTGCACGTGCCCGGTTCGGCGAGGTACGACGAGCTGGGCGTGGGCGGCACCACCACGCTGGAGGTGGATCCGCGCAGCGGCGAGGTGGTAAGGCACTTCGTCAGCCTCAACGGCACGATCATCAACTGCGCGGGCGGCCGGATGCTGCACGAGCGCGGCTGGCTGACCTGCGAGGAGACGACGGCGGGGCCGGCTCAGGGCTGGCAGCGCAAGCACGGCTACGTCTTCGAGGTGCCGCTGAACGGGCCGGTGCCCGGCCGCCCGGCCGCCTCGATGCCGCTCACCGCGATGGGCCGCTTCTCGCACGAGGCCGTCGCGGTCGACCCGCGCACCGGCTACGTGTACGAGACGGAGGACGACTCGGGCAAGCCCGACGGGTTCTACCGGTTCCGGCCCAGGGATCCGCGCAACCTGGCGGCCGGCGGGGTGCTGGAGATGCTCAAGATCGAGGGCGTCGACGGCTACGACTGCCGTGAGGGCCAGCGGATGGGCGCCCGGCTGCCGGTCGAGTGGGTGACGATCGACGATCCGGACCCCGACCTGGAGGGCGGCGCGGCGACCTGCACCCAGCAGGGCCTGGCCAAGGGCGGCGCCAAGTTCAACCGCCTGGAGGGCTGCTGGTACGGCGACGGCAGCGTGTTCTTCAACTCGACCAGCGGCGGCGACGCCAAGAACGGTGACGCTCCCGGCGCTGACGGCTACCGGGAGGGCTACGGCCAGGTCTGGCGGTACGTGCCCGGCCGTGGCCGCGGGGGCACGCTGGTGCTGGTGTACGAGTCGCCGGGCCGCAAGGAGCTCGATTCGCCCGACAATCTCACGTTCACGCCGCGCGGCGGCATCGTGCTGTGCGAGGACGACGCCTCCTCGGTGGACGCCGACCCGCACCCGCTGGCGCCGGGCCTGGCCAACGTCAACCGGCTGATCGGCCTGGACCCGCGTGGCGGGCAGCCGTTCGAGCTGGCGGTGAACATCGCCGACGACAGTGAGTTCGCGGGCGCCTGTTTCAGCCCCGACGGCTCCACGCTGTTCGCCAACCAGCTGGGCAGCACCGCCGAGCTGGACCCGCCTGGGCGCACGTACGCCATTCGTGGTCCCTGGTCACGTGGGCCACTCTGATGAAGGACCGAGCGGTAAAGATTTACCTGACCCGGATTCACCGCCGCTGAAGGCGTTTCGGACTCTTACTCCAGACAAAGGGGATAATTACCCTAAAAACACACAAAGCTTCGCGGCATTCTGTGTCGTATGCGTAACCGGAAAGCCCGCCTGACCCTCTGCGCCGGCGCCATCGCCGTGGCCGCCGGGTTCGCGACGCCTGCCCACGCGCAGCCCGCCGGCCCGGCGACCGCGGTCGCCGCCGCCCAGGCGCCCGCACAGGCGCCCGCCGCGAGCGCGCCCGCCGTGTACGGCCGCGCCGCCTACCTGCTCGACGCCGCCACAGGCAGGGAACTGCTCGGCACGAACGCCGACGCCCGCATGCCGATCGCCAGCCTCACCAAGACGATGACCGCCCACGTCGTGCTCCAGTCCGCCAAGCCGACGGACCTGGTGGAGATCGCGCCCGAGGATGTCAGCTACGCCGTGAACGGCGGCGGCACCAGCGCCTACCTGCGCGCCGGCGACCGGCTCCCCGTCGGTGAGCTCCTGTACGGCCTCATGCTGCCCTCCGGCGCCGACGCCGCCCACGCGCTGGCCCGCGCCTACGGTCCGGGCGTCCCCGGGTTCGTGGCCAAGATGAACGACACCGCCCGCCGCCTCGGCATGACCGACACCGAGTACGTCAACGCCGACGGCCTGCCCATGCCCGCCGGCGACGGCCACTCCACCGCGAAGGACCAGGCCCTGCTGGCCGTGAAGGCGCTGGAGAACCCGCTGCTGAGGCAGGTCACCGCCACCCGCGTCCACACGGTGGAGCAGACCGCCGACCACCGCTCCTACACCTGGACCAACACCAACAAGCTGCTCGGCGAGCCCGGAGCCCTCGGCCTGAAGACCGGCTTCACCCGTGCCGCCGGCTACAGTCTGGCCTTCGCCGGCGAGCGCGACGGCCGCCTACTGATCGGCGTGCTGCTCGGCGAGTCGGTCTCCAGCCGCCGCTTCGACACGGCCAGGGCGCTGCTGGACTGGGGAGCGAGCCAGGCGTGAGCCCCTGCCGGGCCCGCCGCTCCACCTGCCGTGCGCCGCGGAGCACGCACCGGCCGAAGGGCCCGGTGCGCCGCTGACGCGGCCTGGCCGCCTAGCATGGCGCCAGGAACGGAGCGGCATGAAGGTGATCATTTTCGGTGCGACCGGCATGGTCGGCCAGGGCGTGCTGCGCGAGTGCCTGGCCGACGACCGGGTCGAGGCGGTGCTGACGGTCGGCCGCGCGCCCACCGGGCAGGCGCACCCCAAACTGCGCGAGATCACCCACGCTGACCTGCTCGACCTCGACCCGATCGAGGGCGACCTGGCCGGCCACGACGCCTGCTTCTTCTGCCTCGGCGTCTCCTCCACCGGCATGAACGAGCGTGACTACCGGCGGATCACCTACGACTTCACCCTGTCCGCCGGCACCACGCTGGCCCGGCTCAGCCCCGGCTCCACCTTCGTGTACGTATCCGGGGCGGGCACCGACGCGGACGGTCGCACGATGTGGGCCCGGGTCAAGGGCGCCACCGAGAACGCCCTGCTGACGCTGCCGCTGGAGGCGTACATGTTCCGCCCGGGCTACATCCAGCCGCTGCACGGCATCACGTCGAGGACGCGGTGGTACCGCCTGGCCTACGTGGTGACGGTGCCCTTCTACCCGGTGCTGCGGCGGCTCCTGCCTTCGGCCGTCACCACCACGGAGCAGATCGGCAGAGCCATGATCACCGTCGCCGAGCACGGCGCCCCCAAGCGCATCCTCGGTCCGGCCGACATCAACGCCCTGTGACCCGCACCACCACCCTCGACGCGACCGCCACCACCGAACAGACCGTCTGCCCGTACGCCGCGAACAGGTCGTCACGGGCGTCGAAGTAGCCGAGATCGGCCAGCACCTGCCCGGACAGGTCGCACGAGGAGCAAGTGGCGCCGTCCCAGTCGATCGCGGTACGGGCGACGGCGTCGAACAACGTCTCGCCGCCGTCGTTGGCGAACGCGCCACCGTCGCGCAGGGAGCCGAGGTCCCCGTAGATCTCGGAGACCGGCACCCAGCGTCCTTCCGTACGGAACTCCGGCCAGGCCAGCACGACCCGCGCCGGGATCAGCGGCCGCGACCGGGGAAAGCGCGGATACCAGAAGCGGCCGTCCACCAGCAGCCCTCTGACCCGCGTCGGGATGCCGGTCGCGCGGGCCACGGCCTCCAGGACCGCGAGCCGCTGGCTGCATGAGCCCCGCCCCAGGGCGAGCGTCGTCGAGACAGGTTGCCGTTCGTCGAGCCCGTAGACGGGACGGACCCGGGCGGCGACCAGGCGGTGGGCTGTGACGAGCGTGGCGCCCGCTTCGGCCGCCAGGGCGAGCACGCGAGGATGGCGCCAGTCCAGGATCCGCGTCGGGGACGAACTGCCGGCCGAGGACGGAAGCGGTCCGGTGGGTGCGGGACGGCGCCAGGGCGCGAGAAGGTGTGCGGGCACAGCATGATTGTGGAATAACCGGGCGCGCTACCGCGCTGAGCTGATTGTCAAAAGTTCAACAGTCAAGGGTGGTGACTATGATGCAGTTCGGGATCTTCAGCGTGGGCGACGTGACCATGGACCCCACCACCGGCAGGACACCGACCGAGCATGAGCGCATCAAGGCCATGGTGGCCATCGCGCTCAAGGCGGAGGAGGTCGGGCTCGACGTGTTCGCGACCGGCGAGCACCACAACCCGCCGTTCGTGCCCTCCTCCCCCACGACCATGCTGGGTTTCATCGCGGCCAGGACCGAGCGCATCACCCTCTCCACGGCCACGACGCTGATCACCACCAACGACCCGGTGAAGATCGCCGAAGACTTCGCCATGCTGCAGCACCTGGCCGACGGCCGGGTGGACCTCATGCTCGGGCGCGGCAACACCGGCCCCGTCTACCCCTGGTTCGGCCAGGACATCCGGCAGGGCATCCCGCTGGCCATCGAGAACTACGCGCTGCTGCACCAGCTGTGGCGCGAGGACGTCGTCGACTGGAAGGGCCGCTTCCGCACTCCGTTGCAGGGCTTCACCTCCACGCCGCGCCCGCTCGACGGGGTGCCGCCGTTCGTGTGGCACGGCTCCATCCGCAGCCCCGAGATCGCCGAGCAGGCCGCCTACTACGGTGACGGCTTCTTCGCCAACAACATCTTCTGGCCGAAGGAGCACTTCATCCGCCTGATCACCCTCTACCGCCGGCGCTACGCCCACTACGGCCACGGCACGCCCGAGCAGGCCATCGTCGGGCTCGGCGGCCAGGTGTTCATGCGCAAGAACTCCCAGGACGCGGTCCGCGAGTTCCGCCCCTACTTCGACAACGCCCCGGTCTACGGCCACGGCCCGTCGCTGGAGGAGTTCGCCGAGGAGACGCCGCTCACGGTCGGCAGCCCGCAGCAGGTCATCGACCGGACACTGACGTTCCGCGAGTCGTTCGGCGACTACCAGCGCCAGCTGTTCCTGATGGACCACGCCGGTCTGCCGCTGAAGACCGTGCTGGAGCAGCTCGACATCCTCGGTGAGGAGGTCGTGCCCGTGCTGCGCCGGGAGTTCGCCGCCGGCCGGCCCGCCGAGGTGCCCGGCGCCCCGACCCACGCCTCCCTGCTGACCGCCCGCCCCTCCGAGCCCGCCGCCGGCTGAGCCCGTACCGACCGGAAGGAGAGACCTTCATGAACCTCGTCGTCGTCACGGCGGGACTGACCCAGCCGTCCTCGACCCGCCTGCTCGCCGACCGGCTCGCGGAGGCGACCGCGCGGCGGATCGAGGAGGCGGGCGGCGCCGTCGAGGTACGCGTGATCGAGCTGCGCGACCTGGCCGGCGACATCGCCAACACCTTCGTCACCGGCTTCGCCGGCGCCCGGCTGCGCGACGTGATCGACGCGGCGACGTCGGCCGACGGCCTCATCGCGGTCACGCCGATCTTCACCGCCTCCTACAGCGGCCTGTTCAAGTCGTTCTTCGACGTCATCGGCAACGACGCGCTGGTGGGCAAGCCGGTGCTGATCGCCGCGACCGGAGGCACCGCCCGCCACTCGCTCGCGCTGGAGCACGCGATGCGCCCGCTCTTCGCCTACCTGCGCGCCATCGTGACGCCCACCGCCGTCTACGCGGCCTCCGAAGACTGGGGCGGAGACGGCGACGCCACCGGCGTCCTGTCGGACCGCGTCGCCCGCGCCGCCGGCGAGCTGGCCGGCCTGCTGACACGCCGGCACCCCGCGCAGAACGCGCCGGAGGCGTTCGAGGACGTCATACCGTTCGAGCAGCAACTCGCCGCCCTGCGCCCCTGACCGGCGCGCGACGTCTTCGCCGATCAGGACCGCCGCCCGGCCTGCCCGAAGCGAGCCGGTCAAATCCGCCCTTTCTCCAGGAGGTCGGCCAGGGCGTCGGCGACCGCGTCCTCCTGCTCGGCGATCCAGGCCCACTGGCCGTTGGGATTGCACTCCAGGAACACCCACGCGCCGGCGGCGGTGAGGGCGAAGTCGAACGCGCCGAACATCAACCCGAAGCCCGCCATGTAGCGATGGATGGCCGCTTCGACCTCGGCCGGGCAACCGATCCGGGTGTAGGCGAGGGCGTCGTAGTCGGCCCGCCAGTCGAGGAGCCCGCCGTCGATGCGCACCGCGAAGAGCCACCGGCCGACGACCGTGACCCGCACGTCGGCGACCTTGTCCACCTGAGCCTGGAACATGTGGGCCGTGCCCGCCACCGAGTCGTCGAGCGACGCGGAGACGACCGGGCCGACCCAGATCATCCCGGCGCGGCCGTCGGCGGCCGGCAGCACGGCATGCCGGAGCGGTTTGTAGACGACCGGCGCGTACCCGTCGGCGAAGGCCCGCGCCTCGTCCACCTCGTTGGTGACCAGGGTCTCGGGCACGGTGAAGCCGCACGCCGCCGCGGTGACGAGCTGGGCGGGCTTGTGCTCGGCGGCGTGATTGCGCCACGGATGGTTGACCCAGAGGCAGTCGGGCAGGGCGGCCAGCACGCCGCCGAACCCGATGCCGGCCTCGTTCACGGCGAACCTGGCGATCGGCTCCGGCCGGCCGGCGCGCTCCCGGTAGGGGGTGGGACGGCGCCACCACACCGCCCGCACCCCACACAGCTCCACCTCCCGGCTCGCGGTGCGAATCCGGCCGGACATCCCGTGGCTGCCGAACCTGGCCGACATCCTGGCCTCGGCACCGAGGAAGTCGGCCGGATCGAGACGCGCCACGGGCACCCCGCGCTCGAACAACCGCTGGGCGACCGGATCGGCCGTGGCGTCGTCGACACTGGTGACGACCAGGACGGGAGCGTCGGTCATCGGTCAGTCGCTGGCGTAGTCGAGGGTGCTGTCGTCGTCCCTGGCGCGCTTGTCGCCGCCGGGCGCGGCCGTCTTGGTGGGTCTGCTGGTCACCTTGCCGCTCCCGTGCCTGCCCGCCTCGATCGGCCGGCCGGCCGGGTCGAAGTAGCGGCCGGTCTGGGACACCGGGTCCAGCTCGACATGCGGCACGTCCACGGGGGCGGACGGGTCGAACGCCGTCACCCGGGTGACTCCCCATGGGACGGGGTGCGTCGCGACGCTCATGGCATCAGGCTCCTTGGCTCGGGGGTTGACCAGAACCCCTGGGTTCGTTGCCGAACGAACAACAAACGTTTGGCGTTTCATAGAGTGATCGTACGAACACGCCAAGTCAATAGGCCGCGGTGTCCCGATGTTTCCGGCACGACGGCCGAGGAGAGACAGGGAGTGTGATAGACCGGCTCGGCAAGCCGAACTTCCGCCAGATCGCCCACCACCTGCGTCGAGACATCCTTGACGGGCGACATCCGCCGGGGACCCTGCTGCCGCCCGAGCCCGAGCTGGCCCAACGCTTCGGGGTGTCGCGGAGTCTGGTCAACCGGGCCCTCCAGCTCCTGGCCGCCGAAGGCAAGGTGACCGCCAGGCAGGGCCGGGGCACGATGGTCACCTGGCTCCCCCCGTTGTTACACTCGCCGGCCCGCTACCCCCGTGAGATCCGCGAGGGCCAGGAGGCCCGCGGCGCCTTCGACGCCGAGATCCGGGCCCTCGGCCTCGAACCCCAGCACGAGATCACCACCGAACGCGCCGAGCCTCCCGAGCACATAGCCGAGGTTCTCCGACTGCCGCGCGGCCGGCCCAACTGCCTGGTGCGCCGCCGCAGACTGCTCGCCTCCCGCATCCCGGTCCGGCTCAACGCCTCCTGGATCCCCCTGGAGATCGCCGGCGGCAGCACCCTGGAGGACCCGTCAGCCGTCCTGGTCGGCGGCATCAAGTCGGCCCTCGCCGACCTCGGATTCAAGCAGGTGGCGGCCACCGAACGTCTCATGGTCCGGCCCCCCAGCGACGCCGAGGCCATCGCCCTGGAGATCAGCCCGGAGCGCAGCGTGCTCGACATCTTCCACGTCGGCAGGACCGCCTCCGGCCGCGCCGTCGAGGTCACGACGACGGTGACCCCCGCCGACAACCAGATCGTCGAGCACGAGTTCCGCCTGTCCTGACGGCCCGCGCGAGCCCGTCAGCGTCCGGGCCGGATGGCGACCACGTCGTAGGGGGTGTCCGGGGTGGGCGGGGTGGTGAAACGGGCGTTGGGCAGGTAGAGGCGGCTGCCGAAGGCGGCGACCGTGGTGGGCACGTCGAAGCGCGGGTCGGTCAGCCGGTCGACGACCATCCCAGAGGAGCCGTCCCGGCCGAGTTTGATCACCGCGACCGTGTTGAGCCGGTTCTGCACCGCGTACAGGGTCCGGCCGTCCAGCAGCAGCCCGTCGCCGTTGGTGAGCACCTCGCCGCCCAGGTCGATCTCCGTGGTGACCCCCGTGGCCGGGTCGACCTCGAACAGTTTGCCGGTGTTGGACTGCACGATGATGAGCGACCTGCGGTCGGGGCTCGCCACGATGCCGTTGGCGTTGGTGCCGGTGGCGTACTGGATGGCGCCGGTGAGCGGGATCCTGACCGCCTCGGCGGGCAGCGCCCCCTTGCGGCCGAGGGGCAGCTTGTACAGGACGGGGGCGGCGGAGTCGGTGAACCAGGCGGCGTCCCGGGTCAGGATCACGTCGTTGACGAACGTGGGCGCGGTCGCCAGCGCGTACGACCTGATCACCGCGCCGGTGCGGGTGTCGATCACGCGGGCGTTGCCGCCGGTGCCTCCGGCCACGAACAGCCGTCCCCGGCCGTCGGTCTTGAGCCCGAGCGAGGGGGTGCCCGGCCCCTGGCTGAAGACGGCTCCCTTACCGGTACGCAGGTCGGCCCGGTAGATGTCGCCGGTGCCGCGCGACCCGAAGTAGGCGACGGGACCGGGACCGATCGCTATCCCCTCCGGCTGGAACCCGCCCGGCAGCGCGAACGTGTCAGGGAGCGTGGCCGCCTGCGCGGGCATGCCGATGAGAGTGACGAGCAGCGCGCAGAGCGCGGTCTTGAGGATCGCTGATCTCATGCGGCCCACGATCCCCCCGGACGCCGCGGCGGCAAAGACCCAGAGACCCCCTTCACAGGGACCTTGGAGGAAGCTCGGACGAGGGCCGGCCGCCGCGACGAACCGTCTCTCACCAGGAGGGCGTGGTCGCCCGGCGGAGGGCTCGGCGGCAGGCCTCGACGGCGGGGTGGCGGCTGCGGCCACGGCGTACGGCGGTGAAGAGGCGGCGCGCGCTCCGGCCGCCCGGCAGCGGCCGCAGGGTGACGGTGGGCGGCCGGCCGTTCCACACGAGATCGGGCAGCAGGGCGGCGGCGTGCCCCTGCTCGACGAGCCGCACGTGCAGCAGCAGATCGGTGGATTCGAACCGGACGTCGGGCTCGAACCCCGCGTCGCGGCAGAGCGTCATCGCCCATCGGCCCGCGGCCGTGTCCGGGGGTTCCATGGCGAACGGATGGCCCGCCAGCGCGGAAAGACCGGCGACGTCCGGCCCGGCGGGCACGGCGAGCCGGAGCGGGTCGTCGCACAGGTCCTCGGCCTCCAGCCCGTCGGGCAGCGGGTTGGGGTCGCCCGGATACTCCTCGCCGATGACCAGGTCGAAGTCGCGGGCCAGCAGCGCGGGCAGCGCCCTCTCGGGCTCGGCCTGGGTGAGGTGCACGCGCAGCCGGGGGTGAGCGTCGCGGAGCAGGGTCAGGGCGGCCGGCACCAGGGCGAGGGAGGCGGTCTGGAAGGCCGCGACGCGGAGGGTGCCGGTGAGGTCGGTGAGCGAGGTGGCGATGTCGGATTCGGCCTGTTCGAGGCGTTCGAGCACCGCCTCGGTGTGGGCGACGAGGATCTCGGCCTGCTCGGTGAGCCGGACCCGCCGGCCCACCGGCTCCAGCAGCGGCACGCCGACCTCGGATTCGAGCAGCGAGAGCTGCTGGGAGACGGAGGACGGGCTGTAGGACAGGGCGGTCGCGACCGCCGCCAGGGTGCCCCGGTGCTTCAGCTCGCGCAGCAGTCGAAGCCGGTGCAGATCGAACATCGGTCGGCTTTCGTGACGATTATCGTTCGGAAACATTCGCTGGACCGATGATAGGCGGAGCCAGAAGCATGGCTCTTCGTGAGCCCTTCCACCGGTCACTGGTACGCGAGACCTTCCGCCCGCGCCTGGACCTGCGCGCCGGCCCCCGCCGAGGTGCGGGAGTTCCACGCCTCGCTCGACGGCTACGCTCCCACGCGGCTGACCGAGTCGCCGGCCCTTGCCTCGGAGCTGGGGGTGGGGCGGGTGTTCGTCAAGGACGAGTCGTCCCGGCTGGGCCTGCCCGCCTTCAAGGCGCTCGGCGCGTCGTGGGCGGTTCACCGGATCCTGTCGCGGCGGGCGCCGGGGTCCGCACCCGTGCTGCTGGTCACCGCGACCGATGGCAACCATGGCCGGGCCGTGGCCCGGATGGCACGGCTGTCGGGGCAGCGGGCCCACGTGTTCGTCGCCGAGGGCGTGCATCCGGCCGCCGTGGACGCGATCTCCGGCGAGGGGGCGCGGGTCACGGTGGTCGCCGGCAGCTACGACGAGGCCGTGAGCCGGGCCGCCTCGGCCGCGGCCGAGGCGGGGGCCGTGCTGGTCCAGGACACGTCCTGGCCCGGCTACGAGGAGGTGCCCGGCTGGATCGTGCAGGGCTACTCCACGCTGTTCGCCGAGGTCGACGCGCAGCTGAGCGCCGCGGGCGCCGAGCCTCCGGGGCTGGTCGCCGTACCGGTGGGGGTGGGGTCGCTCGCGCAGGCCGCCGTGACGCACCATCGCGCCCGCCCGGACACCTCCGACGGGACGGCACGGCGGGACCGCACGAACGGCGCGACGCGGCACGACCGCCCAGAGCGCCCGGCGGCGCTGCTGGCCGTGGAGCCCGACGTGGCGGCGTGCGTCCTGGCGAGTCTCACCGAGGGGCGGCCGGTCACCGTGGCGACCCGGCCCACCTCCATGGCCGGCCTGAACTGCGGCACGCCGTCCGGCCTGGCCTGGCCGTACCTGCTCGGCGGCCTGGACGCCGCGATCGCCGTCACCGACGCCGACAGCGCCCGCGCGGCCCGCGACCTCGCCGCGCTCGGCGTCTCCTCCGGGCCGTGCGGCGCCGCGTCCCTGGCGGGCGTGCGCGCCGCCCTGACCGGTGACGCGGCCGGTGAACGCCGGGCCGCGCTGGGGATCGGGCCGGCGTCGACCGTGGTCCTGCTGAGCACCGAGGGCGCCGACGCCAACCCCCACGGTGGGGAGCCGTGACCGTGCGCGCCGACGACCGCGTCACCGTGAACGGCGAGCGCCTGTGGCGGTCGCTGATGGAGCTCGCCGAGATCGGCGCGTACCACGACGAGCGCACCGGCCTGCGCGGCGTCAACCGGCTGGCGCTGACCGACGCCGACGCGGCCGGCCGGCGGCTGGTCATCGGCTGGATGGAACAGGCCGGCCTGGCGGTCCGCGTCGACCGAGCTGCGCGCGGACGCCGGGCTGTCCGCCGCCCGGATCGTCACCCACCTGCGCGCCATGGTCGACTCCGGCGCGTACGGGGAGCTGCGCGCCACCGTCGGGCACCTGGCCGTCCACCCGGATCTGACCAACATCGTCCCGGCCCGCGCGGAGCTGACCGTCGACCTGCGCAACCCCGACGACGGGCTGATGGCCCGCGCCGAGGAGGACCTCGCGGCCTTCCTGCGCACGCTGGAGGAGGGGCAGCCCGGTCTGAGCGTCGCCACTCGCCGGATGGCCCGGACCTCCCACGTCCCGTTCGACGACGACGTGCGCGCGGTCATCGCCCAGGCCGCCGACGACCACGGCCTGGCCCACCTCTCCCTGCTGTCCGGCGCGGGCCACGACGCCCAGGAGATCGCCGCCCTCTGCCCCACCGCCATGATCTTCGTACGGGGCGAGTACGACGGCATCAGCCACACCCCCCCCGCGAATACTCCACCCCCGAGGCCTGCGCGCACGGCATCGACGTCCTGGCCACCGCCCTGCTCCGGCTGGCGGGCCATGGCTGAGCCCCGCACAGGCGTCACCGGAGGCGGACCCCGATTCCGGACGCGACCACGGCCCGCCAGGAAGGACCCCGATGACCTCCGAGCGTCAGGACGAACCGGTGGAGCTGCTCGCCCGGCTGGTCGCCATCGACTCCGTCAACCCCGCCCTGGTGCCCGGCGGGGCGGGTGAGGCGGCGATCGCCGATTTCTGCGGTGAGTGGCTGGCCGCGCGCGGGTTCGAGGTGCACCGGCTGGAGAAGCGGCCGGGACGCCCCTCGCTGGTCGCGGTCGCGCGCGGCGCCGGCGGCGGCCGTTCGCTGATGCTGAACGGCCATCTGGACACCGTCGGCCTGGCCGGTTACGACGGCGACCCGCTCCAGCCGGTGCTCCGCGGCGGCAGGCTGCACGGCCGGGGCGCGTACGACATGAAGAGCGGCCTGGCGGCCATGATGATCGCCGCCGCCCGCGCCACGGAGGGCGGCACGCTGCGCGGCGACGTGCTCGTGGCCTGCGTCGCCGACGAGGAGTACGCCAGCGCGGGCACGGAGGAGGTGCTGGAGACGTTCACCGCCGACGCGGCCATCGTCAGCGAGCCGAGCGATCTGGAGGTGACGCTGGCGCACAAGGGGTTCGCCTGGTTCGAGGTGCGGATCGAGGGCAGGGCCGCGCACGGGTCACGGCCCGAGCTGGGCGTCGACGCCATCGCCAAGGCCGGTCACTTCCTGGTCGCCCTGGAGGAGCACGGCGAACGCCTGGCCCGGGGTGCGGCGCATCCGCTGCTCGGCACCGGCACCGTGCACGCCTCGGTCATCCGGGGCGGCGAGGAGGCCTCGACCTATCCGGCGTCGTGCCGGATCACCCTGGAGCGACGCACCGTGCCCGGCGAGAGCGCCGGCGGCGTCCACGCGGAGCTGACCGCGATCCTGGACCGGCTCGCCGCCACGGTCCCGGACTTCTCGTACAGCCTGCACCGCGGCCTGCACCGGGAACCGTTCGAGGCCGACCGGGAGGCGCCGATCGTGCGGACCGTGCTCCAGCACGCCGAGCGGGCGCTCGGCCGGCCGCCCGTGATCCGCGCCGAACCGTTCTGGACCGACTGCGCCCTGCTGGACCAGGCAGGCATCCCATGCCTGCTCATCGGGGTCGACGGCGGAGGAGCCCACGCCGCCACGGAGTGGGCCGACGTCGCCTCCCTGCACCGCCTGACCGGCCTCCTCACCGCCACCGTCGCCGACTTCTGCTCGTGAGGACCCGTACGGTCGGCGTATGAACATCGAAGATCGGAAGGCGCGCGTCGCGGAGAGGCGCCCCCGTCGCGTCGACCGGTGGCGTGGGGGCGGGCCGGGACGGACGTTCTGGACACGCGGGCGGGTCCTCGCGTCGGTCGCCGTGCTGGTGGCGGGGCTGCTGGCGTTTCCCGGCCTCGTGCCCAACACCGTGGGCAACCTCGGCAGCCTGCTGGAGACCTTCCTGCCCTGGGCCGGCCTGGCCGTCCCCGTGCTGATGGTCCTGGCACTGCTGCGCCGCTCGGCCACCGCGATGGTGTCCCTGGTGTTACCCGCGGCGGTCTGGGCGGCCGTCTTCGGTGATCGGACGCTTCCGGCTGACCGTGGGGCGGCTCACGACCTGACCGTGCTTCAGCACAACGTCAGCGACGAGAACCCCGACCCCGGCGCAACCGCGCGAGCCCTGGCCGGCGCCGGAGCCGACCTCATCGGCTTGCAGGAGCTGACGCCCGGCGCCCGGCCCGTCTACGAGGCCGTCCTCATGTCCGGCCATCCGCACCACGCGGTCGTGGGGACCGTCGGACTGTGGTCCAGACATCCCCTGACGGACGCCCGGCCGGTGGACATCAGGCCCGCCGGGGTCGGCGGAGACTGGAGCCGAGGGCTGCGGGCCACCGCGCGGACGCCGTCCGGCGACATCGCCGTGTACGTCGCTCACCTGCCCTCGGTCCGCATCCGGCCGCCGGACGGCTTCGGCACCGGCTGGAGGGACGAGAGCGCCGCCGCACTGGGCACGGCCATCGCCGCGGAACGGCTGGACCAGGTCGTGCTGCTGGGCGACCTCAACAGCACCCTCGAAGACCGGGGCCTGGCTCCGGTCACCTCCCGGATGACCCCGGCGGAGGAGGGGTTCGGCTTCAGCTGGCCCGCCGCTTTCCCCATCGCCCGGATCGACCATGTCATGACGCGCGCCGCGACGCCCGTCAGCACCTGGACCCTGCCCGCCACCGGCAGCGACCACCTGCCGGTGGCGGCCCGCGTCAAGCTCTGACGGTCACCGGCGGCCGGCACGCCGAGCGGACGCCGGGTCTGGGCGCCGAACGCGGCCATATCCAGAAAAGGTCAGGAATAGATGGTTTGGGAGAGGGAGGATCCCTGCTTCTGCAGGAATTCGCGCATGGCCATGCTCAGGCGCCGGCCACGTTGCTCCAGCTCGGACGCGGGCACGACGACGCCGGAAAGGCTCACGGCGTAGTAGTCACCGTTGAACACGAATGCCGCGCCGGTGCACCCGTAGCCCGGCTGCCACTCCTCCTGCTCGATGCTGAAGCCGCGCTCCGCGCATCGGGCGACATCCGCGGCGAGCCAGTCGATGTCGGTGATGGTGTCGCGAGTGAATCGGGTGAGGGGCGGCTTGACACCGGCTTCGGCGAGGCGGTCCGGCCAGAAGAGAGCGAGAATCGCCTTGCCCATCCCGCTGCAGTGCATGGGCATCCGGGTGCCCAGCAGCGAATAGCGAACGAATCCATCGGGTGAGTCGATTTTGTCGATGACCGTGATCATCCCGTCACGGAGCAACCCGATGTGCGCGGTCACCCTGAATTCCTCGGTGAGGCCGCGGACCAGCGGCCGGATCAGGGACACGATATCGATCCGCCCGAGCGCCAGAGTGCCGAGCTCCGCGAGCCGGAGGCCGAGCAGATAATGTCTGCCGTCCGGGGAACGCCGGACGAATCCATTGCGCTCCATCACGCGCATCGTCCGCAGGCAGGTCGTCGAATTGATGTCACATACGTCGCACACCTCGCTCAGAGTCGCCTGCTCGACAGTGGCGAGGTATCCCAGGATTTCGAGGGCCCGTTCCAAGCTGCGTAGCTCGTATGCCATGTACTTCAGCCCCTCATCCACCGGTTGCCGCATCGACGATTATGTCAAAGTTGACCTCAGAGCCGCTGTAATCCCGGACAAGATGCCCGGCGCGCAGGACGACGACCCGGTCCGCGATCTCGCAGGCGAGCCGCAGCTCCTGCTCCACCAGCAGCACCGTCGTCTCGGCCGCGGCCGACATCCGCGCGATGGTCGCGTAGAGCTGAGCCACGATCGACGGGGCGAGGCCCAGCGACGGTTCGTCGATCACCAGCAGCCGAGCGGGGCGAAGCATGGTGCGGCCCAGCGCGACCATCTGCTGCTCGCCGCCGGACAGGTTGGTGACCGGCTGGTCCCGCCGCTCGGCCAGGACCGGGAAGGCGTCGAAGACGTCATCGAGCCGGCGCAATGCCGCGGGTTCGACGCCGAGAGTGAGATTGTCGAGCACGCTCAGCGCGGTGATCAGGCCACGTCCCTCGTGCACGACGGCTATGCCTCCGTCACGCACCCGCCGGTGGCAGGGCGTCGCGTCGATGCGCCGGCCCTCCCAGTGGATCTCCCCACGGGACTTCACCAGGCCCAGCACCGAGCGGAGCAGCGTCGTCTTGCCGGCGCCGTTGGTGCCCGCGATCGCGAGCTTCTGGCCCGCCGGAACGGTGAGATCGATGTCGAACAGGACCTGCGTGGAGCCGTACCAGGCACTCACCGATTGAAGATCAAGCATCGCTACGTCCGAAGTAGGCGCGGAGAACGGCGGGATCGGCGAGCACCTCGGCGGGAGTACCGCGGGCGAGGACCTCTCCGTTGCTGAGGACGACGGACTCCCCGCACGCCCTCCTGACCATGTCGACGTCGTGCTCGACGAGCATCACGGTGGCTCCGGTGGTGCTTTGCGCCCGTTTGATCGCCTCGAGCAGCAACCGGCGGCTGGTGACGTCCAGTCCGGCCGCGGGTTCGTCGAGCAGAAGCAGGTCGGGTTCGGCGGCGAACGCCCGGCCCACGTCGACCAGTCGCCGCACCCCGAAGGGCAGGTCCTGGACGTCCCGGTGCAACAGGTCGGACAGTCCGAGGACCGCCGCCACCTCCTCGACCACCGCCAGGTCGCGACGTGCCTGGCGGCGGCCGGTACGGCTGCCGCCGATCTGGCGCAGCAGCCCGACGACTCGGAAGCGCTCACGGCCGAGCAGCAGGTTGTCGAGCACGGACATGCCTTCGAGCAGGCGCACCTGCTGGAAGCTGCGCAGAATGCCCGCCCGTACCCGCGCCACGGTTCCCGTGCCGGTCAGCTCCTCGCCCCGGAAGCGCACCGAGCCCTGCTGGGGTGTGATCACCGCTGAGATGACGTTCATGATCGTCGTCTTGCCCGCCCCGTTGGGCCCGATCAGGCCGAACAGCGAGCCTTCGGGCACGTCGAACGACACACCGCCCAGTGCCCGCACGCCGTTCACCGTGACACGGACGTCACGTACTTCCAGCACGGCCGGGGGCCGGCCGGCCTGGTCGGTGGCCATCACGACGAGCTCCGTTCAGGAACCGGGGTCAGAGGGGGTGGGGGTGCGGCACCGCTGCGCCGCACCCGATCGCGGATCCCGTCCAGCACACCGGCGATGCCGCCGGGCATCACGACCAGCAGCAGCATCAGCACCGCCCCGTTGACGATGGGGTAGGCGTTGGGGATGCCCAGGCGGGCGAACAGCTCAGGCATGAGTACGACATAGGCGGCTCCCAGCCACGCGCCGTGCACCCGCCCTGTGCCGCCCAGGATGAGCGCGACGAGCAGATTGAGGGAGGAGAACACGGTGAAACCGGCGGGCGTGACGCTCCCGGACACGTGCGCGAGCACGACGCCGGCGAGCCCGCCCAGCATCCCGCTCAGCATGAAGGCGGTCAGCTTGGTGCGAACCGTCGACACCCCGGCTGATTCCGCGAGCAGGTTCGAGTTCTTCACCGCCGCCATCGAGCGGCCGATGGGATTGCGTTGCAGGCGGATCACGAGCCAGGTCGCCAGCAGCGCGATCACGGCGGCGAGCCCGTATCCGACCAGCGGGTCGGCGGTGGTGACCGTCCCGAACCCGCCGGGGTTCACCAGGAGCCCCTGAGTCCCGCCGGTGATCGAGGCGAAGGTCGTCACGACCCACTGGAAGAGCTCGACGAACGCGAACGTCAGGATCGCCAGGCGCAGCCCGGAGACGCGCAGCGCCGGCAGCCCCACCAGGATGGCGGCGAGGCCGGCGATCACGGCGGCGGCGATCAGTTCGACCCCGATCGACACCGTGGTGGTGCGCGACATCCAGGCCGCCGTGTACGCGCCGATGCCGATGAAGACCGCCTGGGCGACCGACAGCACGCCCGCGCGCCCGAACACGATGTCCAATCCGATGATCGCGGTCACGTAGATCAGGATCATCGTCGCCTGGTACAGGCTGAAGGAGTCGAGCAGCAGCGGGAGCACCACCAGCGGCGCGAGCAGGAGGACCGGGCGCAGCCGTCGGGCAGGTGATCGTCGGTCAGGCACGGGCTTCCCGCCCTTCGGAGAGATAGCTCCGCGGCGCGAACGCGAGCACCACGATGATCAGTGTGAACACGGCCGGGGTCACGGCCTGCGCGCCGAGCAGGTAGACGACGAACGACTCGTAGATGCCGAGTCCGAAGGCGAACGCCAACGGGAGCCCGAACCGGTTGAGCCCGCCGAGGATCCCGGCGATGAACGCCTTCATCGCGAAAGGCGTCATGTAGTACGCGTCGACGCTGGTCCGGCTGGCCACCAGGATCCCCGCGACGGAGGCGAGGATCGCGGCGAGCGCCCAGGTGGCCACCCGCACGCGGGCGGACGGAATGCCCAGCGACTCCGCGACGGCCCGGTTCTCGGCGACGGCGTTCAGCATCGCGCCGATCCGCGTGCGACGGCGCACGAGCGACAGGCCCAGCACCGACAGCAGCGCCACGACGATCGTCACCAGGTCGCTCAGGTTCAGGGCCAGCCCGCCGAGGTCGAAGACCGTCCGGCTGCCGAGAGTCAGATAGGACTGGGTCCGGCCCCCGAGCACGCTCTCGGCGATGGCCGTGGCCAGCAGGAGCAGGCCGAGCGTCGCCACCAGGTCGGACCCGACCTGCCGGTCCGACGCCCGCTGCAGCACGAGCGCGTCGAACAGGACGGCGACGACCACCGCCGTGAGGACGGACAGCAGGATCGCGACCACCGGGTTCAGGCCCAGTTGCTGGTAGAGGTACCAGCTGAAGAAGGCCGCGATCATGCCGAACTGGCCGTGCCCGAAGTTGACGGCCTTGCTCACCTGGTAGATCACCAGGATGCCCGCGAGGAGGAGGGCGTAGACCCCTCCGGTGGCGGCCCCGCCGATCAGCAGCGACAGTTCGGACATCAGCGTCCGACCGTCCGGGAAGCCGGCCTGACCGGGCGGCGCGCCCGGTCAGGCCGATCAGCGACGCGCATGTCAGTTTCCGATCGCCGTGAACGGCTGCTCGGTCACCGTGCCGGTGTCCTTGATCCCCTCGATTCCGGCGGCCCGGACGCCCTGGCGTTCCTGGGGGCCGAAGGTGATGGGCGGAATGACGCCGGTCTCGAAGTCCGTCATCTTCTGCAGCGACGCCTCGAAGCACGACCGCGTGAGCGCCTCCGCCTGCTTCAGGGCCTCGGCCGTCACCAACGCCTGGACGTACCCGACGGTGTTCCAGCTCGTCGGGGCCTTCCCGCTGTGGGCGGAGGTCCAGTCGGCCACGAACTGCTTCACCTTCGGATCGTCGGACTTCTCCAGGTTCGCCAGCTTGCTGGGGGCGACGAGCCCCTGGGCCACCGACCCGAACGCCTCGATCCATCCGGAGTCGAGCATGTCTGACTGCGCACCGATGCCGGGCTTGTAGCCGATCTTCTGCATGGCCGTGATCGCGTTGCCGACGTCGGGCGGGGTCGCGAGGAACAGGACGTAGTCGGCGCCCGCCTGCTTGAGCTGCTCGGCGATCGGGCGGTAGTCGGTGGTGTTCGGCTCGCTGCGCACCACCGTCTTGAACTCCATCCCCGCGGCGTCGAGCACCTTCTTCGCACCCGCCAGGGCGTCGTCGCCGACATCGCCGTTCATCGCCAGGATCGAGAAGCTCTTCACGTTCCGCTTCTCGATCAGGAACCGGGTCAACGCCTCGAACTCGTCGGAGAAGTTCGTCCAGAGCATGTAGACATAGGGGTTCTGCATCGTGCCGATCTGGTTGGACGGCGCGTACGGCGCG
Source organism: Nonomuraea cavernae (assembly GCF_014646355.1). GTDB lineage: Bacteria > Actinomycetota > Actinomycetes > Streptosporangiales > Streptosporangiaceae > Nonomuraea > Nonomuraea cavernae. Next base: position 50,708 of record NZ_BMNH01000029.1, read on the forward strand.
ACGGCGGGGATCTTCGCCTGGTTGATGTAGGGCAGTCCACCGACGAAGTTCTGGGTCCCGACCCCGCCCGTGATGGCGAACACGTTCTCCTGATCGACCAGCCGCCGCACATTCTGCAGCGCGACGTTGGGCTGGTACTGGTCGTCGAGGACGGTCAGTTTGATCTTCCGGCCCTGGATCCCGCCCGCAGCGTTGATCTTGTCGAAGTACCACTGCTGGCCGTCCAGCGCGGGCTTCGCGGCCGAGGCGCTCGGCCCGCTCAGGCCGGACGTGACCCCGAGTTTGATCTCGGATTCGGTCACCCCCGGGCTCTCCTCTTTCGTGTCGCAGGTGCTCGGCGCCGCGCTGGCGGCGGTGCCGCCCGCCTCATCGCGCTGTACGCCGCAGCCGGTCGCCAGCAGCATCAGCGACGCCGCGGTGACCGTGAACCCGGTCAGGCGTCGGTCTCGTCGGGGCACGATTCCTCCTCGAATCTGGTTGTACTCGGCCGGGTTGGCGTGGCCTGCGGCCTCCGAGCGGCCGTCACAGGGTGATCTCGCTCCCGTGGATCGGGGCGGGCTGGGGGAGCCATCCGAAGCGCCGCTCGTAGGTCTCGGCGATGCCGATCAGCCGGTGGTCGCTGAAGTGCGGGCCGACCAGCATGACGCCGACGGGCAGTCCGTCGGCCTCGGCCGCGGGAATCGACAACGCCGGATGGCCGGTGGCGTTGTGCAGCGGGGTGTTGTCCAGCATCGTCCAGCCGCGCAGCGCCTTGGCGAAGTCGTCGGCCCCGGGATCGACGCGATGCGCGTAGTGGCTCGCCGTCGGCATGGCGAGCACGTCGACCTGGGCCAGGGCGTGGTCGTAGGCCGTCCGCAGAGCGGGGATGCTGCTCTGCGCGGTCGCGTAGATCGCCCCGAAGTAGCGATCGCGCAGATACTCGCCTATCGCCGCGACGGCTTTGAAGGACCCGGGCATCTCGTCGCCGTAGGCCGCCACCCCCTTGCCGAACGCCTCGCGCTGCTCGGGCGCGTAGCGACCGGAGAAGTGGTATCCCTCCCCGTTTCCGTAGACGGTGGCCGCGACGCCTTCCAGCAGGGCGGCGAACATGATCGACCCGGCCACCTCGTGCTCGGGAACGGAGATCTCGACGAGTTCGGCGCCGAGTTCGGCGAACCGTTCCCACACCTGCTCCATCGCTGCGAGGGTCTCGGCCCTGCCCTCGTGACCGTCGTCGGGAAACCGCGTCCCCTCCGTGAGGAGGCCGATCCGCAGGCCACGAAGGTCGTCGCCGGCCGTCCTGACCGTCTCGACGAACGGCAGATCCGGCACTGGCGCGGCCTGCCGGGGGTCGGACGGATGGGCGCCCGACACGGCGGCCATCGCGATCGCCATGTCCGCTGCCGTCCGGGTGAGCGGGCCGACATGATCGAACGTGCGGTCCAGGGAGGCGAGGCCGGTGTAGGGCACCAGCGAGAAGGTCGGCTTGAGACCGAGCACGCCGCACCAGGACGCCGGAAGTCGGATCGACCCTCCCTGGTCGGTGCCGAACGCGATGTCGACGTGGGGGTGGAAGAGCACCGACGCCGAGCCGCCCGAGGATCCCGATGCCGTCCGGCCGAGGTCGAACGGGTTGCGGATCGGGCCGAACGAACTGGTCTCACCGCCGCCGGAGAACGCCAGCGCCTCCAGGTTGGTCATCGCCACGATGCGCCCTCCGGCGCGCAGCACCCGCTCGGTGAGCACGGCGTCGGACTGTGGCGTGCTGTTCTGCATCACACGTGAGCCCACCGTCATGGGCACTCCCGCGACGGCGACGAGGTCCTTGAGCGCGATGCGCTTCCCGGCGAGCAGGTCGCTGGTGCGCTCGGCCTCGTCGGCGCGGACATCGACCCAGCGCAGCACCGCGTTGCACGGGTCCTCCTCGGGAAGAGGGGGGCGGCCGGCGTTCCGCGGCCCGGCGACCACGCTGGGCCGCGGAACCAGGGGGCCGACCAGTTGCTGGAACCGTTCCACTCGCGAGAGAACGTCGCGGGCCAGTGCGTGGAACCCGTCCAGTTCTTCCTCGCCCACGGTGAAACCGACACGTTCGGCATACCGGTTGATCTCTTCGCGCCGAATGTCTCGAATCATCGCCTCGGCCTTCACATTGTGAAACTCGCATTCGATTGATGGCATTGAAGGGGTGCCGGTCACCGACTGTCAAGAGGGAGAACGCGAGAACCTTTCCTTGCAGGTCCCCGCGCTGAGCGGCGAAGGCGGCGGTCAAGGAGCCCACTTTCGGGCACTGAGCGATTGCTGTCGGCTACACCCTTGACGCGATCTGAGCCGGTCCCCCATTCTTTACTCACTCATTTTGAATCGACATTTCACATAGCGAAAGTAGGGCGAGATGAGCGTCGATACCCCGACCGACGAAGGGGGCCGGCCGAGCAACGGCAGCCTTGAGGGGTTGCGGGTCGTGGAGGTCGCCACGATGCTGGCGGCGCCGTTCTCCGGGATGCTGCTCGCTGATCACGGCGCCGACGTGGTGAAGGTGGAGATGCCCGAGGTCGGCGACGGCATCCGGCAGTGGGGGCACAGGAAGGGCGACGTCGCCCTGTACTGGAAGGTCCTGGCGCGGAACAAGCGCACGGTGACCCTCGACCTGCACGAGGAAGCGGGCCGCGAGCGGCTCAGGCACCTCCTCGCCGACGCCGACGTCCTCATCGAGAACTTCCGGCCCGGCACGCTCGAGCGCTGGGGCCTATCGCCCAACGGACTGCGGGCCGCGAACGAACGACTGGTGGTGCTGCGGGTCTCAGGATGGGGCCAGGACGGGCCCTACGCCGACCGTCCCGGGTTCGGCACGCTCGTCGAGGCGTTCAGCGGATTCGCCCACATCAACGGCTGGCCGGACCGGCCCCCCACCCTGCCGCCGTTCGGCCTCGCCGACTCCATGGCCGGCATGATCGGCGCGTTCGGCATCCTGTGCGCCCTGCGGGAACGGGACCGGAGCGGCCGCGGACAGGTGATCGACCTCGCCCTCTACGAGCCGATGCTCGCCGCCCTCGGCTCGCTGGTCATCGACTACGACCAGCAGGGCATCGTGCAGGACCGGATGGGCAATCGCACGCCCTTCAGCGCCCCGCGCAACGCCTACCAGGGCAGCGACGGCGGCTGGTTCGCGATCTCGGCGAGCAACCAGAACACCGCCACCCGGCTGCTCACCACGATCGGCCGCCCCGAACTGCTCGACGATCCCCGCTTCGCCACCAACACGGTGCGGACGGCGCATCAGGACGAACTCGACCAGGTGATCTCGGCGTGGGCCGCGCTCCGTACCCGCGACGAGGCCATCGCGGACCTCAACGCCGGCGGGGTGCCGGTCGCGCCGGTGAACTCGGTCGCGGACATCGTCGGCAACGAGCACGTCGTGGCGCGCGGCTCGCTGATCCGGGTCGCCGACGACGAACTCGGCGAGGCACTGGTGCAGGCGCCCGTGCCCCGGCTGTGTGACACGCCCGGCCAGGTGCGGTTCCTCGGCCGCCCGCTGGGCTCCGACGACGACCAGTGGACCGGCGGCCTGTGGAGATGACCCGCCGGATCTTCGTCACCCGCCCCGTCCCTGACCACCTCGCCGACTCTCTGCGTGCCCGGGGCGTGACCCTGGAGACCTACAGTGGCGAACTGCCGGTGCCCCGGACGGACCTGGTACGAGCGGTTCGCACCTTCGACGCGGTGATCGTCACCATCTCCGAGCGGGTCGACGCCGACATCATCTCCCAGGCGCCGGCGGACGGGCCGCTGCGCGTGCTCGGCACCGTCTCGACCGGCACCGACCACATCGACCTCGGCGCCGCCGCCCTCAAGGGCCTGCAGGTACGGCGCGTCCCCCCAGCCATCACCGCACCCGCGACCGCGGAGCTCACCCTGGCCCTGATGCTGGTCACCGCACGCCGGCTGATCGAGGCGTGGAACGACCTGCGCGCCGGGTCCTGGAAATCGTGGATGCCCTACCAGTGGACGGGCGGCCTGCTCGCCGGCCGGTCGCTCGGCGTCGTCGGACTCGGCGCCATCGGCGGTCTGGTCGCCGGCTACGGCCATGCCCTCGGCATGCGGGTCCGGTTCACCGCCCGCTCCCCGCGCGAGGAGCTCCCGCCCTGGCTGGAGCAGGTCCCCCTCGACACGTTGCTCGCCGCGTCCGATGTGCTGAGCGTGCACGTCCCGCTGACGGACGAGACGGCCGGCCTCATCGGCGAGCGTGAGCTCGGCCTGCTGCCCCCGGGCGCGCTGCTGATCAACACCTCGCGTGGAGGTGTCGTCGACGAGGACGCGCTCCTCGCGGCACTCGACGGCGGGCGGCTGGCGGGGGCGGGGATCGACGTCTTCAGACGGGAACCCGTCGATCCGTGCCATGCGCTGGTGCGTCATCCGCGGGTGGTCGCCCTCCCGCACATCGGCAGCGCGACGACCTCGACCCGCGACGACATGATGCGCAGCGCCCTCGAAAGCGGCCTGCGCGTGCTCGACGGGCTCTCGCCGGCGGACGAGACCGTGCCGCCCGGCTTCGATCAAGCGGTGGGCAGGAGGCCGGCCAGGTGAGGAACGACACCGATCCCACGACCGAGCGCGGTGCGCCGGACGAGATCGTCGTGGCCGCGGACATCGGTGGCACGTTCACCGACATCGTCGCCGTTCGCGGAGATCGCATGCTCGTCGGCAAGTTCCCCACCGACTACGACGATCTCAGCAGGCCGGTCCGGGACGGCGTGGACCTGGCGCGCCGCGCCCTCGGTGGCCCGGACGCCAGGGTGGGCACGGTCATCCACGCGACCACGGTGGCCACCAACGCGGTGCTGGAACGCCGCGGCGCCAAGGTCGGCCTGCTGATCACCAAGGGCTTCGCCGATCTGCTCCAGATCGGCAGGCTCCGGCGCGCGGACCCCTACACGCTCGACCATCGCAAGCCGGCGCTGCTGGTGGACGTCGATCTCGTCGCCGAGATCGACGAGCGGATGGACGCCTCGGGCAAGGTGGTGACACCGCTGAACGAGGCGGAGGTGGAGGAGGCGGCCCGCCGGATGGTGGCCGCCAGGGCCGAGGCGGTGGTGGTCGGCTTCCTGCACTCCTATCTCGATCCCGCGCACGAGCGACGCGCCGCCGCGGCCGTCGCCAGGGTCGCCCCCGGCCTGCCGGTGGTGTCCTCGGCCGAGATCATTCCCGAGGCCCGCGAGTACGAGCGGATCAGTACGGCGGTGATCGCCGCCTACCTCGGGCCGGTCGTACGGCACTACCTGCGCCGGCTGGCGGATCGCCTGCGTGACGAACCTCCGGTCGACCAGTTGTGGGTCATGAAGTCCAGCGGCGGGCTGGCCACGGCCGACCATGCGATCACCCACCCGGAGGAACTGGTGGAGTCCGGTCCAGCGGCCGGAGTCATCGCCGCGGCGTGGGCGGCGCGCCGCGCCGGCGTGGAGACCGCCGTCGGGTTCGACATGGGCGGAACCACGACCAAGGCCGCCCTGATCGTGGACGGCACACCGCGGATCAACCATGACTACGAGATCGGCGGTGCGGCGCACTCCGGCGACTTTCTGCGCAAGGGCACCGGGCATCCGTTGCGGTCCCCGGTCATCGACCTCGCCGAGATCGGGACGGGTGGCGGCAGCATCGCGTGGCTCGACGCGACCGGCGCCCTGCGCGTCGGACCGCGTAGCGCGTCGTCCACTCCGGGACCGGCCTGCTATGGACGCGGCGGCGACCTGCCCACCGTCACCGACGCCGACCTCCTCCTCGGCTACCTCGACTCCGCCCCGGCGAAGGAGGCGGGCGGTCTCGGCGTGCTCCACCGCGACCTCGCGGAGGCGGCGCTGAGCACACTCGTCACAGCCGGCGCCGCCCAGTCGGTGGTCCACGCCGCCTCCGGCGTGTTCGAACTCGCGGTCGCGCAGATGGCCGGGGCCGTCCGGCTCGTCTCGCTCGCCAAGGGCGTCGACCCTCGCGAGCTGATCCTGATCCCCAGCGGCGGAGCGGGTCCGGTGCACGCCTGGGCGATCGCGCGGGAACTCGGCACGAGCACGCTGCTGTACCCCGCCTTCCCCGGAGTCGCATCGGCCCTCGGGCTGCTCCAGTCGGAGGTGCGAGTCGACCTGGCCGTCGGGGTCCGGGCACGGCCGACGAGAGCGGCGGACCGCGACCTGCTCACGGCGCACCTGACCCGCCTGGCGTCCGACGCGGCCGGACAGGCACGCGAACAGGCGTCGGGCCGGGAGCCGGGCTCGCTCACGGCGCAGCTGGACATGCGCTACGCCGGGCAGACCTATACGATCCCCGTCGATCTCGACGGCACCCGGCTCCCGGCCACCGATGACCTTCTCACGCGCTTCGGCGCCGCCCATCGGGCCGCCTATCACCACGACACTCCGTCGCGAGAGGTCGAGGTCACGACCGTCCGCGTCACGGCCACGGCACCGTCGGGCACCGTCAGGACCACCCCGCGGTGGGCGGCCGTGCCGACCGCGACGGAACGTCCGGTGGTCTTCGACGGTGTGCCGTACCGGGTGCCGGTGGTTCAGCGCGCCGACGTCGACGCGGCCGGACTGACCGGTCCGGCGCTGGTGATCCAGGTGGACACCACCATCGTCGTCCCGCCGGGGGCGCACATCCGGGCCGTCGGCGACGGCTCACTGCTGGAGATGAGGCTGCCGCGCACCGACGGCCCGGACGAGAAGGAGACCAGATGACCGGCTCGGCGAGGTCCGCGGTCACCCTGCAGGTTTTCGGCAACGCGCTCCACGGCCTGGCCAACGAGCTCCAGGTGTCCATGATCAGGGCCGCCTACTCCCCCATCATCAAGGAGATGTTCGACTGCTCGGCCGGGCTGATCTCCCCTGACGGCGAATACCTCGCGCTCGCCGACGGAATCCCGTTGCAGCTCGGTGTGCTGTCGACCGTGGCCCGCGAGCTGGCTCCCCTCGCCCGCGACCTCGGGCCGGGCGACATCCTCGTCACGAACGACCCTGCCACGGGCTCGCCCCATCTGAACGACTACCTGACCGTGGCCCCCGTGATCGTGGACGGTTACCTGGCCGGCTACGTCTCCACCCTCATGCACCACGCCGATGTGGGCGGAAAGACACCGGGCAGCATGCCCGCCGACGCGACCGAGCTGTTCGCCGAGGGCATGCGCTGCCCACCGGTACGACTCGTGCGGGCGGGCCAGGTCAACGAGGAACTGATGAGTGTCCTGCTGGCCAACAGCCGGCTTCCCGACAGCATGCGCGGCGACCTCGACGCGCAGATCGCGGGCACGCTCGTCGGCGTCCAGCGGATGACCCAGCTGGTCCGCCGCTACGGCACCACGGTCTTCGACCGGCTGCGGCGGGAGTACCTCGACTACTCCGAGGCCCTGGTACGCGCCGAACTGAAGGACTTCCGGCCCGGGACCTACTCCGCCGCGCGCACCCTTGAGCTGCACCATGACCCGGCCAGCGCCGCCGAGCTCGTCCGCGTGCACGCCGAGATCCGCGTCGCCGACGACGGCACGCTCGCGATCGACCTGTCCGGCTCCGACCCGCAGATCGCCCTGCCGTTCAACGTCGTGCTCTCCAACAGCCGATCGGCCGCGCTGGTCGCGCTGCGCTGCTTCCTGTCCGACGAGCTGCCCATGAACGCGGGGATAGAGCGCTGCGTGCGCGTCACCTGCCTGCCGGGACGAGTCACCAACCCCGATCTGCCGGCGCCGGTCGGCGCCCGCGCGGCGCTCGCCGCGCTGGTGAACGAGGCCATGATCGACGCGATGGGGCAGGCCCACGGCAGCATCCGGGCGGCCGGCAGCAGCGGGGGCACGACGATGCCGTACGTGTGGGCCCACGCGGGCGGCATCCTGATCGACAACTCGACGACCGGCGGGATGGGGGCGACCGCCCGGCAGGCGGGTGAGAGCGTGGTGGACAACTGCGTGACCAACGCGATGAGCTATCCCAACGAGGTCCTCGAACAGGACCATCCTCTCCTGATCGAGGAGGTCCGCCTCCGCCGCGGCTCCGGGGGCGCCGGCCGCCACGGCGGCGGTGACGGGCTCGTCCGCCGGGTGCGCTTCCTCGCCGACGGCATGCTGTCGCTGCGGGGTTACCGGACTCTCGGCGGTCCCCCGGGGGCCGGGGGCGGCGGCGAGGGCGCGGTGTCCCGGTGGACCCTGATCCGGGACGGCCGCGAGCAGGTGCTCGCCCCGCAGCAGACGGGGATCGCGACCCTGCCCGGCGACGTCCTGCTGATCGAGACTCCCGGTGGTGGCGGTTTCGGCCCGGAAGAAGGGACCTCTGATGGAGCCTGAGCTCGGCGCCTCCCGCCACGATCGGCTGCGCCGGGTGCAGTCGCTGCTCTTCGTGCCCGGCGATCGTCCGGACCGGTTCGGCAAGGCGCTGGCCGCCGGAGCCGACGCCGTCGTCATCGATCTCGAGGACGCGGTACGGCCCGCCGACCGTCCGGCGGCTCGCGGCCACATCGCCGACCTGCTCCGGTCCCATCCAGCGCCGGTCCCCGTCCTGGTCCGGGTGAACGACATCCGCACCGGTGAGCTGTCCGCCGACGTCGAGAGCGTCATCGGCGCCGGGCTCGACGGCCTCGTCGTCCCCAAGCTCGACCCCGACTGCGCCGCGGCGACCGACGAGCTGATCGGTGAGGCGGAGCAGGCCCGAGGGCTGGCGCCGGGCTCGATCCCCGTGCTCGGCATCGTCGAGACGGCGGCAGGACTGCTGCGGCTCGCCGCCCTGCCACGACTGCCCGCGCGGATCGTGCGGCTCGCTTTCGGGGCGGGCGATTTCTCCGCCGACACCGGCGCCGTATGGCTCCCCGGCAATCCGGCGCTGCTCGCGGCGAAATCGATGATCGTGTGGATCTCCACGGCACTGGACCTCGCCCCACCCGTCGACACCGCGTTCCCCTGGGTGAACGATCCCGACGGGCTGCGTGCCGAAGCCGACGACGCCGCGGCCGTCGGCTACCTCGGGAAATTCTGCATCCACCCGGCACAGATCGAGTCCGTGCACGCCGCGCTGCGCCCGTCGGACGACCAGGTACGGCGGGCCGAGGCGGTCATCGAGGCGCTGTCGGGATCCGGCGCGGCCGGCGCCCAACTGATGAACGGCCAGCTCATCGACGAAGCCGTCGTCAAATGGGCCCGACGGATGCTCGCGATCGGCGGCCACCGGCCACAGCGACCGGACTGAACCGCCGGGCCCGGCGCGCCGAGGCTGCGATCGCCCAGAGACAACCACCAACCCCCCGGCTCGTCGAGCCACAGGAGAGAACGTGTCGGCCATTCCTGAATTCAGCGCCTCGTCCATGGACGAGAACCCGGCCCCGGACGAAGCGGTCCTCGATCAGGTAGCCCAGAAGGTGTTGTGGCTCGCGACCTCCATGGTCCACCACGCGAACCGGGTCAGGGCGAATCCGAGCGGCATCAAGGTCGGCGGCCACCAGGCGTCGTCGGCGTCCATGGTGAGCCTGATGACCGCGCTGTGGTTCGACGGTCTCACGGCGCAGGACCGGGTCTCGGTGAAGCCGCACGCGTCCCCCGTCCTGCACGCGATCAACTACCTGCTGGGGCGACTCGACAGCAGCTATCTGTCACGACTGCGCGAGTACGGCGGCCTCCAGCCGTACCCGTCCAGGACGAAGGACCCCGACCACCCTGACTACTCCACCGGCAGCGTCGGCATCGGAGCCACCGCACCCGTCTGGGGCGCGATCGCGAGGCGCTTCCTCGCGGCCCGGCTCGGCACCGAGGCCGGGGGCCGCCAGATCTCGCTGCTCGGCGACGCCGAGTTGGACGAGGGCGCGATCTGGGAGTGTGTGGCCGATCCCATGGTGTCCCACCTCGGGGAGGTCCTGTGGGTGGTAGACCTCAACCGCCAGTCACTCGACCGGGTGGTGCCGGACATCGCCATCGGAAGGTGGTCCGGCATGTTCGCCGCCGCCGGCTGGGACGTGGTGCAGGTGAAGTACGGCCGTCAGCTGCACCGCGTGTTCGCCCGTGCCGGCGGAGAGGCCCTGCGCCGTCGCATCGACGAGATGAGCAACGAGGAGTACCAGTGGCTCCTGCGCTCACCGGTCCCGGAACTGCGCGAACGGCTCATCGGCGGCGGCCTCCGCGGCCCCGCCCTGCGACGGGTGCTGCGCGACAGTGACGACGCCGAGATCGCGGCGCTGATCCGTGACCTCGGCGGGCACGACATGGCCGAACTGTCGCGGGCCTTCGCCACGGCGGACCCCACCCGCCCCACCGTGGTGTTCGCCTACACGATCAAGGGCTGGAACCTGCCGATCGAGGGCCACCCGGGAAACCACTCGGCCCTGCTGTCGGACGGCCAGTACGCGCAGCTCGCCGAGCGGACCGGTGCCGATCCGGAGAACCCGTGGCGCCCCTTCGAAGCGGGCTCCCCCGCTGACCGGCTCTGCGCCGAGGTCGCCGCCCGCCTGCGGCGCGAGGAACCCCCGCGCAACGAGCCGCCCGCGGTGCCCGCTGAGCTCGGCAGGCGCTACCGAGGACGTCAGTCGACGCAGGCGACCCTGGGACGCGTGCTCGGCGACCTCGCGCGGGACGCGCCGGACGTCGCGGCCCGGGTGGTGACCGTCTCCCCCGACGTCGCGAGCTCCACCAATGCCGGCGGCTGGATCAACCGCGTCGGCGTGTGGTCGCCCCGTGAACGCCATGACTGGTTCGCGGAGGACGGCGACCGCCTCATCCGGTGGCGTGAGTCGCCGCGGAGTCAGCACATCGAGCTGGGGATCGCCGAGGTCAATCTGATGGGCCTGCTCGGCGAACTCGGCGCCACCTGGATGACCGTGGGCGAGCCGCTGCTCCCGATCGGCACGATCTATGACCCGTTCGTGGGGCGCGCGTTGGAGCCGTGGTCGTTCGGCACGTACGCCGGCGGGCGGTCCATCCTGGTCGGCACCCCGTCGGGGGTCACGCTCGCCTCGGAGGGCGGCGCGCACCAGAGTGTCGTCACCCCCACGCTCGGCCTGCAACAGCCGGGCGTCACCACGTACGAGCCGGCCTTCGCCGTAGAGGCCGAATGGTGCCTCCTGCACGCGCTGTCCCGTCTCGGCCGGGCTGACGGCGAGTCGGCCTACCTGCGTCTCACCACGCGGCCGATCGAGCAGGAACTGGCCGCCGTCCCGGCCGACGCGGTGGGCCGGGAGCGGCGGCGGCGAGCCGTGCTGAGCGGTGGATACCGTCTCCGGTCCGTGCCGGGGGCGCCCGAGGTCACCCTCGCGGCCGTCGGTGCGCTGGTGCCGGAGGCGATCGAGGCGGCCGAGCGGCTGGACCAGGCCGGTGTCGCCTGCGACGTGGTCGTCATCACCTCCTACGACCTGCTGTGGCGGGCCATGGCGGCGGGCCGACCCAGCATCCTGGACGAGATCTTCCCGGCCTCCCGCCGTTCGCCGTTGGTGACCGTGCTGGACGGGCATCCGCACACGCTCGCCTTTCTCGGCGCGTTCACCGGGAGCGCGGTGTCCTGCCTCGGTGTTTCGGGCTTCGGGCAGGGCGGCTCACTGGAGGACGTGTACCGCAGCCACCACATCGACACGTCGTCCATCGTGCAGGCCGCGCTGAAGCTTCTCGGTCAACCCGGCTGAGGGATGCCACCCGCGTCGCCGCGGCTAGCGCAGGAAGGCGGCGGCCACTCCCGCGTCTACCGGGATGTGGCGGCGAGCAGCCGTACCTGGTGGGCCTGGCAACGTCATGGGCCTGTGGATCCTGCAGGAGTGCCTGCGTGCCTGGGGCGAGCCCGGCCTGACGGACCTGCTGGCCGAGGCCGAGCGGGCCGGGACCGACGCGGTCATCGCCCCCGACGATCCGTCGTTCCTGGCGCCCGGCGACATGCCGGGCCGCATCGCCGCCTACTGCGCCCGCACCGGCCGGCGCCCACCGGCCGACCGCGCCCAGGTCGTACGATGCATCCTGCAGAGCCTGGCCCTCGCCTACCAGCGGGCCATCACCGGCGCCGTCCGCCTCAGCGGCCGGCCCGTCGAGGTGGTGCACCTGGTGGGCGGCGGCTCGCGCAACGGGCTGCTGTGCCGGCTCACCGCCGACGCGACCGGCCTGCCGGTGGTCGCCGGCCCGGTCGAGGCGGCCGCGCTGGGCAACGCGCTGGTCCAGGCACGGGCACGTGGCCTGGTCGGCGATCTGGCCGAGATGCGGGATCTGGTACGACGAAGCGCGGGCGTGCGCGTCTACGAGCCACGGGGCACCGATGAGGACTGTGAGCATCAAGGAAGTCGCGGCCAGGGCGGGAGTGTCGCCCGGCACGGTGTCCAACGTGCTCAACCGTCCCGAGAAGGTGGCCGGCGAGACCCGCGAGCGGGTCGAGGCGGCGATCAGGGACCTCGGCTTCGTCAGGCACGGCTCGGCCTCCATCCGGCAGTGCCAGGACCGGCGGCGGGGCGCGTACCAGGCTCTGACGGCCGCCGGTCGCGACCCGCGCGAGCTGCGCGAGATCTCGATGCCCACGATGACGGCGAAGGCCGGGCAGGAGGCGGCCGAGAAGCTGCTCTCCGAGGGGGCGCTGCCCGGCGCGCTCTTCTGCGCCAACGACCTGCTGGCTCTGGGCGTGCTGCGCGGCCTGCTGCACGCGGGCGTGCGGGTGCCCGGCGACGTGTCGCTGATCGGCTATGACGACATCGACTTCGCCTCGGCCTCGGCCGTGTCGCTCAGCTCGATCCGGCAGCCGACCTACCAGCTCGGCCGGGTGGCCACCGAACTGCTGCTGGACGAGTGCGACAACCCGGAGACGCACGCGCACCAGCAGATCATGTTCCAGCCGGATCTCGTCGTCCGCGAATCCACGCGGTAGGTTGTCCCCCTAACCGGACATACGGGGTTGATCATGTCAACTGGGATTCGTCATGTTCTCGGAATCGTCGCCGGCTTAGTTCTTCCTCCGCTGATCGCCGCAGGTCTGATGTACGGAGTGACCGACGTCTCCGCCGGCTACCAGCGGTTCACCACCTCCTGGGCCGGGCTCGGCGGGCTCGTGGTCGCGGGCGTGCTGCTCGCCCTGCTGACCGGCTCACGGCTGTCGCCGGTCTCCTCACTCATCGGCGGGCTCATGTTCACCGGGCTCGGGATCGTCCCGATACTGGACATGCGCGGCCTGATTGCGCTGCCCGAGGCGTGGATCGGCGGCCAGTTCCGGTCCGGCTACCTGACCCTCGGTCACACCGGGCTCTTCCTCTTCCTCGGCGTCGCGTTGCTCGTGGTGTCGGCCTTCCCGTCGCGTTGGCGGTCCACCCGTCCGCCGGTGGTGACGCCAGGCCACTACTCTCCGGGCCACGACCACGGCCCGCCGTACCAGGGCCAGCATTACCAGGACCCGTCCTATCAGGACCAGGGACAGTCGTACCGCGACCAGGGCTCTGCGCACCGGGATCCGGGCCCGCCGTACTCCGCTCCGGGGCCGTCGTACCGTCAGCCGCCGCCGGAGGACGTCACGCGGCCGATGCATCGCGACTGACGGGTGTCCGCGCCTGGCAGAATGCCGGGCATGCGTGACACCAAGATCGGCGATGGGAAGCACGGTGCGTGACGTCCTGATCGTGCAGAACAGCCGCAGCGGCGGCCCCGGCCGGTTCGGCCGCTGGCTGGAGGAGGCCGGGCTGGGGCTGGACGTCCGCCACGCCTACGACGGCGACCCCGTGCCCACGACGCTCCGGCACGGCGCGATGGTCATGCTGGGCGACGGCTGCCTGCCCGGCGACGACGACCGGGCGCCGTGGCTGGCGCCGGCCAGGGCGCTGGTCGCCCAGGCGCTGGCCGAGGACGTGCCGCTGTTCGGCATCTGCCTGGGCGGCCAGATGCTCGCCGAGGTCGCGGGCGGCGAGGTGACGGCCGACGCGGGCGCTCCGGAGAACGGCAGCGTCCCGATCACGATCCGGCCCGAGGCCGCCGGCGATGAGCTGTTCCGCGACTTGCCCCCGGTGGTGCCCGCCATCGAGCACCACGTCGACGCGATCACCGGCCTGCCGCCCGGCGCGGTCTGGCTGGCCGAGACGGCCGCCTGCCCCTACCAGGCGTTCCGGCTGGGCGATCTGGCCTGGGGCGTGCAGTTCCACCCCGAGGTGGTGCCCGAACGCATCCGCCAGTGGGAGATCGCCGGCTTCGACCCCGACGAGGTCTACGCCGCAGCCGTGGCCGACGAACCGATCTCCACACCGATCTGGCGTGAGGTCACCACCCGCTTCGCCAAACTCATCTGACCACCGGACACCGGGAGCATGACGAAAACCGCATCAGAAGCTTGAAGCGAAGGCCGGTCAGGAGCCAACAATACGGATATGCGGCAGGCAGCGGAGGCTGTGACCGGAGATTGATCGAATGGTCAGCATAAGCGCAAGCGGGCTGCCTGGCGACTCAACGTCCCGAGCATCACGTTTGACGGCGTGATACGGAGGTCGGACTCATGCGACTTGTTCTGATCGCGGCTAGTGCAATGGCAGGCGCGTTACTCCTCGGCGCATGCACCACGTCGGAGCCGTCAGCCGAGGAGCTGGAACAAGATACGGCCCAGCTGAGACGATACGGATATGTGGTGGCCAATGCGTTCAGAGCCACACATCCCGAGTACGCTGTGCACGGTGAAAATTTTCCCGCGTTACGCTCCTTCGGAGAGCCGGCCGTTGAGGTAGCCGTCAGGCCGTCATGGCGGATCGATCCCGTCGCGAACGATCACGCCACCGTGGCGATTCGGCAGAACAGTGATACGGGGCAGATCTACTTCTCACATTCTGCCGATCGAACACCCATGGAAGAATCTGCGGCAATTCATGGCTCCACCCCAATACCCGGAGAAGCATTTTCCTTGAGATCGGCGGTGCGACGTATGGGCTCGCCCCTGAACAGCATCTCATCAAAGCAGGAAATACACCGCATTCTCAGCGGCGCCGGACGGGCCAAGGGGGTGACGGCCCTGGTCGAGCTCGAAACGCCTATGACCGCCGAACAGATTCGCGACAAGGGTTATATCACTTTCACCAATGCCCTGTTCGAGCCCGCCGCAGAACCGGCTCCGGTTTACTGGGACAGCCGGAGCACCATGTTCTGCCGAGCCTGCTCGGGAGACAGCCACGCTTTGACCGAGGAGTTTCGCTCATGGGTTTCCACGCTGACGCCTGACGATGATTCCACGCTTCGGCAGTTCGGACTGACATATGATCGTCTCACCAAAGCGTCGAGCGCAGGTAAGATTTATGGCTATATCGAGGCCGAGTCAAATCCGATACTTCTTCGTGAGATCCTGAAGAAGAGCCACGTGAAGACCATACATGTGATCGGCATCAACAAGAACTGCGAGCTGGACGAAGACGGCCGAACATGTCACTCCTTCCTGTGGCCGAAGAGCACTCAGCTCAACGGTCTCACCTACCGCAAACTGGACAATGAATAGCGAATGCATTTGCTCGCCGACCGGGGTTGACACGTCCATCATCGGGGATTCCGCGTAATGCGATCACACCGCTGGCGGCCCGTCAGCTGATGCGTCATGCCGAGCCGCGAGGACCTGTCCCTCCTTTCGGAGTCTCGGGCATGACCAGAGGGGCAGCCCGTCCCATCCAGTGACTAGGACGTTTTGGCGGAATATTTCCCCTATAGTGGAATGCGTGGATGTTGAAGGGCTCGGCGCTCGGTTGCACGCGCAGCGCCTCCGGCACGGGCTCAGCCTCAACGAGCTGGCGAGCCGCAGCGAGGTCAGCCGCAGCATGATCTCCGACATCGAGCGCGGGACGAAGCTGCCCACCGTGCTGGTCCTGGCTCGGCTCGCCACCGCGCTCGGCGTCACCGTGTCCCGGCTGCTCGGCGAGGAACAGCCCGAACGGGTCATCATGCTGCGCGCGGCGCAGCAGCCGGCCATTCTCGACGCCGCCGGCTGGCAGCGGCGCATTCTGTCGCCGAACCTGCCCGGCGTCGAGTTCGAGTTCATCCGCACCACCGTGCCGCCGGGCGTGGTGATCGGAGCGTTCGCGGCGCACGCTCCCGGCTCCCGTGAGTATGTCGCGGTCGAGGCGGGGCGGCTCACCGTGACGCTCGACGGCGTGTACCACACCCTCGACACCGGCGACGCCCTCTACTACGCCGGTGACTGCACGCACGCCTTCGCCAATCCCGGCGACGTCGAATGCGTCTACTACACCGCGATGCAGGTAACCATCAACGATCATCACGCAGTCCTGGAGGATCTGTGACCGCTCTGGACATCCGCCCGATCGACCCGGCGTTCCTGCCGCAGGCGCCCAGCGACTACACGCACGGCACCATGGTCACCGGGGCGCGCCGCATGGTGTTCGTCAGCGGTCAGGTGCCCTGGGCGGAGAACGGGAAGGTCCCCGAGGGCTTCGACACCCAGTGCCGGATCACCTGGCGCAACGTGCTCGCGGTGCTGGCCGAGGCCGGGATGGGCGTGCGCAACCTCGCCAAGGTGACCATCTACCTGTCCGACCGCCGATACCGGGAGGCCAACTCGCGCATCCGTACGGAGATCCTCGGCGGTCACACGCCCGCGCTGACCGTCATCATCACCGACATCTACACCGAGGAGTGGTTGCTGGAGATCGAGGCGATCGCCGTCGACGGATAGACCGGCGGGACGCGGGGGCGCCTGGCCGGCGGAGTTCGTCCTGTGGTTCGCCCATAAGCGGAGCCTTCGGGTGACCGGATGCCGGTTCAGCCCGTGTACGAGTCGTAGCCGAGTTTGGCGGCGACCGCGAGGCCGCAGGCGGCGGCCAGATAACGCAGGCTCTGGCCGGGCAGCCGACGGGCGATCTTCGGGCCGAGCCAGCCACCCACCAGGAACCCGGCGGCCAGCGGCAGCGCGGCGCCCCAGTCGACCGGCCCGAACAGGGCGAACCCGGCCGCGGCCACCGCGTTCGCCAGCCCGGACAGCACGTTCTTCAGCGCGTTGGACTTGGCCGGTGACTGGTCGAACATGGCGCTCAGCACGGCGAACATCAGGATGCCGCCCGCCGCGCCGAAGTAACCGACGTAGATCGCCACGGCGAACAGCGCGATCCGCATGAGCACCCCGTGCTCACCGTGGAGACGGCCCGACGGGGGGCGGACCAGGAGCAGGGAAGCCACCGCGATCAGCCACGGCGCGATCAGCTCGAACGTCCGCGACGGCGTCACCAGCAGCAGGAACGCCCCCGTCGCGCCGCCCAGGGCGGTGACCCAGCCGAGCCTGGTCACCCGGCCGCCCTGCCCCGTGAGCTCCGGCCGGGACCCGAAGGCCGCGCCGAGACCGGTGAACACCAGCGCCACCGTGTTGGTGACGTTGGCGGTCAGCGGCGGCAGCCCGAAGGCCAGCAGTGCCGGGTAGGACACGATCGACGCGAGGCTGACCACCGTGCTGACCACCCCGGCCGCCACACCCACCCCGAGCAGGCCCAGGACCTCTCCGACGATCACCTGGACATGCTAGAGCCTGTCTGATAAATGATCACGGCCGATGCGGTTAGATGATCGTTCGTGGTGCGACGTGGTGAGCTGACTGACATGGCCTGGCAGCGGATCGAGCCGTTACTGCCCACCGCGGACGGGCGCGGGCGTCCCTGGCGGAATCATCGCGAGGTCATCAACGGGATCCTGTGGAGGTTGAGGACGGGAGCGCCTTGGCGGGACATTCCCGAGCGCTACGGTCCTTGGCAGACCTGCTACGAGCGCTTCTCTCGTTGGGACAACGACGGCACCTGGGCCCGCCTGCTGGAAGAGATGCAGGTCAAGGACGATTCGATCGGTACCGTCGAGTTGACCGTCAGCATCGATTCCACTATTGCCCGCGCTCACCAGCACGCTGCCGGAGCGCGAAAAAGGGGGACGACAACGGGACGATCGACACGAAGGAGTCCCAAAGACGGCAGGCGCTCGGGCGCTCCCGAGGCGGACTTACCACCAAGCTCCACCTGATCACCGAAGGCCGTGGACTGCCCATGACGCTCCACTTGACCGGCGGCAACGTCGTGGACTGCACGGCCTTTGAGGCGGTGATGGCCAAGTTCCGGCTGCGCCGCAGAATCGGCCGTCCCCGCACCCGACCCGACCGCCTGCTGGGTGACAAGGGCTACTCCTCCAAGAAGATCCGCCTCTACCTGCGCCGGCGCGGTATTCAGGCAGTCATCCCCGAGCGTAAGGACCAGATCGCCAACCGCAAGCGAAAGGGCAGCTACGGCGGCCGCCCTCCCACCTTCGACACGGCGACCTACAAGGACCGCAACCTGGTCGAGCGGTGTTTCGCCAAACTCAAGCAATGGCGAGCCATCGCCACCCGCTTCGACAAGTTGGCCAGCCGCTATCTCTCAGGCGCCGTCATCGCGTCCATGATGCTCTGGCTCCGCCAGGCCGAATTGTCAGACAGGCTCTAGGCCGTGTCCGATCGCGCCACACGGCCTGGCCGTCGCCTCCGGCCGCGGGGCACGGGCTGTTCACCGGCGCCTCGCCGCACGGGCGAGGCCCGCGGTCACCCCCATCGCGAGCACGGCGGCACCGGCCGCGGCCACCAGGCGGCGCCGGCGGGCGACGCGGCGTTCGATCTCGGCGTACGGCGTGGTGGTGAACGACACCAGTTCGTACTGGGAGACGTACCTGCCGGGCAGCAGCCGTTCGAGCGCGTGTTCGGCCCGTTTGCCCGCCAGGAACAGCCGGGAGCCCACCTTGTCGCGCATCTCCACGAAGTTGTCCAGCGCCAGCCTGGCGATCACGTCGGTGTCGGCCTTGCGCCGTTCGAACAGCTCCAGCGCCCGGGGGAAGTCGTCGCCGGTCTCGTCGAGGCACCGGTCGAGCTCGACGCAGTCCTGGAAGCCGCAGTTGGCGCCCTGCCCGTAGAACGGCACGATCGCGTGGGCGGCGTCACCGACCAGGCCGACCGTCATGGCGGCAGTGGTGACGTGCCAGGGCGAGCAGCGCACGGTGACCAGGTGGCCGACGGGGTTGGCCTGGTAGGCGGGCACGAGGTCCGGCATCAGGTCGCAGGCGTCGGCGTAGTGCTCGGCGAAGTGCGCGCTGATGCGGCGGGGGTCGTCGAGCGCGGCGAGCTGGTCGTGCGGCCAGAACAGGGTGCAGGTGAACGAGCGGTCGGGGTTGGGCAGCGCGATCATCATGGACCGGCCGCGCGGCCAGATGTGCAGCGCCCCCGGTTCCATCGCGAACGCGCCGTCGCGTGCCGGGATGCTCAGCTCCTTGTAACCGTAGTCGAGGTACTCCTGGCTGAAGTCCGTGCCCGGCAGCGCCTGCAGCGTGGCGCGCACCGCGCTGCGCGCGCCGTCGGCGCCGATCACCACCCGCGCCCGGACGGTCGTCGCGCCCGAGTCGAACTCCAGGTCGCCGGTACGCGGGTCCAGGCCGGTCAACCGGTGCCCGAAGCGCACCTCGACCCCGGGCAGGGCGGTGGCGGCGTCGAGCAGCCTCCTGTTGAGGTCGGCGCGGCCGATCGAGTGGATCGCGTGGCCGCGGTCGGCGCTGTAGGGCTGGAACGTCAGGGTGCCGTCGGGCGCGTGCATCATCCGGCCGGGCATCGCGATCGCCTCGCCGAGCACCTCGCGGTCGAGGCCGAGGCGGCGCAGCGCGTCGATGCCGCGGGCGGAGACGGCCAGGTTGATCGACCGGCCCCGGTCCGCTCCCCGCTCGCGCGGGTCGTCACGGCGTTCGTACAGGATGACGCGGTGGCCGCGACGGGCCAGGAAGCAGGCGAGCAGGCAGCCGACCAGGCCCGCGCCGACGATCGTGACCTCCATCACCTCTTCGTACGGCGAAGCGGCGACGATGTCCAGCCATGCCCGGGGCTCGCCGTACCAACGCCAGGTGCTGAGACGGGGGCGGCCGGGCAGGTCGGCGCGGCCGGTCGCCCACCGGACCTCGGCGTCCATGAGCGGGAGCGGCCGGTGCGTGCGGGCGCGGGCGTCAGTGGAGTGTTTCGGTGATGGCGAGGGCGGTGGTGCGCCAGATGGGGGCTCGGGGGTCGATCACGGCGAAGTGGTCGCCGGACATTTCCAGGTACGTAACGTCATCTCCGGCCTCGCGGGCGGCCCGGGCGTACCGGCGGCCGAAGTCGACGAGGTCGAGTTCGTCGCCGGAGCCCTGGACGACCAGCTGGCGCACCTTGAGCGGCAGCCGGAGCAGCGGGCTGGCGGAGCCGTACAGCCGCGACCCGGCGTCGGCGCGCGTGCCGAGGGCGGCGGCGACGGCGCCCGAGCCGAGCCAGCGCCGGTCCGCCTCGACCAGGTCGAGGATCCCCGCGAGTGACACGGCCAGCGAGACCCGTGCCCCGTCGGCGGCGGCCCGCAGGGCGAGCTGGGCCCCGGCCGAGTGGCCCACCACGGCGACGCGGTCGAGGTCGACGGGCGCGTCCACGCCGGCCAGCGCGTCCAGGCCGGCGGCCACGTCGTCGGTGGCCGCCTGCCATCCGTGCGGGTCGGGGCGGCGGTATTCGAGGTTCCAGACGGCGAAGCCGCGGCCGACGAGGTCGAGCGCGAGCGCGTCCATCAGGTCGGCGGCCCACACCGCGCGCCAGTTGCCGCCGTGCACCAGCACCGCGACCGGCGCCCCCGCCGAGGCCGCCATCCCCGCCGAATCCCCCGCCGAAACCGCCGCCGGCGGATCTGCCGGGAGCGTCGGCAGGTACAGGTCGGCCCACTGGTCACGGTGATCGCCGTACGGGACGCGGCGTCGGGGGTGGCTCAGCCGGTGCACCGCGTGGCGGATGGCCCAGGTGAGGCCCTCGACCCCCCGTCCGTGCAGGTGGGCGGCGCCCTCCCCCACCTCGGTGTCGTCCGCCCGGGCCAGGTCCAGCCAGACGACCGGCCCGGCCGCCCGGCCCATCAGCTCCCGTGCCTGGGGCGTGGGTCCCGGGACGGCCACGACGGCGGTGCCGGAGTCTCCGGCGCGTGCCGTACAGGAGAGGACCTCGGCGGCGTCCCGCGCGTGCACGATCGTGCCCCGCACGCCGAGAGCGGCGAACTCGCGCTCGGCGGCCTCGCCGAGCAGGGCGGGATCGGCGACCAGGCCCGGTCCGACGACCACCACGGCATCCATCATGAATCACGACACTACAGAACATGTCGCCGATAGGCCTTTATTCGACCTTGGTATGCGGTTTCAGAAGATCACGTAGGTTGGCCAGGTGCGTGTAAATCAGCTTCACCCCTGGCCGACGAGTGTCGCGGAGGCGGAGGCCGTCCAGGACCGCCTCCGCGTTCACGTCGAACGATCCGGACCCACCGCCTTCGCCTTGGTGGCGGGCCTCGACGTGCACTACCACGGTGACGACGAGCTGACCGCCGCCGTGGTGGTGCTCGACTCCGGCACGCTGTCGGTGGTGGAACAGGTGACGGTGCACGGCAGGACGACCTTCCCGTACGTTCCCGGGCTGTTCGCCTTCCGTGAGCTGCCCGCGCTGGTCGAGGCCCTCGAACGCCTCACGGTCACGCCCGACCTGCTGGTCTGCGACGGGTACGGCCTGGCGCACCCGCGCGGGTTCGGCCTGGCCTGCCACCTCGGTGTGCTCACCGGCCTGCCCTCGCTCGGCGTCGCCAAGACCCCCTTCGTCGGCACCCACACCACCCCGGGCCGGGAGCGCGGCTCGTGGACCCCGATCGTGCTGGGCGACTCCACGGTCGGCCGCGCGCTGCGCACGCAACGGGCCATCAAGCCGGTGTACGTCTCGCCGGGCCACCGCATCGACCTCGACACGGTCACGGACCAGGTGCTGCGCCTCGCCCCCCGCTTCCGCCTCCCGGACCCGATCCGCAAGGCCGACCACCTCGCCCGCCACGGCACCTGACCGCACCGGCACCCGTCCGCACCGGCACCGCCCGGACGGCCGCTCAGCGGCGCCAGGACCAGACGACCAGCCACACGCTGAGCCCGAAGAGCGTCATCCCGAGCGGCACGTGCAGGGACACCTGGCCCGTGCCGCCCAGCATGGACTGAACGGCCCCGAGCAGCAGCGCCGCCAGGCTGACCAGCGCCGGCCAGCCCGCCCCGCGCCCCGGCCGCCACAGCAGCACGGCCGCGATGAGCTGCGCCAGCCCCAGCACGTGCACCGCCGTGGCGCCCGATCCGTGCGCGGACTCGGCCACGCCGCTCATCAACTGCCCGGCCGTCACCGCCTGGACGAGCACCGAGAGCATGCTCAGCGCGGCGACGATCCTGAACGCGGTCAGGTATCCGCTCCTCTGGGCGACCTGGGTGACCACTGGACTCTCCTTAGATTCGTGAGCTCCCCATGATCGGGCCCAGGCCATCTCGGGACATCCGCCGTCCGTAGTCATTCGCCCTACTCCGACGGTCGTACGCCGGCCGAGGGCGTTCAGACGCGTCAGCTTCTCAGCCCTGAAGGGACTGAGCTTGCAGCTCCTGGCCATCGGTGGCTTCGACGGTCCGGTCCGCGTCAGGCAGCGTGACTCACTGCCCAGCCCGTCTCACCGCGTGCGGCGATGTTGCGGGCTGCGTTGACGTCGGCGTGCTCAGCGAAGCCGCACGACGTACAGGCGAAGGTTTCCTGGTCGGGCCGGTTGTTCTTGGCCACGTGCCCGCAGGCCGAGCAGGCTTGCGAGGTGTAGGCCGGGTCCACGTGGACCAGGGCGACACCGGCACGGGCCGCCTTGTAGGCGATGAAGTGGCCGAGCTGGTGAAACGACCACGCATGCAGCGTGACCCGCTGGGGCTTGCGGAGCCGTACCCGGTCGCGGATCCCCTGGAGATCTTCCAGGGCGATACCTCGCCCGGTGCGTGCAGCCTCGGTCACGATGCGTCTGGCGATGGTGTGGTTGACGTCGGCGGCGAAACGTGCTTCTTTACGGCGGCGTTTCTTCAACAGCCG
>NZ_BMNH01000029.1:73689-94513 GCF_014646355.1 Nonomuraea cavernae
CCGGTGCCGGTGCCGGTGGCGGTGGCGGTGGCGGTGGTGGCGATGTTGGCGATCCCCAGATCCACCCCGACAAACCCGTCCGGAGCGCGCACCGGAACGTCCGGCAGGTCGCAGGTGGCGATGAGAAACCACCTGCCATCGCGGCAGACCAGGTCTGATTCGCCCTTGCGGTGAGCGGCCAGCAGGGCGAGCTGATCGGCCGAGGCGGTGAACGCCACGCCCTTCATCCGCCCACCCACGGTCCAGATCGACACCGTCCGCGCGTCCAGCTGCCAGGACAGGCAGCGGTCGTCGAACGGCTGGGCCGCGCCCGGGCGAAAGACGATCGGCCGGGCCAGCACCCGCTCACGCCGGACGGAGCCGGGCCTGCCCAGATTGCCCTTGCGGACATGGGCGTGCAGGGTGGCGTAGGCGTCGGCGACCTTCTTGATGACATGCTGCGCGGCCTGAGCCGCCAGCCCGTACCTGTCCTTGACCTGCCCGTAGACGTGCCTGCGCAGATCGTAATTGCGAAACACCCGCTGGGTATGGGCGAGCGCCGCCACCCAGGTGGCCGCGTCGTTGGCCGCGCGCAACGTCGCCTCCAGCGCCGCCGCCTGCTCAGGCGTCGGCAGCAGCCTGACCTGTACCACCAGCTTCACCTCGAACACATTATCGCCAACCCCATGCCACCGGGATAGGAAACGAAGAACGCCCGGGCTGAGCCGCTCCACGGCCTACCAGTCACCGCACCGCTCGGGCCTTGGCGGCCCTCCCGCGCTGTCGTTTCCTCCCGGGCGTGAACGCCCAGGGTTCCACGCCAGATCACGCTGAACACGCAAGAAGGGTGGGGCACCCGCCGCTCATGAGCCGCCTCGCAGGAGTCGCTCGACGTCCCGGCAGAACTTGTCGAAGGAGGGCGCGAGCTCGGTCAGGTGTAGAGGCGTTCCAGGACGACGGCCACGCCGGGCTCGTCGCTCGACAGTATCCGCCGTTCGACGGCCTGATGGCAGAGATCGGCCCTAACATAGCTGTGCCCCGGCTGCATGCGAGGCAGAGGCAAGACCGGGGCTTATGAGCCGACGGTACCACCCTCGACATCCCCCCGAAAGTCCCCTCAACGGAACGGCGGCCCCTATGCAGCGCTCCGAGGCCAGGCGGCTGGGTGCTCTACTGTCCCCAATCCGCCTGGCCGAATACGAGCTGCGCTGCGCGAGTGACCCGGTCGCCGCCCTACGGCTGCACTGCTGGAACACCGAGATCAGTGAGGCCTTCTACGGGCCTCTGCAGTACCTGGAGCTCGCCATGCGCAGCGTCATGACCCGTGAGCTCGTCGCCCACTTCCGCCGGGACGACTGGTGGAACCATCCCGGAACACAGCTGACCTACGGCGCCCGCCGACGCATCGACGAGGCTGAGCAGCAGATCCAGCGCACCGGCCTGCCAGTTGATGCGCATTTCGTCACCGAGGAACTGCCGTTCGGCTTCTACGTATCATTGCTCGGCCGCGGCGACGGCTACGACCAGCGGCTGTGGCGGCCCGCGCTGTACCGCGCCTTCCCCGGCCACCGAGGGCGGCGCCGTGACCTGCACCAGAAGGTCGATTACCTGCGCGTGTTCCGTAACAAGATCGCCCACCACGGAGCAATCCACCACCGTCACCTGGTCGCCGATCACGACGCGATCGTGGAATGCCTACGCCTCATCGACCCGGGGCTGGCCGCCATGGTCGACCAGCACAGCCGGGTCAGGGAAGTTCTCGCCCGCCGGCCATGACCTCGGCCGGCCCCAGGCCGGAGAGTCACAACCGTTCGGCGAGCCAATCCGGCTCGTTGACCGCGGTCAGGTGTAGAGGCGTTCCAGGATGACGGCGACGCCGTGCTCGTCGTTCGAGAGCGTGCGGCGCTCGACGGCCGCGAGGACCAGGTGGTGGGCGTTGGCCATGGCGTAGCCGGCTCCGGCGAACGCCAGGACCGCGAGATCGTTGGGCATGTCACCGAACGCCGTCACCTCGGCCGGCTCGACGCCGCGCGCCGCGCAGATCGCGGCGAGCGTGCCCGCCTTCGTCACGCCCGGCGCGCTGATCTCCAGCAGGCCGCGCCCGCCCGAGTGGGTGACCTCCGCCTGGCCCTCGACGGCGGCCACGGCCGCGGTGAACATCTCGTCGACCGCGTGCGCCGCCGACCAGGCCAGCAGTTTGACGACGGGTTGCCCCGCGTCACGGATGGCGGGCACCTCGCGGTAGTGCGCCAGGTCGTGGGCGTGTTGCGTGACGTAGCCCGGCTCGCCCAGCACGCCATGACCCGTCTCGGCCGCGAACGCCACTCCGGGCAGCGCCTCCGCCAGCGTGTCGGCGATGCGCGCCGCGGTGCCGGGGTCGAGGTCGTGGCGGGTGACGATCTCGCGGGTGCCCGCGTCGTACACGATCGCGCCGTTGCTGCAGATCGCGGTGCCGCCGACCCCGGCCGTCTCGGCGATCGGGTCGACATCCCTCGGGGGTCTGGCCGTGACGAACACGATCTCCGCGCCGGCCTCGCGGGCCAGGTGGAGCGCGCGGCGGGTGCGCGGGGAGACGGAGCCGGTGGAGTCGAGGAGGGTGCCGTCCAGGTCTGTGGCCACGATACGCGGAGGAAGCACTCCTCGATCATCCAGCCTCGACCGCTCCGCCGTCGAGGCCCGTCGCGGTCCGGCCGCCCCCGATCACCACCGATCGCCCCCGGTCGCCTGTCGCCGTCCGGTCAGACACGCAGCTCGGACGGCAGCAGGGTCGTGGCGTTCAGCAGCTCGACGCCGAGCAGCTCACCCGAGTCGCCGTAGTCGAGGACGATGTCGTCCACCGTCTCGTGGCGTACGGCCTCGCCCGGCACCAGCTCGCTCTTGAACGCGATGTAGGCGACGTCGACGTTCTTGTCCCAGCTGACGTGGACCGTCTGCGCCCGCCGGCCGCCGGGCTCCTCGTCCCAGCGCAGCAGCCCTTCCTTGAACTCGGGCGAGCCGGCGAGCGCCGCCCGCACCATCACCAGCACGAGCTCCAGCGCCTGCAGGGCGTCGACCCCGGTGACCTTGCGTTCGTGCTCCCAGCCGGCCAGGCCGTCGATGCGGTAGGGGCACGACCACTCCCCGGTCGGCTCCTCGACGGGCAGCCCGACGGCGACGATCACCTCACCCGGCGGCTCGGTGGCGAGCGTCAGCGTGCGGCGGGCGATCTCGTACATGAAGGGTCATCTACCCCGGCCGCGTGGCCCGCAAGACTGCCCGGATGAGTACCGTGGGTTCCATACCGCCATGGTCGAAACCCTTCCGGCAGGTGGCCGGCCCGGATTACTCTGCGTACGTCCATGAGGGGGCACAGTGATGTATGAGCCGTTCGGGACCAGGCTGCGAGCCAGGCTCGACAAGTACGGACCACTCTGCGTGGGCATCGACCCGAGCCCGGAGTTGCTGGAGGCGTGGGGCCTCGACGACTCGCCCGCCGGGCTGGAGCGCTTCTGCCGCACGGTGGTCGACGCCGTGGGCGACGTCGCGGCGGTGGTCAAGCCGCAGTCGGCGTTCTTCGAGCGTTGGGGCAGCCGTGGCATCGCGGTGCTCGAGGAGATCATCGCCGACCTGCGCGACGCGGGCACGCTGGTGCTCCTCGACGCCAAGCGGGGCGACATCGACAGCACGATGGCCGCCTACGCCGAGGCCTATCTCGACCACGGCAGCCCGCTCGCGGTCGACGCGGTGACGCTCAGCCCCTATCTGGGCTTCGGCTCGCTGGAGGGCGCGATCACCTCGGCGATCGCCAACGACGCCGGCGTCTTCGTGCTGGCGCGCACCTCCAACCCCGAGGCGGCCACGCTGCAGTCGAAGGTCGCCGGTCAGATCTTCGACGGCGTCGCGGCGGCCAACGCGGGCCGCGCGCCGCTCGGCCCGGTCGGCGTGGTCGTCGGCGCCACGCTGCCGTCCCTCGACCACTCGCTCGACCACCTCAACGGGCCGATCCTGGCTCCGGGGCTCGGCGCGCAGGGCGCCTCTCCCGCCGACCTGGCCCGCCTGTTCGGGCGGGTACGGCACGCGGTCGTGCCGTCGGTGTCGCGTGCCGTGCTGGCCGACCCGGAGAAGATCAGAGACCTGACGCTGCGCTACCGCGACGACTGCGCCCACCACCTGTCCGTCTGACGTCCGCCTGCTCGGGCGGCTCAGCTCGTCGGTTCGGTGTCCGGCCGCACCTCCGGCCGGCCGGCGGCGGGGTCCCCATCCCCACCTGGTTCCTCCGCTTCTGCCGGTTCCGGCCGCTCGTTCTCATCGGCGGGCTCCTCGTCACCTGGCTGAGATGGGCCGGAATCCTCGGCCGGACCGGAATCCTCAGCCTGGCCGGACCCCTCGGCCGGGCCGGACCCCTCGGCCGGGCCGGACCCCTCACACTGGCCAGGCTCCTCAGACTGGCCAGGCTCCTCGGGCGGACTGGACCCCTCGGGCCGGCCCGGCTGGTCGGGACGGCCGGGCTCGTCGCGGGCCTCGGGAGGGTCGGCGGGGATGGGGCGGGCGGCTCTCGGCGTGTCGGCGCCGGAACGCTCGGCGACCACGTCGCTCTCGCCGCCGAGGCCGTTCGGGGCGTCGGGCAGGTCCTGGGGGTTCTCGCTCATGGAACCCCATCTGCCCCGATCGCACCGGGTGATGCGAGGACCCGGCGGGCGGCGGCGTCAGGAGCTCGGCACCGGGGCGCCGCGTTGGTCGAGGGCGTGCTGGAGGTCGGTGGTCAGGTCCAGCTCGCCGAGGGCGGCGATCCACGGGTGGCCGCCGTCGAACGGTTCGCCGTCGCCGTCGCGGCGTACCCCGACCGTCCACCAGCCGGCGGCCCGCGCCGCGTCCAGTTCGGGTACCGAGTCGGACAGGAAGACGATGCTCCCGGGTTCGGCCTCCAGCACCGACGCGATGGTGAAGTAGGACTCGGGATCGGTCTTGGCTCCGGGCACGACGGTGTCGAAGTTGCCGCTGAACAGCCCGCGCAGGTCTCCGTGCTGCGTGTGCCGGAACCACAGCCGCTGGGCGAGCTGCGACCCCGAGGAGTAGACGTGCAGCGTCAGCCCCTGCTCGCGCCAGCTCCTCAGGGCGGCCGGCACGTCGTCGTACACGTGGGAGGTCAGCTCGCCGGAGGCGAAGCCCTCCTGCCAGATGAGGCCCTGCAGCGTCTTCAGCGGCGGCACCTTGACGTCGTCGTCGATCCACCTGACGAGCTGGTGCCCGAGCCGGCGCACGTCCGCGCGCGGCTGGGACAGGAAGTCACGCAGCTCGGCCACGATCCGGGCCGACTCGGGGCGCCGCAGCCAGGTGTGGACGCGCTGGCGCGAGTAGGGGAACAGTCGCTCGCGCACGTGTGACAGCGAGCTGGTCGTGCCCTCGATGTCGAGGACGACGTGCCGGATCACGGGGTCGCCTCCAGCAGCTCGTCGAGGGTGGGGATGCGGAGGGCGACGGGGTCGCCGGTGAAGTCGGCGAGCCAGCCGTCCTCCTCCTGGAAGAAGCGGACGGCGGTGAAGCGGGGTGTGGCGCCGGTGTCGAACCAGTGCCGGGTGCCGCTCGGGACGGAAAGCAGGTCGCCGGCCTCGCACACGACGGCGTGGACCCGGTCGCCGAGGTGCAGGTAGAAGCAGCCGGTGCCGTCGGCGAAGAAGCGCACCTCGTCCTCGTCGTGCACGTGTTCGTCGAGGAACTTGGCCCTGGCGGCGCGGGCGGTGTCGGGGTCGACCTCGTCGGCGTCCAGGCGTACGACGTCGACCAGCCGGTAGCCGCCGGTCCGCCGCAGGGCGGCGATCTCCTCCGCGTAGGCGGTGAGCGGGTCACCGGGCCCCTTGAGCTCCCAGCGCTCGAACGCGACGCCCCGCTCGGCCAGCTCGGCGGCGATCCGGGCGGGATCGGTGGTGCGGGTCAGGACGTCGCCGTCCTCGGTCATGATCTGCAGGAGGGACATCGTTCAGCTCCGTTCGTTCTGCGGGTGAAGCAGGCCAGGGCGGCCAAGCGGGTCAGGCGCGTCACGCGGGCCAAGCGGGCCTGTGCGTTCTGGCCGGTCGAGCACGTGGAGGCGGCAGAGGAGTTCGAGGCACTCCAGCCGGTTGCGGGCGGTCTCCAGGTCAGGACCCCACGCGGTGGCGCCGTGGTGGGCGATGAGCAGCACGGGTGGGGCGTCGTCGCCCTCGCGGCGGAGGAAGGCGGTGATGTCGGCGGCGATGCGCGGCACGTCGGCCCAGTTGCGGAACACCGGGACGGTGACGGCGAAGGGGTCACGCCCGCCCAGCCCCTTGATGATCTCGAAGTCGGCGAAGCTCACCGAGACCGCGCCGCGCCGCGCCGCCTGGGCGGCGACGAGGGTGGCGTAGGGCGGGTGGGCGTGGACCACCGCCTGGCAGCCGGGCACGCCGTCATAGAGGGCGGCGTGGATCACGGTCTCCGCCGACGGTCGCGGGCCGCCGGGCCGGGCCGGGCGGCCGGTGCCCGCCTCGACCTCGACCGCCGAGTCTGCGTCCAGCTCTCCCTTGCTGAGGCCGCTGGCGGTGACCAGCGCGTGCCCTGGCCGGCCGGGGAGCCGGGCCGAGATGTTGCCGGCCGTGCCCTCCATCCAGCCGCGCAGGTAGAGGCCGCGGGCGACGCGGGCGATGGAGTCGCCGAGGTGCGGCGGCGTCCGGACGGTCATCGGACCTCCTTGAGACGGCGGGAGCAGGTCATGAGAGCACCCGAGTCTCGGTGACGACGGCGGTGACCAGGTCGGCCGGGGTGACGTCGAAGGCCGGGTTGTAGACCGCGCTGCCCGGTGTGGCCGTGGACCGCCCGCCGAAGGAGGTGACCTCGTCCGCGCCCCGCTCCTCGATGACGATGCGGGCGCCGTCCGGGGTGCTCTCGTCGACGGTGGACTCGGGCGCGACGACGATGAACGGGATCCGCTGGCGGGCGGCGGCGACGGCGAGCGCGTACGTGCCGATCTTGTTGGCCACGTCGCCGTTGGCCGCGACCCGGTCGGCGCCGACGAGGACGCAGTCGACCAGCCCTGATCCGATGGCGAAGGGGCCGGCGGAGTCGGCGCAGAGCCGGTAGGGGATGCCGGCCTCGGCCAGCTCCCAGGTGGTGAGCCGCGCTCCCTGCAGCAGCGGCCGGGTCTCCCCCGCGAGCACCTCGCCGACGTGTCCCGCCTCGGCCAGTGTCCTGATCGTGCCGAGGGCGGTGCCCCAGGCGACCGTGGCCAGGCGGCCGGTGTTGCAGTGGGTGAGCAGGCGCAGCGGGCGGCGTTCGCACAGCCGCAGCACCAGGTCGGCGGCCCGGGCGGAGGCCTCCCGGTTGATCCGCTCGTCGTCGGCGAGCAGGTCGAGCGCGTGGGCCAGCACCGCGTCCGGTCCGCGGCCGAGCAGGCCGAGGGCGCCGTGCACGCCGCGGGCCAGGTTGACGGCCGTGGGCCGGGCCCCGGCCAGCCGCTCGGCCTCCTCGGTGGCGGTCCGGTGGTCGGGGGCGGTGCGGGCGATGAGCGCCACGCCCAGCGCGCCCGCCACCCCGAGGGCGGGCGCGCCGCGGATGGCGAGCTCCTGGATGGCTTCGATCAACTGGCCGGTGCCGGTGATGCGGAGCGTGCGGTACGCGTGCGGCAGGGCGCGCTGGTCGACGGCCACGATGGCGCCGTCGTCCCAGGTGATGGATCTATCCATGATGGCTCCAAGCGGGTTGCCGGGAGTGCACGACCCGGCCGGCGACGAAGGTGAGCTCGACCTCGGCGTACTCGATCTCCCCGGCGGGACAGGTGAGGATGTCGCGATCGAGGACGACCAGGTCGGCGGGACGCGAAGGGGCGATGATGCCGGTGTTGACGCCGATGAGGTGGGCGGACCCGATGGTGTAGGCGGCGAGGGCCGCCTCCACCGGGATCGACTGGTACGGCAGGAACGGCGGCACGTGGGCCGCCTCCCGCAGCCAGGGCGCGCTGAGCGTGGCCGGGGTGCGGTTGACCGCGACGTGGATGCCGTGCAGCGGGTCGGGGCTGCTCACCGGCCAGTCGCTGCCGGCGGCCAGGCGGGCGCCCGAGCGCAGCAGGTCGGCGAAGGGATACTGCCAGCCCGACCGGCGCGGTCCGAGCGCGGGCATGATGTTCTCCGTCATCTGGGGCACGGCCGCCGCCCACAACGGCTGGACGGCCGCGGCCACGCCGAGCCGCCGGAAGCGGGGCACGTCGCTGGGCCTGATGACCTGGGCGTGCGCGATGTGGTGCCGGGTGTCCTGGCTGCCGTTCCTGGCCCGGGCGATGGCCACGGCGTCCAGGCAGTGGTGGACGGCCCGGTCGCCGACGGCGTGCATGTGCGCGTGGAAGCCGCGGCGGTCGAGCGCGCCGACCGCGTCGGCCAGGTCCTGCGGCTCCAGGAACTCCTGGCCGTTGCCGCCTCCGCCGTGGTAGGGCTCGAAGAGGGCGGCGGTGCGGTTCTCGCAGATGCCGTCCTGCATGATCTTGACGTGGGTGGCGCGGAAGCCGGAGGCGCGGGCGACGGCGCGGCGTTCGGCCAGGTCGTCGGCCTGCTCCGGGCCTTGGTCGCGGTCCCACCACAGCGCTCCGGCCACCCGCCAGTCGATCAGGCCGCGCTCGGCGGCGGTCAGGTAGGCGCCGAAGGTGTCGGGCAGGCCGAGGTAGGGGCCGACGAGCGCGTCCTGCCAGGAGGTGACGCCGTGGGACCACAGCACGTCGCGGCCCGTGGTGAGCGCGGCGAGCAGGTCGTCGGCCGAGGGGCGGGGGGTGAGCCGGCCGACCAGCTCGGCGGCGCTCTCGTGCAGGAGGCCGTCGGGCTCCCCGCCGGGGTCGCGGCCGACGCGCCCGCCGGGCGGGTCGGGCGTGGTGGCGTCGACGCCGGCCAGCGCCAGGGCGGCGCTGTTGACCCAGGCGTTGTGCTGGTCGCTGTCGAGCAGGTAGGCGGGCCGGTCGGGGACGAGGCGGTCGAGGTCGCGGCGGTGCGGCGCGCCGCCGGGGAACAGGGCGCCGACCCAGCCGCCGCCCAGGATCCACGGGCCGGGGTGGCTCGCGGCGTGGGCGGCGACGAGGTCGAGGCATGCGGCGGCGCTCGCCGCGCCGCCGAGCTCGCAGCGGTTCAGCTGGAGCCCGGCGGCCACGGGGTGCGCGTGCGCGTCGTGGAAGCCGGGCAGGACGAGCCGGCCGGTGGTGTCGATGACCGTGGTGCGCGGGCCGATGGCCGGGCGGAGGTCGGCGACGGTGCCGATCTCCGTGATCCGGCCGGCCCGCACCGCCACCGCGTCGGCCCACGGGTAGCCGGGCGCGTGCACCCGGCCGCCGAGAAGGACGAGATCCGCTGGCATGGCAGCCCTCTCACTCGTGCTCGATGTCGACGGTGATCAGGTCGCGCACGCGGGCGATGAGCCGGGTGAGCGCCGGGCCGTCGGGAGCCGTGAGGTGCACCTTGACGAGTTCGGTCCCCAGGTCGCGGGTGGTGGGCACGAGGTCGCCCACCCGGGCCTGCTGGAAGACCGTGTCGACGCCGGGCAGCCGCCGCACCTCGTCCAGCCCGGCGAGCCGGCACAGGATGCCGGGCGGCCCGTCGTTGCGGACGAAGCTCATGCCGAGCCGGGCGGCGAAGCGCGGCGGCGCGGCGGCGACGGCCGGCTCGCGGCCCAGGTAGACGGCGAGCGTGTCGTGGTAGGGGCGGAACGTGCTGTGCCGTTCCCACAGTCTCGGGATGCCCGCGCCGGGGAGCCGGGCCCCGATCTCGATGAGCGCCGGTCCCCGCTCGCCGGTCTTCACCTCGATGTGGCAGGGGCCGAGCCGGATCTCGAAGGCGTCGAGCACGTCCAGCGCGAACTTCTCGATGGCCGGGTCGGGCTCCGCCTGGACGAAGTCCCAGTAGGGGTTGTCGTAGTCGCCCGGGCCCGGCAGCCGGTACTCCCAGACGTCCAGGATGGTGTGGCGGCCGTCGTGGCTGAAGGTGTTGATCGCGTACTCGGTCCCGCGTACGTACTCCTCGACCAGCCATTCGTCGATCGGGTTGCCGAACAGGTCGCAGGGGTCGGCCCCGGCGATCGCGGACAGCCGTCCGGTGTCGGTGACGAGGAAGACGTTGTGGGAGCCGGCGCCGGTGGCGGGTTTGACGATCAGCGGCAGGCCGATCCTGGCCGCGGCCTCCGGCAGCCGGCTGAGGTCGCGTACCACCTCGTAGCGGGGCACGGGGACGCCCCGGGCGGCGGCCAGCGCCCGCATGGCGCGCTTGTCGCGCCGGGCGCGGGCGGTGCCGAGCGGGTTGCCCGGCACCGCCCGGGTGTCGGCCAGGACGGCGGCCGAGTGGACGGCGGGCTCGGTGGCCGGGATGACGGCGTGCACCCTCGGCGCCAGCGTGTCCAGCCGCCCGGCCAGGTCGATCGGCTCGCTGCCGTAGAGGGTGGCCGCGTCACCGTCGGCGTGGTCGGCCGACATCCGGTCGAGCGAGGCCGGCGCGATCGTGTAGACGCCGACGACGGGGTAGCCGAGCTCGGCGCAGGCGTCCTTGAACGGCCGGCCGTTCAGCACGGGGTCGACCAGGACGACGACGGGCTCGCCGATGGTGACGGGCTGGGTCGAGGTGATCATGGCTACCTCCGTTGGAGCGCCTCGGCCTTGCGGGCGTCGTCGGCCCGTTTGGCCACGTAGTCGTGCCAGTCGGTGCCGTAGGGCACGTAGAGGCGGACCCGCCTGCCCTGTCCGGCGAGCCGCCGGGCCACGCCGGGGCGGACGCCGAGCAGCATCTCCACCGGCGTGCCGGTGAAGACCTCGTGCATCACCCGGTCGTGGCTGGCGATGGTGAGGCCGTGGCCGCCGCGCAGGATCCGCCGTCCGATGCCGACGAACGCCATGTCCGTCTCCTCACCGAACGGCCAGGCGACCAGGGACGGCTCGGCGAAGCCGCCCTTGACCAGGCGCAGCGGCACGCCGGCCGCGATGAGCCGGTCGGCGTCGCCCGGACTGCGCCTGAGGTTGGCCTGCAGCGAGCCGCGGATCGGCACGCCCCGGCGGGAGGCCAGCTCCACGGTGTCGAGCACGGCCGTGGTGTGCTCGCCGTCCTCGGCGCCGGTCTGGATCCACCGGCCGGAGCCGAGGGCGCGGGCGATGTCCAGCAGCCGGGCGGCGCAGAACTCGACCGAGACGTCCAGCCCGATGTGCGGCAGGTCGACCTCCAGCCAGGTGCTGTACGGCTGGTCGGCGGAGATCTCCCTGGCCAGCTCGACGTACTCGGCGGTGTTGGCCAGCGCCGTCTCCCGGTCGAGGGCGACGGGCGCGAAGTGGCCGATGTTCGCCGCGATGCCGTCGCCGGCCAGCTCGCGGGCGCGGGCCAGCGCGGAGTCCCGGTCGACGCCCGCCACGTAGGGGTTGCGGGTCAGCGTGGTGGTCATGACGTCGCCACCACGGGCAGCCGGCGGCCCTTGCCGACCGGCGTCATGGACCGGTCGCCGTCGACGAGGGCCTTGTTGCGCGAGCGCAGCTCGATGAAGTCGTCGAGGATCTTCTGGTCGCCGGACGGGGACAGGTAGTACATCATGTTGACGTACCAGGTCCAGCCCAGCTCGGTGATGACGTACTCGTGCGGGCGGTCCTCGAACATGCCCTCCCGCACGAGCTCGTCCAGCTTGACGAGCACCTCGGGGTCGATCTTGTCCCACGCGACGCGGCTCTTGTCCAGCCTGCCGTGATAGGGCAGGTGGAGCACCAGGCCCCGCTCGTACGGGATGTGGTCCGAGCGGGTGACCTTGACCTTGATGTCGTCGTTGCCGAGCAGGCCGTTGATGTAACCCGTGCGGCTCTCGTCGTTCATGATCGTCCAGTCGAGCGACTGGGTGACGGCGCTGGCGCCGAAGCCGACGAGATCGTCGTCGTGGTGGGCCCAGCAGTACTCGTGGTACTTGTTGCCGTACGTCGTGGTCGTGAACTCGGCCGGCTCGGGGTCGGGGCCGTCGAGCCGGGCGAAGCCGTGACCGTTGTAGAGCTTGTAGCCCGAGTTGCGCATGTAGTGGTTGAGGAAGACGGTCATGCCCATCTTCTCCACGTAGCTGAGCGCCCGCAGGTTGGCGCCCTTGTAGCCGGTGTGCAGGGTGTTCTGCGTCACCAGGTGGTTGATCGGGTAGAACTCGCACGACTCGGTGCCCAGGTCGATGGCGTCCTGGATGTCCTGGGCGAACTCCGTCATGGTCTGCCCGTGCATGCCGTACAGGATGTCGAAGCTGCGGAAGTCGAAGTATTCGCCGAACAGCTCCACCGCCCGGTAGGTCTGGTCGAGCGTGGCGGTGATGTTGAACAGTTCGCGGTACTTCGGGTTGAAGGTCTGCAGGCCGAAGCGCGCCTTGTTGACGCCGATCTCCTTGAAGGCCTCGACCTTCTCCCGCGTGACGCTCTTGACCTCGAACTCGATGGTGAACTCTTCCAGCCGCGACATGTCGAAGGACTCGTGCATGGCGCGGCCGATCCGGCGGATCTGGTCGGGCGTCAGCGTCGAGGGCGTGCCGCCGCCGAACCAGATGACGCGCGGCGGGACGGCGGTCACCGACTCCATCTGCGCCTTGAGGCGGATCTCCTTGATCAGCGCCTGCGTGTACTTCTCGATGATGGGGTCGCCCTCGGAGCCCAGGCCCCGGCTGAGCATGCAGAACGTGCAGATGGTGTCGCAGAAGGGGATGTGGAAGTACAGCGCCCGCGACCTGATCGGCGCCGGGTCGAGCACGGCGTGCGCCTCGCGGAAGGAGATGGCCTCCAGCTCCTGGCCCTTGAGGGGGTAGAGCCAGTTGTAGATCGGCAGCTGCCGGTCGAACTTCATGAGCGTCCGCTCGTGTCGGAGCTTCATCGGTCTTTCCTCTCCAGCTCAGCGAAGGGCGAGGGCCAGGTTGACGGCGTGCCGTGCCTCTTCCACGCCGCGGTTGACGACCTTCATGCGGTGCTTGCAGGGGCCGAGGGCCGCCAGGAGCTCCTCGACGATCAACACCGGGTCGCAGGTGCTGCCGCAGGTGAAGGCGTCGAAGAACAGCGAGTTCTGTTCGGGGTAGGTGTGAACGGACACGTGCGACTCCGAGAGCAGGAACAGGGCGGTCAGCCCCGAGGGGCTGAACCTCTTGACCTGCGTCCCGCACAGAGTGGCTCCGGAGCGGTTGATGCCCCTGGTGAGGCCGCTGATGATCAGCGCCTCGTCGTCCACGGCGTCCCTGTCGATCTCGTACACGTCAGCCATGACGTGCACGCCCGAGAAGTCATAGCTCGTCATCGCTCACCTCCCAATCGGTGATGGTGTCGGCCAACCGGATGCACGCGCGCAGCCGCTGTTCGGCCTGCGCGCTGTTGTCGCCCTCGACCACGAAGGCGAGGTACGAGTCGGTGCTGCCGTGCGCGCCGTCGAAGTCACGGGGCACGGCGGTCTTGACGATGAAGTCCTTGATGTACGGGTGGCCGTCCGGCTCCCGGATCGCGGTGAGCCGTCCTCGCCTGGGGGGCACGAGCAGCCAGCCGTAGCTCCTGCCGCTGTCGCCGAGCCGTACGCCGGGGCCGTGCTCCAGGCCGGCCTGGTGCCGGATCCACAGCTGCGCCGGGTTGACGCCGGTGGCGTAGGTGAGCGTCTCCATGATGTGCGCGCCACCGAGCCGGCAGGCGATCTCGCAGAAGACCAGCCGCTCACCGTCGGCGAAGACCTCCAGGTGGAAGGGGCTGAAGTCGACCGGCGGCAGGCCGGCGACGACCTGGCCGGCCAGCTCGGCCAGCCGGGCGAACTCCGGGTCGTCGCAGTCGAGCTGCACGCTGCCCAGCGGCACCGAGTCCTGGAAGGACAGGCAGTTGTTGATGTAGCGCGAGGCCGAGACGTACAGGATCTCGCCTTCGTGCATGAAGCCGTCGACGTGGTAGACCTCGCCCGGGACGAACGACTCCAGCAGCACGTCGTCCGGGTCCCGGCCGCCGACCACCTCGGCCAGCCGCTCCGGGTCGCGCACCAGCTCGACGCCGTGCGAGGCGAAGCCGGTGCGCGGCTTGACGACGACCGGGTAGCCGGCGCGTCCCGCGAAGGCCAGCGCCTCGCCGGCGTCGCGCGGGACGGCGAAGTCCGGCACGGCCACGCCGGCGGCCCGCACCCGCTGCTTCATCAGGTACTTGTCGCGCCACGGCAGCGCCTCGGAGTAGCGCAGGCCGGGGATGTCGTGCCGGTCGCGGGCCCTGGCGCACCTGAGGATGTCGTCCTCGGTCACGTGGACGAGGGTGGAGATCGGCCGCTGCCGGCAGACCTCGTCGAGGAGCACGTCCACGGCGGGGTTGTCGGAGTAGCCGGGCACGGCGTACACGTGGGGGAAGGAGGCCCGGTAGGGCCCGAACGCCTCGTCCCCGGTGACCAGCGTGACCCGGTCGGCCACCTCGGCGAGCCAGTCTCCCAGCGGGGTGACCGACCCGGGGATCCGGTGCACCATCAGCAGCTCGCTCATGTCATTCCTTTCCGACGAGTCGGGGGCCGGCGAGTTCACGGTCCATTCCGGTGAGTTCGCGGTCCTTGCCGGTGAGCTCGCCCGCGGCTCCGGCGGGTTCGCGGCCGGCGTCGTCCGTCGCGTCCCGGCCGCCGGGTGGCTCGGGCTCACGATCGGGCCGCGCTCTGATCAGTAGCCACCCGCCGAAGGCGAACACCGCCATCGCGGCGAAGTACAGGGAGGGGCCGATGCCGAGCAGCGCGCCACCGGCCAGCGGCCCCAGGAAGAAGCCGAGGTAGCGCAGCTCGGCCAGGCCGAAGTAGGTGCCCTTGCGGGAGTCCGGGGTGATCTCGTGGATCACGATGTCCGGCAGCGGGATGAGCGCGGCCTCGCCGACCGTCCAGAGCAGCACGCCGGCGGCGGCGAACCCCCAGTGCAGGGGCAGCCCGCTGAACAGCAGCAGCGACGCGGCGAAGGCGGCGCTCCCGATCAGCGCCAGGGTCCGCTGCGGCAGCCGCCGCGCGAGCCAGGCGATCGGGAACTGCATGACGATGCCGAGCGCGGCGTTGGCGGCGAGCAGCACCGAGAAGTAGGTGACCGCGTCGGCGCCGCGCACGTCCTTGACGAACAGCGGGAAGATCGATTCGAACTGGGAGAAGACGAAGAAGATCACGAATCCGGCGGCGATCAGCAGCAGCAGGCTCCGGTCGGCCAGCGCGTGCCCCCAGTCGCGGCCCTCCCGTTCGCCGCCGCGGTCGAGCACGCTCAGCCGGGCCCGGTTGACGGTGAGGAAGCCCAGGTAGACCAGGTACACGACGACGGGCAGGACGAAGATGAGCCAGGCGTCGAACGCGTAGAGCGCGGCCCCGATCAGCGGGCCGACGACGGCGCCCAGGCAGAGCGTGACGTACCTGAGGCGGAAGGCGATCCCGTCCGAACCGGACGACGCCAGTGACAGCAGCTTCTTCATCGACGGCTCGACCAGCACCCGGGCCACGCCCAGCAGCACGATCAGGCCGATGACCAGCGCGAGGCGGCTGGTCAGGGCCAGCGCCAGGTAGGTGGCCACGTAGACGACCAGGCCGATTCTGATCAGCGTGAACGCGCCCACCCGGTCGGCCACGATCCCGCCGAGGAAGCCGCCGAACGCGGCGATCAGCGCGATGCTCCCGACGACGCCGCCGATGGTGGCCGCGTTGAGCGTCGAGATGTCGGACAGGTACAGGGTGAGGAACGGCAGCGTGGCGAAGAACGCGATGGTGTTGAGCTGGCTCCCCACCACGAGGAGAAGCAGTGGCCGGTTCCTGTACCAGGGGGCGGACATGTGACCTCCATTGCCTCGTCGGCTACGTCATCGACTGTCGCAGCGGGCTCTAGAGAGCCGGTAAAGGGCGCGGGGCGCTCGTTTCTTCAGTGGTTCCTCAGCGGGGTGCGGCACCATGGCTCTTCTACCTTTCGAACCGGTGGAGTTCTCATGCTGGCTAGAGCCGCCGTGGGACTCGGCTCCCTGGCCTTGACGGGCTGTTACGGGTCTGCCGATCGACGCGAGGCGGTCCACACCCTCAGGAACGCGCTGGACATGGGCGTCCCGCTCATCGACACCGCCGACCACTACGCCGCCGGCGCCGTCGAGCGGATGATCCGCGAGGCCGTCTCCGGCGGGCGCGGCGACGGCACGCTGATCTCGACCCGGGGCGGCCTGCGCTTCGCCCGTGACGGCGCGCTGATCGGCGTCGACGGCAGCCCCGGCTACCTGCGCCGGGCCTGCGAGGCGTCGCTGCGCAGGCTGGGCCGCGGCCACATCGACGTCTACTACCTGGCCGGCGTGGATCCGCGGGTGCCGCTGGAGGAGAGCCTCGGTGTGCTCGCGGACCTCGTCGCGGAGGGGAAGATCCGCTCCATCGGCCTGTCGGGGGTGTCGGCCGAGCAGCTGCGCCGCGCGCACGCGGCCTTCCCGGTCGGCGCGCTGGCCGTCGAGTACTCCCTGATGGAGCGCCGCGCCGAACGGGAGCTGCTGCCCGCCGCCCGCGAGCTGGGCGTCCAGGTGGTGGCCTGCCGGCCGCTCGGCCGCGGCCTGCTGACCGGCCGCGTCGCCTCGGCCGAGGCGTTCGGGTCCGGCGACGTACGCCGGGGGCAGGATCGGTTCCAGGCCGACCGGCTCCGGCGTCAGGCGTGGCGGCTGCGGGCCGCCGGCGAGGTGGCCACCGGCATGAGCGCCGGCCTCACCCGGCTGGCCCTGGCCTGGCTGCTGTCACGGCAGGACGGCGTCGTACCGGTGCCCAGCACCCGGCACGGCCTGCACCTGGAGATGAACGTCACCTCCGCGCGGCTGACCGTCGGCTCGGCCGAGAGCGAGCGGCTGGAGGCGTGCTTCCCCGTCGGCTGGGACGAGCAGGAGTCAGCCGACGGGCGGCTTGGGCGCTGTGATCAGTGAGGCGGCGATCGCCTTGTTGACGGCGTCGATCCGCGACACCGCGCCGAGTTTGACGTAGATGTTGCGCAGGTGCCGCTTGACGGTGGCCTCGGTGAGCCCGAGCTGGGCGCCGATCTGGGCGTTGCTGAGCGCGCGGGCGGTGAGTTCGAGCACCTCGCGTTCGCGGTCGGACAGCGGACCGGCGGGCTGCGCCTGGATCTGGGAGAGGCTCTCACGGGACACGGCGAGCAGCACCCTGCCGTCGTCGGATCTGGCGGTGCGGATGGCCGACACCAGTTCCTGCCTGGTGACGCTCTTGAGCAGGTAGGCGTGGATCCCGGCGGCCAGCAGCGCCTGGAGCATCTGCGGGCCGTCGTACATGCTGAGAATGATCACCTTGGTGTCGGGCGCGAGCCGGTGGACGCGGCCGACCGTGGTGGTCACGTCGTCGCCGGGGATCTCGATGTCGAGGAGGATGACGTGCGGCTGGGTCGAGGCGGCGAGCTGCACCGCGCTCTCGCTGTCGCCCGCCTCACCGACGACGACGAGGTCCTCGTGCGTCTCCAGGATCTCCCTGATCCCCTCGCGGACCAGCGCGTGGTCGTCGACGATCAGGACGGTGGTGGGGTCACTGGCTGGGCGCATCGCGGTGTCCAGGGAGTGGGATGGCCATTTCGACGTGGGTGCCGGCGCCCGGCCGGCTGAATAACGTGACCGTGCCGCCCAGGAGGTCGACGCGCTCACGGATCGAGGCCAGTCCGATGCCGTCGGACGCGGCCAGGTCGGTGTCGGTGAAGCCGCTGCCGTCGTCGTCGACCATGGCGCGCAGCTCGTGCGGGGCGATGTCCACGGTGACGAGGATCCGCCGGGGGGCGCCGTGGCTCAGGGCGTTGCGCACCGCCTCCCGGATCACCAGGAAGGACTCGTCCCGTACGGTGGGCGGCGCCCAGGTCTCGTCGCCGTTGATGCCCAGGCTGATCTCGGGGCCGTGGTCGGCCACGGTGTCGACGTACCCGAGCAGCGCCTTCTCCAGGCTCTGGGGCACGTCGTCCATCTTCAGGTCGGAGGTCACCGCGCGCAGGCTCAGCATGGACTGCTTGAGGGCCTCCTGGGCGCGGCCGGCCCGGTTGGCGGCCTTCACGGGCTCGCCGGCGCGGTAGACGTCGTAGAGCTCCAGCTGGCGGTGCGCGATGCTGAGCGCGCTGCCCACCCGGTCGTGCAGCTCCCGGGCGATGCGGTTGCGCTCGTCGAGGTGCGCGTCGTGCAGTTTGCCGAGCAGGTAGCCGGAGTAGGAGGCCGAGGCCGCCGTGATGCGCAGCATGAGGCTGCGGTGCAGGGCCAGGACGGCCAGGCGCAGGGCCTCGACGCTGCCGTGGACCTCGGTCACCGTCTCCAGCACGATCGCCTCGAAGAGCGCCGAGGCCGCCGTCAGCGACTCGCTGGGTTGCACCCCGCGGGAGGCGCGGCTGCTGCCGATGTCCAGGGCCAGGAGCCGGTATCCCTCGTCGACCTGGACGCTGCCCGCGCGGAGGCTGTTGATCACGTCGCCCAGGATGAGCTCGGCGTGCCGCAGGAGCTGTCCGCGCGCGTGGGGGTCTCTGACCAGCAGGCTGCCCTTGAGTTCCAGCTCGCGCTGGTAGGTCTCCATGATCTGCGCGCGGCGCGCCTCAAGCCGTTCGGCGGCCTGATGAGCTGCGCCCCCTGCGGGCATGGGCGTCTCCGCTGGGTAAAGGAAGAGGAACCCTTCTCCCCATCCTTGCGTATCGCCATCAACTAGACAACCGATACAAATATCGCCATCAGATGTACGCCGTACTGAGTGACCATGAAGGCGCGGTACGGCCGGCGCCGGCGCGCACGGTCACCCTGGGACAGGTCGCCGAGGGCGAGCACGGCCACGGCCCCCGCGCCGACCAGCATGATCACGGCCGGCCAGACCAGCTCGGGCGCCACCACCACGGCGGCGACGAGGAACACGACGCCGAGCGTCACGGCCGAAATGGAGGCCAGCCGGCGCACCCGCCGGTCCCCGCGCGTGACGGCGATGGTCTGCCGGCCGGCGGCCGCGTCGCCCGCCGCGTCGGACAGGTCCTTCGTCGTCGCGCCGACCAGGCCCATCCACAGCGACATGACCAGC
The DNA here is from genome assembly GCF_014646355.1 of Nonomuraea cavernae. Taxonomy (GTDB): domain Bacteria; phylum Actinomycetota; class Actinomycetes; order Streptosporangiales; family Streptosporangiaceae; genus Nonomuraea; species Nonomuraea cavernae. Next base: position 92,637 of record NZ_BMNH01000029.1, read on the forward strand.
GCGAGCACCAGGAGCTTCGGCGTCGGCACGGCCGCGGCCTCGCCCATGTAGTAGGTGAGCAGCCCCGCGACGGTCACCGTGACCATGGCACCGCCGGAACGGCGCTTCAGGTAGCACGGCGGTCCCGAGTAGGCCAGCCCCAGCAGGATCAGAACGGGCACCGCCGCGGCCATCGGGCCGCCGAGCAGGAGGCCGCCCACCAGCGCGGACACCGCGGCGGACACGGCGATCCAGATGGCGGCCCCGCGCGACAGCAGGCCGCTGGCGATCGGCCGGGCGGATCCGTTGAGCCGGTCCTCGCGCACGTCGGTGACCCCGTTGTAGAGGTAGACGAAGAAGACCGCCGCCTCCCAGACCAGGGCGGCCGCCACCAGGTCGGGCCGCCCGCCGGACATCGCCGCGCCGGTCAGGAACCTGAGGAGGAATATCACCAGCACGCACGGGCGGGCCTCGGCGAAACAGAGGCGGAGAACGGTCAGCGGAGAGGTCACGGCGACGCGGTCAATGGCGGCGGTAACAGTGCTCATGCCCTGAGTTTCACTCGGAAAAGGGCGTTTCGATAAGGGGGGAAAATTAAGAGACCGGGGGGCCATAACTTTCGATACCCCCCCTACACCCTTCGATACGCGCGGCGATCTTTGGTGGGTCTCCACTTGCCCCGCCACCTGGGCAGACCTAATTTCAAAACATGACGAACTACTGCGTTCTAGGCACTTTCCGCGTCATCAACGATGGCCGCGACTGCACGCCCGGTCCGCCCAAGCTACGGCAGCTTCTCGCGCTTCTGCTGATATGTGCTGACCACACGGTGAGCCTCGACGACATCGTCGCCGAATTGTGGGACGAGGCCCCGCCCAAGACCGTGGTCGCGACCGTGCAGACGTACGTCTACCAGCTTCGCCGGCTCATCGAACGCGAACGCCTCGGCGCCCCGGGAGAGGAACTGCTCACCACCAACCGGGCCGGCTACGCCTTCCACGTGGAGCCGGGCGCGCTGGACGCGGAGGTCTTCCGCGAGCTCTCCTGCCAGAGCCGCCGCGACCTGGAGACCGGGCGTCCCGGCGAGGCCGCCGCCGCCGCGCAGCGGGCGCTCGACCTGTGGACCGGCCCGGCGTTCGCCGGCGTGACGACCGGCGGCGTGCTCGACACGCACGCCGTCTTCCTGGACGAGCAGCACCAGCGCACCCTGGAACTGCGCATCGAAGCCGACCTCCGGCTCGGCCGGCATCGCGAGCTGGTCGGCGAGCTGCGCTACCTGGTCGCCCGGCACCCGCTCGACGAGTGGTTCCACGGGCGGCTGATCCAGGCGCTCGGCGGCGCCGGCCGGCGCGCCGAGGCGCTCCAGGCCTACCGGGACGCCCGGCGGATCCTCAACGACGAGCTCGGCGTCGAACCGTCGCGCGAGCTCCAGCAACTGCACCTCGAAGTGCTCACCAGCGACCGGCGCCCCCTCGCGCTGGCCGGTTGACCGGACAAGCAGGAGTACGTGCCATGTGCCAGACCCAGATCCGCAAGCCGAAGCCCCGGACCGAACCCGTCCACCTCGACCTGCGCACGCCGTCAGGTCGCCGTCTGCCCTTCTAGGAGGCAGCCGTGACTCACCGCCTGTTCACCTCCGAATCGGTGACCGAGGGCCACCCGGACAAGATCGCCGACCAGATCAGCGACGCCGTCCTGGACGCCCTGCTGAAGAACGACGACACGAGCCGGGTCGCCGTCGAAACCCTGATCACCACCGGCCAGGTCCACGTCGCGGGCGAGGTGTCCACCAGCACCTACGTCGACATTCCGGGTGTCATCCGGGAGAAGATCCTGGAGATCGGTTACGACGCCTCCCACAAGGGTTTCGACGGCGCCTCGTGTGGCGTGTCGGTGTC
>NZ_BMNH01000030.1:0-50748 GCF_014646355.1 Nonomuraea cavernae
GCCGGTCGAGGACATGCCGTTCCTGGAGGACGGCACCCCGGTCGACATCATCCTCAACCCGCTGGGCGTGCCCGGCCGGATGAACGTCGGCCAGGTCCTGGAGAACCACATGGGGTGGATCGCCGCCCGCGGCTGGGACATCTCCGGGGTTGACGAGGCCTGGGCCGAGCGGCTGCGTGAGAAGGGCTTCGAGAAGGTCGAGCCACGCACCAACGTGGCCACCCCGGTCTTCGACGGAGCCCATCAGGACGAGATCGTCGGCCTGCTCGGCAGCACCATCCCCAACCGCGACGGGGACCGGCTGGTGGAGCGCGGCGGCAAGGCCCGGTTGTTCGACGGCCGCTCCGGCGAGCCGTTCCCCTATCCCATCGCCGTCGGCTACATGTACATCCTCAAGCTCCTGCACCTGGTGGACGACAAGATCCACGCCCGGTCGACCGGCCCCTACTCCATGATCACCCAGCAGCCGCTCGGCGGTAAGGCCCAGTTCGGTGGCCAGCGCTTCGGTGAGATGGAGGTGTGGGCCCTGGAGGCCTACGGCGCCGCCTACGCGCTCCAGGAGCTACTGACCATCAAGTCCGACGACGTCGTGGGCCGTGTGAAGGTCTACGAGGCGATCGTCAAGGGCGAGAACATTCCCGAGCCCGGCATTCCCGAGTCCTTCAAGGTCCTCATCAAGGAGATGCAGTCGCTGTGCCTCAACGTCGAGGTGCTCTCCAGTGACGGCATGTCCATCGAGATGCGAGACGCCGACGAGGACGTCTTCCGCGCCGCGGAGGAGCTCGGCATCGATCTGTCCCGGCGCGAGCCGAGCAGCGTCGAAGAAGTCTGACGGTTTCATGCCCGACCGGCGGGTGCCGGCTCGCGCCGGAAGGCGATCGCCTTCCGGCGCGGACCGGCACACCACGGCGCCCGCACACGCTCTCCACCCTTGGGCACCGAAGATGAAAGCGGATTTCCGGTGCCCGGATCAGCGGGCAGCCCCATGCCGGCCTCCTCGGCAAGGCCGGCCGCGGCTGCGGCGCCCGGCCCGCACTGTGCCGGCAAGTGACGGCTTCAGCTACGGCGAGCAGGCCCAAAGGGCGGAAGCGGGCGCTTCAGCATCGGCGAGGAGGAAGGCGACGGTCCCCGGCCCGTTCTGCGGCGGGCAGGCAGGACGGCGGGGGCGGTGAAGCGGAGGCGGGTGGGCGTTCCGGCCGACTTAAGACCGTGCCAAGTACCCCCGCGCCCGAAACAACGCCGAAGGCGAAAAACACCAGACCCCGGGCAATCGCGGTCGGCCGGAACGCCCACCCGCCTCCGCGGCCACCCACAGAAACCACGCCACCGCGGCAGGCCGTGCCGGCGCTGGGAACCTGAGGGGCCCATCGGACGCCCCGGACGGGACTTTGGTCCCTGCCATGAACGGGTCAGGCGCGGCAAGTCTGGACCCATGCGCACCAGGCGAAGCGATGAGCCGTGACCGACACCACCGCCGGAGTGCCGCGGTGATTCCGCACGGGCAAGCCGCGAACCGCCTCCCGTGCCAGGTGGCACCTGACCGGACAGCCCGGCGCCCCGTCCACCGCACCCACGCGGCCGTTGCGCCACGCCCGCCCTCACCCCCGCCAACCTCAGCCGGTTGCGGGAGGCCGGCGCGGCGGCGATCTCCAGGCGCACCACTTCCGGCGCGTCGCCGCTGACCGAGATCTACCGATCGGCTCCGCTGTTCCGCGCGTTGCGCGACCCGATCGGCTGGCGGGACGCTGCGCCGCCTGTGAGTTCCGGGCCATCTGCGGCGGATCACGGTCTCGCGCCTTCGCCCGCACGGGTGACGTGTTCGGCGAGGAGCCCTGATGCGACCACCAGCCGGGCAGCTTCCCGTACCAGCAGGAGCTCGGGCCCTATACGGGAGGGTGAGGGGTGTGCGCCGACCCTCGTGCGGGCCTCGGAGGTGCCTACCAGCTCTTGAGGGTGGGCAGGACGCGGTCGGCGAATCGCTTCAGGTCGGCGTACGCCTCCTCGGGCGGAGTCCCGCCGGCCGGCCCCGAGTGCACGATGTCGGTCAGCGGAAGCGACTTGACGAACCCTTCCAGGGTCCCGATCACGGTCTCGGCGTCGCCGATCAGCTCGAAGTCCCGGTAGGCGTCGGCCGACGGCGGCAGACCGTACTGCAGGTCCTTGTCGCCCATCTCGTTGCGGATGCGCCGGTAGAAGTCCCACCGCTCGAAGATGAGGTCCTTGCGCCGTTCCCACACCTTGTCCGGGTGCTCGTCCGTGACGGTGATCGACCACGGGTTGGAGATCCGGGCCTGCTCGCGCGGGATCCCGGCCTCGGCCAGCCCGGCGAAGTACGCCTCGTGGAACTCCGTGTCGACGGCGGCGCCGTGCAGGTGCGCCCCCACGCGGCCCGCGCGGCGGGCGGCCGGCGGGGCGGTGGCGGCGACCCACAGCGGCGGGTGGGGGTCCTGCGCGGGCGCCGGCACGACGGAGACGTCCTGGAGGTCGTAGTAGCGGCCGGTGTAGCTGAACGGCCGCTGGGTCCAGGCCAGCTTCAGCACCTCCAGCCCCTCCTCCATGCGGGACGGGCGGGTCTTCGGCGAGTAGCCGAGCGCGCGGTACTCGGCCGCGCTGTGCCCCGAGCCGACGGTGACGTCGAGCCGTCCCTCGGAGAGCTGGTCGAGCACCGCGGTCTCCTGCGCCAGCATGGCGGCGTGGTGCAGCGGGAGGATGTAGATGTAGGAGCCGATCCGGATGGTGCTGGTGCGCTCGGCGAGCAGCGTCAGGAAGACCGGCACCGACGGGGCGTAGCCGTCGGGCTGGAAGAAGTGCTCCTGCACCATGACGTAGTCGAAGCCCATGGCCTCCGACTCGCACATCAGCTTGAGGCAGTCCTCCCAGTGTTCGCGCCATGGCCGCCCGAGGGGGTTGCGCATGTCCATGGTGAAGCCGACTTTCATCGCGATCTCCCTCAGATCCGGTAGCAGCGCTCGGCGTTGGCGGCGAACACCTGGTTCCGCTCGGCGGCGGTGAGCCCGCTGGTCGCGTTCAGGTACGCGCCGACGAGCTGGGCGTACGTGCCGAAGAGCGAGTCGACGGGGAAGTTGCTGCCGAAGAAGGCGCGGTCGGTGCCGAAGACCTCCAGGCAGGTCTCGATCCAGGGGCGCAGGGTGGCGGCGTCCATGGTGTGCAGTGCCATCGGCAGGCCGGAGATCTTGCAGCTGACGTTGTCCAGCCGGGCCAGCGCCGTCAGGCCGGCACGCCAGACGGGCAGATGCCCGGGGTCGGCGCTGTCCGGCCAGCCGGCGTGCTCCAGGACGACCGACAGGCCGGGCGCGTCGCGCAGCACCGGCAGCCAGCCTTCGACCTCGGCGGGGTGGATGACCACGTCGAGCAGGTGGCCGCCCTGGTCGAGCAGCTCGACCAGCCGCCGGGTGACCGGGTCGGCCGGGTCGAACCCGTAGAGCACCCGGATGCCGCGGAAGAGCGGGCTCTCGGCCTGGGCGGCGAGGTCGGCCTCGACGGTGGCCGCGTCGGATCCCGGCTCGACGGCGCCGACGACCGCGCCGACCAGGCCGCCGGCGGGGGCGAGGGTGTCGAGCCAGCGGGCTTCGTCCAGGTGGCTGCCGGGGGCGGTCACGGCGGAGATGTGGACCGCCTTGTCCACGCTGACCCCGGAGCCGGAGACGTCCGCCCGGTAGTCGGCCGGCAGGTAGTCACGCCGGAGACCCGCCATGTCCCCGATGCCGAAGTCGTCCTCGCCCTCGGGGGGGTCGAGCGCCGGATACCACTTGTGCGCGGTCAGATGCCACAGATGCATGTGGCTGTCTACGAACCGGACGTCGGACATCGAGCAACCTCACTCTCCATCATATTAAGGATAGTAAAGATACTGTCCTGCGCAGACGATGTCCATGGAACGGCGCGGGATCAGGCCCGCAGCCTGTAGTCCTCCAGCACCCGGCGGCCGATGATCATCCGCTGGATGTCCGCCGTGCCCTCGCCGATCAGCAGCATCGGCGCCTCGCGATAGAGCCGCTCGATCTCGTACTCCTTCGAGAAGCCGTAGCCGCCGTGGATGCGGAACGACTCCTCGACGACGTCGCGGCAGTATTCGGACGCCAGGTACTTGGCCATGCCGGCCTCCAGGTCGTTGCGCTCGCCGGAGTCCTTCTTGCGCGCGGCCATCACCATCATCTGGTGGGCCGCCTCGACCTTGGTCGCCATGTCCGCCAGCCGGAACAGCACCGCCTGGTGCTCGGCGATCGGCTTGCCGAACGTCTCGCGCTGCTGCGCGTACCTGACGCCCAGCTCGAAGGCGCGCAGCGCGACGCCGCAGCCGCGGGCGGCGACGTTGACCCGGCCCACCTCGACGCCGTCCATCATCTGGTAGAAGCCGCGGCCCGGCGCCTCACCGAGAACCGCCGTGGCGGGGACACGGTAGCCGTCGAAGAGCAGCTCGGTGGTGTCGACGCCCTTGTAGCCCATCTTCTCGATCTTGCCCGGCACCGTGAGCCCCGGCGCGACCTCGCCGAACCCCTGCGGCTTCTCGACGAGGAAGGTGGTCATGTTCCGGTAGACCGAGTCGGCGCCCTCGTCGGTCTTCACCAGCACCGCGACGAGCGTGGCCGAGCCGCCGTTCGTCAGCCACATCTTCTGGCCGTCGATGACGTAGCCGTCGCCGTCCCGCACCGCCCTGGTCTTGATGGCCGACACGTCCGACCCGCAGCCCGGCTCCGACATCGAGAAGGCGCCACGCACCTCACCGGTCGCCATCCGCGGCAGGTAGTGCCGCTTCTGCGCCTCGGTTCCGTGCCGCATCAGCATGTACGCGACGATGAAGTGCGTGTTGACGATCCCGGACACGCTCATCCAGCCCCGCGAGATCTCCTCCACGACCAGGGCGTAGGTCAGCAGCGACTCGCCGAGGCCGCCGTACTCCTCCGGGATGGTCAGGCCGAACAGGCCCATCTCCCGCATCCGGTCGACGATCTCCTGCGGGTACTCGTCGGCGTGCTCCAGCCGCTGCGCCTGCGGGATGATCTCCCGGTCGACGAAGTCCCGTACGGTGTCGAGGATCTCCTGCTGGACGTCGGTGAGTCCCGCGGTCTGCGCGAGCCGGGTCATCGGCCGTTTCCTTCCTTGTCGGGCGTCTGGGTGTCGGGCGTCTGCGCCTCAGGTGCCGGCGCGTGGGGAGCCTGGGCGTGGGGAGCCTGGGCGTCGGGGCCCGGCACGGCCACGATGCGGCGTTCGCGCAGGTCCCGGATCTCGTCGTCGCGCAGCCCGAGGCCGCGCAGGATCTCGCCGGTGTGCTCGCCGAGCACCGGCGCGCGCACCACGTCGCGCCCGGCCGCGTCCGCCGCGATGGGTGAGCCCGGGGCGAGGTGCTCGCCGACGCCGGGCTGGTCGATGACGGCCATCATCGGGTTGGCGCGCACCTCGCCGGCCCGCTCCCCCACCAGGTCGGCGAACGTCCCGTACGCGGACCACAGCACGGAGGTCGTCCGGAGCCGGGCCTCGACGTGTGCCAGGTCGTGCTCGCCGAACCAGCGCTGGAGCAGCCCGGCCAGCGCCTCGCGGTAGGTGAAGCGGTCGCCCTCCAGCGAGAAGTCGGTGCCCAGGGCGTGTTCGAGCGCGGCGACGGCGTCGCCGAAGCCGGTCACCGCGAGCAGGTCGCGCCAGTGCCGGGAGGTCAGCGCCACCACCATCACCCGCCGGCCGTCGCGCGTGGTGAAGTCGCGGCCGAAACCGCCGTACAGGTGGTTGCCGACGCGCGGCCGGGTGACGCCGCCGACCTGGGCCTCGGCGAGGAACCCCAGGTTGCCGGCCATGGCGAGGGCCACGTCGTAGAGCGCCACGCTCATCGCCTGCCCCTGCCCGGTGAGCCGCCGGCGGCGCTCGGCGCTGAGGATGCCGATCGCCGCGTACAGCCCGCAGGCCATGTCCCAGGCGGGCAGCACGTGGTTGACCGGGTCGGCGTGCCCCTCCGGACCGGTCACCATGGGGAAGCCGACGGCCGCGTTGACCGTGTAGTCCACCGCCGGAGTGCCGTCGTGGTGGCCCTCGATCCGCAGGTGGATCAGGTCCGGCCGGTGCTCGGCGAGCGCCTCGTAGGTGAGCCAGGGCCGGCCGGCCGAGTTGGTCAGCACGATGCCGCTGTCGGCGACCAGCCTGGCGACCAGTGCCTGGCCCTCGGCGGACCGGAGGTCGAGGCAGAGCGAGCGTTTCGCCTTGTTCAGCCCCGTCCAGTACATGCTCGTCCCGGAGGGGGCCAGCGGCCACCGCGAGTGGTCGGGCGCCCCGCCGAGCGGATCGACCCGCACCACGTCGGCCCCGAGCTGCGCCAGCGTCATGCCGCCGAGCGGCGCCGCGACGAACGTCGAGATCTCGACGATCCGCAGGCCGGCCAGCGGCTTGCCGGCGGCCGGAACGGTTCCTTCGACCATCATCGAGCACCCTTCTTCACCATTTGTACGGCCATATTGGGGCGTAGCGATAATGGCTGTCAACGGCCACTATTGACGCAATCCCCTCCGACATGAGACTTTGGCCGCACATTTGGTGACCTGGTGTGGGAGGTGCGCGATGACTCGCGTCCCGGTGGACGGACCGTACTTCGAGGATCTGCGGATCAGGCAGCGGTTCGACGCCCCGGCGGCCACGCTCACCGAGGGGCTGGCGGCCGCGCACCAGGCGATCGTCGGCTGCCGGCTGCCGCTGGCGCTGGACCGCCGCCTGTCGCGCCGGGTCGTCGGGGACGTCCTGGCCGCGCCGCACCTGGTGTGGGACGTGGCCATCGGGCAGTCCACGGGCGCGACGCACACCGTGGTGGCCAACCTGTTCTACCGGGGCGTCGTGTTCCGCCGGGCGCCCGCTCTCGGCGACACGCTGCGTACCGTCACCGAGGTCGTCGGGCTGCGGCAGAACTCCCGGCGGCCCGGCCGCGCCGCCACCGGCCTGGCCGCGCTGCGGATCAGCACCACCGACCAGGACGGCCGCCCGGTGCTCGACTTCTGGCGCTGCGCGATGCTGCCGCTGCGCGACGGCACCCTGGACACCGGGCACGCCGACGATCTGACCGGCATCGGCACCGCCCCCGCCCCCGAGGACCTCGCCGGAGTGACGGCGGGGTGGGACCTGGACGCCTACCGCGCCGAGCGGCCCGGCCCCCACCTCGACGGCCTCACGCCGGGCACGGTCTTCGAGGTGGCGGGCGGCGACGTCGTCACATCGGCGCCCGAGCTGGCCCGGCTCACGCTCAACGTCGCCAGGGTCCACCACGACGCGCCCGACCGGCTCGTGTACGGCGGCCACACCATCGGGCTCGCGCTGCACCAGGCGCTTCGCGCGCTGCCGGACATCGTCACCGTCGTCGGCTGGCACGGCTGCGACCATCTCGGCCCGGTCCGGGAGAACGACACGCTGCGCAGCACGATCGAGGTGGAGCGGATCGACCCCCTCCCCCGGGGAGGGCTCGTCCACCTGCGCTCGCACGTCCAGGCGACCCGGGCGGGCGAAGACCCCGCCGACGTCCTCGACTGGCGCTTCGTCGCCGTCCTGGCATGAGCCGCACCGGCGCGAGCCACCTGGGCATGGCATGAGCCGCACCGGCGCGAGCCGCCTTGGCGTGGGCGGCGCAGGCGGGCGGCGGATCGGGAGAAGGCCGGATAGGCTGCATGCCGATCCAGGGTGACGCGCTGCGCGAGTGAGACCGAGGTGGGGATGGCTGCGAGCACCGGTCGCCGGGAGAGCAGCTACGTGGCGCTCGCCCGCGAGGTCCGCAACGAGATCCTGCAGGGGCGCTACTCCGGCGGCCGTCGGCTCCCGACGGAGGCCGAGCTGGCCGAGCGCCACCGGGTGAGCCGCCAGACGGTACGCCGGGCTTTCCAGGACCTGGTCGCCGAGGGCATGGTCTACCGCATCCCGGGACGCGGCACGTTCGCGATGCCCAGGGAGGGCGCCTACCTCCGGCAGTTCGGCTCGGTCGACGACCTCATGGGCCTGTCCGTCGACACGCGGATGGACATCACCGTGCCGCTGCACCGGGAGGTCGACGTCGACGCGGCCGGCCGGCTGCGGCTGTCCAGCGACGTCGTCTACGGCCTGGCCTTCCGCCGGCTGCACGACAGCACGCCGTTCTGCCTGACCACGGTCTACCTCCCGCCGGCCGTCGGCCGGACCCTGGCCGGGCTGCCCGAGCTGGCGGCCGAGGGCTCGACCAGCGAGGTGACCATCATCGGCCTGCTGGACACCCGGTTGGAGGCGCCCATCGCCGAGGCCGACCAGAGCATCACGGTCGCGCTCGCCGACGAGCCGACCGCGCGGCAGCTCGGCTGCGCCGCCGGGCATCCCCTGCTGCGGATCGACCGGCTCTACCTCGACACCGGCGGGCGGCCGGTCGAGCTGGCGATCAGCCACTTCCTGCCCGAGCACTACTCCTACCGCACCAACCTGCGCCGCAGCGTCACCTGAGCGCACGTCCGGGCCAGGCCCTCGTCCGCGCGCCACTCCGCCGCTACGCTCGTCGGGCCGTCCACAAGAGAGGAGCCCATCCTGGTGAGCGATGTCGCAACAGGAGGTCCGGCGTTGCGGAGCAGGGTGCGCGGCTGCCTGCTCGGCGGGGCGATCGGTGACGCGCTGGGCGCGCCCGTCGAGTTCAGCTCGATCGCCGCCATCCGCCGCGACCACGGCCGGGCCGGGCTGACCGATCTCGCGCCCGACTGGCGCGGCACGATCGGCTCGATCACCGACGACACCCAGATGACGTTGTTCACGGTCGAGGGCCTGATCCGGGCGAATGTCCGTGTTCAGGAGAGAGGCATCGGCGGCGGCGAGACGGCGGTCGTGCGCCACGCCTACCTGCGGTGGCTCGACACCCAGGAGCACCGCTCCCCACCACCGGCGGACGCTCTCGTCCGCACCGGCCGGCTGCGCACCCGAACGTGGCTGTACTCACGCCGCGCGCCGGGCAACGCCTGCCTGTCCGGACTGCGCGCCGAGACGGGCCCTGTCGCCGCCCCCGGGGCGCCCGGGCCGGTGAATCCCGATTCCAAGGGATGCGGCACCGTCATGCGTTCGGCCCCGTTCGGCCTGGCCGCGCGTGACGAGCGTGCGGCTTTCAGACTCGCGGCCGACTGCGCTCAGATCACCCACGGGCATCCCACCGGTTACCTCGCGGCCGGGGCCTGCGCCGCGCTCGTCCACTTCCTCGTCCAGAGCCGGACGCTGGCGCAGGCCGTACAGGAGACTCTTGACCTGCTCGCCGAGCAGCCCGCGCATGAGGAGACCAGCGCCGCGCTCCGGGCCGCGGTCGCCCTCGCCGCCGAAGGACGGCCGTCGCCGGAGCAGGTGGAGCGGCTCGGCGGCGCATGGGTCGCCGAGGAGGCACTCGCCATCGCGGTCTACTGCGCCCTGGTGAGCGAGGACGACATGCGGCGGGCGCTGCTGCTGGCCGTCAACCATTCCGGCGACAGTGACTCCACCGGCGCCGTCTGCGGCAACCTTCTCGGCGCCCGACACGGCGAGGCCGCCCTGCCTCAGCGGTGGCTGTCCCGGCTGGAGGGCAGAGAGACGATCACCGAACTCGCCGACGACTTCACCACCCAGTTCACCGGCGGCCGGGTGGCGTGGGACACGTACCCCGGCTGCTGACCTGTGGTGACGCCCGCGCATCATCGGCTCGCGGGCCCCCGCCGGCTCCGGCACGGCCGGCCACCGGTCCGGCGGCGCCGGAAGGGGGCCGTTCAGTAGTCTCGGCGAGCCGCCCGAACACTGGAGAGAGGCACGGACGAATGACCGCTGGGATCCGCCGGTCCGAAGGGCCGGCGATCACCGATGCCGAGGAGCCCCGGCTCGACTACTACCTGATCCTGCCGGAGACCGGTGCTCCCTCCCTGCGGCCCGGCTGGATCACGGTCGAGGCCGGTGTGCCATCCGCGCCGACTGAGGGGATCATGGTCCAGGCCGATGCGGTTGCCGTGCCGGCCGAGGGGATCGTGGTCGAGGAGTTCACGCTGGCCGGCGACCACACGGCGATCGGCCTCGACAGCGCCGGGTGGACCGCGACGGACGGCTGGTGGAGTTCGGCGGCGTTCAGCCGCGGGATGCGCACGGACGCGCGCCTGCGCGCCCGGCTCGTCGCGGTCCGCCGTGACGACGCCGAGGTCGTCTACCGCCGGCTCGGCGGGGGCGAGTTGCCCGGCGAAGCGGCGTTGCGCGGCCACTTCCATGACCACCAGCCCCTGGGCGGCTCGGCTCCCCTGCGACTCGGCCCCGAGCGGGTCCCCGACGGGTTTCGCGACCGGCGGGTCTATCGCGTCCTGTTCGCGAACGACCTTCGCGAGGACGGTCCGCCCCGGCTGCGCTCGGCCTGGCGGATGGCACTCGCCGATCCGCCGGCCCGCGTGGCCGGCACGGCGCACCGCCGCGTCGCCGGCGACGACTTCACCTGGGACCTTCGCCGGATCGGTCCCGGCGTGGCCTGGTGTCTCGACCTGACCGCCTGCCTGGCGAGCGCGTCGGACGACGCCGTCCGGCCGCTGCTGCGGGAGTTGGTGACGGTGCTGCGCCACGCGGGGCTGATCCCCGTGACGATCGAGCGCTTCGCCTGACACCGGGGCGTCGTGGCGGGTGCGACCGGCAGGACGAGACCGGGCCGCCGCCGCGAAGCGTCACGGGCGCGAATCACGCATGGTTCGTGATCGCGCAAGCTAGCATGCTTCGCTATGCGCAGCGGAGGCTTATCAAGCCCTCGGCTCCTGTTCGCGGTCGCCACCTTCACCAGCGCGGCAGGAGCGGTGGCTCTGAACCAGGTGCTCAACGACGGGGTGTGGAGCCCGAAGTGGATCGCGATCGCCTGCGGGGTGACGGCACTCGGCTGCTGGCTGAGTTACCGGTTCACCCTGGTCACCGCCACGACCCCGACCCTGTCCGAGGCCAAGACCCACCTGGCCGAGCTGGTGGCCCATCAATGGGCAGATGAGGCCGCGGCGCGGCGGCAGGGGGACGCGCTGATCCCGGTCTCGTGGAGTGTGACGCACGGCCCCAGGTCCGGCGGGCGGCCGCGCGGGACGGACCCCTGCCTGCGTTCGGACGAGGTCGCCGGGCTGGCCGCCTTCTTCCGCGGGCTGCCCCGCCGCCGGCTGGTGATCACGGGCGGGCCGGGGACGGGCAAGACCACGCTGGCCATCGAGCTGCTGCTGCACCTGATCGAGACGCGCACCGCCGACGAACCCGTCCCCGTGCTGCTGCCGATCGCCGAATGGAACGTCAAGACGCACCCGCGTTTCCATGAGTGGGTGGCCTCCCGCGTGCGTGCGGACTACGCGGCGTTGCGCGGGATCGGGAAGGGCGCTGACGGGACCGACCTGCTGGCCGGCCGCGGGCACGTCCTGGCCGTGCTCGATGGGCTGGACGAACTGCCCGAGGACGCCCGCGCCGGTGTGCTGCGCGAGCTCTCGCGCACGCTGGGAGACCGCGACCAGGTGATCATCACCTCGCGCACCAGGGCGTACAAGGACACCGTGGGCACGACCCGGGCGCTCAAAGGGGCGACCGTCATCGCGCCGAAGGACCTGGACCAGCAGGCCGCCGCGGCGTATCTGGACGCGTGCTTCACCGCGGAGCCCTCCCCGGCGTGGGTGAAGGCGCTGGACGCGCTGCGGGAGGGCAAGGCCCCCGCCCTGGCGTACGTCACCTCCGCCGCCTGGGGGCTCTGGCTGGTCAAGGTCGTCTACGTCGATCGGGACGCCGATCCCGCTCCGCTGCTGAGCGTGCCGGGCGAGGAGAGCGGGGCGCTGCGGGAGCACTTGCTGGACGGTCTCGTCGAGGCCCGGCTCGGTCATGGCGGACCTGTTCCCGCCCGAGGCGCCGAACGGCTCGCCTGGCTGGCCGGCCTGCTGTCCAGGAACGGGGCGCAGGACCTGGCCTGGTGGCGGATGGTCGACTACGTCTTCCCCGGGCGAGGCCGCCAGCTGGTCTCCGAGTGGGTCGGGGTCCTGGCCGGAGCCGTGATCAGCCTGCCCGCCGCGGTCATGGGAGCCTTGATCGACGACGTCCACTTCGGGGCGATGCTCGGTCTGGGCTTCTGCCTGGGCATCAGCATGCCCAGGCTGTCGGCCACCGACTCGCCCGACTTCGCGCCGCTGCGGGCACGCCGCCGGCTGCTCGACTTCGTCCGCATGGTCGCGGCGAACAGCCCGCTCATGATGTTCGGAATGCCGCTCGGGCTACCGGTGGCCGGGTACATGTGGTGGGCGGAGGGCCCCCTGATGGGCCTGGCGACCCTCGTGGCCGTCGCCGTGCTCAACTGGCTCACGCTCCAGGTGATGCAGATTCGCTCCGCCGCGCCCGACGAGCGGCCGCCGGTGTTCACCGCCGCCGTGACACCCGTGTCCACGTGGCGGGTGAACCGGGCGCTGACCGGCCTGCACCTCGTGAACAGCGTGATCCTCGGCACGGTGCTCGCCTTCGCGGTCGAGCTGTTCAGCTTCGTGGACGCGCAGCGCGGGATGCGCCCGGCCAACGACGCACTGCTCGTCGCCGTGTTCGCCTTCTCCTTCGGTTTCATGGCCCGGCGGCGGGACACCTGGCTCAGATCGGTGATCTTTCAGGGGCACCTGGCCCTGCTGGGCCGAGGCCCCCTGCGGCTGGCGCGGCTTCTGGACAACCTGCACCGGCGCGGACTGCTGCGCGCGGCCGGCCCGTTCTACCAGTTCCGCCACGCCGAGTTGCAGGAGCATCTGGCCCGACGGCAGGGCTGAGCCTCCGAATCCCCCGGTGACGTTCACCGGGGGATCCGAGGACCTGACGGGAGCGGCGCCACTCGGGGAACGTCTAGACGCCGGCGAATATGGGCAGGTCAGAACCATCTTCCTGATGATTCCCGATGATTCAGATGATTCAGGTGATCCCTGATGCCGGATGAGAGGACGACTGGCGTGCTCCAGGCGCTGTTCCGCCGCTCGCACGGCGTCGCCCGCGCGCTCAGGCAGGCCGCCGAGCGCACTCCACCCGAGCGGGAGCGCCTCATCGACCTGCTGCGCGCGGTCGCGATCTCGATGGTCGTGCTCGGGCACTGGCTGTCGGTCTCGGTGACCTACCGGGGCGGGTTCGGCGGCGCGAGCGCCCTGGAGGTGCTGCCGTGGACCCGTCCCCTGACCTGGTTGTTCCAGGTCATGCCGGTCTTCTTTCTGGTGGGCGGGTTCGCGAACGCGGCCTCCCTGGACTCCCAGCGCCGCCGGGGCGGCACCGCCGTGAGCTGGCTGCTGAGCCGTACGGCCCGATTGGTCGCCCCCACCAGCATGCTCGTCCTCGTCCTGAGCGGCGTGGCCTGCCTGGCGCTGGTCCTCGGCGCCGACCCGAAGTCGGTGGGGACGGCCGTGTGGCTGGCCTGCGTGCCGCTGTGGTTCCTGATCGTGTACCTCGCCGCCGTCTTTCTCACGCCGGTGATGCTCGCGCTCGACCGGCGGGCGGGGCTCGCCGTCCCCGTCGTACTCATGACGCTGGTCGCTCTCGGAGACGTCGCCAGGCTGCTCGGCCGGCCCTCGCTCGGCCAGGCCAACTTCCTGCTCGCCTGGCTGGCCGTCCACCAGCTCGGCATCGCCTGGCGGGAGGGCACCCTGCCCGTCCGCCGCGCCGTGGCCCTGCCGATGGCGGCCGGCGGGCTCGCGGCTCTCGTCGCGCTCACCGTCGCCGGTCCCTATCCGATCAGCATGGTGGCGATCCCGGGCGAGCGGCTGCAGAACACCTCGCCGCCGACGCTCGCGCTGCTCGCCCTGGCCGTCACGCAGACCGGCATCGTCTTCCTGCTGCACGATCGCGGCATCCGGTGGCTCGGACGGCCGCGTCCGTGGCTGGTCATCGTGGCGGTCAACTCCGTGATCATGACGGTTTTCCTCTGGCACCTGACGGCCGTCGTGATCGCCGCACTGGCCCTCTATCCGACCGGCCTGATGCCGCAGCCCGCCACGGGCTCGGCGCAGTGGCTGCTGCTCCGGCTGCCCTGGCTGGCGATCCTGGCCGTGCTCCTCACGGTGCTCGTCGCGCTGTTCGGCTGGGTCGAACGGCGCGCACGGCCGATCACCCTGCCCCAGGCGAACGGCGGGCTCCGCACGGCCGCCACCGTCACCGGCGCGGCGGCCGTCATCGCCGGGCTGCTGGGCGCCGCCCTGGCGGGGCAGGGAGCGCTGCCCGTCCTGATGCTCCCGGTCTATCTCTGCGGCGCGGCCCTGCTCCGGCTCGCCCGCGTCTGTCCCGGCTCCCGGTGACGTCGCCGGGCGGTTTCCGGCTCACTGCGAAGACGCGGCCGGTTCCTTCCCGGCCTCCTTCGCTGGGTGAGCTAGGGCGTATCCCGCTCCGCTGCCTCAGCGATGCGCTTGATGTTCGCCAACCGCCGATCCCAGTCGGCCGCGAGCCCGGCCATCCACCGCGCCGTCGCGTCCAGCGCCGCGGGCCGCACCGCGTAGCGTACTTCGCGACCGACCCGGCCGCCGGAGACCAGCCCGGCGGCGTCCAGGACGGCAAGGTGCTTGACCACCGCCTGCCGCGTGACGGGGAGTTGTTCGGCGAGCGTCGTCGCGGTCGCCTCGCCCTGTGCGGCGAGCAGATCAAGCAGCTGACGTCGCGTCGGGTCGGCCAGCGCGACGAGGACGCTGTCGACCGACGCGACGTCGCCGCGACGTTCGTCCGTCACACCGATGCGCGCTCGGCACGCGTCCTGAACGCGTCGAGGACCTGCGGCCATCCGCCGGTGTTGTCCTTCAGCGCCCGGCTGCGCAGCTCCTCGCTCCCCGCCAGCGCCGCGAACCCGCTCTCGACGACTCGCAGCCGCGTCTTGTCGCCCTCGGTGGTCAGCGTGAACTCCACGAGGGTGCTGTTGTCCTCGCCCGGTTGCTCTCCGGGGAACGCGCTGGCCCAGCGATACGCCACGTACGTCGGCGGCTCGATCTTCTCCACCCGCACCGGGAAGTCGCCGTACTCGGCGTTCTTCGTCATCGTCACCTCGCCTTCTCTGGCCACGCCGGCGGACCCGTTCGCCTCGTCGGCCACCCAGAACCCGGGCTCGGTCACCAGCGACCAGACCCGCTCCAGGGGTGCCGCGATCAGGGTTTCGCGCTCAATCCGGTCCTCGCTCATGACAAGGGCTCCTTCGCTGCCGCCATTGGATGTGCAACCCCAGAATTGCACGTCCATCTTTCACGCGCAACCCTAGAGTTGCACCTGACCGCCTGCGCCAGGAAGCCGGGGTGATCGTCACCAGCGAGGAACCCGACGACCGGAGCCCGCTCTGGTGGTCGGCCGGCGCGAACTCAGCGCCTGCGGGCGCCCTGACGGCCCGAGGCGCGCTTGCGCACCGGCGGCACGTCGGAGCCGGCGCCGTTCTTCGCCCCGTTGCGCCCGCCTCGCAGGGCCACGGCGGCGAAGCCGTGGTCGGACCGCAGCCGCGAGAGGTCGGGGTCGTCGCTCCAGAAGCTCGACACGTCCTGCTCCGGGAAGTTGGCCGCCATGAGCTGCAGCGCGATGTCGTGGCGGACGTATTCGACCGCGACCATGACGACCGCCGGGTTGTCGGAGAAGATGCCCCAGGCGTCGGCGCCGACGAAGCCGCCGATGACGCACTCCTGCCGGTCGCCCACCGCGACGAACAACCGGCAGCCGAGGTTCTCCAGGACGACGGGCGGCGGCGAGAGCCGGTGGATGTAGGTGCGCGGGATGGCCGACGGGTCTTCCTCCTCGGCGAACGACATGACGGTCACGGAGACCCCCCGGTCGTGCGCGTCGTGGATCAACGGGTCGAGCGGGTTGTTCTCCTCGGGCCACAGCGACAGGAAGAGGTCGCGCTGGGCGCCGGCGACGATGTCGCCGGCCCGCTCCAGCAGGGCCTCGCGCCCGGTGAGGTTGTGGATCAGGTGCAGGCGCGGCGGCGCCGCGATGCCCGGCAGCGACTCGCGCAGCGAGTCGAGGGTCGACTCGTAGTGCCGGCCGAGCCGGTCGAGCAGCGACTTGGGCGGCAGCGGCAGGTAGCTCACGGCGTCTTCGCGGGTGCGCACCTCGTAGATCGCGCCGGACGCGGTCAGCTTGCCGAGCGTCTCGTAGACGGTGCTGCGCGGCACGCCCGAGCGCTTGGCCACCTCGTAGCCGTTGAGCGGCTCGCCGGCCGCCACCAGCGCGAGGTAGGCCTTCGCCTCGTAGCCCGACATGCCGAGCACCTGCAGGCGCTCGATGATGCCCTCGGTACTCATGGCTGGCCTGACCTTTCCTGCCGTTGCGTGGGGCCGGGCAACTGGTGGGTGACGTGGGGGCCGTGGGCACCGTGGGGGCCGTGAACCGTCCGCGGCGACCGGTCGTGGCGTCGGGTGCACGTACACATTACAGCCCCGGCCGCCCGCGCTCGGTCGGGTGCGGCCCCGGCTGATCCCCGTTCAGGCACGCGACAGGCGGAGCAGTTCGTCGTCGGTCAGGGTCTTGCCCTCGGCCCGCCCGAGGGCGGTGTCCTCGAACGCGAACGCCCGCGTCAGCGGGCAGGCCGCGAGGAAGGCCACCTTCTCGCCGGCCCGCGGACGGCGCTCGGGGATCGGCCGCGACAGGTCGACGCGCACGCCGTCCTTGATCACCTCGTGGATGGCCCCTTCGCGGGTCAGCACGGTGATGTCGGCCAGCGGGTCGCCGTCGACCACGATCACGTCCGCGAGGTAGCCCTCGGCCAGCGCGCCGACCTCCCCCTCCATCTTCATGGCCCACGCGGCCTTGGAGGTGGCGGCGGTGATCGCCTCCATGGGCGAGAAGCCGGCGTAACGCACGAGCATGTCGAGCTCGCGGGCGTGCCACTCGCCGCACGGCGTGACCGCGAAGCCGGTCTCCGAGCCCGTGATGACCCGCGCGCCGAGCCGGTGCGCCTTGCCGATCATCTCGCCGGTCACCTCCAGCTCGGCCTTGAAGATGTCGAGCAGCGCCGGTGCCGTGCCTACCTTCTCGCCGTAGTCGACGAGGTTGCCGAGCAGCGTCAGCGTCGGGCAGAGCGTGGTGCCGTTCTCCAGCACCGCCTCGAGCGCGGCCTCGTCCATGTAGCTGGAGTGGTAGATCATGTCGATGCCCGCCTCGGCGGACTCCTTCGTGCTGATGGAGTTGCGGCAGTGGCCGACGACCGGCGTGTTGAGCTCGTGGGCGGCCTCGACGACGGCTCTGATCTCGCGCTGCGACCAGACCTTGACCTCGGGGCCCTTCACCGAGGGGATGAGCCCGGTGACCATGATCTTGATCCAGTCGACCCCGTGCTTGACCTGGCGGCGCACCTCGCGGGTCATGCCGTCCAGGTTGTGGACGACCGTGGCGTAGCCCGTCGTGCCCTCGTCCTTGATCAGCCGGCCGGCGGTGCCGCCGAGCATGGTCATCAGGGCGTTGCCGCCGGCGCGCATCCGGGGGCCCTCCACGATGCCGGCCTCGATCGCGTCCCGGAGCTCGACCCCGATGTTCCAGAGGCAGTCGGCGTCCATGACGCCGGTGACGCCGGCCCGGAGCACCTTGCCGGAGTTGTGGGCGGACAGCATGGAGCTGTACGCCTCGGTGCGGTGGAAGAACAGCTCGTCGTTGCCGGTCGGCTCGCCGAAGGACAGGTGGGTGTGCGCGTCGATGAGGCCCGGCATGACGGTCTTGCCGGTGGCGTCGATCCGCTGGAGGTCGGGCGCGCGCGCCGCGAGCTCGTCGGCCGCGGCGCCCAGCGCCGCGATCTTCCCCTCACTGATCAGCACGGTCTCGCCGGCGCGCGCGGGAGCGCCGGTTCCGTCGATGACGGTTCCGCCCTCGATGGCGATCATCTGCGACATTCAACTCTCCTCACGAGAAAGCCGGGGCCGGCCGATCGGGGGCACGGCCGTGACCGCCCGCGATCCGCCGCCGGACCTCTGCTGATCCTGCGTCGGTACGTTGCTTAGTGTCAAGGAGCTTAACGACCAGTGTCACTCCGGCGTGACAGCCGCTCCGAACAGCACCGGGTAACCCCCGAAGTGGTCCCGCTTGGAGTGCGCCTCCTTCACCGGCGGGCTGGCCGGGTCGAGGCGTACGCCGTGGCGCAGCAGCTCGCGCACCATCAACGGCACCGTGCCGAGCACGTGCTCCGCCTCGCCCTCCTTGGGCACGGTGCCGCCGTCGAGCTCCATGCCGATGCAGGCGTGCATGCCGCCCCCGAAGGTGTGACCCCACGGCTGGACGCCGGCGGGCGTCACCCGGTCGGGGTCGAACACCGCGGCGTCCGGCCCGAACACCTCCGGGTCGGTGTTGGCCGCCTTGATGTCCATCCGGACGCGCGTACCGGCCGGGATCGACCGCCCGTCCCGCAGCGTCACGTCCTCGACGGCCTCGCGCAGCGCCTCGGGGCTCGCCGGGTGCAGCCGCAGGGCCTCGTGCACGCAACGCTGGACGAACAGGTCGTCGTCGAGGCGGTGCGCCTGCTCCGGATGCCGCTCCGCCCAGCGCAGGATCTCGTCGACCGCGTGCGTGAAGGCGTCGGAGGTGCTGTGCGAGCCCGCCTGGAGGTAGAAGGCCACCTCGCGGAGCATGACGTCCCGGTCGATCCGCAGCTCCTCGCGGTTGCGGACCAGCGCCATCAGCACGTCGCCGGGGTAGGCGTCCTCGGGGACCTCCGGGTCCTCGGCCAGCGCCACCCGCCGCTCGTACGACGGCGTGAAGAACATCGCGTCGAACCGGCCGAGCGCCTCCGCCACCTCGGCCCGTACGACCTCGGGGTCGCGGGTGGTGTGGATCAGGGTCGCGCCCTCGGAGAACTTGATCGCGAACTCCTGCAGCGCGTCGGTCTCCTCGACCGAGCCGGTCGTCCGGTCGATGCCGGCGACCTTCGCGGTGAGGTTCATGACGGTCCGGGTGCCGAGCAGCACCAGGTCGGCGTGCCCCTGCTTGATGACGGGAGTGAAGGCCTCGTCGATGATCCGCGGGACGAGGTCGGCCTCCCAGGTCTTGAACGTGCCTCGCCGGAAGAGCCGGTTCTCCACCCGGCGGCGCAACTGGTGGTCGGGCCCGTGCAGGTCGAGCAAGGTGTCCCGCATGACCACGCCGCCCGCCGTGTAGAGACCCTGGCGCAGTCCGCGCTGCCGGAAACCGTCCCAGAGCTCCTGGTAGCGCCTCAGGGTCACGGTCGAATCGCTGAGCATGTGTCACTCCTGCCGTCGGTCTGTGTCTGCTGCTGCTGGAGAGCCTGGTGGACGCCGTCCATGGTCATGCCATGACCTCATGCGATCTCCTCCAGCGGGCCCTCAAGCGGGTCCTCGTGGGGCACGCCGCCGGGGAGCGCGCGGCCGAGGGCGCGCAGTTCCCGGCCTCTTCCCACGCCCGTGACCGCCTGGACCCGCCCGTCCACCACGGTCCTGGCGAGGAACTCTCCGGCCTGCCCACCGGCTCCCACGACACCGTCGACGACCACCGGCGCGGCGGCGTCCGGCCAGCCGGCCACCTCGAGGTGCACGTCGTACTGGTCGGTCCAGAACCACGGCGACTCGTCCAGCGGGGCGGGAGTGCCGGTGATGGCCGCCGCGACGGCTCCGGCCTGCTGGATCGCGTGCTTCCAGTGCTCCACGCGCTGGTGGCGGCCTCGGTGGGGGACGAACTGCTCGGTCACGTCGCCCGCGGCGTACACGTCGGGTGCGCTGGTGCGGCCGAACGCGTCGGTGCGGATGCCCGCGCCCACGTCCAGCCCCGCCGCCGCGGCCGGCCCCGTGTTGGGCACGGCGCCGAGGCCGGCGACCACCACCCGGGCCGGCAGCCGCTCGCCGTCCTCCAGGACGACGGCCTCCACCCGGTCGCGCCCGGTGATCTCCCGCACCGACCGGCCGAGCCGTAGCCGCACGCCGTGGCCGCGGTGCAGGTCGGCCAGCATCTCCCCCACCGGGGCGGGCACCAGGCGGTGCAGCGGCGCGGGCAGCGGATCGACGGCGACGACGTCGGCGCCGATCCGGTTCAGCGTGGCGGCGACCTCGGAGCCGATCAGCCCCATCCCCACGACCACGACCGGGGTCCCCGGCGCGACCTCGGCGCGCAGCCGGTCGGCGTCGGCGAGGGTCCGCAGGAGATGCACGCCGCGCAGGCCGGCGCCGGGGAGGGCGGGTCGCCGGGCGGTCGCGCCGGTGCACAGCACCAGCACGCCGTACGGCAGGCGGCGCCCGCCGACCGTGACGCGGTGGTCGCCGGGGTGCAGCTCGGTCACGCGCTGCCCGAGCACCAGCTCGATGTCGCCGTCGGCGTACCGCCGCTCCGGCGCGACCAGCAGGTGGCCCGGGTCGCGCGTGCCCGCCAGGTAGCCCTTGGACAGCTGGGGACGCTCGTACGGCAGGCGGTCCTCCTCGCCGACCAGCAGGATGGGCTCGCTCCAGCCGTGACGCCGCAGCGCGAGGGCGGCGGTGGCGCCGGCCAGGCTCGCGCCGACGACGATCGCCGGGCCGCGCGCGCTCACAGCCCGTGCCGCACCGCGGCGGCGCGCTCCGGCTCACCGGCCGCGTCGGACCATCTGAACAGCACCACGTGACGGAACACGCGCACTCCCTTCCGCATGCGGGCCCGGTCACCCGGAACGGCGTCGCCGGGCGGCGGGCGAGGAGCCTTTCCAGCGACGGCCCCGCTGCGTCAGAATGTAGTCGTTAGACGCCTCACGTCAAGAAGGGTCGCGAGCATGCCGGAGACGACACCGAGATCGGCACTGATCCTCTCGGGAGGCGTGGCGCACGACTTCCCGGCGAGCAGCGCGGCCCTGGCGGGTGTTCTGGAGGAGGCCGGGTTCGCGGTCGGCGTGACCACGGACGTCGAGGGGGCGTGTCTCGGCCTCGCCGATCGTGACCGGCGGCCGGCGCTGCTGGTGCTCAACATGCTCAGGTGGACGATGCGGGTCGAGCGCTACGCCCATCTGCGGGCCGAGTGGTCGATCTCACTGAGCGACGCCGCGCGGGAGGCGCTGTCCGGCCACGTGCGGGACGGCGGCGGGCTGCTCGCCATGCACGGCGCCAGCATCTGCTTCGACGACTGGCCCGGCTGGCGCGACCTGCTGGGCGGGGTCTGGCGGTGGGACCGGTCCTCGCATCCGCCGCTCGACGGTCCCGTGCGCGTCACCGTGGCCACGGGCGGTCACCCGATCGTCGACGGGATCGGCGACTTCGACGTCGTCGACGAGGTCTACGGCTTCCTCGACCGCGCGCCGGACGTGCGCGGCCTGATGAGCTCGCCGCACGGCGGCGCCGACCATCCGCTGCTCTGGGCCCGCGAGGTCGGCTCCGGCCGCGTGGTGTACGACGCGCTGGGACACGACGGGCGCTCCTACGACGCGCCCGAGCACCGTCTCATCGTGCGCCGCGCCGCGGAGTGGGCGGCGGGCGCGCCGTCGTACTGAGGTGGAGACCGCCGACGGTCTTCCCCAGGGATGTTCCTCAGGCGTGGGTGACGCCGAGGGCCAGCCCTCCGTCGACGGTCAGGATGCCGCCGGTCACCCATTCGGCTCCGGCGAGGTACACGACCGCCTCGGCGACCTCCTCGGGGGTGCCGATCCGGCCGAGCGCGTGCGCGCCGGCCAGACCCTGCAGGCGGGCGTGGGCCTCCTCGGGGGTGCCCAGGCCGGCGCGTTCGTTGATCTCGGTGTAGACCGCGCCGGGCCGCACGCAATTGACGCGCACGCCCTGCGCCCCGAGCTCGGACGCCAGCACACCGGTGAGCGACTCGAGCGCGCCCTTGGTCGCCGCGTACGGGGACGCCCCGGGAAAGGCCCGCTGGGTGTGCACCGAGCCGAAGAAGATGATCGACCCCTTGCTCCGCGCCAGGGCCGGCAGGGCGAGGCCGGACAGCTGCACCGGGCCCACCACGTTGGCGTGGTAGAGGTCGAGCATCCGCTGCTCGTCGAGCTCGGCCAGCGCGCCCCGGTACATGTTGCCCGCGGCGTTGACCAGCGTGTCGAGGCCGCCACCATGCTCGACGGCGGCCTCCACCAGCCGCTCGCGGTCGGCCGCGACCGTGACGTCGCCGGGCACCGCCAGGCAGGCCGGGCCCAGCTCGCCGGCGACCTGCCGGATCTTGTGCTCGCGCCTGCCGGAGATGGTGACGCGGGCGCCGCGCTCGACCAGGGTCCGCGCCACCCCCGCCCCGATGCCCGAGCCGCCGCCGGTCACCAGGATCGACGTGCCGGCGATGTCCCGCATCAGAGCCCCACGGAGTCGACGGTCTTCGGACGGGCCAGGTTCCGCAGGGCGGACTTGGTCAGACCACCGTCGACGGCGAGCACCTGCCCGGTGATGTACGCCGCGCCGGCGGACCCCAGGAACAGCACGCAGTCGGCGACCTGCTCGGCGGTGCCGAGCCGGCCAAGCGGCACCTGCGCCTGGCGCTGCTCGCGTACCTGCTCGTCGGCGTAGATCGCGTCCGACATGCCGGCCAGGATCAGGCCGGGGGCCACGGTGTTGACCCGGATGCCGGCCGGTCCCCATTCCAGCGCCATCTGCTCGGTCAGGCGGATGACGGCGGCCTTGGTGGCGGTGTAGGCGCCGGCGTTGGGCGCCGCCGCGATGCCGTTGATCGAGGCGATGTTCACGATGGCGCCGCCGCTCGCGGGCTCCATCATCGCCGCCGCCTGGCGGGACACCAGGAAGGTGCCGGTGAGGTTGACCTTGAGCACGGCCTCCCAGTCGTCGAGGCTCAGGGTCCGCAACGGGCCGAACCGCACCAGCCCCGCGTTGTTGACCACCAGCGCCGGCGCCTCGTCGAGGGCCTCGAACGCGGCGACGACCGACGGCTCGGACGTGACGTCCACCTTGCGGGCCACGGCGGACTCGCCGATGTCGGCGGCGACCTCCCGCACCGACACCTCGTCGACGTCCCAGAGGGCGACCCGGTACCCCGCCTTGGCGGCGTGGCGGGCTATGACCGCTCCGATCCCGCTGCCGGCCCCCGTGACAACCGCCAAGCCCATCTCGCTCTCCTTCGCGTTCGTCATCCCCCAGCAGACACATCCGCCGGCTCCCTCGCCGGATGGGAACGGGCTCCCGCGGGTGCGTTCGCACCTGTGCACATGCGTCGCTATAACACCAACGACGCTAGTATGACATAGGCGCATCCGTCCATACCGCTCACCGCGATTTCCCGCTCGCGGCCGCCGAAGGAGCCACTGTGACCGATCACGACCAGTCCGTTCCCACGCGAGACCCCGCCGTGATCGACGTGCACGCCCACGCGGTGCTCCCCATGACGCAGGGAGCCGCCGGAGCGGCCGGCCC
Organism: Nonomuraea cavernae; assembly: GCF_014646355.1. GTDB lineage: Bacteria > Actinomycetota > Actinomycetes > Streptosporangiales > Streptosporangiaceae > Nonomuraea > Nonomuraea cavernae. The sequence goes on from NZ_BMNH01000030.1 coordinate 23,235, forward strand.
CGAGCTGGGCAGCGCACCCGACGGGCGGCCGTTCTACCGGGTCGGCGAGTACGTGCTGCACGGGGTCCGGTACGAGGGAAGCGCGTTCATGGACGTGAACGTCCGGATCGACGGCATGGACGCCGCCGGCATCCACCGCCAGCTGCTGTCCCCCAACCCGCTGACCTACTTCAACGACCTCGACCCGGCCACGGCCGTCCGCTACTGCCGGGCGCACAACGACGCTCTGGCCGAGCTGGTCGGCGCCCACCCCGGACGGTTGATGGGCGCGGCGCAGCTCCCCCTGCGGGACGTCGGCGCGTCGGTCGCCGAGCTGGAGCGGGCCGTACGCGACCTGGGGCTGCTGGCCGCCTACATCGACACCGACCCCGGACGCCCGCTGGACGACCCGGCGATGGACGCCCTGTACGAGGCGGCCGTCGGCCTGGACGTACCGGTGTTCGTGCACCCGACGCCCATCGGCGCGGGCGGCCCGCCCGACGATCCCCGGCTGCGCAGGTTCGACCTCGACCTGCTGTTCGGGTTCGCCTACGACGAGACGCTCGCGGTGGCCGCCCTGGTCTTCGGCGGCGTGCTCGACCGGCATCCCCGGCTGGACGTGTGCCTGTCGCACGGCGGCGGCGCGCTGGCGTACGTCGCCGGCCGGTTCGCCCGGGCGGTGGCGGCGCCGCGGCCGTGGGTGCCCGGCTTCCTGCTGGAGAACGGCATCGAGCCGTACCTGCGCCGGCTGTGGCTCGACACGCACGTGCACAGCGGGCGTTCGCTGGAGCTCCTCGTCGACGTGGTGGGCACCGACAGGCTCGTCTTCGGCACCAACTTCGCCGGGTGGGACGCCGGGGGCGCCCGGGTCACGGACGAGGTGGGCGACCTCATGCCGGTCCTGTCCGGCAACGCCGCCCGGCTGCTGCGCCTGGCGTGACGGGCAGCACCCGGTGGGCCCCGCCGTACGCGGCGGCCGCGAGCAGCAGGAGCACGAGGCAGACCGCCCAGGGCGCCTCGTAGCCGTCGGTGGCGTCGGCCAGCGCGCCGAAGCCCCAGGGCGCGACCAGGGCGCCCGCGTAGTAACCGGTCATCGTGACCCCGGACGCCCGGCCCACGGATCCGGGCGCCCGGTCGATGACGACCGCGTGCGTCAACCCCGCGCCGGCGAGGTTGGCCGACACGCCCAGCACCGCCCCGGCCGCGAGGAGAGGCAGCCACCAGCGGGCCCCGGCGAGCAGCCCGGCGATGCCCACCGCCGCCACCACGCAGACCAGCGCGACGAACACCGCCCGCCGCCGAGCGCCCAGCCGGTCCGCCCATCGCGCCGCGCCGAGCATGCCGGTCAGGCCGAAAGCCGTCCCGGCGGCCATGAGCTGCCCGGCCTGCGCCAGCGGCAGCCCGGCCTCGTCGTGCACGTACGTCACCATCCACGACTGCAGCGGCTGCGTGCCGCAGATGAACAGGAAGGCGGCGAGGGGCAGCGTCCAGAAGCCCCGCCGCAGGGGCGGCTCCGCGCGGGCCGTGACCGTGGAGCCGCCGCTCCGGGGCAGCGTGAGCAGCACGGCGAGCGCCACGACGCCGCCCGCGGCCGCCAGCGCCCAGGCCACCGCGCGCCAGCCGGCCGTCTCGGCCCACCCGCCGCCCAGCGCCAGCACGCTCGCGATCGCCGGCACGCCGGCCGTCTTGAGGGTCAGCGCGAACCCGCCGATGCCCGGCCGGACGACCGCCATGACGGCGAGGTTGGTGCCCACGTTGCCGAACGCGTACGCCGCGCCGGCCGTCACGGCCACGACCGCCAGGACCGGATAGTTCCCCCACGACGCGGCGGCGGCCCCGCCCAGGGCCACGGTGACCATGTTCAGGGCCAGGCAGCGCCGGGCGCCGAGCCGCGCCCCCCAGCGGGCCGCGAGCAGCGACGTCAGGCCGGTGAACCCGAAGAACAGCCCGATGAGCAGGCCCAGGCCGGCACGGCTGACGCGCAGCTCCGCCTGCAGGGCCGGGCCGACGAAGCCGAACAGGAAGCCGGGGCCGGCGCCGAGCCCGATGGCCAGGCCGCACACGGTGATCACCGCCCACATTCCCCGGCCGCGCGGAGACCGCCCGCCCGCCGTCCGGACCTCGGACGCGGCCCCCTCGGGACCGGCCGGGCGGTCGCGACTCAGGACGCCCCGTCGCTCAGGCCGTCATTCAGGCCATCGCCCGAACCGGCACCCGGTCCCTGCCTCGGAGCGACGCCCGGACCGTGGCCCCGATCGTGGCCCGGATCTGCGGTGATGTCCGTGGATACCGTCCATACGCACGGCAGGTCCGGAGCGGCCGGCGGCGCGACCGTCCAGGCTCGCCCGCCGTGGGTGTCGATGGTGCGCACGCACCGGGCGCAGTATCTCGGGCGTCCCGCCGGAACTCCCGGCACCTCCCCTTCGGCCACCGTCGCCGTCGCGGGGTTGTCGCGCCAGTACCGGCCCCCGCTGCCGCAGGCATGTCGGAACGTCGTCGTCGCGCCGTCGGTCTCGACCGTGCCCACCGAGCCGTGGGCGCGCAGCAGCGCCGCCACCTCACCCGCGTCGACGCGCGTGCCGACCAGCTCGTCCAGCCCGACGCTGGCCTCGCCGATCAGCCGGGAGATGACGTCGTCGAGGGGGCGGTCGGTGGCCGCTATGTCCAGCAGGCCGGCGATGAGGGAGATCAGCCGGTCGTGCAGCTGCCGCCACCGGGCGTGCTCCTCCTCGACCAGCGCGAGGACGGCGTCCGTGGGCGGTGGATCCATCAGCCGCAACCGCTCCGGCAGAGGCGCCAGGTGCGGAGGGTCGGCAGCCACGGTGTCTCCTCTTCGGCGCGGGTAGGTGTCAGCGCAGGTAGGACGCGACCAGCTCGTCCGAGGCCAGGAGGTCGGCCGAGGCGCGGTCGAGCTCGTTGCGGCCGTTGCGCATGACGTACGTACGGTCGGAGACGCGCAGCGCCGAGGCCTGCTGCTCGACGATGAGGAAGGTGACGCCGTCGTCGCGCAGCTCGCGCACCACCTCGAACAGGTCGTGCACGATCCTGGGAGCCAGCCCGAACGACAGCTCGTCGATCAGCAGCAGCCGCGGCCGGCCCATCATCGCGCGGGCCAGGGCGAGCATCTGCTGCTGCCCTCCCGACAGGGAGGACGCCGAGGCCGTCAGGCGCCCGGCCAGCTCGGGGAAGACGCCCAGGACGCGGTCGCGGTCGGCGCGGACCCGCGCGGCGGACGCCCTGCGGCTCGCCGTCCCGAGGTGGAGGTTCTCGCCCACGGTCAGGGTCTGGAAGATGCCGCGGCCCTCGGGCAACTGGCACAGGCCGAGTGACGCGCGCTTCTCCGGGGTCGCCTTGAGCAGGTCGGAGCCGTCGAAGCGGACCCGGCCGGACCACAGCGGCACCACGCCGGACAGCAGCCGCATCAGGGTGGTCTTGCCGGTGCCGTTGGGACCGAGCACGGTGATGATCTCGCCTTCGGCCACGTTCAGCGAGACGCCGTGCAGGACCTCCAGCCGCCCGTAGCCGGTGCGGGCGTCCTCAATCTCCAGCAGCAAAGTCGGCTCCTAGGTAGGCCTCGACGACGACGGGGTCGCGCAGCACGTCCGCCGGGGCGCCGGACTGGATGATGCGGCCGAAGTGCAGGACGGCGACCGCCGGGCAGAGCCGGGTGATCAGTTCGAGGTCGTGCTCGATGATCAGTACGGCCGCGTCGCGGTCCGCCGCCCAGTCGGTGAGCCCGGTGACCAGCCGGTCGACGTCCTCCGCGCCGAGACCCGCCGCCGGCTCGTCCAGCAGGAGCAGCCGGGGCTCGTTCAGCAGCGCCCGGGCGACCTCGATGATCTTCTGGCTGCCGATGGGGAACCGGCTCGCCGCGCGGCCGGGGTGCTCGCCCAGCCCGAACGTCTCCAGCAGGTCGCGGGCCTGGCCGCGCAGCCGCCTCTCGTCGCGCCGCGCGGCCGGGAGGCCGAACAGCTCCGACAGGTGCCCGCCGCGGTAGTGGCGTCCGGCGCCGGTCAGCACGTTCTCGGTGGCCGACAGGTGCGGGATCAGGCGCGGGGTCTGGAAGGTGCGCGACACGCCGAGCCTGGCGATCTGGTGGGCCGACCCGCCCACGACGCTCCGCCCGCCGAGCCGTACGTCCCCCTGGTCGGGACGCAGGTAGCCCGAGATCACGTTGAGGCAGGTGGTCTTGCCGGCGCCGTTCGGGCCGATCAGGCCGGTGAACCCGGGCCGCACCGGCAGCGTGACGTCGTCGAGGACGACGTTGCCGCCGAACGACATCCGGATTCCGTCCAGCTCGACGACCGGGTGGCCCGCGGCGGAGTCCGGCGTCGCCGTCGACGTGTCCATGGGCGTCATGCCCTCACCTCCGAACGCTCCGACGCGGTCCGTCGCGCGAGAAGCCGCCCGACCAGCCGTGAGTCTCTGAATGTGGCGAACAGGGAGACGAGCCCGCCGGGCAGGACGGCGATGGCCACCATGAGGACCACGCCGTAGGCGATGGCCTGCAGGTCTCCCAGGTCCTGGAAGAGCTCGATCAGCACCACCGCGAACGCCGCGCCGATGAGCGGCCCCCAGTGCGATCCCGCCCCGCCCACGAACACCATGACGAGCATCGGGACCAGCAGGTTCATCTCGAACATGGCCGGGAACACGAACGTCTGCAGCTGGCCGTACAGCGATCCGGCGACGGCGGCGATGAAGCCCGACAGCCCGAAGGCGATCAGCCGGTATCTCAGCGCCGAGACCCCGAGCGACCCGGACAGCTGCCCCAGGTGCCGCACCGCCTGCAGGGTGCGGCCGAACCGCCCGATCAGCGACCTGCGCACCAGGAAGAAGGCGACGGCGGCGACGGCGAGGGTGACGAAGTACGTCGACGCGCTGCCGTTGATGCCGGGCAGCGTGAACACCTCGACGTTCAGGCCGCCTCCGCCGCCGGTCACCGCGCGTGCCCCCTTGAGCAGCTCGACGATGGCCATGCCCAGCGCCAGGGTGGCGATGGCCAGGAAGAAGCCCGTGAGCCGGATGGCCGGGAAGCCGATGAGCACGGCCAGGCCGCCCGCGGCGAGCCCGACGAGCGGGATCGTGACGAGGAACGGCACCCCCTGCTCCATGGCGATCGCGCTGCCGTACGCGCCGATCGCGAACAGCGCGGCGTGCGCCAGCCCGATCTGGCCCGACCAGCCCACGAGCAGGTTGAAGCCGAGGGTGGCGACGGCGTACACGAGGGTGAGGTTCAGCACGAACAGCAGGTAGGAGTTGAGCACGAAGGGCGCGGCGAACAGCAGCAGCAGGGCCACGACCGCCACCAGGCCCTTGGTACGCCCAACGGCGTGCGCGCTCGGCTCGGTGACCGCCTCGGCGCCGGCAGTGACCATGGTCGGATCCTCCGTGTGCGTGGTCGTCGCGGTGGCCCGTCCCGGCTCAGACATCTCTCAGCCTCATCCCCTTGGTGAACCCGCCGGGGCGGAGCATGAGCACCAGGAAGACGGCCAGCAGCGCGACGGCGAACTGCGCCGACGTCGAGATGTAGGTGCCGACCACCTGCTGGATGATGCCCAGCGCGAGACCTCCGGCGAAGGTGCCGAACAGCGAGACGAAGCCGCCCATGGTGGCGGCGACGAACCCGTAGATGATGAGCGAGGCCGCCGAGTGGGTCGAGACCAGCGTCGACTGCGCCTGCAGCATGACGGCCGTGCTCGCGATGAGGCCGCCCAGTCCCCAGGCGATCGCGGACAGCCGGCCGGCGTTGACGCCGATCAGCCGCGCGGTCTCCCGGTTCTCGGCCACGGCCCGCATCTGCGCGCCCATCGGCGAGCGGAAGAAGGCGGTGATGCCGATCGCGCCGAGCGCGCCGACCACGATGGTGACGACCTGCGCCCAGCTGACGTCGAGCCCGCCGACGTCGAGGTGGTTGCCGGACCACGGGGCGGTGAAGCTGCGCGGCTCGTGCCCCCAGATCAGCCCGATGAGGGCGTTCAACGCCAGGGACAGGCCGATGGTCATGAGGAGCAGCGGGAAGTGGCCGTGCTTCGCCAGCTTGCGCATCAACGCCAGGTCGATGACGATCGCGAGCAGGGTGCCGATGACCAGGGTGACGACCACGGCCGGCCAGAAGGAGATCCCGGCGGCGTTCAGCACCGTGCCCACGTAGGTGGCCACCAGGCCGATCTCCGCCATGGCGAAGTTGGGGACGTCGGCCGCCTTCATCACCACCACGATGGCCAGGCCCAGCAGCGCGAACCAGCTCCCGGACTCCAGTCCGCTGAGCACTGTCTGCAACATGTCTCTCCGCTTCGGTGCAGGACGACTTCGGTGCAGGACGACTTCGGGGACCGGCCGGCGAGGGAGGCCCGCCCGGCCGGTCGAGGGCGGCCTACTTCGGCGGCGTGAACTTCCGCAGGACCGTCCACTTGCCGTCCTTGAACTCCGCCAGACCCGCCTGTTGCACGCAGGTGTGGCCGTTGGGCAGCTTGCCGCAGGCGATGTCCGGGATGGAGCCCAGCGAGATCGGGTTGTCGGCCAGACTCTCGGCGGTCTTGTTGAAGTTGGCGTAGGAGACGTCACCGCCCAGCCGCTTGACCAGCTCGGCGAAGGCCTTCAGGAAGCTGTAGGTCTGCAGCGAGAAGCCGCTCTCCCCCTGCTGGCCCTGGTACTTCTTGGCCAGGGAGCGCCAGTGCTCGACGCTCGGGTTGTCGGTCGAGACGACGTCGGCCTGCATGCCGCCGATGAGGCCCTCGGCCGCGGCTCCGGCGGGTCCCACCGCGCTCGTGCCGCCGGTGCCCGCCCCGCCCTGGTCGGCGAAGACGGGGATGGTGATGTTGCGCTGGCGCAGGTGCTGCAGGATCAGCGCGACCTGGTTGTTGTCGGTCGCCAGCAGCAGCGCCTCAGGCTTGGCGGCGATGACCTTGTTCACCGCCGAGCTGACGTCGGTCGAGCCGGGCTGGACGTCCTCGTTCGCCACGATCTTCACGTCGGGGTGCTTGGGCAGCTGGAGGTCGAGCGCCAGTTTCATGGAGACGCCGAGGTCGTTGTCCTGCTTGATGACCGCGAGCTTGGTGGAGCCCTGCTCGGCGAAGTAGTCGATCGCGACCTGCTGCTGGCTCGCCCGGGTGGCGCTCAGCAGGTAGACCTCCTGCTGCTTGGGGTCGGCCGGGGAGACCGGTCCCCAGACCGGGGTGCCGTTGTCGGCGATGAACGACCACGTGCCCGGCAGGCCCTGTGAGCCGGACGGCGCGACCAGCGCGTACACCTTCTCCTGGGAGACCAGGCGGCGCACGTTGGTGACGACCCGGTCCGGCGCGAACCCGTCGTCGAGCAGGACCAGCTTGACCTTGCGGCCGTTGATCCCGCCGGCCGCGTTGATCTCGTCCGCGGCGATCCGCAGGCCGGCTTCGAGTCCCTGCCCGGCGACCGCCGCCGTGCCCGTGAGGGGCAGGGTCGCGCCGAGTGTGATCTCGTCTGTGGTGATCCCTGGAGGCGCCTCGCCCGAGTCGCCGGAAGCGCCGGCGTCGCTTGAGACGTTTCCGCAGGCTGATACGAGTACGGCGACCAAGAGAGCCGCTGTGACCCTGTGTGACGTGCGAGCCATCCGGTCCTCCGAAAGGGGCCGTGGGGGAATGGCGTTACGCGTGTAACGTGCCGTTAATCTACGAAGCTCGCTTCAGCGTCGTCAAGAGTCTAACGACGATCGCCTGTCGAGTGATCACGCCCGTCACATGGAGGCGGCCCCGAGCGCCCGGCGCCGTGGCCCGGAGCCCCCTATTCCAGTACTAGAATATTCCCCATGGAGGTGACCCCATCCGAACTGACCGTGCTGGGTCTGATCATCGAACGGCCCCGGCACGGATATGACCTGGAACGGGAGATCGAGCAACGCGGCATCCGGCAGTGGGCCGACATCGGGTTCTCCTCGATCTACTACCTGCTCGCCAGACTGGAGAAGCGCGGCCTGGTCCACGTCCCGGAGGCTCCCGCCGCCGCGAAGTCCCGCCGTGTCTTCCACGCCACGCCCGCCGGCCGCGAGGTCGCGGCCGGCAACGTGCTCGCCCTCATAGCGGAGCCGCGCCCGGCTCCGCACCCGCTTCTGGTCGGCCTCGCGAACCTGCCCCTGCTCACGGAGGAGGAATACGCACAGGCGCTACGCGTCAGGCTGACGCGAGTGGAAGGGCGTATCGCCTCGGTCCGGGCGGCCGAGCAGGCCCAGGCCCCTCTCCCGCCGCCGGCGCGCGAGGTGTTCTCGTACTCACTGAGCCTCCTGGAGGCGGAAAGGTCGTGGCTCGTCGATCGAGTCCAGGTGACCCATGACGAACAAGTCTGATTTCAAGAAGAGCCTTGACGCCTACCAGGCGAAACAAGGCAGGTTCCGGATCGTGGAGGTCCCCGACCTGCAGTACCTCATGATCGACGGCCACGGTGACCCGAACACCTCGGCGGCCTTCTCCGAGGCGGTCGAAGCGCTCTATCCGGTGGCCTACAAGCTGAAGTTCGCCAGCAAACGAGACCTGGACCGCGACTACGTCGTCATGCCCCTGGAAGGTCTGTGGTGGGCCCGGGACATGGACTCGTTCACAGTGTCGCGTGACAAGTCCCGGTGGGACTGGACCATGATGATCATGGTTCCGGACTGGACGGACGAGAAGATGTTCGCCACCGCCGTCGAGCGGGCCGGGGTCAAGAACCGTCCCGCCCGCCTTGGTGACGTCCGTCTGGAGACTCTGTCCGAGGGGCGCTGCGCGCAGACGTTGCATGTCGGTTCGTTCGACGACGAGGCCGATGTGCTGGCGCGGATGCATCAGGAGTTCATCCCGGACCACGGGTTCCACATGGCCGGCAAGCATCACGAGATCTACCTCAGCGACTTTCGCAAGACCGCACCCGACAGGCAGCGCACCATCCTCAGGCAACCGGTCAGCGCGGCCCGCCCCGTCGCCGCCGGGTGAGCGTCAGGCGGGGGAACGGCGGCCGGAGCGAGGGAGGATCGGGCGGAGGCTAGCCGTACGGACGTTCCGGCGCTAGGGTCCTAGTGACGCTCGCTCCGACCGAAGGGCGCCAGGGTGATCTCACTCGCGGCGGGAACCGTACGTGACGCCGGTCCCGCGCAGGTCCTCCAGGCGGCGAGCACCGCCGGTTACGACGCGGCGGGTCTGCGGCTCGACCCGGCGTCCGTCAGCCTGGCCGAGGCGGCGCGGCTGCGCCGCCGGGCGGACGACAGCGGGCTGACGGTGCTCGACGTCGAGGTGGTGCGGCTGCGGCCGGACAGCCATCTCGACGACCAGCGGCGGCTGCTCGACCTGGCCGGGATGCTCGGCGCCCGGTTCCTGCTGACCGTGAGCGAGCACCGGGACGAGGGTGCCACGGCGGCCGACCTCACCCGGCTCCACGAGGCGGCGCGGGGCCACAGCACCCGGATCGCCCTGGAGTTCATGCGGTTCACCGGCGTGCCGACCCTGGCCGCCGCGCTCGCCCTGCTGGACGGGAACGGCCTGGCCGACGCCGTCGTGGTCGTGGACGCGCTGCACCTGCACCGGGCTGGCGAGCCTCCCGAGGATCTCGCGGCCGTCCCGGCGGAACGGATCGGATACGTGCAGCTCTGCGACGCGCCGGCGCACCCGCCGCGAGGGCTCGACGCGCTGTCCTGGGAGGCGAGGCACGACCGCCTGGCCCCCGGCGAGGGCGAGCTGCCCCTCGGCCGGCTGCTGGCCCAGGTGGGCCCCGCCGTTCCGCTCAGCGTCGAGGTCCAGTCCGACCGGCTCACCGCCCGGTCGGCCCCCGTCGCCAGGGCCGGGCGCCTGCTCGCCGACACCCGCCGGGTGCTGGCGTCCGCCGCCGGGCCGGGCCGCTCGACGGTCTGACCCGACGATCCAGCCCAACGATCCAGCCCAACGATTCAGCTCGACGATTCAGCTCGACGATTCAGCTCGACGATCCAGGACGAGGTAAGGAGTGTCATGGCGAGAGTTCTCGTGACAGGTGGCGGGTCGGGGATCGGCGCGGCGGTCTGCCGCCACCTGAACGACACCGGATGGACCGCCATCGCGGCCGACCTCCGCCCGCCCGAGGGCGGGCTGGTCCTCGACACGACCGACGAGGCCGCCTGGGAGCGGGCACTCGACGCGGCCGGCCCGCTCGACGGCCTGGTCAACTGCGCCGGGATCCGCAGCCGGGTCGACATCGCCGACCTGGACCTGGTGGAGTTCCACCGGATGCTCGACGTGCACGTCGTCGGCACGTTCCTCGGCATCCGGGGCATGGCGCGGCGCTGGGCGGCCGAGCGGCGCACCGGCGCGGTGGTCAACATCGCCTCGGTCGTGGCCACGAACGCCGTCGCCGGGCAGATCCACTACGTGGCCGCCAAGGGGGCGATCGCCGCGATGACGCGGGCCGCCGCCGTGGAGCTGGCCCCGGTCGGCGCCCGGGTGAACGCCATCGCGCCCGGCGTCATCCGCACCCCGATGACCGCCGACCGGCTGGGCGATCCCGGCCAGACGGCCTGGCTGATGTCCCGCGTGCCGGCGGGCCGGGCCGGGGAGCCGGAGGAGATCGCCACCGTGGCCGCGTTCCTGCTGTCCGAGGCCGCGTCGTACGTCAACGGGGTCCTGCTGCCGGTCGACGGCGGGTGGACGGCGAGCTGACGTGCTCGCCGGCCGCGCGCTCACGGCGGACCCGAGCATCCCGAACCTCACGGTGCTCGTGACCTGCTGAGCGACGCCGGCGCGGGCCGCGCCGGCGCGCTCGGCCGAGTGGTCGTCGGCCGTGGTCCTGTTCCAGCCGCTGGGCGGCGCTCGAGCTCAGTCGAGCGCGACCTCGGCCCCCTGGTCGAACACCTGGATGGCGCCGGACGGGCAGCTCCGCGCGATCTCGACGAGATGGTCGTCGCTCAGCGCGCTCACGCCGGCCGCGGGCTCGGCGATCTCGTCGTCGTCGAACCGGAAGGCCGCCGGCGCGTCCGCGACGCACTTGCCCGAGCTGATGCAGACGTCCTTGTCGACCCGTACCTCGAAACCCATCTGCTCCCTCACCTGATCGCTGCCGAACTTGATGCCCGCCCGGTGCCCGCTCAGCCCAGCAGGGCCGGGTAGGTGCCCCAGTACGGGCGCTGCGTGTGGGCGTCGCGCTGCGGCGGGTTCGCCGGGTCGCGCCGGACTCCCTGGTTGAACAGATACTGCACCGCGCCGGGCACGAGGCCGAACAGGTGCGCGTCGGGGTCGGTGTCCGCGCGCGGCACCACGCCGGCCGCCAGGTCCTGGCCGATGCACACGTGGATGCCGGCGGCGAACGACAGGCCGAACGGACCGACGCCCGCCGGCAGCTCGCGGTACGGGTTGAACTCCCCGGCGTCGGGCCCGAACACCTCGGGGTCGCGGTTGACGGCCTGCAGGTCGATGATGACCTTGGCGCCCTCCGGGATCTCCGTCCCAGACTTGAGCGACACGGGAGCCAGCGCCCACCTCATGCCGACGGGGCTGGACGGGTTGAGCCGGACGGTCTCGTGGACGCACCGCTGCACGAACAAGGGGTCGTTCGCGACGCGCCCGGCGTCCTCGGGGTGGTCGGCCAGCCAGCCCAGGATGTGGTCGATGGACCGGACGAACGCGGTCGCGCTGGTGTGCGCGCCGGCCAGCAGGAAGAAGGCGATCTCGCGCCGCAGCACGTGGGCGGGCAGCTCCAGCTCGGCGTTGCCGCGCAGCAGCGTCATGAGAACGTCCTTCGGCAGGTCGTTCTCGCTGATCTCGCCCGCCTCCAGCGCCGCCAGCGCCTTCTTCCGGCGGGCGATGGACGGCTGCAGGAACTCCTCGTCCCACTCGTCGAGGGCCTGGCTGATCCTGGCCGCCAGGGCCTGCTTGTCCTCGGTGGAGTGCGCGAGCGTCGCGCCCTTGATGAACCACTGCATGTAGTCGTACAGCCGCCGGGTCTCCTCCGCGGTGCCCTCCGGCCGGTCGATCCCGGCGGTCAGCGCGGCCAGGTTGAGCATCAGCTCGTGCCCCAGGTGCACCAGGTCGACGCCGCCCTTGACGACGTACGGCGCCAGGGTCCGCTCCGTCACCTTGGGGAACAGGTCTCGCTCGTAGTGGTCGAAGGTCTCGCGACGGAAGATGCGGTTCTCGACACGGCGGCGTTTGCGGTGCTCGTCGCCGTGCAGGTTGACCAGGACGTCGCTCATGACGACCTCTCCCTCGTCGTACAGCGCCTGCCTCAGGTCCTTCTGGCGGTACACGTCCTTGGCCGCCTCGAAGCTGCTGATGGTGAACGTGGCGACGCTGGCTTCAGGGGTGATCATGCGCGACATCCTCCGGATCGGGCCTGGCGTTCAGCATGTAGTCGGTAGAACACTCACGTCAAGACTTTTCCACCGGTTAGCGCAAAGATCGCGGGCAGGTGTGGAACGCTACACACGAGGGTGGTTAGAACCCTTGACACTACGGAAGCGCGCGAGGGCGGCATCCGCCACCAGACCGACGCCGGAAGCGGTGGTCAGCGCAGCAGCCGCAGCACCTCGTCGCCGAGCGGGACGCCCAGCTCGGCCCGCCGCTCCCGGTAGCGTTCGACGTTCGCCAGCTTGACGCCCTCGTAGCCGCGCACCAGCTCGGCGGACTCGGCGACGGCCACCGCCCGGTCATAGCCGTCGGCGTCGAGCGTCCGCGCCAGCTCCGTGACGACGGCCTCGTACTCGGCCGCCAGCGCGCGCTCGACACGGCGGACGCGCGCGTACCCGAACGGGTCCAGCGGCGTGCCCCTCAGCACGCGGCCCCTCGCCAGCCCGCGCAGCACCGGCCGGAACCAGGGCCCCAGCTTGAGCTTGCGGCCGACGCCCATCGACCGCAGCATCGGCGGGTGCAGGTTGTAGGTCGCCTTCGTGCCGCCCGGCGCCTGCGCGGCCACCGCCGCCTCCATGGCGGGGTCGGTGAGCAGCCGGGCCACCTCGTACTCGTCCTTGTAGGCCCACAGCCGGTGCGCGCCCCGGGCCACGGCCTCGCCGAAGGCCGTCGCCTCGCCCACGGCCCGCTCCGCCGTCCACGCGGCCTCGACGAGGCCGGCGTAGCGCCGGGCCGCCGCGGCGCCGGAGTGCGCGCGGAGCTCCGCCGCCCTGATGCCCGCCAGCCGGGCGGTCTCGCCCCGCATCGGCCGGCCGGTCAGGAACTCCGACCCGTCGGGTACGGCCGGCCGCGCGGGCTCCCCGGAGCCGCCCGAGACGGCGCGGGCGAACGCGGCGGGGTCGGCCACGCTGACCCGGCCCCAGCGGAAGGCCGCGGTGTTGAGGTCGACCTTGACCCCGTTGAGCGCGATCGCCCCCTCGATCGCCCGCGCGGTCAGCGGCAGCGCCCCGGCCTGGAACGCGGCGCCGACGACCAGCAGGTTGGCCACGTCGGTGGAGCCGAACAGCGCCTCGGCCGCGCCCAGCGCGTCCAGCTCGTGCAGGGTGGACGTGGCGCCGCGCAGCCGGGCCAGCATCGGCTCGGTGTCCGGGTAGGCGACCCCGGGGTCGTACACCATCTCCCCCGTCGGTGTCCGGCTGGTCGAGGCGATCGCGACGGTGCGGCCGGGATCGCCGAGGGCCAGGTGCCGGGCGTCGGTGGCCACGAGCAGGTCGAACGCCAGCACCGCGTCGGCCCGGCCGGTGCCGACCCGGTTGGCCGGCTCACCGTCGCCGGTCGACAGCCGCAGGTGCGACGTCACCGGGCCGGCCTTCTGCGACAGGCCGGTCTGGTCGAGCCCGGCGCTGCGCAGCCCGTCGTGCAACGCGGCGGTGGCGAGGACGGCGTTGACCGTCACGATGCCGGTGCCGCCGATCCCGGCCAGGAACACGTCGAACGTCGGGCTCGCCGCGGGCAGCCGGGGGTCGGGCACCGCCGGGGGCTCGGGCCGCGCGCCGGAGGCGTGGCCACGGGCAGCGCCGGTCCGCACCGTGACGAACGACGGGCAGTCTCCCCGCAGGCAGGTGTAGTCGGTGTTGCAGGAGGTCTGGTCGATCCGGGTCTTGCGGCCCAGCTCGGTCTCGACGGGCTGCACGGACAGGCAGTTGCTCTGCACGCCGCAGTCGCCGCACCCCTCGCAGACACTCTCGTTGATCACCACGCGCTCGGCGCGCTCGGCGAGCGCGCCGCGCTTGCGCAGCCGCCTGGCCTCGGCCGCGCACTGCTGGTCGTAGATCAGCACGGTGACGCCCGGGACGTCGCGCAGCAGCCGCTGCGCCTCGTCGAGCCGGTCACGGTGCCAGACGAGGGTCCCGGGCGCGAACCGGTCCCGCCTGGCGTAGCCGCGCGGCCGCTCGGAGCAGACGATGATCCTCGACACGCCCTCGGCGTGCAGCTTGCGCGTCAGCGCCGGGACGCTCAGGCCGCCCTGGGGGTCCTGCGCGCCGGTCATCGCGACGACCTGGTTGTAGAGGATCTTGTACGTGATGTTCGCCCCGGCCGCCACACAGGCCTGCAGCGCGAGCTGGCCGGAGTGGAAGAAGGTGCCGTCGCCGACGTTCTGGAAGATGTGCGGCACGTCGGTGAACTGCGCCTGCCCCAGCCACTGCACTCCCTCGCCGCCCATCTGCGTCAGTGAGGTGACGTGCGAGGTCTCGCGGTCGGCGATGGTGACCATGGTGTGGCAGCCGATGCCGCCCGCGCCCAGCGACCCCTCGGGCAGCACCGTCGAGCGGTTGTGCGGGCAGCCGCTGCAGAAGTACGGCTTGCGGGCGGCCACCGGGGTCAGGCTGAGCGTCATCCGGGGCGCCGGTGGGGGCGGCGCCAGCTCGACCCGGCCGGCCAGCAGCCGGCGCAGCGGGCCACTCAGCCGGTCGGCGGTCAGCAGCCCGCCGGCGGGCACCAGCGTCCTGCCGTCGGCGTCGCGCTTCCCCAGCACCTCCGGCGCGCCGGGCGAGCCGTACAGGAGGTCGCGCACCTGGCTCTCGACGAAGGCGGTCTTCTCCTCGACGACGACGATCCGGCGCAGTCCGCGGGCGAACGACCGCAGCGTGGCCGCCCCGAGCGGGTACGGCATGCCGACGCGCATGAGCCGGATCCCGGCCCGCTCCAGACCCGCGTCGTCCAGGCCGAGATCCAGCAGGGCCTGCCGCACCGCGTCGTACGTCGCGCCGGGAGCCGCGATCCCGAGCCAGGCGTCGGCGGGGTCGACCTCGACCACGTCCAGCGGGTTGGCGGCGCCGAACGCCTCGACCATCGCCCACCGGGGGCCGAACAGGTCGTCCTCGGCGAGCAGGCTGTCGGTCGGCGAGAGCAGGGTGCGCTGCCGGTAGGTCCACGGCCGCCCCTCCCACTCGATCGAGGGGATCTCGATCCGCTGGCCGGCGAAGTCGCGGTCGACGGTGAAGATCCCGTCCGCGACACCGCTGACCACCTTGACGCCCACCCAGCAGCCGGAGGCCCGGGACAGCGCGATGCCGTACAGGCCGAGGGTGACGAGCTCTCCGGCGTCGCGCGGGTAGAGCACGGGCAGCCCCATCGCGGCCAGCGCGCGCTCGCTGACGCACGGCAGCGTGGACGACGACGACCCGGGATCGTCGCCCGCCAGGGCCAGCACCCCGCCGCGCGGGTCGACGCCGTACATGGAGGCGTGGCGGATCGCGTCGCCCGACCGGTCGACGCCGGGGCCCTTGCCGTACCAGATGCCGACGACGCCGTCATGGGTCCGCCGCCCGGCGGGCAGCGTGGACTGGCTGCCCCAGACGGCCGTGGCGCCCAGCTCCTCGTTGAGGCCGGGGAGCAGGCGCAGGTCATGCTCCTCGCGCAGGGACTTCAGGCCCGCGAGCGTCTTGTCGAGCCCGGCCAGCGGGCTGCCCTGGTATCCGGACACGAAGGTGGCGGTGCGCAGGCCGGCCCGTCCGTCGCGCTTGTGCTGCTCGGCGATCAACCGGGCGACGGCCTGGACGCCCGTCAGCAGCACCGGCCGGGCCCCCGGGCGGTAGCGATCGGCGAGGCTGATCCGGGCGTCCGCACCGGTGACGGGCTCGGCGGTCTGGGTCACGGCGCCTCTTTCATCAAGCTGAGATAGCTGACTTATTTGTGCGCTAATGTGCGGTTGGAGCATCCAGCCAGTCAACGTTCTTCCAGAATTTTGAGCATGCTGCGCAGTCAGCGGCCACCGCGAGCGATGACAGGTGAGCACAGCGACCAGCATCGACCGGCTCGACGCGGAGCTCCTGATCGCGCTCCGGCTCAGGCTCAGGAGGCGTCGCGGGAGCGGATGGCCTCGGTGCGGATCCTGGCGAGATGGTCTTCGAACGCCACCACATCGAACGGGACGGCTGACGCCTCCAGCTCGTTGCCCAGGGCGTACAGCAGGTCCATGCCGCCCCGGCTCGCGGCGAACTCCTCGTCGATCGGACGGACCAGGCCGCCGATCGCGTCCTCGGCCCGGTGACGTATGAAGAGGATCCGCCACTGCCCGAGGAACAGGCGGAACTCCTCCAGCCGGTCGTTCGCCTCGGCGACCTCGGAGACGATCTCGCGGAGCGTCAGGTTGACCTGCCGCGCCCTGGCCGACATCTCCAGCACGCTGTCCCGCATGGCGTCGCAGATCAGCGGCACATCGTTCAGCGAGGCCGGCGGCGCGACGCCGTCCACGACCTCGGCGGCGAACGCGGCGACCATGTCGTTGTGCAGGCTCGCCAGCGCGATCCCCTGCCGCAGATCCGTGACGTGCGAGCGCAGCGCGGCGAGCCTGGACACCAGGCGCTCCAGCGTGGTCACGGCGGTGCGGGTCGGCGTGGCCATCACCCGGGCGACGTTGGACAGCACCGGCGCGGTGTCGGCGACCTTCTCGGAGGCCCGCTGGGCGGCGACGACCGCGGAGTCGAGCCGGCGGGCGACGTCGAGGACCTGCGCCGACGACCGCACGAGCCGCTCGCTGAGCACCCGGTAGCCTTCCAGCCGCTCGACCAGGTCGGCCAGCCGCGTTCCCAGCGCTCCCGCCTCGGCCAGGACCTCCGCGATCGGGCCCCGCGCCGAAGGCCGGGCGTACGTCACGGACCCCGACCGGCCGCGCACCGCGATCTCGGCGGTCAGCCCCTCGGTGAGGAAGGCGTCGAGGGAGCCGAAACCGAGCCCGAGCGACAGCTGTTCGAGGTGCTCCATGCCGACCCGCGCGACGTCGCGGCGGCTCATCCCGGGGCGTCCGGCCGCCTCGGACTCGACGTCGGCGACGAGCTCGTACATGTGCTTGACCCGCTGGAACGGCTCGGCCCGCGGCGCCATCCGGACCGACAGGAAGCCGTCCGCGGCGGGAGTCATGGTGGCGAAGACCCAGTAGTGGCCACCGTCCTTGGCCACGTTCTGCATGTAGGCCCCTGATGGACGCCCGGCGAGCAGGCGTTCCCACAGCGCCAGGAAGACCCCGGCCGGCATGCCGGGGTGACGCACGATTCGGTGCGGGGCGCCGACGAGCTCGTCGAGGGAGAACCCGGAGATCTTGACGAAGACGGAGTTGCCGCCACGGATCACCCCGTGCCTGTCGGTCGTGGAGAAGAAGAGCTCGTCCGAACCGATGAACCGTTCCACGCCGCTGGGCACGATCGACGCGCCGAAACCCATTGCCTGCCTCCCCGATCTCGCGGAAAGGATATTGGCCGGCCCCGTCGGCCCTCATACCGGATCACACGACACCGCCCGCGTCCGGCTGACGCCTCGTGAGCCCTGCTACGCGGAGGCCGGCGCCGTCACCCGCCGTTCGGCCAGCGCGTCGAGCTCGGTCTCCGTCAGCTTGAGCACGTCCGCCAGCACCTCCCTGGTGTGCTCGCCGATGGCGGGAACCCCCTCGTAAGCGGGTCCCTCATAGCCGGCCAGGTGCAGGACGGGCCCCGGCATCAGGACCGACCCCAGGATGGAGTTGCCCGTCAGCTCCACCAGCGTCCGCTCCCGGAAGTGCGGATCGGCCAGGACGTCGCTCGCGTCGTTGACCGGCGCGGACACCACCTCGAACGTGTCCAGGACGGCGAGGATCTCGTCACGCGGGCGGGACGCGACCCAGGCGGTCACCTCCGCCTGGACGGCCTCGTTGTTGGCCATCCGGTCGGCGTTGGTCGCGAAGCGCGGATCCTCGATCAGCTCCGGGCGGCCCATGGCGTCGAACAGCCGCCTGGCGATGCCCTGATTGGACGCCGCGATGGACAGCCAGCGGCCATCGGACGCCTGGTAGATGCCGCGCGGCGAGGCGGCTCCGGTGCCGTTGCCCTCACGTCTCTGGATCTCCCCGGTGGCCTGGAACTTCAGAACCAGGTCACCCAGGATGAACAGGAGGGGCTCGTAGAGCGCGACGTCGACGACCTCTCCGGTGCCGACGCGCTCTCTCTTGAACAGCGCCATCGCCGTGCCCATCGCGGCGGAGATCCCCGCGATCGAGTCGGCGAACCCGAACGGCGGCGAGGTGGGGGGTGTCTCCGGCCAGCCGTTGATGAAGGCGAACCCACTGGCCGTCTCGGCGACGGTCCCGAAACCGGGCCGTTCCCGGTAGGGGCCGGTCTGCCCGAACCCGGACACCCGCGTCAGGATCAGCCCCGGGTTGTCCTGCGACAGCGCCTCGTAGCCGAGGCCCCAGGCCTCCAGGCGCCCCGGGCGGAACGACTCGATGACGACGTCGACGGAGGCCGCGAGCCGGCGCACCAGCCCACGGCCCTCATCGGTCCGCAGGTCGATGCCGACCGAGCGCTTTCCGGCGTTGAGACGGGTGAACCCGAGGGACAGTCCGTCCTTCTGCGGCGTCCAGTGCCGGGCGAAATCGCCGGTCGACGGATCCTCAACCTTGATGACCTGGGCGCCGAAGTCGCGCAGCATGCGTCCGGCGGTGGGCGCGGCGTACATCGTGCCCAGTTCGAGCACCCGGATGCCGTCGAGCGGCCCCGCTTTCATCTGCTCGTTCACCTGCTTGTCCTTCGTTTCACGGGGTGCTCAGACCCGCCACTGGATGTGCTTGACCTCGAGGTACTCGCGCATGCCCCACTCGCCCAGCTCACGGCCGAGTCCGGACCGGCCGTACCCGCCGAACGGCGCGTCCGGGCGCATGCTCCCGCCACCGTTGATCCACACAGTGCCCGCGCGCACCCGCTCGGCGACGCGCCTCGCCTCCGCGGGGTCGTCGCACCAGATGTTGGCCGCCAGCCCGTACGGGGTGTCGTTCGCCAGCCGGATCGCATCCTCGGTGTCCTTGAACGGCATGATCACCGCTACCGGCCCGAAGATCTCCTCCTGCACGGCACGGGCGTCGGCGGGCAGGCCGCCCAGCAGCACCGGATTGACGAACCAGCCCTTGTCCGGCAGTGGCCGGGTCACCTCCAGCAGTTTCGAGCCGCCCTCGGCGACCGCCTGGTCGATGAAGCCGCGCACGCGCTGCTGGTGGTCGGGCCGGATCATGGGGCCGATGTTCGTGGCGGGGTCCCACGGATCGCCGACGATCATCTGGTCGAAGGCCGCGGCGCCCGCCTCCAGGAACTCGTCGTAGGAGCTCTCGTGAACGAGCAGCCGGGCCAGCGCCGCGCAGCCCTGACCCGCGTTGCGGGACCAGCGGAGGTGCATCTCGACAGCGATCTTGCGGACGTCCACGCCGGGCATGACGATGTTCGGGGACTTGCCGCCGAGTTCGAGCGTCACGCCCTTGAGGGTGGGGCCGCCTGGGCCATGATCTGCGCGCCGACGCCGTCGGAGCCGGTGAAGGAGACCCGGTCGACGCCGGGGTGCGAGGAGAGCCGCTTGCCGACGTCCGCCTGGCCGATGATCACGTTCATGACGCCCGGGGGCAGCCCTGCCTCGCGGATGAGCTCCCCGAGCAGGAGCGTCGTCAGCGGGGTGCGGGGAGACGGCAGCAGCACGACGGTGCAGCCGGCGGCCAGGGCCGCGCCGAACTTGAACACGGCCAGGTTGAGCGGGTAGTTGTAGCCGGTGATGGCCGCCACGACGCCGACCGGCTCGTGCACCACGTCGCTCATGGTCGGCACCGGGTCGTGCCAGCCGCCGAGGTGCTGGGTACGGTCGATCTTCGCCGCCTCCGCCGCCCATCGCAGGTGCTGCTCCACCGCCATCCTGACCTGCAGGTACGACGCCAGCGAGACGGGTGTGCCGACCTCGTTGACGATCGAGGGCAGCAGCCGGTCGGCGGCGGCCTCAAGGACGTCGGCAAGGCGGTGGAGGTGCCGGGACCGCTCCTCGCCCGACAGCCTGGACCAGGGGCCGAACGCCTCGCGGGCGGCGGCCACGGCCGCGTCGACCTGGTCGGCCGAGGCGCCTCCGACGTTCGCGATCACCTCTTCCGTGGCCGGGTTGTACACGTCCCAGCGCTCCCCCTCGGGCTCGACCATCCGGTCACCGATGGTGAGCCGCCTGACCGGGGGGATCCAGTCGCGCATCGGGTGGGCAGCAGCGTCTGTCTGGGTCATCGCGCGCCTTCTTCACTCTCGCCCGGCTCAGCCGGCCTGGTCATCATCAAACCGACTCGTTTGCAGAAGCAGACCAGCACGTCGTGCTGGTTGTAACCCCGGTGCTCGAACCACACGATGCCGGAGTCGTCCCGGCTCTTGGAGAGCCGCTTGTCCACGATGGTCGTCTCGGCCCGCAGCGTGTCACCGTGGAACACCGGATGCGGGAAGGTGATCTCGTCGTATCCGAGATTGCCGAGCGTCGTGCCCATGGTGAGTTCGGGGACGTGGAAGGCCCCGATCAGGGCGACGGTGAACAGGCTGTTGACCACCCGCCGGCCGTGGATCGTCTTCTTGGAGAACTCCTCGTCGAGATGCAGCGGCTGCAGGTTCATGGTGAGCGAGGTGAACATGATGTTGTCCATCTCGGTGACGGTCCGGGTGAACGGATGCCGGTAGACCCGGCCCACCTCGAACTCCTCGAAGTAGAGTCCGCGCATCATCGCCCTGCCTCCTCGTGCGTCTCCTCGTGCGTCTCCTCGCGCGACTCCTCGCGTGACTCCTCGCGTGACTCCTCGTGCGCGCGGGCGCTCTCCAGCCAGAGCAGCGCCTTGTCGTAGTGGGCCCGGTCGATGTGCAGCCCCCGGTAGCGCAGGGCGCCGCTGCCCTCCCGCGCCGCCCGCTCGTAGGCGGAGACCATGCCCTCGTAGAAGTCGATCTCCTCGGGTGAGGCGGAGAACACCGAGTTCAGCACCGGCACGTGGCTCGGGTGGATCGCGATCATGCCGCGGAACCCGAGCCGGCGTCCCTGGCGGGCGAAGGTCTCCAGGCCGTCCAGGTCGTCGATCCGCTCCCAGAGGCCGGTGAGCGCGTGCAGCCCCGCGCCCCGGCAGGCGAGCAGCACGCGGCTGCGCAGGTACAGCGTTTCCAGGCCCTCCGGCGTCCATTCGAACCCGACCTCGCGAGCGATGTCGGCGTGCTCGGCGGTGGGGCCGATCATCGCCCCGACCCGCGGGGAGGCTGCGGCGATCTCGGCGCAGTTCTGGATCGCCTTGACCGTCTCCACCGGCACGATGTACTCCAGGCCGGTCACCCCGTTGCGATGCTCGAAGTGATCGAGGAGCGTGTCGTACCTGAGCACGTCGGTCGCCCGTTCGATCTTGGGGGCGAAGACGACGTCGAGGCCGGGCACGACGACCTCTTCGAGGTCGGCCCCGGTCAGGCGGGTCGACAGGCCGTTGACCCGCACCCCGATGCCGACCGTGGCGTCGAGCGAGCGCAGGCGCCCGATCGAGCCGGCCACCGCCGCTCTGGCGGCGGCCTTCTCCCCGGCGGGGACGGAGTCCTCAAGATCCAGGATGATCGCGTCGGCGCCCGACCTGAGCGCCTTCTCCGCCCAGGCCAGCTTGTGCCCGGGGACGAAGAGGATGGATCGGTACGGCCTCATCAGTAGCTCCTGGGCAGGCCGAGCACGTGCTCGGCCAGGTAGTTGAGCACCATCTCCTGGCTGATCGGCGCGATCCGCATCAGCCGTGCCTCACGGAAGTACCGCTCCACGTGGAACTCCTTGCTGTATCCGTAGCCGCCGTGCACGGAGATGGCGACGTCCGCCGCGTGGAATCCCGCCTCCGCGGCCAGGTACTTCGCCTCGTTGGCCTGTTCGGCGTGCGGAAGGTCGTTGTCGATGAGCCAGGCCGCCTTCTGGCACATCAACTCGGCCGCGTCGAGCCGCATCCGGGCCTCCGCGAGCTGGAAGGCGATGCCCTGGTTCTGGCCGATCGGCCGGCCGAAGACGTTGCGCTCCTTGGCGTACTCGGTCGCCCGGCGCAGGGCCGCTCTGCCGAGGCCGAGCGCGGCGTTCGCCGAGATCACCCGTTCGGCGTTGAGTCCGGCGAGGATCGCCTTGAAGCCCTGCCCCACCTCGCCGATGACGTCCTCGTCGGGGACGAACAGGTCGTCGATGAACAGTTCGTTGGTGTCGACCGCGTTGCGCCCCATCTTGGGGATCCTGCGGATCGTGATCCGTTCGCGGTCCAGGGGGGCGAAGAAGAGCGTCATGCCCGCCGTCCGCTTCGGCGAGTCCTCCCGCCGCGACGTGCGGCAGAGCAGGAAGAGCCGTTCGGCCTCCTGCGCCTTGCTGATCCACACCTTCTTGCCGGAGACGAGGAAGCCTCCGTCGACCTTGCGGGCGAAGGTGGAGATGTTGGTGGTGTCGGTGCCCGCGTCCGGCTCGGTCACCGCGAACGACACATGCAGGTCGCCGGCCACCGCCCGGGGCAGGAACCGCCGCTTGAGCTGCTCGCTTCCGTACTTGATGAGCGACTCGAAGCCGAAGATGCCGATGTGGACCGCGGTGCAGCCGCCCATCCCGGCACCCGAGGCGGAGATCTCCTGCTCGACGATCGCCGCCTCGGTCACGCCGAGCCCCCCGCCGTCGTACTCGGTGGGGATGGTCAGCCCGAGCCAGCCGCTCTTGGCGATGGCGTCGTAGAACTCCCAGGGGAATTCCTTGTTCTCGTCGCGCTCCATCCAGTATTCGTCCGGGAAATCCGCGCAGACCCTGCGGACGGCCTGCCGGATCTCCTCGTGAAGAGGGTCAGCGCGGAAGTCCATGGTGTCCTCCACTCTCTCTGCTGTCTTCAGCCACGACCGGCGGCCCACACGGTCCGGTCGTACGTCGAGGACGTGATCCCCTCGTCGCGGAGCGCCGCCTTGCGCACCTTCTCCGACGGCGTCTTGGGCAGCGCCTCGACGAACCGGATGAAGCGCGGCACGGCGAAGGCCGGGATCCTGCCCTCGCAGAAGGCCCAGATCTCCGCCGCGTCGACCGGGCGGGAGACGGTGATGACCGCCATCACCTCGTCCTCTCCCGCCTCGACGTCCGCCGCGACGCCGATCACCGCGCATTCGAGCACGGCCTCGTGCCCGTAGATCGCCTGCTCGATCTCGTAGGAGCTGATGTTCTCGCCGCGCCGGCGCAGGGCGTCCTTGTAGCGGTCCACGAAGTAGAACCAGCCGTCGGCGTCCTGGCGCAGCGCGTCACCGGTGTGGAACCAGAGGTTGCGCCACGCCTCGACGGTCTTGTCCGGCATGCCGTAGTAGCCCATGCTGCACGTCCACGGCCGCCGTGGCCTGACCACCAGCTCTCCGACCTCGCCGACCGCGACCTCCTCGTCGGTCGCCGGGTCCACCAGCCGGATGTCGAACCAGTCGGCCGCCTGGAGACCGGCCGCGCCGGCCGGCCGGTCCTCGCCGTACGGCGACAGGATCGGGGCGGAGGTCTCGGTGAGGCCGAATACCTCGACGAAGGCCTCGATGCCGAACCGCTCCTTGAACTCACGCAGAATCGACGACGCGGTGGGGGCGGCGAAGACGCAGCGGAGCCTGTTGTCGCGGTCGTCCTGTCTCGGCGCCTGCTTCCAGACGAAGTCCATCATCACGCCGAGCAGGTTGGTCACCGTCACGTCGTGTTCGCGGAGCTGGTCGATCCAGCGGCTGGCGCTGAACTTCGACCGCACCACCAGCCGGGCGCCGGCGATCAGCGCCGGGTAGGCCGCCATGAACTGCGCGTTGCCGTGGAACAACGGGGTGCAGGTGAAGTAGGTGTCCTCGCTCGTCAGCCTGGTGAGGGACACCACCTCCTCCCCGAAGAAGTACATCTGCGCGTGCGGCATGGCCACCCCCTTGGATGGCCCGGTGGTGCCGGAGGTGAAGAAGATCGAGGCCAGGTCGCTCATCTCCGGGTCCGTGCCCGCCTTCGCCGCCGCCTGCTCGAAGGCGGTCCACGGCTCCGCCTGCCAGCCATGGGCCCGCAACGCCGACACCGCGCGGTCGGCGCCGCCCGTGTCGATGACCCAGAACTTCTCGATCCCCCGCACGTGCTCGGCGATGGCGACGAACCGCTCGGCGAACACGTCGTCGATCACCGCCCACCGGGGTGCGACGACGGTGCTCTGATGGCGCAGGAACTCGCCCTCGTAGGCCGTGTTGATCGGCACCTCCACCAGCCCGGCGACCGCGCTGCCCAGCCAGGTGCGGATGAACTGGGAGGAGTTGGCCGCCATGACGAGGACCCGGTCACCGGACTCGGCGCCCGCCGCGAGCAGACCACCGGACACGCGCTCGGCGGCGTCGAGCATCTCGGCGTAGGTCCACTGCCGCCCCTCCTCCGGAGCGATCAGAAAGGTGTCGCCGGGCCGGCGCGCCGCGTGGTGACGCAGGACCTTGGGCGAGGTCCAGAGCCCGGCATCCTCGAATGTCGGCTTCAAATCCGTGTACGTGCGGGTCATCGCAGTGGAACCTCCAACGACGGGGACATGCCGGGCGACCCGGCGGCGGGCGGAAACGGGAGCGGCCTGCTCCGCGGTCGACTGGCCGTCCGGCCTACTTGGCCACGAGGCCACCGTCGACCGGGACCGTGACACCCGTGACGAAGCTGGCGTCGTCGCTGGCCAGGAACGCCACCACCGAGGCGATCTCCGCGGGCTGCGCCGCCCGGCCCAGCGGGATGCCGGCCACGAAGTCCGCCGCCAGCGCCGTCACGTCGGCGCCCCGCTCGCGCCCGAAGAAGGAGGCCAGCATCGGGGTCTCCACCGTGCCGGGGCAGATGCAGTTGACCCTGATGCCGTCGGGCGCGCCGGCCAGCGCCAGTGCCCGGGTGAAGCCGACCAGGGACGCCTTGGTCAGCGAGTAGATGGGGCTGAACGGGGATCCGACCAGGGCCGAGGTCGACGCCGTCATGGTGACGGAGCCCTTCTTGCCGGCC
Source organism: Nonomuraea cavernae (assembly GCF_014646355.1). GTDB lineage: Bacteria > Actinomycetota > Actinomycetes > Streptosporangiales > Streptosporangiaceae > Nonomuraea > Nonomuraea cavernae. The sequence continues at coordinate 48,332 of NZ_BMNH01000030.1, forward strand.
TTCTTGAGCAGGTCGAACGCGAGCGTCGCGCTGAAGAAGACGCTCTTGACGTTGACGTCGATGTTGCGCTGGAACTCCTCTTCGGAGATGTCCAGGCCGGCGGCGCCGGGCATGCCCACCTGGTTGTGCATGATGTGCAGGACCCCGTCCTCCGCCTCGACGCGCGCGTAGAGCGCGCGCAGGGCGGCGACGCTGGTGGCGTCGACCTGCTGGGGCACGGCGACGCCGCCCTGCTCCTCGACCTCCTTGGCCACGGTGGTCGCCGAGCCGCCGTTCAGGTCGGCGACGTAGACCTTCGCCCCCTCGGCGGCGAGCCGGTGGCAGATGGCGCGGCCCATCCCCGAACCGCCGCCGATGACCGCGGCGACGCGGCCCTGAAGTCGTGATGACATGAGTTCTCCCTGGTCTGGTCGTGCCGGGTGGGTCAGCGCCGCTGGTCGAAGGTGCGCCCGAGCAGTTCGGAGACGATACGGATGCGCTGCATGCTAGGGGTCCCCCCGGCCAGGGCCCACCCGTGGGCGTCCCTGTGCAGCCGTTCGATGCCGTACTCCTCGGTGTAGCCGTTGCCGCCGTGGATCTGCATGGCGAGGTCGGTGACCCGTTTGGCCATCTCGTTGGCGGTGCACTTGGCGAGCGAGACCTCCAGCGGGTCGGGCAGGCCCGCGCCCGCGTTCTCCACCGCCCGCCGGATCAGCAGCCTGGTCGCCTCCACCTGCATCGCCATGTCCGCCAGCGACATCTGGACGCTCTGGAACTCGACCAGAGGCTTGCCGAACTGCTCGCGCTCCTGGGCGTAGGCGATGCTCCGGTCGAACGCGGCCTGCCCGATGGCGAGGCTCATGGTCGAGTTGCCGAGCCGCTCGATGGAGAACGCCGTGAACAGCCGGCGGAAGCCGCCCGGCCCGATCAGGAGGTTCTCCGCCGGGACGCGTACGTCCTCGAAGATGACGTCGGCGGACGGGATGCCGCGAAAGCCCATCAGCCGCTCCGGCTTGCCGAAGCTGACGCCCGGAGTGTCGGCGTCGACGATGACCGCGCCGATGCCCTTGGAGCCCGGTTCCTCGCTCATGCGGGCGTAGACCAGATAGGAGTCGGCTTCGCCGCCGTTCGAGATCCACCGCTTCAGGCCGTTGACCACGAACGTCTCGCCGGACCTGACGGCGCGGGTCGTCATGTCGGTCGCCGCCGATCCGGCGTCCGGTTCGGAGATGGCCACCGCCATCGTCGTTTCACCGCTGATGATGCCGGGCAGGTAGCGCTCCCGCTGCCCGTCCGTGCCGATGAGGCTGACCACCTGGGCGGGCCCGGTGTTGGACTCGAAGACCTGGAACGCCGCGGGCCGGCACTGCTTGGCCAGTTCCTCGATGACGACCAGGGCCTCTCTCAGTGTCGCCCCGCCCCCGCCGAACCGCTCAGGCAACGCGATTCCCAGGTAGCCCAGACCGCCCAGATAGCGGCGTTCGTCATGGGGGAACGGGGTGCGCTGCTCGTCCCACTGCTCTGCCACGGGCGCATATCGGTCAAGGGCGACGGCGGCGGCCGCTTCACGTAGCGCCCTCAGTTCGTCAGTGTCACCGTCTGGCATCCGGACACTCATGGGACCTCCCTCATCAAGGTGTTATCTATGATATTGGTGAACATGGATTATTCGTCAAGCCCGCACTCGCCCGACGGCGTTCAGAAGGTATATATTAATCATATATATAGATAGGAGACATAACGTGCCAGCTGCCGTGATCGTCGACGCCGTGCGGTCCCCCATGGGCCGCGGCAAGCAGTCCGGAGCGTTGGCGGGGACCCACCCCGTGGACCTGCTCGCGCAGGTGCTCTCCGCGCTGGTCCGGCGACAGGGAATCGACCCCGGTCTCGTCGATGACGTGCTGGTGGGCTGCGTCGGGCAGGTCGGCGAGCAGTCGGCCACCCCGGGACGCCAGGCCGTGCTCGCCGCGGGATTCCCCGAGCATGTGCCGTCCGTGACCATCGAGCGCAAGTGCGGCTCGGGCCAGCAGGCGATCGACTTCGCGGTGCAGGGCGTCATGGCGGGGGCGTACGACATGGTGATCGCCGCCGGAGTCGAGTCCATGAGCCGGGTCCCGATGGGCTCCGCCCGGATGGACAAGGACCCGTTCGGCGCCGGCGTGAAGGCGCGTTATCCCCTGCTGGTCCCGCAGGGCGTCTCAGCGGAACTCGTGGCGCACAAGTGGTCCCTTTCGCGCGCCCAGCTCGACGACTACGCGGCGCGGTCGCACGCCCTCGCCGCCGAGGCCGCTCAGAACGGCGGCTTCGCGGGCGAGATCGTGCCCATCGCCCTGCCGGACGCGGCGGGAGTCTTCGACAACGACGAGACCATCCGCCCCGGCACCACCGGCGAACGGCTCGCCGTGCTCGCTCCCGCCTTCGCCGGGAGCGAGCACGCC
>NZ_BMNH01000030.1:50854-94112 GCF_014646355.1 Nonomuraea cavernae
AGCGCTCTGCTGATCATGAGCGAGGAACGCGCCAGGGAGCTCGGACTGCGGCCCCGCGCCCGGCTGCTCGCCTCGGCCGTCTGCGGCGACGATCCCCTGCTCATGCTGACCGGCCCGATCGCCGCGACCGGCAAGGTGCTCGCGCGGGCCGGGCTGTCGATCGGCGACATCGACGCGGCCGAGGTGAACGAGGCGTTCGCCAGCGTGCCGCTGGCCTGGCGGGCCGAGCACCCGATCGCCGAGAACCGGCTCAATCCGCGTGGCGGGGCCATCGCCCTGGGCCATCCGCTGGGCGCCTCCGGCTGCCGGCTGATGACCACGATGATCAACCATCTCGAGCAGACCGGGGGACGTCTCGGTCTCCAGACCATGTGTGAGGCAGGCGGCATGGCGAACGCCACCGTCGTCGAGATCCTCGCCGGCTGACCTCGCGGCGGCCGTCCCCCAGCGGCCCCGCGGAAGCTGACTTCGCAGAAAGGAATGATGGTGATGTCATGGACCTGACCGACAGTTCGGCCGTTGTGACCGGAGGCGCCTCCGGTCTCGGCCTGGCGACCGTCCGCCGGCTCACCCGTGCCGGGGTGTTCGTGGTCATCGTTGACCTGCCGGCCTCCAGCGGCGCCGAGGTCGCCAAGGAGTTCGGCGGACAGGCCGTCTTCGCCCCGGCCGACGTGACCGATCCCGGCGCTCTGTCCGCGGCCTTCGACCAGGCGGCGGAGCGGCATCCGCTGCGCACCCTGGTGCACTGCGCCGGACGCGGAGGCACCGTGCGGGTGGTGGAACGCGACGGCAGCCCTGGATCGCTGGACGACTACGAGGCCATCGTCAGGATCAATCTCGTCGGCACGTTCAACGCGCTCCGGCTGGCCGCGGCCCGGATGGTGACGAACGAGCCGGTCGGCGGGGAGCGTGGCGTCTGCGTGCTGACCGCCTCCGTCGCCGCCTGGGAAGGGCAGATCGGCCAGATCCCCTACGCCTCGGCCAAGGCCGGCGTGGTCGGGATGACCCTGGTCGCCGCCCGCGATCTCGCCCGGAAGCTCGTCCGGGTGAACACCATCGCCCCGGGCGTCTTCGACACCCCCATCCTGAGCAGGCATCCGCGGGAGGTGCTGGACAAGCTCGCGGCGGCGGTGCCGCACCCCTCCCGCCTCGGAGCGCCGGACGAGTACGCGGCACTCGCCATGCACATCCTGGAGAACCCCATGCTGAACGGTGAGACCATCCGGCTGGACGGCGCGATCAGGATGCAGGCCCGATGAGCGACCAGCAGGTGCTGACCGAACGGCACGGCAACGTTCTGGTCGTCACGATCAACCGCCCCGAGGCGCGCAACGCGATCAACACCGTGACCGCCGAGGCGATCGCCGACGCGATGCGGCTGCTGGACGAGGACGACTCGCTCTTCGCCGGCGTCATCACCGGCGCCGGAGGCACGTTCTGCGCGGGGATGGATCTGAAGGCGTTCCTCGCCGGGGAACGCCCCTCGGTGCCGGTGCGCGGGTTCGCCGGAATCGTCGAGGCGCCTCCGCGCAAACCGATCATCGCCGCCGTCGAGGGCTACGCGCTGGCGGGCGGCTTCGAGATCGCCCTGGCGTGCGACCTGCTGGTGGCCGCGGAGGACGCCAGGTTCGGACTGCCCGAGGTCAGGCGGAGCCTGGTGGCCGGGGGCGGCGGCCTGATGCGCCTGTCCCGGCGGATCCCCTACCACCACGCGATGGAGTGGGCGCTGACCGGCGAGCTGGTCGACGCCAGGCGCGCCGACGCGGCCGGGCTCGTCAACCGGCTGGTCCCGCCCGGCCAGGCGCTGGCCGCCGCGCTCGAACTGGCGGAACGGATCGCGGCCAACGGCCCCCTGGCGGTCCGCGCCACGAAGCAGATCATCACGAACGCGCGCGATTGGGACTCGGCCACGGAGTTCGACGAGCAGCGCAAGCTGTCCGAGCCGGTGCGTTCCTCCGAGGACGCCCGCGAGGGAGCCCTGGCGTTCACGGAGAAGCGGGCACCTCGGTGGCGTGGCCGATGAGCACACCACCGAGCACGCCACCGGATGCGCGAGGAAAGGCCGGCTGACAGATGGAATTCGGAATCCTGATGGGTGACGAGCGGGTCGAGGTGCCCGCACGCGAGCACCTCGACCTCCTCCTCCGTACGGCGGAGGCCGCCCAGCGCAACGGCTTCACCTACCTGACGATCGGGCAGCACTTCCTGTACGACGGCTACCGGTGGATGCAGCCCATCCCGCTGCTGTCGCGGCTGGCGGCGGAGCTCGACGACGGGGTGAAGCTCGGCACGAGCATCGTCATCGGCCCGCTGTACCACCCGGTCATGCTGGCCGAGGAGCTCGCCACCCTCGACATCCTGACCGGCGGCAAGCTCGTGGTGGCGGTCGGCACCGGCTACCTGCCCCACGAGTACGAACGGCTGGGCGTGCCCTTCAAGGAGCGCTACCAGCGACTGGAGGAGCTGCTCACGATCATGCGTCTGCTGTGGTCGCGGGACCGGGTGTCGTTCTCCGGGAAGTTCTGGCAGCTCGACGACGTGCCCACGCACCTCAGGCCGCTACAGCAGCCGAGCCCGCCGATCTGGATGGGCGCGCAGAAGCAGCTCGGCGTGCGCCGCGCCGCGCGGCTGACGGACGCGTGGACCGTGACACCGCAGCAGACCGTGGACGAGGTCGACGCGCTGGCACGGGTGTTCGCCGCCGAGCGAGCCTCCCTCGGGCTGCCGCTCGGCCGGCTCCCGGTACGCCGCGAACTCATGATCGGCGGCGATCGCGACGACGCGCTCCGGCGCTTCGAGGCGGTCGCCCGGGGCAAGTACGAGGCGTACGCCGACCGGGGCATGGAGGCGCTGACCCAGGAGCAGGTCCGTGAGCGGTTCGCCTCGACCGTCGCTGACCATGTGATCCTCGGCGACGCCGAGGAGTGCCGCCGGCAGGTGCGCGAGCTGGCACGCCGCCTGCCGATGGGACAGCTGCTGGTCCGGCCGCACTGGCCGGGGATGTCGGCGGCCGACGCCACGGCCTACCTGGACGAGGTGGGCCGGGAGATCGTGGCGCCGCTGCGCGACCTGGAGTCGGTGGAGTTCGCGGACTTCCTCCAGCGGGCCTGACCGGTCCGCGCGACGGCCTGTCGTCACCCGGACCGGTCGTCGCGCGGCAACCGGCGCGGTCCGGGGGTGAAGCGGGCCGGGATCTTGTGGAACCCGATGTTGACACCCTGCCGGGCGTAGGGGACGAGACCGTCGAGGTCGATCTCGTAGTCGGGCATCCGCTCGAGGATCTGGCCGATCAGGCTGCGCGCCATGGCCCGTCCGAGGTGCGAACCGGCGCAGCGGTGCAGGCCGACGCCGAAAGCGGTGTGCCGGTTGGGCCAGCGGTCGATGTCCAGCGCGTCGGGGTTCTCGAAGCCCCCGGCCTCGTCACGGTTGGCCGACCCCCAGGCCAGCAGGACGCGGTCGCCGGTCCGCATCGGGCAGCCCCGGAACTCGACGTCCTTGGTGACGGTGCGGGCCAGCGCCTGGGTGGGCGAGAAGTAGCGCAGGAACTCCTCGATCGCCCGGTCGAGAAGGCCGGGGTCGTCCTTGATGCGCAGGCGCACGTCCGGGTTCTGGTAGAGCCACACGAGAGTCTGCCCGACGAGCGAGGCGGTCGTGCCGACGCCGCCGGAGATCAGCAGGTCGACAATGGCGAAGACCTCCTCATCGGTCAGCGGCCTGTCGTCGACCTGCTGCTGGACCAGGAAGCTGATCACGTCGTCGGCCGGGTTGAGGCGCCGTTCGGCGATGACCTCCCACATCTGCTTGGACAGGTAGGGCAGGTCCACCTCGACCGCCTGCCGGAACTCCGGGCTGTCCGCCACGGCCGACAGGGTGGCCCGGTGCGCCGAAGAGTAACGTGACCACTCCTCGACCGGGAGCCCGAGCCAGTCGATCGTCACGATCGAGGGCACCCCGATGATCTCCGCGAAGTCGGCCTCGCCGGCCTCGATCACCCGGTCGATGAACCAGGTCGTGTAATGGGAGATCATGTCCAGCATCCGCTCGACGGCGGCCGGAGCCGTGATCAGGTTGACCAGCTTCCGATATTTCCTGAAGTCGGGCGGGTCGATCTCGATGGGGATGTGCAGGTGCATCGGGGTCTTGGGGATGGTCACCGAAAGTCCCTCGCCGCCATAGGACGTGCGAGCGGACGAGAACGTGTAGTCGTCCCGCGCGGCCTCGAAGACGCTCTCGTAGTCCGACAGGACCCAGTAACCCCCATGGGCTTCGGTCCAGGCCACGGGATGCTCCGCCCTCAGTTTCCGATAGGCGCCGACCGGATCCGCGGCATGCTCCGGGGAGTGGTGATCGAAGTGAACAACAGGGCACCGGTCCGGGGACGACATCGATGCACCTTCCTCTCAGGAGACCTCGACGATACTATATTCATGGTTATACTAGATTCGAGCGGTGTCAACATCGAGCCCCAGGCGACCACGGCCGGGGCGTCAAGGAGGAAAGCATGCGGGTGTCCGTTGATCTCAACGTTTGCCAAGGTCACGGTGTCTGCTACATGACGACACCGGAGATCTTCGAGCCACGGGAGGAAGACGGCCAGGCGCACGTCGTCATCAGCGGCGAGCTTCCTCGCGAGCACGAGGACGCGGCCGTCCTCGCGCAGCAGAGCTGCCCCGAACGGGCCATCACCGTGGAGTGACCGCAGCGGCGACCGAACACCGGCCCCGAAACGGTCACGTCAGAAAGGTCACACCAAAGGAAGGACACGGAGCGACCTCGAGGAGCCGGCCGCTCACCAAAGAAAAGGTTTTACTTGATGGAACCCCAGCGGATGACCTGGCCCAGCACATTGGGGAACTTTCGTTCCGCGTACGTCACGTACTCCTGGATGTGCTCGCGCATGCGCTCCTCCGACTGCTTGGGGTCACGCGAGGTCAGCGCCTTGAAGATCTCCCCATGGGCCTTGAGTATGGCCTTGCGCCGGATGGGCGGATAGTCGATGCCTATGACGGTGCCGTCCATGATGCCCAGCAACGACTCGACCAGATATCCGAACAATGGATTGCCCGACGACCAGGCGATGATGTCGTGAAAGCGCTTATTGGCTTCCAGGAACGTATCCTGGTCGTCCAGGTCGTCGCTCATGAGCTGAATCGTGGCGCCCAGCTCGTCCAGTGACTCGTTGGATATGCGTTCGGCGGCCAGGCGGCTGATCATGGGCTCCATGGCGGAGCGCACTTCGACAATGCTCCGGAATGGCGCTTCTTTCAGCTGCATCAGCAGGATGACCGTGCTGGACAGATGCGACGCGTCCGGCGTTTGCAGGACGGGCCCTCCCTTGGGCCCCGGCTTCAGGGAAATGACCCCCTGGACCTCCAGCAGTCGCAGCGCCTCACGAAGGGTGCCCCTGCCGGTGCCGTAGGTCTCCAGCATCGACTTCTCGGCGGATAGCAGGTCTCCTGGGCCGAGCCCCTGCTTGATGGCGTCATTGATGATGCGCTGGGCAATGAGCATCGCCGCTTTCTGCGGACGCGGCGAGTTGTTCACCATGGCTGTGCCCTTCGACGTCGAGTTTGCCACTTAGATCTTGCCACCCCACAGAACCACTGTGGTGCCCGCATATGTGACGCACGCAACATTGACTCGGCCTGTGATTATGAGCAACATTAGCATGGATTTACAGGCGGTGCGAGCCGGAGCCTCAGGGCGCGGGCGTCATGACAGCTGCCCTCCCCACGATGTCGTCGCTGGTGAAGCGACTGTCATCACGACGACCCCGCCATTCCTGGAAGGTTGTTTCAGTGACGAGTGTCCTGACAGAGGTGGTTGACTCCACGCTCTGGATTCGCTTGAACAGGCCGGAACGCAGGAATGCGTACGACGAGGCGATGGCACAACAGATAAGCGAGATCCTTGAGGATACCGCTTCCTACCGGACCGTGGTGCTGACCGGAAACGGCGGCGGCTTTTGCGCCGGCGGGGCTCTGGGAAGCCTCCGGCAGCCGACGAGCGGTGACATGCGGCGGCTGTACAGCGCGTCGCTACGGCTGTTCGACGCGATCAGGAACTGTCCGAGACCCGTCATCGCGGCCGTGAACGGCCCGGCGGCCGGAGGCGGCAACGAGCTGGTCGTGGCGTGCGACCTGGCGATCGCCGGACGCTCGGCCACGTTCGGGCAGACGGGTCCGCGGGTGGGCAGCGCGCCGGTGACCGGGGCGACGAACGTCATGGGCGTCCAGATCGGCGAGAAGCGCGCCAAGGAGCTGTCGTTCCTGTGCCGCAGGTACTCCGCGGAGCAGGCCCTCGCCATGGGGCTGGTCAACGAGGTGGTGGACGACGACCAGGTCGAGGCCACCGTACGGGCGTGGTGCGACGAACTCGCCGCCCTCAGCCCCCGCTACCTGGAGATCGCCAAGATCAGCTCGAACATCTGGTGGAACGCGGCGCGTGACTCCTTCAGTTCGGGCATCGGCATGCTGGTCCAGGCGATCGGCAGCGAGGACATGATCGAGGGAGCCACCGCCTTCCTCGAGAAGCGCAGGCCGCGGTTCGCCGACCCCCGATAGCGTCCGTCCGGTCGGCCCCGCGGGTGACCGACCCCGCGTCCGTCGCCCGAGCCCGATGGGCGGGGCCCGCTACCTGCCCGTCGTGTCACGGGCCGCGTGCGGCGAGCCGCCGCGGCCGTCGCCGGGCAGCTTGCGGGAGTCGTGGCTGACCGCGATCCGCACCGGGCGCACCTCCAGGACCACCCGCCCGGGGCTGTCGAGCAGCCGCACCATCTCGCCGGGATCCCCGGGCGCGAGCTTGGCCGCGAGCCGCGGCAGAAACCACCTCCTGGTGTCCTCGTCGTGACTCGTCAGAGCCACCCCACGGACCGCCAGCATGCGGCGGCCGGGCAGGGAGGTTCCCGCGTTCGAGACGACAATGGTCACCCGGGGGTCGATCCCGACGGCCTTCGCGTGCGCGCGGTCGCGCACGGCGGTCAGCCAGAAGCGGTCCTCCTCGTAGAGGAAGCTCATGATCACTCCGGCCGCCCAGCCGTCGGGGGTGGTGAAGGTGAAGGTGCACTCGGTCTGAACGGCCAGCAGCTCGCGCCGGGCATCGGCGTCGAGCCGCAGGGGGCGCAGATCCTCAAGGTCGTCGATTCCCGTCCTGCCCATGGGGTTCTCCTCCTTTACTCGCCGAGCTCGCCGGGCTCGCGGGGCGACGCCCGGCGACGTCACCGCGCCTCCCGGTCCCACGCGGCCGGTGTCAGTTCTCGGTGACCAGGGCGGCATCACCGAGGAAGGCCCGCAGCACCAACGAGTGGGAAGCGGCCTCCTTGGCCGTCCCGCTGAAGACGACCTCACCCCGGGACACGACGGCCACGTCGTCCGCGACCTCCAGCCCCGCCTCGGCGTTCTGCTCCACCATCAGGACCCCGATCCCGGAGTCGGCCATGGCGCGGATGCTGCCCAGGACGGTCTCGACCATCGTCGGCGCCAGCCCCATGGACGGCTCGTCCAGCATCATGATCTTCGGCTGGGCCATCAGCGCCCGCCCGAAGGCCAGCATCTGCTGCTCGCCGCCGGACAGCAGCCCCGCCGGGCCGTCCTGCCGCTCCCTGAGCACCGGGAACATCTCGAAGACGCGGTCGAGGATGCCCGCCAGCTCGCCGCGGGCGGTGGTGTAGCCGCCCATCCGCAGGTTCTCCAGCACCGTCAGCGGAGCGAAGACGCGGCGTCCCTCCGGGACGAGCACCAGCCCCCGCTTGACGATCCAGTGCGCGGGCCGGCCGGTGATGGCCGTGCCGTCGAGCACGACTTCGCCCGAGTCGGGCTTGTGCAGCCCGGCGGCCGATCTGAGCGTGGTCGTCTTGCCCGCGCCGTTGGCGCCGAGGACCAGGGTGACCGTGCCCGGCCGGGCCGTCAGGGTCACGCCCCGCACCGCGGTGACCTTGCCGTAGCTGACGTGCAGATCCCTGATCTCAAACATGCTCGCTCCACCGCTTCCCCAGGTACGCCTCACGCACCGCCGGCTCGCGTACGACGGAGGCCGGGACGCCGTCCGCGATGAGCTTGCCGAAGTTCATCGCGAAGAGGTGGTCGCACGTGTCGACCATCATCTGGACGTCGTGTTCCACGAGCACCTGGGTCAGCCCCTCTTCTCGCAGTTCGCGGAGTAGGGCCGAGATCTCCTGCCGCTCCGACTGGTTCATGCCGGCCGTGGGCTCGTCGAGGAGCAGCAGCCTGGGCTTCGCGACGATCGCGCGGGCGATCTCCACCCGCCGCTGCGCCCCGTAGGAGAGCTCGCCCGGCCGATGCCGTTCCAGGCCGCGCAGACCGGTCCGCCCGATCGCCTCGGCCACGTCGTCGTCACCTTTGCCCCGCTCTCGGATACCCCTCCCCCGGATCCGGTCGGCGCCCAGCCTGACGTTCTCCTCCACGGTCAGGCCGGGCAGCAGCCGTACGGTCTGGAAGGTGCGCGCCACGCCACGCCGGGCGAACGTCGCGGCGGGTATCCGGTGGTACTCCTCGCCGTCCAGGTGGAGCGAGCCCGCGGTCAGGTCGACGAACCGGGTGAGCGCGGCCAGCAGTGTGCTCTTGCCGGAGCCGTTGGGACCGAGGACGCCGAAGATGCTTCCCTCGGTGAGGTCGATCGACAGGCCGTCCACCGCCTTGACTCCGCCGAAGTGCACTGCGGCGTCCTTCACCTGAAGGAGCGGGGTGCTCTGGTCCTGAATGCCACTCAAGCGGGTGTCCCCTCTGCTCGCGACCCGAGTGGGGTCCGGTCACCGTCTCCGGATCCGGCGTCGCGCCGGGAGCGTTGCCAGGATCGGTAGGCGTCGGTCATCATCCCGAGCAGGCCTCCCGGCACCCAGATCGCCGCGAGCGCGACGATGACGCCGTAGATCACCTTCTGCCATTGACCGGAGAACTCCAGGAAGCCCGGCAGCCAGGTGAAGATCATCGCGCCGATCAGGGCGCCCGCCCAGGATCGCGAGCCGCCGACGATGATCATCGTCAGGGCCAGCACCACCAGGGAGAAGCCGATGTCGGTGGGGGCGATCGTGGTGCGCAGCAGCACGTTGAGCCCGCCGGCGCAGGCACCGAGCAGCGCGCTGATCACGAACGCCGCCTGCCGATGCCGCCGCACGTCGATGCCCATCGAGGCGGCGAGTTCGGGATCCTCCCTGACCGCCTCCACCCGGCGGCCGATGGCTCCCCGCTCGCTGTAGGCGAGCAGCCCGATCACCACCGCCGAGATCAGCACCAGGTGGAGAGTGGTGACGTCGGCCAGCGCGCCGAACAGCCCGCTCGGACCCCCGGTCAGGTCGCCGCCGTTGACGGCGAGCACGCCGACGATGAGGTCGAACGCGATCGTGGCCATGCCCAGGTAGAGGCCGCCCAGCCGGCGAACCGTCAGAGCGAGCAGGTAGCCCACTACTCCGGCGATCAGCATGCCCGCGCCGATGGCGGCCGCCGCCGGCCACTCGTACCGGATGGTCATGATGGCGGCGACGTAGGCGCCGATGCCGTAACAGCCGATCCCCGCGAAGGAGAACACGCCGAAGCGGATGGGCACCTGCAGGCTCAGCGCCATGAGCAGTCCGACGAAGGTGGACTGGATCAGGATGATGTTGGTGTCGTACCAGGCGATCATGTCCGGCGCACCTCTCTACGGCCGAAGAGTCCCTCGCTCTTGAACAGGAGTACGGCGAAGATGAAGCCGAAGGAGACCGCGTCCACCCACAGGCCGGAGGTTTGGGTCAGCACGATCGTCTCGGCCACGGCCAGCACGTAGGCGCCGACGATCACGCCGGCCATGCTTCCGACGCCACCGAGGATGACGGCGGCGAACGCCTTGATCAGCAGGACGTCTCCGCTTTCGGGCGTGATCGCGCCGAGGTTGTAGGTGAGCAGCACGCCGGCCAGTCCGGCGAGGCCGCCGGCGACGGCCATGGTGCTCAGGCTGAGCACGCGCCGGTTGACGCCCATCAGGGAAGCCGTCTCGGGGTCGACGCCGATCGAGCGCAGCGCGAGGCCGGAGCGCGAGAAGCGCAGCCAGACGATGACCCCGATGCCGATGACCAGTGCCGCGGCGACGACCATGAGCTGGGTGCTGGTGACGCGGACGCCCAGCAGCGAGAAGGTGGACGTCACGTAGCTGGAGCCGGCGAAGCCGAACGGGTTGCTGCCGGTCACCTCCTCGGCGATGGCCAGCGGGATGGCCGCCACGCCGATGCCGCCGATGAGGATCTGCATCTCACCGCTGCGATGGTCCTTGGCCCTTCGCATGATGGGCTGGAACGCCAGCAGCTGGACGGCCACGGAGAGCAGCGCCCCCACCGCCGCGCCGATCACGATCAGCGCGGGCAGCGGCAGCCGCACCTGGTCGGTGATGACGGAGGACACGAAGGCCGCGAACATGAAGATCGCGCCATGGGCGAAGTTCAGGATGCCGACGGTGCCCCAAACCAGGCTCATGCCGAGGGCGAAGAGCAGATAGATCGATCCGAGCGAGAGCGCGTTGATCAGATCCTGGAGCATCGGGACTCACTCCGTTTCGGGGTGCGTTGTCGGCCCATCGGACCCCCTGGGAGGCAATATATGAGCATCATTCTCATAGTTGGTTCCAGAACAGTAAAGGGCGTCAGGCGCCTTGTCCAGAGCCGGTGACGACCTCGGGGAGCGGGTCAGCTCCTGGGTGAGCCCCGTCGGCGCCGAGGGCCGTCACCGCGCTGGGCGCGTCACCGGCGGACGCCGTCCACCGGTGACGCCGGGCTCAGGAGTCGCTCCCGACCAGCACCTCTTCCGTGCCGTTCCACTGGACGATCACACCGGTCAGCCGCATGTCCCGGTTCTCGAAGGCGAGCTTGCCCATCGCCCCCTCGAACCCTTCGGCCGCTACGACGTCCAGGCCGCGCTGGATGTCGTCACGCGAGGCGCCTCCGGCCTGCTTGACGGCCCGGGCCAGCCACCAGGCCGAGTCGTAGCCCTCGGCCGCGTAGTTCAGCGGCCGCTCGTTGAACTTGGCCTGGTAGAGGTCGACGAACTTCTTGGTCGACTCACCCGGCTGGTCGGGGTGGAAGTCGGACGGCCACGTCATTCCGGCGCCGTCCTGACCGGCGGGCTTGAGGTTGCCGGCACCGGCGGCGGTGTTGCCGAGCACGAGCCCATCGAATCCGGCCTGCCGCAGTTGCCGCATGGCCGTGGGATTCTGCCCTCCGACCAGCAGCAGCGCGATGGCGTCCGGCTTCTCCTTGACCACCTTGGAGATCGGCGCGGCGAAGTCCTGCGTGGTCATCTGCACGGCGGCGCTCGACACGACCGAGAACCCGAGCTCGGCGCCCATCTCGGGCAGCACCTTCTCGGCGACCTCCTTGAGGGTGGGCAGGGTCGTGTTGTAGACGACGCCGAGGGTCTTGACGTTCTTGGACTTGATGTGGTCCCCGATGACGCGGTAGTAGCTCGTCATCGGCGGGGTGGCCCGGAAGGTGTACTTGCCGATGACCACGCCCTCGCTGCCCGCCTGACTGTAGATGATGGGCATCTTCCCGCGCTCGGCCAGGGGCGAGGTCGCCGCCGCCTGGTCGCTCGCCACCGGACCGAAGACGGCGGCATAGCTCTTGTCCTGGATCGCGGCCGTCATCTGGCTCGCCGCCGTCTGCGCCTTGCCCGCCGGATCCTTGGACTCAAGGACGATCTTGGTTTCCCCCAGGAACTTCTCGGCGTTGATCTGTTCGACCGCCAGCTCGATGCCCTTGATCGTGGACAGGCCGGTGAACGCCACCGGTCCCGTCCGATCCTTGATCGTCATGATCTTGATCTCCGCGGGCAGTCCGCCTTCGGCGCTCACTGCCGCTTCACCGCCGGAGCCACAGGCGGTGACGGCGAGCAGGCCGGCCATGGCCAGCGTGACGGGGATGCCTCGCCCTAACGAGGCGAGCAGAATTCCACGCATCCGATCCTCCTGGAAATATGCATGGTAATCATGCCTATGATTACCATGGCTCACGCTAGAGGGAGCCGGGACGGCTTGTCCAGGGCTGACGGACTACGACTGGACGACTCCACGACCGGCGACCCATTCGGCCCCCTGCAGGAGCAGCTTCCGGTAGCGCATGGCGTCGGGCAGGGCGTTGAACGCCACCACGGCGTGCAGCGCGCCCTGACCTCCCGTGATCGCCGCGAAGCGCTCCTCGCCGGGGCCGCCCGAGACGAAGACGACCTCGTCGCCGGGCAGGACGCGGCCGAAGATCTGAAGGCGGCCACCCGTCTGGTCGGACCAGACGTAAGGGAGCGAGTCGAACACCGTGGGCGTCCCGGTCACCGTGGCGGCCACCGCCATGGCCTGTTCTCCGGCGCTCGTCCAGTGCTCCAGCCGCAGGGCTCCCCCGTATCTCGTGGAGTGCCAGCGGGCGACGTCGCCGACCGCGTAGACGTCGTCCGTTCCCGTGGCGCGCAGCGTGGCGTCGCAACCGACGCCGTCCGAGATGTCCAGACCGCTTCCGTGGAGCCAGCCGACGGCGGGGCTCGCGCCGACGCCCACCACGACCAGGTCCGCCGCCACGACGGACCCGTCGTCCAGGAGGAGTGCCTCCACCCGCGAGCTCCCGCGCCATCGCGAGACGCTCCGGCCCGTCCGCAGCGAGACGCCCATGGAGCGGTGTCTCGCCGCCATCACGTCACCGAGCACCGGTCCCAGCCCCCGGGTCATCAGGGTGGGCGCCGGGTCGACGACGGTCACGTCCAGCCCGAGAGTCCTGGCGGCGCAGGCTACCTCCGCTCCGATGAAGCCGCCGCCGACGACCGCCACCCGGGGCCCGCCCGCGAGCGCGTCCCGGACGGCGACGGCGTCGTCGAGGGTGCGCAACGTGTGCACCCCGGGAGGCGGGTGCCGGTCCGGCACGGTCCGCGGCGTGGCGCCCGTGGCGGCGATCAGGACGTCGAACGGCAGGCGTCCGCCGTCCTCCAGCTGGACGGCCCGGCCGGCGCGGTCGACTCGCGTCGCGGGCGCGCCCAGGCGCAGCTCGACCTCCAGTTCCTTGGCCTGCTCGGCGGTGAGCAGGGCGACGGAGGAGTCGTCGATCTCGCCGAGCAGGAAGGCCTTCGACAGGGGAGGCCGGTCGTAGGGCAGGTGAGGCTCGCTTCCCACCAGGGTGACGCGTCCTTCGAGTCCTTTGCGGCGCAGCGCCTGGACGGTGCGGACCCCCGCGAGGGACGCGCCGACGACGACCACGTCCACGCTCAGCCGGCCTTCGCGATGCCGAGCAGGCCGGCGAGGGTGCCGCCGAGGATCGCGGCCTCGTCCTCGGGGTCGAGACCGAGTGCCCGGATGGCCGCGATCTCCGCGGCGGGGTCGGCCATGGGCCAGTCGGAGCCGTACACCATGCGTCCGGCGCCGTGGGCGGCGATGATGCCCCTGAGCCGGTCGGGGTCCAGGTCGGCGAGGCGGGGCGGCCAGGAGGTCTCCAGGACGGCACGCGAACCGATGATCAGTTCCTCGGCCTCGTCCAGCCGGTGGTATCCGCCGTAGTGGCAGGCGATGAGCGTCAGGCCGGGCACGGCGTCCAGCAGGGCACGCAGGTGGCGGGGCGCCCCCCGCTCGTTGGACGCCTCGTCGCTGCCCGCGCCCGCGTGCGTGATGACGACGATCCCCGCCTCGGCCAGGCCCGCCAGCAGTTCGACCACGCGCGGATCGGCGAGCGACACCTCCTGGAAGAGCGGGTGCAGCTTCACTCCGCCGATGCCGTGGCGGCTCAGCGACGCCAGGTTCTCCTCGACGCTCAGGTCGGGGTGCACCGTGCCGAACGGGATGAACCTGGAGCGGTCGATGGACCCGATGAACTCGTTGGTGCGTTCGACGGTTCGGGCCACGGTCGCCACGCCCAGGCACATGGCCAGGTCGATCCCGGCGTTGTCCATCGTCCGGCGCAGGCCGTCGAGGGTGCCGTCGTGCACCGCGTCGAGACCGGCGGGGCGGTCGGCCAGCACCTTCGCCGCGATGTGGTCGGGCCACACGTGGCAGTGCGCATCGATGATCATCAGGCGTCCTTTCGCAGGTACGGCTTGACCAGCTGCTTGGCCAGGGAGTCGAGCACGACCTCGGTGGCCCCCTCGTAGACCCGCATCGGCCTGGCCTCGCGGTAAAGCCGCTCGATCACGCTGCCGCGGACCAGCCCGAACCTGCCCATGACCTGGACGCAGCGGTCGGCCACCCGGCCGGCGATCTCCGTCGCACCGACCTTCGCCATGGAGGACAGGTGCAGGTTGGCCAGCGGGTCGCGGGCGGAGGCCGCCGCCGCGCGGTAGGTCAGTGAGCGCGCCATCTCGATCTCCACCCAGGACAGGGCCAGCGCATTGGGGACCGGGCCGAGCCTGGCCAGGGGCACGCCGAACTGCTCCCGGCCGGTCGTGTGCCGCACCGCCTCGTCCAGCGCGGCCTGGGCGAGGCCGACCGCCGCGCCGGCCACGGAGACCCGGAACGTGGCGAGCGTGGCCAGCGCGATCGTGAACGCCTTGCCCGGCTCGCCGATCCGATGATCGGCCGGCACCCGCACGTCGTCGAGCACCACGTCGCCGAGCACGTGCGGAGCGATGATCTGGTGCGGATGGTCGACGACGACACCCGGGGCGTCGGCGGGGACGAGCACCATGGAGTAGCCGTCGCCCTCCCGGCCGAACACGCAGTAGAAGTCGGCGTCGCCGGCGTTGGTGATGAACGACTTGTGCCCGTTGACCACGAGCTCGCCGCCGTCGCGGACGATCGTCGTGCTGATCGACTTGAGGTCGGAGCCCGCCCGGGGTTCGGTCAGCGCCAGGGCGCCGATCGCCTCACACTTCGCCATCCTGGGCAGCCACCGCGCGCGCAGCTGGTCGTCTCCGGCCGCCCACAGCGCGTAGCCGCCGATGCCCTGCATCGCGTAGAGCGAGTCCAGGTGCCCGCTCACGCCGGCGAGGGCCTCGCGCACCACGGTCACCGCCAGGGAGTCGACCTGGTCGAAACGGCCGCCGAACTCCCGCGCCACCACGGTCTCCACCAGGCCGCTGGCGGCCAGCGCCTTCCGCATCACGGGGTCGACGTGGTCGGCCTCGTCGGCGACCGCGGCCCGATCGGCCACCGAGTCGGCCAGCCGTCTCGCCTCGTCGCGCAAGGATCGGTACCGCGCCGGAAGCTCGAACAGGCCGTGGTCTGCAGCGTTCATCGGATCACTCACTCGATCAGCAGGGGCTATTTATGCTAACCATAGCGATAAATAGACTAGGCTGAAAGCCCGTACGCCCACGTCGGGCACCCCCCAGCCCCCCGCAGAAGGAGCCACGCCCATGGGACCCGAGACCCCCTCGTTCGACCTCTCCGGCAAGGTCGCCCTGGTCACCGGAGGCAGCAGAGGGCTGGGCCGCGCCATGGTGGCCGGGTTCGCCGCCGCGGGAGCGGACGTCGTGATCGCCAGCCGCGACGGCGCGAGCTGCGCCGCGTACGCGCGGGAGATATCCGAGAGCACCGGCCGCCGCGCCCTGCCCTACGCCGTGCACGTCGGGCACTGGGACGAGCTGGACGGCCTCGTCGAGGCGGCGTACGAGGAGTTCGGCCACGTCGACGTCCTGGTCAACAACGCCGGCATGTCGCCCCGGTACGACGACGTCACCGAGGTCACCGAGAACCTGTTCGACAAGGTCATCGGAGTCAACCTCAAGGGGGCGTTCCGGCTGACGGCGCTCGTCGGCTCGCGGATGGCGAGCGGCTCCGGCGGCTCGATCATCAACATCAGCAGCGCAGCCTCCACCCGGCCGCGCCCCGAACTGCTGCCCTACGCGGCGGCCAAGGCCGGCCTCAACGCGCTCACCGCGGGCTTCGCGCACACCTTCGGGCCCCGCGTGCGATGCAACGCCATCATGGCCGGCACGTTCTTCACCGACGTCAGCAAGTCGTGGGACCGCGAGACGTTCGACGCCCGCGCGCAGCGGTTCGCCCTCAGGCGCGGCGGGGAGCCGAACGAGATCGTCGGCGCCGCCCTCTACCTCGCCAGCGACGCGTCGAGCTACACGACGGGGGCGATCCTGCCGGTCGACGGCGGGCAGCCCTGACCGGTCAGCGGCCGCGTTCCGCCCGGAACGCGGCCACCGCGTCGTGGTGTTCGCCGGTCCCGAACAACAGGGCCGTGGCCTCCACGGACTCGTTGAACCCGGCTCCCGTGTCGCGGTTGATGAACGCCTTGCCGACCTGAACGGCGAGCGGCGGATTGCCGGCGATCTCCGCGGCCAGCGCGACGGCCTGGTCGAGCAACGACTCGTCGGGGTGCACCTCCTGCACCAGCCCAGCGCTCCGGGCCCGGTCGGCGTCGATGGCGCGGCCGGTCAGCGCCAGATAGCGGGTCCAGTGCCTGCCCATCACCTGGGGGCCGCGGACGACGCCGTAGCCGGGTGTCAGCCCCACGGTGGGTTCCTTGAACGCGAACCGCGCGGAAGATCCGGCCAGCACGATGTCACACGCCAGGGCCAACTCCGTGCCCCCGCCGAAGGCGAGCCCGTTGACCGCGGCGACGACGGGCACGGCGCACCGCTCGACCGAGTGGAAGGCGTCGTAGACCAGCCGCAGGTGCGGCCGCACCTTGCTCACCTGGCCGTCGAGGTCATGGAACATGTCGATGTCCCCGCCGGCGGAGAACGCCCGTCCGGCGCCGGTGAGCACCGCCGCGCGCACCCCGTCGCCGTGGCCCAGCCCCTCCATGAGCTCGCGCAGCTCGTGGAACCATGTCTGGTCCATGGCGTTCAGCTTCTCCGGCCGGGCCATGGTGATCAGAAGGACCCCGGCGGCGGGCTCGGTCAGGGTGAAGCGCAGCATCTCACGTGACATGTTCGGTGCCCTCCCGGTCCCAGGTGTCCGCGGTGACACCTTCGGCACGCAGCTTGTACTTCTCCACGCGCTGGCTCGGTGTCATCTGGTCAGCGCCGCAGATCCGCGCAGCTCTCTCACGACCGGTCCTCTCAGCTTGATCCGCGGCCGGCGCCGGTTCAGTCGCGGTAGGTCGTCCAGGTGGGCAGTGACTCGGGGTAGTCGGCTCGTCCGGGCGGCGCTCCGGGCCAGCGCATCCGGTCGGGCGCGGTCAGGCCCCTGCTCATCTCCTCCATCGGCACGGCGTACATGAAGGTGATCGACCGGTGCGCGAACAACCAGCGGTCGCCGGCGCACCGGTAGGCGTCGTCGTAGCGGTAGGCCGCCATGACGGCGGTCTTCCTGGTCACGAGTTCCGCGTGCCCGGCGGCCCAGCCCACGGCCGTCCGGCCGGGAGTGAGCTCGACGACGTGGGCGTCGAGCGTGTGCAGGGTCAGCCGGTAGAGGCCCATCGCCTCCGCGTAGGCCGCCCGGACCGCCGCGTGCCCGGCCGCGCTCACGCCGCGACGTTCGAAGACGCCGTCCTCGGTGTACATGCCGACCACCGCGTCGATGTCGTGATCGTCCACCGCGCGGGTGTAGAGCAGCGCCAGGTCCCGGATCGCCTCCCGGTCCCGCAGGTCGCGCAGCTCGGCCTGCCACGCGTCCAGGCCGGCTTCCGGGGGATGACGGACTCTCGTCCGGGCGTCGATCAGGCGGGAGAGGTTCACGGTCACGCGTGGTCTTCGGCCCGCCACGGTCAGCCGCCCTTCGGCACGTCGAAGCGGGGAGCGGGCAGCGACTCCAGGACGGCCCGCAGCTTCTCGGGGACCGGGGCCTTCTTCCAGTCGAGGTCGCGGCAGGCGTACGTCATCTGCCCCCGGGTCACCAGCTCGTCGTCCCGGGTGAACTCGTAGCCGACCACGTACGAGCTGGCGCCGATCCGGTCGAGGACGACCTGGCAGGTCAGCTCGTCGAACACCTTGACCGCCTGGATGTAGGTGGCTCCGGAGCTGATGCCCACGGTGAGGATCCCCAGCTGCTCCTGCATCTCGCCGCTCCTGATGCCCTGTGAGTACAGCCACGTGGTGTAGGCGCGCTCCATCCAGCGGTAGTAGATGCCGAAGTAGGCGATGCCCACGACGTCGCAGTCGCCGTAGGCGAGCTGGAAGGTGAGCCGGTCGGGCCGTTGTGTCAACGTGTCTCCTCGGTAGCGGGTGCCAGAGCGACGGTCGCCGTCCCCTTCAGGACCGGTTCGCCGCCGACGACGGCGAGGAAGACCTCGCAGTCGGCCAGCCGGTCGCCGTTCTCCTCCCGGACCGCGGTCACGACGCCGCCGGCGCGCAGCTGGTCACCCGCGAACACGTTGCCGAGGAAACGGACGCGGAGCCGGCGCAGCCGGTCGTGCCCGCCGCTCCAGGCCGCCAGCATGTTCATGACGTAGCCCATGTTGAGCGGCCCCTGGTTGACGGGCCGGTCACCCATGCCCAGCGCGCGGACCGCCTCCGCGTCGAAGTGGATCGGGTTGGGGTCGGCCAGCAGCGCCGCCGTCGTCTTCATCTTCTCGGCGCTGACCGAGGCCACGTGCCACTCGGGTAGTTCGGCGCCCACCACGACGTCCATCAGCTCCTCCGGGGAAAGACGATCGAGTTCCAGCAGGTGGCGACGTGCGCGCCGTCGGCCTCGTCGTACAGCTCCAGCTGGTAGCCGACCACGTCGAACGGCCCGGCGGAGCGTCCTACCTTGCGCTCCGCCGAGGTGATCTCGCCGCTGACCTGGTAGACGCCGCCCACTTTCAGCGGGCGGTGCACCGTGGTCTCGTGCTCGCCGAACATCGGCCCGTCGCTCGCCCGGGCGCCGAACCAGCCGAACAGGTCGTCCCAGGTCAGGCCGGTGGCGCCGGTCGCGGCGAGCCAGACGAAGAGGGGGTGTGCCACCTCGTCGCCCGGCTCGTCGAGGACCACGTCCGCGACCAGCCAGGCGCGCCACGGCTCCACGGTGAACGTCCCGCCGGGGAACCGCCGCCCGATCTGCGCCTTCACCTGCTCCGGCGACGGGGTCCCGAGGCTGCTGTCAGACATTTCTTTCCTGGTCCGCCCAGTACGGAGCACGCAGATCGCGCTTGAGGATCTTGCCCGTGGGCGCCTTGGGGAGCTCGGAGACGAAGTCCACCGAACGCGGCTTCTGGTATCCGGCCAGGTGCGTGCGCGCCTCCTCGATGATGTCGTGCTCGGTCGCCTGCTGGCCGGGCTTGAGCACCACCACCGCCTTCACCGACTCGCCCCACTCCTCGTCCGGCACCCCGATGACGGCGCATTCGAGCACGGCCGGGTGACGGGCGATGGCCTCTTCCACCTGCACACTGAAGATGTTCTCACCACCGGAGATGATCATGTCCTTGGCCCGGTCGACGATGAAGACGTAGCGGTCCTCGTCCCAGGTGGCGATGTCGCCCGTCCACATCCAGCCGTCCCGCAGCGTCTGGGCGGTCAGCTGGGGCTGGTTCCAGTAACCGACCATGTTCGCCTCGGACCGGACGATGATCTGGCCCGGCGTCCTGCCGTCACGGGGCACCTCGTTGCCGAGCGGGTCCACCACGCGCACGGTGGTCACGAAGCCCTCGCGTCCGCAGGACCGCAGCCGCTCCTCGTGGACGCCCGCGACGGCGGCGGCGTGGTCCTCCTGCGACAGGAAGCACATCGTCGTGCCCTCGGTCTGGCCGTAGCCCTGGATGAGGGTGCACGGGAACGAGTTCAGCGCCTGGCGCACGATGCTGGACGGCATGGGGCCGCCGCCGTACTGGATGTTGCGCAGGCTGGAGATGTCGTAGCCGCTGAAGCCCGGGACCGCCATCATCCAGTTGAGCATCGTGGTGATGCCGAGGAAGGCCGAGACGCGCTCCGCCTCGATGATCTCCAGGGCCTGCTTGGCCTCGAAGTTCACCAGGACCAGCGGGCAGCCGTGCTTCATGTAGTTCATCGCCAGGACGATGGGGATGTGGTACATCTGCCCGGTCAGCATGTAGACGTCCGAGGGAACGATCCGCTCGGCGACGGTCTGGTTGAGCATGCCGGCCGCGGCGCTGCGATGCGTGTGCAGCGCTCCCTTGGACTTGCCCGTCGTCCCACCCGTGTAGAGGATGAAGAACGGGTCGTCGTCGGCGATCTTGGAGGCCCACTCCGGCTCGTCGTCCGACGCCGAGCCGATCAGCCGGTCGAGGCTGCCGTCGCCGTCGTCGCCGAACTCCAGCCAGTGTGGCACGTCGACCTGCCGCTGCAGCTCACCGATCACGTCCGACCACTCCGAAGCGCTGATCACGACCTGGGGGGTCGCGTCCCGCACGATGGCCGCGAGCTCGGAGGCGGCCAACCGCCAGTTGAGCGGCTGGGTCACCAGCCCGGCACGGCCGGCGGCGTAGTAGAGCGCCTGATATTCGGCGCAGTTGCGTGACAACATCGCGACCCGGTCCCCCGGCCGCAGGCCGAGGCCGCGGAGCCCGTTGGCCAGCCTGCGCACCAAGGCGTCGAATTCGCGCCAGGAGAGCCGGCGGTCGTTGGGCGCGTCGTAGACCGCCTGCCTGCCGGGGGTCAGCGCGGCCCACTTCGCGGGGATGAGTCCCTGATTCATGTCGCTACCTGTCCTGCTCTGTCAGTACGGAAGGTCGAGGGCGATGTGCCGCTTGCTCAGGCGCCATGTACCGTCCTGGCGGACCAGTTCGTCCTCGTAACGCCCCGTGGAGAGCACCTTGAGGGTGTCGTCCTGGATCGCGATGAGGGTGAGGTACGAGACGGCCTGGGCCGAGTCCTCATCGCCGCCGCGCACGATCAGGTTGGTGCCCAGGTGACGGCGCTGGTCGTTCTGCGAGGCGAGCGAGTCCGCCATCAGCTTCACGATGGCCGCGCGTCCCTCGAAGGGGCCGATCAGGGAGCCGCCCTGGATGCTCATGGTGAGGACCGCGTCCTCGGCGAAGCAGTCGGCCATGTCGTCCATGTCGTTCTCGTCGTACGCCAGGGAGTACCGGTTGAGGACGTTCTCGATCGCTCCACGATCTGGCATGGGGGTCTCCGTTCGGATGAGAGCACGCGCGACCTCACAACAAGGCCGATCCCTTGGTGCATCTCTTGCGCATCATAGGCATGAATAGCGGCACCGTCTATGGCCCGATCCCGGGATGGTCCGGCCCGTCCGCCCGGCCGCCCGCGTGGTCGTCGGCGACGTCCGTCATCGCCCCGTCGCGGGACGGGGGCGGCTTGAGGGTTCATCGGAGCTGACGCCGATGTCCGCTGATCCGGACCCAGATGGTCAGATTGTCAACACTCTGCGATAATCTTGAGCTTCTTGCTCAGCCCATAGCCCCGGCAACCGACGACAGGTGATCACGGTGACCAGCATCGACCGGCTCGACGCGGAGCTCCTGATCGCGCTGTCCCACGACCCCCGCGCCGGCACCAGCGAACTGGCGGCCAAACTGGGGGTCGCCCGCAACACCGTCCAGGCCCGCTACCAGCGGCTCGCCGAGTCGGGCATCCTGGCGGGCTTCAGCGCCCGCGTCGATCTCGAACGCCTCGGCCTGCCGGTGACCGCGTTCCTGCACCTGCAGCTCGCGCAGGGCGCGCTGCAGGAGGTCACCGACGGGCTCGGCCGCCTCAGCCACGTGCTGGAGGTCTGCACCACCACCGGCACCAGCGACGTGATGGCCCGGGTCGCCTGCCGCAGCCACGCCGAGCTCCAGTCGCTGATCCAGGAGGTCCTGACCATCCGCGGCGTCGTCCGCTCGACCACCGAGATCGCCCTGACGACCCCGGTGCAGTATCGCCTCGGCCCGCTGCTGGAGACGCTGACCAGCGACCAGGGTCGCGGCCGCAGCGGCGACCGGCGCCGCTGACGCCACCGACCGGCAGGCACGCGCCGGTCCACCGGCCGCTGACACCTCCGGCAGGCATACGAGCGCCGATCCACCGGCCGCCGGTGTCAACGGGCGGCACGCCGCGAGCCGGGCTACCGCCGGTCGGTCTCCTCGCCCGCGTGGTAGGCGAAGGTCCTGCGCACGATCTCGTCGGCGGGTGTCAGCTCGGGCGTGGCCGGATCCGGGAGCTCTCGCGCCTCCCCCGCCGGTGACCGCGCGGCGGCGGGTTCGGCGGGTTCGGCGGTTTCGCCCTGCTCGCCGGTGCGCGCGCTGCGGTCGAAGAAGCGCAGCAGCTCCACCGGCAGCGGCATGACCAGCGTGGACGACTTCTCCGCCGCGACCTCCACCACGGTCTGCAGCAGCCGCAGCTGGAGCGCGCCCGGCGTCTCGGACATGATCGCCGAGGCGTCGGCCAGCTTCCGGGACGCCTGGAACTCACCCTCGGCGGTGATCACGCGGGCCCGCCGTTCCCGCTCCGCCTCGGCCTGCCTGGCCACCGAGCGCTTCATGGACTCCGGCAGATGAACGTCCTTGATCTCCACCCGGTCGATGTGGATGCCCCAGCCGAGCGCCGGGCTGTCGATCATCAGCGCCAGTCCCCTGTTCAGCTCCTCGCGGTTGGACAGCAGGTCGTCCAGCTCGCTCTTGCCGATGATGGACCGGAGCGACGTCTGCGCCACCTGCTCCACGGCGAACAGGTAGTTCTGCACCTGGACGGCCGCGCGCAGCGGATCCTGCACGCGGAAGTAGGCGACGGCGTCGACCTGGACCGAGACGTTGTCACGGGTGATGCCCTCCTGCACGGGCACCGGCATCGTGACGATCTGTACGTTCACCTTCTTCATCCGGTCCACACCCGGAATGATCAGGTTGAGACCTGGCTGGCGGATCTTCCGCTGGGCCTGCCCGAGGCGGAAGACCACGCCGCGCTCGACCTGGTTGACGATTCGGATGCCGCTGAGCGCCGTCCAGATGAGGAGGAGGGCGATCAGCCCGAGCACGATATTGATGATCATCGGCCTATCCCTTCCACTCCAAGGCTAGGTCCGAGCCGGGTCAGGCGATCCCCACGACCTGGTCAAGAAGGCGATATCCCCTGGCGCCAGCCGGGCTGCCGCCCGGACCCCGGTGCTAGGCGTCGCGCACCCGTAGCAGCAGCCCGCCGCCCAGCAGCGCCGCGACGGCCCAGGCCGCCGGCACGCCCAGGCCCGCCCAGGGGCTGAGGGGCAGGCCGGCGAGGTCGGTGGTGGCCTGGACGGCGAGCCCGGCGTTCGTCGGGGAGATCTGCCACACGATCCGCTGCCAGTCCTCGTCGGTGATCACCAAGAGGAGGGCGGGAAAGAGGTAGAGCAGACCGAGCACGACCCCGATGGCGGTCGCGGAGTCCCGTACGGCGGTGGCGACCCCCAGGCTGAACAGGGCGATCAGCACCAGGTAGAGCACCGAGCCGACGGCGGCGCGCAGCATGGGGCCGCTGGTCAGATTGAGCGTCTCGGCGGCGAAGCCGTTGTCGAGCAGGACGCGCCGCGCGACCGGCAGAGAGACGAGCACGGCGACGCTCCCGGCGGTCAGGGTCAGCCCGGCCACGAGGATCGCCTTGGCGGCCAGCACACCGATCCGGTGCGGCATGGCCGTCAGGGTGACGCGGATCATGCCGGTGCCGTATTCACCGCTGATCGCCAGGACGGCGAGGACGGCGACGGCCGCCTGGCTCACCTGGACCCCGAAGAGGCTGATCCTGGCGGGGTCGTAGCCGCAGCCGTCCGGGGCACAGGACACGACGGCGGAGGCCGCGACGCTCACGGCGACGGTCAGCACCACGATCGTGAGCAGCAGCCGGCCGGTGTCCCTCAGGGTGCGGAGTTTCGTCCACTCCGCATGCAGGTGCTTTCTCATACGCTCCTCCAGCGACGCCGGCAGTCGTACAGGTGGTGATGTCTCATGCGTCCCTCCCGCGACTCCAGCGGACGTGCGGGCGGCTCATGCGTCCCTCCGGCGGAGCCGGAAAACGGCCAGGCCGAGGGCGAGCGCGGCATATCCGGCCAGCACGGCGAGGCCGCCCCACGGCGGCAGTGGGTAGAAGCCGGCGGTGGGCGCGTAGTGGCTGAGCACGTGCGCGTACTCGGGGATGCTCTGCTGGACGGCGAAGCCGGCCGCCGGTGTGACGCGCAGCAGCCATCGCGCGGCGCTGTCAGGCAGGATCGAGGTGGTCGCGAGGACGAGCGGCACCACGATCACCGCGACGGCGGTGATGACCGCCGCGACGCCGCGCCGCAGCAGCGCGCCGAGGGCGAGGGCGAGCACGGCGACCAGTGCGAAGACCGCCGCCATGCCGGCCACGACGCGCACCTGGGTGAGCACCGGCACCGGGAGGATGACGTTGCCGTTGGCTCGCAGGATCCGCCCGCCGACCAGGAACGTGATCGCGACGGCGGGCAGGGCGGCGGCGAAGGTGACCAGGCCGAGCGCCAGGGCCTTGGCCGCCAGCGTCCGGCCGCGGCACGGGCCCGCCAGCAGGGTGACCCGGATCAGGCCGTGCCGGTACTCGGCCGTGATGAACAGGACCGCCACCACGATCACCAGGATCAGCCCGGCCGGCGCGCCGCCGAGGGGGCGTTCGGCGAACGGGCCCTCGATGACCGGCGCGATGTCGCCGACGCCGGTGACGGAGAAGGTGTCGCCGGACCGGGCGGCACGGCCCGGGTGGTGCACCGACCCGTCAGGTTTGAGAGGGCCGCCGCGGATGTCGTCCTCGCGCCAGGCACCGGACACCTCGCCGTCCAGCTTGACCTGGTCGAACTCGCCGGTGGCCTCGGTGAAGCGGACCGCCGCGGTGGACCCGCCGAGATCCCCTTGCGTGACCGTCAGGTCGCCCGGGGAGGCCGCGAACAGCCCGACCTGGACGGTCGCGGGGAGCCCGGCCAGGGATGAGGTGCCGATGCGGGTCCAGTTCGCGCCGTCGGCGGACTCGTATCCCGTGAGGGTGTCACCGGAGCGGGTCAGCCGCAGCCAGCGCGCCGACTGCCTGGAGACGCCGCCCGGCCGGCCGGCCACGTCGTGGGTGAAGTCGTGCTGCATCCGCACCCCGTGCTCGCCGGTCATCATGACCGCCGCGTACGGTGAGCCCCGCCTGGTGCTTTCCTTGATCATGATTCCGGCCTTCGCCCACGGCACGACCCCGGCGACCGTGTTCCGTTGCCCCGGGATGACGTCGGGCTTGCGGATCACGCCGGTCAGGGAGGTGAGGCGGGCGGTGATGCCGCCGTCGCCGGCCAATGACCGGTGCACGAAGAAGAAGGAGTCGTCCACCGCTTCGCCGCCCGGCCCGACAGGAGGCGGCGCGCAGGCGGTCTCGACCGGCCCGGCGCCGCACGAGGAGTGCTCACCGGACGCGGACAGCAGCCCGAGCGACACGGTGACCAGCGCCGCCGCCGTGATGGTGACCACCCAGCCGCGTACCGTCCTGAACTTGGTCCACTCGGCGCGCAGCAGCCGCCCGAAGTCCCCGCGCCCGGTCCGCGGCTCGGAGCGCTGTGCGATGGCGCTCATCGGGCCGCTCCCCGGTATTCGACCGCGTCGCCGGTGAGGTCCAGGTAGGCCTGCTCCAGCGTCACCCGATGCGCCGCCACTTCGGAGAACGGCACCGCGTTCGCGTTGAGGACGGCCACGATCCGCTCGGCCGGCAGCCCGGAGACGACGAGAGTGTCGCGATCGGTGACGGCCGGCGTGGCGCCGGCCTGACCCAGCGCCGACATCGCCGCGGAGCGCGCCGGCGTGCGCAGGGTGACCCGGCCACGGGAGGCGGCCGCGATGAGGTCGGCCACGCTGGTGTCGGCGATGACGCGGCCCCTGCCCACCACCACGAGATGGTCGGCGGTGTCCTCCACTTCGCTCATCAGATGGCTGGACACCAGCAGGGCCCGCCCCTCCCCGGCCAGCGACCGCAGGAGACCGCGCATCCACACGATGCCCTCGGGGTCCAGGCCGTTGACCGGCTCGTCCAGCATGAGCACCGGCGGGTCCCCGAGCAGCGCGGCCGCGATGCCGAGCCGCTGCCGCATGCCGCACCGCCACCCGTGACGGCCGTCACCTGGACCTGTCGGTCAAGGAGTTCGCCCTGCTCGAAGCGCTCATGCGCGCCGCCCCCGCCTTCCTCAGCGCCGAGGACCTGCTCGAACAGGTGTGGGACGAGTACGCGAACCCTCTGACCAACACCGTCACGGTCACCATCGGTCGGCTGCGCCGCAAACTCGGTGAGCCGCCGGCCATCACCACCACGCCCGGCGTGGGGTATCGGATCACGAACGCCTGATCTGGAGAGGGAGGAGAAGCATGAGCCGATCAGAAGGTGCGATCCTCGCCGATGGGCTGACCCCACCTGGTGTCCCGAGTGGAACGGAGCCTCGGATGAGTCGATGTGCGTGGCCGCCTACGGATGACCCACTCGGCCACCACGAGGTTGATCACCCACCCGGCGCCCACGAGCAGCGCCCTGGAAAGCTCTCCGGGGGGGCCGGCGATCAGGAACCACAGCGCAAGAGTCAGCGCCTGTGTGCCCGCCCCCTGCCCGATCGCGTACCCGCGGATCATCCATGCGCGGTGCCGGGCGATGTCCCGCCGCCGGATCGCGGCGAGACCGAGGAGGATGACCACGACCATGGCCGTGCCGAACACGAGCCGGAGGCCGGCGAGGAGATCACCGTCGCCGGGAGGGCTGAGATAGAACAGGGTCATCCAGAGCCCCGTGAGCGCCGCGCCCAGTCCGCTCGGGATCAGGAGCCGCCCGGCGGCACGGTGCCAGCCGGGCCTGCGCCGGCGGAAACCCGCGGCGAACTGGAAGGCCCCCAGAACGCAGTAGAGGCTGACGCACAGAATGTGCGCCACCACGGGCAGGGGGGCCGCGAAGAACCGTGCGTTCTCCGGCGTGATCGCCGCACCACCGGCCAGTTCGTTGAGGCGTACGGCGCCCGCGACCATGGGAACGGCGCTGAGCAGGATCAGCGCGGCGGGCACGAGCCACCCCGCCCGCGTGGAGGAACCGGCCGGGGAGACCCTCGCTCGGTTCCGGTCGTCTGCCGGGCGGTCGCTTCGCGGCGGCCGGGGGAACGGGAGATGTCCTGTCATGCTCTCGTCGCTCATGCCCCGATCATGGCGATCGAGGCGACGCGGCTCATCAGGAGAACGGCCCGATCCGAACCGGCCGATCGTCCACCCGACCAGGCGTACTTTCGGCCGATGAGCCCTGGCGCGCGCCCGCGGGTGCGGCGGGCGCCCGGCGGGCGGCGCGCTCAGGAGGCCGGGCGGTGGCCGCTCTTGGCCTGCTGGACCAGCTCGTAGACGTGCCCGCGCAGCTCGGCGAAGCGTGGCAGCGAGCGGGTGGTGAGCTGGTCACGCTCGTCCGGCAGGTCGACGGTGACCTCTTCGAGCACGACCGTCGGCGAGCTGGACAGGACGATGACGCGCCGGCCGAGGTAGACGGCCTCGTCGATGTCGTGGGTGACGAACAGCACGGTGACGCCGAGGCGCTTCCACAGGGACCTGACCAGGTCCTCGAGATCGGCCCGGGTCTGGGCGTCGACGGCGGCGAACGGCTCGTCCATGAGCAGCAGGTGCGGCTCGTAGGCGACGGCGCGGGCGATGGCCACCCGCTGCTGCATGCCTCCGGACAGCTGGAAGGGGTGCGCGTCCTGGGCCTCGGACAGCCCGACGGCCTCCAGCGCCTCCTGGACCAGCCGCCGGCGTTCGGCCTTGGGAACCTTCTTCTCCTTCAGCGGCAGCTCGACGTTCTGCCGCACGGTCATCCAGGGGAACAGGCTGCGGCCGTACTCCTGGAAGACCACGGCCATGCCCGGGGGCGGGCCGGTCACCTTCTCGCCTTCCAGGACCACCTCGCCGGAGGTGCAGTCGAGCAGCCCGGCGATGCACCGCAGCAGGGTGGTCTTGCCGGCGCCGGAGGGGCCGACGATGCAGACGAGCTCGCCGGAGCCGACGGTGAACGTCAGGTCGCGGACCGCCTCGACGGTGCGGCCCCGGCCCTCGTAGACCTTCTTCAGGCCGCGGACGTCCAGCATCGCGGTGGCGGTCTCCGGGCGCGCGGCGGCGCCGATGGGGGTGGTGGTCATCTCAGCCCTCTCGCTGTGACATGCGCAGTCCGGTGTACCAGCTCAGCAGCCGGGCCTCCACCACCCGGAAGATCAGCGACAGCACGATGCCGATCAGGCCGAGCATGATGATCCCGGTCCACATCTGCGGGATCGCGAAGCTGCGCTGGAACTGGATGATGGTGAAGCCCACGCCGTTGCTCGCGGCGAACATCTCGCTGATCACCATCAGAATGATCCCGATGGACAGCGCCTGCCGGGCGCCGGCCGCGATCTGCGGGCTGGCGCCACGCAGCACCAGGTGGATGAGCCGCGAGCGGCGGCGCAGCCGGTAACAGCGGGCGGTGTCGCGCAGCACCTCGTCGAGCGCGCGCACGCCCTCGACCGTGTTCAGCAGCACCGGCCAGACGCACCCGGAGACGATCACCAGCACCTTCATCTCGTTCCCGATGCCGGCGAACAGCATGAGGATCGGCACCAGCACCGGCGACGGGATCGCCCGGAAGAACTCCAGCACCGGCTCCAGCAGGCCGCGCAGCGTGCGCGACGAACCGATCGCGGTGCCCAGGCCCACGCCCAGCACCACGGCCGCCAGGTAACCCACCAGCAGCCGGGCCAGGCTGGGCAGCACGTCGGCGGTGAACCGCCCGGTGAACCAGGTCTCGCCGAACGTGCCGGCGATCTGGGCCAGCGGCGGCCAGAAGAAGTTCGTGCTGCCCGCCGTCGCCGCCCACCAGGCCGCGATCAGCAGCACCGGCACGGCCAGCAGCAGCAGGATCTTCCGGCCCGCATCCATCGCGCTCACGAGGACACTTCCCTACGGATCGAAGGGTGCCAACGCAGTGCCCGGCGCTCGGTGGCGCGCGCGATCACGTTGACGACCACACCTATCAGACCGACCACGATGACCAGCGCGTACATCGAGGCCACCGCGCCCGAGGTCTGCGCCACCGCGATCTGCTTGCCGAGCCCGGGCGACCCGATGATCAGCTCGCCGGTGATCTCCAGGATCAACGCCACCGCCGCGCCCAGCCGGAACCCGGTCATCACGTACGGCAGCGCGGTCGGCCAGATCACGGTGCGCACCTGGGTCAGCGGACGGAACCGATAGGAGCGCGCGGTCTCCCGGGCGACCGGATCCACGTCCCGCACGCCGTACAGCACCTGGACCAGCACCTGCCAGAAGGAGGCGTACACCACCAGCAGCAGCGTCGAGCGCATGTCCGTGCCGAACAGCAGCACGGCCAGCGGGATCAGCGCCACCGACGGGATCGGGCGCAGGAACTCGATCGTGGAGTTCAGCGCGGCCCGCACCAGCGGGATGCCGCCGATCAGGATGCCCAGCGCCACGCCCGCGACCATGGCGATCGACAGGCCGATCGCCCAGCCGCGCAGCGTCTCCAGCAGCGCCTGCCAGAACTCGGCCGTCGCGGCCTGCTCCGCCAGCGCCGAGACCATCTGGCTGAACGGCGGCAGGTAGCGCGCGTCCACCAGCCCGGCCCTCGGCGCCAGCTCCACCACGGCCACCAGCCCGGCCAGGCCGATCAGACCGAGGAGCCAGGCGGGCAGAGCGCGGTGACGGCGTCCGCCCTGGCCCCGTCGCGGTGCGCCCGCCGTCACCGCCGCCGTCACGGAAGGAGCCCGCTGAGGTCGGGAGCGCTCTCGATCAGACCGTCCTGCACCGCGAGCGACGACAGGGTCTCCAGCGACTTGGTGTTGATCTCCGACGGGTACGTCGGGAGCGTGAGCGAGTCGGTCAGCGCCGGGTCGATCTTCGTGTAGGTCAGCAGGACCTTGCGCACCGCGTCCGGATTGTCCGTGGCGTACTTCAGCGACTTCAGCATCGCGGCGGAGAAGCGCTTCACCAGGTCGGGCTTGGAGGTGGCGGTCTGCTCGGAGGTGAAGTAGCCGGCGATGGTCAGGCCGGGGGCGGTGTCCACGTAGTTGGACGCGATGACGCGGTCACCGTTCTTCTTGGCGGTCGCGAGGAAGGGCTCGACGACCTGGACCGCGTCGACGTTGCCCTTGTCCAGGGCGGCGAGCATGTCCGGGAAGGCCAGCTCGGTGAAGTTGACGTTCTTCGGGTCGCCGCCGGCGGCCCGGATGGCGGCCCGGACCGTGGTGTCGTTGATGTTGTTCAGCGTGTTGACCGCGACGCGCTTGCCGGCGAGGTCCTTGGCCGACTTCAGCGGGCTGCCGGCCTTGACGACCACCCCGCCGAAGTCCTTGTCCTGGACGCCCGTCGAGGCGGCTCCGGGCGCGACGACCTTGAGGGGCAGGCCCTTGGACCTGGCGATGATCAGCGACGTGAAGTTGCTGAACCCGAAGTCCACCTGACCGCTGACGACCGCGGGGACGATCGCGGCGCCGCCCTGGGCGGACACCAGCTCCAGCTTCAGCCCCTCCTCGGCGAAGAATCCCTGCTGGTCGCCGAGGTAGATCGGCGCGACGTCGATGATGGGGATGACGCTGACCTTCACCGGGGTGACACCGGCCGAGGCCGGGTCACCGGCGTCGGAGGAAGGACTCTGCCCGCTCCCGCACGCGGCGAGCAGGAGAACGGCGGCGGCGGCCAGAGCCGCGCGAATTGTGGTCACGGTGCTTCTCCAGGGCTTCGGTCTGGGGGGTGAGATGACGTCGGGGCTCGATCGGACGAGGCCCGGCGGGGGGTCGGCGTGCCGTCCTCCGCCCTCCTAGCGGCGCGGGACGGACGCCGGTCGCGCTGCCGGTCCTCAGCGGAGAGCAGGCCGGACGTCGGGATGTGCACGGCGGCGCCCTTTCGGTGTCCGCGCGGAGCAGTCGCGAGACGGCAGCCGGCCGATGGCTGTCCTCACCTGATGACACCGCTCGTCGGTGACGCTATTGATTATGTACGCGATTGTCAACGATTTATGAACCAAGAGAGGCGCCAAACTTGTCGCCACACTCGGGAGGGCATCCGGGCACGTCAGAGCCGGCCGACGGCGCGAACGCCGTGGCCTGCCACTGACTGGGATGACGCGTCGGGGATGGCCCGATCGATCAGGACGTGACCGGCACCGCCGCCCCGGCGAGGGGCGTCGTGGACTGCGAGATCTGGGTGATCACGTCGCGCAGGTGCGCACGCATCGCGGCCTCCGCGCCGGCCGGGTCGCGGGCGACGATGGCGTCGACGATCTTCTCGTGCTGGCCGAGGGAGACGGTGGACCGCCCCGGCTGCAGCGACAGCCGGAACTGGTGGCGGACGAGCTGGGCCTGGAGCCGGACCAGGATGGTGCGGGCGGTCACCTGCCCGGCGATCTCCTGGATGAGGGCGTGCAGCGAGGCGTTGAGATCGGAGTAGGCCAGCGGGTCGTGCGCCGCCACCCGCTCGCGCATCGCGTCCTTGATGCCGAGCAGCCTCTCGGCCTGCGCGGGCGTGACCCGCTCCGCCGCCTTCGCCGCCAGCAGGCCCTCAAGCACCATCCGCACCTCGGTGATCTCCACCGCTTCGGCGGTCGAGATCGTGCGGACCCGCGCGCCCTTGTTGCGCTGCACCTCGATGAGGCCGTCGGCGACGAGCTCACGCAGCGCCTGCCGCACGGTGGACCGGCTGACCTGGTAGAGATCGCACAGCTCGGATTCGACGAGACGTTGCCCCGGGGCGAAGTGCCCGTCCAGCACCGCGCGGCGAATCTTCACCACGACCAGATCCTGGGGATCGCCCGCTCCCATGACCTTCCCTCCCGTGTCGGTCGCCGCTGGGCGGCGACTGAAGGTGTCAACAGTATAGGTGCCGAGAATGACACCATGATCTCCACGCCCGCACCCCCCGCCCGCGTGCCGCCGGGGGTGCGGGCGGGCGGGCGGCGCGTGGGCGTCAGTCGATCACCGGGGTTCCGTGCGTGTGGAACGACTCGATGGTCTTCAGCCCCCAGGCCTGGCCCTTGGCGCGCTCCGCCTGCGTCCAGGTGATGACCTCCCAGTCGGGGGCCAGGATCAGCCGGGCGCCGGCGTTGCACAGTTCGATGCGGTTGCCGCCGGGCTCCCAGACGTAGAGGAAGAACGTCTGCTGGATGGCGTGCTTGTGGGGGCCGGTCTCGATGTGGACGCCCGCCTCCAGGAACACGTCGGCGGCCCGCAGGATGTCCTCGCGGGTGTCGGTCGCCAACGCCACATGGTGCAGCCGTCCCCGCGCGCCGAGCCAGTCGGAGGTGTAGACGAGGTCGTAGGACTTGTCGGAGACCGAATACCAGATGGCGGCCGTCTCGCCCTCGTCGGTGACGATCTGCTCGGTGGCCCGGGCGCCCAGCGTGCCGGACATGAAGGCGGAGGCGGCCGGCACGTCCGAGGCGAGGAAGTTCACATGGTCGAGGCGCCGGACGTTGGCCCCTCTGCCGGGGAAGGCCGAGGCCTGGTTCTTCAGCGACGGCCGATGCTCCTCGGTCGCGACGTACCTCTCCGTCTCGTAGTACAGGCCCATCTCGTGGCCGTCGGGGTCGGCGAAGAGGTAGGCGGGCCCGAGGCCGAACTCCGCCTCACTCCATCCCGTGCCGAGCCCGGCCTCCTCGATGGCCGCGACCCGGCGCCGCAGCGCCTCCGGACTCGCCGCCCGCAGGAACGTCCGGCCCACTCCGGCCCGGTCCCGGCCGGTGATCTTCACGGTGTGGCGCTCGTAGTCGTCCCACGCGTGCACGTAGATCGAGTCGCCCTCCCGGTGGACCTCCTTCATCGCCATCAGGTCGACGAAGAAGTCACGCGTCTCCTCCGGCACCGAGGTGAAAAGCTCGACCGAGCCCACATGGGCGATGTCACGGAACGCTGCCGGCCGCATCGGATCTCCTCTTGGTCTGCTGGTCTGCTGGTCTGCTGGTGGCGCTCTGACGAGATGGCTCGCGGCGCCTGGGTTCTCAGAACTTCAGGTGAACGGCACTTCGGATGAACGGCATTGGGACGGCACTCCAGGACGGCACTACAGGACCGCATTTCGGATGAACGGCCGGGATTCAGCGCTCGCGCGGCCAGACCCGGCCGTCGAAGAGCTTGCGCGCGGTCCGCACCACTCCCGAACGGCGGACGCGCAGGTCCGCCCCGCTGCCCGACACCTCGATCGCGGTGTCGAAGAAACCGGTCGGATGCTCGATCCGCAGGGTGCCTCCCGGTGCCGTGGTCACGGCCGCACCGCCCTCGCTCCCGGCACCGCCGGCCGCCTCGCGAGTCACCTCTGCGGCCCCCTCGGAGGCGACCTCGGAGGCGACCTCGGAGGCGACCTCGGAGGCGACCTCGGAGGCGACCTCGGAGGCGACCGAGCCCTCGATGAGGACGGCGGTGGCGACGGAGATCGCGCCCAGGACGCCGATGGAGGTGTGCACCCGGTGCGGGATGAAGGTCCGGGTCGAGAGCGTGCCCCCGTCGCGGGGCGCGGCCACCAGGGTCATCTTGGGCACGGTGGTCGCGCGCACGTCGCCCAGCCCCATGAGCGCACCGGCCCGCAGCCGGATCTCCTCGACCTTCGCCTTGAGCGTCTCGTCGCCCTCCAACTCGGCGGGAGACTCGTACCCCGTCACGCCGAGCGCCCGGGCGGCGATCAGCACCACGGGCATGCCGTTGTCGACGCAGGTCGTCTCCACGCCGGCGATCTCGTCGCGAACCGAGCCGGTGGGCAGCAGGCTGCCGCAGGTGGCGCCCTCCGTGCCGGTGAAGTCCAGGGTCACCGGCGCGGCCGGGAACGGCACCCCCGAGATGCGCGTGCCGCCCGCGTACCTCACCCGGCCGCCGTGGGTGTCCACGGTGGCGGTCGCCACACCGCCGCCGTTGACGATGCGGATGCGCACCCGGGTGGTGTCGCCGGCCGGCGGCACCAGTCCGCGCTCGATGGCGAACGGCGCGACGCCGGCCAGGATGTTGCCGCAGGTCTGCCGCGCCGAGACACCGGCCTCGGTGACCTGCACCTGCAGGAACAGGTAGTCGACGTCGGCCTCCGGGTCCGCCGAGCGCGACACCACCGCGACCTTGCTCGTCAGCGGGTGGCCGCCGCCGATGCCGTCGATCTGCCGGGCGTCGGGCGAGCCCATCAGCCGCAGCAACAGGTCGTCGCGCCGGTCCGGCTCGGCGGGCAGGTCCTCGGCCAGGAAGTAGGCCCCCTTCGAGGTGCCGCCGCGCATCAGCGCGCACCGGATCCCCGCGTCCTCGATCTCTTCGACGGTGTTCACGCCGGACGCCTGGTCCACGCGAGGTCGAAGCCGGTGACGCGCGCGCGGGCGCCAAGCCGCCGGGACGCCGGGGAGCCGGCCTCATCGAGCCGGAGCGGGGCGACGCGCGGCTTCACGAGCCTTCCTCGGGCAGGTCGTCCACGTAGGTGACGCCCAGCCGGGTGAGCACCTCGCGCAGGCCGTACATGTCGAGGCCGAGCACTCCGGAGCTCAGCGCCGCCCGCTTGTCCTCCTCGGCGGCGATCCGGGCCCGTGACCGTTCCAGCACGTCCTCGGCCGATCGGGCGGGCACGCACATGACCCCGTCGTCGTCGGCGACCACGACGTCGCCAGGGCGTACCAGCCGGCCGCCGCAGACCACCGGCACGTTGACGGAGCCGGGGCTGGCCTTGACGGTGCCCTGCGCCGAGACGGCGCGCGCCCAGACGGGGAACCCCATCGCGCGCAGGGCGGCGATGTCGCGCACCCCGGCGTCGGTCACGAGTCCCACCACTCCCCTGGCGAGCAGCGACGCGGCGAGCAGGTCGCCGAACATGCCGTCGGTGGAGGGAGACGTCGTCGTCACCACGAGCACGTCGCCCTCCTGGCACATCTCCACGGCCGCGTGGATCATCAGGTTGTCGCCGGGATGGCTCGACACCGTGATCGCGGGCCCCGCGATCACCGCGCCGTCCTGCCGTGGCCTGACAGCCGGGGCCACCAGCCCCGTACGCCCCGCCGCCTCGTGCACCGTGGCCACCCCGGCGTCGCGCAGTCCCTGGACCACCTCGGGAGCGGGCCGCTTCACGTTCCGTACGACATGATGTCCTGCCATGCGAAGCCCCTCCTAGGCCAGCTCGGAGGTGACCTGCGGGTAGACCCGCTGGTAGGCCTCGGCGAACGTGTCCACGGGCAGCCCCAGGTTCGGCCCGCTGTTGCGCTTGGCCTGCACCCCGCGACGGCGGCCCAGGTCGGTGTAGTACTCCACCAGGTGGCCCTGCGCGCCGAGACTGCGCATCGCCGCGAGCTTCCGTTCCCACACCGGCGTGATGTCCAGCAGCACGTCCGGCTTGAAGTCGCACACCTCCGGCTGGTGCGGCTCGAAGCAGAAGACCGGAGGTGCGCCGATCACCTCGCCGTCTCCCGGCACGCCCGCCGCCTGGGCGAGGATGCGCGTCCTGCGGGCGATCTCACCGGCGACGGGATGGTCGATGTTGTACGGGTCACTCGGCGCGTGCGTCAGCACGACGGTCGGCTGCAGGCTCCGGTACAAGTCGACCAGCGACCGGGTCAGCTCCGGCGTCTCGACCAACGGGTAGTCACCGGCGTCGAAGAAGACCACCTCGGCGCCCAGCGCGGCGGCCGCCTTCTCGCCCTCCTCGCGCCGCACGGCCTTGACCTCGTCCAAGGTGTGGCCCTTGCGCCACAGGCCGGCGGACTCACCTCGCTCGCCGAAACTGAGACACGCGATCACCGCGCGCTGCCCGCTCTGGGTCGCCAGCGCGATGGCCCCTCCGGCGCGCCACACGAAGTCTCCTGGATGAGCGGTGATGACCAGCAGGGGTCCCTTGGTCGGCATACCCGATCCTTTTCCGGTGGGGGCGACGACACCGCCGGATCGTCCCATGGAACGACTCGGCCCCAGCGGTGACCTAAGATCGCCAGCGATTATCTACGAGATTGTCGACAATATCTCCAACCATTCTCTCCCCACAACCCGTCCTCGAGCCTGAAATCATTCAGCGGCTTCCGGGGGCGCTTCCAACCCGGACACCCGCCGGCCAGGCCACGCCTGGACACCACGGCGGGGTGCCCGCTCCCGGGCGGGCCGTCCCAGGAGCGGGCGTGCGGTCAGACGGCGGCGCCTCCGCACAGCAACGCGGCCACGGCGTCCACCGTGGCGGGATGCCGCGCCACCAGGGCGGCCACCTCCGGCGAGCCGCCGGACGCGTCGTGGCCGGGAGCGCTGCCGGCCGGGGTGAGAGTTTTCCAGCCGCCCTCGCAGCCGAGGAGCGCCGCCAGGGCGTCCGCGGCGGCGGGGTGGGCGGCGAGGAGCCCCGTGACCGGCCCACCGGCGGCACCGGCCCCCGTGGCGGTCGCGACCTCGGCCCCGCCCGGCCCGGACGGGGCCGTCCACGGCGGCACCCAGGCGTCCACCGCCGTCAGGGTGGCCGGGAAGGTGCGGCCGGCCTCCCTGATCAGCACGGGGACCAGCTCCGGCGCCTCCTCGCGCAGCGTCTGGATGAGCGTCGGCAGCCATGGCAGCAGCACCTCGTCCGGCAACCGCGCGAACGCCCCGGAGATCACCTCCACCACGAACGGCGTCAGGACCGGAGCCGCCTCCAGCGCCTGCACGAACCCGCTCAGATACTGCGGGAACGACGGCACCACCAGCGGGTTGGCCAGCAGCTCGGCGCACCGCTCCCGCAGCTCGCCGATCGTCAGCACGCCGAGCTGGAACCGCGCCGCCCACAGCAGCGCGATCTTGCCCGGTGTCTCCGGATGCGACTGCCGCACGGCCAGTTCGAGCTGCGCCCGGTCGCAGCCGAGCGACAGCGCCAGGCTCTCCATGGACGCCAGGAACCCGAGCATGGCCGCCACCTGCCGCACCCCGACGTCCTCGGCCACGAACGCGGTGGGCAGCAGCGTGCAGTACTGTGCGTAACCGGTGGTGACGAAGCGTTCGCACCACTCGGGCAGCGCCGGCTCGGTGGCCCGGTAGTGGGCCAGCAGCCGCCGGACGCGCCGCAGCACGTCCGGCGCGTCGTCCACGCTCCGCTCGGCGGCCAGCAGCTCAACGGCCCGAGCCCCGAGTTCGTCGGTGAAGCGCCGGCCGCCCAGGAACAGGATGGCCTCCTCGACCGCCTGGAGCGCGTCGGCGGCGGTCGCCTTCGGCTCCCACACGCTGCGCCGCAGCCGCTGCTCCAGCACCTGCTCGACGGTGACGCCCTCGTAGCCGAGCTCGATGAGCGCCCGCTGGTGGTGGCCGAGCGCGACGTCCCAGCTCTCCTGGACGGACCGCTCGCCCAGCCGCCGGCTGCCCATGATGGGCCGTACGGCGTGCTCGGGCATCAGCCGCCGCAGCACCCACAGCAGGTGCGAGCACGGCTCCAGCTCCGGGTCGGCGTTCAGGTCGAGCAGCACCCGGTGCACGGCCCGTTTCGTCATGTCGTAGCCGAGTGGCGCGAGCCGCTCGAACACGTCCTGGGCCAGCGGCGGCATCGACTGGTAGCCGACCTCGCCGATCCGGTCGCCGCCGAGCATGATCTCGCACAGCCGCCGCACGTCCCGCCGGCCGGGCACGGTGTCCTTCTCGATGCAGGTGACGGCCGCGTCCTGGAAGTCGTACAGCGTCGGCCTGGCCCGGCCGCGCATCCCGGCGAGCAGGATGGACGTCTCGTACACGGCGATGGCGTCGGCGGTGCTGGACAGGTAGCCGTTGCGCCTGGCCAGCCGGACGATGTCGACACACCAGCCGAGCAGCTCGGCCTCGTCGAGCGGGTCGCGCTGCGCCGGTTTGGACAGGAACTCAGACAGCTGGTCGGCCACCGCCACCGGCGCGGCGGGCGGCTTCGTGCCGGGCCGCCTGCCCTTCTGCTGCCCCTTGAGTGTGTACGGCTTGACGCCGCCTCGGCTGACGGCCTTGTCGTACGTGGCGGCGGCGATCGACACCGACCCGGGGGCCAGCCCGAACTGCGCCTCGATGGCCGAGTGGCTGGACGGGATGAGGCCGTACAACCAGTTGGTGGCGGTGCGCGGGGAGATCTCGAAGTCCGTGCGCGCCGCGTCCAGGCCGAACTCCTCGACCCGGCTGGCCGCGTGGAAGGCGCCGCACACGTACAGGCAGCGCTCGGGGTCGGCGCCGGTCGCGGCCAGGTGCTCGCGCATGCGGGTCCACATGTGGCGCTCGCGGTCCTCGTCGCGGTCCAGCTTGGCGGCGTCGTGCGGGCGCAGCCGCCGGAACAGGCCGCCGATCAGCACCATGACCTGGCGGTAGGTGTCGTAGTCGGCTCCGGCGAGCGGCTGTTCGACGTACTGGTCCCACCACTCGGACCAGTGGCGGACCTTGCCGTGGTGCAGCAGATGCTCTTCGAGCTCGGCGAAGCGGGGCCGCAGGTCGCCGATCTCGACGCCGACCGCGTCACCGTGCAGGGCGGCCTCCTCGGCGGGCCGGCCGGGCTCCTCCCGCGGGTGCCACTGGAAGACGTGGTCGGAGGAGCGGTCCACCAGCACGAGTTCGACGCCGGGGGTGTCGAGCGCGTAGGCGATGGCCTGGTATTCGGCGGACGCCTCGGTGATGGGCGCGACGACGCTGAGCGGGCCCCAGCTCTCGGGAAAGCCGTCGAGCTCGGTGGCGAACGCCTGCAGCGCCACCGGCAGCCTGCAGGTGCGCAGCTCGTCGAGGAGCGGCCGCAGGTCCTCGCACAGCTCCAGGTAGATGACCTGCGGCTGCTTGTCGCGCAGCCGCCTGGCCATGGCCAGGGCCGAGGCCGGCGAGTGGTGGCAAACCGGGAAGATCTCCAGCCGCTCGCCCAGCGCCCGGTCGACGTCGTCGACCATGCCCGTGAGGATCTCGGACAGGGCGCCGGGCGAGCCGGCGAAGGTCTCGGCGGCGTCGTCCAACTGCCGGCGGAGAGCGCCGAAGGTGCTCATGACAGCGTGGCGATCGCCTGGCGACCGCCTTCGAGGAAGCCCTGCCACTCGCCGCCCTCCTTCTTGCTGCGCGGCTCGACGACCCCGTGCCAGTACTTGTTGAGGATGGCCAGATCCTCGGGGGTGCGCCGGGCCAGCGAGCCGACCAGCGAACCGGCCAGCGTCTCGGCCTTGAGGGTGCGGTCGCCGAAGAAGTTGCTGTGCAGGATCGCGTCCTCCAGCACGCCGATCTGCTCGGCCGTGGACAGCGCGGACTCCAGCCGGCCGTCGTCGCTCTGGGCCGACGCGGCGGCGGCGCGCAGGTCGGCGAAGCTCCGCAGCAGGATGTCGAGCAGCGTGGGCGGCAGCTCCAGGTCGATGTTGTGCCGGCGGAGCAGCTCGACGGTGCGGAATCGGACGATCTCCGCCTCGCTCTTCTTGTTCGTCACGACGGGGATGCGGACGAAGTTGAAGCGCCGCTTGAGCGCCGACGACAGGTCGTTGACGCCCCGGTCGCGGCTGTTGGCGGTGGCGATGATGGAGAACCCGGGCTGGGCGAAGACGATGTTGTCGTCGTCGAGCTCGGGGATGGACACGTACTTCTCCGACAGGATGGAGATGAGCGCGTCCTGCACGTCGCTGGTGGAGCGGGTCAGCTCCTCGAAGCGGCCGATCACGCCGTGTTCCATCGCCGTCATGATGGGCGAGGGGATCATCGAGTCGCGCGACTGCCCCTTGGCGATCACCATGGAGACGTTCCACGAGTACTTGATGTGGTCCTCGGTGGTGCCCGCGGTGCCCTGGACGACCAGGGTGGAGTTGCGGGAGATGGCGGCGGCGAGCAGCTCGGCGAGCCAGCTCTTGCCGGTGCCGGGGTCGCCGATCAGCAGCAGGCCCCGGTCCGAGGCGAGCGTGACGATGGCGCGCTCGACGAAGCTCCGGTCGCCGAACCACTTCTGCGGGATCTCCCGGTCCAGGCCGTCGGAGCGCTCGGAGCCGAGCACGAACAGGCGGACCATGCGGGGGCTGAGCCGCCAGGAGAACGGCTTGGGGCCGTCGTCGACCGACTCCAGCCAGTCGAGCTCTTCGGCGTACTTGACCTCGGCGGGGGCACGCAGCATCTCGGTCATTGCGGGGATTCTCCTAGGTGAGGAAGTTCTTGAGCTCGGACACGAGCTTGCGGATGTGGCCGGAGATCACCGGCGTGCCCAGGTCCTTCAGCTTCTGCTTGAACCAGGGGTCCACGCTCTGGTGACCTGAGCTGTTGACGGACCCGACGGGGATCAGCTTCACGCCCGAGCGGTGCAGCGACTCGAACTCGGTCTGCACCGCCTGGTTGTCGTAGAAGTCGGAGATCCACACCAGCGCGGTGTTGCGCGGGTCCATGATCTTGGGGCGGGCCAGGCCCATCGCGACCATGCCGTTGGTGCCGCCGCCGAGCTTGGTGCGCAGCAGCACCTCGAACGGGTCGTGCACCCACGGCGTCAGGTCGAGCGCCCGGGTGTCGTAGGCGATCAGGTGCACGTCGACCTTGGGCAGTCCGGCGAAGATGGAGGCCAGGATGGTGCAGTTGACCATCGCGTCCACCATCGAGCCCGACTGGTCGACGACCACGATCATGCGGGCCGGGACGGTGCGTTTGGCGGTGTGCCGGTAGAAGAGCCGGTCCACGTAGAGCCGCTCGTCCTCGGGGCTCCAGTTGGTGAGGTTCTTCCAGATCGTGCGTTCGATGTCGAGGTTGCGGAAGACCCGCTTGGGCGGCACCGACCGGTCGACGGTGCCGGCGCTGGTCTGCTGCACCTGGGTGCGCAGCACCTCGGCGACCTCGTCGACGTAGCGGCGGATCAGCGCCTTGGCGTTGGCCAGCGCGACGCCCGACAGGTTGTCCTTGTCGCGCAGCAACTGCTCGATGAGCGACATGCTGGGCGTGAGCTGCCGCGACAGCGCGGGGTCGGCGAGCACCTCGCGCAGCCGCATGCGCTTGACCAGGTCGCCTTCGAGCCCGGCGAGCAGGCCGCCGAGGCCGTTCTGGCCTGGCTGGGCGCGCAGCCCGCCCGGCTCGCAGCCGAGTGCCTGCTCGAACCAGCCGGCGTCCTGCTGCCAGGCGGCCAGCCGGGTGGCGGTGACGTCGCCGGTGCCGGTGGCGGTGGCGAACAGGTTGAGCAGCAGCTTGGAGGCCAGGGCGGCGGTGCGGGCCCGATCGCGCGGCCGCTCGTCGTCGCCGGGCGCCATCAGGTCGCGGAACTCCTCCGCCAGCTCGGGAAAGCGCTGCACCAGGGTGTCGACGGACACCGACGGGTCGAGCAGCGCGGGTGGCAGCCCGAGCGCGTCGACGACGGCCACGCTGGCGGCTTCGAGCCCCGGCTGCTCCTCGGTGTCGAACACGCGGGCCAGCAACCGCCAGAGCAGCACTTGGCGCCGGTTCTCCTCGGCGCGGGTGTCGGTCATTTGCGCAGCAGCCGTCCTGCTCGTTCGCGGAGTACGGCCACCGCGTCGCCCGACCTGGCCAGGGACTTGACCACCTTGGGGTCGGTGGGGCCGAGCGCCCAGTCGCCGTTGTGCGCGGCGACCGGCTGACGCTTGACCGTCGACTGGACGGCGAGCGGCTGCAGCAGCCAGCGGCCGTCCCAGCGCAGCAGGCCGAGGCAGGCCGTGGAGGTGGCCAGCAGCTGGGGCGTGAGCGGGCCGCAGCCGGGCAGCCGGTCGGCGGCGACCGTGATGGTCTGGCCGTCGAGCCGCAACTCGATGCCGCCGTCGACCTTGGCCACCTTGTAGCCCTCGACGAGCACGGGCTCGGCGATGGCCACCGGGTGCCGGTCGAGCGGCGGCCCGGCGGTCGCGAGGGCGCCGGCGAGCTGGACGCGGGCGGTCGCGAACGGCGAGGCGAGCTCGCCGGCCACCGCCTTGCCCTCGTCCCACAGCAGGTCGCCACCGGCCAGCAGCGGCATGTCGGTGAGGTCGAGCGAAAGGTGCCTGGCCAGCGCGCCGAGCAGCACCGGGTAGTCGCCCAGCACCCCCCACACGGCCGCGCCGACGATGGTGTCGACCTTGGCGGCGGAGATCGCGGTGCGCACCAGCCGGGGCTCGCCGCCCTCCTTCGGCTCCAGCAGGCCGTGCACCTGGACCTGGACGGCGGTGGCGTGCTCGTGCACGTCGGCGCCGAGGATGAGCAGCCGTCCGGACACCGGGACGCCCGGGTCGCCGGCGCCGAGCCGGCCCGGCTGGGTGAGCATCAGGGCGCGGGTCCACAGGTCGGCCCAGCGACGGGCCGGCAGCTTCTCCATCGTGGCCACCG
Organism: Nonomuraea cavernae; assembly: GCF_014646355.1. GTDB lineage: Bacteria > Actinomycetota > Actinomycetes > Streptosporangiales > Streptosporangiaceae > Nonomuraea > Nonomuraea cavernae. The sequence continues at coordinate 92,792 of NZ_BMNH01000030.1, forward strand.
GGCTGGAGGCGCGCAGCTCGGCGGCCAGCCCGTCGAGCAGCACGGCGGGCCTGCGCAGCGCGGGCTCGGCGAGCATGGCCTCGACGGCCTGGTCGGAGGCGGCGACGAGGTCGTGGCCGACGCCGCGCCAGCCGGTGATGGCCAGCTCGTGCAGCCATGACCGGGGCCCGGCGAGCAGGTTCTCCGGCACGGCGGCGGCTCCACCGGCGGTGGGTTCCGGCCACGGGGTCCGGGAACGTCCGAGGGCGTCGTCGAGGCTGGCCAGCAGGGCGTCGGCGACCGCGCCGAGCAGCGCGGCGCGCGCCCCGGCCAGGATCGTCAGGTGCTCGCCCGCGACGGACCCGGTGGCGACCTTCTCCGCCGCCTCGACGGCCCGGTCGCCGAGCGGGCTCGCCGCCACGGCGGCCGCCAGGCCGGTGACCGCCCGCGCGCCCTGCTCACCGAGCCGTCCCAGGCCGCCCGCGAGCGCGTCGTCGAAGGCCGCGACCAGGTCGAGGGCCTCCTCGACGCCCGGCGGCGGGCCGGCGTTCAGTGCGCCCAGTTGCACGTCGAGCATCAGCGCACCGCCCCCGTCGAGGGGAACCAGTGCAGCTCGGCGAGGGGCGCCGAGGTGGCCGGCAGCTCCAGGTAGCTCAGGTGGCGAAGGAACCGGCTGAACACCACGGCCGCCGCCCCCTGCTCGGGCCCGCCGTTCAGGCGGCCGATCAGGTCGTGACCGGATTCGACGCTGTCGGCGCCGTCGACCCGCAGGTAGCGGGCGACCCGCCCGGCGCCGTACTGCACGATGGCCTCGGCGGCCAGCGCCTGCAGGTGCTTGCAGGGCGAGCTGTGCAGGCCGCCGCACGGCCGGTTGTTGTTGGTGCTGCAACTGAAGCCGTGGGTTCCGGCGGCGATGAAGGACACGTACACCCGCCCGATGTCCGACCCGCTCGACACGACGCCCTGCAGCCGCCCGTCGGCCAGCTCGACGAAGGGCACCTTCGCGAGCTTGCGCGGCTGGACGGGCGGCACCACGAGGGTGACGCTGCGCCGCTCCCACGCGGTTGGATCCGCGTTCACGATCTTCTGACCTCCAGGCCTCTTGATCAACGAACCGGAAATGTAGCGGAGCCCACCGACAAAGGGCGGCGATCCGCGATCTTCAGCGTGATCTGGCGTGGAACCCTGGGCGTTCACGCCCGGGAGGAAACGACAGCGCGGGAGGGCCGCCAAGGCCTGAGCGGTGCGGTGACCGGTAGGCCGTGGAGCGGCTCAGCCCGGGCGTTCTTCGTTTCCTATCCCGGTGGCATGGGGTTGGCGATAATGTGTTCGAGGTGAAGCT
>NZ_BMNH01000031.1 GCF_014646355.1 Nonomuraea cavernae
GCGATCCACCGCGCTTTCACCGGCAACCTCTGGATGCCGCCCGTCGCACTCGAAGTCTGATCAGCGCGTATCACCCAGCGTCACAAAACCTTCTGATTGCTTACGGTGAACCCACAACAGTTCGATCATGAAGCTTTTGCACTTGAAGTCGCTATCGCGCTTCTTCTGCAGCCGGGCCCACCATTTCGTAAACCGGATGAGCTGCGCGAGGTGTACCGGGTGCACCTTCTTACGGTCGCGGATGAAGTCCAGGTGCTGGCGGACGCTGGTTCTCAGCGGCTTATCGCTGTCCTTATTGATGAGATAGCCAACGTCATCCGGCTCGCCTTTGTATAGCACGGGGACGATATCGACTTTGAGTCCGCTGGCAACGAAAGTGATGGTAACGCTGTGGGTATTCGGGACGATCTGATCATCTCCCAGGATGGGATACGCCTCGACAACACGGTCACGGACCCACTCCACAAGCCCTGGTGTGTCGTCCGGCGCCTGCTCCGCCTCCACATATACGGCAAGGTCGCGGTCGTCATTGTTGCGGAGGGCGGTCCCCTTGGCGACCGAGCCGGAATGCAGCGTTTTAACGAGGCCGTAACCAGGCGTGGAGCTGATCTTCGCCTCGATTTTGTCTTGAAGCCTGTCGAATTGGTCTCGCTGGTCGCCGATCTCGTCCTTCTTGAGGTTCACTTTGTCGTCGGCAAATGCGACGAGATCAGCATGTTCAATGTGGGGCATACCTGCCTCTTTCAGGACGGCATGTTGTTGTGTCTCATGATTACGGTCGCGGCCTACCTGCACCGGAAAGCAAGAAGAACGAAATGATCCCCTCGTCACCCTTCTTTGCTCATTGCGCAATGACTCGTAGCCGATCGATGGGGTAGCAGCAATGTTCGCCCTCGCCACGGCGGACGCTCTTGCAACTGCTGCGCGGATGGCGGTGGCCCTCGAAAGGTTGTCCAGGGCGTCCAGAATCCTCAACCGTGACGGCGCTGGTGTTCGCGGCTGCGCCTGTGCGTGGGCCGCGCCGGAGGCTCGGCGCTTGACGATCACCGCTTCGCCAGAAGTGCGATCACGCGTCCTGGTATCGCTGCAGTAGCCGATCGTCACCGTGTACATGGGGCTGCGAGGCGCACCGGATCCGAGGCTCTCCTCAACGCCGGCCGGTTCGTCGTCATGGTGGAAGGCAGCGACGATGGAGATCGGCTTCCTTCCGGATGATTCCTGCGACTGCGAGTGGGCTGGGCGGGGACATCGACGGTCTCTCCGAACGACACCGAAGCCTCGACCGGGGCTAGCCGGTAGAAGGCATGAAGCCCGGTGGTCGCCCCAGACTCGTTCCCGCCGGATGAGCAGGTGGCATCCAACTCGACGTTCAACGGGTCGACATCCGCCATCGACCGGTAGCGCGTGACGCGCGCTCTAACGAGCCGCAAGCTGTGCTCCCTGAGAGTTCGCCAGCGCACGAGGAACGGGCACGCGCAGGTAACAGCTCAGGGCCGGTGTGGCCTGACCGTTGACCCCTGGGATATGATCAAGGTGCGAAGCAATAACACATCCCCGGTGCTCGCGTTAACCCGCGTGCGCCGGGGTTTTCGCGTTCGAAGATTTATCGTACTCCTTCTCGCAGACACTCTCGAATCGAGAAGCCAGCCCCGTAACTCCATCCATTCGACGGCAATAAGTTACAGAATGGCGTTCGGACATGAAAGAAAACGTCGTTCCGGCATGGAATATCTGGACCGCAGATTGAGCCGTTTTCATCTCCACGCGGCGGGCTGCTGATCACAGCGTGATCGCGAGAGTGGCGTTCGCCTGATGGTATGGCGAACCCCTGAGAGGCGGGTTGATCACCACAATCACGTCCGCCACAACCAGGGGCCTCGCATGCTGTTCTAGCGTGCTACCGGCGATTTGTCGCGCTCATCCCTGAACTACGTCGCCGGCCTCATCCGCCGACACCGCAAGAGGATCGGCTCCACCTGGAGGCTGCTCAACCCGGGACAACAAGCCCACTCGTGCTGGTCTACCTATGCAAGGGAGAGACGTTCCCCAAGCTCGGCGCCGGATTCGGGATCTCGACGACCACGGCGTGGCGGAATGTCTAGCCCGTTAATCCCCGCATCTCAGGTCAGGTCGAAACTGTGACGAACCCTGACAATCAATTATCAGAAGCCCACTGAGGTACCTGGACCAGCTCACCGCCCGCAACCGCGAATGCTCGGGCGGCTCGCTTCGCAGGCGGCTGTCCTCCCCGCCATGGGCAACTCGCTCGCCCGAGTACGTCTACCCAACCGCGGCTCCTTCGACAAGGTCATGATCACAACCCTTCGATTCCGCGGCCTCAGGCACCCATTCCGCAAGTTGCGATAGCCGGACTTACCAACAAGCGGCTGGCCCTTGGCCCGCTCCAGGGCGGCCAGCAGGTTGTCGGTGCTGGTCTCGCCCATCCGCTCCAGCCCAAGCAACTGCTCGCGGGTGAGGAAGAACAGGTCGGCGAAGTCGGCGATCAGCCCTGCGTCGAGCAGTTGCTTGATGCGGTTCTCCGCCAGGCCCTCGATGTCGAGCTGGTCGCGGCCGACCGCGTAGACGATGGAGGCGATCGCCCGGCATGCCCGGCCGCGTACGCATCGCCATCGCTCCTGGGAGGCGTCGATGGCGTCGCCGCAGGATGGGCAGACCTCCGGGATCGGAATCGGCCGCTCCTCGCCGGTGCGCAGGTGCACCACCGGTGCCTCCACCCGCGGAATCACGTCGCCGGCCTTGTAGACGACGACGCCGTCACCGAGCATCAGGCCGCGCCGGGCGATGTCGGCCGCGTTGTGCAAGGTGGCGTACGTGACGACGCTGCCGTCGAGCTCGACCGGCTCCAGCACGGCGCGGGGGGCGATGACGCCGGTGCGGCCGGTGTTCCACTCCACGGCGAGCAGCCGAGTCACCTTCTCGACCGGTGGCAGCTTGAAGGCCACGGCCCACCGCGGTGCCCGGGAGCTGAACCCCGCCTGTGCCTGGTCGGCTGCCAGGTCGCATTTGATCACGATGCCGTCGATGCCGAACGGCAGTCCGGCACGGATCGCGGCGATCTCGCCGACGCGCTCCTGCACCCGCTCCAGCGTCTCGGCCACGATGCCGGCGACAGGCGTGGCGGCCGTGGTTCGCACGCCCTGCGTGGCGACCCAGTCCATGATCTCGCTGTGCGGCAGCTCGCGCAGCCGCACCGCCGGCTCGGAGGCGTCGTCGGGCGGCGGAAGCACGCCGTAGCCGAAGAACGTCAGCTCGCACACGTAGGGCCGGTCCTGCGCGCGCAACGTGCCCGCGGCGGCGCTGCGCGGATTGGCGAACGTCGTGCCGTCGTGCGCCTGCCGCTTGGCGCACGCCTCCTCGAATTGCGAGGCCGTCATCATCACCTCGCCCCGCAGCTCCACCGTGACCGTGTCGGCCAGCCGGTCGGGCAGGCCGACGATGGTGCCGATGGCGTGCGAGACGTCCTCGCCCGCGCTGCCATTGCCCCGCGTGACCAGCTGCGTCAAGCGGCCGTGCCGGTAGCGGGCCGAGATCGCCAACCCGTCCAGCTTGGGCTCCACGCTCCACGCCGTGACCGGGTGGCCGAGCCTGCGCTCCAGAGAGGCCGCCCAGTCGGCCAACTGCTCGGGGCCGAAGACATTGTCCAGGCTGAGCATGGGCACCGTGTGCGGCACGTCGCCCTCGACCGCGCCCCCGGCGACCTTGCCGGTGGGCGAGCCGGGCAGCACCTGGTCGGGGTGGGCCCGCTCGTAGGCCTCGATGCCGCGCATCAGCCGGTCGTAGGCGTCGTCGTCGAGCGGCGAGTCACCGCTGCCGTAGTAGGCGGCGTTGGCGTCGACGGCGAGCTGGACGGCCGCGGCGTAGGCGGCCTGGTCGTCGAGCGGGGTGAGCGGAGGTGCCTCGGTCATGGTCACATCGTGCCCGGCGCCACTGACGATTCCGTGGGGCCGGTCAGTCCATCAAGGGCAGCAGCCTGCCGGTGTGGACGTCGTAGATCGAGCCGCCCACCGGCAGGTCGTCCGGGAGGAACGGCGTGGTGCGGATGCGGGTGAGGTCGTGCCGCAGGGCGGCGTGCTGGTCCGGGACGGTGTGGAACTCCAGGCTCCGGGTGTCGATGCCGTGCCGCTGGGTGAGGTCGTGCACGTCGGTGTCGGTGACCTTGGACATGCCGCAGTCGGTGTGCGGCATCACCAGCACGCGCTCGACGCCCAGCAGGTAGACGGCCAGGACGAGGGTGCGCAGCACGTCGTCGGTCACGCGGGCGCCGGCGTTGCGCAGGATCTTGGCGTCGCCTGCCTTGAGCCCCAGTAGCCCGAGAGGGTCGATGCGGGAGTCCATACAGGTCACGACCGCGAGCCCGCGCGCCGCCGTGCCGGTGAGGGCGGAGTTGGCGAACGATTCGGCGTAGTCGGCGTTGGCGGCAAACAGATCATCGAACGCGCTCATGTCGCAAATAATCCCTCATGGTCATTTGGCTGACTCTCGCGGGGGGTGCGACAGGCGGGAGTTGGCCGAACGTCCCACCACCACCCGTCACCATGGGTGATGATGTCATAGCTGAAAGTGTTGATCGAAGAAGGATGTCGTGAGTAGGTCCGAATCGCTCGCCGCGTACCTCCGTGCCCAGGCCCGTCGTCTCCTCGACCGCGTGGAGTCCAACGACGGCGGCCGCAACGCGAGATCGGCGCTGGCGTTGTTCGACACCGCGGCCTACGCGGCGGGCCTTCCCGACGACGACCCGCTCATCCTGCCACTGGATGAGGCGGGCTGCTTCGGGCCGCTCGGGTGTGAGGAGTTCGACCCGGGAGAGGCCGGCGTCCGGCTGATCCGCGACTGGCAGGGCGGCGAGCCCCACGAGTTGCTTCTCGCGCTTCCCGCCGCCATCAGGGCCTCCGCCTGAGCGTCATCCGGGGGCGTTGCCCGGCTTCCACTTGATGCCGCAGCCCATCGACGGGGTCTGACGTGCGTCCACCGGAGCCCCCGCCAGCACCGCGTCCACGGCGGCCCGCAACGACGCGCCCGTGACCGGGACGTCGTTGCCGGGCCGCGCGTCGTCGAACTCGCCTCGGTAGACGAGCGCGAACGATGAGTCGTACAGGAAGAAATCGGGCGTGCAGGCCGCCTTGTACGCCTTGGCCACCTCCTGCGTCTCGTCCAGCAGGTACGGGAAGGTGAATCCGGCGCGGGCGGCCTGCTCGGCCAGGTGTGTGGCGTCGTCGTCGGGATAGCTGACGCTGTCGTTGCTGCAGATGGCGACGATCGACAGGCGGGAACCGTAGTCGCCGGCCAGAGCGGCGAGACCGGTCTCGATGCGCCGCACGTACGGGCAGTGGTTGGACAGGAAGACCACGAGAGTGGCGGGAGAGCCCTTGAGATCGGCGAGCGAGACACTGCCGCCGTCGATGGCGGTCAGGTCGAAGGGTGGTGCCGGGGTGCCGAGCGGAACCATGAAAGAGTTGACGGCCATACCGTTCATTGTCCTCGATCTGCGCCGTTCCCACTGATTCGGAGGTACTTCGTGAAGGGCATCGCGGAATTCCGCACGACCGTGATCGACTGCGGCGACCCGCGCGAGCTCGCCGGGTTCTACTCGCGGTTGCTCGGGTGGCCGATCGACTACCAGGACGATGACTGGGTGGTGGTCACCCAGGGCGGCTCGCCCGCCCGGCTGGCGTTCCAGAAGGTGGAGGAGTACCGTCCGCCGATCTGGCCCGGCTCCGAGCGCCCCCAGCAGCTGCACATCGACGTCACGGTCGACGACCTCGACGCCGCCGAGAAGGCGGTGCTCGACATCGGCGCGACCAAGCACGACCACCAGCCGAGCGAGGACGACGACTTTCGCGTCTTCCTCGACCCGGCCGGCCATCCGTTCTGTCTCTGCAGAGACTGACGCGCGCGGAGGGTCCGGGGGCCGGTCGCGGCCCCCGGACCGCTCCGATCGTCAGCGCGCCGACTGCGCCAGCAGGTCCACCGCCTCGCCGAGGTCGCCCGCGGCCAGCTTCTGGTCCGCCCTGGCCTGCAGGTCCGGGCGCTTGCCCGTGGCCTGAGCCAGATCCCTGGCCACCGACACCACGGCGTCACCCTGCGCGAACGTGTCGGTCTTCGACCGTTCGAGCAGCGCCGTGGCGGCCCGCAGCGCGCCGAGGACGGCGCGCGCGTCACGCACCGTGCCGTCGGTGTTCCAGTTGGGGCCGGTCAGCGCCACGCTCAGCGCCGCCGCCGCGGCCTTCGACGCCCCGTCGCCGGAGGCGAGCCGGTCGCGGACCGCCTTGAGGCGGTCACGGCCCCGGTCGGTGCGCAGTCCCCAGCCGTAGGGGAACAACGGATCGTACGCCGCGTCGCCCACGTTGATCGGCAGTTGCTCCACCGTACGGAACCAGGTGAACGGCAACCGCCCGGTGTACGGGACGGCGCCGAACAGCGGGTCGGTCACTCCGGCGCCCTCGGTGCCCGGCAGCCACGCGGCCACCAGCGCCGGCACCCGTGACAGGTCGCCCAGCAGCAGCGGCCGCCCGGAGACGACCAGCACGACGCACTTCATCGCCCCGCACACCCGGTCGATCGCGGCCCGGTCGGCGGCGGACAGCTCCAGCGTGCGCCCCTGGCGCCCCACGTCGCCGAACCCCTCCGCGTACGGAGTCTCGCCCACCACCACGACGCCCACATCGTGCCCGGGCAGCGGCGCCGAGGCGTCGCGCGAGTAGGTCACGGCGGAGGCGCGGGAGCGGATGGCCGACAGGATCGTGGTGCCCGGCGTGATCGGTCCCGAGGAGCCCTGCCAGGTGATCGTCCAGCCGCCCGACTGGTTGCCGATGTCGTCGGCGTTGGACCCGGCCACGTACACCTTGGCGTCGCGGCGCAGCGGCAGCAGGCCGCCCTCGTTCTTCAGCAGCACCTGCGACCTGGCCGCGGCGGTACGGGCGACGGCGCGGTGCGCGGGCGAGCCGACGTCGGCGATCCGTGACCGGTCGGCGTAGGGGCGTTCGAACAGGCCGAGCCGGAACTTCTGGGTGAGGATCCTGGCCACCGCGTCATCGACCCGCGCGAGCGGCACCCGCCCGGCCTCGACCTCGGCCTTCAGCGTGGAGACGAACGCCGGGTAGGCGTTCGGCACCATGATCATGTCGAGTCCGGCGTTGACCGAGACGCGCACGTCGCTCGGGTAGTCGCCGGGGATCTGGTCGATGGCCTGCCAGTCGCTGATCACCAAGCCCTTGAAGCCGAGCCGGTCCTTCAGCACGTCGGTGATCAGCTCGCGGTGCGCGTGCATCTTCGTCGGCCCCTGGCCGTGGTCGACGCTGGAGAACGACGGCATCACGCTGGCCACGCCGCGCCTGACCGCTTCCACGAACGGCGTCAGGTGGATGGCCTCCAGCTGCGCCCGGCTGCCCTCGGTGACGCCCTGGTCGATCGTGTAGTCGCCGGTCGTCGAGGAGCCGAAGGTCGTGCCGCCGTCGCCGACGTAGTGCTTGGCCGTGGCCAGCACGCCGTTGTCCTGGAGGCCGTCGATGATCGTCGCCATCCGCGTCACCAGGGCCGGGTCCTCGCTGAACGACTCGTACGCGCGCCCCCAGCGGTCGTCGCGTGAGACGCACAGGCACGGCGAGAAGTTCCACGGGATGCCCGTCGCCTTCACCTCGCGCGCGGTGATCTCGCCGGTCCGTTCGACCAGCTCGGGGTCGCGGGTGGCGCCGAGCCCGACGTTGTGCGGGAAGATCGTCGCGCCGACCACGTTGTTGTGGCCGTGCACGGCGTCGACTCCGTAGATGAGCGGGATCTGCAGCCTGGTCTGCCGGGCCCGCAGCTGGAAGCCGTCGATCATGTCGGCCCAGGCCGCGGGGGTGTTGGTGGCAGGCATGGAGCCGCCGCCCGACAGCAGGGAGCCGAGCCGGTAGGCGGCGATGTCGTTGGGGCTGGCCAGGGCGCCGCGTTCGGCCTGCGTCATCTGCCCGACCTTCTCGTCGAGCGTCATGCGCCCGAGGAGGTCGGCGACACGCTGCTTGACCGGCCTGCGGGCGTCGAGGTACGGCAGGCCGTGCGCGTTGATCACGATGGCCGGGTTCTCGGCCGGGGGCCTGGTGCCGGTGCCCGACAGCACGATCGGGATGGTCTCGGCGGCCTCTGCCGTGCTGTCCCCACGTGTCCTGACGGTGAAGGACCTGGTCGAGCCCGACGTGGTGCCCGCCGGGAAGGTCAGGGTGCCCTCGACCGCCGTGTAGTCCTCGCCGGGAGTCGCCGTGCCCTCGCCGGTGCGGTAGCCGACGGCCAGGTCGGCCGGCAGCGGCTCGCCGGTGGCCGTCGTCACCGAGACGCGCACCCGCACCGAGCCGTTCTCGTCGACCGGGTAGACCGGGCGGTCGGTGGCCAGCCGTGTCGGGCGCGGGGGAGCGGTGCCGTACACCTGCACGTCGTCCCAGAGCAGCGTGCCGGACGCGGTCGGCAGCCGCATGCTGTAGCCCCACATGGCGTCGAGGTCCAACTCGCCGTCGGCCGGCGCGCCGCCGGGCTGGTAGTCGGCGCGGCGGACGAAGTCGGCGAACGGCACCTTCACCTGCCGCCAGCCGGCGCTGTCGTCGGTGAAGGACGACTCGAACAGCTCGGAGCTGCCCGCTCCGCCGCCGCCGTCCTTGACCTCGAAGAAGATCCGCTGGCCTGATCCTGAGCCGTTGACCCAGAAGGAGAAGCCCTCGTACGGGGACCAGTCCTGGGTGGCGGTCAGGTCGTGGGACCAGCCACCCCACTGGCTCACGTCGTAGACGGACTTGAGGACCCGGTTGGCGGCGGGCGCGCCGGGCCGGTCGGCGCCCGGCTCGACGGTCAGGACGGGGGTGGACGGGCCGTCGTTGCCCCAGGCTGTGACGCCGGGTGGCAGGCCGTCGGTCTCGAAGTCGGTGATGGTGAGGTCGGCGGCCGCCGCCTGGGCGGGTGGGACGACGAGGAGCGAGCCGAGCAGGGCCAGCGCGGCCCAGATCGGAGTCCTTGATCGGAACACGGTGCCTCCTAGAGAGAGCGCTCTCTCAAATGAGATCGGAAGGCGAGGCCGTTTCATAACATCCGATGAAATATCGCTGTTAGTGCCCTGGTCAGAGACTTCCCCGGGAACAAGGGCGTCGCGACGGACGAGTACGGCACCTGCCGTGCGTTGTCTCACCGAGGAGAGCGATCACCGCCCCGCCGGGGCAGCCCTGGCGGAGCGGTGTCCTGCCCTCTGGAGATGTCTAGCCCTCCGGCGGCGCCGCATCCTCTGGCGCCGGGTCCTCGGGGACCGGGCCGGAGCGCAGGGCGCCGCCGATCGCCCCGATGGTGTGGGTGAGCCGGACGCCGGAGCCGTCGCGGCGGCCGAGCTCCTCGGGCAGCGGCACCGGCTTGCCCACCGCGGAGACGGCCTTGGCGGGAGCGGGCCCCGCCCAGGCCAGCAGCAGCACGTCCTCGCCCTTGAGGAAGCGCTGGGCGCGGACACCGCCTGTGGCCCGGCCCTTGGCCGGGAACTCGGCGTAGTCGGCCACCTTGCCGCCGCCCACCTGGGTGCCGGGCAGGGCGGTGGACGAGCCCGCCACGGTCACCACCTGGGCGGGAAGGGCCGGGTCGACCGAGCCGAACCACACCACGCGGGCCCCGTCGTCGAGCCGGATGCCCGTCATGCCGCCCGCGGGCCGGCCCTGAGGACGGACGAGGGAGGCGGAGTAGCGCAGCAGCTGGGCGTCGGAGGTGATGAAGACCAGATCGTGTTCCTCTGAGTCGAGCTCGACCGCCCCCACGACGGTGTCGCCGTCCTTGAGGGTGATCACCTCGAAGTCGTCGCGGTTGGCCGGATATTCGGGCACCACCCGCTTGACCACGCCCTGGGCCGTGCCCAGGGCGAGACCGGGACCGTCGGGATCGAGACCGCCCAGGCCCACGACCGTCTCGTCGGGCTGCAGCGAGACGAACTCGGAGACCGGATGGCCGCCCGACAGCGACGGCGGGTTGGCCGAGGGCGGCAGCGTGGGCAGGTCGACCACCTGGACCCGGATCAGCCGGCCCAGTGACGTGACCACGCCGACCTCGCCTCTGACGGAGGTGCGCACCGCGGCCACCAGCACGTCGTGCGCCGTGCGCTCGCCCTCGCCGGCCAACGGGGAGGCGTCGGTGGTGCGGGCCAGCAGGCCGGTGGAGGAGAGCAGGGCCAGGCACGGCTCGTCGGCCACCTGGAGCTCCACCGTGGGGGTGCGGGTGGCGCCGGACGCCTCCAGCAGCACGGTGCGGCGCGGGGTGCCGTACTTCTTCGCGATCTCGGCCAGCTCGCCGGACACCACCTGGCGCAGCCGGGTGTCGGAGGACAGGATGCCGGTCAGCTCGGCGATCTCGTCGGACAGCGTCTGCTTCTCGCGGTCGAGCTCCAGCTTGTCGTAGCGGGTCAACCGGCGCAGCGGCGTGTCGAGGATGTACGCGGCCTGGATGTCGGTGAGGTCGAAGACCTCCATCAGCCGGGTCCGGGCCTGGGCCGAGTCGTCGGAGGTCCGGATGACCTGGATGACCTCGTCGATGTTGAGCAGCGCGACGATGAGGCCGTCGACCAGGTGGAGGCGTTCCTCGCGCTTGCGCCGGCGGTATTCGGACCTGCGGCGCACGACCTCGATCCGGTGGTCGACGTAGACCCGCAGCAGCTCGCGCAGGCCCAGCGTGCGCGGCTCGCCGTCGACCAGCGCGACGTTGTTGATGCCGAACGTCTCCTCCATCGGCGTCAGCCGGTAGAGCTCCTCCAGCACCGCCTCGGGAATGAAGCCGTTCTTGATCTCGATGACCAGGCGCAGGCCCTTGTGCCGGTCGGTGAGGTCCTTCAGGTCGGCGATGCCCTGCAGCTTCTTGCTGGTCACCAGCTCTTTGATCTTGGTGACCACGCGCTCGGGCCCGACGTTGTAGGGCAGCTCGGTGACGATGATGCCCTTGCGGCGCGGTGTGATCTGCTCGACCGCGCACCTGGCGCGCATGCGGAAGGTGCCGCGGCCCGTCTCGTAGGCGTCGCGGACGCCCTGCAGACCGATGATCGAGCCGCCGGTCGGCAGGTCGGGGCCAGGGACGAAGCGCATGAGCTCGTCGAGCGTCGCGTCGGGCTTCTTGATCAGATGGCGGGCGGCGGCCACGACCTCGGTGAGGTTGTGCGGCGCCATGTTGGTCGCCATGCCGACCGCGATGCCGGTCGTGCCGTTGACCAGCAGATTGGGGAACGCCGACGGCATGACCGTGGGCTCGGTCTCCTGGCCGTCGTAGTTGGGCTTGAAGCCGACCGTGTCCTCGTCGAGCGACTCGACCATCAGCATCGCGGCCGGGGCCAGCCTGGCCTCGGTGTAACGCATGGCGGCCGGCAGGTCGTCGGGGGAGCCGAAGTTGCCGTGCCCGTCGATCAGGGGCAGGCGCATGGAGAACGGCTGCGCGAGGCGGACGAGGGCGTCGTAGATGGCGCTGTCACCGTGGGGGTGGAGCTTGCCCATCACGTCGCCGACGACGCGGGAGGACTTGACGTGGCCGCGATCGGGACGCAGACCCATCTCGCTCATCGAGTAGAGGATGCGCCGCTGCACCGGCTTGAGACCGTCGCGCGCGTCGGGGAGTGCCCGCTGGTAGATGACCGAGTAGGCGTACTCGAGGAAGCTCGTGCGCATCTCGGAGGAGACGTCGATGTCGACGATCCGCTCCTCGAAATCCTCGGGAGGGGGTGTTGTCGTGCGTCGGGCCATGTCGAACATTGTGCCGAAGAAACCCTAGTGCCCGCGACACTTCGGTTCCGGGGGACGGCGGTGACCGGCGCCGTCATCCCGGACACCCAAGCAATTGCTTGGGTGTTTCGTTCCGAAAGGGGGTTTCCCGGCAGCCCGGATGGGCGCCGGATGTCGGCGGGACCTGGTAACAAGGGACACATGATTGAAGCCCCCGATGTGGCGATGCTGCGCGAAGAGGCCGAAGGGCGGCTGCGGGCGCTCGCCGGAGAGCACGCCCGGCTCCGCGACGACCAGTGGACCGCCATCGAGGCCCTCGTCGTCGACCGGCGCAGAGTGCTCGTGGTGCAGCGCACCGGCTGGGGCAAGTCCGCCGTCTACTTCGTGGCCACCGCCCTGCTGCGCGAGCTCGGCGAGGGGCCCACGGTCATCATCTCGCCGCTGCTCGCGCTGATGCGCAACCAGATCGCCGCCGCCGAGCGGGCCGGCATCCGCGCCGTCACGATCAACTCCGCCAATCCCGAGGCGTGGGAGGAGGTCTACGGCCGGGTCGCCGACGGGCTGGTCGACGTGCTGCTGGTCAGCCCCGAGCGGCTCAACAACCCCGACTTCCGCGACAACGTGCTGCCCGAGCTGGCCGAGAGCGCCGGGCTGGTGGTGGTCGACGAGGCCCACTGCATCTCCGACTGGGGGCACGACTTCCGCCCCGACTACCGCAGGCTGGCCACCCTCTTCGAGGAGCTGCCGCCCGGCATCCCGGTGCTGGCGACCACCGCCACGGCCAACGCCCGCGTCACCCGCGACGTCGCCGAGCAACTGCGCCCGCCGGAGGACCTCCGGTCCGACGCTGACGAGCCGCTGGTGCTGCGCGGGCCGCTGGAGCGCGACAGCCTGCATCTCAGCGCGGTACGCCTGCCGACGGCCGAGCAACGGCTGGCCTGGCTGGCCCAGACGCTGCGCGAGCTGCCCGGCTCCGGCATCGTCTACACCCTGACCGTGGCCGCGGCCCACGAAATCGCCGCCTACCTGCGCGAGCAGGGCCACGAGGTGGCGGCCTACTCCGGGCAGACCGACCCGGCCGAGCGGCTGGCGGCCGAGGAGGCGCTGCTCAACAACAAGATCAAGGCCCTGGTCGCCACCAGCGCGCTGGGCATGGGCTTCGACAAGCCCGACCTGGGGTTCGTCGTCCACATGGGCGCGCCGCAGTCGCCGGTCGCCTACTACCAGCAGGTCGGCCGCGCCGGTCGCGGCGTCGAGCGGGCCGAGGTCATCCTGCTGCCCGGCACCGAAGACCGCGACATCTGGGCCTACTTCACCTCGCTGGCCTTCCCGCCGGAGCCGGTCGTCCGGGCCACGCTCCAGGCGCTGGAGGAGCGCGGCACGATGTCCACCCAGGCGCTCGAGACGGCCGTCGACCTGAGCCGGAGCCGCCTGGAGATGATGCTCAAGGTCCTCGACGTCGACGGCGCGGTCCGCCGGGTCAAGGGCGGCTGGGAGTCGACGGGCGAGCCGTGGGCCTACGACTCCGAGCGCTACTCCCGCATCGCCGCCGAGCGCCGGGCCGAGCAGGAGGCCATGCTCGGCTACCTGACCACCACCGAGTGCCGCGAGCACTACCTGCGACGGCACCTCGACGACGACGCGGCCGAGCCCTGCGGCCGGTGCGACAACTGCACCGGCCGCCACCGCTCGCCCGAGATCGCCACCGAGGCGGTGGAGGCCGCCCGGCAGAGCCTGAGCAGGCCCGGTGTCCCGGTCGAGGCACGCCGGCAGTGGCCGACCGGCCTGGCCGACCTGTCCGGCCGGATCAAGCCGGAGCTCGGCGCCGAGCCGGGCAGGGCGCTCGGACGGCTCACCGACATCGGCTGGGGCAACCGCCTGCGCGAGCTGTTCAACGGCCCCGACGGACCGATGGCCGACGACATGTTCAAGGCCGTGATCCAGCTGTTGTCGGCGTGGGAGTGGCGCGAGCGGCCGGTGGCCGTGGTCAGCGTCCCCTCCTCGACGCGGCCCCTGCTCGTACGCGGGTTCGCCGAACGGCTCGCCCAGGTGGGGCGGCTGGCCTACCTCGGCGAGCTGGGCTACCGCGCGGGCCCGCCCGGGCAGCAGTTCAACAGCGCCAAGCGCGTGCAGGCGATCAGGGCCACCCTGGCCATGCCCAAGGAGCTCGGCGCGGCCATCGCCCAGTGCGGGGGGCCGGTGCTGCTGATCGACGACCGCGTCGACACCGGCTGGACGATGACCCTGGGCGCCGCCCTGGTCCGGCACGCGGGCGCCCCGGCCGTGCTGCCCCTGGCGCTCGCCACGACCTCCTGACCGTCCGCGACCGGTCGATCAGACTGCTCAGGCCCCGGGTCAGGCCACGCCCATCGTCACCAGGTCGTAGTTGCCGTACACCGGGCTGACGTGCACGTTGGTCGCGCCCCGGCCGCGCAGCAGCAGCGTGCGCCGCCAGACCAGCGGCACGAGCACCGCCTCCTCGGCGATCCGCTGCTCGGCCCGCCCCCACAGGGCGGCCCTCTCGGCGCCGTCGAGCTCACGCGTCGCCTGGTCGACCAGGGAGTCGATGGCGGGCACGCGGACACTCACGTTGATCGAGTACTCCTTGGTGATCTGCCTGCTGTCGGCCGGCAAGGACAGGAACGAGCCCGCGTCGGGCCAGTCGGGCGCCCAGGTCTTGGCGATCAGCCCGATTCGTTCCTTCTTCAGGGAGGCCGGGTTGCCGCCGTAGCTCTGGTGGAACTCCGCGACCCCGTGGCCTCGCAGGGTGAGCCGGATGCCGGCCCTGCCGAGGGCCGTCCGCACCGCCTGCGCGGCCGCGACCTCGCCGGGCACGTCACGGTAGATGTACGTGGTCTCGAACCCGCCGGGCTTGCCACAGGCGGCGAGCGAGCGCCGGGCGGCGTCCGGGTCACCGTTCGCGGTCAGTCCGGGAATCGGCGCGTGCGTGCCCGGGATCGACGGCGGCACCAGCGACGTCGGCACCTCACCCGCGCCGAGCCCGGTGCGGAACCCCCGCTGCACCGCCGCGAGATCCAGCGCCTGGATCACCGCGCGCCGGCAGCCGGGGTCGTCGAACGGCTCCACCTGCGGGTTGATCGCCAGGTAGTTGACGACGCCGGTGAGCGGCATGTCCGACCGGCTCCGCAGTGCCGGGGAGGCCGAGATCGCGGCCTCCTGCTCCTGCGTCACCGGCGGCCCGAAGGTGACCTCGCCGTCGGACAGCTTCCTGGCCGCCTCGGCCGCGTCCTGGCCGAAGTCCATCTCGAAGCGGTCGGGCAGGCGCGTGCGGTTGCGGTCGGTCGCGGGGTCCCACTGCTCGTTGCGCACCAGCACGAGCCGCTGCTCCGTCGCGCTCTCGAACTTGTACGGCCCCGACGACGCGACCGCGAAGCGGTACCTGCCGCGCGTGTCCCGGCCTTGGGGCACCGGGACCGTCTCGGGGAGCTGGACGACCTGGTCGAAGGCGCCGTACGGCTTCTTGAGGTGAAAGACGATCGTCCGGTCGTCGGGGGTCTCGATGGCCGAGTCGGTGTCCGCGTCCGGCGACGTGTAGGGCCCCTGGTAGCCGGTCGGCAGGGCCAGCAGTTCGTCGAAGTGGGCCGAGCCGTTGGCGAAGCCCTGGTCCATGCTGCGCAGCACCGCGTACTTCACGTCCGCCGAGGTGATCGGGGTGCCGTCGTCGTACTTCACGCCCTGCCGCAGCGTGTAGGTCCAGGTCCTGCCGGCGTCGCTCGGCTGTCCTGGTCGCTCGGCCAGGTCGGGGACGACCTGCGTGCCCGCCGCGCCCGGGGCGGGCTTGAACATCGTCAGCGACCGGCCGTAGAGGCGGATGAGGTTCAGCGTGTCGGGGAGGTAGGCGTCGCCCGGGTCGGTGGAGTCCAGGGCGGAACTCAGGGCCACCCGGACCGTCCCGCCGGTCGTGCCCGACGGGTTGGCGATCGCCGCCACCGCCGCGTTCTGGCCGGTCGCCCGTCCGGTGGCCGTTCCCGCCTGCCCCGAGCCGGCCGGGGTGTCGCCGCGGCTGACCAGCCAGGCGGTCACGCCGATCACGAGGGCCGTCGCCGCCGCCACGGCCGGCACCAGCACCTTGCGCCGCGAACCGCTGCGGCCGGGGCTCGGCGTCGGTGGAGTGGTCGCACCGGCTGGGCCGTTCGACCGGATGAGCTCACCCAGCACCTGCTCGGCCGTCGGCCGGAACCGGGGATCCTTGCCGAGCGCGGCCTGGAGCAGCGCGGCGAGCGGCTCCGGCACCCCGGACAGGTCGGGGGCGGCGCTCAGGATGCGGTGCATCACCATCGGCAGCGTCCCGAACCCGAACGCGCTTCGCCCCGTCGCCGCGAACACCATCGTGCCCGCCCACGCGAACACGTCGCTGGCCGGCTCAGGCCGGCCGTGGAACTGTTCAGGAGCCATGTACGCGGGCGTGCCCACCACGCCCGTCGTCAGGCTCTGGCTCACGTCGAGCGCCCGGGCGATCCCGAAGTCGATCACCCGGGGCCCGTCGGGGCCGAGTAGCACGTTGCTCGGCTTGAAGTCACGGTGCATCACGCCGGCCCGGTGGATCGCGGCCAGCGCCGTGGCGGTCGCGACCGCCAGCCGTACCAGCACCTGGCCGCGCATGGGCCCCTCGGCGGTCACCTGGTGCTGGAGTGACGGCCCGTCGACGTACTCGCCGACGATGAACGGCCGGTCGTCGGCCGCGCCCACCTCGAGCACCCGGGCGGTGCAGAACTCCGCGACCCGGCGCGCCGCCTCGGCCTCGCGGCGGAACCGGCGCACGGCCTGCTCGTCGTCGGCGAACCGGGCGTGCAGCAGCTTGATCGCGACGCGCTCACCGGAGGGGGACAGGCCCAGGTAGACGCTGCCCTGGCCGCCTTCGCCGAGGAACCCGGTGACCGTGTAGTCGCCGACCGACCCAGGGTCGCCCGGCCGTAACGGACGCACGCCCAGCATCCGGCTCCTTCTGGAGAGATATCGGGCCTCTCACGATAGAACGCGCCGGAAGATCCGCACTAGAGCCGGGGACGCGCTCCCAGGTGCATGATCGCCTTGGTGGCCAGCCGGCAGCCCGAGGCCAGCGACTCGGCCGGCGGCTTGCCCGCCAGCCACGGCGGCAGGAACCCGGCGCAGAACGCGTCGCCCGCACCCGTGCCGTCGACGATCCGGTCGACCGGATCGGTGGCCACCCGGACCGGGTCTGGGCGGCCGTTGCCGAACCACAGGGCGCCCTCGGAGTTGAGCTTGATCACGACCTGCGGGAACCACGCGGTCAGCACCTTGGCCGCCGCCTCGGGATCGTCGCGGCCGGTCAGCACCTTGGCCTGGTCGATGTTGGCGAACAGGAGCTTGGCGCCGCTCGTCCACTCGAGGAACGGCTCGGCGCCCGTACGGTCCAGAGGCGCGGACGAGGCGCAGTCGACCGTGATCGACATGCCCGAGTGGTGGGCCATGTCGAGCGCCGCCAGCCCCGCGTCGCGGGAGCCCTCATTGATCAGCGTGTAGCCCGACAGGTGCAGGTGGCCGCCGCCGTTGAACAGGTCACGCGGCAGGTCCTCCGGCGAGAGGGCGGCATTGGCGCCCGGGTCGGAGAGCATCGTGCGCTCACCCTTGTGCGTGACGAGCACGACACAGGTGCCGGTCGGCCGCTCGGGATCCATCACGAGCCGGGCGTCGACGCCGTAGCCCATCAACTCCATGTCGCGGTTGCGGCCGGTGATGTCGGCGCCACGGCGCCCGATGAAGGCCACCTCGGCGCCTTCGACCGCCAACCAGGACGCGATGTTGGCCCCGGAACCGCCACCGTGCATGGTCACGACCGCCGGGGTGTCGCTGGCCCTGGCGAGTGCATAACGGGCGCGCGCGACCGCGTCGGTCATGAGATCGCCCACCACGACGACCCGCGTCATGATGCCACCACCTTGCTGCTGCCTACAGAACGAGCCTGGCCACGGCAAAACTAACAGCTTCCGGGCTGCTCGTGGGGCGGACCTTCGACACCGGGCATCAGTCGATGCACAAGCGTTGCCCAATGGACGGGCGGGTCTCGGCATCCGGGACGCGCGGCTACGCTCGGGGTGTGGAGGCTCACTATCCCGCCCACTGGGAGGCCGACGTCGTCCTCGCCGACGGCGGCACCGCGCACGTTCGTCCGATCAGGCCCGCCGACGCCGACCGTCTGCGCGCCTTCTACTCCCGGTTGTCCGAGGAGACGATCTACTTCCGCTTCTTCGGGCCGAGGCCGAGGCTGTCCGACCGGGAAGTGGCCTGGTTCACCAACGTCGACTACGTCGACCGGGTCGCGTTGATCACCACCATCGGCACCGAGATGGTGGCCGTCATCCGCTACGACAGGACCGGGCCGGGCGAGGCCGAGGTGGCCTTCCTGGTCGAGGACGCCCACCAGGGCAGGGGAGTGGCCTCGGTGCTGCTCGAGCACCTGGCCGCCACCGCCCGCGAGCACGGCATCGAGCGGTTCGTCGCCGACGTGCTGCCCGCCAACATGAAGATGATGGGCGTGCTGCGCCAGGCCGGTTACACCGCCGAGAGCCGGTTCGCCGACGGCGTGGTCCGCATGACGCTCGACCTCACCCCGACCGACGTCTCCGCCGAGGTGACGACCTCGCGCGAGCACCGCGCGGAGGCCAGGTCCATCGCCCGGCTGCTCGCACCCGGCTCCGTCGCGGTGATCGGCGCCTCGCGCGAGCCGGGCGGCATCGGCCAGACCGTGCTGCGCAACCTGCTGGCCGCCGACTTCACCGGACCCGTCTATCCGGTCCACCGCGAGGTGCGGGCCGTGGCCGGGGTGCGCGCCTACCCGAGCGTCACGGCCATCGACGACGAGGTCGACCTCGCCGTGGTGGCGGTGCCCGCCGGGAGCGTCGCCGACGTGGTCAAGGAATGCGCCGAGAAGGGCGTGCACGGGCTGGTCGTGGTGTCGTCGGGGTTCGGCGAGACCGGCGCCGAGGGCCGGGCCCGGCAGGACGAGCTCGCCGGCATCGCCCGCGCCTACGGCCTGCGCATGGTGGGGCCCAACTGCCTGGGCATCGCCAACACCGACCCCGCCGTCAAGCTCAACGCCACGCTCGCCGCCACCGTCCCCGGCCGGGGACGCGTCGGTTTCTTCAGCCAGTCGGGCGCGCTCGGCACCGCGCTGCTCCAGCGGGTGGCCCAGCGTGGCATGGGCATCTCGTCGTTCGTCTCGGCCGGCAACCGGGCCGACGTGTCGGGCAACGACCTGCTGCAGTACTGGGAGGAGGACACCTCGACCGAGGTGATCCTGCTCTACCTCGAATCGCTGGGCAATCCGCGCAAGTTCGCCCGGCTGGCCAGGCGGATCGCCCGCGCCAAGCCGATCGTGGTGGTCAAGAGCGGTGGCACCCCCACCGGTCACTCCGCCCGGGAGCTCGGGCTGCCCGACACCGCGATCAGCTCCCTGTTCGAGCAGGCCGGGCTGATCCGGGTGGACGACCTCATCCAGCTGTTCGACGTGGGCCAACTGCTCGCCTTCCAGCCGCTGCCCGCCGGTCCCCGGGTCGGGCTGGTGACCAACTCCGACGCGCTCGGGCTGCTGGCCGCCGACGCCTGCGCCTCCGCCGGGCTGTCGCCGGGCACCCCGGCCAACCTCGGCCCGCGGGCCGGGGCGGCGGAGTTCGGGGCGGCCCTGGCCGAGCAACTGGCCTCCGACTCGGTCGACTCGGCGGTCGTCATCTACATGCCGCCCCTGCCCGGCGACTCCGACGACGTGGCGGCCGAGCTGCTGCGCGTGTCGGAGGCAACGGGCAAGCCGGTGCTGGCCACCTTCGAGGGGCACAACGGCATGCACCCCTCACTCAGCGTGGGCGCCACCCCCGGCCGGGGCTCGATCCCGTCCTACCCCGCGCCGGAGGAGGCCGTCAGGGCACTGGCCCACGTGGTGCGCTACGCCTCGTGGCGCTCGCATCCCGTGCTGGCGCCGCCCCCGCTGGACGACATCGACACCGACGGCGCCCGCGACCTGGTCCGCCAGACCCTCGCCGCCGCCGCGGCCGAGCCCGCTTCCGCCGGCTCGGCCTCCGGAGGGGAGACGTCGCGGGCGCTGGGCTCCTTCGCCGAGCCGGGGCCACCCGTGGAGGTCGACGCCGCCGAGCTGCTCTCCCGCTACGGTCTCAGCGTGTGGCCCGCCGAGGTGGTGGGCTCGCCCGAGGAGGCGGTCGAGGCGGCGGGCCGGTTCGGCTGGCCCGTCGTGCTCAAGGCCGCCGGCCCCGAGGCCGCCGGCCGGGCGGGCACCGTGCGACTGGGCCTGGCCACGCCCGACGGCGTCCGGCACGCCTACGCCGAGCTCACCGAGCAGCTCGGCGCCGGCACCGAGCTGGCCGTGCAGCGCATGGCGCCCCAGCCTGCCGTTCCCACGGTGGTCGGCGTCGTCGAGGACCCCGCGTTCGGGCCGGTCGTCTCGTTCGGGCTCGGCGAGGTGACCGCGCGCCTGCTGCTCGACCAGGGGTTCCGGCTCGCGCCGCTGACGATGGAGGACGCCGGCGCCCTCGTGCGTTCCGTCCGGGCGGCCCCGCTCCTGTTCGGCGAGTACGGCTACCCGCCCGTGGCCGTCGACGCCCTGGAGGACCTCCTCGTACGCGTCGGGCGGATGGCCTCCGACCTGCCCGAGATGGCGCGGCTGGAGCTCGACCAGGTGCTGGTGGGCGAGGCGGGTGTGATCATCCTCGGCGCCCGGGCCACCCTGCGGACACCACCCGGCCCCCGCCTGGACGGTGGCCCGCGCCGGCTGGCCTGACCGGGCGGCCCGGGACACCGGCGACCATCCCGACCATCCCCGACCATCCCCGACGCCGCCGGGAACCCCGGCAATCTTCAACTCCGGATATCGCGATGAGCAGATAAAAGACGTTATAGAGCGTTATGCACGAGGGGTGAGGGCACTGCGCGCTCCTGGCAGGATGGACCCATGAGGGAAACCCGAGTCTCAGCCGCGGGCCTGCGTGAAGCGATCGAACGCAGCGGCTACTACCCCGACCTCGTCACCGATGCGGTCGAGTCCGCGCTGGGCAAGGAGGCAGTGACCGCATTCGTGGTGCACCACGAGGCCACGTTCGACCCGGCCATGGAGGTGCGCAGGCACGTCACGGTCCTGGTGCTGTCGGCCACGAGGCTGCTGGTCTGCCACACCGACGAGCACCCGGCGGTCGAGGGCGTCTCGACCTCCTACGCCTCCACCACCACCGAGGCCGTCCGCCTGAGCCGGGTCCAGTCGGTCGCGGTCACCCGCGTCGTCCCAGACCCGGCCGCCTACGCGCCGGGCGTCCCTCCCACGGAGGTCACGCTCACCATCGGCTGGGGCGCCATCTCCCACGTCGACCTCGAGCCGGCCACCTGCGGCGACGAAAACTGTGAGGCCGACCACGGCTACACCGGCGCCATCACCGCCGACGACCTGTCCCTGCGGGTCAGCGAGGCCGCCGACGGCCCCGAAGCGGTCACCCACGTCCTCGCCTTCGCCAAGGCGCTGTCCGAGGCCACCGCCCGCGCCGCCACCTGACCGGCGCGACCACGAGCCGGCGCCACCCCCTCATGGCTCCGGCGCGACCAGGGGCGCGGCTAAGCTCGGAGAATGGTCGAGAACACGCCCCTGATTCCGGCGTACGGCGGGTCGTCCCTGGCTGATCTGCCCCGGTCCTTACTCGCCGCGCTGGGCCTCGACGAGCACAACGTGCTCGGCATCGAGCCTGCCCGGAGCATCTGCCTGTTCCTCGTCGACGGCCTCGGAGCCGAGCTGCTGCGCGCCCACGCCGACGTGGCGCCGTTCCTCGCCGCCGCCGGCCGCACCACGCTCACCGCGGGCTTCCCGGCCACGACGGTCACCAGCCTGGGGTCGCTCGGCACCGGCCTGACGCCGGGCGAGCACGGGATGATGGGGCTCATGCTGGCCGTTCCCGGCACCGGCCATCTCTTCAACTGCCTGCGCTGGACGTTGCCCGACAAGATGGTCATGGACCCTCTCGCATGGCAGCCCGCCACCACCGTCTTCCAGCGCGCCGCGGCGGCCGGGATCACGGCGAGCTACGTGGCCCCGTCCGCGTTCGAGGACAGCGGACTGACCAAGGCCGTCCACAGAGGCGTGCGCTTCCTGGGCGCCGACCCCATCGAGGAGCGCGTCGCCAGGGTGCGCGAGGCGCTCCACGAGGCGCCCGCGTACGTCGTCGTCTACTACGGCGATCTCGACGCCGTCGGCCACATGACCGGCTGGGGCAGCGACGCATGGCTGACGCAGCTCGCGATCGTCGACCAGATGGCCGAGCGGCTCGCGCAGACGCTGCCCGGCGGCTCCGCTCTCTACGTCACCGCCGATCACGGCATGGTCAACGCCTCCGACAAGATCGAGGTGGATGCCGAGCCCGCGCTGACGCGAGGGGTCGCCCTGCTGGGAGGCGAGGCCAGGGCCCGCCACATCTACACCGAGGAGGGCGCCGCCGGCGAGGTGCTCGACGCCTGGCGCGAGACGCTGGCCGGCCGGGCCTGGGTGGTGTCCAGGCAGGAGGCCGTCGAGTCCGGCTGGTTCGGGCCGACGGTGCGGGCCGAATGGCTGCCGCGCATCGGCGACGTCCTGGCCGTCCCCTACACCGACCTCGCCCTCACCGCTCCCACCGTCCACAAGATCGAGGCGGTGTTCACCGGCTACCACGGCTCGATGACCGCCGCCGAGCAGTACGTTCCGCTGCTGGAGGTATCAACCCGATGAGCCCGCTGATCACACCCGCCGACCTCGACGCGCTTCGCGACGCCACCGTGCTCGACGTGCGCTGGCGCCTCGGCGGCCCGCCGGGGATCGACCTCTACCGGGAGGGGCACCTGCCCGGGGCCGCCTACTGCGACCTCGACACCGACCTCGCCGCCCCGCCCGGCGAGGAGGGCCGCCACCCGTTGCCCTCGGCCTCCGGTTTCGAGGCCGCCATGCGGCGGCTCGGTGTCGACGACGACCGGCCCATGGTGGTCTATGACGACGCGGGCTCCACCGTCGCCGCCAGAGCCTGGTGGACGCTGCGCTACTTCGGCCACCAGGACGTACGCGTGCTCGACGGCGGTCTGACCGCCTGGACCGAGGCCGGCCTGCCGACGGTCAAGGAGGCCCCCGAGATCGTCCCGGGCGGTTTCACCGCGAAGCCGGGCGCGATGCCGGTGCTGACCGCCGACCAGGCGGGAGCGCTCGCCGGTGACGGTGTGCTGCTCGACGCCCGGGCCGCGGCCCGCTACCGCGGCGAGGTCGAGCCGGTCGACCCGCTCGCCGGTCACATCCCGGGAGCCGTCTGCGCGCCGGCCACCGACAACCTCGGCGCCGGCGGCAGGTTCCTGCCGCCCGGCGAGCTGCGGGCGCGCTTCGGGGAGCTCGGCGTGCGTGCGGGCGTGGCGGCCGGGGCCTACTGCGGGTCGGGGGTGACCGCCGCCCACCACGTGCTGGCGCTGGAGGTGGCGGGCCTGTCCGGCTCCCTCTACGTGGGTTCGTGGTCCAACTGGGTCGCCGACCCGGGCAGACCGGTCGCGACCGGCTGATCGCCCGCGCCGAAACAGGCGAAGCCCAGCACCCCCGTCTTGGCCGCCGCCGAGGCCAGGGCCGAGGCGGGCGGGCAGCCTGTGGCGAGCAGTTCGTGGAACAACGTCATCACGGCCAGCGCGTCCTCGTCGCGCACCGGCACCATCCCGGCGACCACGCAGGTCGTGCCCCTGGCCAGGAACGTGCCGGCCAGCCCGAGCGGCGCGCCCTCGGCCGGGGTGCGGGCCATGCCCGAGTCGCACGCCGACAACACCACCAGCCTGGCCGTACGCGCGAGCCCGAGCAGGTCGTAGGCCATGAGCGGGCCGTCCTCAAGCGTGATGGCCGACAGCAGCGGGCTGCGCGCGTGGAACACGCCGTGCGCCGCAAGGTGCAGCACGTCGGCCGTGACCAGCGCGTCCAGGACGGCGCCGGTGCGCCCGGCCACCTGCCGGCCGCGAGGATGGAGAGCGAGCACCCGGCCGACCTCGGCCCCGGCGTGGGCGAGCCCCGGCCCGGCGGCCGCGGCCACCAGGGGCGGCCAGGACGGGACGGGCCCGCGGCGCCGGGCCGCGAGCCACGCGGTCGCCCCGGCGGCCACGCTCACGGGGCGTTCGCGCAGACACGGCAGCGCGCCCCAGGGCAGCGTGTGCAGCACTCCGGCGGGTACGACCACCATCGGCCGGTCGCCCAGCTCGGCCTCGATCGGCCCGAACAACAGCCGTTCGAGCTCCTCCGCCGCCGGCCCGACCAGCCCGCCTCCGGTCCCGCAGTCGCCCAGGCTGCTTCTGCGCAGGGCGTAACGCAGCTGGATGAGCGCCTCCGTGATCGGCCCCAGGTCACCGAGCCGCCGCAGCGCCATCCGCTCGCCGGTGATCACCACCGCCAGCAGCGACCTGCCCTCGACGACGAACTCGACCAGCGCCCCCGAATCCAGCGCGGCCCGCACCTGGTCGGGGTCGGCCGTGCCCCCAGGGTGCGCGGGAGCCGCCACCGCCCGCCAGCGCTCGGCCCAGCCGAACACCTCGGCGGGCGACCCGTCGCGCACCGCCAGGCTCAGCCCGAACGCCGCCAGCCGCTCGCCGGCCCGCGCCGCGTGCGCCCGCAGTGCCGGGTCGTCGAACGCGTCCATCTGACTGCCCACCTCGGCCAGCCCGACACGCACCTCGCGGAGCGCGCCCGGGACGTCCTCCCGCAGCGATGCCTCCAGCGCGAGCGCGTGCCGGCGCACCGGCGCCGGGATCTGCGAGGCCCGCGCGAGGTGTCCGGCCTGCGCCTCGGAGGACAGGGTGATCAGCCGGGTGCCCTCGGGCACCCGCGGCGCGTCGGGGATCGCGTGCGCGGTCAGGTGAGCCAGCTGGTCGCGGGCCAGCGGGTGGTCGTCCAGCGCCAGGGCCGTCTCGGCGGCCACGAGCCGGAGGGCGCCCGCGCCCACCGCCAGGGCCGAGCCGGTTTCGAGCTCGTCGGCGCAGTCCACCAGGTCGCCCAGCAGCCGGGGAGTGGGACCTTCGAGCATCAGCCGGGCCCGCAGGGTCACCTCCCTGACCAGGGGCAGCCACGCCTCGCGGTCCTGCGCGGCCAGCTCCAGCTCGGCCCGCGCCGCCACGGTCAGGGCCCGGCGCGCGTCGCCGGTCAGCAGCTCGACCTGAGCGAGCTTGAGCCGCGCCTCCGCCAGCGCCACCAGGGCGCCGGACGCCTCCAGATCGGGCACGGCCATGGTGAGCAGCTCCCTGGCCTCGCCCGGGAGGTGGGCGGCCAGCAACGCACCGGCGAAGTCGGCCCGCATCGTCGCCAGGCGCTCGGGGTAGCCGAACAACGTGTCCTCGGCCGCCCGGTAGTGGCCGAACGCGCCCGCGAGGTCGCCTCGCCGTACCGCGAGGAACGGCAGGTTGGCCGACGCCAGGCGGACCAGGTGGTCGAGCCCGGCGTGCCGGGCGATCTGCAGGCAGGCGGTGATGTCGCGTGCGGCCGACTCCCAGTCGCCACGGTAGGCGTGGACCAGGCCGCGGTTGAGCAGCCCGCCGGCGAGGAACCTGCGGTCGTCGATCGTGCCGGGGGCGGCGACCAGCGCCTGCAGGGCGCGATCGCAGGAGGCGATGGCCTCCTGGTAGCGGCCCAGATGAGCGAGCGCCACGGCGCGCTGCGTGTCGAGCTTGGCCCGGTCGAGGGGCGAGAGGTAGGCCCAGGCCAGCGCGGCGATCCGGAGCGCCTGCAGGGGATGACCGCGTTCGGTGCGGACCGTCACCAGGGAGAGCCGCGCCTGCGCGAGGCGTTCGCGGGGCGCCTGAGGTGTCGCGATGGCCCGGCGCAGATGCCGCTCGGCGGCCTGGAGGTCGCCCAGCTCTCGGGCGCCGAGGGCCATCGCCCTGAGGGCGACCACGGCCGCCTCCACGTCGCCGCAGGACTCGGCCGCGGACAGCACGGTGCGACCGGCGTGCAGCGCCTGCTCGGGATCCACGATGGAACGCAGCACCGCCGCCTCGGCGGCCAGGACCAGCGGCTTGGCGTCGCCGGTCGCCTCGGCCGGAGGCGGCGAATGCGGGGGGCGGTCAGGAGCAGGGGGGCGCCGTCCGGAGACGGCGCCGGATCCCCTGCCGCTGTTCTTCGTCATGGGCGGATGCGCACCCACCGGGTTTGGACCGGCGCGTGGCCAGGACGATGGCACACCACGCTGAGCCAGCCCGGAGGCAGGCCGGTGGCCGCGAACTGGCCGGTGCGCGCGAGACGCCTCGTGAGCGTCAGATGGGGGGTCCGGACATCGACGTGGGTGCCCTCTCCCGGATGCGGGACGATCTGCCCCGCCACGTCGATGAGCCCGTCGCCCACCGTCACCTCCAGGTCGAAGGTGAGGCCGGCCGCGACGAAGCGGACCAGTTGGCAACCGTCGATGCCGCGTACGCCGTGGGGCGCGGCGCACTCGGCAGGCGCGGCGGTCACCGCTTGAGGAACCCGTAGCCCATAGGCATCGCGTGCGGCAGCGGAAACATGCCCGGGCATCGGGTCGTTCCCGGCGGCGAGCCGGAGCGCCGCCAGGAAGTACTCGTCGTTGATCATTGCACCGTCTCCTGTGATGAGATCAGGGTGCGCAGCTTTTCCAGGCACCGCGTTCTGGTTGGGCCCACGCTGCCAAGGGGCACGCCCAGACGCAGTGCAACCTGCTGGTATCCAAGATCCGTCGCGACCAGCTGGAGCAGTGTGCGGCATGGCTCGTGCAGGGTGGAGACCGTCCTCCAGAGGATGCGGCTGCTGTCGGCCTCCAGAACGGCCGCCGCTGGATCAGAGTCGAGTGCGACGTCGAAGAAAGGCGCTCGGGGGAGCTCCTTCCTGAGGATCAGAAGCGCTTCGCGGCGGGTGGTCGTCGCCAGCCACGCGCCAACGCCTGATGGTTCTCTGATGTCATGGAGGTGTTCGAGCAGACGCAGCCATGCTCCCTGGACCGCGTCCGCCGCATCGGCCTCGGTCAGCCCGCACACCCGGGCGACTGCCCACATGCGCGGCCCGAACCTCGACTCGAGCTCATCCCAGGCCGTCTGGTCGTCGTCGGCCGCTGCCTTGAGCAACTCCGCCGGATCGCGTGGCTCCTGCATGCGGCCTCCTCCGCCCGGGCTCACCAGGAGGCCACGCTGCCTCCCCGTGATCAGCCAAGGACTGAGCGTAAACTCTACAGACTCGACGGGACGAGAACCCCCAGATCGGCAATTTGCCGGGCCCCCTCGAGGGCGAGCACCCGCGCCGCCGCCTCGCGTACCGGCCGTTCCCTCGCCGCGTCGGCGATGGCACCCGCGACCAGGGCGGTAGCGAAGGACGTGCCGTTCCACGCGGCGTAGCCGGCGAACTCGTCGCGCTCCAGAAAACTGCTGGTCAGCCAGGTGCCACGGGCACACGCGTCGACCCATGAGCCGTACGCGGAGAAGGGGGCGCGGCGTTCCTCGCTCTCGTCGACCGCGCCCACCGCGACGACGCCCGGCAGCGCCGCCGGCCAGAACGGGCGGTCGCTCGCGGTGTTGCCCGCGCAGGCGACCGCGACCGTGTCGGGCAGCGCGCCGAGCGCGTCGGCGAGCAGGGGAGGCGGGCGGTCGTCGAAGGTGTGGCCGCCGAACGACAGGTTGAGCACCTGGGGCGGGTCCTCCCGCATCCGGTGCAGCGCCCGCACCACGCCGGCCTCGTCGCCCAGCCCCTGCCCGTCGAGGACCCCGCGGACGGTGAGCGACACGCCCGGCGCCCGCCGCACCAGGATGCCGGCCAGGAAGGTCCCGTGGCCGGCCTGCTCACCCGGTGGCACCTCCTCGCCCACCTCGCGAAACCAGTCGCTGCCCGTCCACCACGGGTGGGGGGCGACGGGGGTGTCGAGCAGTCCCACGACCACGGGCGAGTGGTCCCGG
Organism: Nonomuraea cavernae; assembly: GCF_014646355.1. Taxonomy (GTDB): domain Bacteria; phylum Actinomycetota; class Actinomycetes; order Streptosporangiales; family Streptosporangiaceae; genus Nonomuraea; species Nonomuraea cavernae. The sequence goes on from NZ_BMNH01000031.1 coordinate 27,618, forward strand.
CCCGGCCGGTGGTGGACGCGCGGGACGGGGAACGGCCGGGAGGCCGGCCCGCCGAAGAAGAGCGGCTGGGCGGCGAGGACATGGTTGGGCGAGGCGCGGAAACCCTGTTCGCGCAGGTCTCTGGCGAGCTCGCAGACGTCGGCCCCGGCCGTCAGCTGGATCACGCACACGCCGTCGGCCTCGGAGACGGCCTGGGTCCAGCGTGACGCGGCGGACAGGGCGCCACGGTCGGTCAGCAGCTGGCCCGGCCGGATGAACGCGGCGCCGGCAGGTTCGATGTCCATGAGCGGGTATCTATCCGCGCCCGGGCCGGTGTCACGCGTCACAGCCGCAACAACTTGGTATGGCCCCCCTCTGGTGTCCGATTGCGACCGACGGTAGTCTCTCCCTAGTCACTTGTGATCATCCCAGGACGAGGCCGTTGGGGAAGGCGCACCTCGTACCGATCGGGAGGTCCGGTGTCTGCTCGTGGCGTGATCTACGTCCACTCGGCTCAGCCCGCGCTGTGCCCTCATATCGAATGGGCGGTCGCGGGTGTTCTTGGCGTACCCGTGGACCTGACGTGGACGCCGCAACCCGCCGCGCCCAACGTGGTGCGAGCGCAGGCGGAGTGGGAGGGCCGGCCCGGTGTCGCGGCGGCCATCACCTCTTCCCTCATGGGGTGGCAGCGCATCCGCTTCGAGATCACCGAGGACGCCTCGTCGGGGGTCGACGGGTCCCGTCACGCCTATACGCCGACGCTCGGCGCCTTCAGCGCGGTCATCGGGGCGGCGGGCGACATCATGGTGCCCGAAGACCGGCTCCGCACGGCGATGCTGATGGCCGCCCAGGGCCGGTGCGTGCTGGAGGACGAGCTCGACAAACTGCTCGGCAAGCCCTGGGACGAGGAGCTGGAGCCGTTCCGCTACGCGGGCGACGGCGCGCCGGTCCGCTGGCTGCACGCCGCCGTCTGACCTCTTCCCGGCCTCCTGACAACCGCCGAGAGCGGACAGCCGTCGATCGGACAGCCGTCGATCGGACAGCCGTCGATCGGACGGCTGCCAATGGGACGGCTGTCAATCGGACAGCGAAAGGGTCCCGCACCTGATTTCGGTGCGGGACCCTTTCGGCAGCTCTTACAGCGGGATGTTGCCGTGGGCGCCCCTCGCGGGGGTGGCCTGGGCGAGCACCTTGGCGATCGCGCCGCGCGTCTCGCGCGGGTCGAGGACCTCGTCGATCACGCCCAGCTCCTGTGCCCGGCTGAGCCCGCCGGCCAGCTTCTCGTGCTCGCGGGCCAGCCGCTGCTCCAGCTCGGCCCGCTCCTCCTCGGGCGCCGCCGCCAGCTCGCGCCGCTTGAGGATGCGCACCGCGGCGACCGCGCCCATGACGGCGATCTCGGTCGTCGGCCAGGCGAACACCTTGGTGGCGCCCAGCGCGCGGGAGTTCATCGCGATGTACGCCCCGCCGTAGGCCTTGCGCGTGACCAGCGTGACCCGCGGCACCGACGCCTCGGCGAACGCGTGCAGCAGCTTGGCGCCGCGCCGGACCACGCCGTCGTGCTCCTGGCCGACCCCGGGCAGATAACCCGGAACGTCCACGAGGACAACCAATGGCACACCGAACGCGTCACACATACGTACGAAGCGAGCGGCTTTCTCGGCGGACGTGGCGTCGAGGCAGCCGCCGAGCCGCATCGGGTTGTTGGCGATCACACCGACCGTCCGGCCACCGAGGCGGCCGAGCGACGTGACGATGTTCGGCGCCCACTTGGGGTGCAGCTCGATGCCCGGCTCGTCGAGCAGGCCGTTGACCAGCGGCTTGACGTCGTAGGCGCGGCGGGCTGACTCCGGCAGCAGGCTGGAGAAGTCGATCTCGCCGATGTCGGAGGCCCGCACCCGGCCCTGGTGGCCGAGCAGCGAGGCCAGCTGGCGTGCCCGCAGCAGCGCCTCGGTCTCGGTCTTGGTGACGACGTGCACGACGCCGCTGCGCTTGCTGTGCGGCTCGGGGCCGCCCAGGGCCGCGCTGGAGACGTCCTCGCCGGTCACGCTGCGGACCACGTCGGGGCCGGTGACGAAGATGCGGCCGGAGTCGGCCAGGATCACCAGGTCGGTGAGCGCCGGACCGTAGGCGGCGCCACCGGCGGCGGCGCCGACGACCACCGAGATCTGCGGCACCACGCCGGACGCCTTGGTCATCGCGGCGAAGACCCGGCCGACGGCGTGCAGCGACTCGACGCCTTCGGCGAGTCGCGCACCGCCGGAGTGCCAGATCCCGATGACCGGCACCCGTTCGCGGACGGCCACGTCGTAGGCGTGCACGATGTGCTCGCAGCCCTCGCTGCCCATCGCGCCGCCCTGGAAGCGGGCGTCACTGCAGAACGCGACGACGGGAACACCCTCGACGCGGCCCATGGCGGCGAGTGCGCCGCTCTTGTCCTCAGGAGTGATCAGCCTCAGCGAGCCCTCGTCGAGCAGCGCGGACAGACGTACGACGGGGTCTCGGGGATCCGCGGGCTCCTGATCGGAGCCGGACGTCACCACCCGGTTGTCGAGCACGGTCATTCAGGCTCCCTTAAAGACGACGGTCGCGTTGTGGCCGCCGAATCCGAACGAGTTGTTCACCGCGGCGATGTCGCCTTCGGGCAGCCTGCGGTTGGCGCCGTAGACGAGATCCACCTCGATGCCGTCGTCGAGGTTGTCCAGGTTGATGGTGGCGGGCACGATCCGGTCGTGCAGCGCCTTGATCGTGAAGACCGACTCGATGCCGCCCGCGCCGCCCAGCAGGTGGCCGGTCATGGACTTGGTCGAGGTGACCAGGGGATGGGTGCCGATGGCCTTGGCGACCGCCTGGACCTCGATGACGTCCCCGGCGGGGGTCGAGGTGGCGTGCGCGTTGACGTGCTTGACGTCGAGGCCGGTGATGTCGGCGTCGTTGAGCGCCTGGGTCATCGCCATGATGATGCCCCGGCCCTCGGGCTCGGGCTGGGTGATGTGGTGCGAGTCGGCGGAGTAGCCGACGCCAGAGGCGTAGGCGTAGACGCGCGCGCCGCGCGCCCTGGCGAACTCCTCGGACTCCAGCACGATGATGCCGGCGCCCTCGCCGAGCACGAACCCGTCACGGTCGCGGTCCCACGGCCTGGACGCCCCGGCGGGGTCGTCGTTGCGGGTCGACATGGCGCGCGCGGCCGCGAAGGCGGCCACGTTGAGCCCGTGGATCGCGGCCTCGGTGCCGCCGGCGACGACGACGTCGGCACGGCCCGACCTGATCATGTCCATCGCGTAGCCGATGGCCTCGGCGCCGGAGGCGCAGGCGGACACGGTCGCGTGCACGCCGGCCTGGGCGCCGCGGTCGAGCCCGATCCAGGCGGCCGGGCCGTTGGGCATGAGCATCGGCACCGTGAAGGGCGAGAGCCGGTTCCAGCCCCGCTCCTTGTAGGTGTCGTAGGCGGACAGGGTGGTGTTGATGCCGCCGATGCCGCTGGACACCACGACGCCGAGGCGCTCGGGCGCCACCTCAGGGGCGCCCGCGTCCTGCCACGCCTCGCGCGCCGCGACCATCGCGAACTGCTCGCTGCGGTCGAGGCGGCGGGCTTCCGGCCGGGGCAGCACCTCGGCCGGGTCGACGGCGGCCGTCCCCGCGAACTTCACGGGGACGGTGTCGACCCAGTCCTCGGTGATGGTCGTGACGCCCGACTGACCGGCGAGGAGCGCCGACCAGGTCGAGGTGACGTCTCCACCGACGGGCGTCGTCGCGCCGAGCCCGGTGACGACGACACGTACCCGGTTCGCACTCACGTTTTCGCGCTCCTTGTCGATCAGGGGTGTGACTTCAGTGCTGGATGAAGGTGAGGACGTCCTTGACCGTCTTGAGGTTCTTGAGCTGGTCGTCGGGAATCTCGACGCCGAACTCGTCCTGGGCGGCCACGGCGATCTCGACCATGGACAGAGAGTCGATGTCGAGGTCGTCCACGAAGCTCTTCTCGGGGGTCACCTCGCTCGCCGGAATGCCGGTGATCTCGTTGATGATCTTGCCGAGGCCCTCGAGGATCTCCTGCTCGGTGGCAGCCATGTCGGTGGTTCTCCTTTGGATTTCTGCTGGATTCTGTACGGCTCCAGCCGTACAAGCTGTGGTGGATACGGCCGGAGCCGCAATGGATCCTATGGAATCTCGATGACTTGACCCGCATAGGTGAGGCCGGCGCCGAAGCCCAGGATCAGCGCTAGCTGCCCCGAACGAACCTCGCCACGCTCCAGCATGCGCGAGAGCGCGAGCGGGATGGACGCGGCGGAGGTGTTGCCGGCGGTGACGATGTCGCGGGCCACGACGGCGTTGTCGGCGCCGATCTTGCGCGCGATCGCCTCGATGATCCGCAGGTTGGCCTGGTGCGGGACGAACGCCGCCAACTCGGACGGGTCGACTCCGGCACGCTCACAGGCCTCCTTGGCGATCGGGTGCAGGGCGGTGGTCGCCCAGCGGAACACGGTCTGGCCTTCCTGGTGCAGGAAGGTGTCGCGCTCGTTGATGATGATCGCGTCGGACTTGTCGCCCGAACTGCCCCAGACTACCGGGCCGATGCCGGGGGCGTCGGCGGGGCCCACCACCGCGGCTCCGGCGCCGTCGGCGAAGATCACGGCGGTGGAGCGGTCGGTCCAGTCGATCCACTGCGACAGCTTCTCGGCCCCGATGACCAGCACGTGCTTGGCCGAACCCGCGCGGATCGCGGAGCTGGCGACGCCGAGCGCGAAGCAGAAGCCGGCGCAGGCGGCGTTGACGTCGAACGCGCCGGGCGCCGTGATGCCGAGCCGGTGGGCCACGATGGCCGAGGCGTTGGGGATCTGCGTCTCGAGCGTGCAGGTGGCGACGATGACCAGGTCGATGTCGGCGGCGGACAGCCCGCTCGCGGCCAGCGCCTTGCCGCCGGCCTGCACGGCCATGTCCTCGACGGACTCGGCCGCGCCGGCGATCTTGCGCTCCTTGATGCCGACCCGCGACTGGATCCACTCGTCGTTGGTCTCGATGGTCTTGGCCAGGTCGTCGTTGGTTACGACGTTGGCGGGCTGGTAGTGGCCGAGGGCCAGCACCTTCGCGCCCGGGGCTACGTCGGGAATTCTCACTTGATCAGCTCCCTGGCCGCGTCGAGGTCTTCGGGGTTCTTCAGAGCCACGGTCTGGATGCCCCGGAGCCCGCGCTTGGCCAGCCCGGTCAGAGTGCCGCCGGGCAGTAGCTCGATCATCGTGGTGACGCCCAGCTCGGCCATGGTGGCCATGCAGGAGTCCCACCTGACGGGATTGCGCACCTGCTTGACCAGGCGCTCGATGAGGTCGGCGCCGCCGGTGACGATCTGGCCGTCGGCGTTGGACAGCAGCCTGACCCGCGGATCGGCGGGAGTGACGGACTGGGCGGCCTCGCGCAGGTGGGCGACGGCCGGCTCCATGTGCGCCGTGTGGAACGCGCCCGCCACGGAGAGCGGGATGAGCCGGGCGCGGGCGGGAGGAGCCTCCTTGAACGCGGCGAGCTGCTCGAGTGTGCCGCCCGCGACGATCTGGCCGGCGCCGTTGATGTTGGCCGGGGTCAGCCCGTGTGCGTCGATCGAGGCCAGGACGTCGGCCTCGACGCCGCCGAGCACCGCGGTCATGCCGGTCTCGGTGATGGAGGCGGCCTTGGCCATGGACTGGGCGCGCTCGCGGACCAGGCTCAGCGCCTGCTCCGGGGTCAGCGCCCCGGACAGCGCGGCCGCGGCGAACTCGCCGACGCTGTGGCCGGCGAGCAGGTCGGGAGTGGCCCCGAGCGCTTCGGCGGAGGCCAGCGCGGCGGCCACCAGCAGAGGCTGCGCGACGGCGGTGTCGCGGATCTCGTCGGCCCCCGCGGTCGTGCCGTAGGCGATCAGGTCGAGCCCCACGACCTCGGACCAGGCGGCCAGCCGGTCCGCGAAACCGGGCAGCTCGAGCCATGGACTGAGGAATCCTGGGGTCTGGGCACCTTGGCCCGGAGCGACGAGTACAAGCACGAAGTCCACCATGCCCTGTAGAAGTTCGACACGCTGATAGGGATCCGTACGAACTTTGTCCGCACAGTTTTGTAGGAAGCCTACAATGAAGGTTTCGGGCGGGTTACGTTAGGGCGCGCCACGTTACGGCGCTCTCCGCGAGCCTGCCCAGAATGAGCCCGACCTGGAGGGTGAAGGCCGATCTGCCGTCGGTCGGCTGATAGCCGGTGAGCTCGGTGATCTTCTTGAGACGGTAGCGCACCGTGTTGGGATGCACGAACAGCAACCGCGCCGTGGCCTCCAGTGATGTGCCCTGCTCCAGATAGGTGGCCAGCGTGTCGAGCAGCGGCGTGCCGGCCAGCGGCAGGTAGACGTTCTCGATGAGCTGCTTCCTGGCGTCCTCGTCGCCGTCGAGCGCCCGCTCGGCCAGCAGGTCGTCGGCGTGCACCGGCCGGGGCGCGTCGGGCCAGCCGGACGACGCCTTGAGCCCGGCCAGCGCGGCCCGGGCGGACCGGGCGGCGGCGTGCAGGTCGGGCACCTCGGGCCCGATGACGATCGAGCCCTGGCCGAAGCGGGCCACCACCTGCCGGGCGGCGTCGTTGACGCTGCCGGCGCCGCCCACGATCACGATCAGCCGGTCGGCCTGGACTCCGGCGAGCAGGTCCATGCCGATGCGGCGGCCCTTCTCGCGCAGCCCGTCGATCACCGTGCCCGGGTCCTCGTCGGGGGCGTGACCGGCGATCACCACCACGGGGGAGGAGGTCCAGCCGAGCGCCGCGGCCCAGGAGTGCAGCCCGTCGTCCACCTCGCCGCGCACCAGCGCGTCGACGATCAGCGCCTCCAGCCGGGAGTCCCACGACCCCCTGGCCTCGGCCTCGCGCGCGTAGACGTGCGCGGCGGCGAAGGCCACGTCGCGGGTGTAGCGCAGCATGGCCTGCTGGAGCTGGTCCTCGCCGCCCGGCGCGGCCAGCTGGTCGGTCTGCGCCTCGACGACCTCGACGACGATGCGGACGATGTCGACGGTCTGCTGCAGTGAGATGGACCGCTTGAGCTCGCGCGGCGCGGTGCCGAAGAACTCGATGCTGGGAGTCGGCCGATCCTCGCCCGCGTGCTGGAACCACTCGACGAACGCGGCGATGCCCGCCTGGGCCACCAGCCCCACCCATGAGCGGTCCTCGGCGCTGAGCGCGCGGAACCACGGGAGCCGCTCGTCCATGCGGGCCATGGCCGCGGTGCCGAGCGAGCCCATGGCCCGCTCCAGCCTTCGGGTGGTGTCGGCCCGGATCCGGTCTGTCACGCCTCCTAGAGTGCCAGGTCCGGTCAGATGACCGCGACGGCCGTGATCAGGCCGATCGCCACGTGGGTGACCGCGAGCAGCCGCGCGCCCGGCTGCAGCTCGGGCTCCTTGACCAGATCGCGGACCGAGATGCCGACCACCTTGTCGAAGGCGAGCATGGCCACGGTCTGCACCACGATGCCGACCAGGCCGAAGACCGCGGTGCCCGCGAGCCCCTCGCCCAGCCGGCCGCCGGAGGACCAGATCGAGGCCGCCACGATGAGCCCCACCGCGGCGAGTGCGGAGGTGGCGAGCAGGGTGGCGTTGGGGTTGCGCTCGCTGCGGATGATCGAGCTCAGCTTGCCGGGAATGGCGAGGTCGATCACGTAGAAGCCGACTATCAGCAGGATCACGCCGACGGCGGCGTAGGCGGCGATGGCGCCCGCGCCGCGGGCGAGGGTCTCCAGCAGGGTCATGATCGCTCGATTCGGTGAGGGACGAAGGACGAGGTGTCGTCGGTGATGAGGCCGGTGGTCTCCCTGATGCCCAGCCCGGCGGCCTCGTCGGCCACCATCCAGGCGCCGAGCACGGGCCGCTGGCCGTCGAAGTCGGGCAGGGCGTCGAAGCCCTGGAAGACGTAGCCCTCCTGGCCGTAGGAGCCGGAGGTCTCCTGGGTGCCGGCGGGCGTGACGATGCGCATCGAGGCGCCCTCCCGGCCGAGCAGCGGCTTGGCGATGTAGGAGGTCAGCTCGCGCGGGCCGTCGAGGTAGGCGGGCAGCAGGCCGGGATGGCCGGGGAACAGCTCCCACAGGATCGCGAGCAGCGCCTTGTTGGACAGTAGCGCCTTCCACAGCGGCTCGATCCAGGTCGCGTGCCGCACGGCGTGTCGCCCGAACGCGTCGGCCAGCATCCACTCCCACGGATAGAGCTTGAACGCCGAGCGGATCATCTGGCCGTCGAGGTCGACGAAACGGCGGTTGAGCTCGTCCCAGCCGATGTCCTCCATGGCGATGGCGGCGGTGGTCAGCCCGGCCTGCTCGGCGGTCTCCTGGAGGTAGGCCAGGGTCATCGCCTCCTCGCCGGTCTCGTCCATGGACGTCCAGGCGAAGTGGACGGGCCCGGCGGGCAGGGACAGCTCGCCCCAGCGGTCGATGAGCCGCTCGTGGACGGAGTTCCACTGGTCGTCGTCCGGGTGCGTGTCCTTCAGCCAGAACCACTGCGCCACCGACGACTCGACCAGCGAGGTCGGCGTGTCGGCGTTGTACTCCAGCAGCTTGGCCGGCCCGGTGCCGTCGTAGCGCAGGTCGAACCGGGCGTACAGGTGGGGGTCGCGCCGCTCCCACGATCGGGCGACGTCGGCGGCGGCCCAGTCGGGGATGGCCAGGTCGGCGAAGCGGCCGGTCGAGACGATGTGATCGGCGGCCTGCAGGCACATCGCGTGCAGCTCCTCGACCTGCGCCTCCAGGGCTTCCACCTCGTCCATGGAGAAGACGTAGTGGACCGACTCGTCCCAGTAGGGGCGGTTCAGCCCCTCGGGGTGGGCCGCGCGGTGGTAGGCGATGCCCTGGCTCTCGATGATCTTGTCCCAGCCGTCCCTGGGCGCTCCGCGCTCGCGTCGCACCCGTCAGCCGCCACTGCTCGAACGGCTGCCGAAACCGCCTCGCTGGATCTCACGGCCGGCGCGCGAGGAGATGTTGACGTCGGACGGGCGCAGACTGGTGCCGCCGCGCACGCGGGTGCCGACCCGGCTGCCGCCGTAGTACCAGTGGTAGGCGCCGCGCGAGCCGACGTAGTAGTGGGAATTGCCGTCGTCGTCGTCGCAGTAGGACTCGTCGACGACCGCGTAGGAGCCGTCGGACAGCTGGTCGTTCATGTCGACGCAGTCGGCGGCGACCTCCTCGGTGTTCTGCGTGGCGGCGCAGAACCCGACCACCATGACGGAGACCACGCCGATGACGGTCAGCGTGATCACCCGCGACGACTTGGACGGTTTCGGCGGGGTCGGCCGTCCGGAAGGTCTCGGTGGTCCGGGTGGCCAGGGAGGTGGCGCCGGGGGCGAGGGGTTTCCCATCAGAATCCTGCTTTCATTGACCGGTGAGCCTATCGCCGCCGTTCCCGGCCCATCAATCCGCCGGAGGGATGAGACACCCATGACGCCCGTCGAGGCTCTCCGAGAGATCGCCTTCCTGCTGGAGCGCGCGGGCGAGCCGGCCTACCGCGTACGCGCCTTCCGCCGCGCCGCCGCCGTCGTCGCGGGCCTGCCCGAGGAGGAGCTGGTACGGCTCGCGGACACGGGCGGACTGGCCGACCTGCCGGGCATCGGCAAGGTGACGGCCCTGGCGGTCACCGAGGCGCTGGCCGGGCAGGTGCCGACCTACCTGCGCCGGATGCGGGCCACCGAGGGAGCCGACCTCGACGACGAGACGGCGGCCCTGAGGGCGGCGCTCAAGGGCGACCTGCACAGCCACTCCGACTGGTCGGACGGCGGCTCGCCGATCGAGGAGATGGCCGAGGCGGCCTGTGCGCTCGGCCACGAGTACTGGGCGCTGACCGACCACTCGCCCCGCCTGACGATCGCCAATGGCCTGTCGGCCGCCCGGCTGAGGCGGCAGCTCGACGAGGTCGACCGGCTCAACGAGCGGCTGGCGCCGTTCCGGATCCTGACCGGCGTCGAGGTCGACATCAACCCCGACGGCACGCTCGACCAGGAGCCCGAGCTGCTGGCACGGCTGGACGTGGTGGTGGCCAGCGCGCACTCGAAGCTGAGGATGAACCGCTACGAGATGACCCGCAGGATGGTGACGGCGATCGCCGACCCGAACGTCGACGTCCTCGGCCACTGCACCGGGCGGATCGTCCGGGGCGGCACCAGCCGCGGCGGGCGCAGGCCCGAGTCGGAGTTCGACGCCGAGCTGGTCTTCGAGGCCTGCCGCCGGTTCGGCGTGGCCGTCGAGATCAACTCCCGGCCCGACCGGCAGGACCCGCCGAAACGGCTGATGCGGCTGGCCTACGAGATGGGCTGCGACTTCGCGATCGACTCCGACGCCCACGCGCCCGGCCAGCTCGACTGGCAGCGGTTCGGCTGCGAGCGGGCCGCAAGGTGCGGCATCGAGCCCGCCCGGGTGGTCAACACCTGGGCGCTGGACGAGCTGCTGGCCTGGACCCGGTGACGCGACCGGTGGCCGTGGCGTGAGACCTCTGTGACCCGCCGGTGAGGAGCGCCTGACGGGGGCCGCCGCCCGCCCGCCGATTGTCGGTCGCCGCGCGTAGCGTCCCGGTTGTGAACCGTACCGATCGGCTCTACGCGCTCGTCGAGGACCTGCGCGCCATCTCGCCCCGCCACCGCTCCGCGCGCGAGCTCGCCCAGCGGTTCGAGGTGAGCGTGCGCACGATCGAGCGCGACATCACCGCGCTGCAGGAGTCGGGGGTGCCGATCTACGCCGAGCCGGGGCGCAGGGGCGGATACGCCATCGACAGGAAGATGTCGCTGCCCCCGCTCAACTTCACGCCCGCCGAGGCCGTGGCCATCGCGGTGGCGCTCAGCAGGGCCGGCGACCAGCCGTTCGGCCGGCAGGCGCGCAGCGCGTTACGCAAGGTCGTGGCGGCCATGCCGGGGCCCGAGGGCGAGCTGGCCCGGGAGCTCGCCCGGCGCGTCCAGGTGGCCGAGCCGGCCGAGCCGGGCGGGGTCCGGCCCCTCGGCGGCGAGGGCGTCTCACGCGCCATCGAGGACGCCCTGCAGCGGCGGCGCGTGCTCAGGCTCGACTACACCGACGCCAAGGGCGCGCTGACCTCGCGCGACGTCGAGCCCGGCGTGTTCCTGGGCGGGCGCGGCGGGTTCTGGTATCTCGTGGCGTGGTGCCGGCTCCGCGACGACGTGCGGGTCTTCCGGCTCGACCGCGTCGCCGCGGCCACGGTCACCGCCGAGCGCTGCCCCGACCGGCCGCTGGAGGGGTTCGCCACCGAGGTGCCCGACATGCTCGTGCACGGCACCCTGCTCGACTGAGTCACTCGAAAATTCGCTCGAAAACACCGACATAGGGTTGTCGCCTCCCCGGTGGATCCTGGTCCCTGTTCGACGGACAGGAGACGGCGCCGTCCTCCGCGTGGAGACGGACGGCGCCGGCGGCGATCCGCCAGGCGGGCCGGCGTCGCCTGTCCGAACGACACGCCGGGTGTCTTCTCGGGTCTACCACCCCGACGGCATGACCGGCGGTGGGTCCGCGCGGGCGCCTTCCCCGCCGGCCGGGCTCACACACGGGGCCGCTTTACGAGCGGTCAGCCCTCCCTGGGCTCGCCGCCGATCGCCGAGCGGCGGCGCGTCCAGGGCTCCCGGTCCGCGCTCGGCCCCGCTAGAACGCGGCCTTCGCCAGCCAGCGGTCGAGCAGGTCGCGGTCGCCGAAGACGGCCAGCGTGTCCGCGAAGCGCCGGCCGTACATCATGAGCAGCAGGTCGCCGGCCGGGCCGCGGACGGCGACGTCACCCTTGGCATGGCCGGGTTCCCAGCTGGCGAGGCCCCCGGGGCCCTGCGTGATGGTCCACTCGCCGTCGGTGTCGGTCGCGTGCAGGTGGATCGTGGCGCCGTCCGCGCCGGCCTCGGCCAGGCGGCGCGTGACCCATCGGGCGTGCGGCAGGTTGCCGAGCAACTCCTCGATCCCGTCGGCCGCCACCGGCGCGGGCACCGCCGGCTCCAGGCCGAGCGCGAGCTCCGCGTCGACGCGATGGACCACCAGCTCGTACGCCATCCGCCGCGCCCAGTAGGCGGCCGAGTGGTCGCCGCCCCACGACCACACCGGCGTGGCGGGGTCGGTCGACCGGAGCACGGCCAGCAACCGTGCGGCTCCGGCCGCCAGCCACGCGGCGTCACCGCTCTCACCGGGCGCCAGGCCGTTGGGCACGTCGCGCGACCAGATCGGCTCGCTCGCCCGGGTCGTCAGGAGGTGGATCACCCAGCGGTGCGTGCCACCGACGTGGGTGACCAGCTCGGCCAGCGTCCACCCCGGACAGCTGGGCACCGGCGTGCCAGGGGCGGCGCCGGTGACCAGCTCGACGAGGCGGGCGGTTTCGCTTTCCACGAGCGCGCAGTAGTCCTTCACACGCCCGAGACTAGATCAGGCGGCCGCGCAGGCGACGTCCTGGTTCGGCACCTTGCCCTTGAGCAGGAACGAGTTCACCATGCTCTGGATGCACTTGTTGCCCGAGCTGTAGGAGCCGTGTCCCTGGCCCTCGTAGGTGAGCAGGGTGGCGTTCCCGAGCTGCCTGGTCAAACTGGGCGCCCACTGGTAGGGAGTGGCCGGGTCGCCCTTGCCGCCGACCACGAGGATCGGCGCCGAGCCCTTGGCGTTCACCTTCCGGGCCTCGTTGTTGCCCGCGACCGGCCACGAGGTGCAGATCCCGCCCGCGCCCTCGCTGCCGAACAACGGTGAGATCTTGATCGCCTCCTTCCAGGTGCGCGTCAGCTCGCCCTCGTCGGGCCGCTCGGCGGAGTCCACGCAGGTGATCGCCGGGAAGCTGGACATCTGGGTGGTGTAGGTGCCGTCCTTGGAGCGGCCGGTGTAGGAGTCGGCCAGGTAGATCAGCGCGTCGCCCCGTCCCTTGTCCGCCTGCGCGAGCGCGGTCTCCAGGAACGGCCAGGCACCCTCGGAGTAGAGGGCGGCCGCGAGCCCGGTGGAGGCCAGGCCCTGGGTGAGCCGGCGGTTGCCGACCCGCAGCGGCTTGTCGACCAGCTTGTACATCAGCCGCATGACGTTCGCGTCGGCGGCCTTCACGGTGTCGCCGAGCTCGCAGCCCTCCTTGACGCAGTCCTTCAGGAAGCTCTCGTACGCCTGCTGGAAGCCCCTGGTCTGGGCCAGGGTGCGCTGCCTGAACGTGACGGACGGGTCGAGCGGCGCGTCGAGCACCACCCGGCCGACCTTGTTCGGGTACTTGGTGGCGTAGACCGCGCCGAGCTGCGTGCCGTACGACATGCCGAGGTAGTTGAGCTTGGCGTCGCCGAGCGCGGCGCGCAGCCGGTCCATGTCGCGGGCGGTGTTGCCGGTGCCGATGTACGGCAGGAGGCGGCTCGCGTCACGCTTGCAGAGCTCGGCGAACCTCTGGTTGGCCGCCCTGCCCGCCTCACGGGTCTTCTGGGTGGGCGGCAGCGTGTTGAGCTCGACGTACGCGTCCATGTCCGCGTTGCTGCCGCAGCGCACGCCCGAGCTGCGGTCGACGCCGCGCGGGTCGAAGCTGACCAGGTCGTAGCGGGTGCGCAGGGTGTCGAACATCTTGGCCGCCTGGGCGAGGGTGTCGACGCCGGAGCCGCCCGGGCCGCCGAAGTTGAACACCAGCGAGCCCAGCCGCCTGCTCTGGTCGGTGGCCGCGATCTTGATCAACGCCAGGTCGATCGTACCGAGATCGGGATTGTCGTAGTCGAGTGGCACGGTGAGTTTCCCGCACCTGACGCCGGGCTCCTGGCGGGCGGGCGGCTCTCCGTCAGGACGGACGATGTCCGTGCACGGGCCCCAGGAGATGGGGTCGACGACGACGCCTTTGGGCTCGGTGTCGGGCGTCGCCGTGCTCACACAGGCGGTGGCGGACACTGCCAGCGTGGCGGCGGCAAGGACATGACGCATATGTGCTCTCCCCCTAGGGCTCTCAAGGGGGGAGGCAGTGCCCACAATACGTGAGGGCCGCCGGGACGGCGACGCGCCGCGAGGGGCGGACGTCCCCGCGCGCGAGTGCGCGGGGACGCCTGTCGCGGGCTCAGACGCCCATGGACTGGGTGTCGTTGCTCTCCGCGCCGCCGGCCTCGGTCACGCCGTTCTTGAGGTGGTAGCGGGCGATCGCCTCGCGCAGCACCTCGGCGTCGAGCTCGCCGCGCTTGACCAGGCTGGTGAGCACGGCCAGCGTGATCGAGGCGGCGTCGACGTGGAAGTGGCGGCGCAGCGCCGAGCGGGTGTCGGACAGGCCGAACCCGTCGGTGCCCAGCGAGGACCAGTCACCCGGCACCCACTGCGCGATCTGGTCCTGGACGGCCTTCATGTAGTCGCTGACGCCCACGAACGGCCCCGTGGCCTGGGACAGGGCCTGGGTGACGTAGGGGACACGGCGCTCGGCGTCGGGGTTGAGCAGGTTGTGCTCGTCGCACGCCAGCGCCTCGCGGCGCAGCTCCGACCACGACGTCGCCGACCACACGTCGGCCGACACGCCCCAGTCCTCGGCCAGCAGCCGCTGGGCCTCCACGGCCCACGGCCCGGCCACGCCGGAGGACAGGATGTTGGCCTTCGGCCCCTGGGTCCGTGGCCCGTCTGCGAACTTGTACAGGCCCTTGAGCAGGCCCGCCACGTCGAGGTCCGCGGGCTGCGCGGGCTGCAGGTAGGGCTCGTTGTAGACGGTCAGGTAGTAGAACACGTCCTCGGGCTGATCGCCGTACATCCGGCGCAGGCCGTCCTTGACGATGTGGGCCACCTCGAACGCCCAGGACGGGTCGTAGGACACCGCCGCCGGGTTGGTGGAGGCGATGAGCGGCGACTGGCCGTCCTCGTGCTGCAGGCCCTCGCCGTTGAGCGTGGTGCGCCCGGCGGTGGCGCCGAGCAGGAAGCCGCGGCCCATCTGGTCGCCCAGCTGCCACATCGCGTCACCGGTGCGCTGCCAGCCGAACATCGAGTAGAAGATGTAGATCGGGATCATCGGCTCGCCGTGCGTGGCGTAGGACGTGCCGGCCGCGATCGTCGAGGCCATCGACCCCGACTCGCTGATGCCCTCGTGCAGGATCTGCCCCTGCACCGCCTCCTTGTAGGACAGCAGCAGCTCCCTGTCGACGGCCTCGTAGGTCTGGCCGTGCGGGGAGTAGATCTTGGCCGTCGGGAACATGGCGTCGAGACCGAAGGTGCGGGCCTCGTCGGGGATGATCGGCACGAAGCGGTGGCCGATCTCCTTGTCGCGCATGAGGTCCTTCAGCAGGCGTACGAAGGCCATCGTGGTGGCCACCTGCTGCTTGCCCGAGCCCTTGGCGAACTGCTGGTAGACCGAGTCGGCGGGCAGCTTGACCGGCTTGGCCCGGACCACCCGCTTGGGCAGCACGCCGCCCAGCGCCGCGCGGCGCTCCCGCATGTACTCGATCTCGGGGTCGTTCTCGCCCGGGTGGAAGTAGGGCGGCAGCTCGCCTTCGAGCGCGGAGTCGGGGATCGGCAGGTAGAGCCGGTCGCGGAACTCCTTGAGCTCGGCTTTGGTGAGCTTCTTCATCTGGTGGGTGGCGTTGCGCGCCTCGAAGTCCTTGCCCAGCGTCCAGCCCTTGATGGTCTGGGCCAGGATGACCGTCGGCTGGCCGACGTGCTCACGAGCCGCCTTGAAGGCCGCGTAGACCTTGTGGTAGTCGTGGCCGCCGCGCGACAGCTTGCGGATGTCGTCGTCGGTCAGGTGCTCGACCATCTTGCGCAGGCGGGGGTCGCCGCCGAAGAAGTGCTCGCGGATGTAGCCGCCCGACTCGACGGAGTAGGTCTGGAACTGCCCGTCGGGCGTGGTGTTCATCTGGTTGACCAGCACGCCGTCGACGTCGGCGGCGAGCAGTGGGTCCCAGTCGCGGCCCCAGACGACCTTGATGACGTTCCAGCCGGCGCCCCGGAAGTAGGACTCCAGCTCCTGGATGATCTTGCCGTTGCCGCGTACCGGGCCGTCGAGCCGCTGCAGGTTGCAGTTGATGACGAACGTGAGGTTGTCGAGCTCCTCGCGGGCCGCCAGGCCGATCGCGCCGAGCGACTCGGGCTCGTCCATCTCGCCGTCGCCGAGGAACGCCCAGACGTGGCTGCGGCTGGTGTCCTTGATCTGGCGGTTGAGCAGGTAGCGGTTGAACCGCGCCTGGTAGATCGCGCTGATCGGCCCCAGGCCCATGGAGACCGTCGGGAACTCCCAGAAGTCGGGCATGAGCCGCGGGTGCGGGTAGGAGGGCAGGCCGTGGAAGCCGTGCGACAGCTCCTGCCGGAACGCGTCGAGCTGCGCCTCGTTGAGGCGGCCCTCCAGGAAGGCGCGGGCGTAGATGCCGGGCGCGGCGTGCCCCTGGAAGAAGACCTGGTCGCCCGACTCGCCGTGGTCCTTGCCGCGGAAGAAGTGGTTGAAGCCCACCTCGTAGAGCGACGCGGCGGAGGCGTAGGTGGCGATGTGACCGCCCACGTTGGTGCGGGCGTTGGCGCGGGACACCATGATCGCGGCGTTCCAGCGGATGTAGGCGCGGATGCGCCGCTCGACGTGCTCGTCGCCGGGGAACCAGGGCTCGCGCTCCGGCGGAATGGTGTTGATGTAGTCGGTGCTGCGCAGGCCCGGCACGCCGACCTGGTGCTCGCGGGCGCGCTCCAGCAGGCGGAGCATCAGGTAGCGAGCCCGGCTGCGGCCCTCCGCCTTGACGACGTTGTCGAGGGACTCGAGCCACTCGTTGGTCTCACTGGGGTCGACATCAGGAAGCTGGCTGGGTAGGCCGTCGCTGATGATCGAGAAACGCTGGCGTCCGGAAGCCACTGGGTCTCGCCTTCCGAGGATGACTGGTGTCTGGTCTGGGTCGCCTTCCATCCTGGTCGCTAGTCGTAGAAAGTGCATCTCTACTCGTTGGTAACCAGGACGTCCCTGCTGGCAGGGGGTCATGGGTGGCCTAGACCACCAATGATAGGACGAATCAAGGGGCTAGAGTACAGGGCCGAGGTAATTTAACAAGTCCGGAAAACCTTCGAAAATTCGCCCGCATGCTCCGAGTATCCACCTTCAACGGGACGGCGTCATCCGGGTGGGGGGTATCGGGCTCCGCGCCGGGGGCTCGCCCGGGCCTCTTCAGCTCTCAGCGCAACGTTTCGGTCAGGATTGGGGCTGACTCTCCTGAGTGGAGTGGCGATCCCTCTTTTCGAACCGGCTTCGCCGTACGAGTGTGGAGGCATGAATGCGACGGTTGGCGACCGGCTCCTCGTGCATGGCAACTCCGTCGGCGAGAGAGACCGGACTGGCGTGATCATCGAGGTCAAGGGCGGCGACGGCGGGCCCCCGTACACCGTGAGATTCGACGACGGGCATACCGGGCTGGTCTTTCCCGGGCCTGACGCGGTCGTCGTGCCTCAGTAGGCTGCTCGTGTGAGATCCGAGATCATCTCCGTGGACACGGGCTCGCGCGAGACGGTGCACGACATCACCGCCCAGTGCGCGGAGTTCGCCGCGGCGCAGGGAGAGGACGGGCTGCTGCACGTCTTCGTCCCGCACGCGACGGCGGGCGTGGTCCTCGTGGAGCTGGGAGCGGGCAGCGACGACGATCTGCTCGCCGCGCTGCGCGACCTGCTGCCCGCCGACGACAGATGGCGCCACGCCCACGGATCGCGCGGTCATGGCAGGTCGCACGTCATGCCCGCGCTCATCCCGCCGTACGCCACGGTGCCGGTGATCCAGGGACGGCTGGCCCTCGGCACCTGGCAGTCGATCGCGCTCGTCGACCTGAATGTCGACAACCCGCAACGCCAGGTTCGGCTGTCGTTTTTGTCCAATTGATACCTGCGAACCACTGCCGTACCCGTGGCGACCGTTGACGACTGAGGGTCACAGCGTGTGGACTGTCCCGAAGCGATAAACCGCATAAGCGGCCACTCAAGCAGGAGGGATAAACGTGAGCGCGACCGCGGGTCAGGCGCAGAGCGAGCGCGGCCTGGCCGAACGACTTGGCCTCAAGCCGGGTCAGGTGGTGCAGGAAATCGGCTGGGACGAGGACGTCGACGACGAGCTTCGCGATTCCATCGAAGACCTGACCGGCAACGAACTGCTGGACGAGGAGACCGACGACGTCGTCGACGTGGTGCTGCTGTGGTGGCGTGACGGCGACGGAGACCTCTTCGACGTCCTCAGCGACGCCATGCGAGCACTCGCCGAAGGCGGCCGGATCTGGCTGCTGACTCCCAAGGCCGGGCGCGAAGGCCACGTGGAGCCGAGCGACATCGGGGAGGATGCCGCTACCGCGGGTCTCTCGCAGACCAGCAGCATCTCCGCCGCCCCCGACTGGTCGGGGACCAGGCTCGTTTCGCCGAAAGGCCGACGCTAGGGAGCCAGTGCGCCGGCCGTACGGCAGGATGAAGTCCGTGATGGAACATCCGGTCGAGGTGGGCGTCCCGGCTCCAGACTTCGAGCTCCAGGACCAGCACGGCACTCCGGTGAAGCTGTCAGGCTTTCGGGGCAGGAAGGTCGTGCTGGTCTTCTACCCGCTTGCCTTCAGCGGGATCTGCCGCAGTGAGCTGGCGGCGCTGCGCGACCTCCCGGGCGACGCACAGGTCCTCACCGTCTCTGTGGACTCGTTGTTCACCCATCGTGCCTGGGCGGAGCAGGAGGGCTACCTGTTCCCTCTGCTCTCCGATTTCTGGCCACACGGACAGGTCGCGCGGGCGTACGGTGTGTTCGATGACGCGAAGGGCGTCGCTCGCCGCGGCACCTTCATCATCGACGGCGAGGGCGTGATCCGGTGGTCGGTGGTCAATCCGATCGGTTCGGCGCGTGACATCGCCGCCTATACCAAGGCACTCGCCGATATTTCGTAACGGAGGACATCATGCCCTGCTATCGCTGCGGGGCCCGGCAGACCGACCCCGTCCGCGGGGCCAGCCCGTGGAAGCGCGGGGTGCGCCAGGAGGCGCAGGTGCTGATCTGCCCGGACTGTCAACGCCGGCACGATCTCGACCTCGACACGTGCGGCACCTGCCAGTCCACGGCGCTCATCTGCCGGCTCGGTGAGGTGGAATGCCGCTCCTGCGGCACCGTGCGCCTGGCGCGCGCCGACGCGTTCGCCTGCTCGGGTGCGCCGCCCGTGCCGCCGGGGCTGTCGGCCGAGGTGGAGGCCGCGCTCAACCGGGTGCTGGGCCGCGCCTGACCGCCTTGCCGGACATGTACTGAGCTGCGCTATCGTCTCCTTCCGTGTCCGCAACTAGTTCGTTCGTCGTCGGTCTCGACGTCGGAGGCACGTCCATGAAGGGCGGCCTGGTCAGCGAATCCGGCGCGGTCCTGCTGAGCGAGCGGCGTCCCACGCCCCGCGCGGACGGGCCGGACGCGGTCGTGGCCGCCATCCGCGGCTTCATCAGCCACCTGGCGGCCGCCGGTGACGGGGTCCCCGCCGGTGTCGGCCTGGCCGTCCCGGGGCTGGTCTCCGCCGACACCGCCCTCTACGCCACCAACCTCGGCTGGCGCGACGTGCCCGCCACGGCCTTCACCGCGCTGGACATCCCCGTCATGCTCGGCCACGACGTACGCACCGGCGGTCTGGCGGAGAGCGTGCTCGGCGCCGGACGCGGCATCCCCGACTTCCTCTTCCTGCCCATCGGCACCGGCATCGCCGGCGCCATGATCCTGCACGGCGAGCCGTACGGAGGCGCCTCGGGGTGGGGCGGCGAGATCGGCCACATCCCCGTCTTTCCCGAGGGCGAGCAGTGCGCGTGCGGCCAGCTCGGCTGTCTGGAGACGTACGCCTCGGCGGCCTCGGTGGGCAGGCGCTACAGCCTCCGGGCCGGCCTGGAGGGCGTCCGGGCCGAGCAGGTGGTCTCCTCCGACGACCCGGTGGCCGTCGAGGTGTGGGACGAGGCCGTGGAGGCCCTTTCGGTGGCCCTGGCCACCTACACCCTGCTGCTCGATCCGACCATGATCGTGCTCGGGGGAGGGCTGGCCGAAGCGGGGCCGGCCCTGTTCGACCCGGTGCGCACCCGGCTGGTGAAGCGGCTCGCCTTCCGGGACGCGCCCCCGCTGGTCCCGGCCGCCCTCGGGGTGGACGCCGGGATGCTGGGAGCCGCCCTGCTGGGCTGGCGGGCCGCCGGACGTCCCGAACTGGGGTCGGGCTGGGCGGTGGATGTGCGGCCGGAGCCGTTGGTGTCGTAAGGTGTAGT
This sequence comes from Nonomuraea cavernae, assembly GCF_014646355.1. Lineage (GTDB taxonomy): Bacteria > Actinomycetota > Actinomycetes > Streptosporangiales > Streptosporangiaceae > Nonomuraea > Nonomuraea cavernae. Next base: position 47,719 of record NZ_BMNH01000031.1, read on the forward strand.
GCCGATCAGGGGCGGTTAGCTCAGCGGTAGAGCACTCGCCTTACAAGCGAGGGGTCACTGGTTCGAACCCAGTACCGCCCACCTGTAAAAGGAGCCCTGTTTCCGATCATGGAAATGGGGCTTCGTGCCATTGGCCGGTGTGGGGGATCTTTGAAGATCCGTTGGCGTCTTCAGTGAACTTGACGTTCATTGCGTCGGCGATCTTCCGGTCGGCTTCCGCCGTGCTGTGCTGGTAGATCAGCGCCGCCCGGACGGAGTCATGGCCCATGCGTTGCATGAGATCTTTGAGGATCGCTCCCGAACTGACAGCGATCGAGTTGCCGTTGAGGGTTGGGTCACCGTCCGTGACCGCGACCTGCCAGACCAGTTCTGCGGTCTGCTTGTCGCGGGCCTGCACGAAGCGCCCGTTGGACGAGGCGTCGAAGTCCTTGACGGGCTTGACCCGCCGACGAGGTAACAGCCGTGCGGGAAGACGTCGGTGTCACCAGTGCGATAGACAGTCGCTCAGGCCGGCGGCCCGACATTCCTGGAGGATCTAGTGCGAATCATGTGGGGCTGCTTAACCGCAGTCGTGATCGTTCCACTGGTCGGACTGTTCCTGCTGATCATGATCCCGATATGGCGTGATGATGCCCGGCTGGACGCCTTCTACGATCGCGTCGTTGCCTACCCGCTCCCGCCGAACAGCCGAGACGCCTTCTCGATGGATCGCGATGCGACCTTCGGGAAGAACCTAGTCGGGGGCAGCGGGTCCTATTGTGACTACCGGGTCAGGATTACGCTGCAGACGGCGCTTACTCCACAGGAGATCCACCGCCACTACGACAACGCGTCGATCGCCGGAGCCGAGTCAAAAGCGATGATTTCCCTGTACTTCAGAGACGAGGACTCTGCTGGCGGTCGCCGGGTCATCGTCGAGGCGTACGACTCCCATGACTGGGATGGGGATTGGCGCTGCTACTAGCGCAGCAGCTTGCGGACCGCGTGCAGCCGGGCAGTCATGCGATCGGATACGCGTCTTTCAACTCGTGCCGGTCGGCGGGCAGCAGGACCTCCACGACGGCCAATGGCCGGCCGGAGGCATCACGGGCCGCGCCGAAGACAGGCAGGAGCGGCCGGTTCTTCGGCATGGCCAGTTGCTTGGCTTCGTCGGTCGAGGGCATGCGGGCTCGATGCGCCCCTGAAGAGCCTGCACAAGCTGTGCACACTTCGGCGGCACCGACTCTAGCGGCATCACGACCGTCCAACGCCCGACAGGTTGTTTTACCAAGTTTGGGCGTAACCGGCTTGCCGTCAGCTGTCCACGTGGTTCGCGGAAGCGGGAAGTCGAACGTAGAGAAACCGGCAGGCAGCGCAGTGGCCGGGCTGGGAAGGGCACCGTGGGGGCTGCCACTGCAACTGCCTGCCGGGCGAGGCGCGACGAGACAAGGTGGCGGCGACCCTTACCCCTCCGGTAGGGACCACGCTTGTCTCGCCGCGCCGGTCATCACCTGGCGATGTACTCAGCCAGGAGCTTCGCCGCGCCTGCCGGGTCGCTGGCCGGGTGCCGTTGCTCGGCGTTCTGCCAGGAGTAGTAGGCCCCGCCGAACCCGACGAACACCCACACCGGCATCCCCGGCTCCAGCTTGTGCACCATGAGCGCGGTGTTGTTATCCCGCAACTCGGCATTGACGCCGAGGTTCGTGAGCTGGTCGCGCAGCCGGACGAGCATGTCGCCCTCGTCCCGGTTCGGCGGGAAACCGGCCACCGCCGTCTGCATGATCGAATTCATTTTTCCGCTCCCTTCGGCCCGGCCGTCTCCGAGTCAGTCGAGACACTCCCGCTCCTCACTTGAGATCTGATCTCCGTCGGTGTCGCCGATGAGGAGCGCACGGCGCGAGTCGCGCAGCTTGATCCCGCGCCCCCGGCAAGCAGGGCAGGGCGACGTCTTGCTTGTCTCGTCTGGCCGGATCACCGTCGCCATCTCCTCGTTCATCCGGCGTTCCCTATGGCGGGAGGCCGCGTGACGTACCGTGGTTGACTGATGACAAGTCCACCGGCAACCGCGACTGAGCAGAACCCCTGAACGGCCCACTTGTTTTCCCCTTTCGAGCCCCCAGCCGGGAGGAAGGCCCGCAGATGCCCGACTACATCCCGAACGTGCGGCTACGTGCCTGGCGCAACGAGAACCGACTCACCCGTGCGGACATGGCCGACCGCATCAACGCCACACCGATCGGCGTCGCCGAGGGACTGGCGTGTGACGAGGAACGGGTCCGGCGTTGGGAAGCCGGGGAGGTCCGGTGGCCGCGTACGCCTTACCGGCTCGCGCTCACCCAGCTGACCGGCTTGGAGCCGGAAGCACTCGGGTTCACCCAGAACAGGCAGACAGGGAGCCGCCTCATCGAGGCTCACATGATGCCCATGGATGCCCTGCGGGCCGAGGCGGACCTGTACGGGACCATGCAACTCGCACAGCAACTCCAGGCGTCCGACGTGGGGAGCGGGACGCTGGAAGCTTTGGCCGAGGCTGTCGATCTGCTGTGCCGTGCCTATCCGGTCGTGTCCGCCAGCACCTTGCGGGACCGTACACAGAAGCGCCTGGCCCAAATCAACCATCTACTCGCCGGGCGCCTCACGCTTGACCAGCACCGCGAATTGCTCGTGATCACCGGATGGCTAACTGCCCTGCTGGGATGCGTTCACTACGACCTGGGCGAAAGGGAAGAGGCAGAGACCGCTCGACGTACCGCGTTCGAGATGGGGCGCCAAGTCGGGCACGGCGAACTCATGGGATGGGCACACGAGATGTCGGCGTGGTTCGCCCTCGTCGAAGGCCGCTACGAAGACGTCGTCACCGCCGCTCGCATGGGCCAAGCAGTGGCCGGCCCCAGCAGCGCCATGGTCCAGCTCACCCTTCAAGAAGCCCGTGGCCTAGCTCGCGTCGGCGACCGTCGCGAAGCCGATCGTGCCCTGACTCGGGGAGCCGAAGTGCTCGGAAGTCTGCCCATGCCCGACCACCCAGACCACCACTTCGTCTTCGATCACGCTAAGTGGGTCTTTTACGCTGCCACCTGCTACACCTGGCTCGTCGACGATGACCGAGCCGAAGAACACGCCCGCGAAACCATCCAGATGCACACTCGCCCAGACGGCACCTCCAATGCCCCCATGCGAGTTGCCGACGCTCACATAGACCTCGGCATCGTGCACGCCCGACGAGGAGATCTTGACGCCGCGGTAAACCACGGAATGGCAGCATTCGACATTGACCGACGATCTCTCACCGACCTCGTAAACAGGGCTGGAGATCTCAACCGAGTGCTACGTCAACATCATCGGCGAGAAGCGCTCGCTGAGGAATTCCACGAACGGTTCCTTACTGCTCGTCGGGCACTCATCGCACACCAGCATGAACTTCTGGACTAATTATGAAGCAATTGTTTGAATCACAGTTGCAATAGCGCTGATGCCGCTTAACGCCAGAGAAGCTACCGTCCAGCCGTCATAGTCAAACTTTTGCTTAGCCATTCTAACTTTCGAGCGGAGCTGAAGCTTCAGTAGGGGCCTTGCTCCCACAAAGTATGCGATGCATCCAGCAAGGCGCCACCAATGGTCCGTCCGAAGTGTTATGCCGGATTGGCGCAACTCCTCCTTGCTAGAAAATAGGGGGGTGCCCATGAAGTGATCGGCAATCAGATTCAAGGGCAGAAGCGCAAAGGCGAAGGCTGCCACGGCGCGCCGCCGTACCTCGGCCCTCCGCCCGCCCGCCGTCCGGGCGTGCGGCCTGGGGGCCGGTCCCGGACGGCGGCGGGACACCGGGCCGGGCACCGCACGCCGCCCCCTCCATACCAGCCGAACGCTTCGGCCGGGGTTACCGCGCCGCCGCACAGATGCAGCCCTTACGATCGCCACGGCGTGGCTGGTCCCTTGCATGGCTGGGGGCGATCGAAGGTCCAGGGTTCGTTCCTCACCCTGGCCCACCGGGCAACGTGGCTGATCGTGGTGCCGAGATCTGTCGCTCTGTCGCTGCCTGGGCAGTCAGCGCGTACGTGACACGGGGTGCGTGCCATTCGGGTGCCATTCAGCGACCCCAGCGCGATGGAGAGGCCCTGATCAATCGGCATCGCCGCAGGCGGGGGAGGCGTGATCACCGTGCCATTAGCGTGCCATTAGCTCTGACGGATGGCTTCCGAGAAGGTGGCGACGGTGTGAAGCAGGTCCAGCTCAGCGGCACGCACAGCCGATCATGGCTCCTTACAAGCGAGGGGTCACTGGTTCGAGCCCAGTACCGCCCACCTGCGAGAAAGCCTCGTTTCCGATCATGGAAACGGGGCTTCGTGCCGTTAATGTGGGCCTTGCCCAGGCAGCGGCCGGGCTGCATGCCGGGCTTGGCGAGGCGGCCGTTGCCGTAGACGTACGGCGTGACGGACATGCCGTCGATCTGGACGGGCGTGTGCGGGAGCGCCGGCATCGGGGCGGGTGGCACCGGCTGGACCGGGGCGAGGATCTTGACCGCCACCGTCTTCTGGGCGGGCTTGAGGTCGGGTCACCGTCCATGACCGCGACCTGCCAGACAGTTCTGCGGTCTGCTTGTCGCGGGCCTGCACGAAGCGCCCGTTGGACGAGGCGTCCAAGTGGCGGTCGCCGGGTCATCGTGGAGGCGTACGACTCCCATGACTGGGATGGGGATTGGCGCTGCTACTAGCGTGCAGCAGCTTGCGCACCGCGTGCAGAAGGCACGGAACACCAGCGGTCAGAGCATGCCTCCGGCGGGGGACTCCGCTCCGGGATGATCGGCGTACGCGTTTAATCCGGGGCAGTTAGTTGAGGTGGAAACCCGATCTTCCCGCCCGCCACGTCCCAGGCAGAGCCCAGCACATCAAGGCCAGGGGCCAAGTTCGTTCGTCCAGTAGGGCGTTCCACCTTGACCCCTGGCCTTGATCCGCTGCATTGCATGTTGGACGAGGCAGACGGGAAGATCGGGCAGGGCGGAGCGCGAGGAGAGGGATTCCTGCCGTTCGATCCCATGTGGGATGCTCTCCGCCGTGACCGAGTCCGAGGATCCCCAGCCTTACCGTTCGCCGACCAATGCCTCCGAGGACTATGAAGCGGTCCGAACCATTGGGACTGTCGCCGTGGTCGCCGGTGTCGCCATATCGTTCGGGATTCTGATCTTTGATGAACGATCCCCCTCGTGGCCATGGCTCGTTGGTCTATGGATCATGGCCCTGATCGGCGTTGGCTTGCGGATTGAGGCGGGGGTTCGTGAGCGTCGACGCTCTTGAGCACTGGCGTTCATCGCGTTGGCGATCTGCCGGTCGGCTTCCGCTGTGCTGTGCTGGTAGATCAGGGCTGCTCTGACGGAGTCGTGTCCCATGCGCTGTATGAGATCTTTGAGGCTCGCGCCGGAGAGGCGGCGATCGTGTTACCGGTGTGTCGCAGGTCGTGGAAGTGTAGCCCTGGAAAATCGATCTTCCTGGTGCTCTTGTCCCACTTGGCCGCGCGCCAGAAGTTGCTGCGGCGGAGGATGCCGCCTCGGGAGCCGGTGAAGATCAGAGCGTCGGCCTCGGGCTCGGTGAACTGGTCGAGGTGGTCGCGGAGTGCACCGGTGATTGCTTCCGGGATGGCGACCGTGCGGGCTCCGGCACGGGACTTGGGCGGGCCGACGAGGAGTTCGCCCGTGTCGAGTTCCACATGCTGTTGCCGAACGCTGACCGTCCGGGCCGCGAGGTCCAGGTCCATCCGCCGCAGGGCCGCTACCTCACCCCATCGCAGGCTGGCGAAGGTGGCGAGAAGGACCAGGGCGCGGAGACGTACGGGCATCAGGTCGGCCAGCTCGAACACCTTCGCCACGGCGGGGCTGGTCATCGGTGGCCTCCCGCGTCGGCTGGAGGGAGGCTGCGGTGTGTGATCTCATCGCCGCGGTCACGCGCGTTGAATTCGTAAGGTCGACTGGGATGATCATGGTGGTTTGAGAGTCAGGCCGCCCTGTCCAAGGCGGCCGGTGATCAGAGGAGGCCGGTACTGGATCTTCTTGAGTTTGCGCTTGACGATGCGGACCAGGCCGGGGACGTCAGCCACGACGAAGTTGCCGATCGAGCGTTTCAGCGGCCAGGCACGGCTCGCTCCAACTCAATCAGGGCCAGTGGGGGACCTTCGTCGAAGTCGTGGTCGTGGGTCCTGCCGGTCTCGGCGAAGCCATTCTTGGCGTAGAAGCGGCGCGCTTGGGCGGAGTCCCGGAGCGTCCACAGATGCACGTCGTCGTACCCGGCGTCTCGCACTCGGTCCAAGACGGCCATCAACAGGAGCACCGCGATGCCGCTGCCCCAGACCTCAGGGTGGGCGAAGAAGGTATGGATCTCCGCGAGGCCGGGGCGGGAAGTGGAGGCCCCGAACCGGGCGAAGGCCCCCGGCCGCTCGTTCAAGCGTGCCAGCAGGATCGTGTCCACGCCCTCGGCCAGAATGCCGTGCCACTTGGTGCGCCGCTCCTCGATCCCGGCCGCAGCGACCTTCGGCGTGCAAAACGGGCCGTGCGAGACGCCCCAAGACAGGGCGTGGATCTCGCCGAGGATGTCCCCGTCACCGGGTTCCGCGGGGTGGACCGTGATCGCATCAGGCATGGCGTAGACACTACAAGTAGCGGGCAGGCGGCAGTTCTTCGCGCTGTATAAGCGCTGGCTTCTCCGTGGTGATCAGCCTCGATTGAGGCACTCTCGGTGACCACCGTGTTGGAGTGATCGCCGAGACTTGACGGTTTTGGTGTCGCCCTTCTGCCGTACGGATCGCCAGACGTAGACCGCGAAGTCGTCGTGCTCCCAGCCGGTCTGAGCCACCGGTAGCCAGGCGGCACAGTCCTCGTCGTATGCCACGACGTGACCGGCCGGTCGAGGATGCCGTGGATCAGCCTGAGCGACCGGGTGCCCAGTTCGCCCGTCTTGCCAGCGAGCCACTTATCGACGTCCTCTACTGAGAGATCGCGTAGCTTGCGCGCCCCGAGAGCAGGAATCACGTGCTTGTCGGCATAGGTGGTGTACATTTTCACCGGTTGACCTCCTTGACGATGGTGCGCGGGTGCACCGAACTCGTGGCGTAAGGTCGAGGCTGTGAACGATCAGCAGGTCCCGCCGTTCGCCGAGGCCCGTGCCGCCGCTGGCGCCCTGTTCTTCGATGACAGTGGTCGTGTGCTTCTCGTCCGTCCTACGTACAAGCCCTCCATGGACATCCCGGGCGGGTTCGTCGAGCCGGGGGAGACCCCGCACGAGGCGTGCATCCGAGAGGTGCAAGAAGAGCTGGGCATTCAGCCGGCCATCGGCCGTCTCCTCGTGGTCGATTGGGCGCCTCTCCCGGAGGAGGGCGACAAGGTGCTGTTCGTGTTCGACGGCGGAACCTTGGACGGCGAATTGCTCAAGCAGATCACGTTCGTGGACAACGAGTTGAGCGCCTACGAGTTTCATCCTGTCGAGGAACTCGACGGTCTGCTGATCGAGCGGCTTGCGCGTCGCCTCAGAGCCGCCGCCACTGCCCGCGAGCTTGGCAAGACCGTCTATCTGGAGTACGGCCAGGCCGTTCCCACTGAGTGACTATCTGAGTGACCATCTGAGTGACAACGGCCCGGGACGAACGTGGACGGTCGAGGACCGGGGCGGAACGTTCGCCGAGGTGAAATCCCGAATCAAGCGAGGTTCCACATTCTCCTGGCGAGCCTTACAAGCGAGGGGTCACCGGTTCGAACCCAGTACCGCCCACCGAAGAAGGGGCGCGAATGTGAAGACGGCAGGTTCGGAGCCGGGCGCGGTCAGCGGCATGATCCTCACCCTTCTGGCGATCATCTGGTGCGTCGGAGTCCCGGTGTGCCTCTGGCAGATGATCGGTGCCTCGCTGGGATATCCCGAAGGCGACCGCGAGGGCGCGAAGGCGTGGGAGACCGCAGCCATCGTGATCTTGGCCGGCGCGCCTGTCCTCGCGACTGGCATCTGTGTCTTCACCGGCAGGGTCGTGCGCGCGTGGATCCTCGGCCTCATCGCAGTGGCGATCGCCGGGTTCGTCGCGACGGGGCTGTACCTGGACGCGCGCCAAGCGGAGCTGCGCCGGCCTCCGCCCCCTCTGCCGTCCGGCTACTGCGCTGAATACAGCGGTGGTGACAGCGACTGTCCTGGCGGGTAGGCGTGGAACGAGACGAGCGAGCCTGCCGCGCCGCCGCCCGGATGGCCGCATCGGTGGGCTCAACCGCACTCGCCACGGGGCCGCGGGTCACCGAGGCCGGGGGCCCTTCTTTCTGCGGCCGGCCGGCGCGGCCCGGCGGCCCGAGCTCTTCTGTGCGGGTTTCGGTGCCTGTCGCGGTGCCGGTTTCGCCGAGGGGGAGGCGGGGGTACGGCCCCGCGAGCTGTTCGCGGTCCGCCCGCGGACGATGCCGATGAAATCCTCCACCAGGTCGGTGGTCGCGTCCGTGGGCCAGGCCAGCGCGACCTGAGACTGCGGCGCGTCCGTCACCGGCCGGTAGGTGAGATCCCTGCGGTGGTGGAGGCGTGCCAGCGACTGCGGGACCAGGAGCAGCCCGCTGCCGGCCGCCACCAGCTCGACCGCGTCCGCCGTCGTGGCCGGGCGGGTGAACGCGGGCAGCCCGGGCCGGTCCGTCCACTCGATGGTGTCGTCCAGGGGATGGAACACCTCGTCGTCGGTCAGGTCGGCGATGGTCACCTCGTCGGCGGCGGCCACCGCGTGGTCCTTGGGCACCACGACCACCGTGGTCTCCACGTAGAGCGGGATCACGCTGAGCCCGTCGCGGTCGACCGGCAGCCGGACGAATCCGGCGTCGGCGCCGCCGTCGCGCAGGAGTCGCACCACCTCGGCGGCGGGAACCGTGACCAGGGTGATCGGCACGCCGGGCATCCTCTCGGTCCAGACGTTGACCCATTTCGCGGGTGTCACCCCAGGTGCGTACGCCAGCCGGAACACTCCGCCGATCTCTCCATCAGTCACGTCCACAGGGTATCGATGGCAGGGGAACCCGTTCGGACTGACTACTCTTGGCGCCATGACCTCGTCCAAACCGAAGACCGTCCAGACGATGAAGCCCGAGACCGCGGCCAAGAAGCTGGGCGTCCTTCTCTCGGCCACTCCCGCCGAGTTCCAGGCGGGTGTCGTCTCCAGGGACGAGCTGAACGAGCTGCAGTCGTCGCCACCTGCCTGGCTCGCTGACCTGCGCCGCAACGGCCCGCACCCCAGGCAGGTCGTGGCCGCGAAGCTCGGGGTCTCCCATTCCGGCCTGGCCAGAGGCGGGATCACCGGACCGCTCACCACCGCTGAGATCGACGCGCTGAAGGCGGAGAACCCGGCGTGGCTGGAGCGCGAGCGGTCCATCCAGGCCGAGGCCCGCAAAGAGGCCCTCCGCCTCAGGCAACGCTAGACAGATCCCCTCAGGGACGTCTCGCCGTACCACGCGGCAGCGAAGGTCAGGTCCAGCCGTGTTCTCTGGCGGCCATGCCCGCCTGGAAGCGGGTGACCGCGTTGAGGTCTCTCATCAGGAGGTGGATGCGGCGCTGCACGGTGCGCAGGCCGAGGCCGAGTGAGCGGGCGATGACCTCGTCGGTCAGGCCGGCGGCGAGCAGTCCGACCAGCTTCCTGTCCAGTTCGGCGGGCCCGTGGTCCGGCGAGGCGGGCCTGGGCGCCGCGCGCAGCGGGGAGGCGCGCTTCCACTCCAGCTCGAACAGGGCCAGGAGGGCGTCGAGCAACGTGGAGCGGTGCACCACGAACGCCGCGTTGATGCCGTTGACGCCGTTGAACACGGGGACGAGGGCGACCGCCTCGTCGGCCATCCAGAGCTTCAGCGGCACGGTGGGCAGCACGCGCGCCTGTTCGCCGGCGGCGCAGGCGGCCCAGATCGTGTCGAGCTTGCCCGGCAGGGTCAGGGTCTCCTGGTCGTACAGGCTGCGGTAGTCGATGCCGGCGAGGAGCATCTGGCGTTCGCGGTCCTCGTTGCTGTTGAGGACGGACATCACGAACGGCGGCCTCTCCATGACGCGGAAGACGGCCCGCGCGCTGTCCTGGATCGCGTACGCGCGGCTGAGGATGTTCTCGGCGCCGGTGATCACTTCGATCTGCTCACCGGGGTGCACGGTGTTCCTGGTGGCGCGGTGGAACGACGAGGTCAGGTCGTGGACGGCCGAGCGGGCCTGGTTCAGCTCCTCCTCGCGCAGCGCCAGCATGGGCTTGAAGGCGACGTCGGGGGAGATGGCGACGTAGCGCGCACGGCGCCCGGGTAACCGGTTGGCCAGGCCGCGCCGGGCGAAGGTCGCCAGCATGCGGGCGACCGCCGCCGTCGACAGGCCGCAGCACGCCGCGAGCTCTCCGGCGGTCGAACGCGGCCGGTCGACGAGGGTGGAATACAGGTGGCTCTCGGTCGGTGACAGCCCGATCGCTTCCAGCATGCGAAACCTCACTCATCTGGCGGCATCCCGCCATGTGGCGGGTTCCAGTCCGGAGTGCGCCCTTGCGCGGTGACCGATTCCCAAGATTAAGTCAGCAAAGAATTGATCTCCATGGCTTTCGGCCGGTGATCGGCCGGGGCGCCGCAGTGTTCGGAGGCTGTCCCGCAGATGGTGCAATCCCCCAGGTTACGTGTGCTCGGAGCTTTGCTGCTGGCGGTCGTGCCGCTGGCCGTGGTCAGCGAGGGCGCGTCGGCGGCGCCGCCCGCCCCGGCCGTGAAACCGTCATCCGTCGTCATGTCCCCGGTCAGGCTCACGCTGCTGACCGGGGACACCGTCGTCTACGCCAGGGACGGCTCGGGCCGCGCCTCGGTGACCGTGGACCTCGCCCCCGGCCGCGAGACCCTCACCTACCGGGCCCAGCAGGACAAGCGGGGCTACTACGTGTTCCCGAGCGACGTCCAGCCGTACGTGGGCGCTGGTCTGCTGGACAAGGAGCTGTTCAACCTCGACTCCCTCGCGGCCGGCGGCGGTGCGAAGGGAGGCGACCTCGGCCTGATCGTCCAGTACCAGGACCAGGTGAAGGACTCCGAGATCGCGGGTAAGGTCCGCGCGCTGAAGGGCGGCCAGGATCCGCTGGTGCTGAAGAGCATCGACGGCGCCGCGCTCAAGGTGGACAAGGAGCAGGCGGGCGCCTTCTGGGAGTCGATCCGCGGCGAGGCGCCGTCGATCGCCAAGGGACGGCCGGCGACCGCCGATCCCGCCCTGGGGGCCGGCCTGCGCAAGGTCTGGCTCGACGCCAGGGTCAAGACCCTCGACGACGTGAGCAACCCGCAGATCGGCGCTCCCACCGCCTGGGCCGCCGGGTTCGACGGCACCGGCGCCGAGGTGGGGATCATCGACACCGGCGTCGACGACAAGCACCCCGACCTGCGGGACAGGATCGCCGCCGTGCGCAACTTCGTGCCCGAGGGCAATCCCGGCGGGGGTGATCCCGACGTGGTCACCGACCGGCACGGGCACGGCACCCATGTGGCCGCCATCGTCGCGGGCAGCGGCGCGGCCTCCGGCGGCAGGTACAAGGGCGTGGCCCCGGGCGCCCGGCTGAGCATCGCCAAGGCGCTGGACGACTCCGGCAGCGGGCAGACGTCCGAGATCATCGCCGCGATGCAGTGGCAGGCGGAGACCCGCCGCGTCCGGGTGGTCAGCATGAGCCTGGGCGGGAGCCCCACCGACGGCACCGACCCGCTGAGCCAGGCGGCGAACGAGCTCACCGCCGAGCACGGCACGCTCTTCGTCGTGGCGGCGGGCAACTCGGGCCCGGATCGCTCGACGGTGGCGGCCCCCGGCGCGGCGACGGCCGCGCTCACCGTGGGCGCGGTGGACGGCGCGGACCGGGTCGCCGACTTCTCCAGCCGCGGCCCGCGCGTGGGGGACGTCCCGACGATCAAGCCGGAGATCACCGCTCCGGGCGTGCGGATCATCGCGGCCCGCGCCGCGGGCACCGCGATGGGCGGACCGGTCGACGACCACTACACCGCGGCCTCCGGCACCTCGATGGCCACGCCGCACGTGGCCGCCGCCGCCGGCATCATGGCCGCCAAACACCCCGGCTGGACCCCGGAGCAGCTCAAGACCGCGCTGGTCGCCACCGCTCAACCCCTCGAAGGCAGTCCGTACGACCTGGGCGCCGGACGGCTGGACGTGGGCAGGGCGGTCACCCAGCACGTCTTCGGCGACCTGTCGGAGGTGTCGGCCAAGTTCGTCGAGCCGTACGACGGCCAGACGCTGACCAGGAGGGTGACCTACCGCAACACCGGCGAGGAGTCCGTCACCCTGGCCCTGTCGGTGGCGCTCGCGCACGGCGACGCCGCGGCCCCCGACGGGATGGCGACGGTCACGCCGTCGTCGCTGACCATCCCGGCGGGCGGCACCGCCGAAGCCCGGCTCACCATCGAGCCCACCGTCGGCGCCGCCGGTTGGTACGCGGGCAGGCTGACGGCGAGCGGCGGCACCGAACGGCTGACCGCGCCGATCGCCTTCCACAAGGGGGCCAGGTACAACACCCTGAAGGTCAGGCTGGTCGGCGACCCGAAGTGGTCCAGGATGTATCCGACCGTCTCCTTCTCCCGGATGAACGACACCGATCCGCTCCTGGACGGCGAGCCGCTCGAGTTCCAGGGCGGACAGTGGCGGGCCACCGACACGGACAACACCTGGGAGCAGGACGTCAGGCTGCCGCACGGCGGTGTCTACTCGGCGATCACTCAGGTGCTGGGTTTCGCGGTCCCGGACCGTGAGCCGCAGCACCATCTCATGATCGAGCCGGAGCTGCGCCTCGACGGCGACGCCACCGTCACCTTCGACTGGAGCGGCACCAAGCCGATCCAGTTCGCCACGCCGCGGCCGTCAGAGGCGAACGGCTTCAACATGATGTACACCCAGTCGGCCGCGTCCGGACGCCAGACGCACAGCGGTCTCATCACGGTCTACGAGGGCGTCCGGCCGAGCGGCTTCTTCGTCTCGCCCACCAGGGCCCCGTCGCTGGGCGGCGCCGTGCTGAACCTCGACCAGATCCGCCGCGCCGCACAGGTCCGGTTGACCGTGGCGGGACAGGAACTGGACCCCTACTACGCGACCGACCGGCTCGACGCCATGCCCAAGTTCGCCACCGATCGCCGCCTCACCCTGGCCAGGGGAGGGAACCTGCGGGGGAAGCTGGCCTACGTCACCGGCGAGGCTCCCGAGGAGTTCCTCGCGGGCGTGGACGCGGCGGTGGCCGCCGGCGCCGCGGGCGTGCTCGCGGGCAGCCACATGGGACGGGTGATGTCCGTCGAACCGTACGTGGACCACGCCAAGATCCCGGTCATCTCTCTCGGCAAGGCCGACATCGCCCGCGTGGAGGCGGCCCTGGCGGGTAAGTCGTCCCTGCGGGCCGACCTGAAGGCCGAGCTGACCAATCCGTACGAGTACAAGCTCGCCTCCTGGTTGCGCGGCGGCGTCCCCGGCAACCTGAGCTTCACCGTCAAGCCGAGCGAGCTCGCGCAGATCGACACCACCTACCACGCCCAGTTCGCCCCTCCGGCGGGCAGGCACGGCCCCGGCACCAACGCCTCGGAGGTCAACCACCACTTCGGTCCCGGCGTGAACCTGAGCTACCGGGCGTCGATCAACTTCGCCATCCCCGCCAGTCGCACCGAGTACTACAGCGTCCTCGCTCCGGACCTGCTGTGGCAGCGCGGCTACCAGTTCAGCGACACCGGGGCCGCCGAGGCCATGCGGATCGCCACGTCCAACCGCGGGTTCCCACGGCCCGTGCGGGAGACGGAGCACTGGAACGAGCCGCTGGTGCCCTCCCGCGCCGCGGTCGGCCCTGACACGCCGGCCAACTTCGATCTCGCGCTCTTCTGCGACACCTGCCGGCAGGGCGACCGGCTGCGCCTGCGCACGCTCAGCGCCGCGGGCCTGGGCTACTACGCCGACGCCTCCGATCCGAGCCACTCCTACCAGGGGGCGCCGGGCACCGAGGAGACCCGCCTGTTCAGCGGTGACCGGGAGCTGACGCCCGAGACCGACCAGCTCGGCCTGCCCTACTACACGGTCCCCGCCGGCGAGGGCGTCTACCGGCTGACCAACGTGTTCAAGGACGGCTTCACCGGCCGGCACGGCGGCACCAGCGTCGACACCAGCTGGACGTTCCGCTCCGCCCGCCCGGCGGCCGGCAAGCCCTCCTTCCCCTGCCTGGACGGCAAGCTGTTCGGCGACCGGAACCCGTGCGCCGAGCTGCCGCTCATCCAGCTCGTCCACCGGCTCGGCCTGCCGGCGGACGACACCGTACGGGCGGGCCGGCCGTTCACCTTCACCTTCGACGCCAAGGGCGGCGTGGGCCGCTCGACCAGGCTCCGTGTGTGGACGTCCGCCGACCAGGGCGCGCACTGGACTCCGGCCGTCGTCGTACCGGGCCTCGGCACCACGCATCGGGTGGTGACCAGGCACCCCGACACCCCGGGGACGGTCAGCATCAGGACCGAGGCGGCGGACTCCGCGGGCAACTCGGTGCGGCAGACCATCGTCGACGCCTACAAGGTCAAGTGAACAGGGGGATGGGGGGCGCCCGAAGGCGCTCCCCATCCCCTTGGAGGGGGCGTCCAGCGGCCGGCTCCGTGACGCGCGTCAGTCCTGTACGGTCTGGGCGGCGACCAGGTCGGCGTACCTGCCGCCCAGGGCCATGAGTTCGGCGTGGGTGCCGCGTTGCACGACCCGTCCCGAGTCGATGACGAGGATCAGGTCGGCGTCGCGGACCGTGCTGAGCCGGTGGGCGATGACGATCCGGGTCTGGACGAGGCGGCTCAGGTTGGCCTCGATGACCGCCTCGGTGGCGCTGTCGAGGTTGCTGGTGGCCTCGTCCAGCAGCAGCACCTTGGGCCGTGACAGCACGGCGCGGGCCAGGGCGAGCCGCTGCCGCTGGCCGCCGGACAGCCCGCCGCCGTCGGTGAGCACGGTCTCGTAGCCCATCGGCATCGCCGCGATCTCGTCGTGCAGCCCGGCCAGCCGGGCCGCCGAGACGACCCGCCGGAGTGACGCGCCGGGGTCGTTCATCGCGATGTTCTCCCTGATCGAGCCGTTGAACAGGGAGGGGTCCTGGGTGACCACGCCGAACTGGCGGCGCAGGGTGCGCAGGTTCAGCTCGGCGGCGGGGACGCCGTCGTAGCGGATCTCACCCTCGGTGGGCAGGTGCAGCGCGAGCAGCAGTCTGGCGAGGGTGCTCTTGCCCGAGCCGGAGGCGCCCACGAGGGCGACCTTCTGGCCGGGCCGGATGGCGACCGAGACGCCCCGCACGGTCCACGGGCCGCGGGGGCCGTGCCGGAAGCTCACGCCGCGCAGCTCCACGGCGCCGCGGAGCCGGAGCACCTCGATGCCGTCGCTCGGCTCGGGCTCGGAGGCCAGGATGTCCGACAGCCGGTCGAAGTGCGCGCCGGCCTGCTGCAGGCTCTGCAGGCCGGTCATCAGTGAGCTCAGCGGGGTCAGGGCGCCGAGCGCGATGGCGTTGAGCGCGATCAGCTCGCCCATGGTGAGCTCGCCGTCCAGCACCCGCCAGGCGCCGAGCCACAGCAGCCCGAGCGGCGCCACCACCCGGATCGCGGACAGCGAGGCCTCCAGGAAACCCCTGGTGAGGCCGCTGCGCACGTCGGCGTTGAGCTGTTTGGCGAAGTGGCCCGACCACTGTTCCACCGCCCGTTTCTCGGCGCCCGACGCCTTGAGCGTCTCGATGCCGGTGATCGCCTGGATGAGGCTGCTCTGCGAGGCGGACAGCGCGGTCAGCTCCTGCCGGGTGAGCAGGGCGATGCGGTTGGTGGTGGCCAGCAGCAGCACCGTCTGGAGGAGGGCGACGCCGGTCAGCGCCAGCCCGAAGACGGGGTCCCAGAGGTGGACGAGGACGAGGTAGCCCACGGCCAGCGGGCCGTCGAGCAGCGCCGCCACGACCTGGCCGGTGAGGATGTCGCCCAGGGACGAGACGCCGGCGGCGCGGGTGACCAGGTCGCCCTTGCCGCGCTGGGTGAAGTAGCGGTAGGGCAGGGCCACCAGGTGACCGACCACCCCCTCGGTGAGCTCCTGGTCGGCCCGGGCGCGTACGGCGACGAGCAGCGCCGCCCGCAGGTAACCGATCACCAGCTGGGCCGCGCCCGCCAGCAGCACGGCGACGCCCAGCAGCGACAGGAGCTCCGCGCCCCGCGCGGGGACGATGGTGTCGATCAGCAGCTCGGAGAACAGCGGCAGCGCCAGCCCGAGCAACTGCAGCAGCAGCGAGGCGGCGATGACCTGCGCGAGCAGGCCGCGACGGCGCCGGAACAGGGTGCGGAGGAACTCGCGGCGCCAGGCGCTGGCCATCGAGGTCGTGCCCCGGTGGAATCCCTCGCCGGGTTCGAAGACCAGCAGCACGCCGGTGAACCCGGCGCTGAACTCCTCGGCGGTGAGCCGGCGACGGCCCTGGCTCGGGTCGACGACGTCCACCCGGTCGGGCGACCAGCGTTCGACCACCACGAAGTGCCTGAACTCCCAGTGCGCGATCGCGGGAAGCGGCACCCGCGCCAGGTCCTCGGGCGCGAGGGAGAAGGCCCGCGCCTTCAGGCCGTGCTCGCGGGCGCCGTCCACGATGGCCTTGGCGCTCAGGCCGTCCCTGCCGACCTGGAGCCGTTCGGCCACCTGGAGCAGGGTGGTGCGCTGGCCGTGGTGGCAGAGCACCATGGCCAGGCAGGCCGCGCCGCACTCGGTGTCGGTGTTCTGCAGCAGGACGGGGACGCGGCGCATCATCGGACCGTCTCCAAAATCACCGCGGTCAGCACGGCCGCGCCCGCCGCGATGACCGCCACCGCCACCCACAGCAGCAGGAACGAGGGTGTCCTGATCACCAGCGACAGGCGGTCGCCGGTGTGGGCGCCGTCGCGGCCGCGCAGCGCCTCCTCCCGGTAGACGCCGTGCCGCCCGGGGGCGTCGTGCGCCTGAGGGGCCTCGTGGCCGGCCACGTCCAGTGCCGTTCCTTCCCGCCGCGTCTCCGCGACCCTGCCCGGTTCGCCCGGCCTCGGGTCGAACGCCGGTCGCCGAGGCTCCGAATCGGCCCCGGCCTTGGAGAAGGCTAGGAACGGCCTCTTGGAAGTCAGTTGGGAACCACCTGAGCCCCGGACTCCGCCTGCCGGAGGACGGGCCGGGTTCCCGGCCTGGTGATGGGTAGGGGGAGAACGAGGGATTGGAGGAGGTGAAGATCGTGAACGAGAAACACTGGGACGTTCAGATCGACATATCCGAGAACGACGACACCACGACCGCGCAGGCCACTCTCGCGACTCCGGCCGACGCGCAGCTGACCGGCTACGGCGAGGCGCACCGCAACCCGCACGACCCGCCGGCCGCGGGAATCGGTGACGAACTCGCCGCCGCCCGGGCGCTGGACGACCTCACCCGGCAGCTGCTCGGGGTGGCCGACCAGGACGTGGTGCGCAACGCGAGATCCGGCTCGGGGGTGGGGCTGGCCTGATCACGGCAGGGGGCGGCCGCGCCTCCGGCACGGACGGATCGCCGTCCGGACGGGGTCCGCGGGAGCGCTCGTCTTCTCGCGGACCCCGTACGGACAGGTGGCGAAGGTCCCCTACCCTGAGCGCATGATTCGCATCGCCACCCCCGACGACGTCCCCCTGATCCTCGAACTGATCCATGACCTGGCCGAATACGAGAAGGCTCCGCAGGAGGTCCAGGTCACCGAGGAGCAGTTGCGCGACACGCTCTTCGGCGACGCGCCCGCCGTCTTCGCGCACATCGCCGAGGACGGGGGAGAGGTGGCCGGGTTCGCCATGTGGTTCCTCAACTACTCCACGTGGCGCGGCACGCACGGCATCTACCTGGAGGACCTGTACGTCCGGCCGGACCGGCGGGGCGGCGGGCACGGCAGAGCGCTGCTGACGGAGCTGGCCCGGATCTGCGTCGAGCGCGGATACCAGCGGCTCGAATGGTCGGTCCTCGACTGGAACGAGCCGGCCATCGCCTTCTACCGGTCGCTCGGCGCCGGTCCGATGGACGAGTGGACCACGTTCAGGCTGACCGACGAGCCGCTCCGGCGGCTCGGGAGCGGCGCGTCGCGGCGGTCGTGAGCGCGCGGGAGCGCCGGGGCCCCCGGCCGGCGTGGTCCGGGCAGGGTTTCGGGTATGCGATCTTGACCGTAAGCCAGGTTTGGGCTATACCGATCTGATCAACTGTTCATACGACCTGGGATGCGTGGATGAGAGTCCGACGATGGGCGTACCAGGGTGCCGCCGCGTGAGCGGCTACCAGCTCGACAGGATCGGCGGCGGGCTCGTCGTCTCCTGCCAGGTGCCGGAGGATCACCCGCTGCGCGACACCGGGATGGTGGCCAGGCTCGCCGAGTGCGCCGAGCTCGGCGGCGCCGCCGGGCTGCGGATCGACACGCCCGAGGACGTCCTGGCGGTGCGCGAGCGCACCGGTCTGCCGGTGATCGGCCAGCACAGGGTGCCCTTCGCGCACCGGCACCTCATCACGCCGACGCTGCGTCTGGCCGCCGGGCTCGTGGAGGCCGGGGCCGACATCGTCGCGATCGACGTCACCGCCGAGTCGCCGTCGGGCCCCGACCTGGTGGCCGCCGTCCGGCGCAAGTTCGACCGGCCGGTGATGGCCGACGTCTCCACGGTCGAGGAGGGCCTGAAGGCCTGGGCGGCAGGCGCCGACGTCATCGGCACCACGCTGTCCGGCTACACCGCCCGCCAGTTGCCCACGCCCGGTGAGCCCGATCTCGACCTGGTGGGCGCGCTCGCCGCGCGCGGCGTACGGGTCGTCGCCGAGGGCCGTTACCGCACCGAGGACCAGGTACGTCAGGCGTTCGCGGCCGGCGCCTGGTCGGTGGTCGTGGGTGACGCCATCAGCGACCCGATCGCCATCACCGGCCGGCTCGCCCGGGTCACTCCTGCCGCCACCGTCATCGAGGCCGCCGGATAGGGAGGCGGACCGGGCGGCGCCTCGCCGAGGCGCCGCCGTCGTCCTAGGACCTGGAGTGCGCAGGCTGCTTGACCCCGGCGGTCGAACGCCGGAGCATGTCGGCGTCCTGCTCCTGCTCCTGCTCGAGGTCGCGGTGCGTCTCCTCGATGCGCAGCGCCACCCCCAGGGCGAAGAACGTGGGCGCCCACTCGCCGACGAAGATGCCCCAATGGTCGGCCCGCTCGAGAGCCGAGCCCTTGGCGTTCCTGGACACCATCCACGACGCGATGGAAAAGCCGATCGAGGCGGCGCCGGCAATGTAGGCGTGCTGGGACTTGATGCCCATCTTGTGCAGCATTTTGATCATGATTTCCCCCTTGGTGAGGTGCTGTTACCCGAGGTGGAGGCCGGTAACCGAGCCTCAGGCCGTTTTGCCGGGTCTTGACGGCGTCCGTCCCGGAACCCGGTTCTCGCCCCGGACGCGAGCGCCCGACGTGCTCGTTTAGGCACTTCGCCCCCGGGCATCCACTGCGGAAACTCACGAACCGGGGGGTGTGCCATGCCGGCGTTCGACGCCTCCGCCTACGGGCGGAGCATCGCCGACATCTACGACGCGACCGTGCGCGAGCTGCCCACCGAACGCGCGGTCGAGCGGCTGCACGAGCTGGCCGGCGACGGCCCCGTGCTGGAGTTCGGCATCGGCACCGGCCGCCTGGCGCTGCCCCTGGCGGCGCGTGGGCTCGGCGTGGCGGGGATCGACGGGTCGCCGGAGATGGTGGAGGTGCTGCGGGCCAAGCCGGGCGGCGAGGACATCGCGGTGATCGTGGGCGACTTCTCCGCCACCACGGTGAAGGGCCGGTTCGGGCTGGTGCTCCTGGCGGCCAACACGATCTACGCCCTGCCGTCGCAGGACGACCAGGTCAGATGCTTCCGCAACGCGGCCGAGCATCTGCGGCCCGGCGGCAGGTTCGTGGTCGAGGCCTGGGTGCCCAATCTGAACGCCTTCCAGGACGGCTCGGCGCTGCGGCTGCTGTCGATGAGCGAGGACGTGGTCGTCGCCGAGGCCGCGCAGGTGTTCCCGGCCGAGCAGCTGATGCGCACCACGAAGGTCAGGATGACCGCCGAAGGGGTACGCCTGTTGCCGGCCAACCACCGCTACGCCTGGCCGGCCGAGCTCGACCTGATGGCCCGCCTGGCCGGCATGGAGCTGGAGCACCGCTGGTCCGACTGGGACGGCGCCGCGTTCACCGATGCCAGCACCGCACACGTGTCGGTCTACCGGCTCTGACCTTGGGAGTGATTCCGATACGCCTGCCTGAGGCCCGCGGTCCCATCACCGCGCACCTGTTCGAACGGCTTCGCGAGGCACCCGGCGCCACCGCGCCGCCCCTCCCGTCCGCGGCGCCCGACCTGGAGGATCCCGATCTGCAGCTCGCCCTGTTCGCCTGCTACGAGCTGCACTACCAGGGGTTCGACGACGTGGACGACCGCTGGGAGTGGGAGCCGTCCCTGCTGCGGGTTCGCGCGATGCTGGAGCGGGCCTTCGAGGAGGCGCTGGCGCGGGCCGTGCCCTGGCCGGAGCCGGTGGGGCCGCGCGATGTGCGGCGGAGGCTGAACGAGCTGGCCGCCGCCGCCGACGGGCCGTCGGTGTCGGCGTTCATGCGGCGCGAGGCCACCCTGGAGCAGTTCCGCGAGTTCGTCGTCCACCGGTCGATCTACCACCTCAAGGAGGCCGACCCGCACACCTGGGTGATCCCGCGACTGCGGGGCGGCCCCAAGGCCGCGCTGGTGGAGATCCAGGCCGACGAGTACGGCGGCGGCCGGCGCGAGCGCATGCACGCCGAGCTGTTCCGCGGCACCATGCGCCACCTCGGCCTGGACGACTCCTACGGCGCCTACCTCGGCCGGGTGCCGCCCATCACGCTGGCGATCTCCAACGCCATGTCGCTGTTCGGGCTGCACCGCAGGCTGCGCGGCGCCGCGCTCGGCCATCTGGCGGCCCTGGAGATGACGTCCTCGCAGCCCAACCGCCGCTACGCCATGGGCCTGCGGCGGCTCGGCGGCGACGCCGTGGCCACCCGCTTCTACGACGAGCACGTGCAGGCCGACGCGGTGCACGAGCAGATCGCCGTGCACGACATGTGCGTCGGGTTCGCGACGGAGCACCCCGAGCAGACCGGCGTCCTGCTGTGGGGCGCGGCCTGCGCGCTGACCCTGGAACGGCTGTGGGCCGGTCACGTCATGCCCCGCTGGGAGCGGGGCCGGACCTCGCTGGCCGGTGACAGCGTCGCGTCGAGCCCGGTGTGATGGACCTCGACTATGTCCTGCCGCTGCGCTGGGACGACGACTCGGGGCTGGACGAGCTCACCGTCTACCTGCGCGGCCTGGCCCGTCACGTGCGGGTCGTCGTCGTGGACGGCAGCCCCGCCGGGCTGTTCGAGCGGCACGCCCGCCACTGGCGCGGCCTGGCCCTGCACGTGCCTCCCGACGCCGGCCTCCGCTTCGCCAACGGCAAGGTGGCCGGCGTCACCACCGGGCTGCGGCTGGCCCGCGCCGACCGCGTGGTGATCGCCGACGACGACGTCCGCTACGACGTGGCGGGACTGCGCCGGATGCACGCGCTGCTGGCCGGGGCCGACCTGGTCCGGCCGCAGAACTACTTCGACCCGGCGCCCTGGCACGCCCGCTGGGACACCGCCCGCACGCTGCTCAACCGGGGGCTGGGCGCCGACTATCCGGGGACGTTCGGCCTGCGCCGGGAGTTCTTCCTGCGGATGGGCGGTTACGACGGCGACGTGCTGTTCGAGAACCTGGAGCTGATCCGCACCGTCCGCGCCCACGACGGGATCGAGGTCCACGACCCCGGCCTCTACGTCCGGCGGCTGCCGTGCGACGCGAGGCGGTTCTGGTCGCAGCGGGTCCGGCAGGCCTACGACGACCTGGCACAGCCGATGCGGATGGGGCTGTTCCTGGCCGTGCTGCCCGCCGTGACCGCGGGGCTGGCGCGGGGGCGGTGGAGGGCGTTGCTGGCGGGCGCCGGCCTGGCCGTGGGCCTGGCCGAGGCGGGGCGGCGGCGGGCAGGCGGGCGGCGGGTCTTCCCGGGCAGCGCGTCGCTGTTCGCCCCGGTCTGGGTGCTGGAACGGGCCACCTGCAGCTGGCTGGCCGTGGGGGCGGCGCTGACCGGGGGAGTGCGGTACGCGGGCCGCAGGCTCGGCACGGCCGCCCACTCGCCGCGCCGGCTGCGCGAACGCCGGCGTCAGGCCGGCGGGCCGGGCTCGCTCGCGGCCCGGAAGCCCACCACCTTGTGCGAGCCGTCGCAGAACGGCTTGACCGACGACCGGCCGCACCGGCACAGCGCCACCGTGGCCCTGCCGGGATCGATCGGCACGCCGTCCTGAGTCAGCAGCGCGAACCGGCCCCGCACGAGCAGCGGGCCGTCCTCGCAGGCCGTCACCGTCACGACCGTGTCGTCCTCGGGAGGATCGTTCTGGGCAGGCATGCGCCGCCACCTGCCCTGGGAGGCAACCGGAAAACTTGCTCACGGTCACGCTTCACTGGACGGCGTGAGATCGTTCAGAGGTCCGATCGTGATCAGATCGCGACCACCCCTTCGTGGTCCCAACGTAACGTCCTCGGGGTGCCTGAGGTCGAGTCGAAGTTGAGCAACGAGCCCCAACCGCTGCCGCAACGCGAGGACGCCCAGCGCTGCCGCAGCGTCGACTCCGAACGGCGCTGCGTCCTCCCCATGGGTCATCAAAGCGGCCATGTATACCCGCCTGCGGAGATCGTCACGGAGTTCTAGTGCCCGACCTCGATGCCCCTTAGCTCCGTAAAGGGCGCGTCCGGACTGGACAAGTGGGCATTCGGGTGGAGATCGCCTGGGCATCAAGCGGGCATGCACCAGAACTTCCACCGCAAATCGCTCCTGCTGGCGGCCGTCGTCGTTCCTGCCCTACTGGCGGGGTGCGCGGCCGGAGGCAGTACGTCCGCCATGGGCGTGGCCAGTCCGCCGACCGAGACCACGAGCCCGATGCCGCCCGAAAACGAGATGAGCCCCCTGCCCACCGGCTCGGAGATGAGCCCGGGGGCCACGGAGAGCGCCGAGCAGGGCTCACCGAAGGCCGCCGTCCAGGGATACTTCGACGCCCTCAAGGCCGGTGACGCGGACAAGGCCGTCGCCGCGTACACCCCGGAAGGGCTCGCCGCCGTCCAGGGCATGGCGACCGCGGAGGGCACGGACGCGCTGACCAAGCTCTACAAGGAGATGCTGAAGGAGAAGGACACCGCGACGCACAAGATCGAGGAGGCGGCCGCGGCCGGTGACTGGGCCTTCGTCCGCGCGTCCAGCGAGAAGGACGGCCAGAAGATGAGGGAGTTCTTCATCCTCAAGAAGACCGGCAACGAGTGGAAGATCGACCGCTACATGAACAACGACTCCTCCTGACCGGGGCCCGGAGCCCAGGTCATGCCCGGCGAGCACGCCCGGGACGAGGACGAGCGAGATCAGGGGCCACCCCGGCCGCGACCACGGCACAGACGGTGAAAGCTCGCGACGAGACCGTCGACGCCGAGGGCGGCCGGGGTCGCGCTTGTGAACGGCGCCCCACCGGGCGCCACCGCGACGGGACACGCACCCGGGCCACGCGCGACCTAGTGTGGCCGCATGGGGGACCTCTCGCGCTATCAGCATCCTCGGTTCGCTCGGATGTACGAACGGATGAGCGGCCAGGCCGAACGGTTCGGCATGGCCGGGCACCGCGATCGGCTGCTGTCCGGGCTGTCCGGGCGGGTGGTGGAGGTAGGGGCGGGCAACGGCCTCAACTTCCCCCACTATCCCGCGGAGGTCCGGGAGGTCGTCGCCGTCGAGCCGGAGGACGTGCTGCGCGGCCTGGCCGAGCGGGCCGCGCCCACCTCGCCGGTGCCGGTCCAGGTCGTCGCCGGGCACGCGGGCGAGCTGCCGTTCGACGACGCGACGTTCGACGCCGCCGTGGTCTCGCTGGTGCTCTGCTCCGTGGAGTCCCAGGCCGCCGCGCTCGCCGAGCTGCGCCGTGTCCTGCGGCCGGGCGGTGAGCTGCGCTTCTTCGAGCACGTACGCTCCGGCAGGCGGGTCCGGGCCACCCTGGAGCACCTCGTCACCCCGCTGTGGTGGCGGTTGTGCGGTGGCTGCCGCCCCAACCGCGACACCACGGCCGCCATCCGCGACGCCGGGTTCACGATCGAGGCGAACGACCGCTTCGTCTTCCGCCCGGCGCCCGGCTCCCCCTCCATGACCCACATCCTCGGCCGCGCCCACCGCTGACCCCCGGGAACCCGCGCCGCCTCTCCGGTGTACCAACACCGGAGGTGTGTGATGAAGAGGATTGTGACCATCCTGGTCGCGGTTGCCGCGCTGGCCGCCGGGGCGCTCCCGGTCTCGGCCGCCGGCAACTGGGCGGTGACCTATCTCGACCCGATGCCCGAGCGGTTCGCCCCCGGCACGACGTACACGCTCGGGTTCTGGGTGCTCCAGCACGGCAGCCACCCCTATGAGGGCGACCTGGGCGAGACGGGCTTGCGGCTCACCGGCGACGGCGGTAAGGAGCTGACCTTCCGCGGCACCCCGCTGCCCGAACGCGGTCACTACGTCACCGCGATCGCCGTGCCCGAGGGATCGTGGCGCGTCGAGGGCGTCCAGGGCCGGTTCGAGCCCTATCTCGTGGGCACGCTCAGCGTCCCGGGCGGCCTGGAGGTGCGACCGGTGACCGGCGACGTGGTGATGCGGGTGGGCAAGGACTACTGGGGTGACATCCGGCCGCCGGGGTTCTCGCGCGACGGGCAGCCTCCCAAGGCCGCCGCCGTGCCATCGGCCGGCACGCAGGCCACCGCGCCGGCCGCCGGGCCGGCAGCCCCGCCCGCGACGGCGCCTGCCGCCCCGGCCGTCGCGGCTTCTCCGCCGGGCGGGCAGAGCGGGGTTCCGGGGTACGCGTTGCTGATCGCCGCCGCCGGTGGGGCGCTGCTGGCGCTGGCCGCGTCGCGGCTGTCCAGGCGGGGTCGGCGAGAGCCCGAGCCACCCGTGGACGAACGGCGGGACACCCTGGCCTTCCCGGGCTGACCGGCGCGGGACCGCGGCCTCCCGCGGGCCGGGCCGCGCCCCGGCCCGCGGGAGGGCGGGGTCAAGGCGCTTGTCAGGCCACCGGGCGTCTGAGAGATTGCGATTACCTTTGCGATCATCTGCCACGGAGGACACGCGTGCCACAATTACGCCCGGCCCTCTTCGCCGTCGCCCTCACGGTGGCGATGGCGGCCCCCGCCCACGCGGCCGTGGGGCCCGTCATCACCGTCGAGAACAACCGCACCCAACCGGTCTTCTCCTACGCGGACGCCGTCCGCGAGCACGTCTACGTCGAGTCCACCGTCGACAGCGACGCCGACGGCCGGCTGGACAGGGTCCGCGTCGACATCATCCGGCCCAAGGAGTCCGGCCCCGGGCTCAAGGTGCCGGTGATCATCGATGAGAGCCCCTACTACGACAACTCCGGACGCGGTAACGAGGGGGAGCGGAAGGTCTACGACGCCAACGGGAATGTCACGAAATTTCCGTTGTACTACGACAACTTCTTCGTGCCCCGTGGCTACGCCGTCCTCAACGTCGACATGCTCGGCACCACCAAGTCCGACGGCTGCCCCGACATCGGCGGCAAGGCCGACGTGCTGGGCGGCAAGGCGGTCATCGACTGGCTGAACGGCCGCGCCCCGGCGTTCCGCGCCGACGGCGGCCCGGCCGTGGCCGACTGGACCACCGGCAAGGCCGCGATGATCGGCAAGTCCTACGACGGCACGCTGGCCAACGCCGTCGCCGCCACCGGGGTGCGCGGGCTGGAGACGATCGTGCCCATCTCGGCGATCAGCTCCTGGTACAAGTACCAGCGCTCGAACGGCGTGGTCTACAACTACGACTACGCCTCCTGGCTGGCCGACTACATCGACACCGATCCGCAGGCCAAATGCCAGGCCGTACGCGACCGCATGGACGCCGAGGACGGCGACGACACCGGCGACCACAACGCCTTCTGGGCCGAGCGCGACTACATCTCCGGCCTGCTGGGCGACGTCTCGAAGGTCAGGGCCAGCGTCTTCGTGGCCCACACCAGCAACGACCTGAACGTCAAGCCGGACAACTTCTCCACCTGGTGGCAGGCGCTGGCCAAGCGGAACGTGCCGCGCAAGATCTGGGTCGGCCAGTACCAGCACGTGGACCCGTTCGACTTCGAGGGCCGCAGGGACCTGTGGGTCGACACGCTGCACCGCTGGTTCGACCACTGGCTGCACGGCGTGCGCAACGGCATCATGAACGAGCCGCGCGCCGACGTGCAGGTGGGGCCGACGCAGTGGATCACGCAGCGCGACTGGCCGGCGCCGTACGCGGCCAAGCTCCGGTTGCGTCCGGCCGCCGACGGCTCGCTCGGGCTGAAGCCGGCCGCCAAGGGCGCGACCGCGTCGTTCGCCGACGTGCGGATGTCGGAGTCGGACATGATCGCGAACGTGGGCACGGCCGACCCGGGCCGCGTGGCCTTCACCACCGGGCCGCTCCCGCTCAGCCTGCGACTGTCGGGCACGCCCACGGCGGACCTGAGGGTCAAGCTCGACCAGCCCACGGCCAACCTGACGGCCCTGCTCGTCGACTTCGGCGACGCCACCCGCGTCGACTGGCGGCGCGGCCAGGGCATCACCACCGTCGCCGAGGAGGACTGCCACGGCGAGAGCACGGCCGCCGACGACGCCTGCTACCGCAAGGTCGTCACCAACGTGGCCGACCGGCCCGCCGAGATCGTCGCCCGCGGCTGGATCGACGTGCGCAACCGCGACTCGCTCAGCGCGCCCGCTCCGCTGCCCGTCGGGACGTACGGCACGGTCAGGTGGGAGACGTTGCCGCACGACTACACCTTCGCCAAGGGGCACCGCCTCGCCCTGGTGATCGCGGGCACCGACGGGACCTACACCAGCGAGACCGGCACCGGCGCGAACGTCACGGTCGACCTCGCCCGGAGCAGCGTCTCGGTGCCGTTCGTGCTGGGCACGCCGCTGGTGGACGTGCCGAAGGACCAGGGCGCCTTCCGTGGCCCCGAGCGGCTGT
The DNA here is from genome assembly GCF_014646355.1 of Nonomuraea cavernae. Classification (GTDB taxonomy): domain Bacteria; phylum Actinomycetota; class Actinomycetes; order Streptosporangiales; family Streptosporangiaceae; genus Nonomuraea; species Nonomuraea cavernae. The sequence goes on from NZ_BMNH01000031.1 coordinate 74,719, forward strand.
GGCTGCCGGAGCCGGAGCCGGAGTTCAGCTTCTTCTGACCGGTGCCGGCCGGCCGGCCGGCCTGAGGACGTGCCGGACCGCCGGGTGGTTGCCACGCCGACCACCACCCGGCGGTCCTGTCCTGGGCCCCTCCTCACTGGTACCAGCCGCAGTTGGTCCAGGTGCCGCCACCCTCGCCGTCCTGCACGTACGGGCCCGGATCTCTCGGCACCTTCCACGTCACGCGGAGCTTGAGCGTGCCCCCGCCGGTGGTGGTGCCCGCGGTCGTCCGGCCGTCGCCCCTGGCCGTGCCCTGCCAGCGGACGGTGATCGTGCCGGACCCGGTGACCGCCGGGCCGGGGCAGTCGGGACGGGAGGCGGGCGCCTTCACCCGGAACGACCTGCCGGACACGGCGATGCCGCGCGAGCCGGTGACGGACGTGACGCGGCAGGCGCCGCCCTTGCAGGCGAGCGCGAACGAGCCGGTGCGCCGGGTGTCCAGACTGATCGAGGCGGGCGTCAGCGACGCCACCGGGGCCTTCGGGCGGGGCAGGACCGCCTGCCTGACCGGTGACCGGTGGGTCGTCCCCGTCTCGCTCGGCCGTGACGCGCCCGTCGCGCGTTCCCCGGACGGTTCCGCCGGGCTCATGGTGCCGGCCACGGTCGGGCCGACGTTCGAGCTCTCCGCCGGGCTCGCGGCGGGCGTCGCGGCGTCGCCCGGCGGGGGCACGGGCACCGCCGCCTGGGGCGAGGGACGGCCGCCGGGCACCGGCGTCACCACCGGCCCCGGCGCGGACATCTCGGAGATCACGGTCATCCGCTGGCGGGCGTTGAGCCCCGACCAGGCCAGGCCCGCGACCAGGATGCCGACGCCGACGAACAGCCCGACGCGGGCCACCGTCCTGATCGTGATCGCCGGCTCGGGTTCGGCCTCGTCGGGGCGGTTCTGCCAGAACTCGTCCCGCCCGACCCGCAGCTCCACCACCTGCCCGCCGGGCACCCAGGCCGGACCGCTCTCGCTCCCGCCGGTCCACGGTGGTTCGCTCTCCCGGCCGCGCGCCCAGACCGGCTCGCCGCCGGCCTCGCGAGCCGGTGTCAGGTCCTCGGCCGTGGCCCGGATCCGCGCCGCCGGCGCGTACACGACCTTTCCCAGTGGGCCATCGTCCGTGTGGTGCTCCCATGGCGGGCCACCTTCGGCCCGGCGTGAGGGGTCCCTCTCGTGACCGGCCGGGCCGCTGGTGCTCCGGTCGTGAGCGGACGCCGCTGGAAGGTTCCGGTACGGCACGCCTCCGCGGGCGCGTCGGACGATGGCCCAGTCAGGGCCGGGCACCGTGGAAGCCGGAACGACGATGCCGTTCGCGGCTCCGGTGCCCGTTCGGGCCGCGGCCTCCGAGCCGGAGAGACCGGAGACGCCGGTGTGGACAGGGTCGGCGGGGGCGGTGGGGTCGGTGGGGTCGGTGGGCTGGACGGGGTCGGCGAGCTCGGTGACGTCGTCGGGGAGATGGACGGGAGCGGCCAGGATGGGCCCTCGGCCCCGGTCGGCCGGTGCCGCCCTGCGGATCGGCCTGGTCGTGACCAGGGCCTCGTCGTCCGAGGCCGGTCCCTGGTCGGGCGGACCTGGCCGGGCGTGCCGGCTGGTGGTGCGATGCGCGGCCAGGTCGTCGGTGTGCTCCGGGCCGGCGGCGGCCGCGCCCGCCACCGGCCCGGAACTCCCCCTGGTCCCCGTCGTGGGGCCGGGGACCGAGGAGATCGGGGGTGGCGCGGGCTCCGTCAGGCCGCGCACCTGGGTGGGGAATCCGTCGTCGCGCCACATTCCGGCCTCACCGGGCAGCGGCAGTGCCCAGGCCAGCTGCTCGCCGAGCGTGCTCGGCGCGGGCGCGATCGGCATCTGCCGGAGCAGGGTGTCGGCCACCATCGTGCGCGGCGCCCGCCGGCAGGCGCCGCAGTGCGCGATGTGACGGCTGATCCGCGCGCGGGTCCGCCTGCCCGGCGTGGAGGCCCAGTCCGTCACCCGGGACTCCAACGCCGCGCACCCATGGCGGGTCCTCGCGGCGATGACGGCGGCGAACCACTCCTCCAGCCCGTCGGCCGCCTCCAGCACGATGGTCTCGACCTCGTCCGGGCCCACGTCGAAGATCACCGCGATCTCCGCGCTGGTCAGGCCGTGCCGTACGGACAGGTCGAGGAGCTCCCTGTGCGGCGGGTCGAGGGCGCGCAGGGCCTCGGGCAGCAGGTCCGACATCCTGCCCGGCCGCGACCACGAGCCGACGCTGGTGGGAGTGGCCAGATAGGTGCGGTGCGCGCGGGCCAGCGCGTACAGCCAGGGGCGCAGCAGGGACGACTGCTCCACCCGGTCTGCGCGGGCCTGCGCCGACAGCAGCGCTCCCGCCACGGCCAGCTCGGCGTCGCTCGAGGCGAGCTCCGTCCGGCAGTAGTCGTAGAGATGGGGCCCGTAGCCGTCGCACAGCTCGCGAACGGCTTCGCGAGCGTCCTCCGACAGGGTTCGCCACATCCGAGTCCCATCTCCTTCCGCTGTGTGCTGCCTCGCGAGTCAGCCCGGTAGCTGCTCGGCGACCTCGGTGGCCCAGTAGGTCACCACGCTGCCCGCCCCGGCCCGGCGGATCGCGACCAGGCTCTCCCGGATCGCGCGGTCGCGGTTGAGCCAGCCGCGCTCGGCGGCCGCCTCGATCGCCGCGTACTCGCCCGAGACCTGGTAGGCCACCACCGGCACGTTGACCAGGTCGGCGACCCTGCGCACCACGTCGAGGTAGAGCCCGGCCGGCTTGACCATCACCATGTCGGCGCCCTCCTCCACGTCCAGCAGCACCTCGCGCAACGACTCGCGCAGGTTGGCGGGATCCTGCTGGTGCGTCGAGCGGGTGCCGACCAGGCGGGACTCGACGGCGTCGCGGAACGGGCCGTAGAAGGCGGAGTCGTACTTGGCGGCGTAGGCCAGGATCGGCACCCGCTGGTGCCCGGCCCGGTCGAGCGCCGCCCTGATCGCGCCGACCTGGCCGTCCATCATGCCGCTCGGCGCGACCATGTGGGCCCCGGCCGTGGCCTGGGCGACCGCGACCTCGGCGTAGGCGCGCAGCGTGGCGTCGTTGTCCACGTCGCCGCCGGCGTCGAGCACGCCGACGTGCCCGTGCTCGGTGTACTCGTCCAGGTTGACGTCGCCGATCACCACCGTCTCGTCGCCCACCTCGGCGGCGATGTCGGCCAGGGCCAGCTGCGTGATGCCGTGCTCGTCCCAGGCGCCGCGCCCGTCGCGGTCCTTGGCCTCCGGGATGCCGAAGACCAGCAGCCCGCCGACGCCGGCCCGCGCCGCGGCCGCGGCCGCCTTGCGCACGCTGTCGCGGGTGTGCTGGACCTGGCCGGGCATGCAGGCGATCGGCCTGGGCTCGTCCAGCCCCTCGCGGACGAACAGGGGCTGCACCAGGTCCGCCGGATGCAGCCGGGTCTCCGCGACCAGGCCGCGCAGGGCGTTGGTACGCCGCAGGCGGCGAGGTCGGTCTGCGGGATAACTCACGATTCAGCCTCCGATCACCTTGCCGAGCAGAACCCGCTCGGCATGTTCGACAGCGGCTGCGGGCGGCAGCCGGAACCAGTAGCCGGCGTTGGCGCGCGCCGTGATGTTCAGTGCCCGCAAGCCGCACAGGTGCTCAGCGGTCTTGATCGCCAACCCGCCGGGGTCGATCACCGGCAGGCCGTGGAACTCGTGGATGCGCAGGTGGACCAGGATCACGTTGGGGATGCCCTCCGCCGGCACCAGCCACTGCGCCCCCGCCTCCGCTGCCCGCCGCGCGGCCGCGGAATAGGCGTCCACGAGCGGCCCGAAGTCGTGTGCCAACGCGCGTTCGACCAGCGCCGTGCCGTTCTCGACGACCTGATAGGAGGCCAGCTCGGCGCCCGCCGCGCGGATGTTCTCGGTGATGGGCTCGGCCAGGTCGGGGATGAAGCCGATCACGCCCAGCCGGTGGCGCTCCATCCTGGCCGCCTGCCACACCGCGTCGCCGTAGCCGACGACGGGGATCGAGACCCGCGAGCGGGCCACCGCCAGACCCGGATCCTGCCCGGCCCCGCTGATCCACGCGGTGCAACCCGCCCGCTCGGCGGCCACGGCCGTCTGCGCGAAATAGTGGCCGAAGAGCAGTCCGAGCTGCCCGTAACCGACCAGGTGCTCGGGTAACGCCGTGCCGTACGTCTCCGGGGGGAGCGTGTGGATCTCCACGGTGGTGCCGGGAGAGGTGACCAGGGCCAGGTGCTCGGCGTACAACTTGTCCAGGAGCGCGGAGCGGCCTTCGACGGTGTGTTTCTGGAACCAGATGCGCATGTCAGCTGTGCCTCACCGCTGGGGAGGTGAACGAGTGGGGGACGGTGTCGAGCATCGACGCCTGTGCCAGGTAGACGCGGGTGGCCTCCGGGTCGCCCGCGATCGCGCGCAGCCCCGCCATCGCCGCGGCCAGCTTGGCGGTGTTGCGGTCCTGTACGCCGGCGACGCGCGCCTCGCTGCGCGGGATCACCCGTTCGAGCAGCACGGCCCGCCGCCGCCAGGCCCAGGCGTCGAGCGCGTCGACGCCGGCCCGGCCGCCGAGCACGTTGGCGAGCACGTGACCGAGGTCGACGGCGTCGTGGATGCCGGCGTTCATGTTGAGCCCGCCGGCGGTGGAGGTGAGGTGCGCCGCGTCGCCGGCGAACAGCACGCGACCGCACCGGTAGGACGACAGCACGCCCCGGGCCAGGCCGTACCTGTCGGCGCCGATGACGCGCACCGGCCGGCGGACTCCGGGAAGCGCCCGGCGTACCAGCTCGGAGACGTTGGCGGCGGACAGCGGGTCGCGGGCGTCGCACGGGATCCTGACGACGATCCGCCAGTGGTCGCGCAGCGCCAGCAGGCTGCAGGACTGGCCGACGTCGCGCACGTACGTGAGCGGCGCCAGGCGGGGCAGCAGCTGGTCGAGCGGTGAGTCGGTGAAGACGCGCAGCGCCTGGGTGGGATAGCTGGAGCGGGGGAACGGCAGCCCGAGCGACCTGCGCACGGTGCTGTGCGCCCCGTCCGCGGCGATCACGTACTTGGCCCGGGTCCAGGTGTGACCGATGCGGATCCGCACCCCGGTGCCGCCCTCGGCCACTCCGTCCACGCGCGTGCCGAACCGCACGTCCGCCTCCGGACAGTCGGACAGCGCCGCCAGCAGCAGCGGGGTGAGCGAGGACTGCTCGGCGTGCAGCCGGAACGGGTGCCGGGTCAGCCCGTCCAGGCTGCCCATCCCCATCTCGGCCAGCACGCTGCCGGCCCGGTCGCGCCACTGGACGCGTTCCACGATCCGGCCGCGGGAGATGAGCTGCTCGGCGACGCCGAGGTCGTCCAGCAGGTCGAGCGTGGCCGGGTGGAAGGTGGAGGCGCGGGACTGGGAGGCCAGCCCCGGCTCGCGTTCCAGGACGGTGACCGGCACGCCGGCCCTGGCCAGGGTGAGCGCCGCCGCCAGCCCGACCGGGCCCGCGCCGACCACGACGACGCCGTTCATGACCGCTGCCCCTGGGCCGCCGGGCGGTGCGGCACCCGGCCCAGCCGGATCGGCTGGCCCGTCGCCCTGGACAGCGCCCACCAGGCGCTGCACAGGTTGGAGGTGAGCAGGATCCGGTCGTTGCCGGCGCCGATGGACACCAGCGTGGGCAGCGTGAGCATCCCGGTGCCGGTGATCAGCACCACGGCGTCGTGCGGCAGGCACGCCTGGCCCACCTGCTCGACCAGCTCGGCCGGGGTGACGGAGTAGGGCGCGAACATGCCCTGCGCCCGCACCGGCACCACCCGGCTGATGTTCACGCCGGCCGACTTCCAGAACCGTTCGGCGAGCTCGGTCAGCCACGGCTGGTACGGCGAGACGAGGATGATCTCGTCGGCGCCCACCTGCTCGATGGCCTCCAGCGTGGCCATCGTCGCCGAGGCGAACGGGATCCCGAACCTCCTGCTCAGCTCGTCGCACCGGAACCGGTCCTCGTCGGGGCCGAGCAGGTAGCGCGAGCCGCTGCAGAGCATGACGATCGCGTCCAGCGGCAGGTTGCCGAAGGAGCAGATCATCGCGGGCAGCGCCTCGTTGTAGCTCTCCAGCCGTTCGGCCAGGCCCAGTCCCGGCCGTACGGGGAAGCGGGTGACGTGCATGTCCGCGCGGGATCCGAGCAGGCGTGCCAGCTCGGGCTCCGCCGCCGGGTTCGCGGGCGGCACGATCACGCCCACTCTGCCTCGCCTCATGCCGTCCCTCCGGGCTGACCTTCGAGTGCGAACAGCGTGCGCAGGGCGTCGGCGTACCGGTCGCCCAGCGGGGAGTCCGCGTGGCGGGTGACGCGGGTGATAGGCCCGTCCAGGAACGCCTCGACCACGCGCTGGACGGTGTCCCTGACCTCGTCGCGCGCGGAGTCGTCCAGTCCGGGCGCCCGGGAGGCGAGCCGGCCCAGCTCCGCGTCGGCCACGGCCGCCGCCTTGCGCCGCAGCGCCGTCACGACGGGCGCCACCCTCGGCGTGGCAGGTGCCGTGATCGTGCCGCGCCCGCCGCGCGGGCCGGGGACGGTGGTGACGGCCGCGTGCCCGTTGCGCGGGACGGGAACCGTGGTGATCCTGCCGCGCCCACCGCGCGGGCCGGGAGCCGGGCCGATCCCCATGTACCGGCGCCTGCCCCCCAGGACGGGAGGAGGGATGAGGTCGGCGGTCATCAGCAACCCGACCAGGCCGCGGCCCAGAACGCCGCTTCGCGACGGGCCCGCTTCTCGTCCTCGTCGGTGAGGTCGAGCCGCACCCCCGTGCGTTCGACGCCGAGCATGTCCACTGCGGCCCCGATCACGGTGTCCGCGAATTCCCGTTGACGGTCGGTGTTCACGTTCGCCGGGCATTCGACCTTGATGGTGACCATGGGGTTCCTCCCGCTGGGGGTTCTGGGGGTGATCAAGACGCCTGCTCGAGCACCTGGTCGATCACGCTGATGGCCTGGTCGGACACCTGCCTGATGTGGTGCAGCCGGTGCACGGTGCGTTCGGCGGAGGCGGCGGTTCTCGGGTGGTCGTCGCTCGAAGTGGGGGTCGGTGCGGGCCGTTCGCCGCGTGCGGTCACGGCGTAGGGGTGCTGGTACGGCCTGCGGAGGTCGTCGGCGAGCATGGCCACTCCTGTCAGCGCTGGTTGACGGCTCTATAGGTGAGAGGTTCGCGGGCGCCGAAGCGGGCCAGTTCTTCCTCGGCCTCGTCGCGTACCTGGACGAAACTGTCGCGGAGCTCGGCGAGGAGCCGGCGCAGCATGATGAGCTCCTCCTCCGCCTCCCGCCTGGACATGCGGGCCGGCCGGCGGCGCGGGGTGCCGGCGACGCGGACGAGTGCGGCGGTGCCGAGCAGCACGGCCGCGGCCATGCAGGCGACCAGCACCGAGGCGAAGCCCGGCATCGGCCCGTCCAGCAGTGGCTGGTCGACCAGCGCCGAGGCGCCCGCCACGCCGATCGCCCCGCCGAGCATGCGGGCGGTGTTGATGGCGCCGACCGCGGAGGCGTACTGGGTGGGATGGGCGGCCATGGTGCCGACCGCGAAGGTGCCGGTGGACAGGGCGCCGAAGCCGCCGCCCAGCATCAGCGCGGCGATCACGCTCAGCACGTTGGGCTGGGGGTAGGCCAGCATGAGGGCGCAGCCGCCGCCGAGCGCGAGCGCTCCGGCGTAGATGACCGCGTTGAGGCCGATGCGGCGGCCGGCCAGCATGGCCAGCGGGCTCGACACGATCATCGCGATCGACACCGGGGCCAGCCAGAGGCCGATGCTGACGGGGTCGAAGCCGGAGGACCTCAGGTACAGCGGCCCCATGGCCAGCACGACGAACGACGCCGCGCCGTACAACAGGGACGCCCCTCCGGCCCACAGGAAGCCGGGGCGCCGCCACAGCCGCATGTCGATGGCGCCCGCGGCGTGGCGCCACGACGTCGTGACGGCCCCTGCCAGCAGCACCCCGGCCGCCGCCGCGCAGCCGAGTGTCCGCGCGGAGGTCCATCCCCACGCGCCGCCCTGGGACATCGCGAGCACGGCCGCGGCGATAGCCCCGACCAGTAACACCGTGCCCAGCACGTCGGGCACCCGGCGGTCCGTGCCGCGCGAGCGCGGCAGCGCGGGGGTCAGCATCAGCAGCGCGGCCGCCAGCCCGGCGCTGGGCAGGAACAGGCCGCGCCAGCCGTACGACTCGACCAGCAGCCCGCCGGCTCCCTGCAGGGCGAGCGCGCCGATGCCCGACGAGGCGCTCCACAGGGCGATGGCGCCCGCGCGGCGGTTGGCCGGCAGTTCGCCGAGCAGCAGGGCGAGTGAGGCGGGGAACATCAGCGCGGCGCCGATGCCCTGCGCGGCCCGCCCGCCCAGCAGCAGCGGCCAGGACGTGGTGGCGATGACCGCCGCCGCGCCGAGGCCGTAGAGGGCCAGACCGAGGGCGAGGACGTTGCGCCTGCCCAGCAGGTCGGCGAAGCGACCCGCGGTGGCCAGCAGCGCGGCGACCGCGGCGAAGTTGACCGTGCTGACCCAGGTGACCTCGGCCATGGGCAGGGCGGCCGCGATCGGGTCACGGCTCAGCACGGGGATCGCCAGCATCGTCGCCGTGCTGTCGGCCATGATCGCGATCACCACTCCGGAGGCGATCAGGCGCAGTATGGCGAAGCGTCCCCGGACCCGGAGCCGTGGCCGTGCCACGGGCTCGACGGGGGGTCCGGCGACATGCTCGCGAAGGGAGGTCAGAGTCATCGCGGCGTCTCCGCGAGGTCACGGTGGGCGACGGTGACCGGCTCGGGGCGCGGGATCTCGGGGCAGTTGGGCACGCTCGCCGCGACCATCCGCTCCGTCAGGCTCACGGACTGGCCGGGCGACCGGGACCAGGGCTGGGCCTTGCCGCCGACGAGTGTCCGGACGATCTGCGAGGCCAGCGTCAGGTGCTCCGCGCAGCGGCGGCTGACCTTGGCCTCCAGGCCGGCCACCTGCGCCAGCCTGAGCCGCAGCGGCTCCAGCGACGCGGTGCGCTCCAGGCCGTCGAGCTCGGCCAGCCGGTGCGGCCAGCGCAGCTGCCTGCCGAGGCGGTCCTGGACCTCGCCGGCGATGCGGTCGTCGGGGTACTTCTCGTCGCGCAGCCGGGTGCCGATGGCGACGGCCGCGCGGGCGGTGTGCTCGTAGTCGGCCAGTCGCCCGGTGAGCGCGGCGTCGAGCATCCGGGCCCGGTGGGTCAGGCAGTCGGCGCTCCAGCCGAGGACCATCAGGCGGTCCTCGCCCACCTCGGTGTGCCAGCCGGCGAGCCTGAGCTCGCGGGCCATGCGGTGGTAGAGCACCCACCGCTCGCCGTTGCCGTCGACCCAGACCTGCACGCCGCCGAGCGGCAGGTTGGCGACGTGCACCTGCTTGCTCTCGGGTGCCACCCGGGAACAGATGCGTTGGATCACCCGGTCCTGCGCCGGCACGGCCTTGGGCCGCCTGGCGAACCAGGAACCATTCTGGGGATCGGGGGTCACGTCCGGCCTCCTCCTCGCCGGCGACTCTCCAGAACCGTCCGGCCGTCAAGTCACAGTTTCCATGTGTCGGTCCGATAGTGGGACCCTGGCCGAAGTTGTGTCAACTGGTAGTTATCATTTGAGTTTGAATCGGTTTAAGGAGCGGAATGCCGGACCTGCGGCCGGACATGCGACGAAACGCCCGGCTTCCCTTACGCTGGAGGCCCTACGGGCGGCGGGAGGTGCCAGGTGGCGAACATCGCCGAGCGGCTTGACCTCGCTCTGCGCAAGCGTGGCTACAGCGGGGCCCAGGTGGCGGCCGAGCTGACCAAGGCCGGCATCCCGATCACCCGCGCCTATGTCAGCCAGCTGCGCACCGGCAAGCAGACCAACCCGACGCTCCAGGTGCTCCGCGCCCTGGCCGCCTGCCTGCAGGTCAGCGTGGGCTGGCTGGTGGGCGAGGAGCAGGCCGACCTCGGCGAGGAGCGATCCTCGGGGCCGGCGAGCGCGATCGGCGAGTCCGCGTCGGGCCTGTCCGACAGCTCGCTGCACGTCGTGCGCGACGTGATCGGCCTGGCTCGGCGGGCCGAGGGCCTGCCGGAGCGGGAGCCCGAGCCCGAGCCCGCCCCCCGGATCCCGGAGATCCCCGAGGTCGCGCCCGCGCTCTCCGGGGCGCAGCGCGAGGCGCTCGGCAGGCGGCTGCGCGGCCTGCGCCTGGCGGCGCGCATGTCACCCGAGCGGGTCGAGGCCGCGCTCGGCCGCGGCAAGGCGGCGATCGAGGCCATCGAGGCGGGCGCCGTCGCGCCCGCACCCGCCACGGTGGAGCTCCTGCTCGACCTCTACGGCGTGACCTCGCTGCCCGTCCGCGAGCACGTGCTGTCGCTCGCCCGCGCCGAGCGCGAGCCGGTGCGCTGGGACGACGACGCCGTACCCGTCTGGCTGGCCGCCGCCTGCGCGCTCGAACAGCGCGCCTCGGTGATCCGCACCTACCACCCGCAGCTCGTCCCGGCGCTGCTGTGGACCGAGGGCTACGCGCGGGCCGCCATCACGGTCTCCGGGCCGGCCACGCTCGGCCAGGAGTCGGTCGACGACGCGGCCCGGCTCGCCCTGGCCCGCCAGAAGCCGGTGATCGAGGGCGGCCCGGTCGTCTGGGCGATCATGGACGAGAGCGCGCTGCTGCGTTCGATCGCCGAGCCACAGGCGCATCTGACGCAACTCGAAACGCTTCTCGAATACGCCAAACGCCCGCACATCTCGGTGCACGTGGTCCCCATTCAAGATCCCGCTTATCTTCCGCGTACGGGGCCGTTCACGCTCTGGCGTTTCGCGGAGGCTTTCGAGCCCGACATCGCCTGCGCGCACGCCGTCGAATCCGACGAATTGATCACGGATCCGGCCGCCGTCGAGGCCTATCACCAGGCGTTCACCAAGTTGTCGGTCACGACGACGACCCGCGAGGAGACCCTCGACCTGCTGTATGCGTACCGTGACCGGGCCGCCCAAGGATGATCATAACAAAGTCGGAAACTAATATTTCCTGATTTTGTTGGCCCCAATGTGTTGAATTGTTGGGACATTTGGATCATTTTTAACTTGGTTCCGAGTGAGACACGAAGCCAGAACTTTCCCGGCATTGCCTGGCGAGGGGAAAGGGGCGAGACGAAATGAACGAGCGCGCCATCCGTAATCTGGCGAGACTCGATATGTCTCAGGCTCGCATCACCCGCATGCTGGACGCCGCCGCGGGCGGCAAGAACAACTTCGTGGCCGACCGCGAGGCCGTGCGGCGCTATGACGAGGCCACCCCCGTGACCACCGCCGCCGCCCGTGCCGTGCTGGGCTTTCTCGCCCGCGTGGTCCGGCACCTGGCGCTCGCCGGAGTCGACCAGTATCTGATCATCGGCAGCGGCGTGCCCAGTGGCCTGCCCACCGGCCACCAACTGCACGACATCGCCCGTGACACGCTGCACGGCGCGGAGGCCCGGGTCGTCTACGTCGAGAACGACCCCATGGTGCTGGCCAACGCCCGGGCCACGATCGAGCCCGTGACCGACGCGATGCGCGTGGTCGAGGGGGACGTGCGGCAGATCGAGGAGCTGCTGTCCGACCGGGTGGTGCGCACGTTCCTCGACTGGGACCGGCCGGTCGGCATGCTGCTCGTCACGATGCACGGCGTCGGCGACGAGCACGCCGGGCACGTGATCAAGTGCCTGTGCCACGCCGCCCCGGCCAACAGCTACCTGGCCCTGCTCCAGACCACGTTCGACGGCATCCCGCCGGAGCTGCTGCCGGCCGCCCGCGAGCTGCTGGCGATGACCCTGCCCGGCCACGCGATCCGCGACAGGGCCGAGGTCACGGCCCTGCTGGACGGCCTCGACCTGGTGGCGCCGGGCCTGGTGTGGGTGCCGGAGTGGCGGCCCGACGGCGCCGAGACCACCTGCCTGGAGCAGCCGAGCACGTCGGGCAACTATGGGGCCGTGGCCCGCCTGATCTGACGCGCCCGGCCCGGCCCGCCTGATCCGGGCGCGGTCAGTCCCACCAGAACGACCAGGTGTGCCGCCCGGCGATCTGCTCGGCGTAGCCCTGGAGGTCGCCGGGCCCCTGGACCACGTTGTCGGGGCAGAAGGCCCAGTGCTCGGCCGCCACGTGCAGCGCGTGCTCGGGCTCGACGGGAGGCGCGGCCACGCTCAGCTCCAGCGTGTTGAAGCCGACGCACACCACCCGGACGCCGAACCGGTCCTCCCAGCTGCGCACGACCGCCGCCAGCGGCACCATCCACTCGTTGTGGTGCAGCGCCCCCTGCCAGCCCATGACGGCCAGCGCGTCGGCGCCCCGGTGGGCGGCGACCAGCCCGAGCGGCAGGCCCCGGCCGGCCAGCTGCTCGGCGTGCCAGTCGGCCACGGCGCCCGGATCGGCCGCCGGCACGCCGGGCGGCGCCAGGCCCGGGCAGATCGCGCCGAAGGGGTCGAGCTCGTCGAGCGCGTCGGGCGGCATCTGGGCCACCCACTCCTGCCACACCTCCGCCATGAACCCCTCGGCCGTGAAGTGGCCGATCAGCGCCGCGTCGTCGGGCACCACCTGGCCGACCGACCAGGGCTGGGCCGACTCGTCGAGCAGCACCGGCCACAGGCCGCTGCGCGGGTGCTCGGCGCGGAAACGGGCCCACTCGGCGCCCGTCGCCGGCTCGTCGCTCATCCAGAACGCGGGCCGCGACGCCTCGCCCTGGCTGGTGTAGCCCGGGTCGGGCCAGACGGCCTCACCCTCGGGCAGCGCGACCGACAGGGTGCGGCCCCTGCCGCCGTCGGCGAACAGCCGGCACAGCTCGCGTGGCAGCCGGTGGTCCTTCATCGCATCTCCTTGAGGCTGGAGACTCCGTCCTTCAGGGCGGGAAGGAAAGCCGGAAACCGAAGGGGTCGGCCAACCGGGCCACGGCCCGGCCGCAGGTGGCCCGTGTGCACGCGCGGATCGCCGACCGCGGACGCCTGCGCAAGGTCAGCACCCGGCTTGTTCACGAGCACCAAGTGATCGCCGTGGACGCCCTGACCGTCAGCGACATGGTCAAGAATCACAGGCTGGCGCGCGCCATCTCGGACGCGTCCTGGCGGGAGCGGCGCGGCATGCTCAAGAACATCCTCGCCGCCGGGCCGGCGGAGAGCTGAAACGCCTGCGGAGCCGATGTAAGACCTCAAGGGAAGTCCTCCTTCCTGGCGGGCAACCGGCGGTGAAACAGGATTCCTCACGGGCGACCGTGGGAATCCCCTCGTTCGCGAGGGGGAGGAGGTCAAGCCTTACCGTTCCGATCCGGATCCGTCGGGGAGATGGTAGTGCCGGGCACTGACACGTCTCCGGGGGCCGGGACTTTGTCCTGGACGATCCTGGATCGATGGACCTTCTGGCCGGCCGTGCCGGTCCATGACGGTGGGTTCATGGGGATTTGGCCGGCCGTAGCCGTACTGCTCACGGGATGCGCCACCAGCGACGAGGGCCCGGCCGCCGGGGCGGGGCGCGGGAGACCGCGCGGTCGTGCGGACCGACGCGGGCACGGTACGGGGCACCACGACCGGAACATATCGCCTGTACCAGGGCCTCCGCTACGGCGCCTCCGCCCGCCGGGAAGCCCCGCGGCCGACCGCCCGGCCCGCACGGCCCGCACGGCCCGCACGGCCCGCACGGCCCGCACGGCCCGCACGGCCCGCACGGCCCGCACGGCCCGCACGGCCCGCACGGCCCGCACGGC
>NZ_BMNH01000032.1:0-454 GCF_014646355.1 Nonomuraea cavernae
GCAAGTCCGGCCTGGTGCCCTACCTGCGGCCCGACGGCAAGACCCAGGTCACCATCGAGTACGACGGCGACCAGCCGGTCCGCCTCGACACCGTGGTCGTCTCCGCCCAGCACTCCCCCGGCGTCTCCCTGGCCGACCGGCTGACCCCCGACATCCGCACGCATGTGGTCGAGCCGGTGCTGGCGGGGCTCGACCTCGACACCTCCGATTACCGGCTGCTGGTCAACCCGACCGGCCGGTTCGAGATCGGCGGGCCGATGGGCGACGCCGGGCTGACCGGCCGCAAGATCATCATTGACACCTACGGTGGCATGGCGCGTCACGGTGGCGGCGCGTTCTCCGGCAAGGACCCGTCCAAGGTGGACCGTTCGGCGGCCTACGCGATGCGCTGGGTGGCCAAGAACGTGGTGGCCGCCGGGCTGGCCGACCGCTGCGAGGTGCAGGTCGCCTACGC